>JADQBQ010000051.1 GCA_016278505.1 Clostridiales bacterium
AACAAACCTGTGGATGGCAGTCTTTGCCGATACCGGTGCCTCATTAATTGTAATTCCCAACGGCATGCGCCTGATGCGGGTGAAAGAAATTTACGGTAAAGAAGAGTTAAAACGTTTGAGAAAAGAAGGTGAAGAAAAGGCAAAAGAAATTGGGGTAGATAAAATTGGTCGGGAGTATAAAGCAAACGAGATACAAGTTAAGTGTAATCATTGTAAACACACAAAATTTCAATTAGAAAAAGCATTGCTCAACTCAAGAGTTTTAGCCTTTTTTGACTTGGATTGGCTAGATGCGTCTGCTGTAACTTTAATTTGCAAACGTTACGGCTATATTCATTGGTTTAGTGGTGAAGTGACTGAGATATAGGATTAGTAAGTCATATCAATCCTGTATCAGAACTTGACAAAGAAGTTTTAGCGTGCGTCAAATAGAGCAAGAAAGGTGACTGGCAACAGTACCTCATATAGTGGCACTACTACCCCTGCCACTTGTAGGCATACTACTTGTACAATTATATAGAATAATGTTTGCAGGTTCTCATTTGTGAACCATCACGCCCGGGAAAACAATAATTTTCAAATCTCTATGCACATTTATGAATAAAGGAAGCCAAGAATCGCAATAAATATTCCAAGCCATATTACTATATTACTGGTTAACAACACTATTTTTTCGTTCAATTCTCCCTTTCTAAATACATTTTCAAGCACTATTCCGGTTATATACCAAATTGCGCCACCAAGTAGGAAAGGGATTAAGTAAAACCCTCGATACCCGGTAAGAATACCGTCAAAATATATAATGCCGGTAAAAAAACCTTGGGTGGTAGTTAATATGATAGCTGCCATTTCAAAAACATCTGTATCTATTTCAATGAGCTCATTAATTGAATTAATTGCAGCCACCAGGAATGATAGAAGTGCATAAATAATAATGGCTTTATTTCTCCATTTGGCAGTCAAAAAATGATTAAATAAAGACTTTTCCCATTCGCCCTTCCTGCTGGCTCTTTTCTCCCGGTCGTTTAAAATTGCTTTTGCTGCATCTTGGTTTCCAGACCAATCCCGCCAAGGACCACTCCCACCAGGCCCAGGCCCTATCAATAGAATCACCACCTAATTAATCCGTCATTACCAACATACCAACGATAAGAAATAACATCATTACAATTAGTATTACAGTAATTGCTTTATCTTCTCTTCTCATACCTACTCCCCCATGCCACAACAATCCGAACCTTCACCGGTTACCTGAGGAAAAAAATAATTCCTAAGCCTTAATCTACCTTGTGCCAGCACCTCTGCTACCTTATTTTTGTCCAGTTCGTTTAAACTTGCAATTTCCCAATACGAAAGCTGCCACATCTCCCTCAAGACTATAACTAACCTCTGCAATGGTTCCAGGCAAAGAAGTACCTGTTGTATCTGCTCAGCATTAACTTCCCGGTGGTAAGGGTTATTTCTCTGGGAGTCAAAATTCTTAAGCGGTACCGGGCCGGGATTATTCAAGAATGAAGTACATAAGCCACTTAGGGCTGATTGTAGAGTTAGCGTTTCTTTGTTGTTAATCACAGTTTTTATCGCTTTGATAGCAAGCATCTCAGCACTGCGGCTTTTTCCGGTCAACCTAAAAGCAGTAGTATAAATCCGGTTAACTATTTGTTCAGTTGAATCGATTTTATCCAATGCCCCGCCCGGTTTGGACACGGCACTCCCTCCTCTGCTTTCTATATAAAAAAACCTCTCTATATATATGAGTGTTATGAAAGGGGAAAATGTTACACATGCTTTAAAAAATATTTTAAGCAATAAAAAATTACATTTTTTTTACCGGATGGGTGGAAATTATCACCTGGCGGAGGAGCTCACTCAGGAAACCTTTTACCAGGTTGCCGTCTCCCTGGACGGGTTCCGGGGGAATCTGCCCTTTCCACCTGGTTATTTCGCATCGCTTTTTACGTTTATACAGGACACCTGCGCCGTAATCGTGAAGTCCGTTCCCTGGACTGGGATGTTCCCGATACCAACAGGACTGGAGACCCGGCCCGCAGATTACTACCGGCCGGACTTTAGATTAAGGGCCGGCAAATTCTGGAGAAAGGGCCCGGTATTGGAGCACCTGAGACGTGTCCTGGTTAAAGGTTACATTTCACTCTTTGCCTGACACAGAAGAAACAGCTCTGAAGCTGCGTAGTGTGGGTGAAAAGCTACAGCGGGTAAAGTTTAAAATATCCACTGCAGGTAATTAAACTTTTTACCCGGGTTTTTTGAAAAAGAAGAAATCTTTCATTTATTGGATGTTGACGTTGTAGATAAGTACAATGTTGCCCTTACTTCAGGTAGGGGATTTCACGGAAGCAGTAAAGGCAATATATTTTATTTTTCGAGCCATGGGGATGATTTCCCGTTAGGCTCTAATATTATTAGGGTTAATATCGAGAATGAAGATGACGAAAAGATTTGGGAATTAACCTTCGATCAAACTCAATGGGAATCACGCACCTATAATGACTTTTTTACCCCTAAACCTCAGAAAAGGAGACTCCTCAGACCTGGGTAAAGCAGGGTGATTTTTTTCTGCAAAAAAGTGATTGACTTTGACGCAACGTAAAGGTTTATAGTTTATATTGTGGGAGGTGCTCATATGGAATACACAGTACAGAAGCTGGGTCGGTTAGCAGGAGTCAGCACCAGAACGCTTCGGTATTATGATGAGATTAGCATTCTTAAGCCGGCAAGAATAACCTCGTCAGGATACCGGATTTATGGTCAAGCGGAAGTTGCTAGGTTACAGCAAATCCTGTTCTACAAAGAATTAGGGTTCAGTTTAGAACGTATTAAAAAAATTGTGACCGACCCTTCCTTTAATGAGGCTGAAGCCCTTAAAGAACACCGTGAGCAACTCCTGGAAAAAAGAAAGCGGTTAGATATGCTAATCGTTAATGTGGAAAAAACAATTGCCTCATCAGAAGGGGGAATGACCATGACCGATAAAGAAAAGTTCGAAGGGTTTAAGCAAAAGCTGATTGATGATAATGAGAAAAAGTATGGTGAAGAAATTCGTAATAAGTATGGCGACGATACTGTGAACAAATCTAATGAACAGCTGAAGAACATGACACAAAAAGAATATAAAGAGGTCACTCGACTGGAAAATGAAGTGACCACCACTCTAGCAGAAGCTTTTAAAACTGGAGACCCTGCCGGCGATATTGCGCAAAGAGCGGCAGAACTGCATAAGCAGTGGTTAACTTATTTCTGGAGCGAGTACAGTAAAGAAGCACATGCAGGTATTGCTCAAATGTATGTAGATGACGAACGGTTTAAGGTGTACTATGACAAAAAGCAGCCGGGTACGGCAGAATTTCTGAGAGACGCCATCCACATTTACACAGGTTTTAAGAAATAAAGTGGATACTAAAAGGGGATATACAGCAGTCATTCGACTGATGTATATCCCCTTCGTTTATATGCGTTCTAAATGCTGTACACTTTAGAAATAATGCAGGTATAATTGATGTTTTAGTCCTAAACATGGGGACACTGCACCCTAGACAGGTTGAATACTTTATCAAAGCAGAAGGTGTTGATAGCATAGAAACACAAATAAATATCGATAGACGGTAAATTTGAGGTATGGCGTGAAAAAATGGCCCAATTCCTTACCGTAGCCACACAAGAGTGTCCCATTAGCCTGCCGCCAACGGAGCCACGGGAGACATGGTTGAATAAGGTGTGGACCGACTTGTTAAAAGATCAAGAAAGGTTATGATTTCCGACTCAGGAGTAGCTTTACTGAAGCGGACCAGAGGTAGATTATTGGCATTATGTTCTGAGGCCTAACTTCCGACCTTTGACAAGAACTGTCGGCAAGAGTACAATTGTCCAAATGGACAGTTTTAATGGACAAAAACTAAATAACAAGGATCGACGTGCTTCTGCAGTGACTAAGGATCGACTGTTGCGTGCAGCTGCTGACCTGGTTGCAGAACTCGGGTGGGGGCGTGTGACTACGCGAGCCATTGCAGAACGGGCGGATTTGCCGCACGGCACGGTGAGCTATCATTTTAACAGTAAGCAAGAACTTCTCATCGAGGCGGTGTTGCGTGCAGTTGAGGATGTGCTCCCCCTTGCCACGCTACGGCAGCTCAACTCGCTTACAGAACTGATGGCGCTCATCGAAGTAACCTTGACAAGTCGCAACGAATTTGACACCGTAGAGACACTGGTGTTGATGGAGTCCATGCGCGAGGCTGAACGCGAACCACTACTTCGCAAGCGTATGGCAGACCTGCTACGTGATTATCGCCAAGTGCTTGAGGAGCTGATACGCAATGATCAGGGCCGCAGCAATTTGAAGCCGGGCCTGGCACCGTCAGCGCTTGCGATGTTGCTCGCCGCTTTAGGTGACGGACTGCTGTTGCATCTCATCGTGAATCCCGAGTTAGACGTTGGCAAGGCCGTTGAGGCCTTGAGTTCGCTCTTGGGCGTAAAGCCACGAGAAGCACTAAGCGAGCCTGACCACTCTGAGAAGGGGTAGTAATAAGTAGTTGAGAGAAAATGATGCAAGAAAAGAAGGGCGATATGCTGCATCCCTTTACGACAACTCAAACACCTAGTCTTACAGAGGTCGGTGGTAAGGGACTATCACTGATCGAGACGACCCGCGCGGGGCTACAGGTTCCGCTTAGTCAATAATTTGGAGGCAAAAGGATGAAGGTTTCTTCAATTGACAAAAGCACTAGCAGTGCCTATAATTCGCCGGTTGTAAAAAGCGAAAGGGGTAAAGAATTTTCGGATACAATGCAGTCGGCGCATAAGGATCAACAGGAACAGGCACTTAAGGAAATGCTGAACAGAATAAAAAGTGCAGGTGACAGGCTTAAGGCATCAAAAAACGTACCTGATATATTGGATTATAAAAAACGAATCCAGGAGTACCTGTCTTTTGTCACCAAGAATTTTTACAGTGTGCAGCGGGATCGCAGGTATAATGGTGACATGCTTTTACGGGTAGAAGTTATTGATAAAGAAGTTGATGAATTAACCCAGGCACTGTTGGCAGAGGAAAAAGGGAATGTTGCTCTGGCAGATAAGATAGATAAGATTAGAGGGCTAATACTGGACTTGTTCTGTTAGTGCTGGGGATGTTTCTGCTTTTCTAAAAAAATGTAGTCCTTCAAAACACACATTAGGAGCTTCTCTAAAGTGTGTTTTTCTTGTGTACAATCTCTCACCGTTTCATTCCGAAAAGATGAATCGTTTCCTTCGGTACAATCAGGGAACAGTTTAAGCAATAATTCGTCTAAAAAAGTAATTGCGTTTTTAACTAAGGGGGAAAATTTGCTTGAAGAAGTTAGCCCAAGGACTGTTATGTACCATTCTGATTGCTACTTTAATTACTGGCTGTGCCTCTCAAGGTGATAAGCCGGGAAACGGGGGAGCCGGCGAAAAGGGAGGCCCCGGGGACCAAATTACTGCCGAAGAAATAAAAAGGGTTGACCTTTATGTAACGGCCATGAGGGCAGCCTTTCAGGAAGAAAGCGGGGGTAATGATTTTATTGCCGTCAAACTTGAAACACTGGAAGGGCTAAGTGACAGGGCAAAGCAAGAGGTACTGATCGGGCTCAAAGATTTGTCGGCTAACGTTTACCCCTTTGAGAAAGTTAAGGAAGATAGGTCCAGGTTCGAAGTTGACGAGCAGGGCCGTTTGGGTAGGGCTGTAAATGGAGCTTTGTTATCTGTGCGGCTGCAGGAATTCAGTGGTAATCATGCTATAATTGAGGCAACTTCCTGGTTTGGCAACCTGGGGGCTGTTTTCCCGGAATACAAGGCTACTTATAAAAATGGGGAGTGGCACCTTGAACTCACGCGGATTGCGGTGTCCTGATGCGGAAGTAGAAAAGGATCATTTCACGGGGTGATTATTATGACAGATGAGGTTTTAAAATGACTTTATTGTTTCTTGGTATTGGATCCATACTGGTTGTTTTTATTATCTTTGTAATTGTGGGAATTAAAATTGAAAATGACAAAGGGGAGAAAGATGTGATTAGAAATGTCTATACTTATTTAGTTTTATTTGCCACTCTAATGATGACCATTGGCGGAAGTGTAGGCGCCTTTATGGCGGTTGCAGATATCATTAACCCTGCTCCTTACCATCAAAATTTTGAGGAGTTTAAACGTTTCGGTGAAGCAAAACCTAATACCGGGTCGGAGGCAGCTAATGAGGAAGCAAACCTGTCGGAAGAGGAGCTTCAGGAACAATATGAAGCAATGGTGGCAAGGGAAAAGGAAAGACAGGTTACCAGAGCAAAAAACAGCCTAATAAAAAGTTTTGGCTGGATCGTTATACCCTTACCGGTTTTTATATACTTTCAACGCCGTTTAGTTACTCAAAAGACCGAATAAGGTTTAATTTGCGAATAACGGGATTGCTGTCCCGTAGTTCGGGGATAGTTAAATAGAAGGAGGTGCAAAAATGCCATATATTATTTTGGAGGGTCCACAAATGACAAAAGAACAAAAGTCAAAGTTAGTTAAGGAATTTACAGATACCGCTGCATATACCTTGAATATGCCAAAGGATGCCTTCACCGTACTAATTAAAGAAAGTAACCCAGATAATGTAGGAGTCGGCGGGGAGTTATTATCTGAAAGAGCTAAAAAATAAAAAAGTGCCATATTGTCCTACCCGTGAGGTGTTTGCAAGAAAATCTTGTAACCCTTCACGGTTTTTTTATGGGCATTATCCTTAAATTATCCGATGGATATGGCAAAGAGATGCAAAGGAATCGGTTTCTTGCGTGTCACAAAAACGTTAAGTAAATGCAAAATAGATGTGACACTGCCATGGTAACATTACACAATAGAAACGATAATAATTATCATTTGCAACGGAGGAGGGATCTCTTTGTTTTTCCGAAAATCAAAAAGTAATAACAGCTGCTGTGGAAGCGATACTGATCCTATTGAATTACACGGGTTAAAAAAAATAGTGCTGGTCGGAAATCCCAATGTAGGTAAAAGTGTATTATTTAACCGTTTGACAGGAAGTTACGTTACCGTATCTAACTACCCCGGCACCACCGTAGAAGTATCCCGGGGAAAGGCTAAAATCGGAAATGAAAATTTTGCTGTGGTGGATACCCCGGGTATGTATTCAATGCACCCAATTACCGAAGAAGAGGCTGTTTCTCGCAGGCTGCTGCTGGATGAACACCCGGAAGCAGTGATTCACGTCATAGATGCAAAAAATATACAAAGAATGCTGCCCCTAACTCTTCAGCTCATTGAGGCAGATTTACCTATAATTTTGACTCTAAATATGATGGACGAAGCAGAAAAAGCCGGTATGAAAATAAATGTGCGCCTTCTGGAAAAGAAATTGGGGATTTCGGTAATAAGCGCAGTCTTTATTAGAAATGTAGGTATAGAGGAACTTAAAAGGGTGGTTGAAAATAATGCCAGGCTCGTTAGCTAGTGAATATTCCTATCCTCCGGAAATACAAGCAGCAATAAATACAATTGAAGACAGTCTCAAGCACTCGTACAACTTATCCAAAAGGTCTGTAGCTTTTCTCTTGCTGCAGGGGGATGAAGAAATATATCGTTTAGTTGAAGCCAAAGAAGACTCCAATGCTTTTATGTTTATTCAAAAAATTATTCAAAAAACGGCAAAACAATTTAACGAATCACTTAACTATGTGATTTCAGTTAAAAGACAGGAACAGGTAAATAATATTTTAACTGAAACAGTAGAAATTAAACCGGAAAAAGGCTTGAAAAATTCCAATGGTCTGATAAACGAATTGACCTTCAATCCGATCACCGGGGTGCCTATTTTATTACTGGTTTTATATTTCGGGCTCTATAAATTCGTGGGTGTATTTGGGGCCGGTACACTGGTTGACTACCTGGAAATTGAAATCTTTGAAGCTTACATCAATCCCCTTGTAAACAGCTGGGTCGCCAGTTACATTCCCTGGCCGGCCATCCAGGACCTGGTTGCAAATGAATATGGTATTGTTACTTTAGGTATAAGATATGCCATCGCCATTATTTTACCCATTGTGGGAACCTTCTTTATTGCCTTTTCCATAATTGAAGATTCGGGTTATTTGCCCCGCCTTGCATTACTGGTGGATCGCATTTTTAAAGGGATTGGCCTGAACGGCAGGGCTGTTATTCCCATGACCCTGGGCTTTGGCTGTGACACAATGGCCACTATGGTTACCAGGACCCTGGAAACCAAAAGGGAACGGGTTATATCCACCCTTTTGTTGGCGCTTGCCATACCCTGCTCAGCCCAGCTGGGGGTTATATTAGCACTTTTATCCGGCAAACCCCAGGCTCTGGCTGTATGGACCGGCTTTATCATATTAGTTTTCCTGCTTGTAGGCTACTTGACGGCAAAACTTATGCCCGGAGAAAACCCGATGTTTTACATGGAAGTACCTCCCCTCAGGATGCCCAGCATCCTTAATGTTTTTAGCAAAACCTACACCAGAATGCAGTGGTACCTTTTTGAGATTTTACCTATTTTTATTCTGGCAAGTGTTCTCATCTGGGCCGGGAAACTAACGGGGTTATTTGATATTGTCATCAAAGCCCTGGAGCCGGTAATGAAACTGCTTGGCTTACCTCCCGATGCGGCAGTAGCCTTTTTGTTCGGCTTTTTTAGGCGCGATTACGGTGCCGCGGGATTATACGACCTGCAGCAGGGCGGTCTATTAACGACTACACAGCTGGTGGTGGCGGCAGCGACTTTAACACTTTTTGTGCCCTGTATTGCCCAGTTCAGTGTGATGATCAAGGAAAGGGGACTAAAAACCGCATTGGCGGTAGCCGGGTTTATTTTCCCCTTTGCTTTTCTAGCCGGTTACGCGCTTTACCGGGTGTTAATGCTAATAGGGGGAATTTAAAATGAAGTGCAGCTTTTGTGGTTGTGAATTTAACGAAGAAGAGTCCAAAAAGGGCTGCGGCGGGTGTGCCATGAGTGGCTGCTGCAAAAAGTACAAGTGTCCGAGGTGTAATTATGAAACGCTTCCTGATGCCGGTGTAATCAAGTTAATAAAGAAATGGAGGAATAAATAATGAGTATCGGACAAGCTGCAAAGCTATCAAAAAATATCCCACAACATATTGATAAAAAAGGTGATTCCATACTTTTAGATCTCAAGCCGGGGGTCGAAAGCAAAATAACCGGGATCAAAACAAAAGACGCCAGTATTATAAAGAAAATGATGGCTATGGGAGTGCTGCCGGGGATGTCTGTAACTATTATAAGAAAATTTCCTTCTGTGGTATTTAAAGTGGGTAACACAACCATGGCGGTGGATAAAGCTATAGCTAAATGTATAGAAGTTAAAGAGTAAGTTATCCTAACTAATAAAAGGGAAGAGGTCCTTTAACCTCTTCCCTTTTCCCGTTAGTACTAAATTTACTGTGCCTGGTATCCGTTCATTCCATAACCGTTCGCTCCGGAACCGCTCATTCCGTAACCGGCTCCACCCATCATACCGTAACCGTTATTACCATCGTAGTTTCCATTGAAACCGCCCATCATGGGCATTCCGTTATTACCGTGGAAATCTCTCATGTAATCAAAGTGCTGGCCCCAGGCTTGAGCTTGTCCCTCGTTTATTTGCCCGCTGTCAACAGCCTGATCGAGCCACTGGTCATGCCAGCCAAACATTTGATCAAACCAATTGCCATAGTTGTTTGTTGCCGCAAAGGCTGTCGGCACAATAACCGCTCCCACCATCAACGCTACAACCGCCATCACCATTAGTTTCTTTGTCATGCTTAATACCTCCTGTTTAGTTGTTAATTAGATTATAAACGGTAAATTTTACAAAAATATAATGGAACAATTAAGATTCAGTGTAATTTTTAAAAGCAAATTAAATAAAGCACTCAGATAACCATGGTTAGTTAGGGACAAGGCCGGGGATAATCGGGTGCGACCGGTTGGGAGACTACCTTCGGGACTTGGATATAATGATAAAGAATTTGTAAATAATAAGACTGTCTTTAATCTCGTTTGGAGGTATAGCCCATGGATGACAGCAAAGTCACTTTTAAAGTGAACGGTATGGAATGCGCTTCCTGTGCGGCAAAAATTGAAAAGCAGCTAAAAAAGGTAAATGGAGTAAATGAGGTTGCGGTAAATTTTGCTGCTGAAAAAGTGACCATAAAATATAGCCCTTCCATTGTAGGCACAGGCGAATTTTCAGATATAATTAGCGACCTTGGTTACCGGGTCTTAGCTGACCGGGTTGACTTAAAAATAAGTGGTATGACTTGTGCGGCCTGTGCCACCAAGGTAGAAGATACTCTCAATGGTCTGGATGGCGTATTCAGGGCTAACGTAAATTTTGCCATGGAAAGGGCTTCAATTGAATACGACCCCAACCGGGTAAATAAAAAGGATTTCAAAAAAGCTATACAGGAAGTAGGTTATACGGCGCAGGATGGCGACACCCGTTTTGACGAAGATAAGGAAAAACTGGAAAGGGAAAAAGAAACCCGGCGCCAATTGACAATTCTAGTTTTATCGGCAACTCTTTCGATTCCCCTGCTTGCTGTAATGTTTGCAGAACTTTTCAACCTCCATCTACCTGCCCTGGTACATAACAAGGTCTTTCAATTTGCACTGGCCACACCGGTGCAATTCATTGCCGGGTACCAGTTTTACCGGGGAGCCTTCAAAGCTTTGAAACACGGCAGCGCCAATATGGATGTCCTCATAGCCATGGGCACATCGGCCGCTTATTTTTATAGCGTAACGACAACCTTTTTTACAACGGGTCATGTGTATTATGAAACGGGCGCTCTAATCATTACTCTTATTATTCTGGGACGCCTACTGGAATCAATCGCCAAGGGGCGTACGTCCGAGGCGATAAAAAAGCTCATGGGTCTACAGGCTAAAACTGCGCGAATAGTACGTGACGGAAAGGAAATGGACATCCCGGTAGAGGACGTGCAGGTTGGGGATATAGTACTGGTTCGTCCTGGTGAAAAAGTGCCGGTGGATGGCGTTATTGAGGAAGGTTTTTCCAGCGTAGACGAATCAATGCTTACAGGAGAAAGTATACCTGTTGATAAACAGGTGGATGACGAGGTGATCGGCGGTACCATTAACAAGCATGGCAACTTAAAATTTGCAGCCACCCGTGTGGGGTCAGATACTGCCCTATCCCAGATAATAAGGATTGTTGAAGAGGCACAGGGATCAAAAGCCCCGATTCAACGCCTTGCCGATGTAATTTCCGGTTATTTCGTTCCGGCGGTGGTAGTGGTTGCCATAATTACATTCCTGTCCTGGTATTTTGTTGCCGATACCGGAAATTTCTCGCGGGCCCTAATTAATTTCACGGCGGTACTGGTAATTGCCTGCCCCTGCGCTCTTGGCCTTGCTACTCCAACTTCGATTATGGTCGGCACCGGGCGTGGTGCAGAAAACGGCATTCTAATCAAAGGGGGCGAACACCTGGAGAAAACGCACGCGTTAAATGCCGTAGTTCTGGATAAAACCGGGACCATTACCAGGGGAGAACCGTCATTAACCGAGGTAATACCTGTCGATAAGTTTTCCAGTGAAGAGTTGTTGCGTTTGGTTGCCTCTGCCGAAAGAGGTTCGGAGCACCCGCTGGGGGAAGCAATCGTTAAAGGAGCCAGGGAGAAACAGATTGAACTGGCCGAACCGCAGAATTTTGAAGCGATACCCGGTCATGGTATTTCTGTTTCTATTGATAACTACAGGTTATTGGTTGGAAACCGCCGCCTGATGTCTACGCAAGGAGTAGATATAACCATGCTGGAAAAGCACGCCGATGACCTTGAACTGCAAGGGAAAACAGCCATGTTGGTGGCAGTAAACGGGAAACCGGCGGGGGTTATAGCTGTCGCGGACACTGTTAAAGAAACCTCCGCGGAAGCAATCAAGACACTAGAAAACCTTAAAATTAAGACTATCATGATTACCGGTGATAACCGGAGAACGGCCATGGCTATTGCCAGAGAAGTGGGGATACCGCAGGAGAACGTGCTGGCTGAAGTGCTGCCCCAGGATAAAGCCCGGGAAGTAAGCAAACTGATGGAAAAAGGCCTTGTGGTGGGTATGGTGGGTGACGGTATAAATGATGCGCCTGCACTGGCAACCGCCGATGTAGGCTTCGCCATTGGAACTGGTACGGACGTTGCTATGGAAGCAGCTGATATCACCCTGATGCGCGGTGACCTGAGTGGTGTAGCCGCCAGCATAAGTTTAAGCCGGGCAACCATGCGCAATATCAAGCAAAATCTGTTTTGGGCGCTTATATATAATTCTTTGGGTATTCCGATTGCAGCTCTGGGCTTTTTATCACCCGTGCTTGCCGGCGCGGCAATGGCTTTTAGTTCGGTATCTGTTGTTACTAATGCATTGAGGTTAAAACGGTTTGACCCTTACCGGGACTTCCGTAAGCGCGATAGAGTTTCTTACAAGCTTGTCCCTGCCCCTGCACGGCGTCCTGAATAGTGGAACAGGAGGAATAATAAATGGAGTTCTTAGAAGATTTACTGTTGGGGATAGCTTTATTGGCCGGTTTGTGGTTTGCATGGCGTTATTGGTCCTTACGGTCAAGACGTAAAACCAAATAAGTATCACTTTTGGACTAAGCCTGTAAGGGTTTAGTCTTTTAAATGTCTCAAAACTGTTATCCTTATGTAAAACCCTATATATATTTGCTTTGTATAATTTTTTATAACAACATGACAAACTCTGCTTATATTTTTAACCACAGCGCGCATCTCTAATAGAAGTATGAGGAAAGGAGAATCATATTATGGATAACATAACTAATGGATACGGCCTGTGGACAATAGTTATAATAAATTCCCTGGTCTTTATTATTTTTGCTTTTAGCTTTGTGAAACCAAAAACCTCTCGGGACTGGCGTTCATTTGGAGGTTTTTCTGCGTTTATTATAGCGCTTTTCACTGAAATGTACGGTTTTCCGCTAACGATTTATTTGCTTTCCGGATGGTTAGGTACACGATACCCCGGTTTAAACTTGTTAACGCATGACTCAGGGCATTTATGGTACACTTTTCTCGGCTATAATGGTAACCCCCATACCGCACCGATTCATTTGTTAAGCAATATACTGATTTTCATTGGCATGTACGTGATCTTCACCGCCTGGAGAGTTCTACATGACGCACAGCAAAGCGGCACGATGGCAACTACCGGGATGTATGCATTTATTCGTCACCCTCAATATACAGCGTTCATGATAATAATGATCGCCTTTTTATTACAGTGGCCCACGTTATCAACATTATTGATGTTCCCCGTTTTAGTGTGGATTTATATGCGTCTTGCCCGGCAGGAAGAAATTGATTCCATTAGTTATTTCGGTGATGAATATATTAAGTACGCAGAGGTTACACCGGCCTTTATACCTCTTATAGGTAGAAGGAAAACTACTAAAATTAAAAATAATGACTTTAACTAATTAGCTCCGGCGCAGAACACAGGCAGGATATTTGTGGGCATTTTGTCAAAATAATTGTAATCCAGTGTGCGAAGTCCATCACGAAAGGCGGTCAAGCTCTTTTCTGGCACCAAAATACAAAAGGGCGGTAACCATAATACCGATGCCCAGGTTGATATAGCCTTTATTTATGTTTATAAGGTTATAAATGAATGCGGTTTCCAGTAGTAAAGCGGGGAACTTGCCGACTGTGGTAGCAATGATGAAATTTCGTGGTTGAATGGTAGTTATGGCCCCGAGGAGATTAATTAACCCCGAGGGTACAAAGGGAGCCATACGCAGTACCATTAAAAAATAAATTTGTCTTAACCCGGGTAAAGTGTTGACAGTTTTTACAAGTTTCCAGCGATCAGTGGGTATTCTGGCGGCGGATTTTATGCCCCACCGGTAAAGCATAAAAGAAACTGCGGCACCAATAACCTCCCCCGCCCAAGATACCAGAAATCCCCCGTGCAGGCCGAAAACCAGCACATTGGCCCCGGTTAAAAAGACAGAAGGTACCACTCCCATAATGCTGATAGCTGCATTAATGTAAATGCTCATCAGGATAGCCGGTGTTCCCGCACCTGCAATTGCCCGTGCCGCGGACTTTATGTCGCCCGAGGCGGCAGTATTCACCACAGCCTTTAAATCAATATTCCATAGATATATTGTAGCCAAAAACAGTATAAGAGTAAAAGTTAATATAATTGTGGGTTTCTTAATGCTCGCACTTAATTTCATACCTATATATTACTATATGGGTATGAGGTACTGTAAAGGAAATTGTTAATCCAAGGGTCGGCATCAACTGTTCCTAATGTATTATATATGCTGCCTGCCACAGGAACCGTCCCTGTGGTTGCCTGTGGTTGTTCGAGAGGACGAGGCAAGTCGAATGGACGACGACGCGCCTTTTACAGAATTTGAAACGCTAAATGGTATTGATAAAATAGTCATATATAGATATAATATGACTATAAATAAATGCTTGAAAAAGGAGTGATACCATGGAGTATGTAATCCGGCCGTCAGCAGATTTGAGAAATCATTATAGCGAAATATCCAAGCAGTGCAAAGAAACAAGAGAAGCTGTTATTATTACAGTAAATGGGCGTGGTGACACAGCGGTTCTTGGACTGCAGGATTACTATCAGATGAAATCTGAATTGGAGCTTTTGAAAACGTTGGCAGAAGCGGAAGATGATGTGAAATCCGGTAGAGTGGCGCCGATGCAGGACGCATTTGACGAACTTCGTACGTCTTTATTGGAAAGGAAGAATGTATGAAGTGTAATATTCTTAGAACAGATAAGGCAGAGGAGCAGCTTCGTGAAATCATATTCTATATTGCTGATGATTCCGGAGATGTAGATATTGCACTTGGATATCTGGATAAAATTGAAACGGCAATCAATCGTCTGCAAGAATTTCCGGAGTCAGGAAGTACACCGAAGTATTCAATCCTGAGAAAGCAGGGTTTCAGAGTAATAATTGTTGAAAGGCATCTAGTTTTTTATAAATATATTAAGGAAGTAAACACAGTTATTATATACGCCATTATGGATGGAAGAAGAGAATACCGCAATTTAATATAAGAGAGGCTTGTATGGATTAGAATTGACAGAAATAAATGTTGAAAATAAACACTGCCGCCAAGAGGATACCAGATTGATGCGGCATTATTTTTGTATCCTCAAGGCACGTTGAGTGCGTAGTATTGATGTCAAGGGTGGAGAACAGGGTATCTGGAAAGGCTATTAACTCTATGGATGTCATTGAGGAAGCACTGGGGAACTATGATAGAACATTATTTTTTGTTTGTCATGATCGCAGGTTTATCAGTTCTGTTGCTGACCACATTATGACAATTGAAAATCACAAAATCCAAATGTTCAATGGGAATTATGATGATTATTTAGCCAAAAGAAATCCAGCATCGGAAAATGGCTTAGGGGATATTAATAAACAAATTTTAGTCTTACAGAATCGATTGTCAGAACTCATAGGAAGATTGTCCATGCCCTATCAATGATAATAGCTCTCCTGATTATATAAAGGCAGAATTAAACATAAGTAAACGTGCCTTCAAAAGGGCCGTTGGGCGACTTTTAAAAGAAGGGGCAATCAAAATTACAGCGGAAGGTATTGAGAGAATGTGGTAAGGGTTGCTTTAACAAGGTCAGGCCTGAATCAGGCTTGAATTAACTAACTAGTGAAAGGTAGCAACCATGAATATCAACATAAATAAATTCATAAAAGAACTCAAAGCCTATGAATCACCGGAAAATGTTTTTAATCCATGGAGGGATTATGACGAAAGTTATGATATAAGCTCAGAAGCCCCAAATATAAGGTCGAAACAAATT
>JADQBQ010000033.1 GCA_016278505.1 Clostridiales bacterium
TTTGGCGGTAATTTTAATTTGATGTTTGGGTCGATTTTAAAGTGCCGTTCTACACCTGAGGATGTGTACTTGGCAGATAGGCTGTTTCAGCTAAAGAGCCACTTCGTATCAGAAAATGTCTCTTTGGATAAGTTGAAAAACAAAGTTATTGTATGTTTTGGAGCTAGTAGAGGTATTGGAGAGAGTATCGTAAAGATTGCCAGTATTAATGGGGCAAGAACATATGGGTTCTCAAGGCGAAATGGGGTTGATGTATCAGTTTTTGATCACGTTAGCGAGGCGTTGCGAGAAGTTTATAGGAAGGAGGGAAAAATTGACTACGTGATTAATACGGCAGGCGTTCTTCGTATGGGGCAAATAGAATTAATGAAAGTTGATGATATTATGGAACAAGTAAATGTGAATTACCTCGGATCTATTAATGTAGTAAAGGCTGGTATTAGGTATCTTCAAGAATTTGGAGGAAGTGTATTGCTGTTTACTTCAAGTTCCTATACGCGGGGAAGATCTTTATATTCAATCTACTCTTCGACTAAGGCAGCTGTAGTCAATCTGGTTCAGGCATTAGCAGATGAATTAAAAGGACGTTGTATTAGAATTAACGCTGTAAATCCGGAGAGGACTAATACACCAATGCGACGTGAAAACTTTGGCGTAGAACCTGAAGAGACTCTATTGGATTGCCATAATGTGGCTTCAATATCTCTAAAAACTGTAATGTCAGAATTAACAGGTCAAGTGATAGATGTAAGAAAAAATTAATATTTAGGGTGACTGCTATGAACAAACGTCTATTGAAAGAGCTTATTGTCAAGCGGTTGGGGCCATACTTGGAAAAAGTTGCCGTTTTGAGGTACTGGATTATGGGAAGAGGAGAAGTGACATTAGGTAGAGAGTTGCTCAACTTTTTAACGACAAAGGAGCAATTGAGTCGAAGTAAAAGTATAATTAAATCATATGAGGAAACTGAAGATTATCTTGAAGTGTACTTCAAGGGTCTTGAATGGCCATTATACTACCCCAAGCAATTTTCGCTAAATTCATTAGCAGTGATTGGTAATGAAATATTGAATAGCAAACACTGGCATTATTATGAAATTGCCGAAACAAGGGTTCAACCTAATGATGTTGTAGTAGACTGCGGTGCAGCGGAAGGCTTGTTTGCTTTGACTGTAGCAGGAAGATGTAAAAATGTTTACGTAGTTGAACCTCATCCAATTTATGTTAAATCATTGGTTTTTACTTTTAAGCATTTCGACAACGTATTTATTATACCGAAGGCGGTGTCCGAAGTTGAGGGAACTGCTTTTCTATTGGACAATGGACCATTATCCAAGGTTGAGGAGAGTGGTTATGGTATACCCGTTAAAATGTCTACTGTTGATTATTTGTTTAGTGAAATAGAAGTTAACTATATTAAGGCTGATTTAGAGGGGTATGAATTGAATATGCTTAAAGGATCCCAAAATGTAATTAAAAGATGTTGTCCAAAACTTGCTATTGCTAGTTATCACAATCGGAAACAGGCTCAATCTATTGTAGAATTCATACAAGGTTTAGGTCTTAATTATAAAATAAAGGGTAAGGGTATTCATCCATGGAATGGCGTTCCATATATTATTCATGCTTGGGTTGAGTGATAACCTGGCGCGGACCAGAGGGAGGAGGTTATCAAAGGGGTAAAGTGGTATATGTTGTACAAACCGAAATTAGTACATTTTGCTGCTTTTGAACCTGCCACAGGGACGTTCTCAAAGGGTTCAATCGGAAGTTTTGGCAAGAAAAAAGGCTCAAACACCAGGTGATTTCTGGTTTTGAACCTTAATCATCGATTATCCGCAATAACTACCTCGCCAAAAAAACCGTCTGTAGAAATACAAAAATTGGAAAGCGATACTTTGTTATTATGTGTGGTTGCTGGTTCTAAGGGGCATGCTCGAAAATGGTTGTTTGAAGGTAAGGAACTAGAAAACATTCTAGGGCGTGAGCTTAAGCAGGAGGAGAAAGAGTCGCTGTTAAAAAGAATCAGGGAAGCTGAAGTTCAATCTGGAAAAGTGGATAAATTAGAACTTAAGAGCGTACTAGATTTTCAGGCTGAAATATCGTTCTGCAGCACATACAGTTTTAAAATGCATAGGGATGTACATGCCAAAAATAGTGATTGATGATTAACACAAGGGTAACACAAGGGGACGGTCCTTTTGTGTTGAACAAAATGCATATATTCATGCCAATTTTGACAAGAGTGACTTTATGCCAACCCCAGGGGTGGCAGATAAAAATCAGGTAATATAAACTAGGATTTAACTGCTGAAACCAGGTATCAACTCCCCAATCGTTAGCGAATGTAAAAAAATCACAGCTTATTTAGAGCAAATCATTCTTTTAGAAACCCTAATGAGTGTTTTTAATAGCTATTTCAGCCGTTTTCTCATTTTCAACTTACATTTGGGCAGACTTCCCCCTCTTGTGGTTTGTGGACAATTTCATCATCAGCTAAGACCCTTTTAGCATTAGTACATAATGATTCAACAATTTCCTGTAAATTAATTCGCCTTCCGCTTTCATCTACAAGTATTATCTCTTCATCTGGACTTACCATTTTTAGTTTCTCTCAATGAAGGTCTTTAGCTGAACTTCCTTGTACCGGTAATAAAGTCTGCTTACCATTCTTCTCGTCCGCGCCGATGACGTACCCTGGGTCACCATCGATTAACTAGTATTCCTATAGATAGTTCACACATTCCTCCTGTTACGACTTGACTATGTCTGCCAATTTATTGTATAGTTAGATGAATAATTTCAGAAAATTACAAAAAGGAGGTGCTTAATTTGGGAAGATGTACAAGAACCAAGGAACTGGAAGTTCACCATAAAAGAAAAGATGGTGGCAACGGTCTGGATAATGCTGAAGTTCTATGTCAAAAATGTCATTCAGCTACTGCTAGCTATGGAACTCCTGGTAAAAGTCCAAAGCCTTTTAGCGATGAAACAAAAAAAACGGCATTCAATAGGGCTGAGCAGCAATGTCAATGTACACGAACAGGTGGTTGTCATTAAGGATTATTCTAAGGTATTTTATATTTCAGCTTGTTTCCTAAAAAATGTTAGGGGGCAAGTTTTTTGTTATTATAGTGCTACAATCTTGCGTATAAGGCCCCTACCTGGTAATAACTTACAATTAAGTATAATAATTGTATAGCCACATATATTATTCATAATGCAATATGTTATTGGAAACATCTTCATGCTTATATATAATTGTAACATGGAGGTGTTTTTTGATGATCAAGATAAAAGTTGCTGAACTTATGGGTAAATACAAAATGAAACAAAAGGATCTTGCAAGACTGACCGGTCTTTATCCGGTAACTGTTGCCGGGCTTTACCATGAGAGGATCAATCAAATTGGTTTTGAGACCTTGGAAAAGCTGTGTAAAGCATTTGATTGCCAGGTGGGCGATATTCTCGAGTACGTTCCGGATGATGCTGGGGGGGAATCCTAGTAAGTTAAATGAGTGGTCAGTTGGGTATATTTTACTTCCCTCTAGAACTTCTTTTTAAAATAATAATAACTAACTGATCTCTATTAACTGCATATATAATACGCCAATCACCAACCCTTGTTCGCCATTCCCCTGAACATCCTTTAATTGGTTTTATGTCTCCAGTCCATGGTGATGTTTGAATTTCCTTAATGCGCTTTATGATTCGTTCTCTTGTAGGCTTATCTAATTTCTTTATAACCTTTTGTGCGGAATGGGAGATTAAAACGTTATAACTCACCTTCAAGTTCCTCCAGAGTTACAAATTTACCTTCAGCAATTTCTTGTCGTGCTTTTTTTATTTCTTCTAGCTCCTCTGGAGATAATTCAACGGGGTCCCGGCTAAGAACGTTTAGGAATTGTAGTACTTCTCCTAATCTGTCAACCGGCACTTTTTTAACTGCCTTTATTATTTCATGGATTATTTTCTCAGGTTGTGCCATATTAAAATAGCTCCTTTCTAACTTTCAAATATTAACCTTTATTATAATCATGATACCACATTCAAAAGTTAAGGTGAATAACCTGAACCAGGGGGACGGTTTCGCCGGTTAACATATTAAAACAGCTTTTTTTCCATCTTCAAGTTCAAGGAATGTTAATTATGAGTCGATCAGGTAATTGGAATCGATGACGGTTCACTGGATTCTACTGCCAGACGTACTGAATGTGCAGGTGCCGATGTGTATAGAAACCTTTGGTTCTTTGGATGATCACCTTACCAATCCGGTTTATGATGATGAAGCTGAATCTGAAGATGAGCGGGCTGCTATAGCTGAGGCGCTAGATGATATCAAAGAACTGGAAAAGGGATTAAAATTTATGCTCTTCGGGTGTTGTGTTGCATCGACGAGAAGTATATTAAGAAGCGAAGCTGTATAAATAGGTATATGATGCTTCTTTGACTTCCATGGCTGTTCCGTTTTCATTCAGGAGCCCGTTGTCTCTGCGCTGTACATAGCCAATTAGTTCTCTGCGCAGGGTGCGTATGTCCAGTTTGGTATAGCGGCTGGTGGTCTGGATGTCCCGGTGGCCCAGTAGCTGGCGGATGACTTCTATGTCAACGCCGTCGTTGAGGAGACCGGTGGCGCAGGTGTGTCTTAACTGGTGTATTTCGTATTTGAGGTTTATCTTTTGGCAAAGCAGCTCCCAGTAGTGCAGGGCGGTGCGGTAGGACATTTGTTTATCGTTTTTTCCCTTGTAGGGACGGAATAAAGGGCCGCCGGTGAGGTTGCGGTCCTTTATGTATTTTTGCAGCAGGGAGAGGCATTCCATTTCCGCCAGCAGCGGCACCAGGCGGAAGCGGTTTCCCTTACCGCGGATAATTACTGCTTCCCGGCCGGGGGTGAAGTCTATATTTTCTATCCTGATGGCCAGGGCTTCGCTGACCCGCATGCCGGTGTCTAAAAGCATGGTAAACAATAGCCTTTCCCGCGGCTCGGCACATCGGATCGCCCGGGATATTGTTTTAAGGTCCCCGGCAGGTATGGCGCGCGGTACCCTTTCTCCCCATTTAGGGCCTTCCAGCCGGGCCATGGGGTTGGCCTCAATTATTTCAAACCGCACGCACCAGTCCAGGAATTTATTCAAACTGGCAAAGTTTCTGCCCTTTGTGGACGGTGCTTTGTCCGCCAGGGTAAAGAGGTATTGCCGCAGGTGGTTAGTTTGCAGGCCCTCAATTTCCCCGCAGTAATGACGGGCAAACCTGTATAAGTCGGAGCGGTAGTTGCGTACAGTGTGCTTTGACTTCCCGGCGTTGGAGAGGTCGGCCAGGAACTCGTCGATCAGGGATTTTAATTTATCAGTCATCTATATGTCCCCCTTTTTCCTTTGCAGGTGCCCGGCGATTTCGCGCCGCAGCACACTATGGTCCAGCAGGGCGTAGCGACAGGTTGTAGATAATTTCTTGTGTCCCAATAGTTTTTGAATGGCCTCCAGGCTCACCCCGTTATTCAGAAGATGCGTGGCACAGCTGTGCCGCAATTGGTGGATCTGGTAATGAGTACCGGTTTTGCTGCGGATACTGTGCCAGAACGCCTTGGCTTCATGGTAGGAAAGGGGCTCTTCATCGTGAGAATCACCGGGGAAGAGAAAGGTTTGCCCGCCGGTTTCTTGTCCCGGATGCTGTTTAAGCAGCTGCAGTGATCGCATGCCTTCCACCAGGGGAACGGCCCGTACGTGGTCGCCCTTTCCCCGGATGATTATTTTTTCTTCGGCTGAGGCCAAGTCGATATCCTGGATTCGTATGGACAGGGTCTCTTTTATGCGCATACCGGTCTCCAGCAGGAGGGTGAAAAGCAGGTGGTAAGGCTGTTGTGCATTGTTTATTTCACAGGCTATTAATTTGAGATGCTCCTCCGGGATGGGTCTTGGAGGGTATTCCTGCCACTTAGGGTTTTCCAGCTTGAGTATGGGGTTGGAGGGGATGTATTCAAACCTGTAGCACCAGTTAAGGAAAACCTTAAGGTTGGAAAAACAGCGGGCCCGGTTGTTTGTTCCCTGTTTTACCTTAGCCATAAAGCGCCGCAGTACCGCGGGATTTATGCCTTCCACCGGCCCGCTGTAAAAGCCGGTAAACCTGCGTAGTGTGGTGCGGTATTGGGCAACGGTGGACTTTGCTTTACCTGAGTTCACCTGGTCGGTTAGAAATTCATCAATTAAAGGAAGTAAAGGGTTAGACACAGTATATTCCTCCAGCATATCTGTTTAGGGAATATATGTTCTGCGTAGAGGGTAAAAAACCCTTCTTTTTAATAAAACACGAGATAAGCCTATCAACAAGGAACTCTTCTCTCCTTCTGAACGAGTGAGGAGTGAGCAGATATTAACACGATGCTTATCCCGCTCGAAAACCAGGGGGACGGTTCCTCTGGTTTCGTGAATATATTCACCCAAAGTGATATGATATCCCCGGGTGATTAAATGTGCCAAGGACAGGTAGAAGAAAAAGCGAAACCGGGATATATCATATTGTTATGCGCGGGATAAACAGGCAGACAATTTTTGAGGAAGATGAAGACTCTGAGAAGTTCTTAATAACCATAAAGAATTGTCAGGAGAAGAGTGGGTATGAGCTGTATGCGTATTGCTTAATGGGAAACCATATTCACCTGCTTTTAAAGGAAGGAAAAGAAGAACGGGGTATAATCATGTGGCGAGTTGAATACAGAGGGACGGTCCCTTTGTGCTGTGCTAAAAGGGGACTATCCTCCGCCACGTTGTTGTGTTGAATTACAGAAAATGGTACAATTATATATAAGTTCTTTAGCATAGTGAAGGACTATTATCCTTTTTCAAAGAAAGAAAGGAGTGGGATTTATTGAATTTTGTTAGGAAAGTTGCAAATAGCAATATATTAGCTAGCATTATTGACATACCCGAAAATCTAAGAAACAAGAAAGTTGAGATACTAATATTCCCCTATGAAAATTTGGATTCGGAAGCTAACATAGATCAGAAGCCTAAAAAAGCCAGGGGTTTATTAGAAAAGTATAGGAATAAGGATCTTCAAGATGTAGAAAATGGTGCCTGGGCAAAGGCAGTGGTGGATAAACATGAAAATGGTTAAGGGTATACGCGGAGAGGAATCTAGATTTCGTAGATACATTACTATATGCATATAGTAAGTTAGGACAACATGACGTTTATACATTTGATAAAAAGCTAAACAACTTGTTAAGGGAGATTCGCTAAGCTGTCAAGCGCTGTACATAGCAAATTAGTTCTCTGTGCAGGGTGCGTATGTCCAGCTTTGTATAGCGGCTGGTGGTCTGGATGTCCCGGTGGCCCAGCAGCTGGCGGATGACTTCTATGATCAACGCCGTCGTTGAGGAGACCGGTGGCGCAGGTGGTTTGTTTGCAGGTCTTCTATTTTATTTTATGGTCCTGATCACTTTCCATGGTAACTGCTATAAAGGCTCCAGTATCAATAAATAATTTATTTCCGGCCATAGATGTATTTGTCATGATATTTCGCTCCATTATTGGGTCCGTTTTTACCTAATCCGGCAATACTAAGTAAGAAATTCTCTTTTTCTTCCTCGGTTTCAGCCTTTTTTTCATGCAGGTATTTTTCTAGGGCAAGCAGTATTATTTCAGATTCAGTAAGGTTGCTTGCATTTGCTAAATTTTTTAAAGATTTGTCTAAATCTAAATTGACGTATACCTGTTTTACGACTCTATTTTCAGAAACTGCCATGGGATTACTCCTTTCTACGTTAATACGTTATATACAATTCTAATAATTATCAAGTAAGAAATCCACCCTAAATCACGGGAAATGGGCCAAGTAAGATGATTACTTTAGCCTGCTCGAAGAAAATCCGGAAGGCAGCTCATCTTTTGAGGATTCAGGCATAGTTCGATTATTCCAAGTCATACATTTCAATAAGAAAATCAGTTAACTTTAAGATTTTTATCCACTTATATGGGTTTAGCACTAAAAGATCTTCATCTCCAGTGATTATGTATCGTGCATTTCCATAAACAGCTTCTTCCAGTATCATATTATCTTTTTTGTCTCGGCAGTCAGTTACTTTGTCATAAATAGCTGGGGTAATAACCTTCAAAAATCTTAACTTTATTCATGATTTTTCTCTCTAACACTTTCGACTTCTTTTGTGATCATGTCAAATTCAATAGATTTCTGCTCTACGCGTTCATTTACTTTGTCGACCATATCATTTAATTTTGAGTTTACTTCATTTTGCATTCTTTTATAAATAATCTTTTTTTCTTCATAAGGTAGATTAGTAATTAATTCCCAAACTTCATTTAAATCAGGCTTCATAAAGCTATCACCCCTCTTTTAAAGTATATCACATACTTGAAATGTCTTATAAACAAATGCATAAAACCCATATCCATATTAGCGAAACACAAGGGGACGGTCCTTTTGTGTTGACAAAATAAGTTTTCCTCCCAGAGAGGTCAGTCCCCCGCTAAAAACAAGAGTAAAGGCTATTAGTGTGTGTTTTCGTAAATGGTAATGCCCGTTCGTAAAATTTCTTGAGTGAAGAAATTTTCTTCTTCGAATTCCGTTGGATTAAAAGCATGTACTTGAATAGTACGATCAGAATCAATTCTCCATAGTACTTTATTAACAATTTTAAAATCCTCTAAGGGCTTGATGCCAAAACTGCGTGAAATTACTGCGATATCAATATCGCTCTCATCATTTGCTTGTTTCTTTGCATAGGAACCAAACAATATTATTTTATCAATTAAAATATCCTTTTTGAGCTCTTCTACATAACGGTCAAGTAGTTTATCTATTGTATCTGTTTTATGCACCATCGCAAAAAATCACCTGTTTCTTTTAAAATATTTTTAAATTCCCTTGAGCTTACTGATTGTAGAATTTTCTCTCTGAATCTAGGGTATCTTCCTTCTAATTGAAAGGTGCTTAGGGTAGCCAAAAACTCTATCTGCTCCTCATTGAGTTGGTTGCTTATCCCTGAGATTTCTGACAATCTTCTTAAGTCGTGAATTTTGGGAGGGACTTGATCGGTTAGATTGGATATCTGCCATTTTTAATTAATACTTGGGATGTTTTTAGACTTTCCCACGCTTCTTTAATCCAATAATCCTTTTGAGTTAACATCATTAATCGATCCCTTACCATTTACTGTAATTATATTGATGTTTCTTTGAAAAAGTCAACCCCCAGCTTTCAAACTGATAACATAAAGGAATTAAGGTTATATAAATAGGAACATGACGCTTCTTTGACTGCTTGTTCTGTTTCTTCTTTATCCAGGAGCCCGCCGTTTCTGCGTTGTATGTAGCCAATTAATTCTCTGCGCAGGGTGCGTATGTCCAGCTTTGTGTAGCGGCTGGTGGTCTGGATGTCTCGGTGGCCCAGCAGTTGTCGGATGACTTCTATGTCAACGCCGTCGTTGAGGAGACCGGTGGCGCAGGTGTGTCTTAACTGGTGTATTTCGTACTTGAGGTTTGTCCTCTGGCAAAGCAACTATGCGGTAGGACATTTGTTTAGCATTTTTACCCTTATATGGACGGAAAAGAGGGCCGCTGGAAAGGTTGCGGTCCTTCATATATTTTTGCAGCAGGGGGAGGCATTCGCCGTAGGTGGTTAGTTTGCAGGTCTTCTATTGCTCCGCCGTAATGACGGGTGAATCTATATAAGTCAGAGCGGTAGTTGCGGACGGTGTGTTTTGATTTTCCGGCGTTGGACAGGTCGGCCAGGAATTCATTAATCAGGGAATCTAATTCCCGGGGCATTTAAATGCCTCCCTTCTTCCTTTTCAGGTGACCGGCAATTTCCCGCCGCAAAACGCCGTGGTCCAGCAGGGCGTAGCGGCAGGTGGTAGATAATTTCTTATGTCCCAATAACTTTTGAATGGCCTCCAGACTTACCCCATTATTTAGGAGATGCGTGGCACAGCTGTGGCGCAGCTGGTGGATCTGGTAGTGGGTGCCGGTTTTTTTTTGGATGGTTTGCCAGAATTCCGTTGCTTCCTGGTACGAAAGCGGTTCTTCTTCGTTAGAAGCGTCGGGAAAAAGAAAGGTTTGTTCTTGGCTCAACTTATCCAGGTGATGTTTAAGTAGTTCCAGAGACTGCATGCCTTTTACCAGGGGAATTGCCCGTACCCGGTCGCCCTTTCCCCGGATTACTATTGTTTCTGCTTTGGAAGCCAGGTCAATATCCTTGATTTGTATGGACAGGGCCTCCTTTATGCGCATGCCGGTTTCTAACAGCAGGGTGAAAATAAGCCGGAAGGGCGCCTTGGCCCTGTCGATTTCGTTAACTATCAACTTTAGATGCCCATCGGGTATGGGCCGCGGAGGGTACTCCTGCCACTTGGGGCTTTATAGCTTGAGTATGGGGTTGGAGGGAATGTATTCAAACCGGTAGCACCAGTTAAGGAAAACTTTTAGTTGGGAGAAATAGCGGGCTCGGTTGTTCGAGCCTTCTTTTAACGTTGCCAAAAAGCGCCGCAGTATGGCGGCATTTATTCCGGTTATCGGCCCGCTGTAAAAAAGGGTGAATTTATGCAGTGCGGTACGGTAGCCAGAAACGGTGGATTCTGCTTTACCACTTAATGGAATTTCAGTTTAAAAATAAGTTGATAACCGATAAAGAGTTGGAGGTGGTACTGAGAATGGCTGATGAAATGAGTGCAGAAGAAAAGGCAAGAATTGAAGATTTGTTATTTTGTTGAGGCACAGGAAGGATCGTATTGCACTTATAAATAAAAGAGAGTATACTACCAGTAAAAGGAAGTCGGAATGATTCAACGGTTATTTTAGGAGTTGATACTCATGCGGACATTAACCTTAAATATTCCTATATCGGAGGAATTACTGTTTGTACTTAAGAAGGATGAACAGTCTTTACAGGAAGAAGCAAGAAAAATACTTGCTATGCAATTCTTTAAGGAACGCAAGCTATCCCTTGGTAAGGCGGCTGAGTTGGCTGGTATGGATAAGAATGATTTTGTAATACTGCTTGGAAAGAATGAGATTGATATTTATCAATATACAGAAAAAGAATTAGAGAGGGAGTTTGAAGCCATAGACAGGTTTGTGAAGGAGTTTAAGAATGAAGGCGGTAATTAATTCGTCTCCCCTTATAAGCCTGGTACTAGTTGAACAGTTGGAGTTAATACCAAAATTATATGATGAGCTTATAATACCAAAATCAGTGTATAATGAGGCTGTGGTCAAAGGTAAAGGTAAGACAGGTAGTAAAGAATTGGAGATTTTTGATCAGTTCACAGTACTGGAAGCACAGAATAAGGTAGTTAAAGATACCATCATGCTTGAATTAGATGAAGGCGAAGCTGAGGTAATTGCAATAGCCAAAGAAAAAGGAATTCAGAATGTTATCATTGACGAGTTTGCAGGAAGACAATATGCTTACCTACTTGGATTGAATGCGGTTCACCAGGGGGGACGGTTCCTCCGGTTTAATTCCATTTACCCAAAGTGAGTTAATCTACGGTTGCTTATTGGGAGACGAAATCGTTTTGTTACATAGGTCTCATAAATAAGATTATCCTGGTTTCGCTTAAATGGGAAGAAGTAAGAAGGCTCTATCCAAACCAGTATGTGTAGGTAAAGATAATTAAATCCAACATTGAGGGGGGCTGGTCGGTGGCCAAGGATGGATTGACACGTGTTTCTGCACGTGTTATTATTTTGCAAACTAACAAAGGGGAGGGTGTTATTGCGATCATGTTCATCTAGAGAGATCCTTAAAATATTGCGAAATGATGGGTGGGAAATAATAAGGATAAGAGGGGATCATCACCAATTGAAACATTCATCAAAAAAAGGTTTAGTGACTGTTCCACATCCTAAGAAAAATTTACCACCAAAAACGATCAAAAACATTCTCAAACAAGCAGGCCTAGACTAAGTCTGGCCTGTTTGAAGGGAGGTTAATATATATGGTAAAAGACAGATATGTTTACCCGGCTATTTTCACTGTTGAACCGGAGGGAATTTCTGTAGAATTCCCAGATCTTCAAGGTTGTTTTACGTGTGGTGATACGGAAGAAGAGGCTCTTCAAATGGCTAAAGATGCACTTGAGTTACACTTATATGGTTTCGAAGAAGAGGGTAGACAAATTCCTAATCCATCTAAATTTGTGTCATTGAAAATTGATAAGAACCAATTTGTCTCTTTAATTGAAGTCTGGATGCCACCAATTCGTGATGAAATGGTGTTGAAGACAGTTAAAAAAACATTAACAATACCTAAATGGCTTAATGACTTAGGTGAACAAAATAAAGTTAACTTTTCTCATGTTCTTCAAGATGCGTTGAAACAATATTTAGGTGTAGAGAATTATAAACAACTTATATCGAAGAAAAATATATCGAAGAAAAATAAAGTTTGATTCTAAGCCTAATATTTTGACAAATTAAAAATATAAACTTTGCCCGAATGATGAAATAATAAGGATTTCTGTAATCAATGTCATGGCCAGGGGATTGATGGGTAAGCGCAATATATAAAGCAAATCGGTCCTTAAGGATTATTCCGAAGGCTAAAGCACAAAAATAAGCGCCCAAGGTGGGCGCTATTTTTATAAACCAGGGGCAAAAAACCAGGGGGACGGTCCGAAAGCGCCGGGATAAACCGGCATAGAGTAGGGGATGAAAGAGCCCTACGTGAAAGGACTAGCTGCACCATCACGGCCCCGAGTCATGCGTGGGCAGCCGCGAGGCCGCACGTGAAGCGTTGACAGGGGAAAACGTAGGCCAGCCATCGAGCTCCGAAATCACCCTTTTGCGCGGGGAGGCTTCGGAAAGCTTAAATAGCTTTCCAAAACCTCCTAAAAAGGGTCTGACCCTCAACGCGTTAACATACTAAAGTAAAAACCGTCGCGTTAGCGGGGGTTTTAAAAATTTGTACATAGGTCTCATTATCGGAACCATTTTTAATTAATAATTCCTGCCGATGTTGAAAAGTATATATCACATTGTTTACTTGGGATCAAAGTAAGGTATTAAAAAAGGACGAGTTAACGCCCCGCTCTTTCTTGCTCTACTTTTTCTAATGCAATCATGAACTGTTCCAGACTCTTGGCTTCAATTGTTGCGTAAAACAACTTTTCAATTGTATCTTCATTATCAATAGAGCACAATCTAGATTCAAAAAACTTATCTGGTTTTTGGCCGGTATTTTTCTCTAAGGTTTTTAAAATAGCGAAAATTATGCCTTTAACCTTACCTTTATCTTCCCCTTTTGACATCCATTCCTCACGGATACCATCAAACAATGGGGAATTTTCCATTTTACTCACCTCGATTACCTTTAAAATTATTTCTTTTGACAGCTTGAGAGAGCTGATTACAGCCAGACCCAAGAAGAGGCTGGCACGAGCTTGTTCCGAATCTGAGTGCCTCATTAGCGGCACTAGGGGTAGCAATCCTATGGGTGCGGTGTGTATAAACTCCCGACCATTCATTTCACTTAAGTTATATTGCCGGTAGTTAAAGTCTATTACGGTTAAGTCCAGGCATTCATATGTATAGTATTCATCCTTGTACCTTTGGCCGGTTAGGTTTATAAACAATAATACTATATCCGTATAAATAACTCTATGTTAAAATGGGTTTGAAGACAATGAAAGTGGGTGATACTGCATGAAATGGGAGGAAGTAAGAAGGCTTTACCCGGACCAGTTCGTTAAGCTAAGGATATTGGGTTCGCGCAAGGAGGGTAACCGTGAGTATGTGGACGATGTGGCGATCGTGCGCGGCATAACCGACCCGGCGGAAGCTACTAACGAGCTGATGAAATGCAGAGGTGATATGCTGGTTTACCATACCAGTAACGAAAAGATTATCCTTGAAGTGCGTACGAAGCCTGGACTCAGGGGGGCTATTTAGTGCGGCTTGAGCTTCGAGATGGTCTTATATTTACTTCACTTTCTATTACATACAAAGGTAAGATAAAGAGAATCGAAAATATCATTCTTGATACCGGGGCGGCGCAATCCATTGTATCTCCCGACGCTGTTGAAGAACTTGGAATTACGGTTGAGGGGATGAAAGAGCCCTACGTGAAAGGATTAGCTGCACCATCACGGCCCCGAGTCATGCGTGGGCAGCCGCGAGGCAGCACGCGAAGCGTTGACAGGGGGAAACGCAGGCCAGCCATTGAGCTCCGAAATCACCCATCCGGGGTGCCGACCATGTGGACCGAAGGGGAAGGCAACACGGTATACTGCGCAGGGCAGCGAGTCGTATACCGGCCCCGCGGAGTCAAAGACCCTGAGCATGCGTGGACACTCTATGCTCGAGAACCGGGAGATCTCAGCGGTACCCGCCGTCTCAAATAAATTGCGGGTCGGCCAGAGAAGGCCTGTGGCCGCAATCCTGACGTGTACGCCGCTGAGAAGTCAGACACCGGTATAGATGATAGGGACGATATAAGAACTAACTTAATTGAGAGTTATGAGCGGCTGATGCAATTTATTGCCAAACATCTTAATGATAAATTTTACTTAGAAAAGGACCAGAGAATTAGTCTTAGGGACAAAATATATCGTGAAGTTGTATCGAATATCCTCATCCACAGGGAATTTTTAAATCCTTTTCCCGCAAAGCTTGTAATCGAAAATGATAGGGTTTTTTGCAGAAAACAGTAACAAGCCTCATGGAAATGGAATTATAGATCCTAACAACTTCTCCCCGTTTCCCAAAAACCCGACAATAGCTAAGTTCTTCAAAGAAATTGGTTGGGTAGAAGAGCTTGGTTCGGGAGTTAGAAATATTTATAAATACAATAAGATTTATTCAGGGGCAGAGCCAACCTTTATTGAAGGCGATGTATTTAAAACGGTTATTCCTTTAACCCCACAAGCTACCCCACAAGCTGATCAGCAGCGGACACAAGGGGACGGTCCTTCTGTGTTGAGCAAAATGCATGTATTCATGCCAATTTTGACAAGAGTGGCTATCAAACCGGTATATTTAGCCTGGTAATGGCCGTGGTTAATGTTTTGGGGGTTGTACTCATAATTTCAACCTTTTGGTTTTACTTTTCTAAAATGCCGGGTTATAGATATTCAAATGGAAATTGAAGGATTGTTGTATCCTACCCTGGTGGACGTTATCATTGATAATTTTGCCATTGCCGAACACCATCTTCGCCGGGCCTTGGAAGCTGTATTAGATATAGGTCGTCATATAGTGGCTAAAAAAGGTTTAGGTAGGCCGGAGGATTATAGAGGTATTTTTGAGTTGTTAGGACATGGTAGATGGGACTTATCCAAAAATATCTTGCATATACATTTTTATATTTTGAAATGTGCCGGAAGTGATTTCCCTGTCGCTGTACGTTTCAGGGGCGCTGTACTCTCCATCCTCTTGTAGTTGATAAACCATAATATCCTGGCGGAGGTAGTTGACAATCCAGTATTCTTTGACTTTATGTTTCTCGTATAGCTGTAGTTTTTTTACATAATCCATAGAGGGAGCCGAAGGGGAAACAATTTCTATGATAAAGTCCGGTGCACCTATACAGTGTTTTTCAGTGAGCTTGGACTTACCACAAATCACCATGATGTCGGGCTGTACCACCGTCTTGGTGCTTTCAGCGTCTTCGTCAGCATCCGGCAGCAGTACATCATAAGGGGCACAAAAGACTTCACAGCGGTTTTCTTTTAGGTGGGTTTTTATAGAGAAAAATAGGTTTCCTAGTATTCTTTGGTGTTGTGTTGAGGGTGACGGTGCCAGAGCATATAATACTCCGCTTAGAATCTCGTACTTTTTATCTGTAGGAAGTCTTTTATAATCCCTGTAGGAATACTGTTTTTGTATCTTTGAAGCAGGAGTGGACATTGGGGGACCTCCTTTGATAAAGTTTCGTTCTTTGTTAGTTAGTATACCATTTTATGTAATTTGTAACAACCACACTGCGGGAAACAACCAGGGGGACGGATCTCTTGTGGTTTGTAACTAAGCCTGACTTTTGTTTTGGAATGATATCCACCCTTAGTAAGCGGCTATTTTCCTTTTCGAAGAATTTACTAGTTCCTGCAGATCTTTTTTTGATGCATTCACGGCCTGTGCCTCCTTCGTAATTGGCAAGTTTATATTGCCTGAAGCAATTGCTTTGCTTCACTAGTATTTTTGATATGAGCGTTTAAAAATTAAGTTTTTTTCCACCGGGCTCGCCTACCGGAAACTATGCAATCCACCAATCCTTCCTTTTTCATTGCATCAAGAACACGGTGAATAGTTGAAAGGCTCACATTAGGACAGCCTTTTTTTATGTCCTGAAGTGAAAAGTCTCCTTTAAAATGCATTATTGTGTTTCTAACCATATTAGTTTTTGTTCCCCTTTGGTTTTCTGTCAAATTTACTCTTTCCTCAAACTCCTTGTATGCGGCAATAAGAACTCCCAAAAGGTATTCAATCCAAGGAAGGGGGTCATGCTTTTTCTCATGCCATCCCTGGGATGACTTGTATAAAGTGTCGTAGTATGTTTCCTTACTTTCTTCAACTATGCGTTCTAAGGAAATGAATCTCCCCACCTCAAAGCCGGCCTGATATAAAAGCAGGAGAGTCAATAGTCGTGCCATGCGTCCATTGCCGTCTGTGAAAGGGTGAATGCAAAGGAAATCCAAAACAAAACATGCGGTAAGCAGCAAGTCATCGGCCTCTTCTCTGCTGCGGTAAGTGTTAAAACTATAACAAAGTTCATCCATAGCCTGGGGCACCAGAAAGGCTTTAACAGGTTTAAACCTTACCTTTTTGGAACCGTCCGGTAAAGTCTCTTCTATTGCATTATTGGTGTTTTTCCACTTTCCCCCCTCTTGGGGCAAGTACCTGTACATATCGCGTTGCAGTTGTAATATGGTTTGAGGTTTGATAGGAATATGAAGGGCCGAAGAATGAATTGTTGCCAGCACATCTCTATATCCGGAAATCTCTGCTTCACTTCGATCCTCGGGCGTCGTTTTTTCTTTTAACAACTCTTTAAGCTTTTTATTGGAGACTTCGATACCCTCGATCCGGTTGGAAGACTCTGTGCTCTGAATAACAGCCATGTTTTGCAATGTATCGAGAATCTCGGGAGCCTGTTTGCGATGTAATTCCTGTCTCCCCTTATATTCATTTAACCTGGCTATGGTTCGAACGGCAGACATTGGAACGGTATTTAATACACCAAAGGATTGCAAGATGATCATCTCCAAATAAATATACTCATTTAAATAATAAATATAGTCATAAACGAAATTTAGTGAATACATTTTACCATGTTTCTCCTTAAGATGCAAAAATAACACGAGGAGACGGTCCTTTCGTGTTGGACAAAATGCATCTATTCATGCCAATTTTGACAAGAGTGGCTTTATGCCAACCTCTTCCTTATGGGTGGTATTGCTCCGGCTAAATACTTTAAAACATGGTGGTTTTGATTCCCGGAACGTAATTTGGCTATCTTTCTTCTAGCGAAAAATGGAAATATAAGCAGGATTTGAAGGTTCTGGGTGAGAAGAAAATATACAGTTTTTTTCGCACGATTGGGGGGCGGAGCATTTGCTTTATGCGGTGGTGCTGGCAGGGGGCAGGGGCGAGAGATTTTGGCCTTACAGCCGGGAGGCCTGTCCCAAGCAGTTTCTAAAACTGATGGGATCTCGTACAATGCTGCAGCAAACGGTGGACAGGCTGGAGGGGCTGGTGGAGCCTGAGTCTGTTTATGTGATCACCGGTGCTGCTTATGTGGATTTAGTGCGGGAACAGTTACCCGGGATACCGGAAGAAAATATTATCGGCGAGCCCTGCGGGAGGGATACTGCTGCTGCGGTGGGGCTGGGTGCGCGCTATGTGGCCCGGCGCAACCCGGAGGGGGTAATGTTGGTCCTCCCAGCAGATCACTATATCCAGGATGTGGCACGTTTTAGGCTGGTGCTGGCCGGGGCGGCGGCTGCAGTAGCCAGGGGTGATTACCTGGCTACGCTGGGCATTGTACCCAATCGCCCGGAAACCGGTTATGGCTATATCAGGCGGGGCGAACTACATGATAACTATAATGATATCCCTGCACACGTGGCAGAGGAGTTTACCGAAAAGCCTGATCTTGAGCGGGCCATGGAATTTCTGGACCGGGGGAATTATTTTTGGAACAGCGGCATGTTTATCTGGCGGGTTGATGTAATTAACCGGTTAATTGAAGAACTTTTGCCGGAGCTGCATGCAGGTTTACATAAAATTGAACTAGCCCTGCAAAATGGGGAAGCGCAGCAGGTAGTAGAAGAAGTCTATCCTGGGCTACCCAAAATATCTGTGGATTACGGTATAATGGAGCAGGCCGGAAATGTGTTGGTGATGCCCGGGGATTTCGGCTGGGATGACGTGGGTTCCTGGACCGCCCTGGAGAGGCACAGGGATAGGGATGAAAATAATAATATGGTGGATGCCCGGGGTGTTTTTCTGGATACCAGGGACTGTTTAATATCGTCCTCACGCACGGTGGCCACCCTGGGGGTGGATAACTTGATCATCGTGGATAACGGTGAGAGCCTTTTAGTATGCAGCAAGGACCGGGCACAGGAAATAAAACAGGTGGTACAGGCTTTGAAAAAGGTCGGGTGCCAAGATTTGATTTAAGGGGGAGTTTTTGTGGCAGTGGTTAATCCGGACATATTTCGTCAATATGATATACGCGGGGTTGCTGAACGGGACTTAACCCCGGAAACGGTGGAGTTGTTGGGGAAAGCCTTTGGAACCTATATACAGAGACATGGCAGCACCCAAGTTATTGTGGGGCGGGATAATCGTGTGAGCTCTGAGCGCCTGCGGGATGATTTGGTGTGGGGGCTGATGGCTACGGGGTGTAAGGTGATCGATATTGGAGAGGTGGTTACACCCATAGTCTATTATGCCCGCATGCACTTTAATGTCGACGGGGCGATTATGATTACCGGCAGCCATAATCCCTCTGATGAGAACGGTTTTAAGATTTCGCGCGGGGACGGGACCATCCATGGGGCAGAAATACAGCGGCTGCGGGAGATAATGGAGCAAGGTGAGTTTACCAAGGGCAAGGGTGAGCTGGAAGAACGGGATGCAGTGACCACATACATGTCCATGCTGCAGAAAAAGATCCAGCTGGGGCCCCGCAACCTGAAGGTTGCTGTTGATTGCGGCAATGGTACTGCCAGCCTTTTTGCGGAGCGTGTTTTGCAGCGGTGGGGGGTGGAGTGTTTTCCTCTCTACTGTGAACCTGATGCCACCTTTCCCAACCACCAGCCTGATCCTGTCAAGACGGTAAACCTTACCGACCTGCAGCAGTTAGTGCGGGAGAAGAAGGCCGATTTAGGTGTGGCCTACGACGGTGATGCCGATCGTATAGGTGTGGTGGATAATAATGGTAACATCATCTGGGGCGACACTCTAATGTGTCTTTTTTGGCGCGAAATATTGGCCCGCCGCCAGGGTGCACCGTGTATTATTGAGGTCAAGTGCTCTCAGGCCCTGGAAGATGAAGTGAGGCGCATGGGCGGCAAACCATTTTTCTATAAAACCGGACATTCTCTGATCAAGGCCAAGATGAAGGAAGTAGATGCGGTTTTCACCGGTGAGATGTCCGGGCATATGTTCTTTGCAGATGAATATTATGGTTTTGATGATGCCTTTTATGCCACCGGGAGGCTGCTGCGCATCCTTTCCCAGGGAGACCAGACGCTTTCTGATTTATTAAGTGCTGTGCCTAAATATCATTCTACGGCTGAAACCAGAGTGTCTTGTGCCGACAGCGAAAAGTTTCGCGTAGTGGATGACCTGGTGAAAAAATTCCAGGCTGAATATGATGTCATTGATGTTGACGGCGCCAGGGTATTGTTCGGTGACGGGTGGGGTCTGGTGAGGTCTTCCAATACCCAGCCGGTGCTGGTGGTCCGCTGTGAGGGTAAAACACCGGAGGCGCTGGAACGTATCTGCGGTATCATGCAGGAGGCGCTTAGTCAATGTCCTGAGGTGGGAGAATTTGACTGGGAGTATTAACACAAGGTAACACAACACAAGGGGACGGTTCTTTTGTGTTTACAGGATGAACACAAAAGAACCGTCCCCTTGTGTTGCAAAGAATTACCCAGAGAATCTGCTTGTGAAAGAAATCTCCTGATGTTACAATGAAAGCTGAAGAGGTCTTTGCCTAAACAATCGAAGGAGCGATTAAGTTGACACCCCAGATTGAAGATATCGCAAGACACCTGCCGGAACCTGTTCCCATGGGCTGTTATGAAAAAAATGATTGCATTTTTCTCTTAAAAGATATTTCCTCTTTAATACGTGAACAGGGAAACGAAGAAAGAGAAAAAGCGATACAAAGTGGTGTCCACTATTCTGAAATGCTGCCTATTGAGTATATGCCCTCACCGGAATATACTGAGCTTTTCCATAATACGTTAGCGGAAACAGCGCCTCTGATTGCGCGCTACGTGGCCATAGTCGGTGAACAGATACTAAAGTGGCGGGGGAAAAATACAGTTCTGGTTTCACTGGCCAGGGCGGGAACTCCGATAGGGGTTTTGATTAAAAGATATATAAAGTACAAGTATGATCTGAACCTGCCTCATTACAGCATTTCTATTATCAGGGGTAAGGGCGTTGATGAAAATGCTTTGATTTACATCCTGGCTAAAGAAGGCACGAAAAATATACAATTCATAGATGGTTGGACAGGTAAAGGTGCCATTAACAGTGTTTTAATTGAAGCGTGTGCAAATTTTAAGCAAAAGTATGGAATTTCGCTTAATCATGATCTTGCCGTTTTGGCAGACCCGGCACAATGCGTAAAATTTTTCGGTACCAGGGAAGATTTTTTAATTCCCAGTAGTTGTTTAAATTCAATCGTTTCCGGACTGGTGAGCAGGACCGTTTTGAGGGACGATATAATCAATAAATTTGATTTTCACGGGGCTAAGTACTATTCCCAATGGAAAGACATTGAGGTATCCAATTTATTCGTAGACAGTGTGGAGAGGCACTTCCCGGATGTGGTTGTTGATGCCTCCTCGTTGTCGCTAGCAGTTGATGTTCCCAATACCGGTATACAGGACATAAAAAGGATACAGGAAGAATTCGGTATTGATGATATAAATAAAGTCAAACCCGGTGTGGGAGAAACAACCAGGGTGTTATTGCGTAGAATTCCATGGAAAATAATCGTAGACGATATGGATAACCCCAACCTGGAACATCTTTTGTTGCTGGCCAGAGATAGGGGAGTGGCGGTTGAAGTTTATAAAAAGATGTCGTATTCATGCTGTGGTTTAATTAAATCAGTTAAATGATAGGATAATTAATAATGTTAGTATTTGCTACGGATCTGGATAGAACCATTATTTTTTCTAAAAGCTTTCTTCCTGCCGGGTGTGCAGACGTAACCCTGGTGGAAAGAAAACAGAGTGAATCAATCGCATATATGACCGGTGCGGCCAGGGGACTGTTAAAAAAGTTGGCCCGGATTATAACCGTGGTTCCGGTTACCACCAGAAACAGGGAAGAATATGATAGAATCAGTGTGTTGCAGGAGATTGATTACAAATATTGTATTCTTAATAATGGGGGACGTATCTATATAAACGGTACGGAGGATCCCACTTGGAAGGAAATAATTGCCCGGAAAACAGCTGCCCTGGGCAAAACCTATGATCAGATACTGCAGGAGTTTTTAAAAGTTTTCGGCTCGGACGAACTGCGAAGGTACAAACTGTCCGGTGACTTATTGTGGGTACTGTCCGTAAAGGATTATTTCCCCGCTGACCGGTTGGAATGTTTCAGACAGTATGCTAAAGATTACGGCTGGAATGTGGCTGCTACAGGAAAAAAAATATACTTACTACCTTTATTTATAAATAAACGGGCGGCGGTGGTGTATTTACAAAATACATACCTCGCAGATGTGCGGCTCGTTTCCGCCGGTGATTCCATACTTGACCAGGATATGGTCACCGGGGCTGATATTGGATTCATTCCCAGGCACGGTGATATCGCCGGCCTAAAAAGAAGTAATGTGTTTACCACAGTCAATACAGGTTTGCCGGCCGGTGAGGAAATTTTAGAAAACGTTATGGCTATGGCGGGCAGGAAAGAAGGGTGTTTGATCGGCGATGATACATTTTAAGTACTTGCCTGAAGAGATAAAAAAGGATGTTTTTTATCAACTGCCGGGGGCCTTTTCTCCGGCCGATCCCGTCAGTATGCTGCAGTATGCTTTGGGGGCAGCACTATATGTGCCCGGTGTTAATGAGGGAATAGCGACGGCCATTGTTAACCGCAGGTACCCTCAGCTGACATCTGTTATTTTGTGCCTGGAAGACGCCATAGGTGACAATGAAGTTAAAGCAGCCGAAAAAACATTGATCCAATCCATGGTTAAAATAAAAGAGGCGCTGGAGGAAAAGAAGCTTTCCGAGGCAGACCTTCCCCTCATTTTTGTAAGGGTAAGGAGTGCAGAACAGCTGCAAAAGCTTCTAAATAAAGTAGATAAGCTTGATTTGCTGTGCGGCTTTGTATTGCCTAAATTTACTTCCCAAAACGGCATGGATTATTTGCATTCTATATATGCTGCAAATAAGCATTACGGCACCAATTTTTACGCCATGCCCATATTGGAATCGCCGGAAGTGATCTATAAGGAAAGTCGCATAGAAGAATTGATGAAAATCAAAGCTATTATGGATGCCTATAAAAATTTAATTCTTAATGTTCGCATTGGTGCCACAGACTTCTCCAGCTTATTTTCCATTAGGCGGAGCATTGACTGCACCATATATGATATCTCCGTGATCGGGGAATGCATTACCGATATCATTAACATATTTAGCCGGAGTGAAACCAATTACGTTATTTCCGGTCCCGTTTGGGAGTATTTTGCCAGAACACGGGTACTCAAGCCCACACTGAGGGAGTCTCCTTTTATTGAAGAAAAAGGAGACCGGGGGCGAGTAGAAAGGCAGCACCTGTTGGATGAGTCTATAGACGGCCTGATCAGGGAAGTGCTTCTGGATAAAGCAAACGGCCTTACCGGGAAAACCGTGATTCATCCCTCGCATATTACCTATGTTAACTCCCTGCAGGCGGTGACCAGGGAGGAATACGAGGATGCTCTGATGATCGCGCGCAGTGATAGCAGCGATAAAGGTGCTTTGAAAAGCCCGGCGGGAAATAAAATGAATGAGATTAAACCGCATACAAATTGGGCCCGAAAAATATTGACTAAGGCAAGGGTATACGGGGTGTTAGATGAAAATGCCAGTTTCACGAGTTTGTTCTGAACATAAAGTGAATGTAAATATTCTAGGCGATTTAAATATTGCGATCGATGTTACGGAAAACAGGTATAACATACCTCTGGACAACCTATTTGGTATGGCCGCCAGGAAAAACCCTAAACGCAGCTTTTTATTTGTCAGTAAACTGTTGGGCAAGCATATCCCTGTGTACCCTCAAATCCCCAGAATCAGCGGTGCCCTGTTGGCGGATTTATTGTTCCGCGAAACAGAAGGGAAAAAGGCCTTTAATTCTTCCACGTTGGTTAATGCTTTGGCGGACAAAAAATTCATTCCCGGTGCTTTGAAGGAAATAGAAGCTGGTATCCCGCAACTGTCCAAGCCCACCCTCTTTATAGGGTTTGCTGAAACAGCTACGGGGCTGGGGCATGCTATGTACGAGGCTTTTGCGGGAAATGCGGGCTTTGTCCATACCACCAGGGACAGTATAGTTGAACTACAGTCTTGCTTTGCTTTTGAAGAAGAGCATTCCCATGCCACATCGCACAGGTGTTATGTGCCGGATGACAGTTTCTTTGATAAGTTTGATAGAATAGTACTGGTGGACGATGAGATAACAACCGGAAAAACATGTATAAATTTTATAAATGTACTAAAAAATAGATATCCAGGTAAAGAATATATTATAACGTCAATTCTCGATTGGAGAAACCATTCCGCCATTAGTAAATTTGAAGAACTAAATATCAAAACCATAGCGCTGCTGCGGGGCCAAATATGCTGTAATAATGTTCCTGTAAAGGTTCCCGCGGTGGTGGCCCCCAAAAATAAGACGGAATCTATCAAAGTAGATAACGTAAATCTTGCTTCGGAAAACAAAAAGCTTTTTACCCTGGAAAGCAGTCAGGGTATGCAAAGTTTAGTTTCTTATTCCGAAATGACCGGGAGATTTGGGATCACCAGTGAAGAAAACCGGCAGGTGAAAGAAAAAACTATAGAATATGCTCAAATATTGCGCAAAAAGCGCATTTATGATAGCAGTTTGTGTTTGGGTCTGGGGGAATTTATTTATCTGCCTTCCCTTATCGCTTCCGGCATGGGGGAAGGAATAATGTATCAATCGACCACCCGTAGTCCTATTCACCCGCTGAGTCAACGGGGATATCCGGTTGAAAATGCTATTTTGTGCGCCAGTCCCGAGGACCCGGCGATCACCAATTATATTTACAATGTAGTCCCGGGCCAATATAGGGAGGTTTTTGTTTTTAGTGAAAGGGAGATGGGGAAGCAGTGCCAAAACCATATGGCCAGAGAGCTGAGTAGGCTAGGTATAAAGCACCTGGTCTTTGTAGCCATAACTTCTGTATGAGCTGCATCACTATTCACTATTGCATTGGTGGACAAGTATCTTTATAATCGTTATAATAAGCTATTTTACGACACTTGTCGTATAAAAGGGGGTTCTATTGTGGGCATTAGTCTGCAGAAGGGGCAGAAGGTAGATTTAACCAAAGGTAACCCGGGACTCAACAAGGTAATGGTCGGTCTCGGATGGGATGTTAATGTTTTCGACGGCGCGGATTTCGACCTGGATGCAGCTGCTTTTATGTTGGGCGAGAACGGTAAGGTCACAGCTGATCATGACTTCATTTTTTACAATAACTTAAAGAGTCAGTGCGGTAGTGTGGAACATACCGGAGATAACTTGACCGGTGAGGGTGAGGGTGACGATGAGCAGCTTCTCGTGGACTTATCTCAAGTACCGGCCGGCGTACAAAAAGTAGCATTTACAGTAACTATTCACGATGCTGAGGCCCGCAAGCAGAATTTTGGTCTGGTCTCCAATGCTTTTGTGCGCATCGTGGATAACAATACCCAACAAGAGGTCCTGCGATATGATTTAAGCGAAGATTATTCAACTGAAACAGCCATTGTGGTGGGAGAGATTTACAGGCACGGTGGCGAGTGGAAGTTTGCCGCTGTGGGTTCCGGCTTCAACGGTGGACTTAAAGCATTGTGCAATAACTTTGGCATCAATATCTAGTATTAATTAATCGATAAGGGAGGGGTAGTTCTGTCCGTAAATCTGCAAAAAGGACAAAAAATAGACTTGACCAAGAATAATGCCGGCCTATCCGGATTAATGGTGGGACTGGGCTGGGACGAGGCGTCTAAGTCCGGTGGTTCCGGTAAAGGTCTCCTCGGTAGTCTGTTTGGCGGCGGTAAAGGTAATACTATTGACTGTGATGCTTCTGTACTTATGTTGGATGAAAAAGGAAAGATAGCCAACAAAAAGAATGTAGTTTATTTCGGTAATCTGAATAGCCCCTGTGGTAGTGTTGTTCACAAAGGGGACAACCTTACCGGTGCGGGAGAAGGGGACGACGAACAGGTCTTTGTCGAACTCAAAAAGGTCCCGGCTAATGTCCACAAGCTTGTATTCGTGGTCAACATTTACAAGTGCCAGGAAAAAAAGCAGGATTTCGGTATGATTAAGAATGCATTTATTCGTATTGTGGATAATGCAACACAGAAAGAGCTGGCCAAATTTAATTTGACTGAAGACTATGCGGGCAAGACTGCTCTGGTAGTGGGTGAGGTTTACCGTCATAACGGTGAATGGAAATTTAGCGCCACCGGACAGAGCACCAACGATATATCCCTGAGTGACCTGGTAAGGCGCTATAGCTAAATTCTAAAATGGAGGTAATTTAATTTATGGCAGTTAGTCTGGCAAAGGGACAAAAAGTAGACTTGACCAAGACCAACCCCGGTTTACAAAAAGTAATTGTGGGACTCGGGTGGGACGTTAACAAATATGACGGTGGACAGGACTTCGACCTGGATGCCGCGGTATTTCTGCTTGATGAAAATGACAAGGTGAAAGGTGAAAAGGATTTCATTTTCTATAACAATGCCGAGGGAGCAGGCGGTGCTGTAAAGCATACCGGGGATAACCTTACCGGTGAAGGCGAAGGTGATGATGAGCAGGTTTTAATTGAATTGGCAAAAGTACCGGATGAAATTCAAAAAATTGCCTTTACCGTTACTATTCACGAGGCAGAGGCCCGCAGTCAAAATTTTGGACAGGTATCTAATTCATTTATCCGGATAGCAAACGAGGCTAACAGTGAAGAATTGATCCGTTATGACCTGGAGGAAGACTTTTCGATTGAAACAGCATTGGTGGTAGGCGAACTTTACCGTAATAAAGGTGAATGGAAATTTAGCGCCGTCGGCAGTGGATTCGAAGGTGGCCTTGCTGCTTTGGCAACCAATTACGGCCTTCAAGTTCAGTAATCGGATAGCCAAATCTAATTTTTTAGCTGACAGGAGTGCTGTAATAGTACGCACTCCTGTTTTTAAATTATTAAAAGAGTATAAAGAGGGTTTTGATAAAAATGAAATATGATATTCTTTACCAGGGTGCTTTTCCCGTCGTACAGGCGAAGTTGGACCAAAAAGAGACCCTTAAGGCTGAGGCCAATGCTATGGTAGCGATGTCCTCTACCATTGATTTGGACGGCAAATTAGAAGGTGGCCTTTTGGGGGGCTTTACCAGAATGCTGTCCGGCGAGAAGTTTTTCTTTCAGACACTGAATGCCCGCCGGGGGCCCGGTGAAGTGGTTCTTGCCCCGTCCACTCCGGGTGACATTATCGATATTGACTTGGATGGTTCTTATGACTTAATAGTACAAAAAGATGGTTTCTTGGCCGGCAGTGACACGCTAAATGTATCCTCAAAAATGCAAAATTTAGCCCAGGGTATACTTTCCGGCGAAGGATTCTTCATTCTTAAAATAGAGGGTACGGGTACCGTTTTTTTAAGTGCCTACGGGGCAATTCATTCTCTGAATGTTCCTGAGGGTGAAGAAATGGTTGTCGATAATAGCCATTTGGTGGCCTGGCCCGATTACATGGACTACAAAATTGAAAAGGCCTCCAGCGGTTGGATCTCGTCCTTTACTTCCGGTGAAGGTTTGGTCTGCCGGTTCAGAGGTCCAGGTATTGTTTTAATTCAGACCAGAAACCCCAAAGGTTTTGGGGAATGGATAAAACAATTTATACCCGGGGGAAAATAAGTAAAGTGGCCCCAAAAAACTAAGCTTAGACATTATAATATGGGGAGGCATTTTGATGGACTATAAAATAGACGGTTTGGATGCAAAAGCTGTAATAGAGTCCAGGGAAAGATATGGGTCCAATCAATTAACCCCGCAGGAGTCCGAAGGGTTTTGGGACAAGCTAAAGGGTAATTTTAAAGACCCCATCATTTTAATTCTGGTGGTAGCTCTGGTAATTAACGTAACCCTGGCGGTTTTGGGTTTCGCGGAATGGTATGAAGGGGTAGGAATTGCCCTCGCAGTTGTTTTGGCTACAGTAGTGGCTACCCTATCCGAGCATAAGAATGAATCTGCTTTCCAAAAATTACAGGAAGAAGCTTCCCAGATTAAAAATAAAGTCTTTCGCGACGGCGGAATTCATGAAATTAATATCGATGATATTGTAGTAGGGGATTGTGTACTTTTACAACCGGGTGATAAAATTCCCGCCGACGGTAGTATTGTATTCGGGGAAGTAAAGGTCAGCCAGGCATCCTTAACCGGGGAAGCAGACGATGTCACCAAAACTGCCGCACCGGTCGGGGTAAAAATTGAGCAGGACTTAACCGGCCCCCATGCCGTGTTCAGGGGTACTGTAATTTCTGACGGAGAGGCCGTCATGGAAGTTGGCATGGTCGGCGATAAAAGTATGTACGGCCAATTGGCCAAGGAACTGGCATCCGATGACCGTCAATCCCCATTGCAGGTAAAACTGTCCAAACTTGCCGGCGGTATCAGCACTTTTGGTTATATAGGCGCCACAGTAATTGCCCTTTCCTTTATGTTTAAGAAGATCTTAATCGATCATGACTTTGTATTAAGTAGTGCCATGGCCTATATAACAAACTGGCAGGTCTTTATCCACGATGCCGTTACCGCTCTCATATTGGCCATTATCATTGTGGTGGTAGCTGTTCCGGAAGGTTTGCCCATGATGATAGCTATAGTTCTTTCTTTGAATATGAGAAAACTATTAGGCGACAATATACTGGTACGTAAGTTAATCGGTATTGAAACCTCCGGCAGCCTGAATATATTATTTTCGGATAAAACCGGGACCATTACCAAGGGGCAGCTGGAGGCAGTCCAATTTATAAATGGGAACAGCCAGGCCTATCCCACTTTTAAGGAGATACCGGGTAAGTTGGCATCCCTTCTGGCGCTGGGTGTAACTCAAAATTCCTCCTCTGTGAGAAGTATTGATGAAAACGGTGCAGAACAAATAATCGGAGGCAATCTCACCGAGCGGGCGCTGCTGAAATTTATCGATGCTGAACACGGGGAGACGTTGAATACAAAGGTCAAGAATATCATTCCCTTTAACAGCAGCCGAAAATTTTCTGCCACCCAGGTTACAGGAGATACTGATCTGACCCTGGTTAAAGGGGCGCCGGAAATTATTCTACAGCGGTGCCGCTATTACTATGATGAAAACGGTAACCAGGTGGAGCTGGACGACAGATCTGCCATTTCCGAAAAGATTGACGAATTGGCGGGGCAGGCAATGAGGATTATTGCCATTGCTGCTTCGGAAGAGGATATTACCGGTGATGACCTGCCGGCTGAATTAAATTTAGTAGGCTTTATAGGAATGCGGGATGAAATAAGAAAGGAATCCGTAGCAGCCATACGGGAAGCCCAAATGGCAGGTATTCAGGTGGTTATGATCACCGGAGACAGGCGGGAAACTGCCACTGCCATTGCCAGAGAAGCCGGCCTCTTAAAAGGCAAAAGGGATGTTGTTTTATCTTCTGCGGAACTGAATCAAATGTCCAACGAACAATTGGAAAAGGTATTACCGGACCTTAGGGTGGTGGAGAGGGCTCTGCCCACCGATAAAAGTAGATTGGTTCAAATTGCCCAGAGCATGAACCTGGTGGTGGGTATGACCGGTGACGGTGTAAATGATGCTCCGGCCTTAAAAAGAGCTGACGTGGGGTTTGCCATGGGCAGCGGCACGGAGATCGCCAAAGACGCCGGTGACATTGTCATCCTAGATGATAATTTTTCATCCATCGCCAAAAGTGTTCTCTACGGGCGCACCATCTTCAATTCTATTCGTAAATTTATAGTTTTTCAGCTTACAGTTAATGTGTCCGCCATTTTAATTGCCAGCTTAGGACCGTTTTTCGGCTTTGATCTGCCGTTAACCGTGATTCAGTTGCTTTGGGTTAACTTGGTTATGGATACCCTTGCCGCACTGGCCTTCGGCGGTGAAGCGGCTCTGGCCAGATACATGCAAGAAAAGCCCAAAAGAAGAGATGAATCGATCATTAACAGGGATATGTGGTCTTCCATTTTAACCAACGGCATTGTCATTGCCCTGTTCAGCATTGTCTTCCTCACGTATGCCCCGGTAAAGGATTATTTCCATAGTGAGGCAGCATTTTTAACCGGTTTTTTTGCCTTCTTTGTCTTTTTGAATAACTTTAATAAATTTAATGCTAGAACAGATGAAATTAACCTGTTCAGCCATATACTCGAAAATAAAGGCTTCCTGAAAGTAGTAGGTTTGATTTTTGTGGTCCAGGTTAGCTTTACCTACTTTGGTGGGGAAATCTTGAGAACGGTGGCGCTTACGGGCAAAGAGTGGATTTTTGTAGTCTTGTTATCCACCCTGATCATTCCCGTGGATTTAGCCAGAAAAGGAATCAGGGATCTCAGATACGGTATCTCCTACCGAATGCGGGAAGTGGCCAAAGCCAGAGCGGAACATGCAGCCACAAAGGAATAGTGGCAGCAAAAATGCAGTAAAAGAATAGTGTTGGAAAAGGAAAGGGCAAATGCCCTTTCCTTTTTAGTTGATGGCTCATGGTGAGTATTGTTCCAGGTGCGAAACGTGTCGATATTTTTATAAAGGCAAAGCTTGATTTGCGTCGAAGTATGCCGTTAGAACAAATTTCCAGGGATCAGAGGGAAAGCAGTGTCACAGAATTTATCGAGAGATAATATGAAGCTTTTAATTATTGTTTATTGTCTAATGATTCTCTTTCTTTTTCCACGTGCTTGTTTGGGACAGGCTCCAAAAGTATTGGATGTTGTTGGGGGCAATTACCATACGGTGGCTGTAAAAGATGACGGCACGGTATGGGCATGGGGTTTTAATTCCCATGGCCAACTGGGGGACGATACAACTTTGGTTAGGACTGCACCCGTCCGTGTAACCGGCTTGACAAATGTAACGGCTGTTGCTGCGGGCTGGAGTCATAGCCTGGCACTTAAAGATGATGGTACTGTGTGGGCCTGGGGCGCTAACCAGCTTGGCCAGTTGGGTGATGGGACGATTATAGATAGATCCACACCTGTTCAGGTTTCGGGTATAGACAATGTGATTGCCATCGCCGCAGGTGATGATCATAGCATGGCATTAAAAGATAATGGTTCGGTTTGGACCTGGGGAGATAATTATAACGGTCAGCTGGGTAATGGAGTAAGCGATGGGAGTATCGATGCGTTTGATGAGGGCATAGATGCAAATACCCCGGTGGAGGTCTTGGGCTTAAGCGGTGTTGCTGCCGTGTCCGGGGGAGTAATACATACTCTGGCGCTGAAAAGCGACGGAACCGTGTGGGCATGGGGAGGCAATTATCAAGGGCAACTGGGGGATGCAACCACTACACAAAGGCCTACACCTATTCAGGTTCGTAATATAACGAGCGCAAAATCCATTGAGGCTAACGGCAGACATTCGGTGATTGTGAAGAATGACGAAACGGTTTGGGGATGCGGCTCAAATTCATATGACCAATTAATTAATTCATCCGATACTGTGGTCACACCGGTAATGCAGATGAGTATAACAGGTGTTGATGATGTTGCTGCGGGAGAAAGGAATACATATTTTCTCAAAAAGGATGGCACCGTTTGGTCACAGGGGGATAATTCCAGGGGGCAGGTTGGGGATGGTACCAACACAGACAGAAGCACTCCTGTCCTGGTTAATGATTTAACAGATATTACAGGTATCAGTGCCGGGGGACACCATGCTTTGAGTATAAATGCTAATGATCAAATTAAGGCTTGGGGCTATAACAACTATGGACAAATTGGAAACGGGACAACAGAAAACTACTCATATCCTGTGGGAGTGATTTTACCTTACATAGGCTCTTACAGTGATGCTGGTTACAGCATTAAGTGTGACACATTTAACGATGGCAGTAATACTGTTTACGTTGCCGGTCCTGGTTTTGAACCGGACGCAGGGTATATTGTTGCTTACTACGACGCTGCGGGTTTCAAAAAGGCAAGCGATAGTATAATGTCAAACTCCCAAGGTGAAATTAAGAGCTCTTATTTTCTGAGTTCCGATCAAGAAGCCGCTGATGGTGTATGGCATGCAGTGGTGTGTAAAGATTCGCCACCGGCAAGCTATGCCGCAGATGACCCTAATCTGGTTGTTGAACATGAATTTACCGTGGAACCATCAGCCATTCCGGAATTTCCCACTGTGGCGGCGCAAATAACGGTAATTGGGTTGTGTATGGGTATCTATTGCTGGATGAGAAAAAGGAAAAGGGCATTAACTAATTAAAGATTGAGCAGGGGAATAGCAGTGAAGATATTTTCGTTTAAGGTAATATACATATTATCTTTAATAATCCTGGGTCTATTACTGATCTCGGTGTTTTTCCAACCCTTTGCAGCCAGTAAGGAATATAGTACTGTGCAAAAGGAACAGTTACTAAAAACAGATGACGGCTGGATTATACAGTTTGATTTGGTAAACCGGGAGGATAATGATGTAGGGTATTTAATCAGGTGTTTAGCCGGGGAAAATGCTTCTTATCAGGAACCGGTTCTGGTTCCCGCGGGTGGCATCTATACATACAGTCGTCACATCAGGGCGGATAAGGTGGCAGCAGAAAGGTTAAAGATGACCATCTTGCGGGGTGGCGAAAAGCTTCCTTTTGAAGAAACAACTTATTACTTAAAGTGAGAGGGTGTATAAAGATTACGCAAGGGCTGATTATATTTCTTATTATTGGCGCCATTGGTGTATGTGAGTATATTTTTGCCTACCATAACGTGGCCTATGGAATAATATTATGCCTGGTTCTAACTTTTTTTCTTTATATAGGACTTGTTTTTCGTCCGGGGGAAGATGAAATGAATGCGTGTGTGGAATCCCTGGCGCTGGTTCCCCTGTATGTTTTATTTACAGCATCTTTGCCGTGGTTTTTTTTGCAGCAGGAGTATTTATTGCCTTCTGTTTATGCCTGCGTTCTGGGCCTTTGTTTTTTTCACATTCATCAAACAGGTTTGGATTGGAAGGAGTTATTGGGTGACTTTCCTCCCAAAGGAAAATTAGTTACTTATCTAACACTGGGTACTGGTATTGGAATCTTTACGGGGTTGGTAGAGTTTTTGGTTTTACGAATTACTCCTTCTCATATGGGTTTTTCTATTCAAGAACTGGCACAGAATTTATTTTATATGCTTTTCTTTGTCGGGTTAGGGGAAGAGCTTTTATTTAGGGGCTTAATTCAAAGGAATTTGTCCCGGCTTTTCGGTTGGAAATGGGGAATTTTTAGCGCTTCAGCTCTGTTTAGCATTATGCATCTCACGTGGCGCTCTGTACCCGAGCTTTTCTTTGTATTCATTGCGGGATTGGTATTCGGTGGGCTTTACATAAGGACAAAGAGTTTATTTCTCCCTGTACTGGTGCACGGCGTAAATAATACGGTATTAGTTTCCGTGTACCCATATTTATATTGAGGAGTGGCACTGGATGGAAAAACCGTCTGGGAGCGGAAATCAAGCGCACATTAAACTGGTGATGATATGGGTGGCTATAATTCTGCTGGGTAGTTACTGGTTGACCGTAAAAGGTACTTATGATCCGGTAAGTATTACTGTCATGCCCGAATCGCCCCGTAAGGGAAAGCCGGTGTCCGCTACTTTTAAACTTAATAACCCGCATGACAGGCAAATGAATACCGGTTACCGGTTTTATGCCGATGGTGAGCTTTTAAAGGAAGGGCAGACTGTTATTGACCCATCATCCAGTAAGACTTACCAGTATGCTTACTCGTCCCCGGTGGAAATAGGAGAAAGGGTTTCCTTTACAGTGGAAAGTTCGTCCCACGGCAGGCGGTACGAAAAAACTATTTCAGTGCCACCGTTTCCACCCCAGATTTGCAGTAGTTTTATATCATTTGCGTCGTTCTCTACCACCGTAATGAGCTCAATGTCCACGTCTCCTTATTACCAGGAAAATTTTTCGACTGCTTCAGGTGTGAATATAGGATTATTTATCTCAATTAGTTTGATCTTGCTTTTAATTGCGCTGGAGTTGGTGGGAGCGGCAGTAGGTGAGACGACAGGCGCCCATTATTCTTCGCGCCCGAAACAAGGGGGATTTGTTTTACGACGGTTTAAAGATAAATTTAGTGTGTTAACCTGGATTCTGTTTATCATATTTATGGGAATTGTTTATACAAAAATCGTTATGATTTTAAGCACTGGTTAGTATCTTAAAATATAATATATATACTATATGTTTAATAATTTTAGTTAGAGGGCGTATTATGTTACTTTTAGCTCACATGGGAATAACCCTCGGCGCAGCCGGTTGTGTGAAGGGGTATTTAGAACACCGGGGTTTAGAGAATTATGCAGAAGCTGTGGATTACCGGCTGGTTTTGCTGGGTTCAATATTACCGGATATTATAGATAAGCCCTTAGGAGGGCTTATTTTACGGGAGACAGTAGGTAACGGCCGCATCTTCAGTCATACCCTTGTTTTCCTGTTCATGCTTATCACTTTGGGCATGATAATGTTTTTCAAGTTGAACCGGCCAGGTTTGCTGGTGATAGGGATGGGAAGCGCTATACATAATATCTTGGACGGGATGTGGGCCTCTCCTGAAACTTTTTTCTGGCCACTCTACGGGTGGAGTTTTGCCCGGGGAAACCCGGAGGGTTGGATTCAGTTATGGTTAGGCAATCTTTTTGGTCAGCCCCTGGTTTTCGTACCGGAAATTGCCGGGGCAATAATTATAGTTTACTTTTTATTCAAAACGCAAAAAAACCAGTAGCAAGTGGGGACGGTTCTTGCTTGCCCCATTCGACTACAGGTAATGGCCGCAAATACAAAAATTACACGGTCTATATTTAAGCTAAAGTACTCAAACTAAGGTCATGGCAACCAAAAAAGCAAACAAAAAACAGCTTTCGATTTTCACTATTGCTGCAACGTACATTGGGACGGTGGTGGGGGCAGGTTTTGCTTCCGGCCAGGAAGTGCTTCAATTCTTCGGCTACTTCGGTCTCCCCGGCATCATAGGGCTGGCGGCCACTACTGTCCTCCTGGCTTTCTTTGGTTACATTATTTTAGAATTAGGGAGGAGGCTTAAAGCTGATTCACATTTACCTGTTATCCGTTATGCAGGTGGTAAGTGGGTAGGTTCGGTTATTGACTGGGTTATTACTTTTTTCTTATTTGGCGGCCTGGTGACCATGGGGGCCGGTGCGGGAGCCATTTTTGCCGAGCAATTTGGTTTTTCCTTCTTCTGGGGCAGCCTGGTAATGATAGCGATTTCTCTGGGTACGGTGCTGCTGGGAATAAGCGGCGTGGTGAAGTCTATCAGCTTTGTGGTACCGGTCCTGTTAACGGCCGTGTTTGGGGTAGCCATTTATGTTATAGCCACTGACTTCGGCTCTTTAATGACAGCCCTTGGTGGTTATTCCAACCCCGGGGGAGCCCCGGTTCCGTTCTGGCCTTTAACCGCGGTTTTATACGCCTCCTATAACCTGGTATTAGCCGTGGCCATACTGGCACCTCTGGGGACTATGTCCAGTCCGGAGAAGTTAAAGACGGGCGCCATTCTGGGTGGGATAGGTCTTGGTGTTGGCGCTACGGCCATAAACTTGTCCATGTTAACCCATGTGGGCCGGGCTGCGGGCTATGAGATTCCCATGATTTTTGTGGCGGGTACTATCTCACCGGTAGTACGTATTGTTTATACCATTGTGCTTTTGGCTGAGATTTACACCACGGCAGTGAGCAGCCTTTACGGCTTTGTGGCCAGGCTCAGCAAACATGGTACCGCTAAGTATAAATGGTATTCCATAGGAGCAGGTGTGGGGGCTTTCGGACTGGCCCAGTTTGGTTTTTCCAACCTGGTGGGCACGCTTTTCCCGGCCGTGGGAGCTGCCGGATTGCTTCTCTTAGGTGCTCTTATCTATGGTTTTACCAGGGAAAGGGTAACCAAGGAATCGGTGCAGGCACCGAAAATTCCTCCGGCCAGGCAGCCGGCCCCGGCCATGGCCTTTGAGGTTTCTGAAGAATTGGCCGGAGAAGAAAGAACCGCTCCCCAAAAAGAGAAAGATTAAAATTATGGCCGCCTGTAGATTTTATGCAGGCGGCCATAATTTTATCTGTTGCTAAGATTCTGCTTCCGTCCCCAACAGGTGATTAATAAACTGTCTGGCGGTCCGTCCGGAGCGGGTGTTATGCCACCTTTCCCACTGCAGTGCCATTTCCCGTAATTTGTTGGCAGGAAGGCTTACGCCGTGGCTTTTGGCCAGGCCGTCCACTATTTCCAGGTACTCATCCTGGCCGGGCGCTGTATAGGTAACCGTTATTCCAAAGCGGTCGGCCAGGGAGAGCTTTTCCTGCACGGAATCCAGCATGTGGATTTCCCCGTCCTGACCTTCTCTGTCGCTCCAGTTTTCCTGTACCAGGTGTCTGCGGTTGGATGTAGCGTAAATGAGCACATTGTCCGGCTTAACCTCCAGCCCACCTTCTAATAATGCTTTCATGTATTTAAATTCGGTTTCGTAACTTTCAAAAGATAAGTCATCAATGAAAATAATGAAATATTGGGCACGGTCCCTGAGGTCTTGCAGTATGGACGGGAACTCAGGCAGCTGGTGTTTGGCGACTTCCACCAGGCGCAGGCCGCGGTGACAGTATTCATTAGCCAGAGCCTTGATGGTAGATGATTTGCCTGTTCCCCTCTCACCATACAGGAGGAGGTTGTTGGCGCCCTTTCCGCGGATGAAGGCCTCGGTATTTTGGGTAACGGTCTCTTTCTGTTTTTTATACCCAATAAGGTCATTAAGCGCAACGGGGTCAGGATACTCTATGCCGGACAGTCCCTTACCTTCCATCCAGCGAAATGCAGTATGTATTCCCATGGTGCCGCTGCCCACTGCTTCGTAAAATTGTGCCAGGGTGTTGACCAGTTCTTCCGGGCGGCTGTCATCCGTAAAGCCCTGTTTTAAAGTGCTGAAATGTTCCCGAAAGTGTTTACCGGCATTGCCGTTAGACGAGTTTAAAGGACTAAAGTGATCTGGCAAAGGTATGTCTTTAAGCCCCATAACTTCACTGATTGCTTGCAAACTTAGCTGGGAAAACCTTTTTAAAATTTGAATATCGAAAATAGCGGCTTTATGCACGCTGCTACCGAGAATATTCGAGCCGTTTTTTTCAGCAGCACGGCTTAAAATATTTTCAGACGTGGCAACCTGATATAGCAGGTAGTTTTTCCAGGCGTTACCTTTAAAGCCTTCTTTCTCCGCTGCTTCCATAAGGAGGGAAACAGTATCGTATAGACAGGATTGCGTTTCCATAGAGTGGTGTTTATCCTGGCTGCAGGAGAGCAGTAAGCGTCTGACATTATCGATGATGTGGTCCTGCAGCAGGCCGCGGTAAATAACCAACCTGTTTGTTTCGATATAGATTTTGTAAAAGTAATCTTGTAGATGGGTATAAGTCATATTATTAGACTTCCTTTGTAGGTTTTCGGTTATTTTCGCCGTGTGAACTTGATTTCCTGCTGCATTCTGGAGGTTTGCGCAAAATAATGTTATAGTTTCTTGAATGTATTTCATTGGGGTCCTATTTTTGACAGGATTACAGGATTAATAGGATTTTTAAAACTCGGTTTTAACCCTGCTGTGCTTTAAAGAAGTTCTTCTTTCTTTTTGACTGGTATTCATGAATTAATTTTTATGGTTTATTTTGTAGTTGATATTTAAAAATAGCGATTTTGTAGGCAGAAGCATCTTTATAATACGGCTTTTTCACTTATCCTGCAAATCCTGTTATCCTGTCTAAAAGTCTTTTAATCTTTTAAAGGGGGAGTGCAAGTGAGTTTTAGGGAGATGGTGGAGGGGCATACGCATGGGCATATGCTGCCTTACGATGCTCTTGAGGCTATGGCCAAGCAGGGGGTTAGCCGGGCTGTTAGTTGTGCAATAGTGCTTATGGCGCAGCACGCTGAAAGTTATTTTGACCATTTTAAAGTGATGAAAGACTTTTACCGGCCGCTGGCCTTAGCAGCGGGCGTAAACATGTATTCCGCCCTGGGTATTCACCCCGCGGGGATTCCTGCCGACTGGCAGCGGGTGGTGGAAGTCCTGCCGGAATTTTTAGCAGGTGAAGAAGTAGTGGCCGTAGGGGAGATTGGCATCAACCAGGATTCCCAACTAGAAAAGGATGTGTTCCGGGCCCAACTGGAAGTGGCCAAAGACCGGGAACTGCCTGTGATAGTGCACACCCCCAAGCAGCACCGGGAGTACATAGTGGATGTAATGTTGGATATTGCTTCTAAGGCCGGTATTGCCGGGGACAGGCTCATTATTGACCATGCACATACAGACATTATCGGGCAGATAAACGACTACGGAGCCATACCGGGGCTAACCATCAGGGAGCAAAACCTAACCCCTGAGCAGCTGGTGGAAAACCTGGAGTCCTTTGCCGGGGGTATCTTAAACAGTGATTTCAGCAATCTGTTCAATAATAACCCCATTGGAATGCTGGACGCGGTGGATTACATGATCGCCCGCGGGGTGGATCCCGCCATCATTGCTTCCCTGGCCAGAGATAAAGCGGTGCAAGTTTACGGGCTGTAAAAAGAAGTGGCATCCTTTGCGGATGCCGCTTCTTACGTTCGATTATCCTGCTGCCAGGGGCATCATACCATGGTGGAAGATGTAAGCCACGGCATAGGCGATTGGTGCAATAATCACGAACAGGGCGATGGCGTAAAGCAGTGCCATGCGGCCCATACCTTTGAGCTTGCTGAAGTCGGTAATAACCCCAATGGCCACAAAGCACAGCATAAAGAACATCTTCCGCATGGGACTTTGAACCGTATATGCCCCCACCTGGGCAATATCAGTCATTCCCGGCGCAATGAACAGTACACCAAGGTATACAAACCATGTCGCCAGGTAACCGATGACGAATTTGGGAAAGCGGTGCCAGATTTCTGATGGTCCCACACGCGACTGTCCCGGCGATCGTTCCACCTTATAGATCCAGATTAGGGCCAGTACAAAGGCCCACAGGCCTATGAAGATGTCAATCCACACCTTGGTCATAATGGCCGACGTTAGAATCCAGTCTGATTGCCAGTTCATGCCCATTTTTGCAGCCTTGTTAACCATCATCTCATCCAGGATGGCCCCGGCTGCTGCGTCGGCACCGTCGGTTTTTACCGTCATACCCATAGCAGCTCCGGCCACAATGGGCTCGTCCATGGAAGTAGCTGTATATAAAGGTGGTAGAATTAGCAGCTCAACCATGGCAAATACTACAATGAGCATAGAAACCACTACTACGATGACGGGTCTCGCCCTGATGGCACCACCTGTGGCCACAGAGGCAGAAACACCGCAAATGGAAATACCCGAAGATAGAGTGGCTGCCCACTGGCGTGGCAATTTGAAAACTTTCCTGCCCAGTGTGTATATAATGGGCCAGAAAAGCATATAGGCAACAAAAGTGGCTGCAGCCCCGGCCAGTGCTAGTTCTAAGGTAAAGCCTGCGGCCTCCATGCACTTCAGGCCCACCTTAATTCCCAAACATACAATGGCGGTTTTAATAAACCATTCGGGCTTAGCAGCTTCGGATAAAAACTTGGCCGTGCCCTTCATAGAGTTACCTATTATCAGTCCAACAACCAGGGCCAGCATGTAGGAAGCCCCGCCGCCCAGGGAAAGGCCCCAGGTGATACCGTAATCTGCCCATTCGGAAGGAACAGCCTTAAAGTGGGCTTCATGGCCGATAATCCAACAGGCCCAGGTAATAATGAAAATTACAGTCCATCCCTGGAAAAACTTCTTCAGGTCAAGCTTCATGCATGCCGCACCGAGACAGGCCAGTGCCGTAAATACAATATATGTCATCAGGAAAGAGATTATCGGTGACATAGTTTCATAAACCTGGCCCAAAAGTAAATTAGGCTGGCCGTCACCGAAAAACTTACCGCCGGTGGCGGAAAGAGCGGTAGAAAACCCTTTTTCCGGATGGCCCAGGGCCCAGGTGTGTGTCTTAGCAAACCAGCCTACAAGATCGACTCCCAGTAAAGAGAAAAGCCCCAGTGCAAATAGAAAGAAGCCGATCCAGACTGCCCACCAGTCTTCCGTGGAGAGCATACCCGAGTACCACTTTTTGTTTACGTTGGACATGTTTCTCCCCCCTTACATATAGAAACAACGTTTTACTTAACTAGTTAGCTATAAATCAAACGTTACATACCGGTTAAAGTAATGCGTATGATATTGCCGTATCCATGTGGGTATGGTGGAATAATCAAATCCCATAAACACTGTTACACTGGTTGCGTGTTTATACTTGTCGTTGGAAATTATTAATGCTTTTAAGTTTTCATCTAACTCTTCCAGAGTAGACCCGCTGGCTTCGATTGTTCCATTGCGGGCCAGCCATCTTTTGCCGTCATGGACCATTGTCATGTCAATGTCCGGTTTCAATAATTACACCCCTATTCATTATGCGAGTATCATAGTAGATATATATTTGCCAGTGTACCCCCGATAGCCAGAACTGTGAGGCCAATACCTATACTGCCCAGGACAAATTTGGTTTCCCAGCTTTCCCACGGTTCGGGGTCTTCTATGCCACCTTCGGTGTCCATACCCGCTGAAAGTCCGCCTTTGTATTCCTCTTTAACTTCCGGCATTATATACCTCCTTTGACATAAATTAATACAACATCCTTTCTCAGGGTAGCAGAAAAGTAAAATTACTTATCTTACTGAGAACGGACATTGTATTGTAGTCATTCTAAAAACATATTCTCTCTAAGTTCAAGGATGTTCACATCTCTGTCTCAGGTTTGAAATGGTGTATTTGCCAATATGCGCTAATGAACTCCTAATTTTAGAGAATTACACCTGCTAATGCGGGGTATAAGCACATATTCTAAAAGCGAGTTATCAGTGGTGTGGTTGATGTCCGTGGCCCCCATAGTCCGGGTTAGGGCGGTGGTGGTGATGGATATGGTCCATGTGCCCGTGCGGCATGTGATACACCTGTGGCTGTTCGTGACCCGGTGTGTAATGCTCAGTACGGTCTACTTCTACCACTTGTCCTGTGCGAACTGAATGCAGTATGTCGAATATTGTCTTTGCGTCTCCGTATTCCATTTCCGGGGTAACTGCAATGGCTTCTTTGCCCATGGCCGCATTATAGAAATTTAGAAGTTCGTTATAAAATCCCCGCTGCGGGCGGTAACTGATTTGCTCGGTACGGCCGTCATTATGAGCCACATTGATAGTTCCACAGTCTCTTTCTTCCAAGAAAATTTCACCACTGGTGCAGAATATCCTCAGTCCGATCAGCGGGCGCTGCATTTCTTTGCCGGCGCAGTAGAATGAAAAATTACCGGTAATACCGTTTTTAAACAGCATATTGGTATTTACCGCAGCGTAGGGAGAAAAAGGATCATCCTGCGGTACACCAAAGGCCTGCAGCCGGTCTATGGCGCCGAAGATGTGCCTTAGTGCGGCCACGTCGTGCAGGGCGGTGTCCAGCAGGGACCCGCCGGGGAAGTCCGCCCGCTGCCTCCATTCCACGGCCGGGAATTTGTCCTGGTACATATCACCCGGGAAAAATACCACGCGGTTTTGGACAAAATAAACAGGTCGCCCTACATACCCGGTGACAACCATGTCACTAATAATATTAATTTCCTCGTTATAGCGATAGTTTTCGGCAATCATGATGGGAACCCCGAACCTGCGGGGAAGCTCAGCATGGTGCCGGGCCTGTTCCGGTGTAGGCGCCAGGGGCTTTTCGCAAATCACGGGTTTGCCCGCTGCGGCTGCAGCCTCGGCAACGATAAAGTTTTGAGAAATAGGTACCATGATATCCACCAGATCAATATCCGGCCTGTGGATCATCTGCCGGAAATCAGAATAAGCATTTTGTGGCGATATTCCCAGTTTTTGCGCCCACATGTTAGCCTTATTGATGTCTTCGTCGCACACAGCTACCAGCTCGTACTTGTCGTTCAGTTCCTGGTAAGCAGGATAATGGAGCTTTTCCAAAGCCATTCCCGTACCAATAATACCTACCCTTAACATAGTCATTAATTTCACCTCCGGCCTTATTTTGACCGGAGAAAGCGTAACCCATACAAAAAGCGGAAGGTTGTAAAATATCATACCAAAGTATGATGACAGGGAGTGGTAATCTAAGTTAAAATTATGCGAAGTAAGTCGAATTATAAAATATCTAGGCTTTGAGACGATTTTTTATGAGAAAAACAGAAATTAAAGAGTTTTTGATGAAAATTGTAAATTGGTTGGATCAAAATCAACCGGACTCTAATGATTGTGTAAATACCGAAACTATGATGAATCTAGTTGATAAGTTAACAGAGTTAACCTCTTTTTGCCAAACGGAAATTATAAAGAGAGCAAAAGATTAGAGGACAGACGTGTTGATGACGTGTTGATATGGAAGGAAAAAAGTATCTTAACTTGAAGGGTTGTTGTACAAACGGAGGTGAGGTAAGAGTGAAAGTGAATGTTAATGAGACTATTTTGCGATTAGTTCAGGGTGATATCACCCAGCAGGAAACAACGGCTATTGTCAACGCAGCTAACTCGGGGTTGCTGGGCGGAGGAGGAGTGGATGGTGCCATTCACCGTGCCGGCGGCCCGCAGATACTGAAGGAATGCAAGGACATAAGGGCCCGGCAGGGGAAGTGTCCCACGGGAGAGGCGGTAATCACTACCGGTGGTAATTTGAAAGCGGATTATGTTATTCACACTGTGGGGCCGGTGTGGTTCGGGGGAACGAATAATGAAGAAGAATTGCTGCACAATGCCTATCAAAACAGCCTCAAACTAGCGCAAAAAAAAGGAATCAAATCTGTTTCGTTTCCTTCTATAAGTACGGGTGCTTACCGCTTCCCCATCGAGAGGGCAGCCCGCATTGCCCTGTCCACGGTTAAGGAATTTATTAATATAAACGGGGGCTTTGAAGTAGTTCAATTTGTTCTTTTCAGCCAGGGTGACCTAAAGCAGTATGAAAACGCTTTACAGGAAGTAGACTCGTTCAATTAAAAAGGAAAGGTGAATAGAAGTTGCAGCCGGATCGGAGGTTTTATGTTTCTCTGATTGGACTGTTAGGCTTGTTAGGAGAATGATTAAAGGGCTCAATAATTAAAAAAAACTGTTTGCAAAGTCATTTTCGTACAGTCTATAGGTAAAGTGTAGACTGTGTTTTTTTTATCGGTCGTTTTCGGCCCCTAAACGGTGGCTGGTTATGAGAGGACCATTCGTCTGTTAACACAAGGTGTTTACCCTGTATATGTTGCCACTTGCGTGAAAATTCTTAATTTTTACGCAATAATACCTTATGATAATAATACAGCAATCCAAATTGGTATCATAGCGTAATTAATTAAAATTGTATTCTTTATTAAAAGGAGGTTGGCTCAATGTCCGAACAGGAAAAAGCTGGCGGAGCGCATTATGATGTAACTTGGCAGGAAGAGCAGTATGTACATCCCCCGATGCATTTTGTCGGTCAGGCAAATTGCACGAATCCAAATGTATTTGAAAGGTTCAGCCTGGATAACTTTCCAGAATGTTTTAAAGAAATGGCAGATTTGTTGGATTGGGACCAATATTGGCATACAACGCTGGATACCAGCGACGCCCCTTGCTGGAAGTGGTTTGTAGGTGGGAAAATTAATGCCAGCTACAATTGTGTAGACAGGCACTTAAAAAATAATAGAAACAAGACGGCCATTCATTTTGTTTCCGAGAACGAAAATGAGCCCGTTGTGCACATGACTTACCAGGAGCTTTATAACAAGGTTAATGAAACTGCAGCGGTATTGAAAGACTTTTGTGGTCTTAAAGCTGGAGACAGGGTTACGCTGCACCTGCCTATGACACCAGAACTTCCCATCACCATGCTGGCCTGTGCCCGGCTGGGAATTATTCACTCCCAGGTGTTTGCCGGTTTTAGCGGCAGGGCATGTGGTGAGAGGATTTGGGACTCCGAGAGCCGTGTTCTGATTACCATGGATTCTTATTATCGTAGTGGTAAGCTGTTAGACCATAAGGCCAATGCCGATGAGGCTTGTGAAGTGGCCAAGAAGGAAGGCCAGGACGTTGATAAGGTTCTTGTCTGGCAGCGCTACCCCGGTAAAAAATCTTCGCCGACCGAAATGGTAGACGGGAGAGATTATTTTGTCAACGATCTCATGCAAGCCGGCGCAAAGGTAGATCCGGTACCTATGCCTGCAGAGGGGATTCTGTTCCTCATGTACACCAGTGGCTCCACCGGAAGGCCCAAGGGTGTACAGCACGGCATTGGAGGATACCTATCTTACGTTACCTGGATGTCTAAGTTTGTACAGGATATTCAACCCAATGATGTTTACTGGTGTATGGCTGACATCGGCTGGATCACCGGTCACTCCTTTATCGTATATGGCCCGTTGGCCCTGGGTGCCAGCACGGTCATTTACGAAGGGGTACCCACTTATCCGGATGCAGGAAGGACATGGAGAATTGCCCAGGAGTTGGATGTTAGTATTTTCCACACGTCGCCAACCGCTATTCGTGGCCTGAGAAAGGCCGGGCCGGATGAGCCTGCCAAGTATAATTTCAAGTTTAAGCATATGACCACAGTGGGTGAGCCAATTGAGCCCGAAGTGTGGAGATGGTATTACAACGAAGTGGGCAAGCGTGATGTGGCTATTGTGGACACCTGGTGGCAGACTGAGACGGGAGGGTTCCTGTGCAGCACCATGCCTGGCATTGATCCTATGAAACCAGGAAGTGCAGGGCCAGGCGTACCCGGAATTCACCCGGTAGTGTTTGATGACCAGGGGACCGAGATTCCGGCAGGTGCGGGCAAGGCAGGAAATATCTGTATTAAGAACCCCTGGCCGGGCTTGATGCAAACTATTTGGAAGGATCGCCAACGGTTTGTGGATACTTACTATGGTAAGTACTGTAAGGATACAAACAGTAAGGACTGGCGGGATTGGCCGTACATGGCTGGAGATGCTGCTGTGATGGCTGCCGACGGGTACGTACGGATTCTGGGCCGCGTGGACGACGTAATTAACGTGGCCGGCCATCGCCTGGGTACTAAGGAAATTGAGTCAGCCGCTCTTACCGCTACAGAAGTGGCAGAGGCAGCTGTTATTGCCAAGAAGGATGAGATCAAGGGTGTTGTTCCCGATCTGTATGTTTCCTTGAAGCCCGGCTATGAAGCCAATGAAGAACTTGCTAAAAAAATATCCGGGTGCGTTTCTACGGTTGTCGGTAAGATTGCCCGGCCGAATCAGGTTTATATTGTGAGTGATATGCCCAAGACCCGTTCCGGAAAGATAATGAGGCGGATTCTAGCATCCATTTCTAACCAAGGGGATGTTGGAGACGTAACCACCCTGTCCAACCCGGAAATTGTGGAGGAAATCCGTAAGCGGGTGCAGGGAAGTTAAATAAATTGAGCTTAAACAAATTAATTTGATTGAAGATAGATAGACTGCTAAGCAGTCTATCTATTTTTGTTTTAGGAAAGTTTATACCAAACTGATTTAGCGCCTTTTTTTAAGTTCTATGAATTATTGACTAACTGCAGGAATATGCTTTTTATCGTCGAATGTATACCACAGTAACTGTCTAAGGTTTCATAGGGCGGTTAATACGAAGTAACTATTAACTAAATATTCTTAAAATTTACATTTTAGAGGCCTATCATGATAAATAACCAGCATTTACTTGCCATAATTATAAGATGGTTTTTCCTGCATGGAATTGCTCTGATTATAATGTTTGTGGTCAAACCCGGTGTATGGGGTGCCGCAGGTTTGCTGCTTGCCTCCAGTGCAGTGAGCACCGGGCTTTCTATCGTGTATTTACGGCGTTCAAGGCAGGTTAACTTTGATATTGAACAGGATCATATGGATCCTACTTTACAGATTGCCAGTCAAACGTTGCCCTATATGCGGCGTGGGTTAAATGAGGAAACAGCCAGGAAAACAGCTGAGATTATTCAAAAAATTGCAGACGTGGCAGCGGTGGCGGTAACTGATCACACGACGGTTTTGGCATATATTGGAACCGGCGCTGACCACCACAAGGCAGGGGGGCCAATAATCACTAAGGCTACACGGGATGTTTTGGCAACCGGTGAAATTAAAATTGTGCTTGACAGCCGTGAATTAAATTGCCCTATGAAAGGATGTCCCCTGGAGTCGGCGGTGGTTGTACCCCTGCAATGTAAAGGTGAAGTTGTAGGTACTATCAAGCTTTACCGCGTAGAGCGGGGAGAAGTTCCTCCCACGGTGGTTAAGCTTGCAGTAGGTGTGTCGCAGCTATTGGGTATGCAGATGGAATTAGCGGAGCTGGACCGGCAGGTACAGCTGGTTACCAAGGCGGAACTGGACGCCTTACACGCCCAGATAAACCCACACTTCCTCTTTAACACTTTAAATACTATTATTATGTTTAGTCGCACTAATCCTGAAACGGCACGCCGGCTATTGATTCGGCTGGCTTCCTTTTTCCGGCATGCGTTAAAGCGACACGGACATTTTAATAGCTTACGGGAAGAAATAGAATACTTAAATACTTACCTGGTACTGGAAAGGGCCCGTTTCCGCGAAAAGCTGCGGGTGGTGCGTGACATAAATGATGAACTTCTGGAATACCAGGTGCCGGTGCTTACTATTCAGCCACTGGTAGAAAATGCCATTAAGCACGGTATCTTACCCAAGCCCGAACAGGGCACTGTTCAAGTGACAGCCCGCAAGATTGACAGTGAAATGGTGATCATTATTCGAGATGACGGCGTGGGCATTGAAGATGATAGGATAAATGATGTGCTTCGGCCGGGCTATGGTTCAGGTAACGGGGTAGGACTCAGTAATGTGCATGAAAGGCTTAAAGTCCTTTTCGGTGAGGACTACGGCTTGCGTATTGTGAGCGTGCCTGGTGAGGGCACTTCAATATATGTAAGAGTACCACTACTGCATGGAACTGCCGAGAAGGAGGGGAAGGAACGTGAAACTCAAAGCGCTAATAGTGGACGATGAATACCCGGCCCGGCAGGAGCTGCGTTATGCTCTGGATGGTTTTGATAATGTGGAGATAGTTGGAGAGGCTACCAATGCCCAGGAGGCGTTGGCTTTAATAAAGGCTCTGGATTACCACGTTTTGTTTCTGGATATATCTATGCCGGGTATAAGCGGCCTGGAGCTAGGCGCTACCATACAAGAGATGCAAAACCAGCCCAGCATTATTTTTGTTACCGCCTTTGATGAATACGCGGTACAGGCCTTTGAGGTTAACGCTGTGGATTATGTGCTAAAACCGGTGGAGCCCGGTAGGCTAAAAAAGGCTGTTGATAAGGTAGTTAAATCATATCAGGAAACAGTGGCCGGTTTGGATGTTCCGGAGACAAGCAAAAACGGTAATAATAAAAATAAAACTGATCCTAATCAGATTAAAATTGATCGCCTGCCTGCAGAAAAATTGGGTAAAACAGTTCTTGTATCTGAATCAGATATATTTTATGCCTTTACTGAACAGGATTATATATATGTAAAAACTTTTGAGGACAAACTGCTTACACGGTTTACGCTAAAGGATCTGGAAGCGCGGCTTGATTCCACCATGTTTTTCCGAACGCATCGCTGTTACTTAGTTAATTTGCATAAAGTAAAGGAGATTGTTCCTTTCTTTAATGGAACTTATAATTTAGTGGTAGAAGATAAGAATCACAGCGAGGTGCCGGTTAGCCGGGCCCAAGCCAAAAAGCTCCGCAAGATATTAGGATTCTGAAGCCCTTCCTTAAGGAAGGGCTTTTTGGTGTATAAGGGTATAAGTGTAAGTTAAAACTACTAATAAGTTCCAGTGAATCATTAACTAATATTACCTAAAGATTTTTTGTAGGAGGTTTTTATGAAGGCAGTTTGGGATATGCTCAGCGACCAGAAAATATGGGCTTTGTTGGGCGACGTGGAGCGGGAAATTGACACCGATGTAACCAGGTTGATGCTAATTGAACTGTTTAGCCGTCTTAAAGTGGTGGAAGAAGAAAACCTCGCCCTCAGGATATTGCTCTTGGAAGAGGGTACGGTCGATGAGGAATTATATAAGGTAACCCGGGATGCTGTGCGCGAGTTCATGCTCAGGAAAGACAATGAAAAGGCAAGAGAAACCAGCTTTTTTGCTACCTCTGGTATCCCCTTTCCACAGTGGGTTAACTTTAAGCTGCACGGCACCTTCGATACAAATGCAGAAGCGGAACACTAACACAATAAGTTAACGAAAGGTGCCTGGCACCTTTCGTTAACTTATTTGCGACCTGCCAATCACCAATCACCAACCACCCAAACGGCAGGTTTTTTCTTTTTGGCGTTGAAATCTGAACCGGGGTGTATTTTATGATAGCTGGTATAGGTACAGACATAGTAAGCATAGAACGTATAGAAAAGGCCGCGGCACGCCTGGGAGAGCGATTTCTGGAACGGCTTTTTACCCGGGATGAACGCGGGTACTGTGAAGGTAGAAAACAGTGCTGGCAGTGTTACGCCGCCAGGTTTGCAGCTAAAGAGGCGGTTTTAAAGGCCATGGGAACGGGCCTTGCCGGGTGCTGCTGGACCGATGTGGAAGTGGTCAATGACTCTGCAGGAAGGCCGCAAATAAGGCTTTCCGGCCAGGCGGGACGCCTGGCCCGGGAAAAGGGGATGGGGCAAATTTTGATTAGCTTGTCCCATGAAAAGGATAAGGCCCTGGCCTTTGCGGTGGCGGTTGCCGGGGAGGATAAAAGTTTGTGACGGGATTTGTGAATGTATTTCTCTGGGGTTATTTTTTTGACGGGATTTACGGGATAAGCGGGATTAAAGGCTTTGCATGTCTTGCTTTGGGGACAACAATAGTTCTTTGACAGGATTAACAGGATTAAAACAGGATTTTAAAATTCACGGGTATGAAATTTTATGGATTTAATAAAGTGCTTGGGGGTTTATTAAGTTTTCGCATGGTTTTTTATAGAAAAACAGATGAAATAATATATAAAATACGGGATTAAAGATTTTGCATGTCCTGCTTTGGGGACAATAATAATTCTTTTGACGGGATTGACGGGATAAGCGGGATTTAAGGCTTTGCATGTCCTGCTTTGGGGTCAAAATTAATTCTTTGACAGGATTACAGGATAAACAGGATTTTTAGCTTTTCTTGTTTTCCTTTATATTCCTTTTTATATAATATTCATTAGAATTAATTTGTCTTGGCGGTTTTGTTTTATTTTTAATAATTCACATTAACTCTTTTAAGCTTAACTTATAACCTGATATTTAATCAATATTTTTTAATCCCTTATCCTGCTAATCCTGTAATCCTGTCTAATATGTTTGCCTTTTCCTTTCTCTTTGGTTTTAATCTCTATCCCATAAATCCCGTTAATCCCGTCAAAAAAGGTCTTTTCTTTATCTTCTGATTTTCTTATTTGGAGGTGTGTTTTGTGCGGGTGGTAACGGCAGCGGAGATGCGTGAGATAGATAGAACTGCCATTGAGGACTATGGTATTCCCGGTGTAGTTTTGATGGAGAACGCCGGGCGGCAGGTGGTCAATGCAGTGGTTGATATGCTCGGAAATGTTAACGATAAAATAATCCTTGTTATAGCCGGAAAGGGCAATAACGGGGGGGACGGGTTTGTGGTGGCCCGTCACCTTAAAAATATGGGTGCAGAAGTGTTTGTCCATCTTCTGGCGGATGTATCTCAAATAAAAGATGATGCTAAAATAAATCTGGATGTATGGCTAAAAATGGGCGGGAAGGTTACCAATCCGCTTAATGAAGGAAAGGAATTGTTGGATACGCAGTTAGCTCGCTCCCATGTAGTTGTCGATGCCCTTTATGGTACAGGTTTTAAGGGGAGTATGCGGGAAAATGTTGTCCCGGTGGTGGAAGCTTTGAATTCCTGCCCGGCGCCGGTTATTGCGGTAGACATCCCGTCTGGGCTTGAGGCTGATACCGGCCTGGTGCAGGGCCCCTGCATTAAGGCGTCGGAGACAGTAACCTTCGGGTTGCCCAAAACCGGGCTGGTTACAGGATTGGGCCCGGAATATTGTGGCCGGCTGCATGTAGCCGATATTTCTATTCCGCATGTGGTAACCAGGGGTGGAAAGACAGAACTGGTAACCGGTGAGAAAGTGCAGCAGCTTTTACCAAGCCGCACGGCTTGTGCCCACAAGGGAGACTTCGGCCATGCCATGGTAGTGGGAGGTTCGCCGGGAATGAGCGGGGCCGTATGCCTGGCCGCTCGGGCTTGCGTCAGAAGCGGGGCCGGTCTGGTAACTGCCGCCGTTCCCTGGGGCCTGCACCCGGTGGTAGAAATCAAACTGACGGAAATTATGACCATGCCGCTGCCGGAAAACGTGGATGGGTTTTTATCTGAGCAGGCTCTGGAGGTCATTAGCGAGCTGTTGGAAAAAATGGATGTGTTGGCCATAGGGCCGGGACTGGGAACTTACCAGGAGACAGTTAAGTTAGTGGGAGAAGTGTTGAAAATCGCAAAGGTTCCTTGTGTTATTGATGCCGACGGTATAAATGCTGTGGCACAATCGGGGTTTAGCCTGCTGGAAATGCAGGCCGGTGCGGTGCTCACACCTCATCCCGGCGAAATGGCCCGCCTTATGGGATGCACTGTGGCGGAAGTGCAGGCAGATAGGCTGGGCATTGCCCGCCGGGCAGCCGCCGAGTCAGGTGCCGTGGTGGTGCTCAAGGGGGCCGGAACCATCGTGGCGCTGCCCGGTGGTAGGGCCTATATTAATAATACGGGCAACCCGGGTATGGCCTCCGGGGGTGCAGGTGATGTGCTCACCGGTATCATCGCCGGTTTGCTGGCTCAGGGTCTCTCAGCTGAAAATGCTGCCGTGGCCGGAGTCTATTTGCACGGCCTGGCCGGAGATAAGGCCGCCGGCGAAAAGGGAAAAGCCGGTATCCTGGCCGGGGATGTGACGGAAGTTCTACCCGAGTGTATAAAAGATACAAAGGGGGAGCCGGTGTGAATGGAGATTATCCCATGTGGGCTGAAATAAGCCTGGCCGCTCTGGCACACAATATAAGGGCCTTGAAGGATCTGGCAAAGCCGGGTACCAGGATGATGGCTGTGGTTAAGGCCAACGGCTACGGGCATGGTGCCCAAGAGGTGGCCCGGGTGGCGCTGGAAAACGGTGCCGAATGGCTGGCAGTGGCCAGGGCAGAAGAAGGAATTGAACTGCGCCAAAAGGGAATCCACGCTCCTATGCTCGTTTTCGGCCTGGTAACCGGTGCTATGATAAGTAGGGCGCTGGAGAACAAACTTGTATTATCAGTCTATAATGCGGCATCCGCCCGGGCGGTGGCAGATACGGCTCGGGCCTGCGGAATGCAGGCCCCTGTACACTTAAAGGTTGATACGGGAATGGGACGCCTGGGGTATCTTTGGAATGAGGACGCATTCGGGGAAATAGTTGATATGCTGCGTATGCCGGGACTTGATGTGCAGGGCGTATATACCCATTTTGCTGCGGCGGATGCGGGGGACAAAACCTATACCCGGCACCAGTTACAAAGGTTCCGGGAGCTACTGCAGGCCCTTTCCGAGCGCGGATTTCATTTTTCACTGCGGCACGCAGCCAATAGTGCTGCTCTTATCGATATGCTCGAAGCGCACTTTGATCTGGTGCGGCCGGGTATATCCATCTACGGCCTTTACCCGTCCGAAGAGGTGGACCATGACCGCGTTTTGCTGCAGCCGGCAATGACCCTTAAGACCAGGGTAACCCAATTGAAAGAGGTGGACGCCGGGTTCAGTGTGAGCTACGGGTGTACTTACCACACCCCTGCTCCCACGGTTTTGGCCACACTGGCAGCGGGGTATGCTGATGGCTACAACAGGCTGCTTTCGTCAAAAGGGCAGGTGCTGGTAAACGGTGAGCGTGCTCCGGTGGTGGGACGCGTATGTATGGATCAGTGTGTGGTGGATGTAGGGCACATACCGGGGGTTAAAACTGGTGATGAAGTGGTGTTGATGGGATCACAGGGTGGTAAAACGATCAGCGCGGATGAAATTGCCGCCGTCATAGGCACTATTAATTATGAAGTGGTGACCATGGTCAGCGGCCGGGTGCCGCGGGTTTATGTATAGCATTTTAGGGTATTTCTTTTGGGTCAGTTTTTTTGACGGGATCAACGGGATTTTCGGGATAGAGATTAAAAACAAAGAGAAAAGAAAAGCAAACACATTAGACAGGATTACAGGATTTGCAGGATAAGGGATTAAAGATAGCAATTAAAATATCCAATTGGTTATAAGAGTTAACTAAGAGTTAATGTCAATTATTAAAAATAAAACAAAACCGCCAGTACAAATTAATGCAAAAATATTGTATGCAAAGAAATAATGAAGGAAACCGCAAAGCTAAAAATCCTGTTTTCTCCTGTTAATCCTGTCAAAGAATTAATATTGTCCCCAAAGCACGACATGCAAAGCCTTTATCTTTAATCCCGCTTATCCCGTTAATCCCGTCAAAGAACTAAAAGACCCCAAAGAAATATCCCACAATGTCTTAATGTTTAAATCCTGTTTGATCCTGTAATCCTGTCAAAGAATAAAATGTTGTCCCCAAAGCATGACATGCAAAGTCTTTAATTCCCGCTTAATCCCCTTATCCCGTCTAAAAACTGACCCTTAAGCTACGACATTCAAGCTGCTTTTTCTTGGCCTGGTTTTGGGTCGATGGCCAACGCCTTGCGGGGGCAGCCGGCAACACAGGTGCCGCACTTTATGCAGTCATTGTCACCCATGACCCCCTCTTCCCTATAATCGTGGGGGGTGAGCTGCATGGGGCAAACCCTGGCACACTTGCCGCAATTGGAGCAATCCTCTGTGATATAAAGGGGCTTGCGACCATTGGATATCCAGTTGGCCACCGTGCCCATAGGGCAGATGTGGCACCAGGTGCGGGGATGTATAAACAGTGCTAATGTGATTCCTACTATGGTGGTTATTGTCAGTATCCTCACCAGGGCCATGCCCATGGCATCCGGGTTGCCCCAGGCAAAATAGAATTGTACTCCCATGGCAGTAAAAATAGCACCCAGCATGAAAATTCTCACAGCCTTGCTGCGGAAAAAGGCGGGTATTTCAATTTTGCGGCTTATTTTACTGAAAAACAAATCAAAAAACGACCCCCTGGGACACATCCAGTCACACCAGTTGCGACCGCGCCGAAATGCCAATCCCACTGCCCCTATCATGCATCCAAAAAGGAGCCATCCAGCTACCGGGTAAAATAATCCTGTAATGATAACAGCAGGAAGGCCCAGCCATGTGAACTTTTGTAAATGTTTTCTTTTTGCTGCTTGTTTCATTGTAGATCCTCCTTACTTTTATATTTATAATATATCTTAATATTACGATATTTATATTTAAAATATACTATGTATATGTACCTTTGTCAATGAGTTAGTGAAAATTTAAAATATTTTAGGAGTTGGCCTGCAGCTGACAGGAAGTGGTTCTTAAATCTTCACAGACTTGTACTTCCAAGCACTTGTTGGCTGTGATATAATGTTCAGTAAATAATTAGCTGCAGTATTACTTAAAGGAGGTTTGCTGATGGCCAGTCCGGGTGAAGTAAGGACAAATCTTCAAGAGTTAGGTCTTATGTTTGCTCGTTTTATTGTATTCGTGGGATCTTTTTTACTGGTAGGCTTTGTCGGCCTGATTATTAACCTTCCGGGTGCCATTGCCGGGTTACTTGGTGGCTTGACGGGATTTTTGTTAATTGTGGGAACTTCAATGTTTGAAGTAAGGCCTACATCCTGCCCTAATTGTGGGCGCCAGGCGAAGGTTGTAAAAAACACAGGTTCTTTTGAATGCCCCCAGTGTGGACAGAGTATGTATATTTATGACGGAAGCGTAAAAACAATAGAAGCGTAAATAGAAGCGTGAAAAAAGCCGCATTGCGGCTTTTTTTGCTTTATCTGAACAAGTTCACTATGAACATGATTGTTACATTCCTTAAAGAAATTAAGAAAGAGGAAATCAATGGTATTTGGCAAATACTATCACCTAAAGGTTATTTTTTTCGGAGGAAACCAATCATATGAAATATGCTGACTTACATATTCACTCCACGGCATCGGACGGTTCTTGGACGCCGGCAGAAGTGGTCCATGTGGCCAAGGAAAAGGGACTAAGCTGCATCGCCCTGGCGGACCACGATACAGTGGACGGAATTGGACAAGCCATAGAGGCCGGAAGGAAACTGGGGGTAGAGGTGATACCGGCACTGGAGTTTTCCACCCTTTATCGCAGCGGTGAGGTGCACATGCTGGGTTACTGTATTGACTGGCGTGACAACAATTTGCGGACAGAACTGAAAAAAGTTGCTGATGCCCGGCTCAACCGGGGGCAAGGTATGGTGGTTAAACTGCAGGAATTGGGAATAGACATAGACTGGGCAGAGGTGAAAGAGATTGCTGGGGAAGGTGCGGTGGGCCGGCCGCATATTGCCAAAGCGCTGATAGAAAAAGGGTATATCAAAACTATAGGGGAGGCTTTCACCGCGGAATACATAGGTAACGGCGGCAGGGCGTATGTAGAGCGCTTCGAAATGTCCCCGGAGCGGGCAATACAACTGACCATGGATGCCGGCGGCGTACCGGTGCTGGCGCACCCCGGCTTTTATAAGAAGGATTCCCGCCTGGAAAAGGAAGATATTATACACCTTGCGGAGCACGGGGTGCAGGGTATTGAGGTATGGCATACTAAACATTCAGAGGAAGATGCCCGATATTACGAAGATATTGCCCGGGTGGCGGGCCTTTTACTGACAGGAGGGTCTGACTGCCACGGGGACAATGCAAATGAGGTATTGATGGGGCAAATTAAACTACCGTACCGCTATGTGGAGCGCCTGCTGGCAACACTAAGGAAACGTTAGGATAATTCTTACCACAGCTTTGATTGGAAAAGTTGCAAAAGCTCTGATGGAACACTTAATCTTTTCGACTAATTAAAAGCGATAAAGCCAATAATATAAATCATGATTATACGTTTTGGCTATGTGGCCATGTCCATGACCATGCAAAACGCCTCACCGTCCAAGACCGTAACTTTCAAAATCTATAGCAAGCTGGCGGAAAAAGACCCGGAGGCGGCATTGAATAAAGTGCGGCGGGTGACAAGGCAAAATCTTAACAACTGCCTAAGACTGCTTCGCCATAACAAAGCCCACGGTGTACAGGTGTATCGTTTTTCCTCCAAGATAATCCCGCTGGGCACGCACCCGGAATTAAAGCATTGGGATTACATGGGGGAAATGGAGCCGGAATTAAAGGAACTGGGCCAATTTATCCGAGAAAATAAAATGAGGGTTACCTTTCACCCGGACCACTTTACGGTGATTAACACCCCTGTTGCAGACGTGCTGGAAAAATCAATAGTAGATCTCAGTCACCATGCCGGTTTATTGAAGACCATGGGGCTTAATACCTGCGCAAAATTGGTAATGCACGTGGGCGGCGGTTACAAGGATAAATCTGCATCTTTGGAGCGGTTTCGACAAAATTGGTCCCAAGTGCCGTCAGAAGCGCGGGAACGTATTACCCTGGAAAATGATGATAAAATCTACACCGGTTCTGATGTCCTCTGGCTCTGTGAGCAGTTAAAGTTGCCCATGGTACTGGATATCCATCACTACCGCTGTAATCATGGCCACGGTGAAACACTAAGTGAATTAGCACCCCGGTTTATTAACAGCTGGCAGGAAACGGGCTTGAATCCCAAGATACATGTTTCAAGCCCTAAAAGTGAAAAAAACCGTTTAAGTCACCATGATTATGTTGATCCCGGCGATTTATACCCATTCCTAAAAATAATGCGGGAACATAACAGGGATTTTGATGTTATGGTGGAAGCTAAACAAAAGGACCTGGCCATGTTTAAGCTGGTACAGGATTTAAAGGCATACCCGGGTATTAAAGTGCTGGGAGAAGCACTGGCTGAGTTTGTATAAACAAATAAAATGCAGGAGGGGTAATTAACCCATCCTGCATTTACATATAAACAGGTTATTTCTGCTGCGGCTGTTGAGCCTGCTGCTTCATCTGGTAATTAGGCTCTTGTTTCTCCACGTAATTTACCCGTCCTGCCAACTGTTGGTTCATTTGCTCCAGCTGCTTATTCATATCCGTGTACATTTTTTTGGCATTTTGATCCTGGGTTTCCAGCGCAAAGGACTGCATGTCTGCTGCCGCCGACTGTAAATTGGCCAGAGTCTGGTGCAAATTGGTGCCTACTGTCATATAAATGACCTCCTTTGATTGAAGTTCAATAATAGAATGTGCATTTCGCATGAAATATAAAGCTTGTAAAAACATAAAGTTGAGTCATTTCAATACAAACAAAAATAGTTGATCGATTAATTAAAAGGATGGATATGATGATGAAAGAGGAATTGAGAGTCTTTTCCCCTACCGCCATATTGGGTTATGGTTTTCCCATGGCCTCTTTTGAGGCAGGGCTAAAGCTAAAGCCTCACGTGATTGCCGTGGATGGAGGTTCGACGGACCCCGGCCCTTATTACCTGGGATCGGGAAAATCATTTACCGACCGCGCGGCAGTGAAGCGGGATTTGAAGGTTATGCTGGCCGGGGGTAAGGAAATGAGAATCCCGGTAATCATCGGTACCGCCGGGGGCTCAGGGGCGGGCTCTCACCTGAGCTGGTGCCTGGATATAGTTAGGGAAATTGCCCGTGAGAAGAATTTGGGTTTCAAGCTGGCAACCATAGGTGCCCAAATTCCTAAGGAAAAATTGCTACGGCACTTTGACCGGGGCGCAATTAAACCTCTCCCGCCCGGCGGCGAATTGCAGCGCGGGGAATTGGAAAGTAGTAAAAGTGTAGTGGGACAAATGGGTATGGAGCCTTTCATAAAGGCATTGCAAGCCGGGGCTGACGTTATTTTAGCCGGCAGGGCTTATGACCCTGCAGTTTTTGCCAGTTATCCCGTATGGAAAGGATTTGACACGGCCCTTTCTTTGCACATGGGAAAAATACTGGAATGCGCGGCTATTGCCGCCGAACCGGGCAGCGGCAGTGATTGCATGATGGGGTTTTTGCGAGAGGATCATTTTTTGCTGGAACCCATGCATCCTGACCGGGTATGTACTGCCACTTCAGTAGCCGCACATACCCTTTATGAAAAAACTAATCCCTATTTATTGCCCGGCCCGGGAGGAACCCTTGACTTGAGGTCAGCAGATTTTAGCCAGGTTAGCGAGCGGTCTGTTAAAGTCTCAGGAAGTCGCTACATACCTTCTGATGTCTATTCCGTTAAGCTGGAAGGGGCCAGGCTGGCAGGCTTTCGTACTGTATCCATTGCCGGGGCCAGAGACCCGCTGTTCATTGACCGTGTTGATAAGATTATCGAAGGTGTGCAGGAAAGGGTGCAAGATAACTTCTCATCCTTTACCGGACGCTACCGCCTGCTTTTCCGGCTTTACGGCCGGGACGGTGTGATGGCCGGCCTGGAGCCCTTATCCGGCGGGAATGTTTGTCATGAGCTGGGGATTATTATTGAGGCTGTGGCTGATGAGCAAGAGCTGGCCAACACCATTTGCAGCTTTGCCCGCTCCACCATGCTCCATTATGGTTATCCCGGGCGTATGGCCACTGCCGGGAATCTGGCGTTTCCTTATTCCCCTTCGGATTTTGAGGGTGGTGAAGTTTACCGGTTTAGTGTGTACCACTTGCTGGAGGTGGAAGACCCTGAGGAATTGTTTCCTCTGCAGGTAGAGCAGGTTTAAGAGCGCTGAAAATATTTGTGAGGTGTGTTTTAGGTGGGAAAAGTGCTTTTAAAAGATTTGGCTTCCGTTATTCGCAGTAAAAACGCCGGCCCTTACGAGCTGACCCTTGATATTATCTTTAAAACGCGGGAAATTTATGATCATGTTGTAGAGCAGGGTGTGATCAACCCTGGGCTGATTGCGCGGCTCTACAAGGTGCCGGAAGATAAAGTGATATCGGTGGTGGAATTTGCGCCGGCCATGGCAATTAAGGCCACCATTGTCCGGCCGGTGGTCTGCGGCGATGTGGGAGACACTGATGTTTACGGTGCCCAGCAGCATGGCCCCCTGTTAAATATGGAAGTGGATTGGAATTAAGTAAAGGTGTTTAGGATACAATATGGAAATAATTTTAAACGGCAGACTTGCGGAGGTGAAGAAGCATGGGTCAAGAAAATAAAGAGCTGGCGGGACAGGCGTTAGATTTGAGTGCCCTGGTAGATTACCAGGAAGGATCGGTTGTAAGCAGGACTCTAATTGACAAAAAGACCGGTACGGTCACCCTTTTTGCCTTTGATCAGGGCCAGGGTTTAAGTGAACATACCGCCCCGTATGATGCCCTGGTTAATATCATTGACGGGGAGGCGGAAATAGTTATTTCCGGTAACGAGCACCGGGTGAAAAGTGGTGAAATGATTATTATGCCTGCTGATGAACCCCACGCCTTGAGGGCCACCGAAAAGTTCAAGATGGTTCTGGTTATGATCCGGTCGTAAATTAACCATTATAAGGAGCGGGAATTGAAATGAAAAGTTTCCTGGGTATGAAAGAACCCGTCAATACGCTGACACATTTTATCGCATTTTTAACCGCCATCGCGGGGCTGGTGTTTCTAATCATCGCCACCAGGAATGAACCGGTTAAGCTGCTGATAATGACGGTTTACGGAACCAGTCTGGTGCTGCTTTTCGGGGCCAGTTCTTTGTACCACTGGATTAAAACGTCCCCGCACAAGGAATTGTGCCTCAGAAAAATTGACCATATCGCCATTTATATATTGATTGCAGGTTCTTATACACCGGTTTTTTTCTACGGCTTGGGCGGAGCCTGGAAGTGGACTATGCTGATAGCTGTATGGACACTGGCTTTAATCGGTATCGTCCTGAAAATATTTTTTCAGAACGTACCAAGAGCCGTCTCCACTGCTTTCTATTTATCGTTGGGCTGGATTGCCGTAGTGCCCTTCGCCATGCTGGTTAAAACCATTCCGCTGGGCGGCATTATCATGATGGTGGCAGGCGGAGTGGCTTATACTGTAGGGGCCCTTATATATGCTACCAAGTGTTTTAATTTTTTCCCCAACCGGTTTGGCTTTCACGAAATCTTTCACTTGTGCATTGTGGCCGGCAGTATAACCCATTATTTAATGATTTTCTTTTACATTATGCCTGATTGAGAGGATACCTGGCGAAAAACGTAGTTCCTTCCTCTTTCGACACCGTGAAGGAAATGGACCCGTGCAAGTAACGCTCGGTCAGCAATTTCATGCTATAAGTACCCAGTCCGCGATCCTTGCCCTTAGTGGAAAAGGATCTCTGGAAAAGCTGTAGTTGTATCTCTCGCGGCATAACTCCCGGATTGTTCACCCAAAACTCAACCTGCCCGTCTTGGAACCGGCAGCCCAACCAGACCGTATCACCGGCTTCGGATGCTTCCAGGGCGTTTTTTAACATGTTTCCCAGTACCCGGTGAAGTAACTGCGGGCTGCTGGTGAAAACCACATTTTCTGTTGTCGGGTTAATCATGATCTGCCGGTGCCGGGAAGCTTCATGGTTAGTAAAATGTGCTATCACTTCGGACAATATATTTAAGGATTGTAATGGTGCCGTGCTAACCTTGAGCTCATTATTTTCGGCCAGTGTCAGATCGCGTTGTTCCCGTATTTGTTCCACCAGCAGCTTGGCTGATGATTGAATGTCCAGTATAAACTCTTTGACCAGATCAGCATCGGCCGTGTTTTCCAACAATTCGGCCAGGCCCATTAAGCCTCCGGCCGTATTCATGACGTCATGAAAAAAAATGCGCTCCAGGCTGTGGCGACGCTTTTCGTCGCTGATATCTACTATGGATAGTACAGTAAATTCCTCGTTGTTGATTTGGATCGGCATGGCTGTTACCCCTAGATCCAGGGCTTTCGTTCGGCCATTGTTGTTGATCAGGATACGGCACTCGTGGTAAACTTTACGGCCATACTGACTTTCCAGGATGGCGTTCATAGCGCCACAGGTACGGCAGAATTCGGTGGTCCCGCAGCCTCCGGCCATCTCGCAAGCGTGTGTGCATCGCAGCAGTTCCCCTGGACGAAGACCTTTTACCGATTCATAATCTTCGATTCCGAGTAAATCCAAAAGAACTTGGTTGCAAAGGATTACCTGGCGGTTGTGGTTTAGAACCATGACTATGTTCGGGAGTGCGTCAAAAAAACTACAATCCCCTAATAAATCATCTGCAGCCCTTGCTTGTTGTGCAATACGCTTGTTCGGTGCCCGTTCCGCGGGAGCAAAATAAGTGGTCAGGTTTTTGGAATTCATTTGGAGGTTCATCTCCTTTCGCAGGTAAACCATGCGAACTAAAAACTCATTCTGTTTTTTTACGAAAATACCCGGGATATACAGGATTTTTGTATGCGTTCTTACGGTTCTTTGATATAAGAACATCTTAGGTATTCCTTTTGGGAAAACATTTGGGGTATTCCTTTAGGGTCGTTTTCTGACAGGATTAACAGGATTTGCAGGATTGTTTTTGAGCAGGATCATTACTTAAGAGCGTAGATACATCATGGTTCTAAAAGAGCACTATTAATTGAAAAAAATGAAAAAACAATGGTTTATATTTATGAGATTGAATCGAAATGAAAAGTATTTATTAATAATTCCATTGCCAGATAAACTTCATTGCTTATCCTGTTAATCCTGTAAAAAGTTGGTTGGCCCCAAAGTAGGACCCAAGATGTTTTATTTTCGGAAATATATTTTCATTCTAGTTTGTGTATATGGTTCATATAAGTTTAGACACCGTTTTTCCTCTACATAAAAACCTCCCTATTACAGGAAAAGGGGACACACCTCCAAGTAAGGAAAGGGGACACACCTCCTTCAGAGGAATGTCCCCAATGTATGAATGTCCAATGTATGAATGCATTCCAAATTTGCTTTTGCTCCCAACCATAGGCCTTCAGGCATTAATTAAATCCAGGAAATAGTCACTCAGTCCCTCCTGCAGGATATCCACCGGTATTTTGAATTCAGGCATGCCGGCGACATAAGGGGCTATTTCATATTCACCGAAAAAGAATACGATGTTGTTATCTTGCAAATAAAAGGGATGGTTGTCGGAGATACTCTGAAAACCCATATCCCCTTCAAAATACATTTTTTCTCCGGCCTCAATTTGCCTTTCGATTTCCTGGTTGATTAAAGCTTTGTAGTCGGCTTTACTTTTGAATAAATCCTTTAATGTTAGGCGTTTCCCTGCTTGGGTGTCCAGCACATAAAAATCTTTCCGGGCCATGCCGTGGGCACCGCCGGAATACCGGTAGGTTTCCACCGCCAGGGATAGCACTTTCCCGCTGGTGTACACCTCGTAATCTGTATGCAATTGGAAAGAGTGCACTGGAAAACCATTGTCTTTAGCGCTCTGGGCGTATTCCTCGTATACATTTTCCAACTCCGTCTTGGTTTGCATAGCTTTATCAATTATTTGCTCGTTAATTTCCTTCTCTAATGCCCTGTGTTCCAACCCGGAGATGACAGGGATTTTTAAGTCTAATTCCATTTGTTCGCTGGTGGATTTAATTTCTTTGGTAGAAACCTGAATACTATCTTTATTTTCATCCGCGCCGGCCGATATAATCATTACACTGTCGGTGGCTTTGTCCCATTGCACGGAAAATCCGCATGCCTCTGCTATCCAGCGTGCAGGTAGGAAAACCCTTCCCTCTTTGATTAGCGGGGCCACGTCCATTGGGGATTTTTCGCTGCCAATAACTTTTACTGCCTCGTTATCAAGATAATTGAGTACAAGCTGACGTTCGCCGGTTTGTACTTTAATCTCCATATTAGAGTCACCTTGGTAAATTAAAGTTGCGGTTTTGGTCGATTTATCCCAATCTATTTTTTTATCAGCCATTCCCAGGGAGTGGGCAAGATACCGCACCGGGATATAAATTCGGCTGTTTTCGATGAATGGTGCAACGTCCATAGTCAATTTTTGCTCGTTAAATGTATAATTGTACTCCCCCGGTTGGAAAAAAGCACTTTCTGTAGCTGCCGGTGTAGCTGTAACAAAGGAGTTAAAAGCAAGAAAAACAATACAGGTTAACATAATAACTCTTTTCAAAAAGAACCCTCCATGACTCGTCACATAGCCAAGCATATTTAAAAAATGCTCAGTAGTAATTAAGACGGACAGGAAAAGCAATATGTTCCATCTAGTTTAGATAATAATTAATATTGTTGATCATATGGTTATTTAATTGCTTTTAACGATTTTGAAGTATTGTCCCACATTTCCTCAGAGATTAAACCCAGCCGCCACAAGGCAACACCCTTTAAGCCGTAGCGCTTGGCAATACCTACCTTGGCAATTATACTGGCCGCAGTTTCACTGGGAGCGGATATTCCCAGTATTAACTTTTCAGGCGGGACCGCACGGCCGGCTGTTTCTACGGCCTGCATAACGAGGTCAACCGGCTCAGGTGTGGACCCGTAATCATAGGCCATAATGATAATGCGGTCAGCTAAGCTTCCCAGAGCTGCATAATCATAGCCCTTATACGCGCTGTTGGGGGCGTGGAGGGTCAGCGTCAGGTTAAGGCCGACTTCTTTTAACCGGCTGGATAATAACTTAATAAAATTTGTGAAATTATTTTGTACATCCTGCAGTTCTTCCGTGTCCGCGTTCCAGCCTAGACCTTCGAAATCAAGGTTAACACCGCCGTATAGCTGCGCTTCTTTGACTATTTGATCTACGGCCTTATCTTGCGCGGGTTTATCATTGAGAAGTTTGTTAATAGTGCTCCCTTGATCAGTCAAATGAATAACCATTTCGGTCGCCAAGTCATAATTGTCGGCTGCCTTTAGTACATTTTCCCAGCCGTCGGGGCGCTGCCAACCGGTCCTGCTTTGGGTAAGCAGGCTGCCTGTTTCATCCAAGCTGTACCACCCTAGTGCCAGTTTACTTACCGTACCTGTATTGCCCGTGCCGGTTTGGGGATAGCTCCGGCCGAACAAATCGCTCCAACTGCTTGTATTTGCATCGCCCAGGGCATAGAAACCAATTACCTCCATGTGGGTAGGTGGAGATATAATGTGCACTGTGTATGTACTGCTATTCCACGCCACGTCGCAGTCAAATGCCTCCGCGAAAAAGCGCAAGGGGATAAGCGTTCTACCGTCTTCAATCATGGGCGGTACATCCATAAGAATGTTGTTCCCGTTCCGGTAAGCGTATTTGCTGCCCATCTGAAGGCGTATCCGGGTGTCTCCTTTTTTAGCTGTAACTGTTTGTGTGTCACTGTCCCAATCAACCTGGGTATTCAGCCCTTCCATTACAGCCCGAAAAGGCACCAGTGTGCGGCCGCTTAGCATTACAGGCTCTACATCAAAGGTTACCGGCAGGTCGTCTATTAAAACCGAAATGGTCTCTTGTTGATTCGTTGCGCCGGCTGCAGAAGGTGCTATTAGTGCCAGCGCGGTTAGAATCATGCAGAATGTAAGTAACATTTTCTTCATAGCTTTTTATTTGCCTCCTGATATAATGCTCTTTCATTGATTCCCGTTTTAGGAAGCAAATTCCTTCCAGGATATTGACAAGTTTAATAAACAGATTTAGAATGTTTAATAATTTAATACAAGTTAGGTAACAGGTGCCCCGTCAGGGGAGAATAGGGAATCAGGTTAAAATCCTGAGCGGACCCGCCACTGTAACCGGGAAGTGCTTGCCATGATGCCACTGTCCAGCCGGATGGGAAGGCAGCAAGGGCGATGCCCGGGAGCCAGGAGACCTGCCTGTTAGCCTACACTTAAGAGGATGATGGAAAAGTCCTTAACCTTCGGGTTAAGGACTTTTTTTGTCTTTAGGGCAAAATTAAAGAGGAGAGTGATCATGGTGACCCAGTTGGAAAGTGCTTTACAAGGACAAATTACACCGGAAATGGAACAGGTGGCCCACCAGGAGGCTGTTGCGCCTGAATTTATCAGGCAGGGGGTAGCCGGTGGAAACATTGTCATACCCCGCAATATTCTGCGCGGCGGTATAGTTCCGGTGGCCATAGGTACAGGGCTGAAAACGAAAGTTAGTGCCAGCGTCGGTCTGTACGGAAGTACAGGTGATATTGATGTGGAAGTAGCTAAGATAAAAGCGGCAGTGCAGGCAGGAACAAATGCCATCATGGACTTGAGTGTAAGCGGGGATATCGATGCCATGCGCCAGGAAACCCTTGCCGCCACTCCCACTCCCGTGGGCACCCTTCCCCTGTACCAGGCCCTGGCCGAGGCAGGCGAAAAATACGGCTCTTCTACGAAAATGGAAGTGGAGGGATTATTCGATGTTATTGAGCGCCAGGCAGCCGGGGGGGTTGATTTCCTGGCCCTGCACTGTGGTACCACCATGGACGTTGTGGAGCGGGCCAAAAAAGAAGGCCGCATTGATCCGCTGGTGAGTTACGGAGGCTCGCACCTTATCGGGTGGATGGTGCATAACCAAAGGGAAAACCCCTTATACGAAAATTATGACGGGGTACTGGAGATTGCCCGCAAGTACGATGTAACTATCAGCCTTGCCGACGGCATGCGGCCGGGGTGCCTGGCCGATTCTCTGGACGGGGCCCAGGTACAGGAACTGGTGATTTTAGGTGAAATGGTGCGGCGGGCCAGGGAAGCCGGGGTTCAGGTAATGGTCAAGGGACCGGGTCACGTACCGGTTGATCAATTGAAAGCTACGGTTACCCTGCAAAAGAGCCTGTGCAAGGGAGCCCCCTATTTTGTCTTCGGACCCGTGGTAACCGATATAGCAGCGGGCTATGACCATATAAGCGCTGCCGTGGGCGGAGCCATAAGCGCTTGGGCCGGTGCTGAGTTCCTTTGTTATGTAACGGCGGCCGAACACCTGGGGCTGCCCGGTGTTGACCAGGTGCGAGAGGGAGTGTTTGCCGCCCGTATTGCCGCTCATGCCGCCGACCTGGCCAAAAATTTACCGGGGGCAGCGGAATGGGATCTGGAAATTTCACGGTCCAGAAAAGAGTTGGATTGGGAAAAGCAAATTGAACTGTCCATAGACCCGGAGCGGGCCCGGCAGTTGAAAAAAGAAAGAAGCGGTGATTCCTCGTCGGGATGTGCCATGTGCGGTAAATACTGCGCCATGGAGGTAGTATCCAAGTACCTGGGTGCATCGAAACATAGTTGTTAGCGAATTTTAGCATCCGTAAAAGGGCAGTTTTTGACGGGATCAACGGGATAGGCGGGATTAAAGGCGTTGCATGTAGGGCTTTGGGGAAAACATTTTTTTTGGACAGGATTAACAGGATTATTTAATCCCGTCAAAGAGAAAGGAAAAGGCAAACACAAACACATTAGACAGGATTACAGGATTTGCAGGATAAGGGATTTAAAGATAACGTTTAAAATAGCCAATTGGTTATAAATTTAAGCTTAAAAGAGTTAACTAAGAGTTAGAATTATAAAAATATAACAAAACCGCCAAGACAAATTAATGCTAATAAATATTGTATGCAAAGAAATAATGAAGGAAAACAAGCAAAGCTAAAAATCCTGTTGATCCTGTTAATCCTGTCTAAGAAAATACCCCAAAGAAATACCCAAAATGCTTTTTTTAATCATTATTTCGAAAGGGTGAAGAAATATGACGCAAGTTTTAGCAGCCCGGGCAGGGCAAGTAACACCCGAAATGGAAGCGGTTGCCGCACAAGAAAACATAGAAGTTGAAATTATCCGTGCCGGAGTAGCCGCCGGGACCATAGTCATTCCCAAAAACAAAAAGCGCAAACCAATAAACCCCTGTGGTATCGGGCAGGGGCTAAGGATTAAAGTGAATGCACTCATAGGCACCTCCAGCGACCGGGACGACCTGGAAATGGAAAAAAGAAAACTGTTAATTGCACAAAATGCCGGGTGTGATACATTTATGGATTTGAGTACCGGTGGGGACATTGACGGTATGAGACAACTTACTCTATCCACAGTAAGCGTTCCCGTGGGAGGTGTGCCCGTTTACCAGGCCGGCATAGAAGCCATAGAAAAGCGGGGCAGCATTGTGGCTATGCAGGCAGATGATATTTTTGCAGCGGTGGAAAAGCAGGCCGCGGCGGGTATAGACTTTATGGCCATTCACAGTGCCCTGAACTTCGACGTTTTAAAACCCTTGCAGGCAAGGGGCAGGGTAGCTGATATTGTTAGCCGCGGTGGAGCTTTTTTAACTGGTTGGATGCTGCACAACCAAAAGGAGAATCCCCTTTATGAACAATTTGATCGCCTGCTGGCCATGCTAAGGGAATACGATGTTACCCTCAGTTTAGGCGATGCCATTCGCCCCGGTGCCGTGGCCGATTCCCTGGATGAGGCTCAGCTGCGGGGGCTGGCGGTGGCCGGGGAACTGGTGGGCAGGGCCCGGGAAGCCGGTGTGCAGGTTATGGTGGAAGGGCCTGGGCATGTGCCCATGCACCATGTGGAATCCACAATGGTGCTGCAAAAACGTTTATGCAACGATGCGCCTTATTTTGTCCTGGGAACGTTGGCCACGGACGTGGCCCCCGGCTATGATCATATTACATCGGCCATTGGGGGCGCTCTTGCCGGTGCCGCCGGGGTGGACTTTATTTGTTATGTAACCCCGGCGGAACACCTGGGGCTGCCCACGGAAGAAGATGTGAAGGAAGGGGTTATAGCTGCCCGCATAGCGGCTCACGCGGCGGATATCGCCAATGGGAATAAGCAGGCCCTGGAAAGGGATCTGCAAATGGCCAAGGCCCGTGTGGCGTTGGATGTCGATAAGCAAATCAGTCTTTCCGTGGATCCGGAAAAGTCAAGACAGGCCCTGGCGGGCGAAAAAGGGGGAAATCACTGCGCCGTTTGCGGTCCTGATTGTGCCGCTCAGGTGGCAGCAAAATATTTCGGCATCGCGTGAGGGTTTTTTGACGGGATAAATGGGGTTAAAGGCGTTGCATGTGATGCTTTGGGGAATTGTTTTTTGACGGGATCAACGGGATCGGCGGGATAAAAGGCATTGCATGTGGGGCTTTGGGGTAAACAATTTTTTTAGACAGGATTAACAGGATCTACAGGATTATTTAAAAATAAAACAGCAAAATTTAAAAGCCATCACCATATAAAGAGAACTTATGGACCAGCCCCAAATATATAAAAATAGTATTCAAAATGTTTTTAAAAGACCCCAAAGCCACTGACCCTTGAGCATCCCAATAATCCCGTTAATCCCGTCAAAGAAAATAGACCCCAAAGCCATGACCCAAACAATCTTCAGCTAAGGAAGCAAGCAAGAACCGTCCCCACTTGCTCTTTAGGTGGCAGCAAAATATTTCGGCATCGCGTGAAGTTCTTTTGATGGGATAAATGGGGTTAAAGGCGTTGCATGTGATGCTTTAGGGAATTGTTTTTTGACGGGATCAACGGGATAGGCGGGATAAAAAGGCATTGCATGTAGGGCTTTGGGGCAAACAATTTTTTAGACATGATTAACAGGATTCACAGGATTATTAAAGAAACACACCAACCCGAAAGCCGTGACCATGCAACTGGAGCCAAAGGACTAACTTATAATATAAAGAATCTTTTTTAAAATAATTGCCTTTAAAAGACCCCAAAGCCACTGACCCCAAAGCATCCCAAAAAATCCCGTTAATCCCGTCGAAAAGAAGACCCAACAGGCACGACCAAAAACTCCTTTTAAATCTTTTTCCCAAAGACCCCAAAGCCACTGACCCCAAAGCATCCTGCAAATCCTGTAAATCCTGTCAAATAAATGTTGGCCCAAAAGTCACGACCCAAACAATCTTTAATTTTATTTCAGAAAGAGGTGATGTAATTGAAACTGGAAGAAGTAATTGCGCGTATTCAACCGGTAAGCGAAGAATGGTGGCTTAAAGCCGGGGAATATCTGAATAACCTGGCCATTCCCCCGGGAAGCCTGGGCGAGTTACTGGACCTGGCCCAGCGTTTGGCGGCTATAAAAGAAACATTGAAGCCCTCGGTTAAAAGCAAAGCAGTGGTGACCATGGCCGGAGACCACGGGGTGGTTGAGGAAGGGGTGAGCGCCTTTCCTCAGGAAGTCACGCCCCAAATGGTAGCCAATTTTGTGGCCGGCGGAGCATCCATAAATGTACTGGCCGGAGTGGCCGGGGCCCGGGTAGCGGTGGTGGACATGGGAGTGGCCGCCGACCTAAGCGAATTTGTCCGGGAAGGTAAAATAATATCCCATAAATTAGGCTATGGAACTGGTAATATGGCCCGGGGGCCGGCCATGACCCGGGAACAGGCGCTGCAGGCCCTGGAAACAGGTATGGAAGTTGCCGCAAAGCTGGTCCGGGAAGGGGTGGAACTCCTGGCCACCGGAGATATGGGTATCGGTAATACCACTCCCAGTGCTGCCATTTTAGCTGCCCTGTCGGGCCGCCCGGCCCGCCAGGTGGCCGGAAGGGGAACCGGTATCAGCGATGAGGCCCTGGAAAACAAGATCAGGGTCATTGAAACGGCCCTGGAAGTCAATAAGCCCGACCCGGCGGATCCCGTGGACGTACTGGCCAAGGTGGGTGGCTTTGAAATAGGCGGCATTGCCGGAGTTATCCTGGGGGCGGCTTATTACCGGGTGCCGGTGGTGGTGGACGGGTTCATTTCCTCGGCCGGGGCCCTGCTGGCCAAGGGCTTGGCCCCGGATGCCGTTGATTATATGATAGCATCTCACCGTTCCCGGGAATCTGGACACGGGCTTATGCTGGAAGAGCTGGGTTTAAAACCATTGCTGGACCTGAACCTGCGCCTGGGAGAAGGAACTGGAGCGGCATTGGCCATGAATGTTGTGGAATCCGCGGCACAAGTGATATGTAATGTACTTACCTTCCAGGAAGCCGGAGTGGCCAGAAATGAAACCGCCCTTTCTTAAGCACGACCCGCAGACAGCAGGTCCTCAATACCTTGAGAATCTGGCCACAGGGTACTGGTTTTCGGAGGTGCTGTTTACGGCGGTGGAAGCCGGGGTTTTTACCCTCCTGGCCACCGGGGGAAAGACGGCCGGTGAAATCGCCGGGGTGCTTAATTATGACCGGCACGGGGCGGGCCGTTTCCTGCACGCCCTTTGTGCCTTGGGGCTTTTGGCTTCGGACGGAGAGCTCTTTTTCAATACCGGGGTTTCCCAAGAATATCTCGTTAATGGTAGGGAGAATTACCAGGGAGATTCCATACTCTGGCGCCGGTACCTGGGCTCTCACTGGCAGAGCCTGGGAGAATGTCTGGAGGCCGGGGGGAGAGTGAAATTTCCTTCGGCAGGTGAGCCTAGTGGCCGGATTGAGGAGCGCACCCGCAATTACATACGGGCGATGGACGGTATAGCCAGGGTCAAGGTGCGTGAAATAACACCCCTTTTCCGGAGCATTTCTCTTGCAGGGGAAATGCTGGATGTGGGAGCTGGGTCCGGTGCCTTTGCCGCCGGTTTCCTTGAGCACTATCCTTTGCTGCGGGCCACATTGTTTGATCTGCCTCGGGTACTGGATAGTGCCGGAGAGCTCATGCAAAAAAGATGGTTAGCGGAAAGGGTAACCTGTTGCCCGGGCAATATACTGGAGCCCTGGCCGGTGAGTAATAAGCGTTTTGACCTGATTATCCTTTCTAATATTATTCATGCCTACTCCGAAAGGGAAGTTACCGGTATATTGGTCCGGGCGGCGGAATGCTTGAAGCCCGGAGGGTTTTTAATTATACACGATTTCTTCTTTGAGCATTACCCGGAAAAGGCGGCTCTATCTGATTTAAATATGCTTGTAAACACGTATAATGGCAAAGTTTTTTCAGCCTCCTGGGCGCGAGAAAAGCTGAAAAGTCAAAACCTTTGTGTTACCGGTATGATTCCGTTGCAAACCGATTCGGCGGTAATAATTGCCGCGGCGGAAGAAAAGAATCTGGGCAAACTCTGTTTAACTCCCGAGGCTCGTTTGGTGGCCGGGATAAAGGGTCTGGGCTTTCACCGGGTTAGTCCGATACCCGTGGAATCTGTTCATGTGCCCGGCTGGGTGAACCTACGCTGCCGGTTCGGGTGTGAATATTACGGTAAGCCTCACTGCCCGCCGGAAACCATTACACCGGAAAAAACCAGGGAACTTTTACAGGACTATAACCGGGCGCTGCTCCTGGAAGGGGAACCTCCTGGCCGGAATTTTCAGCGCCTTGTGCTGCAGGCTGAAAAGGAGGCCTTCAAGGCGGGCTTTTATAAAGCGCTGGCTTTTTGGGCCGGCCACTGTGTTCTATGTGAAAACTGTGCCCCGGACGGCATCTGCCGTAATAGGCGGGATGCCAGGCCTTCCATGGAAGGGGCAGGCATAGATGTCTTTGAAACGGTAAGACGAGCCGGGCTTTCCCTGCGCACACTGGATAAAAATAGTGATTATGTTAAATATTTTGCCCTGCTGTTATTGGAGTGATTAAAATGCGGGTTTTACTGGTACAGGCCCTTTCCACGGAAGGGCCTGCCCCGGAAAGGGTTTATCCCATTGGATTAGTGTCTCTGGCCACCCACATTAAAAAGGCCGGCCACCAGGTGGATATACTGGATATGAACCTGGAGGAGGATCCATTCGGGGCTTTAAAGGAAAGGTTGTTAGATTTCCAGCCGGAGGTGGTGGGACTATCCCTGCGTAATATTGATCCCCTGGCCAACAAGACCAGTTCCCTGGTTCCCCCTTTTATTGTCGCCGTTCGCTTGGTAGCGTCTGTTTTACCCGGGGCCTGGATCATAGCCGGAGGAACCGGTTTTTCCCTTTTCCCGCAGCGCTTAATGCTTGAGTTGCCGGAAATTCATTACGGCCTGGTGGGGGAGGGAGAGATTTCATTTCCTGCACTGCTGTCCTCCCTGGAAAACCCACCCTCTCTGAAGGGTTTATGCCGGCGGGACGGTGGAAAAGTGCGGGTCAACCTACCTGCAAGAGACTTTAACATGGAACAATATGTCCATCCTTCCAGGGAGCTTTTGGATCCTTCCCTTTACCTGGCAGGGAATAATTATGTCCCCCCGGTGGGGATAGAGGCTAAGCGGGGATGTTCTTTTCAGTGCTCCTATTGTGTCTATCCCCGCCTCCAGGGGAGGGGATTGCGCTGCCGCCCGCCCGCGGGTGTGGTGGATGATATGGAAATATTATACAAGGAATACGGTATTAAAAGATTTCATTTTACCGACCCGGTTTTAAATCATCCCCGGGGACACCTGGAGGGAATATGCCGGGAACTTTTGCATAGAAGGCTGGATGTGCGGTGGAGCGGCTTTTTCCGTGAAGACTGTATTGATGAAAATAATATTGGCCTTTTTGAGCAGGCGGGGTGTGAATGTTTTTCTTTTTCCCCGGATGGCCTTTGCCAGGAATCCCTGGACATATTGGGTAAGCAGCTCAGTGAGGCGGATATTTTAAGGGCGGCGGATTTGGCATCCCGCAGTGACGTGGTTACCGTGTACCACTTTATGGTCAATGTGCCCGGGGAGACCGAGCAAACATGTGCAAAGGGGGTCCGGCTGCTGGAGCGAATCTATGAGCTGCATGAAAGGAAAAGGAACCTGGGGACGGTAGTTCTTAACAATATTCGCATTTTACCCGGCACGCATATAGAGGCTATAGCCAGAGAAAAAGGGGTAATTGGGCCCGGTACCGACCTTCTTTACCCGGTATATTACAACCCGGAACCCTTTAACGCTTACCGGTACCACCTGGAAACCCTGAATCTCTATCGAAATGTATTTATGTGGCAGGGGGTGAAAAAATGAAGATACTTTTGCTGGAGCACCCCCGGAATATCGCTCCCCACCGGTGCAACGATATTGCCAATACCCCTCTTTCCTCCAGCCTGCTTACCGGTTACGCCGCCGGGATGCTGACCGGAGAGGGGCATGATGTGGAAATAGTGGAAGGATATCTGGAAGGATTGTCCTATTCAGAAATTGAAAGCCGTCTAACTGCCGTAAAACCGGATTTGTTGGGAGTGCACATCATTTACCACTGGCAGACAGACCACCGGCTTTATGCTTTCCTGGAGCAGGTGAAACAGGGGGGACTGTGTTCCTATATAACAGCCTACGGGTATTACCCCACCTTTGCCCGGGAGGAAATATTGCGCGACTGTCCGGCCCTGGATTCGGTTATCGTGGGGGAACACGAGCAGACCTTTGCCGCGCTGGCCGGGGCACTTTCCCGCCCGGCGCACCAGGAGGATATCCCGGGCCTGGCCCGGAGAGACGCTGCAGGTAATGTTATTTGCAGCTGGCGAGAGCCGGTGCAAGACCTGGATACCCTTCCCTTTCCCGTGCGCACCGGGGCCATGCTGCGCCTGCCCGAGGTGAACATTCAGGGCAGCCGCGGGTGTTATGGGGGCTGTACCTTTTGTTATGTCAATCCCTATTACGGGCAGCAATCCCACTGGCGGGGGCGGAGCCCGGAGAATATTATAGCGGAAATAGACGACCTTATTTATAAATGGGGAAGAAGGGACTTTTACTTTACAGATCCCAACTTTTTCGGTCCGGGGCAAAAGGGCCAGGAAAGGGCTCTTCACCTGGCCTCGCTTTTGAAATCTCGTAATATTCATTTTGGGCTGGAGGCCCGGGTCAACGATATCCATGATAAAACCCTCGGTCCACTGGTGGATGTAGGCTTGCGCCACCTCCTCATAGGCCTGGAGAGCGGAAGGGACCAATCCCTGCAGCGCATGAACAAGATGACCACTGTGGCACAAAACGAAAGAGCTCTGGCTATCCTGCGTAAACATGGAATAGAGCCCAATATTGGCTTTATTATGTTCGAGCCGGATTCCACACTGGAAGATATACGAGTTAATTTTGTGTTTCTCCTTAGAAATGATCTTTTAAAGGATCTTTTCATAACCGCCAATGTGCTTTATCACCACCAGATTATCCTTAAGGGGACTCCCGTCTTCCGGCAACTGCAAAATGAAGGTAGGCTGGAGCTTTCTTCCTCGTCAGCTTATGAAGGTGCTGCTGCCTTTGTGCACCGGGAGGTGGCTATCCTGGCCGGTATTATGCGGCGTATCACCAACTGCTTTTTCAACTGTATGGCTGATATTTGGAGCGGAGAAAAGGAACAGCCGGAGCACACGCGGGAAAGCTATGCCAAGCTCAACAGTCTGCTGGTGAAATGGTTTGAAACCGCGTTAAAGAAGCTGGAGGCCGGAGAGCAATTTCCCCTGGAAGAACAGAATGCCTTTGTAAGGGAAGCTGAAAATGCTATAGTGAACTACCCCTCCCTTCATGCAAAATGTTGATCGCCGCATTATGGTCGCGGTCTATTACCAGACCGCAGTGCTGGCGTGAAGTTCTTTTGGTGGGATAAATGGTTAAAGGCTTTGCATGTGATGCTTTGGGGAATTTTTTTTTGACGGGATCAACGGGACATGTGGGATAAAAGGCATTGCATGTAGGGCTTTTGGGCAAATAATTTTTTTTACGAAAATGCCCGGGATATATGGGATTTTTGCATGCGTTCTTTTAGTTTTAGTTTTTTGGCATGAAAACATCTTAAGGTATTCCTTTTGGGAAAACATTTGGGGTATTTCTTTAGGGTCGTTTTCTGACAGGATTTACAGGATTTGCAGGATTTTTTTGAGCAGGATCATTACTTTGAGAGCGTAGATAATTCTATTCGTCATTGCAAATCTGTCTCTAATAATGTTTTATTTGCAAACACACTAAAACTTATTCTTAAAGAAAAATTCCATTGCCAGATAAACTTCATTGCGTATCCTATTAAATCCTGTAATCCTGTCAAAAATTGGTTGGCCGCAAAGTACGACCCCAAATGTTTTTTTGCGGAAATAAATTTTCATTCTAGTTTGTGTATATGGTTCATGTGAGTTTAGACAGGATTAACAGGATCTACAGGATTATTAAAGAAACACACCAACCCGAAAGCCGTGACCATATAACCGGAGCTAATGGACTAACTTATAATATAAAGAATCATTTTTTAAATAATTGCCTCTAAAAGACCCCAAAACACTGCCTCCAAAGGATCCCATTAAATCCCGTTAATCCCGTCAAGAAAAGAGACCTCAAAGCCATGACCCAAACAATCTTCATCTAAGGAAGCAAGCAAGAACCGTCCCCATTTGCCCCCATTTGCCCCCGAGATGTTTCTGCGCCTGTATATGCTCGATATTATTCCTGATGCAGCGGCATTTAAGATTAACTATGTCCCACCGTAACTGACAAAGGGGAGACCAACTCCGCTCTGATTTTTTTAGTAAAGCTTTAGTTCGGCGTTTATAACCGTGAGTACGCTTATCCAGGTTTTCTTACGAAACAGGTTGCGATCTTCAAAAACCAGCGTGAAGATAATTTGGAATACCGCTAAGCTCGATAACCCCAAGGATTTCGTTTTAACCCGACGTTACGAAGCAACCGACCAACCTGCAGGGTGGTAAAATTCGACCAAAATATTGTTCATACTTCTCAGATAGAGAGTTTTGTTGTAACATTGTTCTAAACACCTTTCTGTTTAGGATGGTTTGTTTGGTCGTAAATCCATTTTACCAAACGGATAGGTGTCTTTTGTTAATATATCTAAATTTTTATCAAAGAACTTATGGGTTACAAAAACTAGATACTATTTTTAAGGTGCGAAAGTTGAGTTAAAAATAAGTATATATTAGCTTAAATGGATGCTGGTCAAAATTAACGAGGGAGAGGATTTTAATGAATATTAATAGCGGAGACCCAAGAGATGATTTAAAAAAAATTTTTGAAAAATATAAAATTACACCTTACACCTTTAGTTTGTTTAGTGGTCTAGATGAAAAAGAGGTGGTAGAATATGCAAATCACGAAACTAGCCTAAATTATTTACCACACAGTAAACAAGCAGATATTAATGAATTGATTGTGTTATTATCAATTGGATTAACAGCTGTAACGGCAGATGAAAGAGTGACGGCAATCATTGAACACTTAAATGATTCCTTTAAAATTTCGTTGAAGACCCTGGCTACATATGCCAAAATTGAAGAACAAGAGATAAAAAAATTTATAGCTGATCACGACTCATTATCATATGAAAAACGTTATCGACTGGCAGTTGTAGTTTTGTTCCTGTTCTACATATTGAATAAAAAATAAACCGGGACCGGTGAAAGACTAGTGTTTTTTTACGTTCTCTAAAAATTTATCAAAAAAACCAGGCCTAACTTAACACCTGATATACTGTTTGGAAAATCAGGGTGTTCTACTCTATTTTTAATTACTTGGCATACACCATATTGGCATATTTCTCCTTCTCCTCTAGCTTCACCGTATATTAGGCGAGCCATCAGGTCAATATCATCAATTTCCCACAACTGATCGTATGTTATTGTTGAGTAATTGCCAATTATAAATCAAAATTTACCTCTACATTAAGTGGTGTAAATTTGAATTTAGCGAACCTTATTCATTACTCTTTAAAGGTATCTACCATATCTTGAAAATTGGAAAAATAATTCAAACTGTGCGGTCTAATAGAGTTTTTTCCCATTTCGCTAATCCAATCTCGCAATGTGTCTTCAATAAACCAAACAGGTTTTCCTGAGTTTGATTTTGCTATATATAAACTTGTTCTAATTTCTGATTCCGATAATTCCTTTGCACATAAAACATGAAATTTATGATAATAATCTCTTAAAAATATTTCCCGTTTTTCTCTAAACCAACTTTCCGGTTTGTCTTCCTTCTCTTTAGAACGAAAATCTATAAAAAACTTTTTTGCCCCTTCCAGCGTTTTTACAATTTCCCTATACCGTTGTTCTAAGGACATTTCTGAAACGTCCTTTGTTATATAGATAATTTCTTGTTGGGGTTCTGAATTTGGCTTATAATCTTTTGCAAGCGGTGATGGTATTGATTCTTTTGGGGGTTGGTTAATGTCAACTTGGGTTTTATTATCGATTTTCCCGCAACCGCTGACCATCAACAAAGCTGCCAAAGAAACGGCTACAATAACTTTCCTCAAATTTACACCCCTTTTTTTCAATATTTGTAAGTTTGATCATAACGTATAATATAAATATAATCGTTGTCAATGAAAAAATTTTGGCCTGTCTACTCCAGTTTGGGAAATTAACCCTAAACCGTAAGTAAATAAGTATGATAGCAAAAGTTAACAAAATAAAAACAAAACAGTTAAGTCGCTTGTAAATTGCATATATAACCAAAGACTTTTTTATTCAAAAAAAAATGCCCGTGTTAAGCGGGCCATTTAAAACTTAGTTGTAATCAGCGTCAGTCCTGAAAGGAATATAAGAATTAATAGTAATACCTGTATCTTCTATAGAATCATTATATTCAGTCATATAGTGCCACTCGCCGTTATACATATATTGAATATTTTTAAATTCAGCGTTAGTCCAAGCTATATGACCGCCATATTCTTCGAACGCGTGTACTATTTTGATACCGGTTTCAGCAGGAATACCAATATCAGCAGAACCATAATAATAATGGTCGATATAAACCGAAATTGAACCATTACCCCTATTAATTAATTCAATGTCAATTTCATCGCCGGGGTTTGGTGTGGAAATTATGTCTTTTTGATCCTCACTTGTACCCGTTGCGTTAATGAACTTACGCCATTCACAAATTTGATCGCTATTTTTATCTCCATACGAAATACCAACTTCAACCGAATAATTTCCGTCTTTATCAAATGCGGCATCAGTATCAAGACCAATATACCAATTAACATATTGGGTGTTAACTGGACATGGGACGTTTGAAGGAATAACCAAAGTTGCCTTAATTCCTTCATAATAATTACCTGTTTTCGCTATGCCAGCAAATACTTCAGACATCATGAAACCTCCTTAGCTAATTTTACTTTGCACCAAAGCAAGGAAGTGGTAAAATAACTTAACCATTCCAGCCTTCGTACAAGGGTAGTTGTCAGTCCTGGATGAAACTCTACTTGGCGGTGGGCTCGTCCAGGACAGAATGGTTTTTCAACCTCTTCAATGCCCGCTCTTTTAATCGGTGTACTACCGGTTGTGATCTTTGTAATTGTGTAGCTACTTCCTGTTCTGTGCGTCCTTCCAGGACCGTTGCCGTGATCACCTTCTGCTACTGTGGCGTAAGCAACGCGAGGGCTTCCCGGATAATACCTTATCCTCCACAGTGGCGAGAATATCACTTTTAGCGGCTATTGTATCACCGCCTATGCTTTCTCCCCAGCCTTATAGCCTCGTTGACGTACGCCGGTTATCAACCAGGCTATAATCCGGGCATTTTCAAGGTCAACATTATGGCTGTCAGGTGCATCAGGTGTAGAGAATCATTATTATTCACCTCCTCCAGCTTATCTATTTTGCCCTCTACTATATAAAGAGAAAAGAGGGGGTTGTTTTAATACCCCCCTATGAGAAAATTTTTTTTGGCGGGACGAATGTTTTTTAGACCTTTTTAAGACACGCCTTTTTATAATTACATTTTTCCATTGCAAGGGGCCATTATCTATCACGTTCCCATGAATTTGATAACTCTGCCCGATATCACATCTAAAAGAAAACAGGAGGCTCTTCAAATAAACCTCCTGGTATGATTAATTTATGCCTGAATCCGTGAGCCAAAATATTAAAAAGTCGTGAAATTTCCTTATAGACAAAAAAGGGGCCCATAGATTGCCCCTAATTGTGATAAATCTAATTTTTATGTTTGCTTAGTGACGGTATTGTTGATAACTTTTTCGCCGGGAAATACGGTAGCAGCACAAGCTATCAATGTGACTTTGAATGATAAAAAAATATATTTTGACGTGCCGCCGGTATTGGAAAACAGCCGATTGCTGGTGCCGTTACGAGCTATCTTCGAAGCTTTAGGCGAACTGTAAGTTGGGATGATGCCACCAGAACAATCAAGGTTACCAAAAGCGGTGATACCGTAAAGCTTATAGTTGGTAAAAGGACGGCCTATATTAATAACACTAAGTAGAGATTGGTGTTCCCGCTAAAGTAGTTAATGGAAAGACATGAGTACCGGTTATATTAGATTGCTGTTGTCTTTTAGGCCCAAGCTAATACCGCATTGCCTCAATATTAGCTTGCCACTAGTCCCATAGTCTCCAATGAATTGAAAGTTTAGTTGGCCCTTTGCAACTTGGCATTGTTCAATATGGAAAAATAAGTAGAACTAAATAAGTTTCCCTTTTGTTGTTAAATAATGGAGGTATTGCAACTTTGAAAAAATGTATAATTATTTTGATGTTAGTATTTATCATATCTCTCTTTGGTTGCAGTTCGAATGGTAGACATAGGAAATTAGAAGAACAAATTCCTTTAACCAATTTAACTTTAGAAGATGTAACAAATGCTTTTAAAAAATATAGATTGCAAATTAAACCTCAAATTGATGCTGATTACCCTAAAATTTATGGTATAGAACCAAAAGCATATGAAGTATTTGATGGAATAGTGTTTATTTATGTGTTTAATAACAATAAAGAGCTCAGGAAAGGGTTGAGAAATGTTCACGATGTATTTATATCCGAGTCCAGACTCAAAGCTTATGGTATAAAAAATATATTGATTGTTTACTTTCCTGGTCAACCTAAGATCACCCCCATTACATTAGCGAACGAAATTGACGCTAAGATTAAGGAAATTATTAAATATTTAGAGCAAATTAATAATAAGAAATAAGATTAATGTAATCAATTTTTAGAGACAAAATGTTCTTGATATAATCTAAACGTGAGAAGCTTAAAAGGGATGGAATAATAATTCATCCCTTTTAAGCTTCTCAGACAATTATATTATTTATCCGTTGAAGTATTTCCAGATTCCGTAGTAAATTGCATAAGCGATGTCTCGACGATTGTAATTAATAGGATCTTCTCCAAAACTGTTTCCATTACCATATACATATTCGTCATCGCCCGAGTTAGTTAAGAATCCGTTTTCCACTAGCACAGCTGGCATGTTGGATTCACGTAACACGTGAAAATTATCATTTTTGAGACCTGTACCCCAAGGAGTAAATTCAGTATTATCCAACAGTTCGTTTAAAACGGCTTCAGCAAGTGCTTTATCCTCTGTTTTATACCAGTGGCAAGAAGCTCCTTTTACGCTTGAATCATCATTACCATTATGGTGAAGTGACACGAAAATGTCTACCCCAAGAGAGTTGGCTTCATCTGTACGCTCTTCTAAACAAACTGCTCTATCTGATGTTCGGCTCATGTAAACCGTTGCCAGTGCACTCTCCAGATATTCTCGAAGCCAGAAACCAATGTCCAAAGCCGAATCTTTTTCAGGACCAGTCAATACACCGCTGGTTCCTACGGCATAAGAACCACAACGTGCGACACCTTCAGAGTAAGTACCCCCATGTCCAGGGTCAAGGTAAACTTTTTTTCCTTGAAGATATGCCATGTTATTCCTCCTCAATTAATAAAAAAATTTGTTAAAAAAGCAAGGAGAAGTTATAATTATCATAAACCCTTGCCTTTAATGATAGGGTTGATTTTTGTTCTGAACGAGACTTTACTTGGCGGTGGGCTCGTCCAGGGCAAAATGCTTTTTCAACCTCTTCAACGCCCGCTCTTTCAATCGGTGTACTACCGGTTGTGATCTTTGTAATTGTGCAGCTACCTCCTGTTCTGTGCGTCCTTCCAGGACCGTTGCCCTGATCGCCTTCTGTTGCTATGGCGTCAGCAACGCGAGGGCTTCCTTAGAGAATACCTTATCTTTCACAGTGACGAGAATATCACTTTTAGCGGCTATAGTATCACCGCCTATGATTTCTCCCCAGCCTTATAGCTTCGTGACGTAGGCCGGTTATCAACCAGGCTAAAATCCGGGCATTTTCAAGGTCAACATTATGGGTGTCAGATGCATCAGGTGTAGAGAATCATCAGACTTCACCTCCTCCAGCTTATCTATTTTGCCCTCTACTATATAAAGAGAAAATAAGGGGTTGTTTTAATACCCCCCTATGGGAAAAATTTTTTTGGCGGGGCGAATGTTTTTTAAACCTTTTTAAGACACGCCTTTTCATAATTGCATTTTTCCATTGCAAGGGGCCATTATCTATCACGTTCCCATGAATTTGATGACTCTGCCCGATATCACATCTGAAAAATAGTTATCTAGATGGACACTTTATAGTTGGCGAAGTAGAATTTAGATAAGCTAAGAACTATACTTCGTAAACCTGCTATACCGTGTAGTCCGTTCTTACCCCAATAAGCCCCATTGGTAGTTTTTAATCTTAAGAAATCAATGTAAAAGGTCAATCCCTGGACCTCTTGTTTTTGGGGCTGTTATTCAAAGTCTCATGGTTTTCACCAAATAAGCGGCGGTATACAACTTGCCAACTTCCCATGGCACAGGCCGCTACCAGCAAGCCGTTTAGAAAATATAGTGGTATGTTTTTAACTGCAAAGCTGCCGCTGGCAACACCTGCGAAAAGCACTATCAATTCGGCTACTGCCAGCACAAGCCAGCGGGTATGCAGCAGTTTAAAGAATTTAAACTGCTTAATAAATTCCACAACCAAAACAGTAGCAGTAATGGCCCCGGTTAAAGTACCCAGTGATGTATAGGTGAAAAAATCTTGCATTGCCGGTCACCTCCAAATGTAAAACCCTTCCGAAAAAAGTGCAATTTCATGGGAGCCGGATAAATCTTCTTATTGTATAAAGAGAAAAGAGGGGATATTTTTAATACCCCCTCTGGTAAAAAGATTATGGCCAATACTCCTCTTTTCTTTGGCCTGCCGGCCGGGTCCGGAGGGAGATTCCACGCTGGCAGATATACGGGTTAATTTTGAGTTTTTCCGTAGAAATGATCTTTTAAAGGATCTTTTCATAACCGCCAATGTGCTGTATCACCACCAGATTATCCTCAAGGGAACTCCTGTCTTCCGGCAACTGCAAAGGGAAGGGCGCCTGGAGCTTTCATCCTCGTCAGCTTATGAAGGAGTTACCACCTTTGTGCACCGGGATGTGGCTGTTCTGGCAGATATTATGCGTCGTATCACCAACTGCTTTTTCAACTGTATGGCGGGTATTTGGAGCGGGGAAAAGGAACAGCCGGAGCATGCGCGGGAAAGCTATGCCAAGCTAAACAGTCTGCTGGTGGAATGGTTTGAAACCGCGCTAAAGGCTCTGGAGGCCGGAGAGCAATTTCCCGTGGAAGAACAGAATGCCTTTGTCCGGGAAGCTGAAAAGGCCATTGTAAATTGCTTAGAGCCATGATAGGGGTGAAAAGAAAAGCACGCAAAAAAGACTTGTCCTGTGAAAATCGGACAAATCTTTTATTCATTATAGTTATCAACAATACAGGCTCCACCGACTACCTGTCACCGCCGATGCATATGATGGATCTTACAATGGTTTTTATGATGTTTGCGTCTCAAAGCTTAGCCCCAGTCTAGATTCTCTTTTAGCCTCCACCTATATTGGCGGAAGTGATTGGGATCCTGATGATATCAAGTTGATAATGGGAATTGAATCCATTTTGCAACATAAAGTTTGGTGTTGTATGCATCGGTCAGCAGGCGCTGTACCAAATGCTGGATGACCATCTGAAGCTGAAGAAAGTCTGGTTGAGTTTGGGGCACGATATACTTGGCAAGGAACCTCTGCCATCGGAACAGGAAGAAAGTTTGTTTCACTTGTTTGAGGTGTTATGATAAAATTGCAAATAAATCAAAATTTATGGGGAATAAAGATATAGCAATAGCAAATATTAAAGTTGCTTAAAAATTCAATTTTAGAACTACTGGTAAAAGGTTATTTAAGGAAACAGTAAAAATATTTGTGGCTGATTTGCGAAGGGCATTGGGGGAATAAATATGGAATGCGCTGAAATAATTTCTGATTACATGCTTTAAGTTCCGAAAAGTATAAAGCAAATGTAGTGAAAATGGAATACCGGAAAGCAACAGCATAGGTGTTTCTACAGGCGATGTTCGGAAATTGGCCAAGATAATTGGAAAGTCAAATGAGCTTGCCTATGAATTATGGGATACGGGATATCATGAAGCTAAACTTTTAGCAGTTTTGGGTGTTTAATAGAAAGACATTTACATTAAAAGAAATCGAACAGCTAATGAATGATGTTTGTTCATGGGATTTATGTGACCATTTATGCAAGAATCTCATCATCAAACTGAAAGGATATAAGCAACTAATTGGTAAGTGGTGTACTTCTGATAAAACATATTTCAAGCGGGCAGCATTTACCATGATTGCTTCTGCTGTGATACATGAAAAGGCTATATCGAATGATACCATTGATGATTATTTGAGACTTATTCAAGAGCATTCCAGTGATGAACGGGAACATATTAAAAAGGCCGTATCATGGGCATTGCGGGAAATAGGTAAAAAGGATTTTGATTATCAGGAAAAATCTATCATATTAGCATATGAATTGAAAAAAAGTGGCAATAAGGTACAAGTCTGGATTGCTAAAGATACATTAAAGGTACTTGAAAAGTTAGTTCAAGTCGAGGGGCGAGGACGTTTAATCACCGCTGATTCCAAAATGGGAAAGGAAAAGTAAACTTTCAGTTTTAAATAGAAAATGCTGGATTATCGTCGAGATGAGGAATTGGATAGCGGGACAGTGCGTGCGTACCCTGCAGATGAGGTGTTCGCCCGTGCTCGCGCTCGCCGAAAATGACCAGACTGTTTTTTTATCCATGAAGCTGCAGAGGCTGAAATCAAAGAGGCTGCGGATTTCTATGACCTCAAAAGTCCAGGACTTGGTATGGTATTTATTGACGTCAAATAAACCCGTTTTGCTTTCGTAATATAATCGCCAACCGGCGGTTTAGGGCAATTGGAAATAATCCCAATGGTATCTCCAATACTTTTGTGCCAAGTTTTTCTTCCTAAGTTCAATAGCTTGGTCAATTTCTTCTTGTGTGACCCCTTCGTTATACCAAGTTTTATGAAATGTTACCTGGTTAAGAATTTCTTGCAGTTCCGCCGGAACCGGTTTGGTTTCTTCGTTGGTTTGCTTGTTGGCTTTGTTCTGGACGACGGCGAGCTTGTCCTTATTTATTTAAGTACAAATTTCAAGGAGGGGCACATAATGGAAAAAACACACAGAAATTGGTATGCATTTATTGTTTTTGACTTAATTTTTGGCTTGCTAGTTATGATAACTTTATTTCGGATTTTAAGTTGGTCTACTCAATATGCTGAGATTATAGTTTTGGATTTGACTGGTTTGTATTTAATTTTGCATTCTGTCTTATATAAACTGAACTATATTGATTACCCTGATTACATTAAGCCAGAAAAAGTAAGCGAAGATGAAGATGTTCAAAGAAGGTATCACTTTTATGCAAATTTAATAATGGGGATAGTTTTACTTTTGGGCAGTGTTTATTATTGGATATTTAACCAGAGTGGTGGTCTTCGATTGTTATTCTTAGTGAGCATAATGAGGGTCTATGCCTACAATTATGTAAAAAAGAAACAGAATAAATGCTAATAATATATTTCAAAGAACACATAAGTCGCAGGATATATATTTTCCTACGGCTTATGTGTTGCGTTTATAAGTTAGTATAAGTGTAAAAAACCCACGTTACTTAAAACCAATATCCGGTAACCTCAATATTCCAGGCAACTTCATAATGCTCGCCGCCATCGTGAACGTCAACAGTTTCAATAGCTACACCCACAAAGTTATAGCTTGGATTATTATCAAGGGTTTGAATAATGGTCTGCACAGTTTGAATATTTTCATCTATCTTACTGCCAGCCTGATTTGCACACCAGCTAAGTGTGGTTGACAACGCATTAATCAATAGGTTCATACCAGGAACTAGTGTGCCTACTGCACGTCCGATTTCTGACATCATAGTGTATGCCATCCCAATATCATCATTAACCTCTTTTGCATTATTCAAAGGAATTAACAAATCCTCTTTAACTTCTCTCGAAGTCATTGATCTATAAATAGCCACGATACCACTCCTTTTTTAATTTTTTTTGCTATCAGCTAGCTGTAATACTGAACACAACTCCATGGATTTTTTGTGTTATTATATAAAGAGAAAATAGGGGGTTGTTTTAATACCCCCTCTCTAAAAAAATTTTCCTTAGAGGTAAAAAAAGTGCTAGGAGGTCTTTGATGCTGGAACAAATACCGATTTTTACGAGACTTCCCAAAGAACACCTGCTTCAATTGAAGACGGTTTCAAGAAAAATTTTTGCCGAGAAGGGATCGATTCTCTTTTCTCCGGGTGATGCTACTGAGGGCTTCTATGCAGTATTGGACGGGGCTGTTCGAGTTTTTAGGGTTTCCCCAAAGGGTAAAGAAGTTTCTTTAGAGATTGTTGGTTCCGGAAGTATTTTTGCCGGGGCAAGCCTTTTTTCCGATACCTATCATTGTTACGCGGAAGCCTTAAAGGAGAGCACGGTTTACCTGATACGAAAGGACCGGTTTTTAGAAATGATTCAAACGGACCCCCGGTTTGCCGCCGAATGGGTTCGCGTTCTCTCACTGGAGGTAATGCACCTTCGTCAACGCCTCGACGAGCTCACCTTAAAATCCCCCAAAGCGCGGATCGCGAGCTACATTCTATTGCTCTGCGAGATGAAAAATACAGATTCCGCTACGCTTCCCGCCCATCGAAAATCCATTGCAACACTTCTAGGCATGACCCATGAAACCTTTTACAGGACGGCAAAGGAGTTGGAGTGTGAGAGCATAGTGCTCTTTGACGGGCATAATGTTAAAATCGTGAATCGTTCTATGCTGGAAGAATTGATGGAGTAAATTTGATTGGTGGACTCCAGAATCGGCATAAGAATTTCCCTTATATGATCTGAATCATATTCAAACAGGAATGTTTCTCCTATACTGATAAAACAGCATTAGCTTCGGAGCATCGTCTCACCGGTGCCCGGAGACTTGCTAAGGAAAAGGAGGAACAGTCGTGATGGATTCTATCCTAACAGAAGAACATCTATTGGTTAAAAAGAACGTGTCGGAATTGGCGCGCCGGGAGTTTGCTTCAAGGGCCGCTGAAACAGACCGGACGGCCACCTTTCCATGGGATAATCTAAAGAAACTCGCCCAACAGGGATTTACAGGAATGAATGTGCCTGAGCAGTACGGAGGGTCGGGGGCGGATGTTCTCAACTTTGTACTGGCCATCGAGGAAATTGCCAAAGTTTGTGGATCCACGGCCCTTGTGTTACTTGCCCATCATTTCGCAACGCAGGGGATCGTTTTGGCCGGAAGCCCTGAGGTGAAGGCGAGATTCCTGCCCCAACTGGCCAAAGGGGAAAAGCTTGCTGCATTTGCCGTACATGAACCAAACTCCGGTTGTTCCCATTCGGCCATAGAAAGCAGAGCGTTGAAAGAGAATGGCAGGTATCATATCAGGGGCTCGAAATTTTTCGTTACATCCGCAGGCGAGGCTGATATCTACCTTGTCCTTGTGATTACCGACAAATCCCGGGGACCGGACGGATTCTCGCTCCTTTTAGCGGAGAAAGGAACTCCCGGAATGAGCTTCGGTAAGATTTACGACCGCTTTGGTTTCAGGGGCACCTCGGGACGGGACATCTATTTTGAGAACGCTCCTGTTCCTTGTGAGAACCTTCTTGGCAGGGAAGGAGACGGACTAAAACTACTTGGCGCCATCGGCAGCAGGTTCGCCATGCTCGGAGCTGCGGCCATATCCCTTGGTTTGACAGGGGGACGGGGTTGTTGACAACTCCGGCGATTTAGGGGAATTGAGAGGGCAATAATCCCGGCCAATTTAACAGAAGGGATTATTGCCCTATTCTATTGCGTCTCGACCTTAGTACATAAGTAACTTGTTTTAACCATAATACAAATGTTAGCGGATACATCATATGAGGTTTATGTTGCTGTTATTGTGAGCTTCCCCCGGAAAAATAGACACAATGAATGGCGAGTATTCTCTTATTTTTATAGGATTGCTTATATAATCGATTCTTACGTAACAACCCAGGTTCCATAAGTAAATCAAAAGGTGCAAAGTAGCGGTCTTGACAGCTACCCCGCGTATGGTTGGTTATAATAACTGCCGATGGGCGGCTCCGGGTACATATGAGAGAATTATCATCCCCGTCGGATTGCCATTGTACCATACGCGGGGTTCCCGATTGTAAAGACTCCCCAAAGGCGCTACTTTGATTGAAATTGCATCGGGGACTCACCAAAAACATATTGAAAAAAATTTATGGAGAAGGCTTGCTTAGTTAATCATTAGGCAGCTGATTTAAAAACTTGCTCATATTCCAGCGGTGACATGTATCCTAAGGATGAGTGCAGTCTCGTCCGATTATAAAAAACCTTAATATATTCAAAGATGGCCTGGCGAGTTTCAGCCCTTGTCTTAAAGTGGTTATCATAGATTAACTCCATTTTCAGTGTTCCAAAGAACGATTCCATACAAACAATTGCCTTTACGGCTCATGCTGGTAACAAATTGATTTTCTCTCAATACCCGCTGATATTCATGGCTGGCATACTGGCTCCCACGGTCTGAGTGATGAATCAGACCTGGTGATGGCTTATATCTCCGAATCGCTTGCTTGAGAGCATCCAAGGTTAATTGCTTAGTCATAGTACTGTCCATAGCCCAGCCCACAATTTTTCGCTGGAACAAGTCTTCAATGGCAGCAAGGTACAGCCACCCTTCGTCGGTTGGAACATAGGTGATATTTTTGCACCCGAAATTCGAAGCGGTGCTGATAAATAAACTTAAATGCTATTTCCGGCGCTTTGCGAAGATGGCAGTGGCCTTTTTTAGAATGGTTCCATGATAACCAGTACCACCGAAAAGTTCAAGGACTCGACAGAGAACGATGGATTATTTTAGGAGATTTTATGCGATTGGATTCCTCACTTTATTCCAAAAATTGTGATATAATAGTCATATCTATGATAGGTAGTAATAATGAAACTGCCGGGATATACTGAAAATAGATGGAGGTGCCGATATGGAAAAAAGAATCAGGGATGAGTTGAATATCCTCAAAGATATCATAGTGGGTACCGTTCCCGTGGAGCAGATATTCCTGTTCGGTTCCTATACAAACGGTACACAGCATGCTGATTCAGACCTAGATATTTATGTAGTGATACAGGAGAATGCAAATATTCGAGAAATTGATGCAATGAAGTTGATCCACAGAGCAATTCGGGATAAAAAAACAATGCCTGTGGATGTGATCGTCAGCAAAAGAAATAAGTTTAATCAACGCAAATCCACCCCCACCATTGAGCGACAAATAGCGCAAGAGGGAATGTTGCTGTATGGATAACCGCACACGCGCACAGGAATGGCAAAGGCTTGCGGAAATGGATTTGAGAAGCGCCGAGTATCTACTCAATATGCGTCCTGTCCCTCTGGAAATTATCTGCTATCACTGCCAGCAATCCGCCGAGAAATATCTTAAGGGTTATCTTGTTTTGTACGGCATAAACCCGCCTAAGATACATGATTTAAACGAATTGCGCAAACTCTGTTCGGATTTGTCCGACCTTAAGGAGATAGCCGATCAGTGCTCCGACCTGACGGCTTACGGTGTTCAACCAAGATACCCAATGGTGCTGATGCTGGAGGAAAGGGATATGCAGCAGGCATTGAGCAGTGCAAAAGCGATTCGAGATTTTGTTCTAAATCTTGCGCCGGAGATGGCACTGGAAGAACAGGAGTAGAACGAATCACCATCGCATGACAGTCCTACATTATTGCCAAACAAATAATTACACAAAGCCACTGTTAGAAAAAGCGGAGATTCTGGTAGACTTTTTAGGAGGTTTTTATCTTCAAATCGTAAACCAGTTAAAATTTATGGTTAACAATATCAAGGAGAAAAAATCATGCAAAATCTGTATAGCATCAGAATGCGGGCAGCCCAGGGCGGTGCCCATGAGGACGGTGGCAGGCATATCTCCGGAGCAGAAGATATACATAATCACAGCACTGGGTCCTGTCCACGGAGAGATTACTCTGGAAGAGCTTAAAAGGAGCATAGTTAAATGAAATTCATCAAAGAAGAACTGTCATATCTTGAGCGGCATGATCTCCACCGCCGGCTGAATACAATGTACGACTCCCAGGCTTCCCGTACAGTGGTTAACGGCAAGGACTGTCTATTGTTTTCCTCCAACAATTACCTGGGGCTTACCGAGCATCCCCGGCTAAAAACAGCAGCAATGGAGGCCATAGACCGCTGGGGCACCGGTGCAGGGGGATCACGTTTAACCACCGGCAATTTGAAGCTACATGAAGAACTGGAGAATACCATTGCCCGCTTTAAAAATGCTCCGGCAGCCATAGTTTTCAATACGGGGTACATGGCTAATGTGGGAGCGATAACCGCAGTGGCCGGAAAAGAGGATATCATCTTTAGCGATGAGCTCAATCATGCCAGTATTATCGATGGCTGCCGGCTCAGCCGGGCGAAAGCTGAGATTTTCCCCCATAAAGATACCACAGCCCTGGAAAAATTGCTGCAGCAGGCCCACGGTTACCGCCGGCGCCTTATCGTAACCGACGGGGTTTTCAGCATGGACGGTGACCTGGCCCCGCTGCCCCGGCTGGTGGAACTGGCCGAAAAGTATAACGCTTTGTTGATGGTGGATGATGCTCATGCCACCGGGGTGTTGGGGCGCCGGGGTGCGGGAACGGCGGAGCATTTTGGCCTGGAAGGTAAGGTCCATATACAAATGGGAACCTTGAGCAAAGCAGTGGGCAGTGCCGGCGGGTATATTGCCGGTTCTCGTGAGCTGATTGACTACCTGAGAAACAAAGCACGCAGCTTCATTTTTTCCACGGCCCTGCCCCCGTCTGTGATTGCTACTGCCAATGCAGCGTTTCAGATAATCCGTGAGAATCGCCAAATCCTGCAGAACCTGCATTTAAATGCCCAATACCTCAGGTCCGGGCTGAAGCAAAAGGGTTTTTCCATTTTGGCGGAAGAATCGCCCATAATACCCGTTTTTATAGGTGATGCGGACAAAACCATGCAAATGGCGGAAAAACTATTTTCCCTGGGCGTCTTTGCACCGGGGATAAGACCGCCCACGGTACCGCCGGGTACCAGCAGGGTCAGGGTTACGGTAATGGCCACCCATACCCGGGAAGATTTGGACAGGTGCCTAGCCGTTTTTGCCCGGGCAGGTCAAGAATTGGGGATTGTTTAAAATTAAGTTCTCGATCAATTTACTTGCCACGGTCCTGTTTCAAGCGAATCATTAACTCACTCATATTAGCGGGTGGGAGTATTCTTTCCTTCCGCTTTACCATTTGTATTGCGTTTTGCTCGCAGAAGTTAACGCAAGCACCACATCCCAAGCATCTTTCTGTATCAATATTTGTCACGTCTGTATTAATTTCATTGTATTTTATGGCTTCGACCTGGCAACTTTTGATACACTCACTACAGCCGATACAGATATTTTCATCAATCGTGGCAATGTAGTTAGTGGTCAATACCGCATTAGGAAGCTGGTGTTTGGTAATACCCGCCAGGAAACAACAGCAGCAGCCGCAACAATTACATATAAATGCCACATTGTGCCTGACGTTATCGCAAGTGTGAATTAGCCCTAATTCTTTTGCAAGACTTAATTTTTCAAGTATCTCGCTAATAGATGCCTTTCTGGCAAAGCCCCTTTCAATCAGAAAGTCAGCAGCGGTACCCAAACTTATACATATATCCTCTACGGGATTGTCGCAGGCTTGATTCAAGTGCTGTGCTTCATGACGGCAGTAACAGTTGGTTAGTCCTCCCCTGCCGGCTTCTTTGATAAGTTCGGCTGCAAGCTCAAAGGTTAGTATTTCTGTTTTTATTTCAGGCACTACTGTTTCATAAAGCAGTGCCCTGGCCCGGGGAGTGGTGGGATTAAATAGTTCTTTTGAAAACTTTGGACCCAGACGATAATCATGTATCAGCTCGGCCAATTTTTTCATGGGTAAGGATTGATTTGTTCTCATAAAGATAAACTCAAAGAATCCCACTAAAGCCATTGACAGCATGAACCTTGGCTGCCCGCGTTTTTTTGTTTCCAAGACCAGTCCTTTTTTGAGCATAGCACTAAGCAATTCTTTTAGTTGTCCGGGAGGAATATTTGTAACCACTTGTAGGTCTTCGAGAGTGGCAGGATCTAATGGGAATTTTGATGCAAGATAGGCCTCTTCATTGGTAAACAGAATAGATAAAATCTCATAAACGTTTATATCTTCAGGAAGACCTATAGGATTGCGATCAAGTCTTTCACGAAGCTTGACCAGAAATTCATTTTTATTTGCTAAATGCCCCACTTTTTCTTCCTCCAATATTAACTAATTAAAAATAATGTATGGAATCATCAAAGTATGAGATCTGCTCCAGGCCGTCATCAGTAACTACAAATGTATCTTCGATTCCCACAGCCCCTTCTTCTGGGAATATAAACTTAGGCTCCATGGCAAACACCATGCCTGATTGGAGAACCATGTCAAAGTTCTTGGCCAGAACCGGCAATTCGTCGAGCTCTATTCCTATGCCGTGGGCAATGAAACTTATCCTATCCTCATAGCCCATAAAATGGTCCTGGAAACCATTTTCTGCAGCTATATTGTAGGCGGTTTCAAAAAGGTCTTTTCCGTTAACACCCGGTTTAGCTGCCTCTACTACTTTGTCTCTAATCTGCAGAGCAACATCATAGGCTTTAACAAGCTTGTCGGGTAACGATCCGATACAGAAAATTCTTGCTTGATCCACCATATAACCGTTGAGGTTTCCTACATAATCTACCATCACAGGTTCATTGCGGCCTATGACTTTAAACCCTGCACTTTGGGGATATGATGGGTTGAGCCCGGTACCACCGGTGGGGCCGTCGAAAAAGCTGGGGTATGATAAATTCCATCCTGACATCAAATGACCATAAAATAGTTCTTGATTGAAACCTCTCATGCGAATGGCTCCCTGGTGGCCATTAATTCTGTAAACAGACTCCAGCTTACTCGCCAGTTCCACCTCGGTTATGCCTTCTTTTAAAACATTCGATATTTCTGAGAACATCAAGTTATTGAGTTTTGCTGTCTCCTTAAGCGTGTCTATTTCGTAAAGTGACTTTATCATCCTGGTCTTACGAATGATATTGGAAGCATCAACAACTTCCAATGGAGATAATGAGCTTTGATATTTTAAAAATATCTTGGCGGGAAGCACATCCATCTCCAAGCCTATCCTTCCCTTACTACCTACTGAATTAATTATATTTTTAAACATATCCTTGGGATGTTGGGTAATTATATTATCAAGAGCACTTTCCTCTTTTGCCCTTTTTAAACTTTTCCTCACAATTAAAACCGGCTCACCATGGGCGGGAATAAACAGATGGGCATTTTGACATGTGCCGCTGAAATAGAACAAATCCGCTTTCTGTAGTATTAATGCACCATCAATGTTTTTCTCCAAAAGGCTCTGCTGAAACCTGCTGATCCTGGAGGCCAATTCCTCCTTAGGCGTATAACGAATTTCGATATCAGATAAATTCATGGCTTCAAACCTCCTTAATTTTTGTTACGGCTAAAAATCATTGTATTTTATAATCCAAATATACTTTGACATATTATGCTTTTGGGGTTAAATGCCGGCGGTCTCCTTAACAGCTTTTTTTGGTGTTTCTTTCCCACTGCTTGAAAAGAGTTGGGTTATAATCCGGGTGGTTTACTTCAGAACGCATTTCAGCAAGTAATTCCTTCGCAGTGACAGGGTCTATATTAGGATGCTTCCAAACAAGGTGGTTACCGGTCCAGCGGCTCCAGTTCCAATCCGTGATCATATTTTGTTCCTTACATTGGTAATAGAAGGGGGTACCCGGCAGGGGTACGGTAATATTAAACAAAGAAACGATTATACCCAAATCTATTATCTTTTTCTTTGCCTCCCTGATGCTTTCAACTGTATCATCTTCAAAACAGATCATGTATGTCGATGTGACACCTATATTTAGTTGCCTCAGTAGTTTAAGGGTGTCCTCCATAAATTTTTGCCTGGTTTTGCGTTTTGTTTTTTCAAGGTTTTTATCATTTAAAGACTCCAACCCCACCAATAGGAAGCTCAACCCACTATCCCGTAATTCCCTTATGCCATCTTCTCCACAAAAAGCCAGGGCTTGGAAACTGGTCAACATGCCAAAATACATGTCCCTCTTTTTGATAGCATGAAGTACTTCTTGACCAAACGTATTAAACATGTGTGTTTCTTGGTTTGAAATATATACGGATTTGATATCATTCCATTTGTAGTAGTCTAAGATTTCCTCAACGGCATCAATGGATAAGGGATAATCTCCCCCCGGTTGAAATACCGGGTCGGCACAATAGGTACACCTGTTTGGGCAACCTCTTTTAAATATTAAGTGCCCTATTTGGGTTTTCCGTCCTAACCAATCCGCCCTAGTAATTAAATCAGGGTGTTTAACTTCCTCAGCTGATTTTGGACTTAGTCCTATGGCCTGGTTAAGCACATTTTCCCCATAGCCCCAGAACAACCGGTCAAAAACTTGATTCATGGCTGGTTCGTCAGTCATAACTGCATAACCACCAAGCCATACTTCTTTGATACCGTATTCTCTCTTTGCCAAGTGAGCCATTTTGATGGCCCAGGGAAGGGTCCACGTAAATGCAGATATGCACAATACATCGTAAACACCGCTCTCAAGGTGTTCTATTATGGTTGTGCTATAGGGGTGATGAAGGAAGGTGGGTCCTTTAATATTAGCCTCCAGGAATGCAAATCCATAATCTTTTTGCCAGGTTGAAAACTTCCACTCCTCAGGGATGTCTGTACTATACTCTGAAAAACCATTTAAAAAACCATCACCGGTTAGAACCGGAAGCCTCCGATGCATCGGATCGTTTTCATAAACATCTCTTGGGGCTGATGTTATAAGTACTCTTTCAGGACGCGGGGTGAAATTTGTTTCCCGCAAGTATACAACCCTACCTTTTGCCATTTACCAAACCTCCCTAATTCTTTTTGAGATAAAATTTCAATATTACTTTATCATTTGATGGGGTAACTAACGGTAAAGTAAAATTTTGTTAAAACTTATTTAACTTATTTACTTCGTTAACATCTTCTTACTACACTATTTTGAGACTATAGAAAGTCATTTCATTTAACATTCTCACTATATCAGTTTATTTTAATCACTTGATAGGTTAACTTTATTCATAGGCTTGTAGGTTTCATATGACATTTTGCGTCATAAAGCATTGAAAAATAATTTAACATTTGCGCAACCATTAATTTTTGCATGATAGTCTGTTAACAGAAAGAAACCTATCCTCTGAGGATAGGTTTCTTAGAACTTGGATTTCTGCTCCCATATTTTAAGTATTCGTATAGCTATTTTTTCAGGTAAGGCACGCATTTCTCTTTCATAGTAAGAAAGGGTTTGCCTGGTAATGCCTAGAACCTGGGCTAATTCGTTTTGGTTTAAACCATATTTAGCCCTAAACTCCCTTATTGCTGTAGGATTAACCTGTAGTTCCCTGTAATTCCTTGGGATAACAGCCTGCAGTTGCACATTCTCATTTTTTTGATTCGCTATTTTTATTTTTTCCTGTCGTGTTTTCCTTTTTCTCTCTTTGATCATCCATAAATCGGATGACAATTTGACACTTAGTGGAGTATCTAGCCAACTATTAAAATATCCTTTAATTCTATTAGGTGGTTCCAGGACAGGGATATCCTCCAGCACTCCTATTTGCTGCAGCCGGACATGGGCTTTTATAAAAGCATCCACTGACTGCCCGGGATTACGGTAGTTGGCTGTTTTTCCGCAGAAATCAAGTATTGTTTGAGGTGAAGCACGGGGATACATCCCTTTTTTTCCGGCTGTTATACCAAGTAATATCCAGTACGTCCCTATCTTCTTAGTGAAAGCCTCATGGTAAGGGTCCAATCGAAGTAAACCAGTACTGTAATAGCCTATCCAGCGTAAACCGTCCGGGTTTAAAAAAGCTGCCAGGGCTTGGCCACAACGAAATCCGAAAGACTTCCACTCGTGTTTCCCTTTTTTATAGCTTACATCCATAATGTCAAGCAGTCTATCGGGCCGCTCCCTACCAAAGGTTATTTTCCCGCGATTTTTATAATCTTGCCAGGTCATTGATAATCTCAGGTCGGCAAGGAGTAACACATTTTCTTTTAAATCATTGATTAGCTTTTGCCTGCTGCCGTTACGCACCTTTACCGACCGGTATTCAGCGATTTCTTCCAGGCTTATTTTGGCTATGTCATAACTGGGATTTTTAAGCTGTGCTATCTTATTCAGTAGAATTAAATAAACATCTGCTGTTTCTACTGATAATTTTCTAACGGTATTTCTGAGAATTCCGGAGTATATAAAGTTCCAGCGGGGATTCATGTAGAGTTTTTGGAGGGATGCTGCTTTTTTCAGGGCTTCATCGGGCCAAAAAGGGTATCCTTTATATGGAGGGTCACAGAAGATGTTGATATATCCATCCTTTGATTCATAGTGGTAGTGCGGCCGGCCATAAGAATCCGATGTCCAGTGAAAATCAAGACCTCCCGCGTAAAGTGCACGCAGAATTACATATACAACTGGGTTTGTCGGGATTGGCATTTTAAGTTCAGGTATCGATAAACTTGCGCTTTTACCTTTTGAATCAGGATACATGAGAGTAACTCTCCTTTTTCATTGAGCTTTTACCGTTTGGAACCGCCCCAGGTCTCGGGAATAACTGCCTAAAACAGAACATGCTTACAGGGAATGATGTAGGTGTCCACCGGTTTACGCTCCTTTCATAATTATTCGTGAAATTTTAAAATTACGCCGGCAGATACGGCAAATACGCATTTAAACGGAGAAATTCGGGTAAAGAAGTGGGTTATGATAACAATTACCATAATTTCTTAGAATTGTATGTAAGTCGGTAATTTTATCAGGTGCTAATCCAGGAGTACAATCAAAAAACATTCCGGAACAGAATAGAAAACAATTACAGGCCAAGATAAATCGTACATTCTATCAAAACTTCCTCCAGGTTTTTACTGGAGGTTTCGCCATATTTTAGCAATATCCTGTTTTAAAATTACATTTTTGGCAACAAGAATCCTTCCGCACGGGTTTGAAATGCCGGTTTAGGAGCGCGAAATGCCAGGTAATTATGAAGAGCTAAAAAGGTAACAGAACGTGAGTATTTTCAGGTTAACTTCTATCCGGCAATTCGAACCCTTAAAGCGGGAGGTTAGGCCTAGGGTATTGAAAAGGTAGTCTTTGGCAAATATAATTGGCATAATAAGGAGGAATGGGAATGCGTTTATGGCGCAATTCCTACGTGTTACGTCACAGGTACAGGAAACCAATAGATAACATATCAAATTTAAGACAAGGAAGGTCATTGGTTAACAGAAAGGATTATTTACTTCCGGGGGAGGTGATCCCAATGGGTTTTGCTAAATAAAGTGGTCTGTAAGGCAAACCAGGGAAGTCCGAAATAGCTATACCAAAGTTAGCCTGCTACAAACCACTAACACCATGTTACCATAGCATAGCTTTTTAGTAAATTTGATAAAGGAGGTTTTATGAATTAATGAAAAAATTAGTTGCATTGTTATTGTCTACTATGCTTTTATTTGGTTTGACTAACTTTACATTTGCAGCAGACAATGGCGCTACAGATCCCGAAGAGTCAGTTAAAGAGAATGTCAACGTTAAAGAGTTGTTTGACCAACGTAGAGCAGAGTGTATTATAATGGAGTTGAAAGAAGCCGGGGTGGAAGTAACGAAAACTAAAGCCACAAACCTATCAAAGACGATGGGATTGGTAGAACAACTCGATCAGCAGGGAAAACTAAATAAACGGGCAAAAGAACATATTAACAAGTTAAAAAAAGCTGAAGTTGTAATAATGCTCAAAGATGGAAGCGTTTATAGCTCATCAAGTGGGTATCTGGGACAGGCTGAAAAGGTAAAGGATAGGCAGGAGCCGCTTTCACAGATAACTCAAGAAAATATGTTTGGAATATTAAGCCAAAGCGATCCTACACCCAGTGAAATCCACGGCGGAACCACGGGCGCGTTTGCAAGAGAACAACTAGAATTTGACGGGTTTGACGGCATTCAAGCTGATGTAACTTTACCTGACATAAGTAATATAGATACGGATGATGAGCAACCATGGGTATATTTTGGATTTGAAGCTGATGGTGATTCGGGGATAGAAGCGGGTTTATCATATCAAACCGGTAACCCGCGGTGGGTACCTTATGTTAAGAGCGGGGGGTATGATTATGAGGGTAATTTACCTTTTTCCGACGGTGATACTCTCCATGTAAAATCTTTTATAACATCAAGTGAATATTATTTGCTAATAGACTACGATTTGGTTCTTTCAGGAGACCATGTATGGTCGGATCCTAGTTCGGTATCCGTTAAACGTGTTACTTCGATAGCGCGTGATAGCTTTAATGGTTACAATATTGATGGTGAATCCAGAAACATGGAATGGTCTGACACTGAAGTATCTAGATATAACTATTATCGTTATTATCCCTTAGGTAACTTTGATTTATGGAGTTACTGGGATGGGTCTAAATGGTATGGCACGGTGGATTGCACTTCCGACTACATCCACCGTAGCGGCGATGACATTTCTATTTACGAAAGTTAACATTAAGCTGGGGAGATACCCGTATTAAAGGCGGGTATCTCACGTTATTAACTAATCCAGGAGTGTTTTTATTATGAGATTTTATAGGTTTTTATTGGTATGCTTTCTTGTCTTAATTACCATTTCCCAAGCTGAGGCCCAAGATCAGGAACAGGTGTTCTTAAAATTAAATCAATACTACGTATTTACTCCCGAATCTTATTACATAAATAGTGACAACCGGTTTATGGTACCCTTAAAAGTTATTGATGAGCTTATAGGAGCGGGTGTGGTATTCAATAAAAAAACCAAAACGGCCGTGATAACTTTCTCCGGCCAGGAAATAAAATTTACGGCTGGTTCAAATACAGTAACAATAAATGATAGACCTGTTTCAATGCATACAAAAGCATTTTTCGACAAAAAAGCTGAAACGATGTTTATTCCTATTTACATCTTAATTGATAACTTCCACATAAATGCAGACTGGCATCCACAATGGAGGCAATTGGATTTAAAAGATAAGCGAATAATGAAAACTAAAAGCGTTAAACTCCTTGAGGGTGGAGATCTTACCGGCTGGGTTAGAGAAGTTAACGCGTTTCGAATAACTCACTTCGATTTAAGAAAATTAAGTGAAGACGAAGATTCTACCAATATGCAAATAGAATTTACAGCTGAGAATATAACAGGACATGATATACATGAAGGGGAAGAAGATATTCACTATTGGATATTTCGTGAAGGCAGCGGTAGATTTACTACCAATACAAATCACCATAGGCCCAGACAGTATGTAAAAGCAGGTGATACTATAAAAAGGGTAATACATTTTGATATACATAAAGATGGTGATCCGAGATTAAGTACATATAAAGGTAAGGAGTTCCTTAAACATGTTATAATTTGGTCAAGAACTAGAGCGGTTCCGCAGTAATTTACTATGAAGAGAAATGCCGTTTATATGCAGATGCTTAACCAGTTGATCATCAGCAGTATGGCCTTGAATTCATTGGTAGTATATATTGAAGGTAACAATTTTAACCTTATCAGGTACAAGCCAATGAGCACAATCAAAAAATATTCCGGAACAGAATAAAAAAGAACATGATTATAAAGTTAGCTCAGTATAAGTCACCGTTGGACTGAAATATCGATCCCGTACAAAGGCAAAGGGGGCACTTGGATTACTTTCATAATTATCCTTTGCCGGGAGTTTTAGTATTTTAACATCCCCACCCTGCCCCGGCTTAACGGGGCTCTTTGGTCCGTGTGCGTAAATATTATTTCGTAACTCCTGTCGCCCCACTTCTCGACTTTTTGGATATATATTTTATTAACTAAATAAGATCTGTGACTCCTAAAGAAATCTTGCTGGTTTAATTTTTTCTCAACTTCATCCAAGGTTTCATAACTCTCATATACTCCACCGGCTGTGTGAAATATACAGTTTTTCTTATGCTTTGCAATAAAAATAATATCACCTGTATCCAGCATGATGGTGCCATTCTTATTTTTTATGGTATAAGCTTCATCTTTCGAGTTTTGTTTTTCAATTCTATTCAATACCCTGGCTATGCAGCGGCCCAATCTTTTATCATCAAAGGGCTTAACCAGGTAATCGGTAACTTCCAGGTCAAAAGCCGTAACGGCAAATTCCATATTTGCCGTTACAAACACAACCTGCACGTCTGGCCTTTTCTCTCTAAGATATTCCTCCACTTCTGAACCCGCGATGCCGGGCAGAGCCAAATCCAAAAAAGCAACTTCACAGCTTAACCCACATTTAAGCTCGTCCTTAAACAGCTCACCGCTATTAAAGATACCGGTGACATTAATTTGCTCGTTTTTTGTTAGCATATGATTAAAAGCCGCGGCAAAATACGGGTCGTCTTCAACAATAACAGCGTTAATCTTTTCCGGCATAATGATCCCTCCGGGAAATAAAAGGGCGTAATAAACGCCCTTTTATTAATCTTTTAAACATTCAGGAACCTCCGGCTGATAGTACATAAATATACTGAAGGGTTCCACATTTAGTGTGGCAACGGCCGCCAGAAATGTACAAATCGTGGAAAGTACATAAACCTTAACCTTTTGCATCATCTTTAACACACCCCCTTTCGTACGTACTGGAAAGATTTATCCGCCTTGCTGATCATGTATGTCCCTAAAGGAGTAATACTGAAAACCTGCCAGGTCAGACCCATCGTGGTAGCAGTAATCAATTCTTCCTGTAGTTGTATAGCGGTGCTTATCCCAAACATTAGCATTAGAAAGGCCAGGGAAGATACTTTTAGCATAATTGCTTTTCTCTTCACCAATGTTTTTTGCGTCTTTACAGGTGCCCAGGCGGTGGTTGCCAATAGCATAATTGTATAAACACCTATAAGTAAGAACATATCCATGGATACTTTCAAAGCAAGATAACCGATGGCCATAAAAACAGATGTGGAAAGGACAGTGCAGGAATAAAAATTTGAACAATGAGTTCCTCCCGAAAGGGAGCGAAAAATTATGGCCGAAATTAAAGCAGCCAGAACGGTGGGGAAAATATTTAGTAAGTAGGCGGTTATCATAATAATTATTGTCTGAACCGTGATATTAATAATAATCTCCAATCCGTACGCAACAACTTCCACGGGCCGTTCGAAACTGGCTTCCCGAACCAACGCTGAAGCCAACCGGTCAGCTAATTGCTTCATTTTTCTGAACACCTCAGTATGGCAATATAATGGCACAAAGCACTTTATCCCCGGTATTTTGCAATTCTACTTTACCGTAATAACTACCAATAATCTTATTAACGGTATGCAAGCCAACTCCTTGGTGTCCTTCCTTACTCGATACACCCGGTTCAAAAGGTTGTATATCTTTCGGAATCTTCCCCGGATTAATAATTTCAAAATATATTTTAGAATCCAGTCTGTATATCTTAAGACTTACCAGTCTCTCTTTTTCCGGGTAAGATATAGCTTCATCGAAGGCATTATCAATAACATTCCCAAGAACCTTAACCAGATCATGAGCCTTTATATTTAATGCAGACAATTTACATTCAATATTAATCTGAAAGTTAATATTCTTTAGAACTGCTTTACTGTGCTTGGCCTTTAACAATGCAGCTACCTCGGGCCGGTCAGTAATTATCATTTCGTTGAGCTGCCGGGTTTCTTTAAAGACATCCGAGATATATTCCTTTGCCGCATCGTTCATATCCTGGACCAGCATTCCGTACAGAGTTTGAACGTGATTGCCGAAATCGTGCCGCTGGGCTTTCATTGTCTGGAACAACTCTTCCATGCTGTCAGAAAAAGCCGCCTGGGAATCTAGTTCCGCTTCTTTTTCCACCAGTTGAAGAAGTGATCTGATTAAAAAACCGTTTACAATCAACCCCGCAATAAGTGAAAAGGAAATGCCCGTGATGAGAATATCTTTGGGTATGGTGGAAAAGACATTTTGAGAGCTTACATACAGGCTACCGTTCATAATACTCAATAACATAATCAAGATAATAAACGACATGATCAGGTATAATGTCAATTTTTCTCTCACGATAAACACCTTTATTTCTAATTATTCAGGTTGAACAGATATAAATTTCTACGCTTTAAGAGGTAGTACAATGCACCCATGATTATCAAACCCGGCAAAGGAAATAACACAACAAAGCTTGGAACCTGCATAACCTGCCTGTAATCAATTCCAGTCAAATAGGTAAGAACAGGCTGCAGTATAACATCCAGCGTTATTTTAATAATAACGCTGATTGATACGGCAATTATGCATTTTACCGGAGAAATTCGGGTAAAGAGGTGGATTAAGATAACAATCACCATGGTTTGTAAGATTGTGTGTAACCCAAAAGGGATGTTTAAATGCCAAATTATATAGCAGAAAGGTGCATAAACCAGAGACGAATACATTACAGGTAACAGCGTTAGCCGGTAATTTGTCAGGTGCAAACCCAGGATTATAATCAAAAAAGCCTCCGGAACAGAATAGAAAACGATTACAGGCCAGGGTAAATCGTACATACTACCAAACTCCCTCCAGGTTTTTACTGGAGGTTTCGCCATATTTTTTCAATATCCTGTTTTTAAATTACATTTTTGGCAACAAGAATCCTTCTGGACGGGTCTGAAATGCCGGTTTAGGGGCGCGAAATGCCAGGTAATTATGAGAGAGGAATAGATTGTATGGGAGTGAGTATTTCCATGTTAACTTTTATCCGGCAATTCGAACCCTTAAAGCGGGAGGTTAAGCCCAGGGTATTGAAAAGGCAGTCTTTGGTAAATACAATTGGAACTAGACTAGGAGGAAATAAAATGGAAAAGAGGGTAGTGTAAAATTATTCCAATAAAGGGGGTATTTGATGGAATAACTGAGTGCTTCTCACTGTGATGTGCCGGAAAGAGACAGGGAGTTGCTGGCTTCTACGCACCAGAATCTTTTAAAGTTCTTGTTACTCGAAGTATAGCAAACATGGCACTTTTTTTATCCATAGCACAGGTACCGGAAGCAGAAATAAAGGCAGTCATGGGGCATACTATCAGCACGTATGTTCACGACGTAGAAGCAGTATCAAAAAACGGGTGTACGCTTATTTGTGTATCATCTTCAACTAAGTCAAGTGGAACTCAATTCGAACAAGAAAAAACTGAGAACTTAGTTTATGTGCTTCGCGGGTCTTCTGCTTCGGTTTTCGAACCTTTTATATGTATTGCGAAATGTGGTAGCGAAGGATGCGTTTTGCGTATGCGGACGATAACGAGTGCTTAATGGATAAAGTTGGTGGTAATGAAACTATGATAATCATTCAGGTTAAAGCTATAGCGGATGAAAAGAAAATGTATACACTTGCCCGGTTTGCAGAATTTAATCATACAGATGGGATAACAAAAAAATATAGGGATAGAAGGGGGGGGTATTTAATTGACCATAAAAGAAAGCCTACGATAACCTTTGTTTTGAAGTAAAAATTGTAGAGTGTTGTCTGATTTACACTATTTCATTAGTCAAATATGTTTTCAAAACTGATCACATTTTTGGTTTCTTTTTTGGGGAGGAGGTGAGAATATTGCATCAATTATCACGAGATCCTCTGTAAAAAATTGAAGTATATTTGGCACCAAAGGGGTACAGCCATGACAATCACATAATGTAATCTTTTTCAATTTCAATTGATTATCAATCATCCTTTGATAAATTCAATCAAAAAAAATAAAGTATTGAGGGGGATATTATAAAATGCGCAAATCATGCAAAAAAATCATTAACTTAGTACTGATTATGCTGATGATAGTTGCTTTTCCTTTGATGGCTATTGCAAGGGATACGGATTACAGTGAAGGTGATTCATTTATATGGTCTCCTGATCAATATGACTCTAGCTATAACGATGGCTATAGCTACTTATTTACTTATACAACTCTTGAGTGGTCTAACTCGGGGGCAGAAGAAGTTAACGATAGGTTGAGTAACTTTTGGGATTACTATACAATGGAGTTGAATAATATAGAGGATGAACATATAGGGAGTATTGGTGGAACTACAGAACTTCCTGACGGGAGTTGGGATCCTGAAGATGATGATGGAAATGGTTTATCGGAAGAATTAGAATATTATTGGGCAAATACAGACTTAGAGGGTAATGTTAATTATGATTTTGATACAACATGGGGAAAAGTTGAAAGTTCAGGTAGTGGGGATTTTGATTTAATTGCTCAGATGGGACCTTTGCATCAGGGTTGGGATTATGATCTTCTTGATCGTTTTTCCTATAATTACGATAGTATAGTTTATAATCCAACAAAAAATTGGCTCACCAAATTTATTTCAAAGTTGAGATTATCTAAAGCGCATGCATCTGAAAAAAGTAGAGTGGAGCAGTATAAGATTAATTATGATATAGTTTTTAATGTAATTAATAACAATGGAGAGATTGATGTTTTTCCAATAAAAGTGACAGATGTAGACAAATATACAAAATCTCAATTGAAGGCAGCTAAAAAACTTATAGATGAAAAAAATGATAACATTAATTGTACTATAACTTTCAATAAGCCCTTGGATATTAATGCGATGTCTGAATTTGGTTTTGAAAATGGATACTTTGAATTTATAGGACAAAAAGGGAATGAAAAAATAAATGGGTTTATCATGAATAATGAAAAAGGCTTGCAACTTTTAAAGACATATAAAGAAAAAATAGATGTGGAAGGTATTGTTGCTTATACTGGCAAAATAGACTACTTAAAACTCCAAAAGCTCATTGAGTCAGACAAATTAGCCATTGCTGATGTTACAGAAACTTTAATTAAAGAAAAACTAAAGCAAAAATACCCGAATGTAAAGCTGGATATCCATGTGCCCCACCTTTACAATAAATAACATTATTATAAAGCTTGCTTAAGAATAATTCCCGGTATAGAACATATGCCATATAGAGATAAGCGTCTGTATGTACAGTATGGCTAAACTAAATTGAACCACTGCTGGAAGCTTCGATATGTTCAGCATACCTTGGGGCATTATTTGGTATGTTTTGGCTATAGTATCTACCAATTAGACTCCATCCATCGGAATAACCCTTGAGAAAAAATGCTGGTACTATACCGTATTTCTCTTCTGTTTCCTTGATTAACCAGCCCCACAGGCTTTTCTGGCTTACAAAGTTAATGTTAAGCTCAACCTTTGTCCGAGCAGCTGCCGGGGACGGAAATGGTAGCCAGATAGAGCAGGCTAACATCGACCCGGAAATCGCTGCGGAATACACCTCTTTGGCTGCAAAAGTTTCTACCAAGCAATTAACCAAGCTAAAGCAGGAATATATGGCATCATCGCCAGCCCTGCATTGCGATCCTGCTTCCAATCTATTGGCTGTACTCCAAGAAGAGCATAATTTTTCACCTGCCAAAGCCCGGGCTTACCTGCGCATGCTGCAAAAACATGCTGAGAAAGCTAACCAAAGCCGCCCGGATACAAGTATAGTATTTTACGCTGTCTCCGACCGGGAACCGCCAGGTAGGCCGCTAGCTGAATGCAACCTGGTACCTGTACAACTCTCCTATGTGCACAAAGAAGACGAAGATCTAATTAACCCTGATTCCACCTCCAGGCTCAAATGGCAGCGCATCCTACGTTACACCACCGAGGCCAAAAGCCGGGGGGCATACTTAAGTCAGCCGGATCTGGCTTACCTTTTGGGCGTGCACCCGGAAGTAATCCAAAAACAGATGCAGAACCATGCCAAAGTTATTGTGCCCACCAGGGGCAACCTGGCGGATATGGGTCCGGGCATTTCCCACATGGCTCGCATTGTAGAACTTTACATGCAAGGCTACACTGAAACCCAGATCAAACACCGCACCGGGCACAGCTATGAAAGCATTGAAGCTTACCTCAAAAACTTCTCTACCTACGTGGGCCTTGTTGAGCAGGGAATGCCTAAAAACTTGATTCGCAAGGCCATGGGCAAATCCATGCGGGTGGTCAACTCTTGCGCCCATCTGTATGAAAAGTTTAATACGCCTGATTACCAGTGGGCGTTTATGAAACTCCGCCGCATATTCCAGCGTGAAGAGGCTGCAAAAAAAAAGGGGGTGATTACATAACCGCCAAGAGGTTCTCCATGTATGAACCTCTGCGGGAGAAAAACCTTTTCAATGCCCAGCGCGCAGAACTTATCCGGCGTTTTGACCTGAACAAAGAATCCTGGCTGGCAGAAGAAGTCGTCTACAGGGTTGAAGAGGCGCTTACCGCCAGCGAGGAAGAAGACAGCATCAGCCGTCTTTATCCCGGCCAGCTGTTAACAGTCTGCCGGGGCAAATGAGTGGTTCTGCCTCTGCTCACAGAAGAAATTGCAGAAAACCTTTTACGTAACGGCCGCTTCCAAAGTGCTAAACAGCAGGTAATGACCGATGTGCAAGATGCCGTGGCCCGGGAAGTCCCGGAGGTAAAAGCCCGGGATGTACAAAAGATCATCGCTCCCCGGGAACTAATACCACACAATGGCTACGGCAAAATCTGTCCGACTTAATCAGTCAAGTATCTTAGCGGTAAACTAGCCCCGCCGGAAGAGGTGGGTGCCAAACCACGTGAATGGCCTGCTGAAACTGATATTTGGCTGCCTGCTGAGGTTGTGGATTCCCTAGTTGATTATTTAACCAAGGAAGAAAGCATCAGTTCTAAAAAAGCTTCCGCCATGGTCTTTCGTCTCGCCTACCTGCGAGAAATATTCTGTCCCCAGGTAAACAAGCTAAAACCGGGCCAAGTTACCTGGATAGGCATTAGTGCCACTAGACAGGCTCAAGTGGGATTAAAGAACGGCCTACCGCAACCTGGTGCCGCTGGTACTCACGCTGCACACCAAAGAAGAGCTCAAGCAGCTGGCCAAAGTCAAAAACATTGATTTAGCGATTCGGGTTATACCGGTTACCATCGCGTTTGACACCCCAAATCTTGAAACCAGCATAAACACTGGACTTTTTAGGACATAGGTATTGCGTTCCACAACATTTTTCACTTAGGGCCTGTTTTCTGCATATATATCCAACAATTGCATATGATTAGGAGGCCTTGTTCCGGTAGCTTTAAAGGCCATATATGCTTCTCCCTGTAATTCACTGCGGGTTAAATATGCCTGGTCTTCGAAACTCACCTTTACCGCTTGCATCTGGGCCAGATTTCGCATCACTTTACGGCAGCTAAGGCCTGGTTTAATATCCCGAAGCTTTTTCTGCAGGGTGGATTCCAGTACTAAGGCCAGATAGCATACCATGACATGCCCTCTTATGCGGCTGTCAGTCCAGTGATAGATAGGGTCTTAAGTCGAGACCTGATTTGAGTTCCCGGAAAGCTCGTTCTACTTTCCAGAGGTCTTTGTATGCCAGTGCTACTTGTTCTGTGGGCAAATCAGAGTTAGTCAATAGAAGGTACTTACCGTCAAACCGTTCTTCCCGTTTCAGAGCTTCCCGGTTAATAGTTGCGGCCTTGCCGTTTACGTTAAGGTAGCGGCGATAGCCACGGTTGCCGACAAGGCTTTTGGTGCCGCCTTTTAAGAGCTTTTGCTCTAACTTTGCAACCATGCTTTTGCGGGCCAGGCGGCGCATGCGCATGCCGACAATGTATTCCATGCCGCATTCTCTTAGCTCTTTTAAGATCTTTTGGCTGACCATTCCCCGATCTCCCACCATGATAACTCTGGTGATGCTGAATCTTTTTCTAAGGTCATCCACTATGGACTTAAAGGTCTTGGTGTCGTTGGTGTTGCCGGGAAAGATTTGATGGGCTACCGGAATTCCTTCTTTGGTCATTAGTACGCCAATTACTATTTGCAGCCGGTCGGGACGTTTATTTTTGGAGAAGCCGTATTTGGCTAAGTCTTCCGGGCCACTGCCTTCAAAGTAGGTGGATGTGGTGTCCCAGAATACCAGGTCTAGTTCCATGTTGAAAAGGCTTCTTATGCGGTCAAATAGTTTTACTTCCGGCTTTTCTTTGTGCTCGGCCAGGAAATCCAGGGCTTTGTAAAAATGCTGTAGTTTAAGTTCTTTGAACTCTGGACGGTGTACGGTGTCTGTCCATTCACTGACGCCTAGTTTTGATTAGGGGTCACATAAACGGTTTAGTACCATGGCGAAGGCGGCCTCTTCCAACGTTGATGTTTTTTCGGTGGAACTCAAAAAGGTGCGCAGCTGGGGGCCTAGGGAGAGTTCTTCCCACAGGCGGCGGAAAACCAGTGCCGGGCCCCACTGTTTGGTCCACTCTACCTTGAGGTTTTCGGGCCGGCTTTTAATCCAGGTTTCCTTGGAGAATTTACTGAGGTGCTCTATAAGGTTGTCGATCTCTCCTTCTTGAAGTTGTTCCAGCCGTCCCAGGTTGGCTATTACCTTTTGCCGCACTTTACCGTTCTCACGGTAGCCTTGCACTATTTGAACATATGTCCGGACTGTGCCGTCTTTGTTTTTGTTGGTGGTTTTACGAATATACATAACACAACTATTATACCATACTGCTTCAGGTAATAACAGGTAGTAAGTGGCAGACGTGACACAACACTTTTGGAGATTTTTGCTCATTCAAATTTGCAAAGCCTTGATTTTACTGTATTGTTGTTTTTGGAATAGGCCTAAAATGGGGGTTGGCTGTCAAACTTGAGCCTAACCTCCCGCTTTAAGGTCTCGAATTGCCGGATAGAAGTTAACCTGAAAATACTCACAGCCCTACCACCTTTTTAGTTCTTCATAATTACCTGGCATTTCGCGCCCTTAAACCGGCATTTCAGACCCGTGTGGAAGGATTCTAGTTGCCAAAAATGTAATTTAAAAAACAGGATATTGAAAAAATATGGCGAAACCTCCAGTAAAAACCTGGAAGGAGATGATAGTATGTACGATTTATCGTAGCCTGTAATCGTTTTCTATTCTGTTCCGGAATGTTTATTAACTGTACTCCTAGGTTCGTACCTGATAAATTACCGTCTTACTCTGTTATCTGTAATACAGACGTCCCTGGTTTTGCACCTTCCTGGTTTTGCACCTTTCTCTTATATAATTTGGCATTTGGACATCCCTTTCGGTTTACACACAATCTTACAAACCATGGTGATTGTTATCTTAATCCACTTCTTTAACCGGATTTCTCCGGTTAAGTGCATAATTGCCGTATCAACCGGCGTGATTATTAAAATAACGCTGGAAGTTATACTGCAGCCTATCCTTACCTATATAACTGGTATTGATTACAGGCAAGTTATGCGAGTTCCAACCTTCATTGTATTGTTTCCCTTGCCGGGTTTGATAATCATGGGTGCCTGGTATTACCTCTTAAGGCAATAGGATAAACAACTCTCATGGCACAGCCTCCTTTTATTAATAATTAAGAAGACATTGACTGAACCATCACACATTTAACTAAGAGCTAAAACAATAATCAGCGTGCGGTCTAATAGATGCACTTATTTGTGCTTGAAAGATGATTCTTACACTGGTTAAAATACTCTTAAAACTAAGTATAGCCCAGTGGTGAAAGCCGATCCGTTTTTTTATTACTATTTGTGCCCAAAAGCGGTAGCGGCGGAATGGAGATTAAAATGAAACTTTTCAATATACTTAGTAATTGGATTTGGGGTATAGGTTTTATCTTAGCATTATTTTTTACTATCTATTCGTTTACAAAAAAAACAAATGTTTTTTCTACCATTGCTGCAATTTTCTTATTAATAATTTTTGTTTTTTTTATGCTTCCCTTTACTTTCTTACCGTTTGATAGAGTTTTAAATGATAGTCAAGCTGTATACTTCTTAGCGCTGGTATATTTCATTGGTTTTACTTCATCAATAATAGGTTTTATTAAAGCAAAAAAATAAGCACTGGTCCTAAAACTAGGCTTCACATTCTAGAGTAATGACTTATTGGAGTAAAAATCCATCCATCAGAATACTCCTTAAGTGGCTGTTCGAAAAGCCTAATTCTTCACTGAAAAAATAAAATGGATCTCCAGCACTATACCAATTAATGGTTTAAAAAAACTCTTCACGCCTACTAGTTAGGACCTGCTGAACAGTCCTAAACACCAGAATGAGAGTCCACCAAAAGCCGGATTATATCGGAAATGGTATCGTAGAAAAAAGGACAAAAGGATACGGAGCCTACGCTCTAAGTTCATCACCTCAAAATATTTCTGGCTACCTTTTATTTAATCTTTTCGAACAGACTCTTATAGGTTTTCCACATCAACTAAATAAAAATTCCAAAAAAACAGAATATACAAATTACAATGCTTCAGCTAATCTTTTGAGGAGGATGAACAAATGTGAAAAACTATAAAAAGATTTTTTTATGTACCTCGGTAGCATTTTTGCTAGTTTTGGCAACTTTAGCACCTGCGTTTACAAATACGAATTCTGAAATACTTGATGAATTGTCTTCCGTTCGAAATCAAGAAAAAAAATTAATTGATAATTATTTTGAACTCAACTTTCGCACCTAAATAAATGTGACTGGCTTACTCCTTGTAGTGTTTGTATCCGTTAAAATATGGTGCTTGATTTTTAAAAAAAAGCATAAAAAACACCTCAACGTTTGGTATAGTAGATTTACCAATAATCACATTACCATACAGAAGAGGTGTCTCCTATATGATAACGGATAACAGCCAAAACAAGCAACTACCAAATGAATTAACTTTCATATTTAAAGAGCTAAAAGTACTCAAACATTTGAGGAAAGCAGGTATTACCAAGTCTTTCGGTTTCTCCTGTGCCTACATTTTTCAGTTGATTTTTAGTTTAATCTTCGAACACAAAAACTGGTTTCAAACCCTTGAAAGCAAGAAATCTAATGACCTTCCAGCTAAGGACGTGGTTTATCGTTTCTTAAATCAACCTACTTTTGCGTGGCGGAGATTTTTACTATTCCTTAGCGCATACACAATTGGGAAAGTCACAAGGCTTACAAATCATAAACGTCCAAAAGTATTGATTTTAGATGATTCTTCCTATGAACGAAACCGCAGCAAGTCAGTAGAATTATTGGCTCGCTGCTTTGACCATGCCTCTCAAAAAATGCGTTTTTATAAAGGGTTTCGTATGCTTACTCTTGGCTGGTCAGATGGTGCTACTTTTATTCCTGTAGACTTTTCTTTACTAAGCTCAAAGAAAAGCCAGGTCAACGGCATATCTTCGAAAATTGATAAGCGAAGTTCAGGTTATAAACGCAGACTAGAAGCGCTACAAACGGCACCGGAACAAATCCCCAATATGATCAAACGTGCCCTGGACGCTGGGATTGATGCTTCTTATGTGTTGATGGATACCTGGTTCACCCAGCAGCCTCTCATCAAGAGCATTAAAGAACAAGGCCTTGATGTCATAGGTATGGTAAAAAACTTAAACCAACGCTATCTTGTAAATGGTAAACGAGTAAGCCTAAAAGAGCTTTATCGTTTAGCTAAGCCAATAACAGGAAAGAAAGGTATTCTCCGTTCCATCCATACCACCCAAGCTAATGGTGTTCAAGTAAAAGTTGTCTTTGTTCAAAACCGCAATAAAAAAAGCGACTGGCTAGCGATTTTGAGTACAGATCTTACGCTTGGTGACCGGGAGATTATTCGTGTTTATGGTATGCGCTGGGATATTGAAGTCTTTTTCAAAACAACTAAATCTTTATTAAAGCTCCAAAAGGAGTTTCAAGGTCGTTCCTATGATACTTTGATTAGTCATACTACCATTGTCTTTACAAGATATATTGTTCTTTCATGGCAAAACCGCTGTAGCACTGATCAACGGACATTGGGTGGCATATTTTATGAACTTTGTGATGAAATTGGTGATCTCGATTGGGCTGCCGCTTTACAGCAATTACTTGAGCTTATTGAAGATGCCTTAAAGAAGACCAATAAAAATATGCAAAAACTGATCAAAAGTCAACTACAACAATGGTTCGCAAACTTACCCAGCTACATCAAGGCTTACTTGCCTGTTTTAGTCTGCGAAAGTTGAGTACTTTAGAATCCTGTCTGTATATCTTAAGGCTTACCAGTTTCTCTTTTTCTGGG
>JADQBQ010000041.1 GCA_016278505.1 Clostridiales bacterium
CTATCATGATGTACGACCCCTTGATAGGAGCTAATAGCAGCAAATGACATACTATTACTTAACCACAACTTTAGCATCATCAAAAACGGTATAAACCACTGGAATAACCACCAAAGTCAGCAATGTGGAAGCAATTATCCCCCCCACAACTGCGGTGGCCAACGGTGAAAAACGCTCCGAGCCAAGTGACAGCTCCAGTGCCAGAGGGAGCATCCCGGCAACATCAGAAAGGGCTGTCATCATAATGGGGCGGTAACGGGCGGATACAGCCTCCAGAACGGCCTGTTTGCGGTCAAGCCCCCTTTGCCGCTCGGTTAAAATATAGTCAATCAGTAAAATAGAATTATTAACCACAGTGCCAGCCAGCAGAATCAATCCCAGCATGACCGGCATTGATATGGATTTACCCGATAGTAAAAGGGCCATGGACACCCCGATAAGAACCAGGGGGATAGCTGTCATTATGGTCAGGGGCTGAATAAAGGATTTGAACTGTATCAACAGTACCAGGTAAACTCCTATTACGGCCATAGCCAGGGATAAAAGTAAATCCTGTTTAGATGCTTTTAAATCCGATTGTTCTCCGGCAATTTTGATATTGTACCCGTCAGGCAGAGGAACGTCCTGCAGGTTACCCTCAATATCACTCATTACGTGGCTGAAAGGCCGCATATAAGTATAGCCAAGAACATCAATGGTTTGCTGCATATCCTGCCTGGTAACCAGGTTAGGACCAGTTACCATTTTTAGCTCTGCTACTTGCTTTAAGGGAACCTGTATACCCAGGGGTGAAGAAAGCCTTAACTGTTTTAGGTCTTCCAGTGATTGCCGGTAATCTTCTCCGTAGCGCACCTTTATATCTATATCGTCTCTCTTTAACTCCGAGGCCGGTGCTCCCTCCATGCCCATGAACACCTGCTGCCTGATATCCGCCGGGTTGAGCCCCAGCTGCAGTGCCCGTTCTTCATCCACTTCAATTGTTATTTCCGGGCTGTTCAAAGACCAGCTTTTATACAGGTTAACCGCCCCGGGAACTCCCTCAACGGCGGCGGTAACTTTATCGGCCAGGTGGCTTAATATTTCAGGGTCATTGCCGCTAATCCGGATATCAATGGGGGCGGCAGTGGTTGATACCGCTGTACTGCCGGTTTCTTTAACCACAAAACTTTCAATGCCCGGCAGCCTGGAAATTTGCCTCCGCAGCCGCTCCTCAATTTCCCATATGCTTTCTTTGCGCTCTTTTCTGGAGGTAAGGCTTGCAGTAATAAATGCCTGGTTAGTGCCCATGGCTCCGGACTCCCCCAGATATGAACTGCCCGTTTCATACCCCAGCCGGGTATTATATGAAATCACCTGCGGCTCTTGCTGCAGCATTTGCTCAATTTTAGCAGTTGTGTAGGCTGTTTCCTGCAGGGATGTGCCGGGTGGTGCCTGCATAGAGATGAAGAATGTTCCGGCATCCATCTTGGGCAACACCTCCATGCCCAGCGCTGCCAGGAGGCGCACACCTGCCAAGAGTATAACCAGAGTCAATACCAGGGTCAGTGCCCGCCTTTTAAGGGCTGTCTCCAAAATCCTCAGATAAAAATTCTTTAAGCCGTTTACCATCCCGTTAAAGGGTGCGGCGACAATTCCCACCATTTTTTCTGCTGCGGGCCAGGTACGCCCCTTAAACAATACCGTAAATAAAGGAATGACGGTCAGAGAAACAAACAGGGACGCACTGATGGCTATAATCAGTGTTTCGGACAGCGGGCCGAATGTAAGCCCCACAAATCCTTCCAGGAACAGCAGCGGCAATAATACCACCACGGTGGTTACGGACCCGGCAAGTACCGGGAGCATTACTTCAGCTGTTCCATCCACGGCAGACCGGTAATAGTCTTTGCCATGCTCTCCCCTGTGCCGGGATATATTCTCCACCACCACAATGGAGTTATCTACCACAATACCAATACTTAGGATTAAAGCGGACATAGTAATAAGGTTTAATTCCTTGTCGAAAAACAACATCAGGCCCAGAGTGGACAAAAAAGTCAAAGGCATGGAAAGGGCCACTACAAGGGATTCACTTAAACTGATAATAAAGAAAAGTATTATCAGTACGGTAAGAATAAGGGCGTAACCTATACTGGCGGTCATTCCCGACACCACTTGCCGGGTAAAAGCTGAATCATCATCGGCAACGGTAAATTCCAAGTACGGAAATGCCTTTTGTATTTCTTGGATCTCATCCTTTACCGCGTCAACCACGCCTACAGTATTGGCCCCGTCCTTTTTTATAATATACAGGGCAATGGCATCCTGCCCGTTAACCCGGTAGGCGCTGTCCGGCTCTTGAATACCGTCCTTTACATCAGCCACATCTTTAACCCGTATCAGGCCGTCTTTACCGGCGGAAACGATGGTGTTTTCCACTTCCCGTGTATTCGAGAATCCTTCCGACATCCTAATGATATGTTCCCTGGCGGCGTATCCAATTGACCCGCCGGAATCGGAAATATTTTGCTGCCGCAGGGCCCCGGTTACCTGCTCCGGTGTAACACCCGTGGCTTCCAGGCGCTCCCGGTCCAGGTGGACATTCACCTGCCTTTGATAGCCACCGAAAACATCCACCGCTGCTACGCCTTCCACCAGCTGCAGGCGGGCTTTCAGTTCATTTTCCGCAAGAGAGCGTACTTGGGAAAGGTTTACACGATCACTGGACAGGCCATATGTAATTACCGGCCGGTCTGAAGTACTGAATTTTAATACCCTGGAATCAGGCAGGCCCGGTGGCAGTTTCCCGCCAATACGGGAAATAGCATTTTGCACTTCCACCGCTGCAATATTTACATCAGTACCGTATTCAAATTCAACATTTATTATGGATAGACCGTTCTGAGCGGTAGATTTAACAGATGCTACGCCCTCCAGGGTGGCAAACTCCTCCTCCAAAGGCTCGGCCACATCCCGGGATACATCTTCCGCCGCGGTGCCGGGATAAGGGGTGATAACATTAACCTGGGGAGGAGCGGTATCCGGGAATAATGAAACTTCCAGGTTCTGTTTGGCAAAAAAGCCACAAAAAACAATAGCAATAATTAAGGCAAAGACAGTGTAACGCTGCCTAATAAAAAATTCCGGCCATCTCATTTTATGGATTCCTCCCCTGGCATATAGATTTTCTTGCCATCATGCAGCTCTGCCGGAGGGGAGACTATTACTGTCTCTTTAACGGAAATGCCCCGCGTTACTTCCACATGCCCATTGCCTGTGATACCTGTGCTCACTTTTTTCTTAACCGCCCGGCCATCCTTGACCACAAAAAGATAACTTTCCTCTGATTTGCATCACAACCTTATCATTTTAGAAATTAATTTGTGACTAACAACCTTTTTTAAGTGTGATAAATATCATTGTACCTATTTCAATAAAACATTTAAAATTGATTTAAATGACATACTAAAAGAATATGGGAGGTCTTTTCATGAAAATAATCCGCATGAATAAAATTATGGGTAAAACCGTATTGAATACTAAATTCCAAGTATGCGTGTCGGCAATCTAAAATGAAATAATAAGGGTTGTTAAAAAAGAAGAAGGAATTCAGTATGAAAAAAACGCCCCGTGGAGAGGCGTTTTTTTATACCCTTTTTTATTGCTCTAAAGGATTGTAAGAATATAGCAGAATATGGATACGAAACAGAGAATTTCATAATAAAGAAGGGCGTGCAACTTCCTGGCAAGAAACACACTCGCCCTTCCACAAAAGGAGGCTTTCGCCCCGCTCTCATGATAAGCATAAACGTAAAGGGAAAATCAGTCAATACTTTAAAAGAATCATATTATGGCGGGCAACATAACGGATTTGGCAAAATCACTACTTATGAAATCTGTGTAAAAAAAGATGAACTACATAAGGCAAATGAGGCTATGCACCGCCGATAGGAGGAAATTGCATTCCCATGGGTCGCTGTAGCTGTTAAGGACATAATTAAGGGGAACAAGTATTCCCAATCGGAAGCAAGAGAAAGGGCGGAGGATTCGCTTCGCTGGCACACGGTTAATAGGAAGACAAGGTAGAGTGGAACTGGTTGTTAGCAACTTAACAATATGCGAATAAAGACGATTTATTATTTTGTTCGGAAAACAAGAATTAAAAAAAACTAGGCGAGAGACACTAATGACTGGGGTGAAAATCAGTGTTCAAAATCAAAGACCGTATCCTTTTAGGTACTTTAAGTGGGGCATCAGCTTCCTTCGTAGCCAGAATAGTGAATAGATACAGCCATTCTAAGGGGCTAACTGATATAAGGTATAACCCCCTGGCGGCACGGTTATTCCTTCCTGAGAATAAAATTAAAAACACACCGGGTATTTTGCTGGGAGCCATCGTAAATAACGTCAACACAGCTGCCACCGGTGTGTTTCTAACTTACCTTTTATCTGCTACAGGTAAAGACAACGCTGTTTTAAAGGGTATGGGCACGGGAGCGTTTTTATGGGTGCTGGTGGATGGGTTGATATCAACTCATGTGTTTAAAGTTGATATCAAAAAGCCTCTGTCTCCCACCAAGTTTCCAATCATTACCACAAATATATAAGGCGGAAGGAATAACGCAAACCATAATGGAAAAATAACATTATGATGTACAAAGAACAATATGTGTTATTTTAATTAGCTTTGCAACGAGGTGCTTTCTCTCCATCATTGCTGCCCCCGAATCATAGATCATCAGATGAATATCTCAATATAACCTTCTTCCGTCACCTGAAAACCCCTTAACATCCACGTGACCGGGTGATGTTTTAAAAACATGGAACCAAAAGGTGCTGTTGTTGGAAGTTGCAATTTTGGCATTGAAAGTACCCTGGTCAGTTTCCAAGATAACCTGTTTTATTTTAGGGCTAAAAACTTTGCCGCACCAAACTCGAACTTTGCTTCCCTCTAATGTTTCTATATCATGAACTGTGGCCATTAATTTGCTATTATCAGATTTATAATCAAGATATGGTTTGGTTCTATACCACCGCCAGCCATGGGGGCTATGATTAAGGGCAGCAATACCCAAACTATGGCTTTTTTCAAAGAAGACAATGGATCCATCTATCATTTCCCAGATATTTAGTATCTGACCTCTGGATATGCTTTCTTTTTTAATTCCTACGTCTATAGCATCGCTTTTTGTCGGAAGCCAATCTATTTCTTTGCTTGAACCGTTACAACCGCTTATAAAAAACAAGACAAACAGCACCACTAGAATAAATGTCCCCAAAGAATTTAGACCTTGGGCGTACTGTTTGCTTTTTATCTTCATTTTTTTCATTAGTTGATCGCCCGGAGCTGTAAACATTTAGAGCACCTCATTTATTGATAGTTCTGAATACTAAAGTCCCAGGAATTCAATGTAACTGTATGCCGCCAAAAAGAATTGTACTGATTAAGAAAATCCTGAAAGATTGCCAGAAATTTATTTCCGGCAAACCGAAAACCTGAGGCATAGTAATATTCCAAAGCCAGCGGAGAACCCAGGGAATAAGAATAAAAAAACAATTAAACTGACTAATCCGGCAATATACGCCAGTGAAATGAATGTGGGTGAATACATAACATCTCCCCTTCCGGTTGCTGAATCAATTATAACCGTCATAAATTACGCCTTTAAAATAGCTTGGATTCTGTATATCAAACAATGCTAAACCAATAGCGTAGCTTTACTACGAAACAAAAAAGGAGAATAGGAACGATAATTAATAATAGCAACGGTGGTTTTTGAATTTATCTGACTGACATAAAGAACTTCAAGGCAATCAAATGGTGTGATGGGGCCTGTAAGACCCGTCGCGTTAAGTTACAGGATATGGTATAATTTTCGTAATCGTGGAGGTGGCTTAAATGGCCGTGGATAAGCTCGTTGAGGAAATACGAAAATTAACCCGAAAACAAAAAACCGAGTTGTTTTACAAATTAGGCCTTAAATTAAACCAAGATCCCGAAAATAGTGAACAATTCCAGACTAGAATTTCTGGCACCAACGGAAAAGACCTTTTAAAATTTGCTGGCAGTATTGATAAATTGGACCTGCATAATATTCAAAAAGCCATCGAAAATGAATGTGGAAGGATAGATCATGATGAATGGTAAATAGCTACTTGATACAAATATTGTCATTGCCCTATTTGCCGAGGATGCCATTGTAATAAATTACTTAAGTAAGCTACTCACGTATTTATCCCTTCCATAGTTATTGGAGAACTTTATTATGGAGCTTATAATTCCCGCCGAACCGAACAAAACTTATCACAACTAAATAGTTTTGCCCAAGAAAATACTATAATTCCATGCAACGAATTAACTGCTCAATATTATGGGCAAATTAAATACGAATTAAAGAAGAAGGGGCGTCCAATTCCAGAGAATGACCTCTGGGTTGCTGCACTTGGCAAGCAACATGGTATAACCCTTGTTTCACGAGATACCCATTTTAGTAATATCGATGAGTTAGGTCTTGAGACCTGGTAAACGCACCACTTCCATAATCTGCAGCACTTTGCCCAAAAGTTATTCGAGATCATGGCTTTCGACAGTTCTACATCCGCATTGTTTCCATTTACTTCATAACAGCTGCGTATTTTACCTAAGATGTGCAGCAAAAAACCTACCTGCGTTATCTTTCTTCAGGTAGTTTTTTTTGTTAAACAATGATTCGGTCAGGATATCAGAACCGGTATTCCACAGTTTGGGGCTCAGTTAAAACCTCGTGAAGGAAGCTTACTTTTTGCCTTTGCATGTCAAACTCCTCGGGTGTATAAGCCAACGGTTCAATTGGTTCCATTATTTCCGCAATGGCACGGCCAAGTAGCTCACAACGTTGCATGAAATTAAAATCTTTAAAATCACTAGAGATAACAACTACATCAATATCACTGTAATCTCCAGCTGCACCTCGGGCCTGAGAACCAAACAAGATAATCCTTTCTGTTTCTATACCTTGTTTAACTAAAGCTTCATTAAATTCTGTGATTATTTTTTTAATCTCGGGTCGTTGGCTATACATTTAATCACATCCTCAGTTTTAACCAAATAATCTTTAGCGATAGCCTTATTGAATTTTTCCAGAGAAGCTTTTAGTTCTTCCGGATAACGTGTGGTTATAGCAGCTGTATTAATTGTTGCCAGAAATTCTCTTTGTGACCTGGTTAGGTTGGCTGACGCTAATTTTTGTAACTTAATGAGGTTATGTATTTTGGGAGGCATTTTCCCCGTTGTAACGTTCACTAATGCTTTTAAAGCTTTTTCTATAGACAAGTGGCACATATAAACCGTATAAATATACCTTCCGGCATTATACATATCTTTTGCTGTCATCAGATCGTATTCGGATTGTTTCATCCATTCAAGTGGCATTGTGTTCATACAGTTTTTACCACCTCTTGGAAGCATTTTACCATACTTATCCCATATGCTCAAGTTGCTTTAGCTGCACGTCCTACCAATTTTGTTCAGCTTGTGCGTTGTATCTGGAATGTTCTGGCCAAAAATGCGAGTTTTCTATTGGCCATTGGCACATATTTTTCCATTATAATGAGTGAATATGTATCCATCTATATGGTAAAAAATCTTAAAGCTAACACTTATAATCAATCCATCCTAATTTGTTTAAAATGCAATAAATGATATAATTAATATGAACCTATATCCCAGTAGCGGAGATTTTATGAAACTCACACAGCTTGAACGGGCAATTTAAAATCAATTTATTTTTCATCTGGTTCAAGTATGTCCAGGGCAAATCCGTTCTGTCATACTCGAATTGGAATGTTCAATAGACATTTCACTCCATATCTATAACGAAAAAGACTTTAAGCAAATGACCAGATGGCAGTTGCCATTTGCCGCCAATGTTATTCGGGACGGTGAAGAGGAGGTTTAGAAGACATGAAATGGGAAGAGGTGCGCGAACTGTACCCCAATCAATACGTGCTGATCAGAATATTGGATTCTCACCGGGAAGGAAACAAAGAGATTGTAGATGATGTTGCCCTTGAAAGAAACATTAGCGATCCAGAAGAGGCGACCAATCAACTGGTGAGAAGTAAGGGGAACATGCTGTTGCAATTCTGTCTAGGTGAGAAGATATTTTATAATTATACTGATCTATAAATACCCTTTTGGGTTCACCGGATTGCCGTTTTCGCGTACTTCAAAATGCATGTGTGGGCCGGTGGAATACCCTGTGCTTCCTATCTTAGCTATGGTTTCTCCGGCACTAACCCACTGTCCAACACTGACCAGTTGGGATGATAAGTGCGGGTACAGCGTTGTTATATCTCCACCATGATCCAGCATTACTACTTTACCGTAACCACCCATTGTTCTTACACTAATCACTTTCCCACTTTGTGCTGCCACTACCTTTGACCCCCATGGTGCCGCGATATCCATTCCGGTATGTAACTTCCTGGTTTTTAAAATAGGATGTACCCGGTACCCAAAGGGGGACGTTATGCGGGTATACCCCGGTGTGGGCCATAGAAACTTCCCGGATATCAGGGGTATGCTCCCATCGCTGTTATTTTGGGCTATCCTTCGTAATATTTGTTCTTCCCGCTCTTCCAGTTGTTTCACTTCAGCCTGGTACTGGGAAAGGTTTCCTTTTGCAGCAGCCAACAAGGTTCTCCTGGCTGCACTCCGTGAAGCCAATTCTTTCCTGGCTCTGTCTTGATCTTTTACCATAGCCGCTATAGTATCCCGCTGTTTTTCCAGGCCTGTTTTCTCCTCCTCCAGTTCGGCCCTTTGCTCTTCGCACTTCGCTATTAGTTTTGAGTCTTGGGCTACCACCCATTTTAGCATCTCATAACGGTTTATAAAATCGCTAAAGCTCTCTGCCGCCAGCAGAACTTCCAGGTAGCTTACCGGCCCGCTTTCGTACATTGCCCGCACTCTCTGGCGGAGAATTTTATCATTTTTCTCTAACTCTGCTTCCGTCTCTTCCAGTTCTTTTTCCGTGGTACGAAGAGATTCAAGTGCCTTGTCCAACCTGGCAGCGAGTTCCCTTATTTCTCTTTCCTTTTGGTTTATGCTTCTATTCAATGCAGCCACCTGGCTAGTATAACTATCAACTTTTTGCTCTTGATTTTTTTCTATTTGCCGTTTTTGCTCCAGCTGAGAGCGGGTTTGGCGCAATTCATTATCCAGATTATCACCGTAAGCTATTCCAATGCTCCCACCAATAATAACAAAGGCTAATCCCAGAGTGCATACTTTTCTCGGAAAACTTGAGTCCATTGCTTTTCCCCCTAATATCAAACCTTCAAATGTTTACCTACTGAAATGGTGCTGCCTATGATACCAATTAGGAATCCTAATCCTGTTAATCCAAGCAGGGCATAATTAACTTTGTAATCGCTAACTAATTCCTATAAATGAGCTTAATCAGTGTGGTCTTACCAGCACCGCTTGTACCCACCAGAAAAACAAATTCACCCTTGGCAATATTTAAAGAAACATTACTTAAGGCGGTAACACCATTGTCATATGACATGGACACATTATCCAGTTTAATCATTTCTGCATGCACCCCAAAATGAAAATAAATTTTTCTATTCGACATTTTGTGACATAATACCTGCAAAAAACGTCCCCCTAAAAAAGGGGGGATTTCCATATAATGCTTTACATCAGGGAATACTGGGCGGGAAACATTATCGATGCTCTCTATCATCCCGGCTTACTGCATCCCATCCCACTGTCTTTCATCATTTTGCCACCGGTTTTCCTCCCACTGATGATCTTCCCGGTTGTTTTCCCACTGGTTGCTTCCCTCCTGCGGAGCAGATGAATCCGGGTTTGCATCAGTTTGGTTCTGGGTTTGTGCAGGTGTCCCGGTTTTTACCGCATGCTGGTCCGGTGATTCGCAGCTGTCGTAATCATTATTCATGTCACGGTTTTGAGTATTGTTTTGACCGGAGGTTTGGCTGCCGGATGTATTCTGGTGTTCCCGGTCTTGCATATTGTCTTCATGCCACTTTTCATTTTCATTACCGGAAGCACCATTCCACTTTTCCTGCCAGTTCACTTTACAGCTATTATTAGGGAACAAGGTAGGAACCGATGTTTTAGATTCATTAATAACCTGCATCATTTCCTGTGTATCTAAAGATTTAGGATCTACATCTATACCTTTTTCCTTGATACGCTGGGAAACAATAGCCCTATTCACGGAATACCCGGAATTTTGTGCGTTTTGCCATTCAGACTCATTTGTCTCGTTAACCACCACGTATCCGGGGTGATGACCCGCGCTCAACTCATCATGTATAACAGAACGCAGCTTTTTATCTTCAATACGGTATGAAGACGAGTCCTTTATTTTGGAAACAGTGGCCATGACCAAGTTGTCTGTATCCTTTTTGAAATACCCGGCACTGCCTGCCTTTTTGACAGCATCTTTTACCGCCAGGTACACATCTTTATTTTTTATATCCAATTCATTAATGAGCTTTTTCCCGGCGTCATTTAGGGCAGTGACGCCTATCACTTTCCCGTTTTCATCAACAGACAGCTGCACGCTTGATGTCATATCCAGGGTCACATAAGCAGAAGCAGATACCGGATGTGGCCCCAAATTTCCAAACATGCTTATCCCCAGCACCAGGAGCAGAGCAACGGCCACAGCCAGCCATTTTGTGCCTATAAAACTCCCGGCAGCTTTCTTTTTTTCAGGTGGCAAAGAGACTTCTATGGTCGATCCCAAATCAGGAACATTACCTGGCAGCGGTACGCGCTTAATTTGTTTATCTTCAGTAACCACCACCATGGTGCTGTTTTCTTTATCTATTTTTGCCACCATACCCTTTAATTTTTTCACGGTAACCAACCTCTTTCGTTTTTATCCAACACTTGGTTTACTCAGAGAAAATAAATGTTTTTAACTCTTTAAATCTTTCTTCGGATATTATGATTGCCATCGCCAGAATATATTTTCGCCCGTTTTCCAGCACCCGCTTGCTGACCTTTGCCGCCCGGGCTAACTTTTTGGCGGGAACTCTTTTCGTTTTACGAAGTGAATTTAAAAGCGCCTGGTCACTGCACAGTATTTCTGCCACATTAGCTAGTTTTTCCCGGGTGTCCCTGTGTTTGGGGCAGATATCCGCGAGCTCATCCAGTGAGGTGCCGAATTCATTCAACCTTTCTTCAAAATCCAGCATCATTTGTGCCAGCTCCTCTTTCTCAACCTTTGCCTTATGATCTTCCCAGGCCTGTGAACTTTCAATAGGGCTTATTTCATTTTCTTCCCCTTCTTCATTTACAGATGAAGATAATGAAATATGCTGGTGTCTTTTTTCATGCCGGAAGTAATCAACTAGCCTTTGACTTATTACCCTGCGGGCAAAGGTTAAAAAATTTGCTCCCTTATCCGGATTGTAGGAACTTACTGCTTCATTAAATGCAATGAGGGCAATACTTAACTCATCGTCATTTTCCCAGCTTAAACCCCTCTGGCAAATACTGCAGCTGGTTTTATAAATGAAGGGCTTATACTGGAAAATTAGTTTCTCCCGGGCGTTATGGTCACCATTTTGCGCGAGGGTTACCAATTCCTGTATTGTAGTGTCATTCAATATTAATCACTCCGCTTGTATTAGATATCCGAAAAAAGAACTCAATTTACATGGGTAAAATTAAATCTCCCCAAAATTTGAGGAGATTTAATTGAGAAAAACTTTGGAGGTTGGTTAAAATTTTTTCACCAGCACCAGCCCATCATACCTCTGCCCATACCGTAGGGATTATAATTATAAGCTGGGGGTTGCTGCTGGCCGTCACTGTTGGGCCCGTAATAGGGATTGTTCCACATCATTCCAGGTCCCTGCATATAAGGTGGATAAGCCGGGTAGGGGGGCTGGTTGTTATTTGGGTTTTGATTGGCATCTGGGTTTTGATTGCTATTTTCCTGTGCTGCAGTCATTAAATCAACCTGCATCGCCTGGGCCGGCGCAGCTTGATAATGTTGATACTGGTAAGGGGTCATATTCATCTGGTGTGCCGAGGCATTACTGATGCCGTAAAAAGCCGCCCCAACGGTAAGCACACCGGCCAACAAAAAGTACCTTACTGTTTTTTTCATACATTAGCCTCCTTTCAAATGATTTCTGTAGTATAACTTTTCAAGTTATCCTGTCTGTTACACATTTCTAAACTTTTTGTGATATAACAGAGGTTAATATGACAAAATTGTCAAGTGCTGCCTGAAGCACCGATTTGCTCCAATCAGGTATATGAGCGGCGTCATTAAACGGTATATCTGACTCACCATTGGTGGCACCTGACTCATACATAATCATTTTTGTTGCCTCTGCCCTGGTAACAGGCTTATTGGGCTGAAAGGTACCGTCAGGATAGCCTCCTACCACATTTCTTGCTTGCATGTGCTCAACAAAGGGCTCAGCCCATGATTTTTTGTTCATATCATTGAAGTCTTTTGTTTTATCACTGTCATGCCAGCGAGCTGCTGCATCATCCCGGCTATGATTTTTCACTGAGCTGTCCCGATCATCCTTGTCCGCACCCCAACTACCCCCATCATTTGTCCGATTGCTCCTTTGATGGTCCGAACTATCCCGAGATTGACTTATCGAGCTCCGGGATTCGTTGCCACCGTTTTTACCCGAATCATGGCTGCCGGAGGAGTCGCCTCCCCAGGCAATGGCAGAAGAGGCAAACATTAAAGTAATTGCGCCTGTCATTAAGATTGTTCCAAACTTTTTCACTAGCATTCCTCCCGTATCAAGTTTACTGATTAACCAGTTCTTAAATGACTGCAGTCCTAAACACTATCCGGTATGGTAGGAGTTTTTTATGTGGGTCTTTTATTAAAAAATATGAAAAATTTTCATATGATTCCATAGGTGAGCCAAAATCTTTGGAATATTAACACTGGGAATGGTTACTGAACCTTATATAAATGCGGGTTTTACAAACATTAAAAAAAACACCACCCGGAATATTAACCATGGTGGTGTTTTTTGCTTGGGTATACGGTTTTTATCCCTACCTACTTAACTTGCGTGCCGTGCAACAACCTGTTTGGTGATAATTAAATGAATCCAAAGCCTAAGATTTTTGAGGCCTTTGTGCGAATTATCAAATTGTAAGGGCCGGCAAACTTCAATTCCATGATGGTTGTAAAGATGCGCCACTTTTTTATTTCCCATATTATTATTCTGGCTAATAATTAATGTCTTATCGTATATTTGCAATATTGTTTCGTAGTGTTCTGTTCTCATTTTATTTTATTGCCTCCTGTAATAATTAATCTAATGTTGTTTTATTTTGTTTGATTTTCAAGAACCGGTTCCCACTAGTGCTGCAGTCATAAATTATATTCGAAAACGACCCACCTTTTTAGGTGGGTAATTTAAAAATCGAAAAGCATCATATTTTCCTAAGCTTTTTATTACCTTCAACCCACATAAATTTTGCATCCATACCGGATAGAATAATTAATAGGCAGCATATGTAATTATTGACAGCAGTAAAATCACAAATTTGTTAACCGGTTGTTACTTACATGGAATGCAAAAAAGGGGGGACAATCGATGCCAAGGGTTATGAAAGATAAAAATTATAAAGTGTACCTAACTGAACATAGCATTGAGCGCTTTAGGGAAAGGTCAAAGAAAAAAATTAAACACCAGAAATTAATTAATTTGTTATGCGCAAAACTAAACGATACTCTAAAAACTGGGTTGAGAGTGGATGAAAAAGGAGTTGCCTGGATACAGGTGGATATCCGTCTCTGGGCTTGCCTTCGAATTGACGTGGAGGGATGGGTCGTAGTTACCTTTATAGACCGGAGTAAAACATCGGAAGCAAGTTAAACATTTGAAGCATGTAATGCAAATGCAACTAAAAAAAATTTTAAGATACCCACTTAAAATAATCACTGGTTTCGGAAACTACAATCAAGGGAAGTTATACCAACATTAAAAGAAAGGATGATTGTAGAATGAAAAGCAAAAAGTTGCCGCTAATATTGTTTGTCGTTGTGCTTGGAATTGCCATTGTGGGAGTGGCTAACGCAGCCATAATCAACAACGCTCAATCAAACGAGCCGGCACCATCTCAAGACCAACAAGCTCAAGCACCCCAAGGACAGCCTAACCAGCCTGCAAATACTGCAGCAACAGTAACACCCGCACAGGTAAAGCAGATGATACAGGCGTGCTGGCAAATGGACCAGACTATGGTTGATCAGTGGGTTAAAACCACCGGCACCAGCCGGGAAGACCTTTTAAAGATGGAGCAGGCCTGGATGCAAAGTGTCATGCAGCAAAATCCCAATTTTAACGTGCAAGATGCGTATAAGATGCAGCAAAGCTGGATGCAGAATATGATGGCCAACTACCAGCCTCCAGTTCAAACTAAACAAGTAAACCAAAGCCAGCAGACTCCCACCCCTACACAGTCCCAGACCCCTCCTGCCGGTTCCCAGGGACAAGTATATTCGCAAAACCATGGCCATCAAGGGCCGCACTATGGTCCAAATTGTCCCTGGGACAACGGGTACAGGAATAACGGTCACTGCTGGTAAATGGAGGGAAGTTATGCAAAAGAATAAACGCGTAAGAATGTCCAGTGGAATTATAGCAAGAATAAACCCGGAAATAGGTCTTGTTGGGGTAAATAATGCCGCCGGGCGCATAACGAATTATTTCATTACACGTCAGAATTTATTCGATAACGAAGGTAACCCAATACTTATTGATGAATTGAAGACAGGTGATCAGGTGGTAATTAACGAAAATGGGTACACAGTGGTGATGAAGGTGTTTAAAATTGCTTAAAGAAAGCCCCGGGATTACTTCCCGGGGCTTTCCAATCTGAAATAAAGTTCTCACACATCCTAATTTCTAGGCTTCTCCGTAAGCAGCTTGTCCGGTTTTTCCGGCTTTCTTTTCAAATGCCGCCTTTTCTTTCACCCGCATCAGGCGCATGCCGTTGGCAATTACAATTAATGAGGCACCGGTATCGGCAAAGACTGCCATCCACAGGTTTGTT
>JADQBQ010000052.1 GCA_016278505.1 Clostridiales bacterium
AACTTTAGGTCCGCAATTAAAAAGGTTTTGGTGTAAATGTAGTATGACGTGCTTATGGCCTAAATAATTTTGTATTGCCGCATTTTTTCATATAACCACGATCTGCTGATACCTAACATTCTGGCTGCTTCTGATTTGTTACCGTTGGCTTTTTCCAGAACCCCTAATAAAACTTTTTTGTCGAGGTGGCCGTTTTTTCGCACGGAAATACCCCGGTTAATACCGTGGGTGAAAGGAATTTGCACTTTTTGCTCCCGCAGGTAGAAGGGAAGGCTTTCCACCTCCAACACAGGCCCGGTGGAAAAATTGACTGCCCTTTCTATAACATTCATCAGCTCGCGTACATTCCCCGGCCAGTGATGGGCTATTAGTATTTTACGGGCTTCCGAGGATATTTCATTTATCCGCGTCCCAAAATCAGTGTTAAACTTTTCCAAAAATACATTCACCAGGGGAATGATGTCCTCAAGCCTGTAGCTCAAGGGAGTAAGCCTTAGATTAATTACATTCAGACGATAGTATAAATCCTGACGAAACTCTTCTGCTACAACCTTTTGCATCAAATCCTGGTTGGTAGCTACAATGATTCGAACGTCTACTTCAACCGTTTTATTGCTGCCCACGGGCTCAATGCACCTGTCCTGCAGCGCTCGCAAGAGCTTGCTTTGCAGGTTAAGTGACATGTCACCGATTTCGTCCAGGAATAAGGTTCCGCCATCAGCGGCTGCAAACTTTCCTTGTTTCCCCTCTTTATGGGCACCCGTAAAGGCTCCCGGGGCATACCCGAAAAATTCTGATTCCAGCAAGTTTTCCGGTACAGCTGCACAGTTTACTTTTATGAAAGGCCCCTTTCTCCTTGGGCTTGCATTGTGGATGGCCTCGACGAACAATTCTTTTCCGGTTCCACTTTCCCCGGTAAGCAAAACAGTGGAAACACCTCTGGCGGCTATCAAGGCTTCTTGCTTCAGGCGCCTCATATCTTTACTGACTGTAATAATATCGTCAAAGGTTATGTTCTTTCGGGCTCTGCCTGCTTTTTCTTTATAGTAATTGAGCTCCTGATCCATCTGTGCCAATCTTTCGGCCAAATCTTTTACGTCTTCCAACTCCCGGTAAACGATTTTACCCGCGGCTCCGATTATTTTACCGTTACGCACAATGGGTAGACGGGAAACAATATACGGGCGTCCCCTGATGGTTTGAATCTCATTGAGTTCAGCCTTACCGGTCTTTAACGTTATATGCAACCGCGTATTTTCAACTACTTTCTGAACCGACATATTTAGCAACTCGGATTCTTTTTTGCCCAAAAAGTGGCATGCCGCCTCGTTTACCAGAAAGATTTTACCCTGGTCGTCCACTAAAATAATGGCTTCATAAGCGATATTCAACACCGTTAACAGAGTTTCATACAGGCGCTTAGTTGATTCCAGCTCAGAGGCAACTTGATCCAGGTCGGTAAGGGCTTGAAAAATCATTACCGCCCCGGCAACCCCATTGTCTTCCACTATGGGACTGATGGAACATAAAGCTTTTATTCCGTTAAGTCTTTCCTTCACTCCGATAACAAAACGGGATTCATTTAAAACAGGGGTGATATCTATTCCCGGAAACACATTGCTGAAAAAAACATCCTTTAGCTTTTCTTGCTCTAAGCCCAACATCTTCTCGCCTGATTTATTTATCATTTTGATTCTGTTATTTTTATCAACCAGGATGGCCCCGTTATGCATTGCGTTGTAAACTGTTTTTAACTGGGTTGCCAGTTGTTCCGACTCTTTAAAAAGAGCCATAATCATATCCACCTTGGTAAAAACGCCCAAAACTTTCTCTTTCCCATTCACGACAACGCCGGTTCCTACCGGGCTGCTTTTTACATACTTCTCCACTTCAGAATAAGGGGTATTCACATCAACGGTTACCACCTGAGAATTATAATACTTCCCCAAGCTTTCAGAGACTTCGGCCCCGGCCAAGAAAGCGTCCATTAAGTTAGCCTTGGTAAAAATACCGATAAGACTGCCCTTTGAATCCACAACGGGCAACCCGTCCAGCTTTGTTGCACGCAATAATTTAGCGCCATGCCCTAAAGCATCCTCCGGGTTTAGGAGAGGTGTGTCCCAGGTCATCATGTCACTCATTCGCAATGGGAATACCCCCTCAATAATTTCGTTGATTATTCAGATATTTCTACCTTCGGGGGTTCGGTTCCTTTATAATGAAAAAAAGACCTCCCCACCGTGGGAGGTAAAGCCTGCTAATTACTGCACTGCAAGGAAACAAACAAGTTAACTCTCTGTTTGATTTACCAAGTAGTCCTTGTACTTTTCCCGTAAGACTTTTTTGTTGAATTTTCCTACACTGGTTTTGGGTACTTCATCAATAAAGACTACATCGTCGGAAAAATACCCCTCCTTTTAATATAGTTTCCTAACTACCGGATTGCATTTTCTTCTTTAAGTCCTCTCGCAGAACGCTTTTCATTATCTTGCCCACCGGGTTCCGGGGTATGGTTTCGACTATCTCCAACCTCTCCGGAAGCTTATAAACAGCCATGCCCTTTTCTTTTAAAAAGGAGGTGAACTCATCCAATGTAATTTTTTCATCGCCCTTTGGAACAACGTAAATGCAGGTACGCTCACCTAGAACCTCGTCCGGCATAGCAATGGCAGCCATGTCTGCCAGCTTGGGGTGACCAAATAAAACGTTTTCAATTTCCTGGGCGCTGATATTGAAACCACCACGGATAATAATATCCTTTTTTCTTTCAAAGAAGCCGATATAGTTATTTTCCTTGATTACAAACAGATCACCGGTATAAAAGAAACCTTCTTCATCGAATGCCTTAGTATTAAGCTCCGGTCGCTTAAAATATCCCGGCATAAGATTGGGTCCCCTATAAGCCAGTTCTCCTACATCTCCCACATCCCGAACTTCTTTACCGGTTTCAGGATCAACCAGCTTAGTTTGTAATCGCTTGGTTATATCCGCCGCCCACACCGAGTCATTTTTGCCAAACTGGGGCAGGTAATCCACTCTTTTGGACAAATCTGGAACGTCTTGGGGACCGGATACTATTCCTGTACCCTCATTTTGTCCCCAAACATTACCTATTTCTATATCCCACCGGCGCTTGAATTCCTGGATGGTGAAAAACGATGGCGGTGCTGAACCCATAGTTATTGCCCTTACCGAGCTCAAGTCGAACCGGTCCACCTGCGGGTGTTTGACAATCATATTGCCCACTGCTGGTACTAAAAGGGTGTAATTTACCTTTTCCTGCATCATTTGTTGAATAAACAGCTGAGGATTAAAAGGATGGTGCAGGACAAATGTACCGCCTAAAATAAGCCACGGTATAAAAGTGGTACCCACCGAGGCCATATTTACTAAAGGCCCCGCTGTTAACTGTACGTCCCCGGGTCTAATGTCCGCCGTGTCCACCTGCAGCAACCCCTGGTTAATCCAGTTGTTATGGCTCAGCGGACAACCTTTGGGTTCAGCTTCGGTGCCCGAGGTCCAGCAGAGGGTAAAAATATCGTTGGCATCAACCTTTATGGAATCCAATTCTTCCTTACTAATGTTCCCTTGGGTTTTCTGCTTAATTTTTTCCAGTGTAAAAATATATTTTATAACCGGAAGCTCAAGCATTATTTCTTCCATCATTTCCTTATGGTTAAAGCCATGAAAGCTTTCAACGGTGATAACCGCTTTGGCCCCGGTGAGCTTGGCAATATACTGAATTTCCTTTTTGCGCCATTGCAGCGGTACCGGGGAAATAAGCGCCCCGGCCTTGGTTATTGCCAGGTATAGCATGGCTAACTCCCAACAGTTGGGTAGTTGTACCATTACTATGTCATCCTTTCGAATACCTACTTCCAGAAAGGAAGTTGCCACCGCGTCCGCGGCCCTTTCCAGCTCCCCATAAGTAACCCTTTCTGCGGAGAACCCCGTCAGTTCTTCTTTGTCATAAGGATCCACAACAGCCACCCGTTGAGAGTATTCGCGGGCATTTTCCTGAAAATAATCCAGCAGCGTTTTTTCTCTCCACCAACCCTTTTCGGTGTATTCTTTTATTGGTCCGGGCGTTGCAAGAATCATCGCAAAATCCCCTTTCTGAAAAATTTTTATAGTCCCAAAATTCTGAAACATATACCCGGAGAATTATTGCGGAAGTAGCTTAACCCCAATTCCATCATAATTTCCTGTTGTTTGGATCTTTAAAGTCCCAATCTACGGGAAATAATCAGTTTCATTATTTCGGTTGTGCCGGCGTAGATTGTATGACACCTCACATCCCGGTAGTGCCTGGCTATGGGGTATTCCTCCATATAACCGTAACCCCCGTATAACTGCATGCAGTTATACGCAACCCGGTTGGCCATTTCACCTATCCACCACTTGGCCATGGAAACCCCGCTTACTATGTCCTTTCCCTCAACATGATCCGCTATCAACTTCTCCAGGAAAACACTACCCATTTCAATCTCCGTGGCCATCTCGGCAATCTTAAATGAATTGTGCTGGAATTTGCTTACCGGGCGTCCGAAAGATTTCCTGGATTTGGCATATTCAATGGCATCCTCAAGCATGCGCTCCGCCAACCCCTGGGACCCTACGGCCGACACCAATCGTTCCTGCTGTAGTTTTCCCATCACACAGGAAAACCCCGTACCTTCCCAGCCCAAAAGGTTATCCGCCGGAACCCGGCAATTATCAAAAAATAATTCTGCCGTGTCCTGACTGTGCAGGCCCAGCTTATCCAATTTGCGACTCTTTATGAAACCCGGTGTACCGTCCTCAACAACTAACAGGCTTATCCCTTTGTGAGCCGGTTCGGCATGGGGATCGGTCTTGCACAAAACAATCACCACATCAGCACTGATGCCGTTACTGATAAATGTCTTTTGACCATTAATAACGTATTCATTACCCTCTTTAATTGCAGTGGCTTTTATGGCTTGCAAGTCAGAGCCGGCATTGGGTTCGGTCATGGCCAGGGCCAGAACAATATCCCCGGTGGTACATCCCGGCAGCCATTTTTCCTTTTGTTCCTCGGTAGCGTAACTGCCAATGTAAGGGGCGATAATGTCGTTGTGCAACCCCACCCCCATGCTTACACCGGCCCGAGCCAATTCATAATTAATTATGGCCGAGTACTCAAAGCCCGCCCCGGCCCCGCCGTATTTTTCATCCACCCAGGGACAGAGGTAACCCTGTTCACCGAGCTTACGCCAAACGTCCCGGGGCACTTCCTTCTTTTCCTCCCACTCATCAATATGGGGCACCAGTTCATTTTTCACAAATTTTTTAAAAGTACGGCGAAAAATTTGGTGTTCCTCAGTATATAGGCCCATTTTTCTCCCCCTCATTTCGTTCTTCTTATCTATTTATTGGGGCTGCATCCGGATAGCACCGTCCAGCCGGATTGTACCACCGTTCAGCATGGGGTTTTCAATGATGTCCCGAACCAGCCGGGCGTATTCTTTGGGATAGCCCAAGCGGGAAGGGAAGGGCGTCATAGCCCCCAGAGCTTGCTTGGCCTTGTCAGGCAGGCTGTCAAACATGGGGGTTTCGAACAGGCCGGGGGCAATGGTCATTACCCGTATTCCATGGATCGCGAGTTCCCGGGCAATGGGAAGGGTCATTCCTACAACGCCGCCCTTGGAGGCACTATAGGCTGCTTGGCCGATTTGGCCCTCATAGGCGGCAACAGATGCTGTATTAACAATGACCCCTCTCTCACCTTCTTCATTGGGAGCATTACCGGCCATTTTCTCAGCTGCCAAACGGATAACATTAAATGTACCAATCAGATTAATATTAATTACCGTGGAAAAGCCCGCCAGGTCATGGGGTCCTTTTTTACCCAGCACTTTCCTGGCTATGCCTATACCCGCGCAATTAATTAGTAAATGAACGGCTCCGAAGGTTGATATGGCTTTATCCACCGCTGCCTGAACGCTGTCTTCATTAGTCACATCGGTTTCCAAATAACTGGCTTCACTTCCCAGTTCTGAAGCCAGATTCTGCCCTTTTTCCGCCGCCAAATCCAAAATGGCCGCTTTTCCGCCCCCGGCAATGATACTTCTGACCACTGCTTCCCCCAGTCCCGAGGCTCCGCCGGTGATCATGGCAGTACAACCTTTAATTTGCATTTCTTAAAACCTCCAATTATTGATTAATCCGTTTTAAAAATCATCAAAGGCTAATCAATCATTGCCCTTTATTTTTCCAATTCCTTCTTTGAGGTAACTGTCGGCCAGGTTAACGTAAGCATTGGCACTTTGATCCACCCACCACAGGGAATTGCCGGAAAGCTCTTTTTTGGGTTTGGCCGGAGTTCCGGTGGCCAGGTGTCGGGCCGGTATTTCAGTGCCATCGGTTACCACGCTGCCGGCGGCAATCATGGCCTGTTCCCCGATTACGGCATTATCAAGTATTACGGCATTCATACCGATAATACTGCCCTTTTTTAGGGTACAGTTGTGCAGCACCGCACCATGGGCCACAGTAACACCTTCCTCAATAACTGTCTGGCCCCCGGGCAGCATATGCACCACCACATTGTCCTGAATACTGCTCCGGGCGCCCACTGTAATCGGACCGAAATCAGCCCGCAATTGGGCCCCGAACCATATACTGGCCCCCTCTTCCACCGTAACATCACCTATGAGGGTTGCATTGGGGGCCACAAGAGCCTTTTCGGATACTTTGGGTTTCTTGCCGTTATACTCAATGAACAATGTTCTCCCTCCTGTTTTTTGGAATCCCGGTCACTCAAGCCTCTCCACAATGGTGGCGTTGGCCATGCCGTGCCCCTCACACATGGTCTGCAGCCCGTACCGGGCACCTGTACGTTCCATTTCGTAAAGCATAGTAATCATTACCCTCGCCCCGCTTGCCCCCAGAGGATGTCCCAGGGCTATGGCCCCGCCGTTGGGATTAAGTTTGGCGGGATCGGCACCTGTTTCCTCCAGCCAGGCCAGGGGCACAGGAGCAAAGGCTTCATTAACCTCGAATACACCGATATCGTCAATCTTCAAACCGGCCTTGGCCAGCACCTTTTCTGTGGCCGGGATGGGTCCGGTAAGCATTAGCGTGGGGTCTGAGCCCACCACTGTCCGGGCCACAACCCTGAACCGGGGCTTCAATCCCAATTCCCGGGCCTTTTCCCCGGACATCAGCAGTATGGCGGCTGAGCTGTCACTGATCTGGCTGGAATTACCGGCGGTGATTACGCCACCTGTTTTAAAAGCAGGCTTGAGCCCGGCAAGTTTCTCGAAAGATGTACCACGGCGCGGCCCTTCATCGTTTTTTACCGTTTCCTTGGTCCCGTTCGGCAATGTTACTTCCAAGGGCACTATTTCCCGCTCAAAACGCCCCTGATCCTGGGCCTTTATTGCTTTTTCATGGCTTTGAAGTGAGAATTCATCCAGCTGCTCCCGGCTAAACCCCCATTTTACGGCTATTCTTTCAGCAGACAGTCCCTGGGGTATGATTTCATAGCGGGAGGTAAGCTCTTTACTAAACTGGGTATTTTGGAAATTGGAACCCATGGGCACCCGGGTCATATGTTCAATCCCCGCAGCCACAACCACATCCATATCACCGCTGATAATGGCCTGGGCCGCAAAATGTACCGCCTGTTGACTGGAACCGCACTGGCGATCAATGGTGGTTCCCGGCACGTGAACGGGGTAACCGGCAATGAGCGCCGCCACTCTGCCGATGCAAAAACCCTGCTCTCCCACCTGGGAAACACAGCCCATGATTACATCTTCCACCAGTGAGGGAGCAATCCCACTCCGATTTACCAGTTCCCGCAATACCTTTCCAGCCAAATCTTCAGCCCTGATACCGCTCAGCATTCCACTCCGGCGCCCCACCGGGCACCTTACCGCCTCCACAATTACTGCGTCACGCATTGGATAGAGTCACCCTTCCTGTAAATGGTCCTAAATCTTTTACTACTCAAATAAGCAAGAATACTGCCAAAGGAAGGATAGCGTCCAACCGATCTTTGGCCCTCTAAACAGAGGTTTTAAAGTGTACATACTTTACACTTGACAACAACACCCCGTACAGATCCGTGTGAAGAACTACCCTATACAGCTCCTAGCCCGTATTTGTGACGCAAAGCCTTGCAGCTTTACTATCTTCACGTATTTTGTCGGGTCCGATCAAATGAGGGGGGAGTCGATTCGCTCAATTGAGCCAAAGCTTTAATGGTAAACAGTGAGTATGTTGCAGGGAAAGGATAGTTCCTTGTGCGAAAAACCCGGATTTTGCAGGGGAGGAGACTGTCAAACATGGAAGAAGTAGGTGTGACAAAAAGAATAAGGATTCATTCACTAATTGTTATATTGGTTGATTATCTTTTCTCGCTTATCCTGGGGGTCGGGTCGGTCGGGTCGGTCGGTTCGCCGGGACATGCTCACTACTTTTTTCAAAGAGTTACCTCCAATACAGGTTTAGGTGAGTCATTCAATTCTACCAAAAAGTTTAACGCCTTTAAAATAAACAAAATCCAGAAGGTGTTACATGAATTAAGCAGAAATTGTAAGAAACAGCTTTAAAAAAAGTACGGACAGGTCGTGAATTATGAAAAAAAGCATAATCTTTACAAAAAATGGCACTGAGGCTGTAAAACTTCAAACAATGGATCCTGAACTAGCGGCTTTAATAGATATGATTGGCGATTATACTCTAGTTTTGAGAACTGATTATTATAAATCCTTAATAAGAATTATCGTTGGCCAACAAATCTCCGTTAAAGCCGCAAAAACAATCTGGGGCAGGTTTTATAGCCTCTGTGAAACCATTGATCCGGCAGCAATTAACGTGCTGGAAGATGATGTTATCAGGGAGACAGGGATTTCCAAACCAAAATTAATATATATAAAGGATTTAACCCAAAAAATTTTATCAGGAGAAATTAACTTCACAGAGCTTGAAAACATGGAAGACGAACAGGTCATACGGCAGCTTACGCGAGTTAAAGGAGTTGGCCGGTGGACTGCTGAGATGTTTCTAATATTTTCTTTAGGCAGACTGGATGTCTTTTCGTTAAATGATGTTGGTTTGAAAAGGGCAATAAAATCTCTTTATAGTTTAGCTTCCATACCCGTGATCGAAGAAATTGAAGAATTAAATAATAAATGGAAACCATACCGTTCGGTGGCATCTCTTTACTTATGGTCGGCCTTAGACCAAAAGTATATAAAGTAGCTCTTGCTGCCAAACAATTGGAGGTATTTGATGAAGACTATGGTCCGGCCACAAGACTCAAATGTCTCAATGTTTGACACGACTGAGATACACGCCAAAGGGGCCGTTGACTACGCCTTTTAATTTTAAAAACATGCAACAGGGCAAAAGTTATAGGATAGTAGAATTCTTTCCTGGAGGTTAGTTATAGTGAAAATTCTAGGCGTTGTTGGTAGTAAAAGAAAAAAGGGTAATACTTCTTGTCTAGTGCAGGAGGCTATCCAAGTGGCCAAAAATGAAGGTGCAGAAACAGAATTAATTTTTTTAAGCGATTATTCCATACAAGATTGTACAGGTTGTGAAGGTTGCAAAGAGACTTTTAAGTGCATAATCAACGATGATATGCAAAAAATATATCCCCTTCTTTGGGAGGCAGATGGAATTATTTTGGGTTCTCCCACCTATTTTTACAACATATCGGCCGATATGAAAGCCTTTATTGATAGGTGCTATAGTTTTGAAGTTTTTGCCGAAGATGATCGTTCCTGTTGGTTGAGTGTTAATGAAGCATTGGGAGGCAAATATGCTGCTGTAATAGCGGTTTGTGAGCAGCAAGACGAAAAGGATATGGGCTTTACCCCTGAAGCCATGTCCAAACCATTGGAAGCCCTGGGGTACAGGGTGGTAGATACGGTTAAAATCCTTAGGCTTTTTGAAGCCGGTGAAGCCTTAAAAGATAACGAAGCATTAAAGCATTCCAGGAAGGCCGGAGAGAGATTAGTAAAAACAATAAAGCTCAGGCAAGAGGTCGAAAACAAAATTAAAGAGTTAAAGATGTAAACCGAGCCAGTAATTCCCTGCTCGAACCATTCCATTGGCTGTTTGGAGCTTTGAGGAAGGGATAAGTGAATTATTCAAGCCTGACCCCCACTTTTTAAGGAGTGAAAGATATGAACAACACTATTGGCCAGATCTTGAAGGTTATAGGGGCCTTCATAATCGGTGTTGGAATACTTTTAGGGTTAGTAGTTGCGTCAGAAACAAATCCCTATGTACGGCGATTGGCCTTGTTACCAGGAATTTATCCAATTATTTCAAGCTTTGTCGTAGGCATGCTATTTATAGGGTTTGGAGAAGTGATTAACATTTTGCATGAGATAAACTTGAAAATTGAGCCAAGCGAAAACTCTCCAATGGCAAAGAAATACCTTTGCTCTGAAGTCGCCTGTGACGGGAATGAAGATAAAGATAAGGAAAACCAAGATTGGGAACCTGATTCAAGAGATTACTCACAGATAAAGGAATTCTTTGAAGGAAAAGAAGACAGCATTGGGAAAATCATAAAGGCCCCTTTTGAATCTATTTACGCGGTGAAATCCTCAGATGGTATTTACTTAATTGAAACAGGAGGATTTAAGCCAAAATTAATCTCTGATGAGGACAACCCTGAATTAAGAGAATGGGTAAAAAACAACGTTAATTAATACATATCTTGCGGAGACAAACGGTATATACAGTAGTGCTTACTATTAAGGTGATGACTATTATGAATGCAGCGGAGTTAATAGAAAGAATAAAAAAATTGAGCATCTGGAAAAAGGGAGACCAGAGAGCGCCGCACAAACCCCTTTTAATTCTGTACGCCCTGGGCCAGTTACAGAATAATGGCGCAAGGCTTTTATCCTACCAGGATGTAAAGGGCAGGCTCAAGTATCTGTTAAAGGAATTTGGCCCGCATAGACAATCCTATCACCCGGAACATCCTTTTGTGCGGTTAACGAATGATGGTATCTGGAACCTAAATGTTGACCTCGGTCTTGTCCATATTAAGGACAGATGGCTTCTGGACAATGAGGTGGCCGGAGGTTTTAGTGATGAAGTTTATTCATTATTAAGTAAGGACAAGAACCTAATGCGGGAGATTGCGCAAATTGTCTTAAATAAACATTTCCCCGAGACAATCCATGCAGATATCCTTGAATCCATAGGGCTTAATATTGTTCTTGAACCCGAAGGACTAAATAATGAACGTGACCCTGCCAAACGAAGGGACCCCAGGTTTAGAGAAAGGATATTAAGGGCTTACGAGTATAGTTGTGCGGTGTGTGGATTTAATGTCATGTTAGGCAATAATTTCGTGGCCGTCGAAGCGGCACATATCAAGTGGCACCAGGCCGGCGGGCCTGACCGGGAAGAAAATGGTGTAGCGCTATGTACCATGCACCACAAGCTCTTTGACAGAGGAGTCTTTACCATAGCCCCTACAAGGGAATTAATTGTTTCACAGGATGCCCATGGCACCAATGGACTTGAGGAATGGTTGATGAGATACCATGGCAAACAAATTCGCAACCCCGTACATCCCGGCTACCAGCCCGGGGATTTATATATGAATTGGCACTTGAAGGAGGTCTTTAGGGGGCCGGGGAGATACCAGGTGGGTTGTTAATCATTTAGTGTGGATTGGAGTGAATTAATAGGTGACAAGGCGTTAGCTACTGCTATATTAGATAGGCTTATTCACAGAAGCGAGGTAATAAACCTTATTGGTGACAGCCACAAGGATGAAGCACAGGGAAACCATTTTTGGCACTAATTAGGTGTTAAACCTTATTTGCTTCGGTGTCAATATTGGTTCCTTTGGGTTTTCGTTGCTTTGAGTGACGTTAAAATAAATCAAGCCTGCTTCTAAACAGGCTTGATAGCTACAGCTTCTAAAAAGGGAGAATAATCCGGTAATTAGCATTACGATGCAGGCGGAGCTTTGTATTTTCTATTTTCACATACCAATCAGAATCGTATTCAATAGTACAAGGTATACATTATATTATCCCCCATAATGTCCTTAAAAAATCCTCGTTGTCCAGAAGGTGGTACGGGCCACTGACAGAAAACTGCTCGCGGACGTTAAAGTAAAATTAGCATGTGTGGGACTGGAAATAAACTCAGCTGTTGCCTGTCGTCCCCGTGGTGGTTCCCTAATTTTTAACTAAGACTTTCTATAGCTTTTTGCGCCCAATTAGAATCGTTTAGTATGGCTCTGCCAACACCAATCAAGTCTGCTTTTCCCTCTGCCAGCAAATGTTCAGCAGCTTGTGCATCTGTTATTCCACCGGTTAGAATCACTGGGATAGCTACCGTTGCTTTGATAGCTTCAGAGAGTGGCGCAAAAAAACCTTGACCTGTGAGGCCCGGCACCAGGTAGCCCGAAAAACCGCCGGAAATATCGAGAATATTTACTCCCGCCTTTTCGAATTCCCGGGCAGCAATTTTGCTATCTTCAATGGTAGTGCCTCCTTCTTTAAAGTCCGAAGCACCTAACCTTAAAAGAATGGCGAAATCTTCTCCCACTTCCCCGCGTACTGCTTCAATCACCTCCAGGTGAAGGCGGATGCGGTTGTGAATATCCCCACCGTATTGGTCAGTACGCTTATTGGACAGCGGTGAAAAAAATTGATTCAATAGATAACCATGTGCAGAGTGAATTTCAACCCCATCAAACCCCGCTTCCTTTGTTCGCCGGGCAGCATCTTGAAATGCTTTAATGATGTCCTTTATTTCCTCCAGTGTTAGTTCGCGCGGCATTTTCCCTGTACGCGGGTTCGCCACTGCAGAAGGTGCCACAGGGGTTGTTCCCACTATTTCTTCCGTGGTTCCACTTCCTGCATGATTAATCTGCATCATTGACTTGGAGCCATTGCCACGAATGATATCTGCCAATTTCTTTAAAGGTTCAACCACGCTGTCTTCTGCAATAGAAAGCATATTAGCACTGGCCTTTCCTTCCGGCTTTATAAAACTATGTTCAATGATGATGAGTGATAAATATCCACCCTTAGATTTTTCAGCATAGTAGTCAAGAATATCCTGGCTCACCTTTCCATCAGCGTCAGCCTTCCCTGTGGCCATGGGCGGCATAACCAGGCGGTTGTTTAGCGTCAATGTACCTGCCTGTAATGGCTTAAGTAAATTAGACATAAAAAACACCTCGTCTTTTTAAATTTAACAGTCTTTGTTCACGATTGCCCGGGTAATATTTTCTGCCAAAAAATTCACCTATACGGCAGGCCGTGTCACTTAATCGTTTTTCTGATATTTCCAATAAATTCATCAGTGGCTACCGCTTCCATTCTACCATAACACTTTTGGGAAAAAACCGTAACTATACTTTCCCCTTTATTATAGTAACAATGTAATGAAAAACATGAAACATCCGTAACCGTAAATCTGATCTATGGTCAGATTCCGCTTTTGTTGGCTAGGCTATCTATTGAGGTAACGGGCTGAAAGAAAACTTTATTCAGCAGAAAAAGAACCGGTATGTATGACCCAATAAGCTAATGAAATTCCAATAAGCAGGGATTGGGCCTAGTTAGAAACATGTTTATTCGACTCATTATGCCATTTTTCTTCAAAGGTTAATCAAGTTAATTGTAGAAATATGCCATATTACCAAAAAAGAGACGCAAAATAAAACTGCCAAATCCTAACACAAAAAGCTTCGTGTTTATTGCTTTGGAATAAATGTTGTAAAACAAATTATGGTCATTTATAACGGTTGCTAATGTCTATAATGGGCGTGCGACGAGAAGCGGCTTCTTCTCGAAAGATTAGTGCAGACTTAGTCTGATG
>JADQBQ010000028.1 GCA_016278505.1 Clostridiales bacterium
ATAATATATTTTATGCGGAAGTAGCTCAGTGGTAGAGCATCGGCTTGCCAAGCCGGGGGTCGCGGGTTCGAATCCCGTCTTCCGCTCCATTTTATCTAATTTATAAGAACTCCCACTTCTAGAAGTGGGAGTTCTTATTTTGCTGTATAAGTAAATTTATGTAAATAAAATGTCGAAAAAAAGACATTTCATTGTCGACATAATGACATTGGATAATATGAATTTCAGTTATCCTATTGATAACGCTAATTTATTCTATACTTAGGGAAAATTTAAAGAAATTTGAGAGAGAAGTTGACATCTGTTTTAGCAAAAAAGTGGGGGGCAGCAGGTTATGCAGGAAGTTAACAGTATTTGTCTGATGTGCACGGTAAGATGTCCAATTAATGTTAAGGTCAAAAATGATGACGTGGAACTCATTGAGGGAAACCCGCATGCTGCTGGTATTGAAGGTAGTATATGCCCGAAGGGTGCAGCGGGTGTTAGTCTTTTACACGATGAGGAAAGGATTAAGAAGCCTTTGATTCGTTCAGGTCCGAGAGGTTCCGGAGAGTGGCGGGAAGCCAGTTGGGAAGAGGCTCTTGACTACGTGGCTGAAAACCTTGAAAAGGTTAAAGATAAATATGGCAGCCGTGCTATAGCTCATACCGAGCGTAGTCACTTGAACTCCCATGTCAGCAAAACTTTTATGAAGGCCATTGGTTCACCCAATTACTTTAGCCATGATTCTTGTTGTAAAGGGTCATTAAACACGGCCTTTCGTTCCTTAACCGGGCATGCCGATGGCAAAGTGGGTGTGGATCTAGGTAAAGCAAAGCATGTCATTTTATACGGGCGCAATTACTTTGAGGCCATTGAGCTTAAAGCAATTAAACAGCTGACCAATGCACTGGAAGAGGGAACCAAACTTACTTATATTGATCCAAGGATTACGGTTACTGCTACTAAGGCTGATGACTACCTTATGATTAGACCCGGAACTGACCTGGCGCTGAACTATGCCCTGATGCATGTAATTATCAATGAAGGCCTATATGATAAGGAGTTTGTAAACCGCTGGGTTGAAGGGTTTAAAGAATTGAAGAGTTTTGTTGAGATGTATACCCCGGAGTGGGCCGAAAAAGAAACCGGTATCCCGGCGCAGAAAATTATTTCCCTGGCCCGTGAGGCGAGTGAAGCGAAGCCTGCGGTCATTTTCCACCACGGGTACCGCAGTGCGCATTATACCAATGAGGTATATTTTAGAAGGTCTATGATTATGCTCAATGCCCTTATGGGTAGTATCGAGACGCCGGGCGGGATGTTCTTCAAAAAAGGACTTTCCGATGTTGGTAAAAAGGGTCTTAACAAGCTGACCGGACAAGACCTGCCCAAGGTGACCGAGGAAAGATGTGACGGTTCCGGGACACCAAGGCTGCCAACCCCTGATCCAAACCATGGTGTGGTCCAATTACTTCCGAAAGCTATCCTGGAAGAGTACCCTTACCCTGTAAAAGCTTTAACAGTTTGGCGTCATAACCCCATGCTTTCAATTCCTGATTATGAAACTAATAAACGTGCCTTTAATGCATTAGATTTTATCGTAACTATTGATATACAATTCAGTGAAACGGCATGGTATTCCGATGTAATTCTCCCTGAATCTATTTACCTGGAGAGAGGGGATTCTATCCAGGAGGCGGATGGCCTGAAACCGAGCCTGGTTATTCGGAAACCGGCAGTGACACCCAGACATGACACCAAGCCTGGCTGGGAAATCATCAAAGGCATTGCCGACCGGTTGGACATAGGTCATTTTTTCCCTTACAACTCTGTGGAAGATTTATGGGATTACCAATTAAATGGTACCGGAATCTCATGGAGCGAACTTGAAGAAAAAGGTTTCAAAGTTTTTAGTGATAAACCTATTTACTGGGACCGTGAAAACGGGATGAAGTTTAAGACTCCGTCCGGTAAGATTGAATTTATCTCCAGCCTGTTTGAAGATAACAAGATCCCGTCTCTGCCTGCTTACAAACCTGTTGCTATGCCGGAAGAAGGTTCTTTCCGTTTCATGATCGGCCGTGGTATTGCTCATACTCATGTTTCAACCCAAAACAATCCGTTATTAAATGAACTGGTCAGTGAAAACAAACTCTGGATTAACACTAAGCAAGCAGCAAAGTTGGGTATAAAGGAAGGTCAGATGGTAGAAGTTGAATCCAGTGCAGGTAAACAAACCCTTAAAGCCTATGTTACAGACCTTATCCACCCGGAGGCTGTTTTTATGCTGCACGGATTTGGGCGAAAAGTGCCGGCGCAGTCGAGATCCTTTAATAAAGGTGCCAGCGATACTGCATTACAGGAGAACATAACCGATATGGTTGGGGGGAGTCCGGCTCTGCAGCATGTTCACGTAAAAGTTCGGCCGGTGCAATAGTATTAATGGAAAAAAGAGAAGCCCAGGGGGGATAATATGAGTATTTACTATTTAAGCCAGGACAACAAAAGATGTATTTCGTGCCGCGCCTGTCAGGTGCAATGTAAGGTAAATAAGAGACTTGGTGTAGGACCTAAACCTAGCCAGATAGTTGAAGTCGGTCCAGTGGAAAGAGAAGACAGTCCTCAAGCGAATTATGTATTCCTATCGTGTTTTCATTGTGAAAATCCCTGGTGTGTGGCAGCCTGTCCGAATGGTGCCATGCAAAAACGCTTCAAAGACGGTATTGTATATATAAACCATGATCTTTGTGCCGGCTGCAAGAGCTGTATCGTGGCCTGCCCGTGGGGCGCGCCGCAGTGGGATGAGCAAAGAGGGAAGGCCGTAAAGTGTGACTATTGCAAGGATCGCCTTGATGCGGGATTAAGGCCGGCCTGTGTTACCGCCTGTCCTACGGACAGCCTTAAATTTGATACTGCTAACAAGACTGAGAATATCAAACGTAATCGTTATGCAAAAGAGATTTCAAATATTTAAAGCCCGTCAACAAAGGAAGTGTTTAAATTGGCAGGAATTGGATGTAAGGTTAAAGAAACTGCAGATCTTATACAGTCCTTTATTAATGAGCAAAATCATTGCAGTGTTTGCCGTCGCAATTTTATTGTCTGCCTGTCTATCCTGGAAAATATACGCATCGGCAGGGCTTCCAAGGAGGACTTTGAACACCTCCGTGGTTTGGTTGCCGCAGTTTCTCATAGTTGTGAGTGCGGATCCGGAAAAATAATTGCCGAAGAGGTCCTTGATCTTTTAAAAGACAACGCCGATACTTTCTTGGTTCATATCGAGAATAAAGTATGCCCTTCGTCTGAGTGTCCCAAGCTTGTGCTTGCTCCTTGTCAGGCTGCCTGCCCTGCGGGCATTGATATTCCTAATTATGTTGCCATGATTGGTATGGGCAGACACCGGGAGGCTCTTGAGCGTATAAGGGAGGATGTTCCCCTGCCGGGCTCTCTGGGGCGCATTTGTGAGCACCCCTGTGAGAGATCTTGCAGAAGGGGTGAAATTGATCAACCCATTTCAATTTGCGCTTTAAAAAGACTCGCCTACGACAAATGCGATCAAAGGGAAAGTAAAGCAACTTCGGTGCCGGATAAAAGGTACGACGAGAAGGTGGCGGTTATAGGTGCCGGCCCTGCAGGTCTTTCCACTGCTTATTTTTTAGCGCGCAAGGGTTATCCCGTCACCGTTTTTGAGGCTATGCCTGAACCTGGAGGTATGCTTGCTTACGGCATTCCCTCGTACAGACTGCCAAGAAAAGTGCTGAGGAATGAGATAGCACGAATTGAAAGCCTGGGCGTGGAGATTAAAGTTAATACCGCAATAACCGGGGATAATGGCATCCAATCATTAAAAAAACAGGGGTACAAAGCAATATTTTTGGGCGCGGGGGCTTGGAAAGGTGCAATACCCATTTCCACTGCCCGGCAGCTTGAAGGTGTCTATGACGGCATCTCCTTTTTGACCGGTGCAAACATTGAATTAAACCAACAAATTGACACCCCAAAAATTAAACTTGACAATAAAAAAGTGGTTGTTGTGGGCGGCGGTAATGTTGCTGTTGACGCTGCCAGAGTCTCATCGCGTCTAGGGGCAGAGGAAGTTAGGGTTGTTTATAGGCGTACCCGTGATGAGATGCCGGCTTTGCTGGAAGAGATTGAGGATGCGGAAAAAGAAGGTATAATATTTGATTATCTCATTTCCCCGGTTAGTATTAGTGGGGAGGACGGGAGAGTCGCTTACATTGAGTGCTTGGAAAACAGGTTGAGTGAGCCTGATGCCAGTGGGCGCTGCAAGCCTTTGCCCATCGATAATTCCGAATTTAAGATGGAAGCTGATATGGTGGTTTTCGCCACCGGCCAAAAGCCTGAGCTTTCGTTTCTGGAAGCAGAAGCTAACACGCAAGAATTGATATCCGTCAAGGGGAGGCTGGCAGCAGACCCGGTCACCACGGGAACCGCTATACCGGGATTCTTTGCCGGAGGTGATGCAGTAACCGGCCCGGCAAGTGCCATTAAAGCCATGGGTGCAGGCAAGAAAGCCGCTGCGGCCATTAATGCGTACTTGAGGGGGGAAAAAACTCCTGCCGGCATTAATTACCCTGTTAAAAGAAGTAGTATCAGGCCCATTCCCGTGAGTACGGGGGATAGGGCTCAATTAAGTAAAATCAACGTGCACGACCTATATATGGATAGTAAGCAGAATTCCTTTGAGGAAATAATGCAGGCGGTTAGTGATGATGCTGCAGTTGCCGAAGCAGCACGGTGCTTACGATGCGATCTCTGTATTGCTTGTGGTGAGTGCGTGGGTAACTGCCGAAACGGTGTTGGTGTAGATGCCCTTGAGCTGGGCTATGTCGATTCTGAGGACCTTAAAACAGATTTTTATCGCCCGGTGAACAAGTGTGTCGGGTGTGCTACTTGCTCCGTGAATTGCCCTACCGGTGCTATTACCCAGCAAGACAAAGATGGTTTTAGGGAGATGCGCCTGTGCGGGGCATTGATGAGCAGATTACAGCTTGTTTCATGTAATGTTTGCGGCCATACGTATGTTACAAAGAAATATCTCCAATTCATAAAAGAGAACGTTGGTAATGAATTTAGCTTTAGTCATGGATACATTAATGAAAACATTTGCCCGGCATGCTCGGGAGGACGTTTAACTAAAAAAGCTTTTGCCATATAATAGTTTATAAGTTTATGAAACGCTCTTTTAAAGGGCGTTTTTTTCTTGTGTTCACTCAATTTTTCAAGTAATCTTAATTTTTCACAAAAAAAGCAGGAAAAATGAATATCCGCTCATAATATATAAAGAGATATTTCATTTAAGGGGTGACGGGCAATTGAAAATGAGTGTGGGCTGGAAAATGGGGTCGAGACTGATTCCGGTGTTGGTTATTGCTGCTGGCGTTATGCTTTACATTACGAATAAAGTGGTTCCCGGTTTTGAGCTAACGATAGCAGTGGTAACGATTTTTTATTTGCAGCTTTTAGTAGTTATTCTGGCTGTTGTTATTGGCATTAAAATGTACATAGCTTTTCCCCTGCGACAGATGTGTGACAGATTGGAAGTATTGGCAGACGGCAATTTTACAGGGGAACGAATAACTATAAAAGATGAAAACGAAATTGGACGCTTAGCAGGAGTAGTTAATAAAACTCAGGATACAATGGTTAATTTATTGCGGGACATCAATTATGTTTCGGAAAGATTAGCTGAGCAGAGCGAGAATCTGGCGGCATCCGGGCAGGAAATTAATGCTCTGGTGGAGGAAATGGCCGGTAATACATTGAATATAGCATCTGTAACGGAAGATGCATCGTCTAACGCACTGCATTTTGCAGACTTTGGTGAAGAAGTCCGTTTAGCTGCGGCAGAGGGAATGACAATGTCTGAACAGACAATGAGTAAAATAAGTGTGGTAAACGATACTGTTAATGAGATCGCGGGAACCATTGAGAGCTTAAACCAGAATTCAAAGCATATAGCAGAAATAATTACGGTAATAACTCATATTTCAGAACAGACTAATTTATTGGCCTTAAATGCTGCCATTGAAGCGGCACGGGCAGGAGAACATGGAAAAGGATTTGCTGTAGTTGCGGAGGAAGTTAGAAAGTTAGCCGACCAATCGAGTACTTCTGCTGAAGAAATAGCTAAGTTACTAAAAACCATACATATCGAAACTGAAAGTGCTGTGCAGCGGGTGAGGGAGAGCCAGGTAGAAACCACCGATGGGGTTACCCTGGTCAGGGAAACCGGTAGTCAACTTAAAGACGTGTCAGATAAGGTAGCCGCAATAAATAAGAGGATAAAAGAAACAGTAAAGGAATTGAAGTTGGCAAGTGAAGGAACGGGTCAGTTAGCATCCAGTAGTGAGGAAATTGCTGCTGGAACCACCGAGGCGGCTCAAACGGCTGAAGAACTTGCAGGTATGGCTGAGAAGCTGAGAGCAGTTTTAAACAAATTTGTATTTACAATATAAATATGAAGTTGCCATATTAAGCAAGGTATGCTTTTCTAAAGTGAAATAAAAAAGCTCGGCATTTTTAACCGAGCTTTTTGGGGTATTTAGTTTTCCCTGCAGGGCTTGATTACTGTTTCAATGGCGCTGTTTAGTAATTGTTGAAACTTGTTTTGGGCTTCGAAAAAACCATTGATAGAAGCGTTACCTGATAATTGTGCTTCGGCATTTTCCATGGCCTTGGTGTCCTCGTCCGTAAGTTGTTCCCCTTTTTCCTGCTTTTCCTTTTGAGTTTTTTTCAGCTCATCATATGCTTGTAGTAATTCTACGGCGTTGCCGTCTTTAAACATTGCCGATTGTTTTTCCTTCACGTCGGCATATTCTTTAGTTTCAGTGATCAGGTTTCCTAATTCAGCAGCCTTGTCCATAACAGCCTGAGACAATGTTCCTACCTCCCAAAATAATTTCGTCATCTTAATCATTTACACTCAGATATTATAACATGTATAACAAAAACACCATAGGTATTTTTGGAAAAAAGTAACGCCTGCTTTTCTTGTTTAGCAGGCGTTACTTTTAAAACTAAAATAAAACCGTACCCAAATTCGCAAGTTAGTGTCCACCGGAGCCTAATATGCCGGATGCTGCCAGAACTAGAACTAAGATTTCTGTGATGACAATGGCTAAAAAAGCGTTATCTTTCTTTTTCAGAAAGGCGGGAAGCAACAAGATAGTATACCCAATAACGGTAAGCCCGGCTAAAAATGCAATTCCGAGGAAGTTAATAAAATCCCCGCTACCTAACATCGTAATCCATTCCCAGCCACCGTGCAATCCAACTTCACTAAGGTATTCAGTAGATTGCATACTCCAATATTGTGGCATATCAGCCGGGTTAATATAAGCAGGCATTACTCCGAAAACATACAGAGAAAAGGTAATTGCAAGAACGGCTATTCCTAACCATGAACCATATAGCAGCAAATTCGCATACTTAACCTGATAATCCGGTACATCTATAGTTTGTGCCGGTTGTCTGTTCTTTTCCTTTGCACTCATTTTCCTACCCCCATCCGAGTCCTTCTAAAAGGGACCTGATTCCGGCAAACAGCAGTATGGCAATCACAAGATATCTTACAGCCTTAGGTTTAGCAATAGCTAAAAGTTTTACACCCACCAGGGATCCTAACATAATTCCCAGAACTGAAGGAACCGCAATGATGGGAAGAACCGCGCCTTTATTTAAGTAGATCCAGGCTGCTGATGTGTCTGTTATGGAAAGCAAAAATTTACTGGAACCGACAGCGACCTTGAGAGGTGCTCCCATTAACAAATTCAATACCGGGACATTGGCCCAACCGGCACCCAGCCCGAACATGCCTGCAACTAAACCGATAATAATGAATAGCAAGAAGCCCTGTGGTGTACGCCAAACAGTCCAATCAATTTTTTTATTGTAGGAGGGCTCCCAGTAAGAGCCGGAAATTTCCAGTTTCTTGGTTAAAGAGTCTCTTTCCCCAACGGTAGGATACTCACTGTTTTTGGAAAAAATAAAAAGTAAAGCGATCAAGGTAATAGTAATACCTAAACATATTTTTAAGATTGGCACTGGTAGTGCTAGGCCTAAAAAGGCACCCACTATACTGAATGTTGATGCGATAAGTGCTACCGGTAATGCCAGCCTTAGGTTGGCCAGGTTTGCCTTCAATAAGCCTGGTCCTGCTGCCAGGGCACCGGATAGCGCTACTATTAAACCTGCCCCTCGGACGAAGTCCAGGTGGAACGGAAAAAAGCTTCCCACAATGGGAACAAACAGTACACCACCGCCAACTCCGGCTAAAACAGCAGCAATACCCATAACGAAAGTAGTTGCAAAGAGGATTAACGGCCACATCCACCAGTCCAGTCCTGAGTTGCCGGCAGCCGCGGCCACGGCCTCACCTGTTCCGCCGGCGTTCGACGAGACCGTCATGCCTATGTTATTGATACTATCCAGCAAGCCTTGTATCATGGTCTTTCCCTCCCTAATCACAGCGAAAGCGGTAATAGAATCTAATTTATTATTTTATTATTTTCAAATCATTACTTCCTTATTTTGTTTTAGGCCTCACCCCTTCTTAAAATGTTGGTAATGTTAATTTCAGTTTCAGATTTGTGAAAATGAGTATAATCTACTGACTTTTTATGCATTTAGCGTGCCAATACAACCGGTCATTGGATGATTATTTATGAAATGGCGCAATCTATGCGGTTTTTGGAGTGTAGAAATATATGTTAGCAGACAATTACAAGTCTGACTTGTGAAACAATGCTCTTACCTTGTTGTATTTGATACAACTATGTACGATATTAAACACAAAAAAGTTAGTCAACTAATTACTTGAAGATATTTACATTCTTACAGGTATTTCGACATTTTTTTTGTTTATACTAGAAGTAGATGTTTGAAAAGAATCACAAAGGTAGGAAGTATAAGGCGGGCTTTAAATTAATCTCTGTAAATACGTGTAATCTGAGAAGGTGGGCTAAAATGGGCAAGCAAGGAAAGTTTACATTACGGAAATACTCCTGGACTTTATTAATAGGTTTTTTAGCTATTGGCTGGTTCTACCCCGCCATAGGTATAATAGCCTTGGTTTGCATGACTGCACCGGTAATTGTAGCACTTATTACAGGTCGCCGAAAATGGTGCGCGCTGTTTTGTCCCCGGGGTATATTTAATGATGTTATTTTATCTAAAATAAGCCGCAGCCGAAAGGCACCGGCTTTTCTTAGATCTGTCTGGTTTAAAGTGATTTTTTTATTGTTTCTGTTTTATACGTTATTTACCGGGTTATCCGCCGCAGACACTATTGCTGAAATAGGGCTTGTATTTGTCCGGTTAGTCTCGGTGACAACGGCTATAGGTATTATTGCCGGAGTTGCCTTTCATCAGCGTACCTGGTGTAGTTTTTGCCCCATGGGTTTTCTTGCCGGGCAAATGATTAGACTAAGGCAGTGGTGGCATGATAAACCCCGTCGTGAACCGGCCGTCCAATTGAAAACGTCCGGGGTTGTGGTTTATACGGGTGACCATTGCCCTGCTTGTGCCGAGGTGATAAATGCAATTAAAGAGCAAAATATAGCTTTTAAGGAATACAATATAGACCGGGTTAGGGAAGCGCGTGAGTGTTTGGCCGGGATCAAAAAAGGATTAGTGGTGCCAACGGTAACTATTAATGATAATGTGGTACAAGCTGGTGATACTAAGGAGCTGCAGGAAAAGTTAAAGAAGCTGGTTTCTGCTAAGGCGGGTTGATAAGTATAAAGCCCAGAGATTTTCATTGCGTAGCTTTAAGGCAGATAAAAATAAATATTTACTCCTCTTGAAAACAGACAGTGTTTGACTGTTAAAAAGCACAATGTTAAACTTGCGTTTGGTAGAAATACGAGAATCTTCTTATTAAGGAAGGGGATTGGATGTCTTTTTCCACAGATATAAAATTAAGGCGGGAAATAAACACCACCGATGTCGAACAGATGGTGGAATGGATGGCAGATGAGGAAGTAACACGTTATCTAAATGAAAAACCTGATATGTCCAGGCGTTTAGAACAGCTTTTAGAAAACAGCCAAATGGATATTTTTACGCAACATTTTAATCGCGAGAGTCGTTTTTATTTGGTTGATATACAGGGCGCCACTGAACCGGTAGGTTATTTGAGGTTAATTCCCAAAAACAATGACAAGCTTGAAATGGTAGTTGCCATAGCCGACAAAGAGAAATGGAACAATGGTTTGGGAACGAAGGCTGTGTGGGAGGGATTAAAAGAGGCTTTTTTAAATTTAAGATTTGAAAAGGTGGAAGCTAAAATCCATAAGGAAAACAAGCCTTCCAGAAAAGTTTTTAGAAAAGTGGGGTTTGACAAAAAAGAGGATTCTAAAGCAAAGGATACTTTTCAGTTGTCTTTTGACGAATTTCTTGAATTGGTGGCGTAGTGACTTGTTTAGGAATGCCTCCAATTGATGGGGATTCCATCCGCCTGAAGTAAAAAAGACTCCTACTCACAGAAGTGGGAGTCTTTTTATGTTTAACGATAATTAACACTTATTATTATCATTGGTTTTAAGCTTGTTTTGTCTGGTTGTAGGACAAAGCAATCATGTAAAATTATGTTTGGTTGATTATTTTTAGGTGAAAATGTGAACCTATTAGAATGCATTAAAAATTCCGAGCCCCTGCTGAAATCTATATTACTAGTGCATTCTGCATAGAATATCCAGTATCATGTATACTTAATACTGTGCCAATAAGTATCATGTATACTTATTCTATAATTATTGACGTGGAAGAGTAAAAGTAATAATCTATTAGAGAAATAAATAGTTAATTATTCTTTTTACCTGTTACATACCAGTTGTTCAACAAATGTACCAAATATAAATCTGTAAAAGCTTTTTTTTTGTGTAAGTTGCTCCCAAACAGGTATCATGTCTGTAGATTAATTATATGTGGTTTATCGGAGGTGACCGAAAGTAAAGATGAGAATCCAAAAAGTATTAATTGCCAATAGAGGCGAGATAGCGGTCAGAATTATTAGAGCCTGTCAGGAATTAGATATCAGCACGGTAGCTATATATTCAGAAGCAGACACAACTTCCAAACACGTCATGATGGCAGATGAAGCCTATTACGTAGGTAAGGCATCAGCGCTGGATAGTTACATGAACATAACGAATGTTCTTGCCGTAGCTGCTGAGGCTCAAGTTGACGCTATACACCCGGGATATGGATTTTTGGCTGAAAACGAGGATTTTGCTAGGGCTTGCGAGGACAATGGCTATACCTTTATAGGTCCTTGCCCATCGATAATGAGTCGCATGAGCAGCAAGATAGATGCTAGGGAAACTGCTGTACAATTGGGAGTTCCTGTGGCTGAAGGTAATACCAAACCCGTTCGCAGTAAGCGAGAAGCTATTCATACAGCCAAAAGAGTAGGTTATCCGGTTCTGATAAAGCCTTCCGGCGGCGGTGGCGGTCGTGGTCTTAGAGTGGCCCGAAATGAGCGCGAATTAAACGAATTTTGGGTTATGTCTGAAAGAGAAGCAAATATGTCCTTTGTAGATGCCGGGGTATTTCTGGAGAAATACATGGAAAAAGCACGTCACATCGAAGTGCAAATACTTGCGGATAATTATGGGAATGTTATACACCTGGGAGAGAGGGACTGCACAATTCAGAGGCGGCACCAAAAATTAATCGAGGAAAGCCCGTCACCGGTACTCAGTGAAGAGCTCCGCCGGCAAATACTGAATGCAGCTCTGAAACTGGCTCGGGGAATTAAATATAACAGTGCCGGCACGGTTGAGTTCATACTTGATCAAGACCAAAACTTCTATTTTATTGAAATGAACACTCGTATTCAAGTTGAGCATACGGTGTCGGAAATGGTCACCGGAGTTGATATTGTCAAAGAGCAGATCATGGTTGCCGCCGGAGAAAAATTAAACTTTTCTCAGGATGATATTGCAAATAAAGGCTGCTCCATTGAATGCCGCATCAATGCTGAAGACCCTGAACAAAACTTCATGCCCAGCCCTGGTTTAATAACTTTCTATGAAAGACCGGCAGGCCATTCCATACGCGTGGACGATTATGTGTACAGCGGTTACGAGCTTCCTTATTTCTATGATTCCTTATTAAGTAAGGTAATAGTGTGGGGAAACACCCGTGAAGAAGCTATGGCCAGGATGAAAAGAGCCTTGAACGAGTTCAACATTGAGGGAATAAAAACCACTATACCATTTCACCAACAGGTGTTAAAGCATCCTCTGTTTATTGACGGAGATATTTACACCACTTTTGCCCAGGAATTGGTCAGTGATTTGGTGCCATTAAAAAATGCGGCTGTAAAATGAGATAGATATTAATTAAAATAAAGGCCTTGGTGATTTGACCAAGGCCTTTATTTTAATTAATTGCACTTTCGGAAAGTATACCTTGCCATATATGGCAAGGGCTAAGGTGTAAAGTATTAAAAAACGTGCTCAGGGAACTGACTTAGTGTTCTTTTTTCAAACCTGGCATGTTACCATTTTTTAAATTGCGCAGCTTTATGTTGCAATGGCAAGTTATTTTTGTTATAATTACTTCTGCGCAAGCGATACAAGGTTAATTGAAAGCACCAGTTTTTTTAGTAAGATTATGCCGGAGTGGCGGAACTGGCAGACGCACGGGACTTAAAATCCCGCGATTGGTAACAATCGTACCGGTTCAATTCCGGTCTCCGGCACCAGTGAAATCAAGGTTTTCAGGGAAATGACCACCTGTAATAAGGTGGTCATTTTTTCCTGTGTAATCGACACTTCGCACAAAAAAGAGGGATAGAATGAAGCAACCAGTAAAACTTTTATTTGTTTTCCTAGCGGCATTAACCGTTGCAGTGTTAATTGCAGGGTGCTCTAGTTTGTCAGACAACCAAACAACAGATAAAAATCGAAAACCTGCCGCCGGAAAAGACATCCTTAAAGTGCATTTCATTGACGTAGGGCAGGCTGACTCAATACTGGCCCAACTGCCAACCGGTCAAAACATATTGATCGATGTCGGTAACAATGCTGATGCAGACCTGGTAGTAAACTACCTCCGCCGGCAGGGAGTTAAGCAATTAGACCATGTTATCGGAACCCATCCACATGAAGACCACATTGGCGGGCTCGATGTAGTTATAAAAACTTTTGACACCGGCAAGGTTTACCTGCCCCGGGTGTCTCATAATACTAAAACCTACGAAGACGTACTTATGGCAATTAAAAATAAAGGCCTTAAAGTTACCGAGGCCAAAACCGGTGTTGAACTGGATGCCGTCTCCGGTGTGGATGCAGTTTTCCTTGCGCCCGGCAAATCAAGCTATGATGGTCTTAACAACTACAGCGCGGTACTAAAGCTTACCTATGGCAGTACCAGCTTTTTATTCACAGGTGACGCCGAGGCTGAATCAGAACAAGAAATGCTGCTGTCCTCGTGGCAAAACCCCAAGGCAGATGTGCTTAAAGTAGGGCATCACGGCAGCCACAGCTCCACCACAGCGACATTTCTAGATATAGTCTCCCCTGATTATGCCGTTATTTCTGTTGGCAAAGACAATGACTACGGTCATCCCCATGCCGAAACCATGGCCAAACTTGCAGCAGCGGGAGTGCAGGTCTTTCGCACCGATCAGCAGGGGACTATCATGGCCACCAGCGATGGAAAGAACATAACATTCAATAAAGAAGGCTCCCCGGTAAAAGAACGCGCCCCGGGTTCCTCACCGCTCGCGACAAAATTGCCAGCCAATGTTTCCTTATCCGGCAGTGAGGAGATAATAGGTGTAGACCTGGGCAGAGAAATAGTTACTATAAAGAATACCGGCAGCGATCCAGCAGACCTCTCCGGGTGGAAGTTAGTCAGCCAAAAAGGTGACCAGGTATTTAATTTCCCGGCAGGGACGGCTATAGCCGCTGGAGAGATCTTGAAAGTTAAGAGCGGCCCTGATGCGCAGGCTGGCTTCAATTCTCTGGTATGGACTGAAAAAAATATTTGGAACAACAAGGGTGACCCGGGTGTACTTTATGATTCTGATGGAAAAGAAGTGTCCGGATTTCCGAGGTGATGAAAATGCTTGTGATTGATCGTTTTGAAGGGGAATGGGCTGTTGTAGAATACAATAAAACAACCTTTAACATTCCCAAGGCTCTTTTGCCCGCGGAAGCTAAAGAGGGCGATGTTTTAAAAGTAACCATAGAAATAGACAAACAGGCTACTGAAAAAAACAACAAAAAGATAAGCGGTTTAATAGATGATGTCTTTGAATAAAGTGATTCAGGCGAATAGCTTTGAAGTGGCCCCAATCTATCCGAGAAATGTCCTCTTAACACCTTTTAGCTGAAAAAAGTGTGAAAAAATAGGGGATTGACAGAGAAGGCTACGTGCAAAGGGCATGTTGATGTGTGGTGGGGAAGGGGTAAGTAAAAAGTAACAGATCGTGTTAGTGGCCGCGGGCAAAGTCGGCGACCTTTTCAGTGAGGCCGGGATGTGTGGGCGGCGCGGTTTTTGCCGGCACACATCCCGGCTGTTCCTTATCAGCTTAGAATTCTCACTTCAAATTCCCGCAACCACTGTCAGTAAACCCGAGAATTCCTACTCCAACTGTTAGCAAAACTGAATAAGTTGCTGTATAAAATAGGTAAAATGTGCAGGCAATAGTGATTTAGGATTATCGTTTTTTTTCTACTGCGAAAGCTTTTAGTGCCATAAAAAAAGCAAAAATAATAAATACAAAACCTGAGAAGTATCCGACCAAAGGAGCATAAGTGAAGGTTGTTTTAGCTGCTTGCCCAAACAACCCAGAGGTAGCGCTTAGCAAGCAAAATATAACAGTCAGCTTTTGGTGCTTGCCCAAATTTAATACCTCCATAAAAATTAATAGATTTAACAATAAGAAGCTAACTTGCTAGTCTTTTAGAATATCTGCCTGCGAATCACAGACCTATAGCGAGGAATCCAAAAACAAATATGAAATTCAAGGTGTCTTCATGTATTTATAAGCCAGAGTAATGACGGCCCAACCAATGGCAGCACCACAGATTCGGCTAAGAAGCCTAAACAAGCTAAATTCTTGCCCCTTAACGATATATCGCCCAACTTCTATCAGGCAATAAGCAAACGTAAAACAAAGGAATAAATATATATCTCGAAGCGATTTTACTTTAACCACTTCCTCTAAAATCTTAGTATCATTATATCCCGATTAAATCATTTCTGGGATAGGTTTATTTGTCGCATTATGTCTGTAATACGCAGGAAAAAACCACCCGTCGAAAACGGGTGGAGATTGCTGCAAAACTACTGACAGTGCTATAAAAATCTACAGAGTAGAATCAGGTTTTAGACCTGATTTTTTTGATTTGGACGCCCTGTGCGTCTTTGCCTGGCGGTCGGCGCGGCCGGTCGTTTGCAGGTCAGATAGGCTGACGCAGTGTACTGTTTCGGTGCTTGCCGGCAATGTCCACCTTTGAACCTTTGTAAGGTTAATAGATATTGAACTTAATTCTTCTATAATTTGAACTGCTTTATAAATAGATCCTTATTTTAAAAATGGGAACAATTATGTCAGTGCAATTATTGAGGCTTAATTGATCATTAATTCCATAGATTTCATGGAGTACTATAACCACTGTAGTGGAATTATTCAAGTAAGAAATGCACAGAAAGTGGTGTGGTTCATCTTCAATGTCCCGAAAAACCAATGGAAAGAAGCAAGTCGAGAACCGTCCCCACTTGCTGGCAGGGGGGGGTAAAAAAATCCCCTCTGCCGTTTAACTGACCGAGGGGAATAAGGTAATTCGCAGTGTGGCTTTTATTATGTGCTGGGCTTTCCGTTTTTATTTATCAACGGTGGGATCTGATTCTTGTACGAAAGGAATTTCAATATAAAAAGTTGTTCCCTTGCCGGGTTTAGTGTTAAACCAAATACGCCCTTTGTGTACCGTGGTGATCGCATAATTCACCATGTACAGCCCAAGACCTGTACCGCTTTGACGCCCGTGAACAAATGGCTCAAAAATTTTATCTTGAATCTCCGGCGGCACTCCCGGGCCGTTATCTTCTATAGAAATAAGTACTTTGCCCTTTTCTTTAAAAATATTTAACGATATTTTTCCGCCTTTTGGCATGGCTTTTATGGAGTTTTTTAAAAGGTTATAAAGGGCACGTTTAAATAATGCCACCTGTAATTGAATCTGTACGTTGTCATCGGCGGAAAACTCTAAGTTTATGTTTTGTACATTGCAGACCGGTCTTAATTCTTCAATGAGTTCTCGGCTAACACCCACCAGCGAACATGGGGTGAAACTTTCCTCTTTAAATATGCCAAGTAATCCATTAAGCATATCCGTCAGGGAGTCTACATTGTCCACTATTTTTTGGAAATAATTTCTTTCTTTATCGGATTCAGAGACCATACTGCCCAGTTGGCCCAAACCTCGTATGGTGGTTAAAGGGTTTTTGATATCGTGTATAGTTGTCGATAAAAGACTTGCAGTTGCCAATAACTTATCCACTTGGTCATTTTTAGCGTGTGGGCGTATAAAATTTAGGTGGCTTTCAATGGAATTAACACAGGCCTGGGCAATATTAAGGCATCCCGGGTGAGCATGCTCTACCGGCACGGAAATATCCAGTGCTCCCACTATTTTATCATTTTGAATTCTGATCGGAATTCCCAGACATGCACAGGCTTTGTAAGGTTCACAATAGTGCTCAACACCATAGATAAGAACAGGTTTCTTTTGGGAAAGTGCTGTGCCGATGCCGTTATTGCCAATATACTGTTCAGACCAATTTGCCCCTATACCTAAACAGATTTTATCTCCACCTATTTCATAAGGTGTTCCTTCTACCCATATAATCCATCCTTCCTTATCTGCTAAAACGATCATATGAGGTTTGCCTTTTAGCATCAGGGAAAGGTGTTCCATGTATGGTTTTGCGACTTCAATTAATTTAGAGTTATCCTTTTGTTTTTGTTTAAGCTCCTTTTCAGTTAAACTAACGTAATTTGAATGATGCGGGCTGACTCCTAATTCTCTGCATCTTTGCCATTCTTCCATGATTGCAGGCCTAAAGGTAGGATTATTATTTGCAGCTGCTATAAAACTTTCCCACTCGTCAAACATTTGATTGACAATTGTTTTGGAATATTCTTCGGTCACAATCCATTCCTCCTAAATTAATTATGCCAATAGTTGTTATGTAATAACTACGTGGTATGGTTAGAAGTTCCTGCAGAGGTTTTTTAATAAAATTCGAAAAAAATATAATGCTTAGCTATTGGAGATTTTTTTTTCCCAGTCTTTTTTTTCAAGCTTAAAAAGATCGTTAACCGAAATCTTTAGAATCTCCGAAATTTTTAAAGCTACTCGCAATGAAGGGTTATACACTCCATGTTCTATCTGGCTTAATTGAGGGCGAGATATGCCAATTTGTTTTGCTAAGCTGGTTTGAGTCATATTTATGTTTAATCTGGCTTTTTGGATATTATTTCTCACCTTTGAACCCTCTTTTAGGTGGGGTTATATGATCTAAGTAGGAGCTCACTTGTTAAGTGAAAAACATATGTGCCCATTGCCTATTTTTTATATTTTAATCGAAAATATGTCGCACGAAAAATATTTTTTGGCCGGTATGTTCTTCTACTTTTAATTGCCTATTATGCCGGGCATATTAAAAAAAATGTGCGGGGGTGATTTGAATGCTCAGGAATCCTTTAAAAACCAGAAAACAGCAAAATCTGTTAATAGATACTTCAGAAGCTTATAACCTATGGGACATTTTGAATTCTAAGTATCTGCAGGCTGATAGATTATTGTTATGGAAAAACTATATTCACGATCCAGACTTGCTTCATTTCTTTGAAAATGCGGAAGGCAAGTTAAAAAATTCCATACTGGAATTGGAAAATGAACTTGAAAAATTCGGCATTAAAGGACCGGATAAACATCGAAGCGTAATTAAAACTGCAACAAATGCCGAAGTGATAAGGGATGAAACTATAGCTCAGGACTACTATTTAATTTTACAAGAAATGATAGAAATGCTGTTAAGGGCTATCAGAACATCTACTACCAATGATTACGTGCGCAATATATACTTAAAGCAATTGAAAAACATGCTCAATTTTATGGATTCCTATGTTAAATATCTTAAAGTAAAAGGCTGGTTAGCAGTCCCTCCTTTATATAAAAACGTTCCTGTAGATGTTAAAGAGAAGCTGGATGCGGGGGAAGCATATCACTTGTGGGACCATCTCACGTATAGATATGATAACTTACATCAAACAGATATGTTTTATACATTTGCTCATGATACAGAATTTAAAAAAATCATGCAAACGGGAATACAGATGACCCTAAAGAGACAAATTGATATGTTAGAAAAGGAATTGAGTCATTTTGGCATACCTGTACCAAAACGCCCGACAAATGTCTATGTGGCTCCTCAGGATACGACACTACTGGATGACGACCATATGTATAGAACTATCTTAACAGGAATTCAAGGAGCAGCTTCTTTGCATGGTCAAGCTTACAAGCAATGTTCTACAAACGACAGAATAAGAAAGATTTTCAAAGAGTTGTTATTTAGTGAGGTCGATTTCTTGGACAAATTAATTAAATTTGGTAAATTAAAAGGGTGGTTATACCCGGCTCCACAATACAGGTTGCAGTAATACAGGAACAAGTTAAGTATCTTGTCCCTGTATTTACTAGGGAGTTTTAGGGATAGAGTAGCGGGGATTATGGAGAAAGATGGACGGTGAAGGGGCAAGCGAGAACCGTCCCCGCTTGCTAGGGATTGATGTGAGCAAACCGGACAGAAAAGGTTGTTCCAGTGGGACCGGTGTCAATGTCAATTTGTGCATGGTGCCTGGTTGCAGTGTTGTAGCAAACTGCTAACCCCAGCCCCGTACCGTAATCTTTTGTGGTAAAGAAGGGGTTACCGATTTTGTCAATTAATTCCGGTTCTATGCCGGGCCCATCATCTTGCACAGCTAAAACTACTTTACCGGCTTTCGCATATATGCTAATGTCCACATTTCCACCCTGTTCTGCCGCTTCAAAAGCATTACGTACCAAGTTGAATATCAGCTGGCGGATTTCTTTTTCATTAAATGAAAAATCGGGGACATTATCCAGGTGAAGGAAAACATTTATCCCGGATTTTATGGCGTCCGACTCAATTAGGGGCTTAATCCTTTCTATAAGTGTTTTAAGGTTTTGCTTCTTTAATTCTGAGGGTTTGTTCTTGGCCAGCGAAAGAAACTCTGTGATAATTGAATTTGCCTGATCGAGTTCTTCGATCATAAGAGTGTAATGGTTTGCATATTGAGAGCTGTTGTCCTTTTCCCGGAGTAGTTGCAAAAAGCCTCGTACTGTGGTCATGGGATTCCTTATTTCATGACTGATCCCGGCCGCCATTTGGCCCACCAGGTTTAAACGGTCCAAGCGCACCATTTCTAATTCATACTTTTTGCTTTCAGTAATATCTCGGGCCATGGTTGAAGCGCCGACCAGTTCACCGCTTGCATCTTTGATCGGTGATACGGTAATTGAAACATTTATTAATGTACCGTCTTTTTTCACTCGCGCAGTATCGAGATGTTTTACACTCTCCCCGCTTCTTATTTTTGCAAGTAATTTCGAAAATTCCTCTTCTTTATCATTTGGTATAATGATGTTAACTAGTCTTCCAATGGCTTCTTGTGCGGTATAACCGTATATTTTTTCGGCACCGGCATTCCAACTGGTGATAACTCCGTCTAAATCTGTCCCGATGATGGCATCTTCTGAAGATTCTACAATGAAAGCCAGCTGCTGTAGTTGTTGATGGTTTTTAGCCAGTGTCTTTTTTTGTTCTCTGACTAGTTTTACCAAGGGCTCTAATTCCGGGAGCAAGGCAATGGAAGCATTAAGGTCATCGTTTTTAACTGCCAATGCGAATTGCTTCAGGTCCCCGCCCAGCATATAAAATACATACCAGGAGAAACCGATGATGATAACCAATGTCAATATGCCTGACAAAACTATATTTGTTGCTCCACGAAGAACACTGGAGTAAATGTGCTGCATTTTTATGCTTGCCCACGTATGGCCGATGAGCTTACCGTCTCGGTAAATGGGATATGTTTGATAAAGTACCGGTGCTTCAAGAGCGGTTGAATTTAGCTGATATAATAGATCCGGTGTGCCGGTTTCATAAAAACTGAAGTTAGGGTAATTTTTGTGAAACAGATTGATAAGAGATGGCGGTGTGAAAGAAGTTTTAGCTAGTTGATGGTTTAATTCTTTATTGTAATAACCCATGCCAACGTCAGGGTGTGAATATGACAATTGCTGAATAATGGGCTGTAATGCAGAGTTTAACACTTTTATTTGATCAGGTACCGGTTTGCCTACTGCATTATGTTGTTTCAGTATTTCATTATAAGAAATAGGTAGGTTGATTTCCAGCTGCAGAGCAACAGCAAATAATTCCTTCCCTACTCTGTCTTTGATCGATTCTGTAAAACTTTGCAAAACAATGAAGGAAAGTATTACGGATGAAAGGATGATAACCAAAGTTAGAAACAAAAAATACCGTTTTGTAAAATGTAAAGGGAATATTTTCCTTGCCCGTGCCACTATAACCTATCCTCTCTAAACTCTTTTTACCTATTTTATTCCCCTAAAAATTCCAAATACCTTTTTAGTTTTTTGTATTGTTTTGAAGGATAATGTAGCTTGGCCGGGACAATTAAAAGAAGTCAAAAAGAAAATTATAAAACGAAAAGGTGGTCAGGCTAAAACAGCCTGACCAGAATACAAGGGGTTATAAAGCGTCTGCTTACTCAGATTATAAGGGATGCAGAAGATTTGTATAGAGCGTACGGTCTTGGAGTTGATGGGAAATAAGTCCTGAAATCATTATAAAGCCTTAGTGTCGGCAGGATAGTATTAAGCAGAAATCGAATAATCACTAATAATGTAGTTTTGAGGGTGTTTCTTGGATTGGGGTGGTATCTTGAAGCAATTTTTACTTGCGCTTCAGTTTCTCACCAGAATACCTGTTATAGTTCGCGGTACCGTTATCGAAGAAGATATGGCCCGCTCTATGGCTTGGTATCCAATGGTGGGATTATTTATCGGCGGAGGGGCTGCTGCTGTTAATGTAATATTGTCCTACGTTTTTACCCCTCCTGTGTGTGATCTTTTTTCTATCATCTTTTTAATTGTGATTACCGGAAATATGCACATGGACGGGCTTATGGATGCTGCGGACGGTTTTTTCAGCGGCAAGCCACGGGACCGTATTTTAGAAATAATGAAAGACAGCCGGGTAGGTTCACACGGAGTAATTGCGGGCTGCATAGTTTTTGCTTTAAAGCTAGTTCTCTTGATACAACTACCGCAGGAAATGAAGGTTCCGGCTTTAATAGTAATACCTGTCTTAGGGCGTTGGTCACAAGTTTATGGGGCGAAAGTATATACTTATGCCAGGGTGGGTGAAGGCACAGGAGCCTTCACAGACCATGTAGGTTGGCGTGAAATTACATGGGCAACAATAACTGCAGGTTTGGTTGTGGCGGCATTATTTAAGTTCATGGGGATTTTTATAGCCATACCCGTTTTATTGGGAACATTACTGCTTTTTGTGTATGTATATACAAAGCTTAAGGGAATCACCGGAGATTCCCTGGGGGCAGTAACTGAGTGTGTTGAGGTTCTTGTACTGCTTACCCTACAGCAACTCCCGCCTATACTTTAGTAAAGGGGGGGGGGTGCGGTTTTCAATTTTGCTAATATTTATAATCTTCTGCAGGATTGGTTTTAGTAATGTTGAAGTACCTGTTATACATTGACTCTGACTAGCAGTAGCTTTAGGGAGGTTGTTTAATGAGTAGTGCGATAGAGATTAACGGTGCTCTTGCAGGACTCACGGTGGTTGACTTATCAAGGCTGCTTCCGGGCCCGTATTGTTCTATGATGCTGGCTGATTTGGGTGCCGATGTCATAAAAGTTGAAGAGCCGGGCCGGGGTGACTACTTAAGGGACTTCCCTCCCAAAGCTAACAAGGAAGGGGCCATGTACCTGGCCATAAACCGAAACAAAAAGAGTTTGACATTAAATCTAAAAACTGAACAGGGAAGGGAAATTTTATTTGAACTTGTTCGAAAGGCGGATGTATTGTTAGAAGGTTATCGTCCCGGGGTAATGAAGAAGTTAGGCCTGGGTTATTCTGTCTTAGAAGAGGTGAACCCCCGTCTTGTTTATTGCTCTATCTCCGGTTACGGTCAGGACGGGCCATTGGAACAAAGGGCCGGCCATGATATAAATTATTTGGCACTTGCGGGTATTTTGGGCTTTACCGGTACCGGGGAAGGCGTTCCTTCAATTCCGGGGATTCAAGTTGCAGATGTGGGCGGGGGAGCAATGCCGGCGGTCATTTCTATTCTGGCAGCGCTCATGGCCAGGGGGAAAACGGGTGAGGGACAATACATTGATGTTGCCATGTTGGACGGTGCGGTATCATGGCTTAATATGTTTGCCGGCAAATACTTTGTCGACGGAGAAAATCCGGTCCCGGGCAGTACCATGTTAAACGGCGGTATTCCCTGTTATAATGTTTATCGTACAAAGGATCGGCGCTATATGGCCTTAGGGGCGCTAGAACCACGGTTTTGGACTGCCTTCTGCCATGCCGTGGAGCGGCAGGATTTGCTTGATCGGCAGTTTGACATCGGAGCAAGGGGTCACGAAGTTTTTAATCAGCTGGAAGATATTTTTGTCGGCAAAACCATGGATGAGTGGGTGGAATTCTTTAAAGACATAGATTGTTGCTGCGAGCCTGTTAACAATTTTACGGAAGTATTTGAACATCCTCACGTCAAGCACCGTAATTTAATCAGTGAAATGGACCATCCAACGGAAGGAAAAATTCGACAGATAGCCTTTCCCGCCAAACTGTCCAAAACTCCCGGCACTATACGGTCAGCACCTCCGGCGTTGGGGCAGCATACAGAGGAGGTTTTAGCCGGCTTAGGGTACACAAATGAGGAAATAAAAAAACTAGCCCAAAATAAAATAACCTAGCCAACAAATACCTAACGCCTGACCCTTAACTACTCCTCTTGACTTTAAAACACAAAGTGTTATAATAAATATTGCTGCTGACGCTCAAAATGCGGGTGTAGCTCAATGGTAGAGCATCAGCTTCCCAAGCTGAGGGCTGAGGGTTCGATCCCCTTCACCCGCTCCAGTTAAAATTCGAGATTGATGGCAAACCTGTCTTTTGCGTATAGTGAATGAATTGAATCGAGTAGCTGCAAAATACAGGATAGGTAACGATGCTTTGTCAACAACTTTAACTCCTGCCTGGAAGGCAGGAGTTACTTGTGTTATAAATTGAACAGACTTAGCGAGAAAGGAAATCTATCTATGCATGAGCAGAATATGATTAGAAACTTGGCTATTATTGCCCACGTGGATCATGGTAAAACAACCCTTGTGGACGGGATGTTAAAGCAAAGCGGTGTTTTTCACGCCAAACAAGTGATAGAAGACCGGGTAATGGACCGTAATGACTTGGAGAGGGAACGAGGCATAACTATTATGTCTAAGAACACTGCGGTAGTTTATGGTAATTATAAGTTGAATATAGTTGATACTCCAGGTCATGCTGACTTCGGTGGAGAGGTAGAGCGTATTGTGCAGATGGTGGATGGTGTTTTACTGTTAGTGGATGCTTTTGAAGGTCCCATGCCCCAGACACGTTTTGTGCTACGTAAAGCTTTAGACGCTAATCTTATTCCCATTGTAGTAATAAATAAAATTGATCGTCTGCATGCAAGGCCGGACGAGGTCCTAGATGAGGTTTTGGAATTATTTATTGATCTGGATGCCAACGATGATCAGCTGGATTTCCCGGTGGTTTATACTAATGGCCGACTGGGAACAGCTTCATTAAAGCCCGGTGAGCCTAGTGGTGATCTGAAACCTCTTTTTGATATGATTGTGGATAGTATTCCCGCTCCCAAAGGCAATCCTGAAGCGCCTTTGCAGGTAGGGGTTACATTGATTGATTATGATCCTTATTTAGGCCGGCAGGCAGTGGGCCGCGTCGTAAACGGTATCATAAGGGCTAAACAAGAGGCAGTTTTGATCAAAGCCGGTGGAGAAATGCAACGGCAGCGTCCAACAGGGCTGTACGTATTCAGTAAGTTGGAAAAAACTCCGGCGAATGAAGCTGTAGCGGGCGAAATTGTTGTTGTCTCAGGGCTGGAGGACGTGAATGTAGGTGACACCATAGCAGATCCCGTGGAGCCTATGCCACTTTCTTTTATTAGTATAGACGAGCCTACCGTTTCGGTCACCTTTCATGTTAGCAAGAGCCCCTTTGCCGGGCAGGAGGGATCATATGTTACCTCCCGCAAATTAGGTGAGAGATTAATGCGGGAGGCCGAATCAGATGTGAGTTTGCGGGTAAAGACATCTGACTCACCAGATAGATTTTTGGTGTCCGGACGTGGGGAGTTGCATTTATCAATACTTATGGAGACTATGCGCAGAAAAGGATATGAATTTGAGGTTTCGCGTCCGCAGGTAATTAAAAAAGAAATCAACGGTGTATTATGCGAACCAATAGAAGAATTATTAATTGAAGTCCCTGATGAGTACGTAGGAATTGTTATGGAAAGGCTTGGGCCACGCAAGTGCGAGTTTGTAAATATGCAGCAAAAGGGTGACGGTCACACGCGTTTAGATTTTCATGTACCGGCACGGGGATTGTTTGGCTTTCGCTCGGAATTTATGACTGACACCAAGGGCATGGGCATCATGTATCACTCGTTCCATAACTACGCGCCCTGGCAAGGGGAAATATTAACACGTTCCAGGGGTTCCTTGGTGGCTTATGAAGACGGGGAAACCACGGCTTACGGTCTTGAGAATGCGCAAGAGCGGGGCGAGTTGTTTGTGGGTGCAGGTGTGCCTGTATACAAGGGTATGATTATCGGAGAAAACTCCGGATCCGAGGATCTTCTCGTCAATGTATGTAAAAAGAAACATTTATCTAATATGCGCAGTTCAACTGCTGAAATATCAACCAAGTTGTCCCCACATCGACAAATGAGCCTGGAACAGTGCCTGGAGTTTATAGCCGACAACGAACTGGTGGAAATGACTCCCAAATCGTTACGTATGCGCAAACAGTCAGTAAAATAAAGCCTCATCGTTCTGCTAACTTCCTAAACTTTTAGAAACCTCTTAATTTTTGTATTTAATAAACAGTGTATAGACAGACTATGGTTTAGGAAGCCAGAGTAGAGGGGGAGTCAGTATGACTTTGTCTGCAATGCGTAGAATTCCTAAACACATTGGAATTATTCCTGACGGAAACAGGAGGTGGGCTGAAATAAATGGGCTCACCAAGGAAAAAGGATATGCCTATGGGCTCAAACCAGGGATAAGGTTATATGAACTTTGCTTGGAATTAGGTGTGGGTGAATTAACCTTTTACGGTTTTACGCAGGATAACACCAAACGTCCTTCACTACAGACTGCTGCCTTCCGTAAAGCCTGTGTGGATGCGGTAAGTATGCTCTCGGGCAGGGATGCTTCCCTGTTAGTAGTAGGGGACACATCCTCTCCGTCGTTTCCTAAAGAACTTGTTCCCTATACTACAAGGCGGGTTTTCGGCAGTGGCAGAATCAAAGTCAATTTTTTGGTTAACTACGGGTGGAAGTGGGATTTGAGCTTCCTGCAGGGACAAAACAGCAGCAGTAAAAAGTTTTCTAAAGGCAATTTGCATAATTCTTTAGCATCGTCAGAACTCTCCCGCATTGACCTTATCATTCGATGGGGTGGGCGCCGCAGGCTCAGTGGTTTTTTACCTGTTCAAACCATCTATTCTGACTTTTATGTTGTGGACGACCTCTGGCCTGATTTTCGTGAAGAGCATTTTTATAAGGGTCTGCACTGGTATCAAAGCCAGGATGTCACTCTTGGGGGGTAAAATATTCCTGAACAACCAACTGAAGTGTTAAGAGTTTGTAAAGAAAACTTAAACATATTATTGCATTGTCATTTTTTTTGTTAAAATGTCCTTTGGAACTATTAATACGGAGGTGGCCCATGCAACTACCTGTTCAGGATATCCTGTTTCACTTTTGTGGTGGACTGGCCTTATTTCTTTTTGGTATTAAGTATATGTCAGAGGGCTTGCAATCCGCCGCTGGAAAACGCTTGCGGTACTTTCTGGAAAAAGGAACCAAGACTCCCCTGCGTGGCGTGTTAACGGGAGCCACGGTAACAGCATTAATTCAGAGTAGTAGTGGAACATCAGTTTTAACTGTAGGATTGGTTAATGCCGGTTTATTGAACCTTAGGCAGGCCATTGGCATTATTATGGGTGCCAACATTGGAACTACCTTAACTGCTTATCTAATTGGTTTTGAAATAAAAGAGTATGCTTTACCAATTATGGCCGTAGGGGCAGTGATGCTATTTTTTTTGAAACAGGAAAAGGCAAAGTTGATTGGTCAAGTTTTATTTGGTTTTGGAACGCTTTTCTACGGCATGGAAGTAATGGGGTCGGGGCTTAAGCCACTAAGAGAATGGGATTATTTTTTGCACTTGATGACAAATGTGCAGGAAAATCCGCTGATAGGGGTAGCGATAGGAACCGTCTTTACTGTTGTAGTACAAAGTAGTAGCGCCACCATTGGTGTTTTGCAGGAATTAGCGAGTCAAGGTCTGGTTACTTATCAGCAGGCGGTACCTATTTTATTTGGAGATAATATTGGCACCACGATAACAGCGCTGCTGGCTGCTATCGGAGCTTCTGTTGCCGCCCGCAGGGCAGCCGTGACGCACTTATTATTTAATCTGAGCGGTACAGCCGTCTTTTTACCACTAACCATTGCGGGTATTTTTCCTGAAATAGTAAGGCTGTTAACTGATTATCTTTATGTATTCCTGCCAGGTTTTGAAGGCTCATGGGCAACCATGAATATAAGAATGCAAATTGCTCAGACCCATGGGGTATTCAATCTTATAAATACACTGGTTCAGCTGCCGCTGGTTGGTTTTTTGGCCTGGGCGGTAACCAGGCTGGTGCCCAGCAGGGAAGGTGAGCTTAGAGAATCTAAATATTTGGAGCCACGGGTTTTGGGAAACCCAGATGTAGCCCTGGGACAGGCCATGCATGAAATTCAACGTATGGGTAGACTGGCCAGGGGTCTTTTCCATGGTGCAATGGATTACTTTTTCGGTATTAAGCCGGATGATAAAGGAGCCGGGCTTAAGGCAATTGAAGCCCAGATTAACCTTTTAGATACAGAAATAACTGATTATCTGGTAAAGTTGTCCTATAACCGGATGAATGAGGCTCAATCAATTCAGGCTTCAATATTGCAACAGGCAGTTACTGACCTGGAGAGAATAGGCGATCATGCTGAAAATGTTCTGGAATTAGCTTGGTATGCTGAAGAGCATGGAGTTGAATTTTCGGATCATGCCGGCAGTGACCTGGAATCCATGGTAGATCTAACAGATCTTACGTTGCAGCAGGCCATGAATGCCATGGAAAAAAACAATGTGGGCTTGGCCAGGCAGGTGCTGCAAAATGAAATTGTCATAGATAAGATGGAAAAAGATTTTAGAAAAGCACATTTAAGGCGCTTAAACGAAAATGTGTGTACCGCAGAGGCAGGAGCCGTATACCTGGATCTTTTAAGTAATCTGGAGCGTATAGGCGATCACTCAGTAAACATTGCTGAATACGTCTTGGGTGAGTCCGGTGCGGAACAGAGGCATGTGGTAAGGTATGAGCTGGAAAATGACGCGAATTAAAAAATATAATAATTAGAGATTTGCCAAGAGTTCAAGAGTATGTTTCTAATTTAAAGAAGGATTGGATGTTATGGGTAGCTTGACTAATCCCGTAGCTCCATATACAATTAATTATTGACATTGGATTTTAAGCAATGTTATGAATGAGATGTACAGATGGAAGATTGTAACATTGATTTAATGGTGTAGTGGGGGTTTAATTCGGCAATAGGCGCAAAGAATAAATAGAGCGGGGATTAAGGTAAAGCATGGCTAAATTTGGTGGAGGTGAAGTGTTTAATGGCAAACATAGAAATAAACGGCCAGCAAGTTGAAATTGATGAGGATGGTTTTATAGTAAATCCTGAGCAGTGGGATGAGAATGTTGCAGCATATTTTTGTAAAGATGAAGGTATTGAAGAGCTTACCGATGAGCACTGGAAAGTGATTAACTACCTGCGTGATTATTACCAGCAGTTTGAAGTTGCTCCTATGATCCGGAAGCTTTGTAAAGAGACAGGCTGCAACCTTAAGAAGATCTACGAGCTTTTCCCCAGCGGCCCGGCAAAAGGTGCCTGTAAGGTAGCTGGTTTGCCGAAGCCTACCGGTTGCGTATAATTAAGTAGAGATTGTAAGCCGGTAGATTGTAGGACAGACAACATTAGACTTCTCCCGGACAAAAAAGACGTTTACCCAAAAAGCTTACCCCACTTAGGGTAAAGCGAAGGGAGAGGTATGTTAGGCGCGGGGCTATTATGTTTGTTTGTGCCTGTTGCCTTTAATTTTTCAAAACATAAGAAATGTCTATATTTACGTGCCCCCTTAAAAACCCGCCAATGGCGGGTTTATTTGTAGTATAATGGGATAAGTTAAGAATCTTGGCTTCTTTATATTAAATGCAATTTTTATTATTGACATTTGTTCATGTGATGGTTAAACTTATTATGATTGGATGTCCAAAATTAATATCATACATACTAAGGAGGCGTAACATTTGAGAATTGCAATGCCCATTGATAATCAAAATGTGAATCAGCATTTTGGAACCAGCAGTGAATTTGCTGTGATAGAAATTGAGGGTGACCAAATTAAAGATAATAAAACAGTGTCGGCAGCAAGCTTGGCACACAACCATGGGGGGTTGGCCGGTCTCCTGAAAAACGAGAATGTGGAAGTGGTGATTGTAGGTGGCATTGGTCCCCCGGCTCAGCAGGCACTTGAGGAAACTGGCATGAAGGTTATTACAGGAGCTCAGGGAGTGATTAAAGACATTGCCATTATGTTTGCGAAGGGGCAACTGAGATCCAAGCCTGTATCCTGCAATCATGGGCATGGTCATAGTTGCGGGCAGCATTAAAATGGGTGCAGTCATAAAAATCAGATAAACTTTTAAAATAAGGTTTTTATATGAACCTTATTTTTTTGCAGAAATAGAGTGGTTAAATGGGCAGGATTTAGCTAATAGATGTATAATAATGATTAGACCAGCAAATTTGCTATATTAGAAAACTTTATGTGCAGCAATATTCTAAGAAGGGAATGATGAAATTAATGCTGGCTTTATCAAAGCTATACCCTACATTAAGCTACGCGGAAAAAGAAGGCCTTTTAAGTGAGTTGGAAAGTACTTATAGCCGTTTGCCGGGGACCACTTGCGATCAGTGTGCAACCTGCTGTACTGTACCCCCGCCGGGTTACTTGATAGAGTTTTTAAATATGTTTAAATATATACGGGATAATCTTGCGGATTCACAGCCGGAAATAATGGAAAAGGTTGTACGTTATTTTTTCCTCGAATTAGTTGATATTAATGTGAAATGTCCGTTTTTGGATCAATCTAACAACTGCTTGGTTTATCCTGTAAGGCCTTTAAGCTGTCGGATGTTTGGTCTTTTAAGTGAGAAAGATTCTCACTTGGGTTCCAGACGGCAACTAGATACCGTGGCTGAAAAATACCGGCAGAAATACAGCATCGAACTTCCCCGGGAAGTAGTAGAATTCGAATTACAGTACTGTGACCAGGTTCGCCCTGCTAACGGCGGTAAGAAGAAAGTCGCTATAGATTTGATACAAGATATGGCTACTAATATTGAAAATTTAGAAGCAAAGATTATGCCTCAGCAGGTAATTGATGAACATTACACCTTTGTGCCTATGGCAACTCACCTTGCTTTGTCTGTTTTGCCGGAAGGCGCTAGGCTGAGACGACCGAAGGTCATGAAAGAATACATGGAGCAGGGGAGTAGTGAAGTGCTTAGTAATTATACTGAAAAATATAAAGGCTTCAAATTTTAAGTTTGGTCTAAAAAGAAACACGATAAAAAGCAAAAGCCTTCCTTAAAATAACTTTAAGGGGGCTTTTGCGATAATGGTGGTGTTTGTACATAATAGTACTTGCCAGAAGGGGAAATTCATGCTATATTTGTTGTAGTTGGCTAATTGATTGAAAATAAAGTTTAACGACCGTATATGTTGGTTTTATGCGGTTTTTTATGGAAGCTTTAAGTGCTTGTGTTCACAAGAGAGGCTGAGGAAAAAAATACTTTCTGTTACAGGAAGGTGTTTTAGAAAAAATGTAGAATAAGTTAAAGTAAAGCAAGTTATTAATCGTGCTTATGCTTTAAGTGGGCATGATTGGCACTTATAACTTATTGTTTAGTAAAAATTAGTGCTAAGGTTCACAATGGGGAAGTGTTGCGGGGAAGATTCAGAATGAGTCTGGTCTGAGGCTCTTCGTTCCTCGAGACACAAGTTACAAATAATAAATAATAAATAAAAAACAGGAGGGGAATTTTTTATGGCACTACCGAAACCACATGGTCCTGAAGGAAAGCTTAAGCCTCTGTTGCTTTATGGCGGAGAAAGAGAAGCTGAAATCAAAAAGGCAGAAGGACTGCCGAAGGTGTACATGAGTTCCCGTGAAACTTCAGATATCCTAATGTTGGGTATCGGCGCTTTTACACCGTTGGATGGTTTTATGAAGGAAAAAGATTTTACCGGTTCTGTTTTTGACATGAAACTCACCGATGGCACAATGTGGCCCATGCCTGTCACTCTTTCCATTACCAAGGAAGAAAAAGAAGCCCTTAACCTCAAAGAAGGTATGGATGTAGCTTTAATTGACAGGGCAACTGATGAGCTTTACGCTACCATGAAAGTAGAAGAAATTTATACGTATGACAAGGAAGCCCAGTGCCGTGAAGTATTCACTACTCTGGACGCTGAAGGACATCCGGGTGTTGGCAGTGTAATGGCACAAGGTGAATTTAACATAGGCGGGCCTGTCAAGGTAGTTAATGAAGGTATATATCCTGAAAAGTATCCTGATTATTACCTGTATCCCGAGCAGGCTCGTAAGCTTTTCGAATCAAAGGGTTGGTCTAATGTAGTTGCTTTCCAAACTCGTAACCCTATGCACCGTTCTCATGAATACTTGGTTAAGTTTGCGCTGGAAGGCGGAGCTGTAGACGGTGCTTTTATCCACGCCATTGTTGGTGCCTTGAAGCCTGGTGATATTCCCGGTGAAACCCGCGTTAAGTGCTACGAAGTTTTAGCTGAAAATTATTTCCCGAAAGAGAACATGGCTGTTGGTGTGTACCCGATGGAAATGCGTTATGGTGGTCCTAGGGAAGCATTGCTGCACGCTATATTCCGCCAGAACTGGGGATGTAGTTACCTGATCGTAGGTCGTGACCACGCCGGTGTTGGCGATTACTATGGAGCATTTGATGCTCAAGATATATTTGACAAGCTTTGGGATGGCGCTCTGGAACTGAAGTGCATGAAAATTGCCTGGACATTCTACTGCCACAAGTGCGAAAGTATGGCCAGTCAGCGTACATGCCCCCATGACGCAGAAGACCGCGTAGTAGTTAGTGGAACTAAGTTCCGCCGCACAATGCAAGAGGGTGGGGATATTAATCCCAAGTTTAGCCGCCCGGAAGTTCTGGAAATACTGAAAGATTACTATAAAACTGCTGAAAAAGTGGAAATTAAGAAAGGCGCATTCGAAGATATTCCTGCTACCAAGAAGTAGCTGTAAAAACACTGGATGCTCCCATTCGGGTGGCATCCAGTTAAACAAAATTTTTTATAACAAGAAGGATTTGATTAACCAACGTCGAAAGAATAAATAGAGCTTGTGCAACTGGATACAAACTGTTAACTAAGCATGGTATTTTAAAAATCTGGATTCATTCATTTTGTCGAGAATTGTAGAATTGACTTTAGAATGAATGTTACCAAACATAAAGGTGGATAAATATCAGCTAGTTGACAGAAATAAAAGAAAGTTGGTCAACAAAGTAAATTCTAAAGAATTTTTGCACAAGAACTGTCATATGCAGGTGAGGCAAAGTAGTATTATTGGCAGTCGTGCAATGTTAAGATTTTTTGGAGGAGGTGGTTATGGAAAACTTGGTGATGTTATTTTAGTTCACCATTATGCTCACCAATTAGCCACTCAAATCCTATTAATTCCTAAAAAAAGGGAACAGGAGGTTAGTAATTATGCCAACTTTTGTAATGACTGAAAAGTGTGATGGCTGCAAGGGTCAGGATAAGACTGCTTGCATGCATGCTTGCCCCAACGACCTGATGGTCTTGGACAAGGAGAAAATGAAGGCTTACAACCGTCACCCCGAGTACTGCTGGGAATGTCTCTGCTGTGCTAAGGCTTGTGCGCAACAGGCAATGGACCTGCGCGGATATGCTGACTTTGTACCTATGGGCGCTACTTGTACTCCTCTGAGAGGTTCTGACAACATTATGTGGACCATTCGGTTCCGTAACGGTATGATCAAGCGGTTTAAGTTTCCCATCCGTACCAACGAAGAAGGTTCTGCTGTGCCGGACGGCGGATTCCCCGCTGACCAGGATGACCTCAAGAGCCCTGCTCTGTTCACCGAGCCTGCATCACTCTTGTTAGACGAAGTTCCCACTCCCAAGAAATAAATCTTGAGAGGGTTAAAACGCTAAATAATGACCACGGAGGAGGTTAATTCTATGCCAATTAATGTTGAAACCGTAGAAGTTACAACTGATCTTTTGCTAGTTGGTGGCGGCATGTCCGCTTGTGGTGCTGCCGTTGAAGCATCCTACTGGGCCAAGAAGAACGGCCTAAAGGTAACCTTGGTTGACAAGGCTGCTATGGACCGCAGTGGTGCTGTTGCCATGGGTCTGTCCGCTATCAACCAATACCTGGGTGTAGGTAAAGGTAAAAATACTGTTGAGCAGTATGTAGACTATGTAAAACAGGACATGATGGGTATTGCTCGCGACGACTTGGTATATAACATTGCCCGTCACGTTGACGGTACAGTGCATCTGTTTGAAAAGTGGGGCCTTCCCATTTGGAAAGATGAAAACGGCGACTATGTAAATGAAGGTCGTTGGCAGATTATGATCAACGGTGAATCCTACAAGGTTATCGTTGCTGAAGCTGCAAAGAATGCCCTTGGTATGGATAATATTTACGAGCGTGTATTCATTATTGAGCCTCTGATGGATGGCGACAGAGTTGCCGGTGCTGTAGGCTTCAGCGTTCGTGAAGAGAAATTCTATGTATTCAAGGCTAAGGCTGTTATGACCTGCATGGGCGGCGCAGTTGGCGTATTTAAGCCCCGCTCTACTGGTGAAGGTCTTGGACGTTCCTGGTATCCTCCCTTCAGCACAGGTTCCAGTGCTTACTTCACATTGAGGGCCGGCGCTGAGATGACCTGTCAGGAAGTAAGGTTCATCCCTGTTCGCTTTAAGGATGCATACGGCCCGGTTGGCGCTTGGTTCCTGCTCTTCAAGTCCAGGGCAACCAACGCATTCGGCGGCGAGTATATGGTAGAGCGTAAAGATGAGCTTAAGAAGTGGGGCCCCTATGGTCAGGTCAAGCCTATTCCCGCTAACCTGCGTAACTGGCTCGGCATGTTGGATGAATCCGAAGGTAAAGGCCCTCTGTATATGAGGACTGAAGAAGCAATCCAAAAGATTGCCGATGCATATAAAGATGATCAGAAAGCCTTCAAGAAGAAGATGAAGGAACTGGAAAGTGAAGCATGGGAAGACTTCTTGGATATGACTATTGCACAGGCTCTGCTGTGGGCAGCCACCAACACCGAGCCAGAGAAAAAGTCATCCGAGATCTGTGCTGCTGAACCTTACTTCATCGGTTCACACTCCGGTGCTACCGGCGCTTGGGTAAGCGGTCCGGAAGATATTGCTCCGGCAGAGTACAACTGGGGCTACTCCAACATGACTACCATTAAGGGTCTGTTTGCAGTGGGTGATGCCTCCGGTGCATCTGCTCACAAGTTCTCCTCCGGTTCCTGCACTGAAGGTCGTATTGCTGCTAAGGCCGCAATTCGCTTCATTGTTGAGAATAACGATCAGCCTAATGTTGATGCTGCCAAAGTAGAAGAGCTCAAAGAGCTTACCTTTAGGCCCATGAATCTCTTCGAAGAGCACAAAGACTTCACTACTGACCCTGAAATTAACCCTAATTACATTCTGCCGAAGATGTTCATGTTCCGGATCCAGAAGTGCATGGACGAATACGTAGGCGGTGTATCCTCTAACTTCACTACCAACGAATCGAAGTTAAACAGAGCTATGGAGCTTCTGGAAATGATGAAAGAAGACTCTGAGAAGTTGGGCGCACGTAACCTGCACGAGCTCATGAGGTGTTGGGAGAACATCCACAGAATGTGGCAGGCTGAATCCCATACCCGTACCATCATGGCACGTAAGGAAACCAGATGGCCCGGTTATTATTTCAGGGCTGACTACCCCACCATCGATGAAGATAACTGGAAGAAGTTCGTCAACATCAAGTGGGATCCTAGCAGCAATGAGTGGGAAATCATTGAGAGGCCGGTTATCGACCTTCTGAAGTAGTTAGTTTTTATACAGCGAAATAGGGCCCGTGGCCGTTTGGCCACGGGCCCGTATTTAACCTGAGTTAGCTGCAGGCAATGGTTGTAAATTTTTGTGGGAGCTGGATGAAAACTTTGTAATGCTGAGCTGTTAAATCCAGGTCCTGCTTTGGCAGCCTGGGCTTTTTGATTTTTCGATGGATATGTTAATCTGTCTCAATTTTACGTAGAATTTACGGAATTTGAGTTAGCCTTTGAGAGAACCTTCCCGGTTAACAGCAACATTCAAAGACATTGAAATGTGGGTGATAGAATTGGCAAATAAGAGTATATTGGTTGTTGGTGGGGGAATTAGTGGGCTAACTGCTGCTGTAGAGGCCGCTGAAGTAGGCTATGAAGTCTTTTTAGTTGAAAAAAGTCCCTACTTAGGCGGTAGAGTGGCACAATTAAACCAGTATTTCCCCAAGCTTTGTCCTCCCAACTGTGGTTTGGAGATAAACTTCCAAAGGATTAAAAATAATCCTAAAATTAGATTCATTACCGATTCGGTAGTAGAGAATATAGCCGGGGAAGCAGGAAACTTTGACGTAACGGTTAAAACCAATCCCAGGTATGTTAATGAAAAATGTACCGGATGCAATAAATGTGTTGAGGTGTGCCCTGCAGAGCGGGACAATGCCTTTAATTACGGTTTAAATAAAACCAAAGCTATTTACTTGCCGCACCAGTTCGCTTTTCCTATGAGGTATGTCATCGACTGTGACGCCTGTCAGGGAAGTGAATGTGGAAAATGCGTGGAGGCTTGCCCATATGGTGCTATTGATTTAAATATGGAAGCCAAAAATACCACGTTTAATGTAGGTGCAGTTGTATGGGCTGCAGGCTGGGATCCTTATGATGCTAAGAAAATCAGCTATTATGGGTTTGGACAGTCTGAAAACGTCATTACTAACGTTATCATGGAACGGATGGCTTCTGCCAACGGTCCTACTGAGGGTAAAATCGTTCGTCCTTCCGATGGTAAAGAAGTTAATAGCATTGCCTTTATCCAGTGTGCCGGTTCGAGAGATGAAAATCATTTGAACTGCTGCTCATCGGTGTGTTGCCTTGCTTCGTTGAAGCAGGCTACTTATGTGCGAGAGCAGTATCCCGATGCTAAAATATCCGTGTACTTTATTGATATCAGGGCCCGTGGTAAGTTTGAAGACTTCTATACAAAAGTACAGGCAGAAACTGGTTTGAATCTTATTAAAGGTAAGGCCGGGGATATTAAGGAAGACCCCCAGACAAAACAATTAGTTGTCCATGCTGAAGACCAAGCGGCAGGTAAGATTACAGACGAGAAATATGACTTGGTTGTTCTTGCTACTGGTATGGCCCCCACCACCAGGGACTGCAAGATTCCAGCTGATGTATCTTATGATCAAGACGGATTTGTTGCCTCTGATCCTCAAGTACCCGGAATATATGCTGCCGGTTGCGTAAAGCGTCCCATGGACGTAGCTGCATGTGTTCAGGACGCCACGGCTGCGACACTAAAAGCTATTCAATCCACGGTGAGGGGGCAGAAAAATGGATAAAAAAGTTGGATTTTATATTTGCACCGGTTGTGGAATTGCTGAAGCTTTGGACATTGAAGCACTTGCTAAAGCAGGTCAGGAAGATTCACCTGCATGCTGTAAGAACCATGAGTTCTTATGCGGTGAAGAGGGTGTTCAATTAATTAAACAAGATATAGAGTCCGGCGAAATTAATGCTGTTATTATTGCCGGATGTTCCTCCAGGGTTAATTACGATGTATTTAACTTTGGTAAGGATGTTCTTGTTGAAAGGGTAAACCTGCGGGAGCAGGTAATTTGGACACAGCCTGCCGGGGAAGAGGATACCCAGATGATGGCGGAAGATTATATCCGTATGGGTATGGCTAAAGTTACCCGGATGGAGAGTCCCGAGCCGTATGCACCTGAAGGTGAGGAGCTGGTTAAGACTATATTGGTTGTCGGTGGCGGTCTAAGTGGTATGACAGCTGCCCTGGAATCAGCAAATGCCGGTTACAAAACTATTTTAGTTGAAAAGGCTGACTCATTAGGTGGATGGGCTGCTAATTTATACAAAATGGCCCCAATCAAGGGATCATTTAATGAACTTCAAGATAATTTTATTCCCGAATTAGTTAAGCAAGTAGAAGAAAATACTAATATTACCGTATATACTGGTTCCCAAGTTAAGAATACTGCTAACGGCCCCGGGTTGTTTGATGTTACAATTCACCAGGGTGGCAGTGAGATTAATGAAAGAGTGGGATCAATTGTTTTGGCCACCGGTGCCAAGCCCTATGAACCCGATAATTTGGGGTACCTTGGTTACGGGAAGTCAGACAAGGTTATTACGCAGGCCATGTTTGAAGAATTGGCTGCCAACGGTCAGCTCAAAGGTGTGGAGAAGATTGGTTTTATTCAGTGTGCCGGATCCAGGGATGAGGAGCACCTAGCATACTGTTCTGCCGCATGTTGTGTTGAGTCCTTGAAGCAGTCCATGGTCTTTAAAGAAATAAATCCTGAAGGTGTTGCTTATGTCTTTTATAAAGACATTCGTTCCACTGGTCAGTATGAGCACTTTTACAAGAGTGCACAGGAAAACGGTGTAATTTTTGTTAAATACGATCAGATAGATGATGTAGCAGAAAGTGACGGAAAGCTAGCGGTTACGCTGGACGATGTGCTCATGGGTGAAAAGACCGAGGCCGATGAGTTTGATTTGATTGTATTGGCTAACGGCATGGTTCCGACGACTGCGCTGGGTGAGGTAGTTGAAGAGCCTAAAGAAGACGAAGATGGGAATGCCGAGGAAGAGCAGCCCACGCAGCCTCCCGTCATTGAGGCTGATCTTTTGAACCTTGAATATAGGCAGGGCCCGGAACTGCCCATATTGAAGTACGGTTTCCCGGATTCACATTATATTTGCTTCCCTTATGAAACACGCAGAACCGGTATCTATGCTGCCGGTAGTGTAAGGGCGCCGATGGATCTGGTTACTACCATAGAAGACGCTACCGGTGCAGCACTAAAAGCTATTCAGTGTGCGGAAGCAACGTCTGAAGGTAAGGCTGTACACCCCAGATCCGGGGATATGTCTTATCCCGAGTTTTATATGAACCGTTGTACTCAATGTAAACGTTGCACCGAAGAATGTCCTTTCGGAGCAATTAATGAAGACGAGAAGGCCAACCCGCTTCCCAATCCTACCAGGTGCAGAAGGTGTGGCACCTGCATGGGTGCTTGTCCGGAAAGAATTATTTCCTTTAAGGACTACAATATTCCCATGGTAGGAAATATGCTTAAGTCTATCGAGATGCCCGAGGAAGACGAGGAGAAGCCGAGGATTCTAATTTTTGCCTGTGAGAATGATGCCATTCCGGCCCTTGATATGGTGGGAATCAACAGGCTAAATTACAATGCTTGGGTAAGGATTATCCCGCTCAGGTGTCTCGGATCATTAAACCTTATTTGGGTAAACGATGCTATGTCCGGTGGTTTTGACGGTGTGTTCCTGCTGGGATGTAAGCACGGTGATGATTATCAATGCCACTTCATGAAGGGCAGTGAGCTTGCCGAATATCGTTTGAGTAAAGTATCGGAAACTTTGGACAGGTTGGGCCTAGAGTCAGAGCGTGTACGTATGACCCAAGTCACAATCATGGATTACGATAAGATTCCAAAGATGTTGGATGACTTTGCTGAAGAGTTGGATGATCTTGGTCCCAACCCCATGAAAGATTTTGCCTAGGAAGTATTGCAATTTAGTAAATGAGAGATGGTGGGCAGTGTAAAATGATGCCCATCACCTCTCTATAAAACAAAAAAAGAGACGGCTTTCTTAGAGCCGTCTTGAGCTTCAAAACAGTAATAGTATATTAAATTGTGTTGGAGAAAAATAAAATGGAAAGCCTCCACTTGATTAGTGAATTATAAGGATCGTTGGAACAATTGAACTTGTGTCAGAATGATGGTTTTGAAAGGAGGCAGAAGATGGCTACACGGTTAGATCCCAACCTTAAAAAAGAGGTTAAAGAATATGGGATTAAGGACTCCGACAAATGTATGCAATGTGGCCTTTGCTCTGCAGTATGTCCCCTGGCCACCACTGAAGAATCATTTCCACGAAAGATGATTAGGCTTACCCAAATGGGCTTAAGGGATAAACTTATTGCAAGCCCGGAACCTTGGCTCTGCTACTATTGCGGTGAATGCTCCGACTTTTGCCCCAGAGGTGCCGAACCAGGTGAAACAATGATGGGCTTGAGAAGATATCTCACTGCCCAGTATGACTGGACCGGTTTTTCTAAGCGTTTCTACACATCCGAGAAGTTCGAAATATTTTCTATTGTTGGATTCGCCCTGTTGATAGGACTGGGGTTTTTACTATTTGCCGGTGACAGCCCGGACATGGAAAAGGCAAGACTAAGTACGTTTGTCGATGCACATGTTATTGAATATCTAGATTTAGCAATGGCAGCAATTTTGTCGGCACTCTTACTCAGCAATGTATATAGAATGGCAAAGTTCCAAATGGGAGACCTAATAGGTAAAGTGCCACTGAGTATGTACTTGGGTGAAGTTAAGGAATTAATTGTTCATTTTATTACTCAAAAAAGGTTCTCCAAGTGTCATGATCAGAGGCAGTGGTTCATTCATCTTTTGATTATGACTTCATACTGTTCGGTATTTTTTATGGTAGTAGTACTTCTCAGTGGGTTGGGCGGCCTCTTACCTGCCTTCCAAACGGATGAAGTGCGATCCATCATACATCCATATAATCTAATTGGCTATTACGCTACCTTTGGACTTCTCTACGGAACGACTTATGCCATGATAGGCAGACTACGCAAAAACAGGCCGGCATACAAGCATACTCACTCAACGGACTGGTGTTTTCTCATTCTCTTATGGTTAACAGCCTTTACAGGCATTCTTATTAATGCATTCCGTTCCATTGGTGTTGATGGCCTACCTCTTGCCACCTATGTGATTTACGTTCTTCACTTAATGGTTGCGGTTCCAATGCTTGTTTTCGAAGTACCTTTCGCAAAGTGGTCTCACCTAGCCTTTAGGCCGGTAACTATTGTTCTAACTAATGTTAAGAAAAAATATCATGAAAATTTAAAGTTTAATCCTTCCTTTGCCAAGCAGGTAGAAAATAAGTCTGTTGGAACAGGCAACTAAACACGGTTGATTTTGATGTTATGATTACGCCCGGTGGTTTTTACCCGCCGGGCGTATTTAAATATTATTTACTAGAAAATTGATATCTTAATTGTAGAAGTTGCAACATCTATGCCACAAAGCAAAAAATTGTGACAATTGGCGTGCCGTAGTACGGCAATTGTGGAGTACCAATCATTTGGCAAAGTGATAGTGTGTATAACTATCACTTTTTTTATTTTTTAGACAGAATTATACGTCTACATTGTGGACATACAATGCCATAGTGTCATCAATGTATTCACCTTCCTATCAATGCCTCAAAATTGGGAAAATTCAATTAAATGCACCTTTTAATACAGTTAGTTTAAGTGAATTGTGGGAAACCAAACAGCTGCATAGCGAGTGTTACCCTGCAGCCCAGATAGTATGTGCATTTGTTGATTGGCACGAAAGTTGCGACATATAGTACATTAAACGACAGTAGGTGTATTGTATAATTTCATTTCTCTGCTTGTGGGGCGTATGACGTCATCTAATATGAAGGGTGATGGTTATGGAAAAAAAGTGCGGGATTTAATGACGCCGTTGGAAAAGGTTCCATGGGTAGACCTTGGTGATGATATGGGTGATACCATTCACTTGCTTTATAATTTCCGTCAAGATTGCCGGAGTTGTAATTCAGCAGTTGTCAGTAGTGATGACAAGGTGGTAGGCCTTTTGACCATGAGGAGTATGCTGGAAGCTTTGGAGCCCAAGGCGTTTAACGTTAACCAGTGGTCGGTGCCCGTATTCTGGAGTGGGCTTTGGACGGAACAGGTCAAAAAACTTAATTCCAAAAAGGTAAGCGATATCTTTGTGCCTGTAAAAATGGTAGGTGTGCACGCTGATGGCTGTTTGATGAGGGCTGTTTACTGTTTTAATAAAACAAAAATGCCCGCGCTGGCTGTCTTAGACGGTCCTAATGTAATTGGTGTCCTAGAGGTCCCGGTTATATATGAGGAATTGTTGAGAAACGGGCAGCAAAACATCTAACTGGAATCCTAGGAGGGATTATGTATGTCGTGGGAAAAAAGAGTGGAGGATATAATGGAATCTCTGCCGGCGGCAGAAGTGCAACCGGATAGCCAGTTGCGTACAGTCTTGAACATTATTTCTGAGGCTGAGGGAAAAGGCAAGTGTAACCCTACGGTTTTGGTCCGGGAAGGCGATTTGATATTAGGGACAGTAAGTAGCTCCGATATCTTGAGTGCTCTTCAGCCTCGCTACACTAAGGGACGTATGAAGATGGAGATATTTTGGGAAGGTCTCTTAACCGAACAATGGCATAAGATAGCTTGCCGAGCAGTAACAGATGTTATGAAAACGCCGGTGATAGTAGATGCGAATGATACCTTGATGAAAGCTAGTCACAAAATGACTAAACATAATGCTAGCGTGGTGTTAGTAGCAGATTTAAACCGCATAGTGGGTGCTGTCTCTGTAAAAGGGTTGTTCCGTGAATTGAATACCATAAAAGGTGAAAAGCAGGCAAGTATTATGGCAAGTGCAGGATCAATGTAAATTCCTCAAGTTTTCTTGTATTCTAAGGTATTTACCATAGAACAAAAATAAGTTATTATTAACTTGAATTTGGTAAACCACAAGGCAAGAGACTAAAGGGGGAATTTTATTGATTACCGACCGCATTCTAGTTCCAACTGACGGTTCCGAACAATCGCTGAGAGCGGCAAAGAAGGCAGCCGAATTAGCTAAAGCAAATGATAATTCAGATGTGAGAGTTATTAGTATAGATAGCGTCCCCAATAGGTTTGTTGAACGGCACCTTTATTGGGTAGCCGGCGACAAAGGTGATCAGGGTAAGCACATTGAAGATATGTTTGCCGAAGAGCGCAACAGAATATTAGATGAGACAGCATCGATCTTTAAAGAAGTGGGTATAAAAGTTGAGTGTGATAGCGATACCGGTAATCCTGCCGAAAAAATCTGTGATTATGCTGGCAGAAATAATATTAATTTGATAGTAATGGGGACCAGTGGAAAGAGCAATATTGGTGAAATAGTTTTGGGCAGTGTCAGTAATAAGGTGCTTCACCTATCTCCTTGCCCAGTACTTCTGGTTAAGTAATTGGCTCCTTTATTGAAATAATAAATCGCCAGATTCAGTACTAATAGACCTTCTGATCTGGCGTAAAATTTCATCATAGTAAGTGATTGTGAGTGCTTTCGCAATTACTTAAAGGGAGAAATTTATAATGATAATCCTAGGCAGAAGAGGGTTACGGTTTCAAATATTGTTACTTTTAACATTCATTTTAATAGTACCGGTGCTGGTAATGTTATACGACCTCTTTTTTGCTAGTAAAAGCGACGAGGTGGTACTAGAAAATCGAGAAAGATATTTAAGCGAAATAATGAATGAAATGGCATCCGGGTTAGAGTACAATGAAGATGAAACACCGCGGCAACTAGTGAATTCATTCACTCAAGAGGCCGGCTATTTGGTCAGGGAAAATAAAGGTGTTCGCCTGGGCATTTATATAGTAGAGAATGAAAAAATGTATATAGAGGGATTTTTACATGAATATCGAAAACTGACTAAACAAGAGCAAATAGAACGAGAAAGACGCATATCCGGAGAAGTGTCAGCCGGGATTCAATCCGTACTGGCTACCGGTGAGAAAATTGTCAGAGTAGGGCGTACCTGGGACGATGAAATATTGGAGTGTTTGCGCCCGGTCAGAGTAAAGGGAAAAATCGTGGCGGTGGTATGGGCGGAGCAGATGATGCATCCTATCTTCGCTAAAAGCTATAATTTTAGAATGGTTACACGTTATACCACTCTGGTTATCTTTTGTTTTAGTTTATTTTGTGTTGTAGCCGTGGTGCTTAACCTTACGCGGAATATAAATACAATCAAGGAAGGTTTAGAAAGCCTGGAAGCGGACATAGATTTTCGGTTGGAGCCCCTTCCGGGGGAGATGGGCCAAATAACCACGGCTATTAATAATATGGGTGAGGGCTTAGCTGAAAGAGAACAATTAAAAGAAAAACTCAGGCAAAATGATTTCCTGGCTGCGCTGGGTAGGCTGGTGACTGGAATAGCACATGAACTACGCAATCCGCTGGGAGTATTAATGGCTACGGTAGAGGTGATGGAAGAAGATTTACAAAACTGTGACGGCATCAAGGATTATGCAGAACGTATCAAAAAGCAGGTGGACCGTCAAAGTAAGACTGTAAATGGATTATTAGATTTCGGGCGGCCTGATGACGGTATGCTGGAAAAACTGGACTTAAATGAATTGCTGCTTAATGTTATGGATTTCGCACAACCATTATTGCAAAAGAGTAATGTGGATATATCTACTCATTTGGAGCAAAGCCTTCCCCATGTAGTCGGCAGTGCAGAAAAATTGCAGCAGGTCTTTTTAAACCTCATTATAAATGCAATTCAGGCCATGCCTTCCGGTGGGTCTATAATCATTACTTCCGGCAGTACCGGAGAAGAAGTGTTTGCTACTGTAAATGATACGGGTAAAGGAATCCCTGAAAACGATTTAGAGCATATATTTGAACCATTTTACACCACTAAAGATGGTGGAAGCGGCTTGGGCCTGTCCATAAGTAATCAGGTGGTCAGAATTCACGGAGGGCGGATTATTGCTCGCAGTACCCCCGGTAAAGGGACAGAAATGACGGTATGCCTACCATTTTTAATGAAAGGAGAAATAAAGCATGAAGCCTAATATTTTGATTATTGATGACGAGCCTGAAATGTGTTGGGCTGTTGCCAAGGCCATGGAGATGGAAGGCTTCACGGCTATTACTGCCAACGGAGGCCAAGAAGGTCTGAAGATATTCTCAAGCGAAAAAATTTCAGTAGTTTTAGTAGATCTGAAAATGCCGGATATGGACGGGATAGAAGTAATTAAAGAGTTAAGGCATGTCGATCCTGAAGTGCCCGTGGTATTGATCACAGGACACGGAAGCATGGATGTGGCCCACGAGGCACTGTCGGAAGATGCAACCGGCTATATCATTAAGCCGTTTCGTATGGCAGCTCTTAGAGCAACAGTGAAAAAAATGATTAATGAGTTAGAGCTGCAAGATTGACGGAAGTTTGTAATGTTTTAAATATTCTGGATTCAGCGAGGTCTTAATAATTTACTTGACACCATTACGTTCATTTGCTAGGTTTAATTTATCAAATATTCCGTGGATAAAGAATTTAGTTTAGAGGAGATACCTTTGTGAACGTAAAAACAATCACACGCCCAAGTATTTAATTGCTTAAAATCACTGCGGCAGCATAACCACGGGAAAGAGGTGAAGTTTTTGGATGTAAAGGGAATTTCCAATATAACTAACCGGGAAAAAAAATTAATACTTTTCCTGCGTCAAATGGGTTGGGGTGAGGTGAGGATTAGAGTTGAAAATGGGCAGCCGGTGGTAATTTACGAAGCGATTAGGACAGTCCGCTTGGAGGAAAAATCCAATGGCAACAAAAAAAATTCAAAAGACCGGGTTGTAAAACCACTGGAGGAAATAGCGGAAAACACCTTTGGTGAAAATATTAATTAGCCGAATCGAACAACGAAAGGCTGTTATACTGTTTAATTTATCAAGCAATTAATCGGTATAACAGCCTTTTTTTTAATAGACAGTAATGAAAGATTAAAACTTTGGGAGGTGCGAAAGGGATAATGAATAAAATTCTAATCCCCATAGATGGCTCGGAGTATTCCATGCGTGCGGTTAAATTTGCTGCGGAGTTCATTGCCTTAAAACCGGAAGTTAAAGTAGTGGTTTTTTCTGTGGATAGGTTGCCACAACAATTCATGGTTAGGGATTTGTACTGGGTGTCCTCTGACATCGGAGAAAGTGTAAGACACATTCAGGAGGTATTTGCCGAAGTGCGTGAGGCCAATTTTAAAAAAGCGGCTGCTTATTTTAACCAAAAAGGGCTAAATGTGCAATGTGACTATACTTTTGGTAATCCCGCCGAAGAAATTACCCACTACGCCGGTAAAAATGGTGTTGACATGATTATAATGGGTACCCGTGGTTTGAGTTCTCTGAAGGAAGTATTCCTGGGTAGTGTCAGCCATAAGGTGCTCCAGCTGTCCACATGTCCTGTGCTGTTGGTTAAATAAAAAGCAAAAAAACTATTGACATGATTGCAGAGGTTTGCTAATTTATAGATGACAAATAATTGTGAAGTCAATCACTAATAAGACTAAAAATGTATGGCTGAATCGAACAACGATAGGCCGCTATTGCTTCGAGGTTGAAAGCAATGGCGGCCTATTGTGTTTTAAACTAGAGCAAAGGAGAGAAGAGACATGTCAACTATAGATTTGAGTAACAGGGAAAAACAGCTGTTGGCGTTCCTCCGGCAACTTAGATCAGGAGAAGTTAAAATTAGAATAGAAAATGGCCAGCCGGTAGTTATTTACGAAGCTATTAACTCACGGGCACTGGAAGATTACCCCTCGGAGCAAGATGACTTTGACAAAGAAAGCCGGGGCCAAGCAAAGTCTTAAGGTTAAACTTGGCCGGCATACTATACCGTAATACCTGACATGCGGGGAAGGTTCCGGGCTGAGGTGTGTCGGCTGTTTTTTTTAAAAATAAATAATTAGGCTGAATCGATTAAAGATAAGCCGGTACCTATATTTAGGTATCGGCTTATGGTTTAGGTGCATTTATTAATACTTAAAAACTTTTATAGAGGGGGAATTTCAGTGCATCTCGCGGATATGACACCTCAGGAGGAAAAACTGATAAAATTTTTGCGACAGGTTGGATGGGGGGAGGTGAGGTTGCGTGTAAGTGAAGGGCAGCCGGTATTGATCTACGAGGCAATACGCACGCACCGCTTGGAAAAGGCTGAGCAAAATAAGCAGAAGAAAAGAAATTCCGGGCAAAAGGAAAGAACGAGAGTTTGGCGGGCTCAATAAGTCTGCTCACCGCCGCTGCATTGGCTTCTAAACTTCATAACCTTTAGGGCTAAATCGATTAACGATAAGCCGTCGTCCTACTTCAGGGGTGACGGCTTTAAATTTTTATAAAAAGGGGGTGATATGGAAGGCCTAGTTATAGAAAGGACTCATTCTACAATTGATAAGGAAAGAAAGTATTATTATAGGGGGTGTCCACATGAGTGATTTACAAAACACAACTGCTGTGCCGGAATTGTCAGCAGGATCAGGTCTCAGTGAACTATCCAAATGGTCCTGGTGGGTAGGTGTACCCGGGCAGCGGCCGCTTCTAATTCTGGCATTATTCATTTTCTTTACTACAATGGTGTTGATGCCGGTACCGGGTAGCATGCTTTCTTTAATGACGGAGCAGGATCCGTTGGGAGCATCGCTCAAATCAGGAACTCACACATTCGTGGATTCTTATAACAAGTTAATGGGTTCAAGCCTTACCGCAACGGAAGTGGCGCAACAGGCAAAGGTATGTGTGGCCCTGCTTTTTACAGCTGCACTTTGCTGGGGAACTGAAGCTATTCCCCTGGGAGCCACCAATATTCTGGTAGGTGTCATTCTGTATTTGTTCACCATATTGCCAATTAACGATATAGGTAAAGCGTACTTGAAAGATGCAGTATGGTTCATTGCCGGTGTGCTGGCGGTGGCCGGGGGCGTATCGTTGACGGGCCTGGACCGGCGGATTGGTTACCTTCTCTTAGGGCGCATAAAGGGTCTGGGAGGATTCGTTTCAGTATTTTTTGTAACGCTGGCGATAGCAGCCGGTTTTTTCTCGGAGCACGCGTTGGTAGCCTTATTATGCCCGGTTCTGCTGCTGGTGTATAAGGCAGGGTGCAAAAAAATGGACGTCAAACACAGTAAGCATCTGGCTGTCCTGCTTTTCCTGGGTATATGTTTTGCCGCTAATGTAGGCGGTTCAGGTTCTCCCGCCGTGGGCGGACGTTCTGCGATAATGGTAGGCTATTTCAGCGGTTATAACATGCCCATCAGTTTCGGGCAATGGATGATGTACGGTCTGCCCATTGTACCTATTCTGGCATTGGCCATGGGTGCGTACCTCTTTTTTATAGTACGGCGCAAAATCCCTATAAATATTAACATTTCCGAAATCATGAAGGAAAATGTAGAAGGAATTGGTCCCATGCGTGGTAAGGAATTACGTATGGCCGTACTTTTTGGACTGCTTGTGGTGCTGTGGGTGTTTTTCAGTGACTCTTATGGGCTGGGTGGAACTACAGCAATAGTGTGCTTGCTGATGCTTCTTTCCCGGATCATGACGTGGAAGGAAATGCAAAACAGGGTGCCCATTGATGTGGTGCTGCTCTATGCCGGGGCATGCGCCATGGGAGTGGCGCTGAAAAGTACCGGTGGCGCGCTGTGGGTGGCCCGCTCCTTCCTGGATCTGCTGCCCCAGGCTATCACCGAGGGAGGTGCCATTGTAATTGCGGTGAGCTTATTCACCACACTTATTACTAACTTCATGAGTGACGGGGCAGCTGTGGGAGCAATTGGACCGGTGGTTCTGCCCATGGCGGCTATGGCCGGGGTTCACCTCTGGAAAGTGGGTTTGGCCTGCGCCTTCAGTTCCTCCTATGCCCATGCCATGGTGGTCGGTACCGTAAATAATGCTATTGCTTATAGTATGGCCAGAGATCCTGAAACAGGGGACCCGCTGTTGTCCGTTACGGACTTTATAGTCTACGGCTTCCCGGCCATTATTATCTCACTGGCAGTTCTGTGGGGGGTAGCATTCTTCGGATACTGGAATTTCCTGCCCTGGCCTTCTTAAGCACTCAAAATAAAGGCCCCATCAAGGGGCCTTTATTTTTCTTCCCAAAGGGTTGACATTATTGCCTATTTCTGATCTAACTACACTACATATAATTAAAGGGGGGGGGTAGGATGTTGCTCAAAGCCGGTATAAATGATGTTTGGAAAATTATCTGGTTGGTAGTGTTATTGGCAGCAACTCTTTTGCATGCCCAGCCGTGTCATGCAGAGGCACAATTAACCAAATATGACATTACCATCCCGGCGGGCGAATCTCATGAAGGTCCCTTTTTTGCTGCCGGGAAAGAAATAATCATTGACGGAAAGATAAAAGGTGATTTGTATGCAGTTGGTACCAATGTGGTTGTTAATGGCACTGTTAACGGTGACCTGCTGGTGGTTAGCGCTACTCTTAAAGTGAACGGGATTGTTAACGGTGACGTGAGAAGTTTGAGTGCAACGGCAAATATAAACGGGCAGGTTGACGGCAATGTAAGCTATGTTGGCAGGCAATTGGTTCTGACTCCCAGTGGAATAATTAATAAAAGTATGCTGTTAGTCACTATGCAGGGAGAAGTAAATGGCTCGGTACAAAACAAAGTATGCGGGTGGGGCTCAAATATCAAGTTAGGGGGTAATCTTGGCGGAGGGGTCACTTTATATAAGGTTGGAAGCCTGGCAATTGAGCAGAAAGCCAAGATTAACGGGCCGGTTCGGTATACCGGTGCAAACAGCGCCGACGTGTCACCCGGAGCTGCCTTATCAGGTAAACTCCACTGGGAGCGTAAAGAGGCTGAAGGTGGCTCACTGTTCATGACCTTGCTTTGGTTTTTGGCAGGAGTCCTGGTTTGGTATTCTTTTAACTTCATCTTTCCGGGTTTTTGGAGTACTTTGATCTCACCGGCACTAAACAAGCCTCTGGCTGCAGTGCTATGGGGAACAACCATATTTTTGGTTACCCCTGTTTTGGTTCTCGCACTCTTATTTACCTTGCTGGGGATCCCTATGGCCTTAATAATTTCAGGTTTTTATGTTAGTACGTTATATTTGGGTAAAATTATTGCCGGCCAATCTTTGGGGAGTTTGTTTGCCAAGCGTTTCGGATGGGAAAGTAGGTTTAAACCTTTTACGTGGTTTTTACTGGGTTACGGTGTAGTGGTGCTAGTGGGTAGTTTACCTTACTTAAACTCCTTTGTCAGTATAATTTCAGTGTGCTGGGCCATGGGGGTTATTTGCTGGGCCGCTGTGCTTAACAGGCGCAAAATCATCCATGATAGCAGGTGGAAAATATGTTGACATTATTGCACCGCTTTGCTACCTTTGATATGAAAAGAGATCCAATATGATCGGCGCCGAATCAAACAATGATAGGCCGCTGTTTCTTCTGCGTGTTTGATATCATGCAGGGAAGTAGCGGCCATTTTTTGTCAACCGGAACCTTCGGGACGGTGGGGGGGGGCTGAACTGATACGTAAAGCAGTGATATGTTTGCTGGTGGTATTTATTGTCCTTATGGCCGGATACAAGGCCAAAATAGATTGGTTTGATACGTACAAAGAAAAGCAAACTGTAAATTTGTGGTTGTTATTAATGCAGGAGGGGAAGTTGGAAAGGGCACAGCAATTAGTAGATGAGAAGGACTGTCGCAGTAATGGGTTTAAAAGCTTTAGTAAGCTTGAATCTTATGCTAAAAATGGTTATTTTGCCGGCGCCTCAATTTCCAAAATGTACCTCAATGACCGTGGCCAGCCGGTGGCCAGGATTGAATTACCCGGCAATCCCCAAATCGATAAACTGTTATTAAGAGTGGACAACATCAATAATAAGTTTCAAATTGTTGAAATAGACTTTATTACGAGGGGGTCCGGGCCGGTGAACAAAATACTAGACTGGTTTTCCAGTAGATGAAGGGAGGGTGCATGGTGAGACAACGCACGCGCAAAGGGAAGGAGGAACACCCATTTATTAAAAGGTTGAGGCGAGTAGTTCTCTGTGTGACTATTGTGCTTATACTACTGTTTTTTTACGAAGCATATTTCGGGTAATCATAAATGGGGTTAGTGAATAAAAAAATAAAAAAACTATTGACTTTATTACCGGGGTTTGCTAGATTAAAGCAACTAAAAAAACAATATTGGTTGAATTATACAGGTATTATTGTGAATTCAAATACAATACCTGGACAAATAGGCTGAATCGAAAAACGATAGGCCGTTATTATCTTCGACGTGTGTTACGTGCGAGGAAATAGCGGCCTTTTTTATTTGCCAAAAGTGTCTTTGGGACCAATGGAAGAAAGGAGGGATAAGGGTAATATTGGGGGGCTTGCTTATTTTTCCAAAGGTTGGTTACGGTTGTTAAAGGAGGTATGATCCGAATGGCAAAGGAAAAGCGTGTACGAGATATAATGGGCTTTTCACAAATGGTTGAGATGGGCCATGAAAGTACTGTCAAAGAAGTGGTGGCTGCTGCACTACCCGCGTTGAAAGCCGGTTACAATCCTACTATAGTAGTAAAAGAACGGGATAATATAATTGGCGTGCTGTGTTGGAATGATTTACTAAATGTACTGCTGCCGCCTTATACTAAGGGCGAAATCAAAGTGGAAATATTCTGGGAAGGTCTGCTTTTGGATCAATGGCGCACCATTGCTGATCTCAATGTGAAAGATGCTATGCGGTCGCCGGTATTTGTGGATATCGATGATACACTGGCCAAAGTGGCTTACACACTGATTGAAAGTAAAATGTCTTCAGTTTTGGTAACTGACCGGGGGAAAATGGTTGGAATGATTGGTGCCGGCGACTTGTTTAACGAGTTATATGAATGTCCTGCTTCAGAATTTAACGTCAATCACGGTAGTCTCCCATTAGCAAAGTAAAATGAACTGCTCACATCACTATTAAATAGTATAAAAAATAATTGTTGACAAAATCACGCACTTTTAGTAACTTACAATTAACTTAATACCTTAGAAACTCAGTAGCTTTGCAGGCTGAATCGAACAACGATAGGCCGACATCTACTCCCGCGGGAGAGATGTCGGCCTTTTTGCGTTACTTTTTAAGACAAATGAATATTTATTGAGCCGAATTGATTATCTAATAGGCCGATGTACATAAAACCGGTGTGCATCCCTTGGAGACGGGTTTCCGTAAGTGGATCCCATAAATTCGGCTCAAAGGGTGACACCGGTTAACTATGTCTAAGGGGGGTGAGACCTTACAGAGTTTGTATACTCCGTTAATGACTAACAAATAAGAAAAAATGAATAAATTAGTTAATTGAACCGAAGAAGGAGGAGGATTCCAGTGCGAAAGCTATACGAGATGTTTATGGAAGCATCTGTTGCACACGCCCGTTGGGATTACGAAACATCTCTCAGCATCCTTAAGAATCGTAGGAAACTGCTGATATTACTAATCATGGCGCTTCCAGTAATTGCAGTTCCGGTTTATAGCTATGCGGCTGGCCTGCCGGAGCTTTTGGGGGGTAAACATGCGTACGGTCCCGCATTTTACGATCCCACTATATTTTTTGTCTCCATTGCCATAGGACTGTGTGCAGGGTTGATTACCGGATGTATTGGAGCCGGGGGAGGGTTTATTATTACACCTGCCCTGATGAGCGCGGGAATCAGAGGTATATTGGCAGTGGGCACCGACTTGTTCCATATTTTTGCCAAGGCGATAATGGGTACTACTGTGCATAAGAAAATGGGTAATGTTTCGGTGGGATTAGCTATTGCCTTTGTTGTTGGCTCACTTATTGGTGTTTCCGGTGGGGGCGTTTTAAACAGGGCATTATATGAGAGCAACCCGGTTTTAAGTGATATTTTTATTAGTATTGTATACGTTGTTTTACTCGGGTTTCTCGGTTCCTATGCCCTTAATGATTTTCTTAAGGAACGGAAGAAGGATAAAATGATAGACCCGGCGGCAGAAGCAGAGACGGCAGCAACGGCTGTTGCCGGAGGCAGATTACCCGGGCTTCCCGGTAAGTTGCAGGCTGTAAATATTCCACCTAGCATTAAATTTGACGAAAATGTTGTTGAGGGTGGTCGTAAAATACCGGCTATATTTGTTGCAGGATGTGGAAGTATTGTGGGTTTTGTTGCTGCCATCATGGGTGTCGGCGGAGGGTTCTTAACTTTCCCCATGTTCGTTTACGGTCTGGGCGTATCCTCATTCACTGCGGTAGGTACTGATATTTTCCAAATTATTTTGACGGCAGGCTACGCTTCCATTTCCCAGTATGCTATTTACGGTTATATATTCTATACTCTGGCCATTGGTATGCTTCTGGGTTCACTGCTGGGCATCCAGGTGGGCGCACTGACAACCAAAGTTGTTAAGGGAGTCTATATCAGAGGATTTTATGCCGTAGCGATTCTTGCAGGTTTCATTAACCGCTTATTTGTATTACCAGCTAAGTTATCCAGTATGGGCGTAATCAGCATTAGTCCGGGGTTGGGCAAGGCGCTGACTGCGATAGGAAACTGGCTCTTCTTCTTAATAGTTGGGATGTTTGCAGTGTGGGTTATCAGCACATTTTTAAGAAATCTGCCCAAGTTAAGGGGGGAGACTGAATTATGATAGCTGATCGCAAAAGTTTTATGATGGGAATAGTTTTAAGCGTATCGTTCATCCTGGCGCTGGTAGGGATTTACTCACCGGTCTTTGATGGTCTAAACGGATTACAATATGCTGACAGGTTCTTTAATTCAGTAGCTAAAGGTTCTACTTACTATATCCCGGAGGTACAACAGCAGGCAGCCGATTATAAAGGAGAGTCAATTGAAGCAACAATAAACTTGGAGACCGTAGATGACGCCAAAAAGACGGCTGTGTTGTTTGAAGAAAATGGCGCAACAGTAAGTACCAGCGGTACAGAGGTTCATATCAAAGGTGGATTCGGTGCCATGATAAGTGCATCTCTTAATGATGCAGATATGATGTTTAATAATGAAGGAGATGCTCTTACAGATAAGTACGGGTACCAGAAAAAAAATGTTATGTATCACTGGTGGCTGGGACTGAGTGCTCTGAATGATGCGTTAACGCAGCAGAAGGCATTTTCCCAAGCAGCATTTGTGAACCATGTTGTCCAGAAAGCAATAGAGCCGGCGTATAACTTTTATGGTATCGAGCCTGAAAGTGCCTCAGAACATGCTCCAAAGCTCACCTTTATGCTGGTCTTCTATATTGTGTATACCATCTGGTGGGGCTTTGCCATTTACTATCTATTTGAGGGCTTAGGTCTACGCATGAGCGGCGGGCATAAAAAAGCAGAAGCATAATAGACAAAGTTGGATTGTGTTTTATTCCATATTGCCGGGGAAAGTTTATCCTGTCCCCGGCAACGGGTGGAATGATTAGGAACCCTGTTCCAGGTAATTTAAAGGCGGTCAACCATGATTAGATATGCATTTGATTAAGCTCCTGGAATGGCGGTTAAAAAAGGAGCTGGTTTTTTTGGCGGATGAGCTGCGTGTCAAAAATGTCATGGAATACCCGGCAATTCTATGGTGCGCCCCCGAAAGCAGCCTGGATACTATATTAAAGAGGCTGGTTGTGATGGAAGATATGGGTAAAGATCTGGATATTGTAGTGGTAAAAGACGATGAACGGATTGTAGGAATCATGAATGCCATGGACATATTCAACGCTTTACAGCCTTCGTTCTCACATCTTGCCAAAGGCTACGGTACTTATGAAGTATTTTGGAGCGGGCTATTTACATCGCGGTGTAAACGCCTGGGGACAAAAAAAGTAAAACAATTTATGCAGCCGCCGGTTGGGTTAAGTCCGGATGATACCTTAATGAAAGCAGTCAATTTTTTAGTTGAGCACCAGGAAAATATTGCGCCGGTCATAAGTGATGAAGATGTAGTGGGGTTGGTGCGAAGTAAAACCTTAATGCGTTTAATTTCATTTTCTGTAGCATGAGCATGGCGTAATGATATTTATGTAAGAGTGCGTATTAATCCCTGTGTGATAAATTCAGCAACATTAGTGACATTGTATAGACGAGTGGTATGGAGTTTTTGAAAGTCATTTACAATGCCGGTAATGGAAATATCCCCTACTGCGGGAAGCTTTTTATGCACTGCATTACCTGGATTCAATGTTCCATTATTAAGCCATACTTTTCCGATATCGGATTTAGTATAACTCAAAGAAGCATCAATAGCTATAACAAGAGCATTATGGTGTGTTTGCCTGATTTCTTTCAGGCAGTTTTCCAGGTTAAGTGCATGTACCGGATTTTGTAGTGTACCATAAACTATGTAGTCCCCGGATTTGTTATTCACCAATGAGCTACCTATCAGAGGGCCCAGGCAGTCACCTGTGCAACGGTCACTACCGATACACAGAATGATTTTTGTTCTATCATAGTGAGGATCTTTTTGGCACATGTATTTGTGTAGAATATGCTCGAATTTGTCCATGGCATAGGTGTCTTTAAGGCTAACATACAAACCGTCATTCTCAATCGTGTCTCGGGCAGCGGTTGTTGCCGCACCTGAACAATCACTATGCCGCAAGGAAAAACTGGTAAAAGAAATAGCCGGTACTTTAATAGCAGCATAGAAGATAATTAAGCCTATCAGTATAAATGCTACCACCATTTTCCTACCCCTTTTCATTTTACTTATTTACTTGCCAAACGTTTTTTCGGGCTTTATTCACTCGCCCTCATTTATGTATTGTTGGCGCTTTTCTGCATCTAAGTGGTGATAAATCCATCTGTATTCCACCTAATGAATACAAAAAAAGACCGAATTTGAAACCTCATTACAAGTGAGGAAACCCGACCTATCATTGTTAGATTCGGCTTTAGAAAAGCAAGCCAAGCGGATTTTTTAACTTTTTTATACCATAATGGAGTGTAGTAATTTTGTCAAGATGTTTAGATGTGGTTTAATCCTGAACACCTCCCAATGTCTTTGGGGTTTATTTTACTGCAATTATGATAATTCTGAAATATTTGGCCACTCAAAGACCTAAATAACAAGTCAAGCGTTTCACAAGCCGGATCTGATAACCTAATCTTTTATTTAGAACTTTGTTTATAACGGTAGCGGCTGGCAAAAACCGCTGCCGTCATAAACAAACTTACATGCTTTTGGTTTGGTCACTACTGCTTTGTACACTCTGTGCCGCAAGACGCTTATTAAAGATATTAAGAATCAGGCCCATTATTGCTGCCAATGCCAACGTGCTAATAAGTGCTACAGTAGTGTGCAGGTAGAACCAGAGCCACAGGTAGGCGGTGGAAATAACGATCGACAGAATCATTAAGGGAAATGCAATTTTGAAGAAATCCATGAAGGAAATCCGAGAGCCGCGTTTTTCCGCCATCCCGATAACCACAACGTTTGCCGAGGCGCCGATGATAGTACCGTTACCCCCCAGACAGGCACCCAGCGAGAGAGCCCACCAGAGGAAGTTCTGCGCTGTATTAATATCGGCATTATTAGCTGCCATACTTTGAATGAGGGGAATCATAGTGGCCACGAAGGGTATATTGTCAACAAAAGCTGAGGCTACTGAAGATACCCATAGAATGAGCATGCCCGTAGGGAATACCACCCCGCCGGTGGCTTCGAGTGCAAAATGGGCCAGGGATTCAATAATTCCGACCTCTTCCAGTGCACCAACGATAACGAACAGGCCTATAAAGAAGAATATAACCGGCCATTCCACGTTATGCAGGGGATGCTCTGGGTCGGAATTGGTAATCAGCAGTAAAAGTGATGCACCGGTAAGTGCTATAACGCTGGACTCCAAGTGCAGGAACTGGTGCAGGAAAAAACCTAAAATGGTAATGCCCATCACCAAAAGACATTTTTTCATTAAGGGAATGTCTTTAAGTTCCTGAGTTTCGTCCAGATCGTAAATGCGCTCCTGTATTTCCGGTGTAACAATCATTTGACGTTTATAGATTAACTGAAGTATAAAGATTGTTACCACGTGAATAAGAATAACTACCGGGGTAAGGTTAATTACAAAATCCAAGAAACCCAAGTGTGTTGCGCTTCCGATCATAATGTTAGGTGGGTCACCGATAAGGGTGGCCGTTCCACCAATGTTTGAAGATATAATCTCTACAATTAAAAACGGAATAGGGCTCAGTTCCAGCTTGCGCGCAATGGCGAAGGTTACTGGCACCATTAACAGCACTGTGGTAACGTTATCCAGTAGTGCCGAACATATTGCTGTGATTGCTGCCAGGGAAACCATAATAGCCAGGGGACGACCTTTGGCTATTTTCGCTGCCTTAATGGCTAGAAATTCAAAAAGCCCGGTTTCCCGAGTGATACCAACAATAATCATCATACCCACCAGAAGGCCGATGGTGTTCCAATCAACATAATGAACGGCCAGTTCCGGGTTTAGGATGCCGGTGAGAATCATCACCGCGGCACCTACGAAGGCTATTACCGAGCGGTGGATTTTTTCGGAAACGATTATAGCGTAAGTGATTAAAAATACTGCTGTAGCAAAAGCAACCTGCATGTTCTCAGGTATGGCTAATGCGGAAATCGACTGTTGCTCCATTGTTTGTCACTTCCCTCCTACTATACATTCATAAAATAACTAACTTATAAATTATACAATAATTAAAATTATTCATCAAATTTGGATGTCACTTTTCATACAAATCTGTCACCAGGCCGGCTATTTCTTGAAAAATTTCATGTAGTCGCAAAACTCCTGCTACCTTGCCTTCTTTTAAAACAGGTAGTAGGCCCACATGGTTATCGACCATCATGTGTACTGCCTTGATGATAGGGTCGTCTGCTTCCACTGTCTGTAAATTGATGGGACGCATTATTTCTTTTACTTTTTTTTGAGCTTCAGCTTTGCATTTATCAGTAAAAAAGCCGCTCCAAAATACCGGCAGAGCCCACCGGTCAGTAACCACAAATTTAGGTTCCAGTATCTGCAGTAACACTCTCCTGCTCAGAATGCCGATAGGCTGTCCTTCCTCATCCACTACTAAAACGCATTGATGTCCATCTGCTGCTGCCTTTTTAAGTAGCGTGATGGCATGTTGTACTGTGTCATTTGGTGATACTGCGGGACATTTATTTAGGGGGATCATGAGGTCATGCACAATTTTATCATGCGGCATGAATTTTCGTTCACCCTTCCGGCAAATCTAGAAGTTGCTGCCAAACTGGCGGGAATTACATTCCCGCCAGTAGCAGATATTTACCAAACACCTATAATCTTCCACCATCCGCCTACCATTACCACGATCAAAATAAAAAGTGAAATTAAAAACAGAACAGACCCGGCTTTCAGGTAGTCACTGGCTTTTAGGTATCCCGGGCCGTAAACAATAGCATTGGCCGGGGTGCCGATAATTAACAGGAACGCAAATGCTGCTGATAATGAGGTGGCAATACCCAGTGCTACTGGTGAAGTGCCGGAAAGTTCAGCGGTTTTTAAGAGAATTGGACCGAGCACAGCTACTGTTGGGCCGTCAGCCATTAAGTTTGTGGTTATGGATGTAATGGTACTGGTGATGGCGATCAGAGGTAACCCCTGGGTGATACCGAAGAATTCTGCACTGGCCAGGAGTTTTTGTGCCATCCACATTGCTGCTCCTGTTTTCTCCAGCATGCCGCCCATGGAAATGGCTCCTGCGTACAATAAAACTACACCCCATTGGGTTTGCTGTTCAATGTACTTCCAATCTACGAGCCCAAGTACAAGGGCCACAACGGCTCCCATAACGGCAATGTTACCTAGGCCTATATGGTGGCTTTGTGTAATCCAGAGGAACAGCACAACTAAAAACAGCCCCAGGGCCATTTTACCTTGTGTGCTAAGGCCGCCTTCTTTAGCCATATCTGCTTTAATCTTTTCCACTGCTTCACCCAAATCCGTTAATTCCGGCTTGAAGCACTTGTTAAGCCAAAGGACAAGTATAGGAATCATAATCAGGGTGAAAGGAAAGGCCATCAGCAGCCACTGGCCGTAAGTGACAGTGACGTCAAATTGTTGTAAATATCCTATCATCAAGGCGTTGCGGGCACCACCGGAAGGGGATGCCAGCCCGCCGATGACACAACCGTATGCTATGGCCAGCATAAGCATTTTGCCCAGGCGGGGCACCTTTTCAATGCCGCCGCTAAGTCCTACTATTCCCATGCCCACCGGCAGCATAATGGTGGCAGTGGCATGCTCCGAGATAAAGCCGGCACAAAGTGCACAAAATGTCACAATGCCGAAGCTAACTCGTGTTACGTTTGTGCCTGACAGGCGTAGAATAACAAGTGCAATACGGTTGTGAATGCCGTGTTTTACCAGAACCGCGCCTATCATTAAGGCACCCATAATAAATGCAACGGCATCCGCCATGAAGGTCTGGGGCACTTCTCTGAAGTCGGTAATTCCCATCATGACTTGGTAAGACCCGATAGTCAGAGCCACTGCTGGGAGTGGAATAGCTTCAGTGAAGAAGCATACAATTACAAACCCCATTAGTCCAAGGGCATATTTGCCTTCCAAAGTAAGCCCTTCAGGTGTAGGCATCAAGCATATAGCCAAGGCCACGGCAGCAGCGACTAGAAAAGCTCTGCGCTGTTTAACTAAAGCTCCGAAACTGAACTGCGAGGAAGGTTCCGGACTGAGTGAAGGTTGCATATTTAACGCACCCCTTTCGCATAAAAGCATAATTCGATTGATTATTCTTCTAGTTGACTATTTTAAAAATAATATTTTTTGAATTAACAAAATCCAACCTTGCAATAATTGCATAATAGTGATAATATTAAGAGTCGTGGCTGTCAATCCTTCTGTCCGACAAGTACTTCCAGGGTACAGCTAATCAAATTGATTAAGGCTTGACCGATAATGTAATCTTTGCACTGTGGCGTATCTATTAAAGGATGCACAATAGGGATTTTTACAGAATCAGTTATGAGTTGCAAATAGTTCTTGATTGTACCCCACTGCTTATAAGCATTAATAATTTCCAGGGCAGGTAGGTCTTTTAGATTAGTCTCTAAAACGGTTGTACGGTTTAAAGTCTTAAGCTTCTGGATCACCTCCTCGTTACGGTTAATATGAATATCTTGTTTTTTAAGGTTGAGCCGGTAATTAAAATAATTTTCACATTCGTGTTTTTTCAATGTCTTAATAATTTGATTGGTGATGGTTTTTTCCCGGCGTAACCTTTGCTGCCTTACAGAAGAGCGAATTTTATCCAGATCACGGACCGCTTGGGTCAAAGTTTTTTCTAAAGCTTGGTCAGACTTAGTGTTGGCCCTAAGATCGTGGCAAATGATATAACGTTTTTTTGATTTGGCAATATCTTTAACCCACAATGTGTTGTCAACGGTGAATGCATCACGATCTTGCCACAGGTCTGCAGATGAAACCGGTATGATTCCGAATTCTTCCGGTGGTAAAGATTTAATACTTGGAAAATTCGGAGGCAGTAGTGGCAAGTGATTACTATCACCAGACACCATACACAAATTGATTCCTAAACGTTTGGCCAAATTTTGTTGATTTGCCGAAATGTCCTCGGTGGCAAATGGGCTGTTTTTAATGCTGCAATTAATAGGGATGCCGGGTGGTACAGCAGTTACCAGTAATTGCAATGGTTGGTGGTGGGGTTGCACCTGGTAGGCTGTACCTGTGCTGTTAACGTCACATTTATAGCCGACATATTCGCCCTGCAGCGAAGTCACATATAAAAAAGATGATTTATTCAATTGCCGGTGCAGAGTTACAAACAAATGGTTTTCAAGCTGTTCCTGATATTTTGCCAGGCAGATTGTGGCCTGGTAAAAATCATTTTCGCCTAAAGAGCAGTTGTGAAGCTCTGGTAAACTAATATTTTTGTAGCTTAAAGCAATGGGCCGGTTTTCTTGGGGGAACAGCAGCTTTTGGAAAACCATTGTTTTTATTAGCCTGGGCATTGAACCGTATTTTTTTTCGTCCAAAGTGCGGGACAAAAAGTCCGACATGCCCAGCTTTTGCCACAATTTATCCAAGTTTGTAATTTGCATTCGCGGATGACGCTGTTCCTGCATTGGATATGTCTTTCTCGACAGGTCTAATTCCGGCATGTCAGGGTCTGCAAGTTTGTTCAAGCTGGTAATAAGGGTATTTACTTTTTCCGGATCAATGTGGTCTATGTTACCCAGATTGGCAATAACTCTTTGTTTTACTTTGCCGTTCTCACGATAACTTTCAATCAACTTCAGGTAGGTATACTCCTTACCATTACGCTTAGTAACGATTCGGCGGAAAAACATTTGATCACCGCCTTATTAATTGTTTGAGTCTTAAAAAAGGGCGCAAAAACCCCTCAAAAGAAAGTCAATTAAAAATTTAGAAAGTGACAAATTACATTCCTATACCCGGAAGTGCTCCCAACACAGTGACGGGCATGAAACGTAGAGCCGACAGGTGAGGAATTCTTTTTTATTATATCTCACCGGTGGATAGTTCTAATCTATTAAGTTCTGATATCTGTATATCTATGTAGTGACAAATTGTGAACTCTATCACTATTTTTTCACATGCATAGTACCATAGGGCCATAATTAGGTCAATATATTTTAAAATTATTTTTAACAAAATTGTTAAGCATTTTTGTCATTGTCTTTACCCCTTGATGAAAGTATACCTTGCCATATAGGAACTGATTTGACGCGCTTTTTTTAGCGCTGTCACCTAGTATACCCTAGTTTTTTAGCTGCTTCACTTAAGCCATAGCGGTAGTCGGGATGGGCTATTGATATTAATGCTTCGACTCTCTCTCGAACCGTTTTGCCTTTTAGTTTAACAATACCATATTCGGTGGCCACAAAGTCGACGTCATTGCGGCTGATGGTGGTTACCGTGCCTTTTTCCAATTGGGGAACGATATTAGACTGTTTTTTGTAATTAGTTGACCTAAGAGTCATAAAAAATTTACCATTTCGGGCCATAGCCACGCCGCGTGCAAAGTCAACCTGGCCTCCGGTACCGCAAAGCTGTTTGGGTCCTATGGGTTCAGCGGTACATTGGCCAAGTAAATCAACTTTACTGGCACCGTTAACAGCCGTGATATTTTCATTCTTTGCAATAATATATGGGTCATTAGTGAAAGAAACCGGTCGCATTTCAATCATGGGATTGTCATCCATGAAATCATATAGCTGCTTTGTTCCAATAGCTGAAGTGCAAATAATCTTCCCCGGGTGTAGTATTTTGTTTTGGTTGGTGATCACTCCGGCGTCCACTAGCTTTACCACCGCATCCGTAAGAATCTCAGTGTGAACGCCCAATTCTTTTTTATCATGCAGTGAATAAGCTAAACTTTGGGGGATGGCGGTTACCCCCAGTGCCAATGTATCTCCGTCGTTGATATAAGCAGCAATTTCTTGAGCAACTTTCATGTCAATTTCAGTCACAAGATCAGAGGAAGCTTCGGGTAAAGGAGAGTTGTCCTCGATGATTAAATCGACCTGAGAGATGTGGATATGCCCGCTGCCGTGCGTGCGGGGCATGTTATTATTTACCGACAGTATTACAATGTCAGCCTTTTGTGCTGCTGCCATGGTGAAGTTTACAGAAACACCAAAACTAAAAAAACCATGCCGGTCCATGCGGGAAACGCAAGCAATAAAAACATTTACCGGCAGACTTTCAGAAAAGAAACGAGGATATTCATGCAGGTATCCCATCATTATACCGGATTGGCCGGCCTTGACCCCCGGGCGGCTAATGGCGCTGTTAAACCATGAAACATGGCGAAAATGACGCTCCATACCTTTTTGCATGTATTTAGGTTCCGCAAGAGGTAGCATTTGGTGAATACGGACGTCGCGTAGTTCATGTTTGCGCTCTGTGATGGCATCAAGTAATAAAGTGGGCTCTCCGGCCCCCATTGAGCTTACTACATTATCACCGGATTTAATATGTTCAGCCGCTTCTTTTGTCGTGACAAGTTTGTCTTTAAATAACCTGTTTAGTTCACTGGTATTGGAACTAAGCGGGCCTGTTTGATACCAAGCCATCTAACACAACTCCTTGTAAATTACTCTTAAAAAAGCACCTGGATTTTTCGCTTTTGCAGCAAAGGACGTCGTGATTTCTGTCACATTTAATTTTATGTTAATCATATGATAAAGCAGAACAGAGAGTCAACAAAAGATTTTGGTAAATAAGAGAGGGGGGGGTATATTTCGAATACTATTTGCTGGTATTGTTGTCACAAAAATATAAAAAATTGTTGACGAATTTATGGCGCTATGGTACTATGCAACTGAAAAAGTGATATAGTTCACAAGAGTTGTCATTACGATGTATGTAGTTGAAAAATGGTATGTAGACGAAAAATGCAAGGACTGCAGATAAAACGAAGGGTATATGGTCGATGTTTAAGTAGGGGCGATAAAAAAAAGAACCCCCTCACCCGTCGGCTCAATGTTCCGTATCCGTCACTGTGTTGGGAGCACTTCCGGATATGGAAACATATTGTTGTCACTTTTCACCGACTTTCTTATGAGGGGTTAGTCTAACTTTTTATATGCAATTTTGACAAAGCACATTACATCTCACAAATCCAACGAAAGGAGGGATTGCAATGGTTGCACAATCCACAAGTGCCAACTGGTTCAAAAATGTTTTAGAAATACCGTTTTTTGAAGCAGAAATGGCTCGGGTTGAAATGACTAAAGTTAACCCGGGTGAAGAAAGTATGCTACCGGTAACTTTGCTGGCAATTTATGGTGTAGGCTTTGCGGTTTTATGCAGTTATTCTGTCGTTAATTATTTGTTATAAAGTTCAATGCTCGGGGTGCTGTGGCAGCAGTACCCCTTTATTTTTGTGTAGCATATAAAGCTACACTGTATTATTTCCTCCACCCATGACTAACCATTTTGTTTATTTTAACATAGTTTCTTATTTTACACCACACCTAATTCAGCTAAATATGGTCTGGTTGTTATTATAAATTTGGCAAGTTGGTTTGCGGCATATCGTACATTCTTCTTGTAGTAGACATCATCGGGAATTATTAACTTTAGGCGGTATTGACCTGTGGCCTCAATATTTGGCAATTCCCTTTCCAGTGCCGCACCCAGTTTTTTTTCAATAATCTCTCTTTTCTTCAATAAAGGAACGAATACTTGTTTCTTGTAACCATCCATGACCAAGTCGATTGCTATATATTCCTGACCCTTACGCGGGCCTTTGCGCGGTTTTGTCTTACCTATCCGATAAAAAATATTTTTAGTGTTCGATATCTGAATACATTTCCAAGATTCTACAATGCCAAGTTTTTTACCCAGGGAGATGCAGCGAACCCTAATGTTATAATCTTTAAGAATCACAACGGCCTCGTGCAAAACATCTTCCAGAAAATCATTAAATGCCTGTTGCAAAACGCTCTCCCCTTTTATAATACGGTATCAGTTTTTTTAATAGTGCGGTTTCAAGGCCACACTATTTATGATATAATTCACACAGAGTTGTGAATTAATGTACTACTTTAAGTGTTGTGCATTTTAATGCAATTTATCAAGCTCGTGTCGATTATAGTACATTCAATGATCAAAGTCCATTATATAAGCTTTAATTTTATGTTAAATTATTTTTGCAAATAGTATGCCATCTTGCTGCGCACAGTAGAATTGGGGTATTTAGTGATATAGGGAATTTTTCTATAAAAATATTGTGAAAATTGATGTATGATATCAAGCAGGGTGTTAGTTGAAATTTGACAGTTAAATTTCCTATATGGGGAGAAATAGCTATGGACAGACTTTTTTCACAATTGACCAGCCACCGTATAAGCTCCCAATTTTTGTTTATTGTAATATTGCTTTTGCTTATTCCCGTGTTGGTAATGCTTTATGACCTGTACTACGCAAGCCGGACTGAGGAAGCGATGCTCCAAGATTACGAGAATAAGCTACAGTCAACAGTGGACTCTGTTATTATCCCCAAGATGAAGGAAAATCTTCATCGTCGCTTGGATGGAAAGGGATTTAAGGAGTTAGGAATTGATGCGAAGGAGAAATACCTGGAGCGTGCTTTTAACAATAACGCCAGTATGCTGGTACCTAGTAATCCTGGCGTACGTTTTGGCATGTACATCCCGGATAATAAAAAAGTCTTCATTAAGGGGTTTTTACACCAGTACAGGGATTTAACACCCAGGGAGCAGGAAAGGCGGGAAGAAAGGGTTCTTAGTGAAGCTAAAAGTGGTTTAACAGCCGTGGCGGCTAGTGGAAAGCCTTTATCGAAGTTGACTAGAAGCCTGAATGACGAAACATACGAGTACCTTTCTCCACTAGTTTACAAAGGGGAACTGGTAACGGTGATTTGGGCCGATACACGTTTAAACCCTATCATTGCGCAGAGTCGGAATTTTTTATCACTGATTAAATATGTAGCACTTTTCGGGCTGTGTTTCGGTGCACTGGGATCTTTGTTTATCATTCGCAATTTGACCTTTAGCGTAAATACCATTAAAAACGGTCTTTATAACATGCAAAAAGATATTCATACAAAAATCCCCACGCTGAATGGTGAAATTGGAGAAATAGCCGGTGCCATAAACCAGATGGCCCGTTCGGTGGAAGAAAAAGAAAAACTGGAGGCGGAGCTAAGGCGTTCTGAACGACTTGCCTCGTTGGGACGTTTGGTGGCAGGAGTAGCTCATGAATTGCGTAATCCTATAGGAATTGTAAAAACATCCACGCAATTAATGGAACATGAATTAAAAGACAGTGTGCCGGAGATTCTGGAATTCTCTGAAGTAATAAATGAACAGGTGGACCGTCAAAACAGGGTCATTAAAGAACTCTTGGATTTCGGTAGGCCAAGTAGGCCGGTTGTTGAAAGCATATCTATTAACGCCTTGTTGGAAAAGGTTCTGATATTTACAAAGGCTATGCTTCGGCAGCATAATATAGAATTAAAGTTATCTATTGCAAATCAACTCCCGGTAGTTCGGGTTGATGGTGAACAAATTAAACAAGTGTTTGTAAATCTTATTTTGAATGCTGTGCAGGCCATGCCTGAAGGTGGAACCTTAACGATCAGTACCTTTGTCTATGATGGATATGTATGTACATGCTTTGCTGATACCGGGAATGGAATTCCAGAGGGAGAGCTTCAGAGTATCTTTGATCCCTTTTTTACCACTAAGGAAACAGGTACCGGTCTGGGGCTTTCTATCAGTCACCGGATTGTTACAATAAATAAAGGCACTATAGATGCGGAAAGTAGTGAGAACGGTACTGTGTTTACTGTTAAATTTGCTCTACCCGCAGAGACCGGGGGTGATTTTTGATGACATCAACTATTTTGATTATTGATGATGAGGAGCATATGTGCTGGGCGCTGCAGCGGGCTATGCAGCAGGAGGGTTACCAGACTCGAGTTGCAAACCGGGGGCCGGACGGGCTTAAAATTATTCAAGAGGAAGATCCATCCCTGGTGGTGCTCGACTTAAAAATGCCTGAGATGGACGGGCTGGAGGTTTTAAAACACGCTTTGGAAATAAATCCGAGACTTCCTGTGATTATACTTACCGCTCATGGAACAATTGAAACCGCCATTGAAGCCATGAAGATGGGGGCGGTTGACTATATTACCAAGCCCTTTGATCTGGATGAGTTAAAATTAGTTATTAAGCAGAATTTAGTGGTTGCCCAACTGGCAACAGAGGTTACTTTCCTCAGGTCACAATTAACCAAGGAATATAACAATATGGTTGGTGAGAGCCAGGCTTTTCAAGAAGTAGTACATCTTATTGAGCGGGTCTCCCAGACGAATGTTAATGTTCTTGTTACCGGTGAAAGCGGGACCGGCAAGGAAGTGGTTGCGGTGGCTATCCACCGGAGCAGCCCTCGCAAGAACGGTCCTTTTGTACCTGTCAATTGTGCAGCACTACCCGAGCAGCTTTTGGAAAGCGAGCTCTTCGGTCACGAAAAAGGAGCTTTTACAGGTGCTTACTCTCGGAAAACAGGGCGTTTTGAACTGGCTGACAAAGGAACCATCTTTCTTGATGAAATAGGAGAACTTCCTTTAAGTATGCAGGCTAAATTATTGCGGGTTTTACAAGAAAAATCATTTGAGCGGGTTGGGGGAACTAAAAACCTTTCTGTTGACGTACGGGTAATTGCGGCTACAAATCGCCAATTGGAAAAAGCTATCGAAAAAGGAGAGTTCCGTGAAGATCTTTATTATAGGTTAAATGTTATGCCAATTAATATTCCACCGCTGCGAGAGCGTCGGGAGGATGTGTCTTTATTGGTGGATCACATCATAAATAAACTCAAACCCACCTATGGGTCTAAGCAGATATCTCCGGCAGTCCTGGAATTGTTTAAGCGATATGATTGGCCCGGTAATATACGTGAACTTCAAAATGTAATTGAGCGGGCAGCTATTATTAGCAGGGGGGAAGAAATACACCCTGAACACTTGCCGGAAGAAATTCGCGGCATAAAGGCCAAGGTAGATAAGAAAATAGGTATCGATTTACCAGAGGAGGGTCTTTCCCTGGAAGAAGTTGAAAAACAACTGCTGTTAAAAGCGCTGGAAAAGAGTCGTGGTAACCAGAGTAAAGCGGCAGAACTGCTGGGGATAACGCGGTCCACTTTTATTTACAGGTGCCAAAAACACAGTATATTAAAGAATCAGTCACAATCGTGAAAGAATTATTCTATATGTTACTTGTTTTAAAATTCCCGCTTTTTTTAAAGCGGGAATTGCCTTTATCACTTTGGAATATACCTCGCTATATATATATGGAGCGCGCTTTTCTTTTGATCGCTCTGGGCTACATAATACTGACTTGACTTATATTGTGTGTAATGATAAATATTGAAATAATAAGCATCTCATTTGATTTGTATTAGAAAGGATGGGGGAGAGATGAAACTAAAAAAGAACTCTTTCGCTTATATTGGCCTGATAGCTTTTGTAGCTGGCATTATGTTTATGGGTGGCTGCTTGTTGGGCGGTGACCTGTCCGGCCAAAAGGTCCCCGGAGTGGACGGAGGTAATGCCGGGGCAGTGCAGGTAAAACCGGGCGTGGGCTCGGACGCTATTGCTAATATGGTCGATACTGCCGGGAAGGCAGTGGTCAAAATAAGTACCACTAAAATTGTCAGCTCCCAGGATCAGTTTTCAAGTGACCCTTTTTTCCGTTACTTTTTTGGGCAGCAGCCCAGAGAACAAAAACAAACGGGCATTGGATCCGGCTTTATCGTTTCCCAGGATGGGCTGGTGATTACTAATGAGCATGTAATTTCAGGAGCAACTGACATTAAGGTAACTATTGGTGGTAAGGAAAAGGAGTACAATGCCAAAGTGGTGGGGGCTGACTATGACTTGGATCTGGCGGTACTAAAAATAGAGGGTGCCAGCAGCCTGCCGTATTTAAAAATGGGAGACTCAAGTAAAGTAAAAGCCGGTAACTGGGCTGTAGCCATTGGTAACCCCTTTGGGTTTGACCATACTGTTACTGTAGGAGTGATAAGTGCTAAGGGGCGCCCTATTACAGTTGAAAACAGACACTATGAAAATTTACTGCAAACCGATGCCGCCATTAACCCGGGGAACAGTGGTGGTCCCTTATTAAATTTAAAGGGTGAAGTGATCGGAATCAATACCGCTGTGGCACAGGCACAGGGTATCGGGTTTGCAATTCCCACCAATACTGTTAAGAGTGTATTAGACGAGCTGAAAAATCAAGGCAAGGTTTCGCACCCCTGGCTGGGGATTCAAATGAGTGATTTAGATCAAGACCTTGCACAGTACTTTGACCTTCAAAGTACCGATGGTGTTGTTATTTTGGGAGTAATACCCGGAAGCCCGGCGGAGCAGGGAGGCTTGCAGCAAAGGGATGTTATTCTGGAACTTGACGGTAAAAAAATAAAGGATGCCCAACAGCTGGCTAAGGCCATAGAAGAGATGAAAATAGGGCAAAAGGCCACTTTACTTGTTTATCGCAACGGTCGATTGCTCAACCTGACCTTCGCAGTGGGAGAAAAGCCATATCAGTTAAGATAATAGATTGCATAAAAAAGGAGGCTATTTAGCCTCCTTTTGGGTTATATAAAGCAGTTTTTCTAACCTGTCTTTGCGCCCGCTCATTCATTCATCTCGCCGGGCCAGGCTAAGGCTCAGTCTCACGCTCCAGCGGGGTTCCCGCCCCATTCGCCGTCCTGGCTCAAGGGGCGGCCTCGCACGTCCTGTGCTCGGCCCCGCTTCCGCTTATCGACTTCGCCAAGCCTGGCCACTGCTCGATTCAATTCATTCGCTATGCGCAAAAGACAGGTTTGTCATTAGTCTCTCCTAAAAGGTGCCTGTCCCCTTTTTGCTCTTATTTCCCCTTTATTATTTTTTTCAGCCCTTCGGCCACGTATCCGGCAAACTTGCGGCGAAGGGCACTATTTAGTCTTATATCTTTACATACTTCCATTTGAAGTCCAATCACCGGCGGCCTGGCATATTGGCGTATAATGTAGCCCCCGGAGAAATAGCCAGTATGTTTGTGCAGCACCTTCCATCCTTCATTGTTCAGTACACGGCTTAACTGACCCAGTGCATTACCCGTTAAACTGTTATAGCACCCGGTACCGAAAATAACATGGTGATTACCGTAATTTTTAGTGGAAAATCCATGCACATCCAAAAGAAAACAAGACCCAAACCGGTCAAGGCACAGCTGGATATACTCCCTCAACTTTCCATGGAACGCATCATAATAATTCCTTCCCGAGGGACCATCAAAGGCTTCTTCCGGAGGTCGGTTAAAATCTACTTTACTCCTTTTTATACCCGCCGCAACAAAAAAGGGGGCTCCCATCTCCCCGGCAATTTCACCGGCCAGTTCCCGGGTGTTCAGATCCGCCCGTGGGTTGCCGGTTATACGAAAGGGGATAGATTTAGGCTCCAGAAAACCCCCATGGGGCACGGAAATAACCAGGGGCATATCTCCGGGATAAAATACCAGATACTGCACTCCCGCACCTACCTTTCCGTCACTAAAACCTTTCCTTTTGCTCTCACTTAACTACGGACAGCCCACGGGCTGTAAATGTAACCGGAAAACTTTGAATGTACCCGGGACGGTAAAAAAAGGACGCTTTATGTGCGGGCTTTTTGATCAATCCTTGGTCTAAAAAAAAATCTACATATTGTATGGCTTCTTCTTCAGCCAGACCCAGTTTGTCCATAACTTTAGGCATCGCATAATCAGGATAAAAGGAAGCAACTTGGGCATTATACATTTCTCTTAACACATTCAAACATTGTTCATTATCTATATCCAATATTATACTCACCTTAAACCACCTTCCTTAATCCACACCCTTAATTTTTTGCCGCAGTTGCTCCAAGGAAGGCATAAACTTTTCGTTTATCTGTCCCATTAGTTTGGTCAATTCTTCTTGAAATTGTGGATGTCTGGCAGGGTCTACCTGTGGTCCCTGCGCCGGGTCAACACCTTTTTCTCGCATGGCAGAATCTATACGGGACCTAAAATCTTGTTCCAGGGATTGGCTTGCCTGCTCCCTGGATTGTAAATAATAATTAAACACATGCTCCAATTCTTCCATGATAGGAGACATTGATTCTTTATCTTTCTTTATTTGCAGTAATCCTTCCATTATGCGTTGGTCATCCTGCATAGATTGCTCATTCTCCGGGAGAACCAGCCTGGTTATTAAATTATCTTCGAAGGCTTCAAGGATCAGCTTCTGTTGGTCCTGGTCATACTGCTCAACTGTAGTTAAAATGTCAAATTCAGATTCTGCCAGAAGCCGGCCCACCAGTTTTTGCGCCTCGGGCAGGCATTCCATGCGCATTATATCCGCATCCGTAACGTTTTTGTTTTTTTCTTCAAATCTCTCCATTGCCTTTTCCCAGGCTGACTTTATTTTGTCTCCCATGCTAAAACCTCCCTACCTGTTGTCCAATAGTTTTTCTAGTCAATGTCACCTGAATCCTTCTCCCATAGGCCTGATACCTCAGGTACCACCTGCGTTAAGTCACAGAGGGTATCTTGCCCGTTAAGGGAATAAATAGAAACTTTATCCTGTTGAATGACAACAACGGCCCGGGGTTCCACTGTTGCGCCCCCGCCGCCACCGCCGGTTCCCAGACCTTCACTGTGCCCGGAACCCAAACCAATGCTCAATGAAATAACGGGAACCAGAGTAACAGTTCCCACCGCCACAGGCTCTCCCAGTACTGTTTTGGAATCCATAAGGCTTTCTAGATTAGAAAGTATAGCTTGCAGTGTCCCTTGCAACACGTTATTACCTCCGGGTTATAACTTCCGACTCGGGCTTACTATTTGCCTGCTTTTTACTTCAAACAGCCCTTCCGGCGACAATCTCAATTCCGGCAGGTGCGTGGCTGATAAAAATAATAAAGTGTAGTTCAGCTCATAGTGCCGGTGCCCCTTTGCTTCCATTAAACGGCAAAGGTCATCAAAATTATGCATATAGTCATCACATTGTTGTTTACTCATATGCTCACCCAAGGACAGGGGCATTTCCAGTACCGGCGACCCGTTATCCATCACCACTATACCACCGCCCAGCTCCAGGACGCGCCGGTGGGCCTGCGCCATAGCTTCCGGATGGCGACCTATAACCAGAACTCCTCCGGCTGTGGTATAGGTAGAAGCAATACCGTCCACGCTATCTGCGAAACCACTGACCAGCCCGTTGCAGACCCAGCGCAAATCCCGGTCTACCAAGGCAGCGAAGTGAAGTCCCGGGCAGTCTTCAATATCTAAAAGGCCATGCCTTTCCGGTATATTTTTATCCTGCCTTTTGGTAATTACCGGGTTGATAAGTTTGATCACGGGAAATGGCTTACCGGTACAGGCAATTTGAAACATATCCGGGGTTATTTTCTTACCTGGTTGGAATATTTCCTTTAAACCATATCTTTGCCAATTTTCCTGTACAAAATTTACTTTAGGCTCTAATTTTTCAGCCACTACCGCTCCATCTGCCATTACAAGGGACGGAGTGGGATTGTCTAAGGCATCCAGCACAAGTATATCAGCTAACCTGCCCGGGGCTATTCCTCCCATTTGGTCATCTAACCCGTAATAAGTGGCCACGTTCAATGTTGCCATGGGATAAGCGTCCAACGGCTCAACCCCCTGCTCCATTACCACCCTGAGTAAGTAATCAGTAAACCCCCGGTACGGCATAGGAGGTGTTACAGGATCCATGGTTAACATTACCCTTCCCATATGAATCCTTGATTCCAAGAGCCCCCTAATTAAATCCGGTAAGTCTGGTCTTAACGTACTGAGCCGCAAGGTGGCATAGTATCCTAACCGCAAACGCCGTAAGGCTTCACCGGCATCTAAACTCTCATGACACGCGGTGACTCCTGCGGCAGCTAAAGCATTTAGGGTTTTCGCCGACGCCCCGGGTGCATGTCCTTCCACCTTCTTACCCAGCTTCTTGGCATTAATTACATTTTCAACCATTTGTTCGTCTCCGGCCAACAGTGAAGGCCAATCAGTTAATTCTCCTACTTGCCGGACAGCCGGGGACTCTATGAACTGAGCCACTCTGTCGGGTCTGAATCTTTCCCGTAATTCATCTGAGTATGTTTGTGAATCAAGCCTTGCACTCCAAAAAATCTTGATCGGAAGCTGAACTGAATCATGGATTAAGTTATTTAGACCCTCCACCTCCAGGAATTGATATACAAATAAATTGTCATAAACCATGGAGGTAGTGCCCCGATTTAGGGCAACTTGCGCCAGCGAAAAAACCACTTGAGCCGGAAATGGATGTGCATGGGGCTCCATGTAGCCCGGGCAAAGAAAGCGACCCGTTACATCTATCACCTGCGTCTTAGGTCCCACCATACTGTCCGATTCCCCTACGTAAGCAATGTACCCCCCGCTTACAGCCACATTGGCCGGCCAGAGTTCCCGGGTATAAACGTTAATGACGGTTCCACCCTGGAAATAAATATCAGCGGCATCCTGCCCCCTTGACACCCTGATCAATTTTTTATATTCCTCTGTACCCAGAGGACGAAGCCTGCCGTCTACCAAAGCTATCCCTTCTTTTACCATTCTATTTATATTCATTATATCAGCCGGGACAACATCATTCCAGTTACACCATTAGCTTTATACGAGGAAATATGAATGAAAACAGGCTTTTAGAGACACACTTCATATTTAGCAGACCTTTAAACATGACGGCATACGAAAGCGGGGGCCTATTTTGCAGGCAAAAATATACCAATTCCCATCCCCTGATGACCTTTGTTTTGTTCAAGTTGTCATTCAGACTTTTCTTTTTAGCCAAACCGGAATTTCCAGAAGACTCATGATCAGAACAATTCAAAAGGTATTGGACCGCTACCGCATTTCGCGGCTCACTTTTCCTAATTTCATAGTAGAGATATCCAAAGGCAAAAGCGTAATTATTTTCGCCCGCCGGGTTATTCAAGGCGGTCAGTGCCCCAATTGTTCCGAGCCCATTTACCCCCAAAACAGTGCCGTACGAATAATGAGCATCAAAGAAGAAAAGGCACGGCACACTGTAACCTACGGATGTAAATGCGGTACCATTTTTGGCAAGCAAGAGCCTATTTAAGTATACTCTTATGAAGGACGATAACTGTGAAATCACAAACAAAATATAAAATAGCAACCCTAGGTTCTACCAATTTTATAATTGTACTTGTTAATACCATACTCTTTCCAGTATTCCCGCAAATGGCCCAGGCTCTCGATATAAGCCTTAAGGAATTATCATGGCTAGTAGTTATTGTATCTTTTCCAGCGGCCGTCATCAGTCCGCTGGGTGGAATCCTTGCCGACCGCTGGAGCCGTAAGCACATTATAGCCATATCCCTTTTGATTTACGGCCTGGGAGGTCTTTTAGCCGGCGTATCCGTATTTCTATTTGCCCAACCTTTCTATGCAATGCTATTAGGTAGATTATTGCAGGGAATCGGATCAGCTACACCCATGTTCCTGACAACTGCCCTTGCCGGGGACATTTTCCAAAGTGCCGAACGGGTTAAGGCCGTGGGACTACTGGAAACTGCCAACGGAACCGGCAAACTGTTCAGCCCTATACTTGGTGCCGTGGTAGGTCTACTGGGCTGGTACGCTCCTTTTTTTATTTTCCCCCTGGTGGCAGTGCCCGTAGCCGTGGGTATTTGGATGACCATCAAAGAGCCGGAGCAGCCCCCTGTAGAGTGGGCTGAACAAAAGAAAGCCTTTTCCCTCTTCAAAAACCGTTCACGCATACTATCTCTCTTGGCCGGATTTGTAACCCTTTTTGTTCTTATCGGTACCTTGTTCTGGATGAGCGATATTCTGTCAGATAAACTGCAGGGAGGTCAAATAGTACGGGGGATAATACTTTCTATGCCTGTGATGGCCATGATGTTAACCACCCTGGTGGCCGAATTTTTCAGTAAGCACCTGGGAGCTAAACTCACTATGGCCTCTGGCCTAATATTAATGGCCGTCAGCTTAACAGCCATACCCTTTTCTTTTGCCACATTTCTATTTTGGCCGGTGACTGCCCTGGTGGGAGTTGGTACCGGTCTGGTTCTGCCCCAGTTGGATACCATCAGCACATCGGTGACCAAGCGAGAGTACCGTGGAATCCTGACCACTGTGTACGGGTCCGGGCGTTCCCTGGGTGCTGCCCTGGCACCCTATATCTTCGCCATATTGATGGTCGGCGGAAAGGAAATAACCTTTTACCCTATTGCTGCCGGGGTGGCAGTAATGGGCCTGTCTGTGTTATTTCTTTTACACGATGAAGAGGTTCTGCCCAAGGATTTTATGCCCGAGGGTGCGGTGTAAAAGAATTTTATGTATTATTTACTGCACTGATTTTTAACTCTTTCCTGTCAAAGTATCCGGCTGAATTATCAACAAACCATACGGTAGAAGGCTCTATCTTATATATTTTCACTGAAGATAGGGCCTCTTTCAACCGCGATACGGAAATAAAGTCCTTAACAAACGGATATTTTATTAAATAAAGGCTCATTGCCCCGGCCTTTTCCACTGTACCTGAAACGTAGTAGGCTGTTCCTTCAAGTTGTACTCCTTTTATTTCGCGCCAGTTCTTATAATCATCGTTAATGGTTGCGGCTACTGCTGAATTCTCCCTAAGGTGTTGACAGTGTCTTGCTTCGGGCTTGGACAAAAAGTAGAGATTGAACCTATCATTAACGTAATACAAAGAGGCCGCCCAGGGCTGTCCGCCTATGCTGGTGGCCAAAGTTAATGTATTATGTTGTTCCAGGTAATCAATTATTTTTTGGCACAGTTCACGGTCCAATCTATGCACAACCTTTACAGGAGGGATTAATAACTGTATAGCATGGAACAACTTCTTTAAGTGACAAATTTGTTGCCTTATTATATAATAATTAATTCAGGGAGGTTTGATACACTTGAGCTTAAAACAAAAAATTAAAGATATCTGCGCTCTTCCGGACGGAGTGGATTTAGTAGGAGCTGCTCCGGTGGAAAGGTTTGAAGAACTTCCCCGGGATAAAAGACCTGAGCAATTACTTCCCGGCACCAAAACCGTTATCGTTCTGGGTTCTCAGGTTTTTAAAGTGCTGACTGACAGACTTACTGCGGACAATAAAGTAGGAAAAGTTTCTCCCCGGGACATTTATGAGGCTCATAACTTAGCAGTTATCAATGATCTGACTCAAACTTCATACCGCATAGCCCGCTATTTGACTAACCAGGGTTTTACTTCTGTAAATTTAGGACAGGACCTTACTGACTATCGCACAATTTCTTCCGTCTTTTCATTTAAATATGCAGCAACCGCCGCCGGTTTAGGGGTTTTGGGTAAAAACGGACTGGTTATAACACCTTCTTACGGTCCCCGGGTAAAACTAACGGCTCTTCTAACCAAGGCACAAATTAAACCAGACGAGATGGTTTTAGGCGACCCGTGTGAAGGGTGCAGCACCTGCATAAAGGTCTGTCCATCAGGGGCACTCAAAGAGCCGCAAGGCAGTCAGCGGGTAAATCATGACCGCTTTGTCTGTTGTTCCTTTTATACTGCAAACAAAGGGTGCGGCCTTTGCATGAGCAAATGTCCACGCTAACCAACTACCTGAAAATTAAACGGTTATCTGATATACTGGGGAACAAGATTTAGTAACGGAGGTGTAGAATTGGATATAGCCAGTGAACTTAAATATTTCGCCCTCAGCCAGGGGCTGGTAGCAATAGGATCTGCACCTGTTGCGGCATATTCCGGCGCTCCCCGGGGGCACCGGCCGGAAGAATTCTTGCCGGGTGCCAAGACAGTTATCACTTTTAGTTACCGCATGAACCAGGCCGCGATAAAGCACCTTCCCCAAACCCGCGGGCAATATATGATGGAATTTAATACCGTTAACCAATTACTTTCCCAAGCCGGGCATAAAATGACACGCCTGCTGGAAGAAAAGGGATATCCCAGCCTTGCCATTAGTCCGGAGGCCGCCATCGGTGACTATCCACGACTAAAGGCTGACTTCTCCCATAAACACTCGGCCGTCCTTTGCGGGCTGGGACAATTTGGTTTAAATAACCTGCTTCTTACACCTAAATATGGGCCGGGAGTAAGATTGGGCAGTGTGTTTACTACCGCCGAAATAACTCTGGATACCTCCCCCATTGATGGCAACCTTTGCGATAATTGTGGTAAGTGCGTAGATATTTGTCCGGCAGGGGCTCTAAATAATTACCAGGAGTCTTATTCTATTCAGACCGGCAGGCCCATAGATAAAGAAAAATGCTCTCACTACAAATTTGCGGTCCATAACGGCAACCGCTGCGGCATGTGCATAAAAGCCTGCCTGGAAAGGTTTTTGTAAAAAGACTCTTAGTTAGGAGTTGTTCCCAATTGTTCAAACCAAGCCCTAGTTTTTTGCCCCTGATGGTAACGTGTTTTTCAGCAGTAGGCGTGTATTATCTTTTATCCCAACTCCTACACCTTTCTGATACCGTAAGCATGGGTACCGGGATAACTTTAGCTTTTATTCTTTCGCTTCTTTTCGCCCGCCGGAGGTCAAAATAAGACAGGCAGTAAACCTACCTGCCAAACTTTCTTATAATAGGAGCAATTTTTTCGCCGATGACCGGCACTGCACCCACCTCCCGGGACGTAATACCACCTACCAGTACCACCGCCGGAGCGTAAATGATTGCTCCGGCGCAAACAGCAAGAAGGGTCGCCCAGTTGTTTCCCACCTGCACACTAAACATTTGGTATATCTTAATAACTCCCACCACCATTATCAAAACAGCAATACTTGGGCGCACAACGGTTTTGCCAAAATGAAAGTCAAATCCCACGCGCTTTCTTATAGACAGAATATTTAGAAAAGATGCCACCACAAACATAGCCACAGTACCAATGGCGGCAGCTCTAACCCCAAGAGGTGTGGGCACTAGGTAATATGTAATACCAATTTTAAATGCAATCCCGGTAATTAAGCTGCGTACAGGAATATCAGCGCGGCCCAGCCCCTGTAATACACCCGTTGTAACCAGGTGCACAGCCCAAAAAATAACCACCCAGGACACCCAGGCCAGGGGGATGCCTGCTTCTCTGTCGGCAAACACCAGATAAGTCAGATGTGGGGCCAGCACAAAAAGCCCGGCAGCGGCGGGAAGAGAGAAAACAACGGCCAGTCTTACTGCCCTGGAGACCTGCCGACGTATATGCTGTTTATTGCCGGCAGAGTAAACTTCGGCCACGGAGGGCACAAGGTTAGCCCCTAAAGATACGGCAAAGGCAATAGCAATATTGATAAAAGACATGGCCATCTGAGTGAACTGGCCGTAGGCCGCCGTAGCTTCACTCATGGAATAACCAACCAATTGTAACCGGTCAATGATTAACTTATTGTCCAAGATACCGGTGAGGGCCATAGCAATGGAGGCAAAGGAAATGGGTATGGCGGTGGCAAAAATTTTTTTTAATAAAGATAATGGCCCTTCCCTCCTGCCGCTGGTATCGCTAGCCATAAGCCGGTGAAATTCGCCCCGGTACAACCAGTGATAAAATAACATGATCCCCGTTGCCGCTACAGCCCCGGGAATAGCGCCCATATTTGCCCCGGCAGCAGCCCAGGCCAACCCGTGAGGAAGAAATAGGTAAGCAAGTATTAAGGTTCCGGCAACCAACATAACCTGGTCAGCCACCTGAGATACTGCCACCGCAGTCATGTTCCTGACCCCCTGAAAAAGGCCGCGGTAAGCAGCTGTTACAGCAGCAAAGAAAACCACCGGAGAAATAGCGCGTAAGCCGTTATAACACCTGGGATCCGCCACAATACCGCTTTCCACCAGCCATTCCGCTCCCAGGAAGAGACTAAGGGAGGCCACCAGACCGATAACAAACATGGAAAAACGGGCCAACCGAAAAGTACGGTAGGCGTCCCGGTACCGTCCCACGGCCATTTTTTCTGAAACCAGCCTGGCCACGGCAACCGGAATGCCGGCTGAGGACAGAGTAAAAAAAAGCAGGTAAAAATAATTGGGCAAGCCGTATATGCCCATCCCCTCGGCTCCCAAAAGTCGGACCAGAGGCACTCTGTAGACAGCTCCAAGGATACGAATAAAGATTCCCGCTATGGTAAGGACCAGAGCTCCCTTAATTACGGACTGTTTATTAAAACCGGACCTGGCCAACTGTATCACAAACCCCCACATAAAAATAGATATATACAATATAACATTATATAATACGTTGTGCCATTTATTTACTACCAAGATTTAAGTAAGAATGCTTTAATGAAGCAGGTATCTAATGAAGCTGCTCAGAAAAATTTTAGTTGGAAGTTGTAAAAAAACGGTCCATGTAGTCATGTAGCCTTTCAAAAAGAAGCCCTGTAACAAACCATATCGGAGCCATATCAAAGCGTATCAAGCCTAAAAGGTGCCAAGAAGTTTTACCGGTATAATCCCAGGGGCTGCTACCGGTTAGTACACGAATCAAACCACCGGTAGAAAATTCTATCACCCAGATAATCATAACCCATATTACACCTCGCACATACCATGGATAAACGCGCACAATGTCATGTAAAGATTCAAGAAAAATGGCCAGCCCGTATATAGGGAACATCCATAAATAGGTAGTAGCCTGCAAACGCGGATCCCCTCTTAAACCGGATCCCAAACCTGTCCAAAGGACTTCAAGCCCCCACCCTAGTAGCCCGTAAATTAGAAATTTTAGTTTCATGGGCAATATTTTGCTACATCCAGTAATTATTTATGAAAAAACTGCTTTAAAATAACCTTAATTTTACTTAGAATATAAAATCAGGCCAGAGAGGCAATAAAAGGCTTACATCCTTTGGTTTACAAATAGCCTGTACAATGCTAGTATGATAGTCAAAATGTCGATAACCATGCAAAAAACAAGGTTTCTTTAAAAACTCAGCAACCCAAGTCACGAGAACAACAGGTTTATAGTATTGTAGGTATAGTATTGAAATTAGTATATTTAAGGGAGAAATGTGCGGGAATGAAGGTGACATATTATGACTGACCTCCAAGCCTATCGCATGGAGAAACAATTAGAGTCCATTCACGAACTAATTTGTCAATTAATTACCGTGAGAAATTACATTAAGTCATTACGGCAGGGTAAAATTCAATATCGGGCGGACGCCCCTGAAGACATTAACAACATAGTACTGGAACTCCTGGAAAGCAACCAAAAAAACCTTCAATCAACCCTTATTGAACTGAAGAGAGCTGAGCTTCAAATAACCCAGCGAATAAAACAAAACTCACGAGAACTGGGGCAATCTTGTTTGTGGAATCAAATATAACCCGAAGAAAGCTAGTCGGGTTATATTTTTTTATTCTCATATTGACATATGTTCATAATAAGAATAAACTGATTATGAACTAAGTTCACAATGGAAGAGGTGAATAAATTGCAAATCGCTATTTGTTCCAATAATCATGACTTGAATTCCCAGGTGGATGAAAGATTTGGGCGGTGTGCCTATTTTGTTGTGGTAGACGAAATGGGCAACCTGCTAAAAGCAGTGTCCAACTCGTCTCTTAATAGCCCCCAAGGGGCAGGCATAGCAGCAGCTCAATTACTGATTAATAACCAGGTGGACACGGTGTTAACAGGGAGAATGGGCCCTAAAGCCATGAAACCGTTACAGGCAGCCGGAATTGACATCTATACGGGTATTTCGGGCACAGTAGAGCAAACACTTGACCTCTTTTTAAAAGGTAGTTTGACACAACTTAAAACTGCAAACAGTCCCAAGCATGGGGGATCCCTTCCGGCAGAAGGGAGGGCTTAAGGTGGAAAACACTATTATAACCATTGCCAGCGGCAAGGGGGGTACAGGCAAAACTACAGTTGCATCTTGTCTTGCCATGTCAGCCCGGCAAACTGTACAATTCCTGGATTGTGATGTGGAAGAACCTAACGCCCATATTTTTCTTAAACCCCGCCTCACTAGAGAGGAAGCTGTATCACTAGATATCCCGCATGTTGATCATAATAAGTGCAGTTTTTGTGGCCGGTGCGCTGAAATTTGCATGTTTAACGCGTTGGCCGTGCTTGCTGATGAGGTTCTTACTTTTCCTGAACTTTGCCATAGCTGCGGGGGGTGTTGGACATTGTGCCCGGAAAAAGCGATCACTACCAATCGCCGGGAAATAGGGTTAATTAAAAGTGGGAGTGCTGAAAACATACATTTTACACAAGGTGAATTACAAGTAGGTACAGCAACCAGCCCCCCTATAATTAAGGCAATGAAAAAGACAATACAAAAAAACAGTCTAGTAATAATAGACGCCCCTCCCGGAACATCATGTCCTGTGGTGGAAACAATGGAAGGATCGGACTTTGTCCTTTTGGTAACGGAACCAACCGCAATGGGTCTTAATGATCTGGCCATTGCCCTGCAGGTAGTGCGAGTATTAGATATTCCATGTGGAGTTATTATCAACCGGGGTACAGATGTTTATAGTAAAGTTGAGACATTCTGCCGTGAAAACAACTTGCCTGTTTTAATGAAAATTGCTGTAGACAGGGCAATTGCTGAGGCTTATGCCATGGGAATACCAGCCGTGGAAGCAAAACCGGAACTCAGAGAAGATTTCCGCAAAGTATTAAATCATATTAAAGGGGTGACAGCAGGTGAAAGAACTTGTTGTCATTAGCGGTAAAGGCGGAACCGGTAAAACCAGTATTGTCGCCTCCTTTGCTTCTTTGCTAACAAACAAGGTGATGGTTGATTGTGATGTGGATGCTGCAAATTTACACCTGCTCTTATCACCCAAAATTGAGGAGCGCCACCAATTTTACAGCCTGCCCAAGGCCATGATTAATAGGGAAAAATGCAACGGTTGTGGATTATGTGAGGATACCTGCCGGTTTGAAGCCATAAAGGAGAGTACTGTAAATCCCTTGGGATGTGAAGGATGCGCTGTGTGCAGCCGTATATGCCCGGAAAACGCCATAGAAATGGTGGATACCGTGGCCGGTGAGTGGTTTAAATCCAATACAACGTATGGCCCTCTTGTGCATGCCCGGTTGGGAGCAGCCCAAGAAAACTCCGGAAAACTTGTCACTATGGTACGCAGCCAGGCAGCGAAAACCGCCAAAAAACTAGGTTATGACTATATAATCACTGACGGCCCACCGGGCATTGGCTGTCCCGTTATTGCATCCATTGGAGGGGCTAGTCTAAGCCTCATTATAACCGAACCTTCTTTGTCGGGCATACATGATTTGGAAAGGACCATCGACCTGTTGGAATTCTTCGGAGTGCCCGCCATGGTTTGTGTTAATAGATGGGACATCTGTCCCGAAAACACTGAGCATATCAAAGAAATTTGCCGTAAACGAAAAATCCCTTTTGCCGGAAAGATTGCCTATGATAATATGGTAATGTTGGCTGCATCAAGGGGTAAATCGGTTGTGGAAATGAATTCACGAATAATAGATGAAATTATCAAAGTTTGGGAGAAGGTTTTTGAGGTTCTTTGTCCAAATATGAAACTATGACAATAACATAAAAAATTTCAGGGGGAGAGGAAATGAGCACAAATAAAGATGAGTGTACTTCTTGTAACGAAAAGGACAACTGCAGCGGAGAAGACTGCAGTATTACTAAACTTGCTCCAAACGAAGCATCCGAAATAAAAAGTGTAATCGCCGTTATGAGCGGCAAAGGCGGAGTAGGTAAATCTTCCATTTCGGGCCTTTTAGCGGTCAATTTAGCCCGCAGAGGATTCAAGGTGGGGATTCTGGACGCCGACATAACCGGCCCCAGCATCCCCAAAATGTTTAATTTGAAAGAGCAGCCTCATTCAGACGGGCGATTCATGTATCCCTTGGAAACATCAACCGGCATAAGAATCATCTCCATGAACCTTTTACTCCCCAGCGAGGACCAGCCCGTTATTTGGCGCGGCCCCGTTATCTCCGGGGCGGTAAAGCAGTTCTGGACTGATGTAGCCTGGGGCAGGCTGGATTATCTAATTATAGACATGCCCCCGGGGACCGGTGACGTTCCCCTTACAGTAATGCAATCTTTGCCTCTAACAGGGTTTGTAATTGTTACTTCACCTCAAGATTTGGCCTCCGTGATCGTGAAAAAGGCAGTTAATATGGCCCAGCAAATGGATGTCCCCATACTGGGGATGGTAGAAAACTACAGTTACCTTAAGTGTCCTGATTGCGGCAAAGAAATAAAACTGTTCGGCGAGGGCCACGGAACAAAACTAGCATCTGAAGCCGGCATTCCCATGCTGGAAATTCTGCCGGTAGATCCTTCACTTGCAAACCTGTGTGACAATGGGCAAATTGAAAATTACCCGCCCGAATTGTTTAAAAATTTTCCCACTGTTAAGACCCACGCGTAAACAAAATTTTATTAAAAGCACGCGCTTTAATACTTTAAAGTACAAAAAACCTTCCTGGATGTCAGGAAGGTTTTTTGTACTTTTGTGAAATAAATAATTTTTATCATAATGTAGATTTTTACGAAAAAATATATTATTTCGTTAATTGGTGTGCTATAATTATTGACGGTTTCTATATTTTTTAACTAAATAAATTCTAATTTTTTGTCAATTAGGCGACAGCCTATATCTTCCCCTTATGCCATAATTTAAAGACCACAGCTTTAATATGGCGCCCTTTTTATAAGCCCATGGGTTTTTACTGAGTAAGGTACCTTTTTTTCAAGAATTGCAGCAATATTTAAGATGTTCAGAATGGTGCAAACTAATTTAAGAGAATGGAAAGGAGAGTTATTTACTATGCTTTCCCAAAGGATTTTAACCAAAAATCCTAAGGCCGATGCTTACCTTGACGCCATAGAGATGGCGACCGGTATTTGTCTGGTAAGTTTCTTATGGGCACACATGCTATTTGTGTCCACCATAATCCTCGGCCCGGAGGTATTTAACGGCCTATCTGAGTTCTTCGATATCTATTTACTTTCGTATATAGGTGTCCCGGCTATTGCCATAATAGGCCTCATTCATTTTGTAGTGGCGGGACGCAGAATTCCTACCAACATCAGAGATCAAAAGATCATTTGGCAGCACGCTAAACAGCTTCGTCACACCGACACTTGGACCTGGATATTTCAGGCCATCACCGGCATGGCAATACTAGTACTGGCAGCACTTCACATATGGGCAATATCCACCGGATGGCCCATTCGTGCTGAATCCGCCGCCGAACGCATGCAAGCTTTTTGGTGGTTTTACTTGATTCTTCTGGCTTTAGGCGAATATCATGCCAGCATTGGCCTCTACCGTGTGTTTGTTAAGTGGGGCTGGTTCCCGCGCAAACCCATTTTCTTCGTACTTAAAGTCGTTACTGTAATCATTGTTGCCCTTGGACTAGGTGCCATGTGGGTCTTTCTTCAACTAGGAGGTGCAGCATGAGCGCTTATAAAACTTATGTAACTGATGTATTAATCGTTGGAGCAGGATTGGCAGGAGAGCGTACAGCCGTTGAAGCAGCAGAAAACGGACTGGATTCTATTATTCTAAGCCTGGTTCCACCACGCCGTTCCCATAGTACCGCTGCCCAAGGGGGCATGCAGGCATCTCTGGGGAACTGCGCCATGGGTGAAGGGGACAATCCTGACATTCACTTTCAAGATACGGTAAAAGGATCGGACTGGGGATGCGAGCAGGATGTAGCTCGCCTTTTCACAGAAACAGTACCCATAGCCGTACGCCAAATGTCACACTGGGGTGTACCCTGGAACCGTGTAGTTGCCGGTAAAAAGACTCTTCCCGACGGAAGGGAACTTGAAGAAAAGAAAGAAAAAGAAGGTCTTATCACCGCCCGCGACTTCGGCGGCACAGCCTTCTGGCGTACTTGTTATACTTCCGACGGCACCGGACACACCCTGCAGTACGCCATGGACTCACTGGTATTGAAACATGGATGTACGGTGCATGACCGTATTGAAGCTATATCCCTCATTCACGACGGTGAAAAGTGTATAGGCGTAGTTGCCCGTTCACTGCGCAACGGTGAGTTGATTGTTTATGTAGCCAAGTCCACCGTTATTGCCACCGGTGGTTACGGACGCCTTTACGGAGCGTCTACCAACGCTGTGATTAACGAAGGTAGCGGCATGTTTATCGCGCAGGACACAGGCATTGTTCCTCTGGGTAACATGGAAGCTGTTCAATTCCACCCCACCGGAATCGTTCCGGTATGGATTCTAGTAACTGAAGGTGCCCGTGGTGACGGTGGTTACCTGTTGGATAAGAACCACCACCGCTTCATGCCTGACTACGAGCCCAAGAAAAAAGAACTGGCTTCCCGTGACGTTGTATCACGTAGAATGACGCAGCACATTCGAGCAGGCTACGGGGTAGAAAGCGAACACGGTCCACACTTGTGGCTGGATATTCGTCACCTGGGTAAAGAGCATATTTATACCAACCTGCGTGAGATTGCAAATATATGTAAAAACTTTGCCGGTATAGATCCGGCCAATGAATTGATTCCTGTCCGGCCTACCCAACACTACAGTATGGGCGGCGTTAGGACAAACGCTGACGGGCATGCCTATGGTCTTAAAGGACTATTTGCCGTCGGTGAATCTGCATGCTGGGATCTGCACGGCTTTAACCGTCTGGGCGGTAATTCCCTGGCAGAAACCATCGTCAGCGGCATGGTTGTAGGCAAGAAAGTATCCGAATATACCCTGGGAGCTTCCCTGGAATACTCGGAGCAAACCATTAAAGACGAAGTTACCAAACAAGAGAATCGCATCAAAGATTTGATCTCCGGCAAAAACGGAAATGAAAACGTATATAAGATCCGCGGTGAAATGGAACAGACATTGATGAATTACGTAGGCATCTTCCGCAAAGGGGAAGACCTTCAGACTGCGGTAGACAAGCTCCAAGAATTACACCAGCGGGCCCAAAAAGTAGGGCTTCAGTCCAGCGGCGAAGGGGCAAACCCCGAGCTTGCTTCAGCCCTTAGGATTAGAGGCATGGTTCGCCTGGCTCTTTGCATCTCTTACGGTGCCCTGCAGCGTACCGAAAGCCGGGGCAGCCACGCCCGGGAAGACTACCCCAAGCGGGATGACGAAAACTGGCTCAAGCGTACACTGGCCTACTGGCCGGAAGGCGCAGAATTACCGCAACTAGACTACGAACCTGTTACAATCACCGAACTGCCGCCGGGTGACCGCGGCTACGGAGAACATGCCGGTTAGGAGGTATAAAAATGGGTAATCGAACTTTAACCTTTAAGATTTTTCGTTATAATCCCCAGAAACCCGAAGTAAAACCTTATATGCAGGAATATAAACTGGAAGAAGTTTCCGGCATGACCATCTTTGTTGCTTTAAATAAAATAAGGGAAGAGTTGGACCCCTCCCTCATGTTTGACTTTGTCTGCCGGGCTGCCATTTGCGGGTCCTGTGCCATGGTAATTAACGGGCGCCCGACTCTGGCTTGTAAAACACTGACTAAAGACTTGCCGGCTAAAATCAGCTTGCTCCCACTACCGGTATTTAAACTGGTAGGAGACCTTGCAGTGGATACCGGAACCTGGTTCCGGGACATGGCCATTAAAACCGAGGCTTGGGTCCATACAACTAAGGAATTTGACCCTACAGCCCTTGAAGAGCGGATGGACAATAAAACGGCGCAGGAAATATACGAGCCCGATCGCTGTGTAGAGTGCGGCTGCTGCGTTGCCGGTTGTGCAACCGCCAACATCCGGGCAGACTTTCTGGGAGCAGCCGGCATAAACAGAGTAGCAAGGTTTATGCTAGACCCCCGGGATGAGCGCTCTCCAGAAGAATACTACGAAGTAGTCGGCGCGGAAGAAGGAGCCTTCGGGTGCATGGGCCTCATGGCCTGCGACGACAACTGCCCCATGGAAATCCCTCTCCAAACACAGCTTTCCTTCGTACGCCGCAAGATGCTGGCCCAAGGCCTTAAACTAAAAACCGAAAAAGTAGCACTATAAAGAAAGAGAGAGGTTAACCTCTCTCTTTCTTTATAGGTGGGGTCAGGCTTGAATAATTCACTTATCCCACATACCCTTAGTATAATCCGACAAACATTTACGTTCCAACTTTATGCCATCGGCAAGAGCTAACGCTTTTTTCCATGTTTTTTCCGTTTCATATACAAGAAACTCATACAGGGGATTTAATTCCTCAGCTTCATCATACTTTTGTAGGCATTCGTAATAAATATTCTTATCCTCGTTATAAATAATGAGGGGCGGGTGAGCATGCGTCATAAGATAATAATTCATGAGCGTCCTACCAACACGACCATTACCGTCTGCGAAGGGATGGATATACTCAAACTTGGCGTGGAGGTAGGTAGCGACTTTTAAAACATCATTGCCCTTATACTCATTTACTTCGGCGATCAGTTCATTCAGGTCGTTTTCCACATCCTCCACAGCGGAACCGACTTCATGGACGCCGGTTATATAATCGTGCTTTTTAAATTCACCTGGCCGCTCCTCATTTTCAATATACCTGCGCTCATCGTAAGTTCCGCCAGTGAGCACCCTGTGAATTTCCTTAACCAAATCTATACTGAGAGGCTCTTTTTTTACGATTTTTTCCTTCAAAACCTCATAGCATAGCTTTTGATTTCGCTGTTCAAACAAGGCACGAGGGCTTCCGGTATAACTCACAACCCTGCCATTTTCAAAAATTTCTCTTGTATCATGGTAGGTAATTTCCTCGTTTTCTATCTTGCCAGAATGAAACGCAAACAGAATGCGGAAACTATCCAGATATTTATCAAGATCGGCGGTGGAGATGATTTTGTATGACTGCCACAGCACGACAACTCGTCTATATTGTTCCAAAACAATCCCTCCCTTTGGGGTCAGGCTTGAATTATTCACTTATTCGCTCCTCAAAACAGAGGATAATTTCCTGAACATAATCTGTTCCCTTGCTAACACCGGACTTTATTTTCGATATCATGGATAACGGTAAGTTAAGCTCTTGCGCCAACAATGTATTCGTTACACTGCAATGCTTTTCGCTCAACAGTACTATCGCCTTTCGTAAGTCGGATATCTTCTGGATTCTTGTCTTTTTGACAAGCTCATTAATACTTACTTGTTCCTGGAAACAAATTTTTTCTATTAACTCATCAATACTAATTTGTTTGGATTGAATACCTATGCCTGTTGGAGGCAGCATTTTCTCTTCAGGTTGGAACTCCCGGTAGTCTCTAAGTGCATTTTCCTCCGGTTCCTGCTCCATAAACTGCAGGTATTCCTTAATTGCTTGCTTTCTTTTCTTTGAAAATATCCCTAATACTTCATCCGTGTCAACTAATCCATCGTCAACTAAATCGATATAGTGAACATGACTGCTCCATTTGTAATTTATACCTTGTCGAATATTCGCCGTTACTGGGTTTAAATGAATATATTTTATCACCTGCAGTAAATAATTTTCTTTGTCGCACAGCAATGCTTTATACCTTTGCTGAAAGACATGCCCGGTCCTACCATAGTTACGGTTGAACCATTGGGTATATACCTGCTGTAGGCGCTGCATTATTTCAGATAAGGGAGTATCTTCCACCTGTATCAGTAGATGTGCATGGTTATCCATTATACAGTATGAAAATAATTTAAAGGCGAACTGTTTTTTATACTTGGCCATCTTCTGGATATATTTTCTTTTTTGATGTTCTTTGCTAAATATCCTTTCTCCATTATTGCCTCTCACCATTACATGGTATAAGGCTCCTGGAAAATGGACGCGTGTTTTCCTCGCCATTTTTTTACCACCTGGCTAATTATACCATAAATTAGGTAATTATTCAAGCCTGACCCCTGAAGGTTTCCATACGGCACCTGTCATGGTATCACCCTGTAAACCTACTCTATCTATAACCGGATTTTCTGTATCATATTATTTCTCATATCGATACGCTTCCCGAAAATGAAGTTTTGCTCTGCAAGTGAGAATTGCAAGATCTAGCACTCTGTGAAGGGGCAATTCTTCAGATTGCCTAGACCACTTTTCTCCTGTGTACCTCCATACTTTGGCTGAGATATCTACCTTTCCCCTGTCATTCCATTGCGCCAATCCTAATGAAAGACCCTTTGCGTCTGTATTAAAAGCATATCTACCGTCAACGTTTATCTATGGCATAATAAAAATACATAGTCCGGCAGCGTAAAAGTGCAGAGTTAAATAACAAAAAAGCCTTGCCAGCAATTCCAAATCATAATAACCTCTTGTTGGCCAAAACAGGAGGGAATGAAAGGGAATGCTAGCGATGGCTCAAATTAAATTCAAACATTTGCGTGATAAAGAATACCACTCTATCGAGAACATTGCCAGGACCATTGGAGTAAACTGGCTTTCAACTCAAAGTAGTTAGTAGTGGCTTTTACGGTTAGTATAAACAAGCCTAAATAGCGATGCTTTCTAAGTATTCATCATAGGTTACACTTACATCTACCATATTGGTTGGTGTAAGTTCAATAATGCGGTTAGCAATGGTTTGCACTAGCTGACGATCATGGGAGGTAAAAAGTACATTACTGCTATAATCACGCAAACCATTATTTAAGGCGGTAATCGCTTCTAAATCCAAATGGTTGGTGGGTTGGTCCAGTAACAGTACATTGGCATGACAAAGCATAATTTTAGCCAGCATGCACCGCACCCGCTCGCCACCGGAAAGTACTTTAAGCGGCTTAAGTGCTTCCTCCCCGGAAAATAGCATTTTCCCTAAGAAACCTCTGACATATGAGTCGGCTTTATCATTTGAATATTGCCTCAACCAATCCACAATGTTCAGTTCCTGATCATCAAAATATGGGGAACTATCCTTGGGGAAATAAGCATTGGTGACAGTAATACCCCATTTATAGTGGCCACTATCAGGCTCTAATTCACCACTTAAAATCTTTAAGAGGGCTGTGTATGCAGCCTCATTAGGCCCAACAAATGCGATTTTATCACCTTTATACACGGTAAAGTTCACTTTATCCAGAACTTTTTCTCCATCAATGGTTTTACTCAAATCAACCACCGTAAGAATATCATTACCAACTTCCCGCTCAGGCTTAAATTCCACATAAGGATACTTGCGATTGGATGGTTGGATATCATCTAAACTTATCTTTTCCAACATCTTTTTGCGTGAAGTAGCCTGCTTTGACTTGGATGCATTGGCACTAAAACGAGCAATAAAGTCTTGGAGCTGTTTTGCTTTTTCTTCTTTTTTCTTGTTCTGATCTCGTGCCATTTGTAGTGCCAATTGACTTGATTCATACCAGAAGTCATAGTTCCCTACAAAGAGCTTAATTGAGCCATAATCCACATCGGTTATGTGAGTACAAATATTATTTACAAATTTACGGTCGTGCGTCACAACAATAACAATTCCTTCAAAGTCAATCAAGAATTCTTCCAACCAGGTTATGGCCTGAAGATCTAAATGGTTAGTGGGTTCATCGAGAATAAGGATACCAGGCTTACCAAAAATGGCCTGTGCTAAAAGCACCTTCACCTTCTCTACCCCTTGCAGTTCATACATTACATTGCCGTGCAGGTTCGTCCCAATTCCTAATCCTTGTAGTATGGTAGAAGCTTCTGATTCGGCTTCCCAACCATTCATTTTACCAAATTCATCTTCCAAATCGGCTACTTTCATGCCATCTTCATCACTAAAATCTGCTTTACTATAAAGCTCCTCTTTTTCTAGCATAATTTCATATAGACGTTGGTTGCCCATGATCACGGCATCCAGCACGGTACATTTATCGTATTGATAATGATCTTGTTTTAAAATAGACATCCTTATACCACGTGAAATTACAACTTCACCGGTATCCGGCTCAATCTCGCCGGAGAGTATCTTCAGAAATGTACTTTTTCCTGCTCCATTTGCACCAATAACTCCATAGCAATTACCCGGAGTAAACTTTAGGTTCACATCTTCGAAGAGCTTACGTTCCCCGTATCGTAGTCCTACATTATTTACAGTTATCACATTGACCCGCCTTTTTATTTAAATTCACATATCTATAGATTTTATCACAAATGAACCAAATTTACACGGGAGTCTTCCAACGTTTTGACCCACGGTCCAAGGAAAAAGGTTCCAAATAATATTTGGGCCACAGTTGCTAACCATTTAACGATTATCCAATTGAATTTAAAGAATCCCCAGTTGGTTAACCAGGAGAACAGAAGGCCGGTTAATAATGTACCCATTGCAGCAGGTATTACAATGAAATCATCAATGATCTTTATGAACATGAAGCATACGGGGCTTCTGAAGTTGTTGCTTTAACTATCTTCAACAAACCTCGCTACATCCTTTCCGCATTTTTTACATTTACCTTGGAGTAAAATACCAAATTCATCATCAGATAAAGTATATTTAACAATAGTGGTCACTCCGCAAGTTGAGCAAAAAACGTTATTTACCAGTAGTTCTTGTTTATTTTTAGGGAGCTTAGACCATTTTTTAGCTGCTTTAAAATCTGTAACTGACATAATTAGTCCCCCAATACCAAGATCCTGTACAGACACCCGGTTGTGTTACCTGTTTTCATTCCCAACAACATGCTTTAAACTCTCTCCCACTATTTAACGTATAAAATTTGTAGCTACTTTCTTTTCTTTTTCCGGCACATCAACAGTGCCGTTTCCGTTTTCAACCAATTTGAGGAGCCATGCCATATTTTTACCAAGGACCCTCATGATTTGCACTCCTTCTTCATCTTGCACAGCTTCCCCGGGCGTGGTTCCGTGAATAACGTTCCAATAATTTGAAGTTGGTATCAGCATTTCGGAATAAGTAATATAGTGATTTAATTGGTCAAAGGCCGTCATTCCCCCCGAACGTCTTACAGCTACAACAGCTGCGCCGACCTTGTGTCTAAATATTCCACCATTATTACCGGCAACGAAAAAGGCTCTATCTAAAAAGGCTTTCATTGTGGCACCAATTGACGAATAGTGAACAGGTGATCCTAAAATCATGCCGTCCGCTTCTTTCATTTTTTGAATCCATTCGTTCACTTCATCCCCCGCAACGCACTTCTCATCCTTTTTCTTTCTGCATTGCCCACAGGCTAAACATCCTCTAATGGACTTATTCCCTACATGGATAATTTCTGTTTCTATACCTTCTTTTTCAAGCCCTTCTGTAACTATTCTTATTGCATGGCAGGTATTTCCTTCCTTGTTTGGACTACCGTTAAAAGCTACTACTTTCATTAAATTTTCCTCCTTGTCGTCTAAAAACTATATTCTACTAAGCAGTATTGCCCATATTGTTTTTGAATTATTTCCAGTTCAGTATCTCAACAATATTGCCTTCGGGGTCCCTCATATAAGCAACCGTCAAAGTTCCAACGCCCTCTATTTTTTCTCGACCAGTTCACCCAATGCACTACCGCCATGTTCTAATATCTTAGCATAGTACAGTCTGACATTGTCCACCAGAAAGGCAATATGGGCAAATTCAATACTCATTTTCCGATCTCCTTTTTCTCGCTATATCTAGTAAAGATGGGGATTTCACCCCACCTGAAGTAAAAAGAGGAACTCCCACTTATAGAAGTAGGAGTCAAAGAAATCAGATAAAATAAACAGGCCCAACGCCAGTACCTGCGTAATCGTCCTTAAACCACGTACAAGGTTATTTTAACCCCAGCCATTTTAAAACCCTCCGGAAGTCCCTTACTATCCCACTCTACCAAGGGGGGTATAGACAATATATACCTAAATAATTAACCAGATTTCTACGAAAAAGGAATGACTAAATTATCTACAATTCGCCTTTTTCTTCCAGATATTGTACTACCCGCGTTGCTTCTGCTGCTGCCATAGTGCCACCCATGCTTATTGCTACTGCACAGGCTTCCAATATCTCTTCCCTGCTGCTTCCCAGTTCTAGTGCATGGTCTGTCTGAAAGAGCATACACCCCCGACAGCCAGAAGCAACCGCTATTGCTATTGACATTAATCTCTTTGTTTTTGCACTCAGGCTGCCGTCTTTATATACTTCTTCTGGAACCGCCTGGTAAGCTTCCCTTATTCCAGGCATTTCTTTCTTATATTTTTCCCAATGATTCATTACGTTTTCTTTTACATCTGTCTGCTTTTCCGGCACAATTAACCCTCCTGATTTAATTTAACTTAGGATAATTTTACATTAAGATCTTACTTTAGTAAATCAGGCAATGATAAGAATACATTGACTTTTTAGGCATACTATAATATATTACGTTTAGAAGCTTCTAAACGATGTATAAGTCTGAGGTGATTTTTTGGATGAGAAATTAGGCAGTGCCCAGGGTGCTCTAATTCAAGCTTTGGGCAGACAAAGTGCTTTTTGGGGCTTGGGAAAAACTGCTGGAGAAATGTACGCCGTATTATACCTTAGTGATGAACCTTTATCCCTTGAAGAGGTAGCCCGCAGTCTAAAAGTAACTAAGGGTAATATTAGTATTGCTATTCGCCAACTAGAACAGCTTGGCATGGTAAAACGTTCAAGGAAAATAGGTGACCGGCGAGTTTTTTTTACTGCTGAAACCGACTTTTGGCAAATCGCGCATTCGGTATTGGAATTACGCCACAAGCCCGAGTTTGCAGAAACTTTTACCATGGTTAATGAAAGCTATAAGTATGCAGAACAAGCTAAACCTTCGCCAGAAAAGGGTATTGCCGTTGAACGTTTGCAAGCACTTCAGGAATTCTATCGACTAATAGACGGCATCGTAGAAACTACCCTTTCCATGAGGCCCGAACAGTTGAAAAGGATAATAAAAATGATTAAAATTATACCGCTAAAGGAAAAGGGGGAGTAAATATGTCCTCTGAGTTAAATATTGTTACCGGTGCATTTGGCTATACCGGTAAATATATTACTCGTGAGCTAATTTCGAGAGGTAAAAAAGTTTTAACTCTTACCGGCCATCCCGATCGTCCTAATCCATTTGGAAATAAAGTAGCTGTGGCACCCTTCAATTTTAATAAACCGGATGATTTAATGGGACGCATGCAAGGCGCTACAACTCTGTATAACACATACTGGGTTCGCTTTGCATATGGCCAGATCACTTACCATAAAGCAATTACAAATACTATTTTATTAATCAATGCAGCGAAAAAAGCTGGTATTGGTAAAATTGTACATGTTAGCATTACGAATGCCTCGGAAAGTTCATCCCTGCCCTATTTTAAAGGAAAAGGGGTGCTGGAAAGGGCTATTATTGAATCAGGTTTATCTTATGCCATAATTCGCCCCACTGTAATTTTTGGTCAAGAAGATATTTTGATAAACAATATAGCCTGGCTGCTAAGAAGGTGCCCTATGTTTGTTGTTCCCGGTTCAGGAGATTACAAGCTTCAGCCAATTTTTGTAGAGGATATAGCTAAATTAGCTGTAGAAGCTGCAAACTATAAAGAGAATGCAATAATAGATGCCGTTGGCCCGGAGATATACTCTTTTAACGAGCTGGTTCAACTTGTCAAACAGAGCATTAAAAGCAAAGCCAGAATTGTTCATTTAAAACCCAATCTAGCCTATAACCTTTCAAAACTAATTGGTTACTTGGTTCATGATGTTGTTCTAACGCAAGAAGAAGTTGAAGGTCTAATGGCTAATCTACTACTCTCTCGACAGATTCCAACTGGTGAAACAAGTTTTAAGTATTGGCTTGAACAAAATTCTAATAGCTTAGGTGTAAAGTATGCCTCTGAAATTCGCAGGCATTATAGATGGGGTCAGGCTTGAATTATTCACTTATTCGCTCCTCAAAACACCGGATAATTTCCTGAACATAATCTGTTCCCTTGCTTACGCCGGACTTTATTTTCGATATCATTGATAACGGTAAGTTAAGCTCTTGCGCCAATAATGTATTCGTTACACTGCAATGCTTTTCGCTCAGCAGCACTATCGCCTTTCGTAGGTCGGATATCTTCTGGATTCTTGTCTTTCTGACAAGTTCATTAATACTTATTTGTTCTTGAGAACAAACTTTTTCTATTAACTCATCAATACTAATTTGTCTGGATTGAATTCCTATGCCTGTTGGAGGCAGCATTTTCTCTTCAGGTTGGAACTCCCGGAAGTCTCTAAGTACAATTTCCTCCGGTTCCTGCTCCATAAATTGCAGGTATTCCTTAATTGCTTGCTTTCTTTTCTTTGAAAATATCCCTAATACTTCATCCGTGTCAACTAATCCATCGTCAACTGAATCGATATAGTGAACATGACTGCTCCAATTGTAATTTATACCTTGACGGATATTCGCCGTTACAGGGTTGAAGTGAATATATTTTATCACCTGCAGTAAATAATTTTCTTTATCGCACAGCAATGCTTTATACCTTTGCTGAAACACATGCCCGGTCCTACCGTAGCTACGGTTGAACCATTGAGTATATACCTGCTGTAGGCGTTGCATTATTTCAGATAAGGGAGTATCTTCCACCTGTATGAGTAGATGTGCATGGTTATCCATTATACAGTATGAAAATAATTTAAAGTCGAACTGTTTTTTATACTTGGCCATCTTCTGGATATATTTTCTTTTTTGATGTTCTTTGCTAAATATCCTTTCTCCATTATTGCCTCTCACCATTACATGGTATAAGGCTCCTGGAAAATGGACGCGTGTTTTCCTCGCCATTTTTTATCACCTGGTTAATTATACCATAAATTAGGGAATTATTCAAGCCTGACCCCTGTAGAACTCTATGCCTTCCTGAGATAATTTTTCTTCCCAAATCATCTGTAATAAAGCCAAATCCTCACTATAATCTGTTTTTGATTCATCTTTGTCGTATTTAAGATTTTCAAGTACCTCAATTGTAAAACTTGGTCCACCGTACTCTTTCCATTCTTTTTGAAGCTCCTTATTGGCGAAACTACCAAATTCTAACTGAAATTTTGTGCGGTTTATCTTACTTTTCAAATCTTGCGTTCCTTCAATGTAACACTTATTATTAGAGTTTGAACGAATTACAAATATCCCCATATCCGGCTTCATCTGCTTGTATTGTTCTTTGAGTTCTTTTTTTCTATCCATGGATTAATACCCCATTTCCTTTAATATTCTCGCTAAAGTACTCAGGCGTTCTCCAATAAGCTCATCATCATCACTAAGAGCCTGGCTGAATAACTTAATATCTTCATCAACTTTTTCGTTATCAGTACATACAGCAACTGTCATGGCATCACCCTGTAAACCTACTCTATCTATAACAGGATTTTTTGTATCATATAATTTCTCATATCGATACGCCTCCCGAAAATGAAGTTTTGCTCTGCAAGTGAGAATTGCAAGATCAAGCACTCTGTGAAGGGGCAATTCTTCAGATTGCCTAGACCACTTTTCTCCTGTGTACCTCCATACTTTGGCTGAGATATCTACCTTTCCCCTGTCATTCCATTGCGCCAATCCTAATGAAAGACCCTTTGCGTCTGTATTAAAAGCATATCTACCGTCGACATTTTCATAGTTCTCAGATACGATAACCGGTTTATGCTTTAAAGTAGTTGGTATTTTCATTGTTTTTACCTCCACCCTTTTTACTAGACTAGTAATTTAGTAATTTACTAAATAAATTATACTCAAAATATCAAAATCTGTCAATGGTTATAGCATGCTATGTATCCTACTAACAAAGTGTTTCCGCAACACAATGCCAAGAGAGTGGCAGAAATATAAAAAACCACCGACTAAAGATGCAAATTGCACCTTTAGTCGGCGGTTTGCTAACAGTTCATTACCAGCAAATGGTTAAGCACGTCATACTACATTTACACCAAAACCTTTTTAATTGCGGACCTAAAGTT
>JADQBQ010000004.1 GCA_016278505.1 Clostridiales bacterium
ACAAGAATCTATTATACGCGGTTTCTTGCTGTTTGGCAAGTGGTATTTGTTTCCTGCTTGCTCTTTTTGTTATTGCCGGTTTTGTGCCGACAAGAAATAATTATATCAAATTTTCTTTCTCAGTTCAAGTGGAAATTGATTCAACTTACTTGCTGTTTTCTTCCACCACTTTACGCGGCGCAAGATATAATTTATCACAATTTGACGACAGAAGCAAATGAAATTTATACCAAAAAGTTTAAATTTATTACCTCCTGCTTAAATTTAATGACCATATTTTGACACCCTAGTATTACATTTATACATAATATATATAAATTGATTCATTGAATTTTCTTTTCCAGCATTAGTTACCTATTCCGAAGATTCCACCTGAGAAATCAGCCACTACTTCAGGAACCTCGCCTACTATTACACTTTCAGCTACCGGTACCTGCGTAGCTACTTTTACTTCCCCACCTCCCAGGGGAATGGCGATCTTAACTATAGTGGTAAAATCGAGATATATTTTATGTCTGGTTTGGTTTATCCCGGCATGTGTAAAACTGTCATTGATTTGCACATCCACTGTACCAATGGGCATTATTCTTACCGGTACCTTTGGCCCCCAGTGCGCTAAAATATAGCTTCCCAGTATCTGACCTAGCGGCACTGCTATAACTTCTCCCTCCAGCTGCTGCAGCCTGCTTTGTACTTCAAGTGCCATATCGGCCTGCATTTGGTTCACCCGCACTGTATTCGCCTGCATCACGGCTACCCGCCCCTGGTTATCTTTTTGCCAGCTAATAAAGTCTTGATAATTAATATTATTTTGACTTATTTCACTGCGCACGGCTGTTTGGATGGCATCCACCGCCATTTGTGTTACCTTAACTTCAGCAATGGTATACACAGTAGGCCGTACCCGTCTGTCCAAAAATAAAAAGCCACCCAGCAAAAGTGAAAAAACGATGATAACTGCCAGTATTCTTTTTACCGGCCGCCTCTGTTTAAACAAATAAATCTCCCCGATCAAGGAAATTTGCTGAAGTCCCAATGTAAAATAGTATTCATTAACTATTAATATATGCTACCGACGGGCTGAGCTTCACTAAAAACCAATAACTCAACAAAAGTGCCTGGCACCCTGCGTTGAGTTATTGAGATAGGTAGGAAAGTAAAAAAAAGGGGCTAAGCCCCTTTTTTTACACTAGCTTTATGAATTTTCTTTTTCCTACCCTGACTACCGTTTCCGGTTTGGGCTCAATTTTGATATTTATATCATCTATTTTTTCGCCGTCAATCTTTACTGCGCCTTGTTTTATGAGGCGCCTTGCTTCACTGGTACTTGGGCACATACCTGCCATTTGTATCAGTTTAGGCAGCCAAATAACCCCTTCTTCTAATTCATCTTCCGGCACCTGGAATCCTTGCATATCTTCAGGCAGATCCCGCTCCTGAAACACTCTCTTAAACTGTCCCTCAGCTTCTTTAGCGGCCTTAGAGCCGTGGTAAAAAGATACCAGGTTTCTGGCCAGCTGCATTTTTGCATCCCTGGGGTGTATACTACCATCCTTAATTCCTGCTTCGATATGGTGAATATCGTCCAGGGACACAGCGGTGAGGAGAGTGTAATATCGAATCATAAGGTCATCAGGGATACTCATGGTTTTACCATACATTTCGGCCGGCGACTCATCAATGCCTATGTAATTTCCCAGGCTCTTGCTCATTTTTTGTACCCCGTCCAGGCCTTCAATGATAGGCATCATTAAGGCCACCTGCGGCTCCTGTCCGTACTCTTTCTGTAAATGGCGCCCCATAAGTAAATTAAATTTCTGATCCGTGCCTCCAATTTCAATATCAGAGTGCAGCGCTACGGAATCGTAACCCTGCATTAAAGGATAAAAAAATTCGTGCACACTTATAGATTGGTTAGACTGAAAGCGTTTATGAAAATCATCTCTCTCCAACATGCGCGCCACGGTATACTTGGCAGACAGTTCAATTACTTCCGCAAATTTAAGCGGGCCGAGCCATTCACTGTTAAAGACTATGGTGGTCTTTTCCGGCATTAAGACCTTGAACATTTGTTTTTTATAGGTTTGAGCATTGGCCTTCACTTCTGCTTCGGTTAGTTGGTTGCGGGTCTCAGATTTCCCGGTAGGGTCACCTATACGAGCGGTAAAATCCCCCAGGATAATTGTAATTTCATGTCCTAATTCCTGGAATTGGCGCATCTTTTGCAAAACAACTGTATGACCTAAATGAATATCAGGCGCCGTGGGGTCAAGGCCTAATTTTATGTGCAGAGGTTTTTGGGTAGCAACTGATCGATTTAGTTTGTCGATCAATTCGGTTTCCGGCGTTATTTCCACCACACCTCTTTTGATTATTTCCAATTGCTTTTCAACAGCAAACATCAGTCTACTCCTTTCCAATCTTGCATATATATTTCCAGCATACCAATGCCTATGATTATATCAAATGGCGCAAGACTCTACAACATGACTCAATCAATACTAAAATTTTTAAAAGCATTATGATATAATGCTCTTGTGTAGTCATCATTCAATCTAAACAAAAGGGGGAAACACCCTTTGGCACCAAAAAACAAAAAGAGAAAAATTAAATGGAGCAGGCTATTAATACTCTCAGTTCTTTTGGTCTTCCTAATTGGAGCGGGGGGGGCAACCGGCCTACTAGCGGTCAGCGTCAGGGACATGCCGGCTTTTGACCCCGGAAATTTAATGTCCCCTAATGCCACCAGAATCTACGATAAAGATGACAACCTGATCACCAAAATAGGAGTAGAAAACCGTATTACCGTCAGTATTAATGACGTGCCGGATGTTGTTACGGACGCCTTTCTAGCAGCAGAAGACCACAATTTCTATAACCATAATGGAATCTACCTCAAGGGCATGTTAAGAGCTGCCTGGAGTGATATACTGCATGGGGAGATTGTTGAGGGAGGAAGTACAATCACGCAACAATTAGTAAAGTTGTCTTTCCTCTCACCGGAAAAGAAATTCAAGCGTAAGATTCAAGAAGTTTTACTTTCGTTCAAATTAGAGCGCCGCTACTCAAAAAATGAAATTTTAGGCATGTATTTAAACAAAATATACATGGGAGAAGGGGCTTACGGGGTTCAAGCCGCGGCTCAAACATATTTTAATAAGGATATAAGCGATATTAACTCCTTAAATGAAGCAGCTACACTTGCCGCATTGCCCAAGGCTCCCAGTGCATATTCGCCCTTTGATAATCCGGAGGCAGCAAAGTCCAGGCGTAATCTAATACTGGATAATATGGCAAGATACGGCCTTGCTGATCAAGCTGAAGTGGAAAAGGTTAAGCAGGAAGAAATTCCTTTACACCAGGACGGGCCAAACCAAAGCAGGTATCCATACCCCTATTTTGTCGATTATGTGATTAATTCTCTTGTCGCTGAATATGGAAATGAACAAGTATTTAAGAGTGGACTAGAGGTGTATACCTCCCTGGACACTGAAATACAATCGTCTGCGCAAAAGGCTATGGCTAACCCTGATAATTTCCCTTCATCTGAAAAGGATGCTAACGGTCTTATACAGCCACAGGGCGCTATTGTGGTTATGGACCCTTCCAATGGCCACATTAGGGCCATTGTAGGCGGCAGAGAGCATTCGCACAAGCGGGGACTAAACCGCGCTACCAGGCCGCGACAGCCCGGTTCCACATTTAAACCCATTATCGCTTACGGCCCGGCCATTGAGCAGCAAGGCATGGCACCGGCATCTGTAATCGATGATGTACCCATTAAATATGGTTCTTATTCGCCGCATAACTACGACGGGCGATATCGCGGCCTGATTACCATGCGTACAGCTTTAACTTATTCAGTTAATATTCCGGCGGTGAAGACTTTGTATGAGCATGTTGGTATCACCAACGCCATAAGGTTCGCCGGCAAATTAGGAATTGATCTGAAAGCAAAAAATCACGGCCCGGCCATGGCTCTGGGCGGGTTATACCATGGAGTAACACCTATCCAGATGGCAGGTGCCTATGCAGCCTTTGCCAACCAGGGTTTATATAACGAGCCTGTAGCCATTAGGAGAGTGGAATCACCTGACGGTGTAGTATTAGAGGCGGACGAAATGTCTCCTGTTCAGGCTATGAAGCCTTCTACCGCTTATATGATTACGGATATGTTACAATCTGTGGTAAGAAGTGGTACCGGCACTCGTGCCAACTTTGATCCTGGACGCAGCATAGCAGGAAAAACCGGCACCACAGACGATGCTAAGGATATATATTGGGGAGGTTATACACCGCACCTGGTAGGCATGGTTTGGATGGGTTATGATGAACCCCAGCGGATGTCCCGGGCGTACGGAGGCCTTTATCCGGCTAAGGTTTGGCGCGAAGTAATGGTTAAAGCGCATGAGGATCTGCCCAAGACTGAGTTCCCTATGCCATCAAATATTGTCAGAGCAACGGTAGACAGTAAGTCGGGCCTGTTACCGGGGCCTAATACCCCGGATGAACACATGATAACCGATATCTTTGCGCGGGGTACGGTACCCACCAAATATGATAACGTGCACCAACTGGTGGAAGTCTGCCCGGAGTCCGGAAAACTACCCACAGAATACTGCCCGAACCACGGTATAACCAGGGTAATGTTAAAACTACCTTATACGGTTTCTGATAAGGTGGAGGACTCCGACCTGCGGGTACCCAGGGAATTATGTGATGTACACGGGCCGGACAATTGGCCTTTCCCCGGCAACAATGAGAATAGCCCGGAACAACCGGATAAGGAAAATGATAGGCAAGAGAACGGTGATGAGCGGCAGGGAGAAGAACAGCCGGCCAATCAAAATCATAATGGAGACAATAATGATTTTCCGGCCGATTTATTAAGAGAGGTTAAAATAATAGGTGAATAAATCAAAAGGGTTCCGGCGAGGCCGGAACCCTTTTGATTTATTTCAATTCCACCACGGTGACGCCGCTATCGCCTTCTCCCTGCTCGCCCAGGCGGTAAGATTTTACCCCCCGGTGATGTTTTAGCTCTTTTTGAATGGCATTACGCAGGGCGCCTGTACCTTTACCGTGCACCAGGTAAATCTTTTCCAGCCCGGCCAGGGCAGCATCATCTATATATTTTTCCATTCCTTCCAGGGCTTCGTCGGCTCTCATCCCTCGCAGGTCCAACTTAGTACTTATATCTCTTGATTTAGACTTTACAATATTGGTGGTGCTGGATGATAATGCCTCCCTGCCTGACTGGTCCACAGCCCTTATATCGGACAGGGAGAGATTGACTTTAATCACGCCCACTTGCACCTGAATTTCGTCCTTATTACCGGGCGGTTCAACTACAATTCCGGTTTGATTAAACCTGGGCACGAATACCTCCATGCCAGCTGTTATTTTTTTTGGCACCTGACCTTTAACGTTATCGGTTTTCTTTTCTTTTTCCCTGTAACGCCCCTGCATACTTCTGAGCTTTTCCCGGGCATCCTGAATAGCTGTTTCCCGGCTGCTAGTGCCGGTTTCTTTAATTCTATCCCGCAGCTGCCGGATCATTTCCTCACTATCCAGCTTGGCCCGGCGTACTGTTTCCCGCGCTTCACTTCTGGCCTTGTCTAAAATTTCCCCGCGGCGTATTTCCATTTCCTTTTCCTGGCGGCTATACCGCTCTTTAATCTTGTTCGCGTCCTGCCTGAGTGCCTCAGCGGCCTTTCGTTCACGTTCCGCCTCATGCTTGGCGACCTCGAGGTTATGCATTAACTCGGCCACTTCCACCTGCTCCTTGGTCAAGAAATCCTTGGCCCGGTCGACAACTTTGTCTTCCAGTCCCAGGCGCCTGGCAATTTCAAAGGCATTACTTCTGCCTGGCTTACCCAAAAGTAAGCGGTAAGTAGGTTTTAGTGTTACCGGGTCGAACTCCACACTGGCATTTTCGACCCTCTTCCGTGAAAAGGCAAAATTTTTCAACTCACTGTAATGAGTTGTTGCAATAGTACAGGCACCTAATTCGTAAAGGTGTTCCAAGATAGATTGGGCCAGTGCAGCACCTTCGGTAGGGTCTGTCCCTGCCCCCAGCTCATCCAGGAGAACAAGACTTCTATTCCCGGCACCCTTTAATATCCCTACAATATTACTCATGTGAGATGAAAAGGTACTCAGGGATTGTTCAATACTTTGTTCGTCCCCGATGTCAGCAAATACACGGTCAAAGATGCCGATGCTGGTCCCTTCCTCTGCGGGTACGTGCAGCCCGGCCAGGGCCATTAGAACCAAAAGGCCCACCGTTTTAAGTGTTACTGTTTTACCGCCTGTATTGGGCCCGGTTATGACCAGGCTATCAAAATCAAATCCCAGGTGGGCGCTTATGGGCACCACGTCTCCTTGCAGCAGCGGGTGCCGCCCCTCTCGGATATCAATTACCGGCTGGGCCTCCAGTTTTGGTGCCCAGGCCTCTAATTGGGCACTGTATTGTGCTTTAGCCATGATAAAGTCCAGGCGTCCCAGCATTTCCAGGGTATATTCCAGCTCTTCGCCCTGCCGGGCCACTGCCTCGGTCAGAGAAACAAGTATCCTGTGTATTTCCTGTTTCTCGGCTGCCAGCAGGCGCCGCACTTCATTATTAGCCTCAACTACACCCATGGGCTCCACGAAAATTGTAGCGCCGCTGGCCGATTGGTCGTGCACAATGCCCGGTATTTGGGATTTGTATTCCTGTTTAACCGGGACTACGTAACGCCCTTCCCGCATGGTCACAATGGGATCCTGTAAGTGTTTTTGATGATTAGGAGAGCGTATTATTTTATCCAGCCGCTCTTTGATCTGCTGCTGCGCGGAAGCGGTACGCCTGCGGATGGAAGATAACTGCGAAGAAGCTTCGTCAGCGATTTCCCCCCCGGGAAGTATGGCCTTGCTGAGTTGCTTTTCCAAAGTATTAAAATTCCCCAGCCCTGCTGCTATCTCACCCATAATAGGATACGTATCAATGCGGCTTACAAGGAAAGTCTTTATTCTATGGGTAACCGTAAGAGTTTTTTGGGTATCTTCCAATTCCTTGGGCTCCAATACCATCCCGCGACAGGCGCACTTTACGGCATCCCTGTTATCACGCCAGCCCCCGATATCGGCACGCGGCTCCATACGCAGCAATTCTCTGCCTTCTGTGGTTTCATCCAGCTGAAACCTTATTGCGTTAATCTGCTGCTGGGGTATAAGTTTTTCCGCCAGTTCTCTTCCCATGGGCGAACGTGTATGTTTAGACAGTTGCTGTATTACTTTATTAAATTCCAATCTTGCTAAGTTCCTCTGGTCCATGTATCTCCCCGCACCTACCTCAAATTACTCCCCGGAAATAGTGTCCTCTGGTAAAGCCCTGCGGGCTGTATCTGGCCAATTCATTTTTGGCGTTGTCGCGAAAACCGGGATCATATGCGTTGTTTAGCACCCTGTCCAAAGCTTCTCTATAGGTTTTGACAATTGTTTCTGTGGCTTGAGCATCTCTTAGACGGGCATCAATTCTGAGCACGGTTACGCCGGCATCTAAGACCTCTTCCAAGTTATCCACCATGCACAATTCCCGAGAGTTAAAAATATGCATATTACAATAAGAGTCCATTTCCACCGGAAAGGTTATACCCTTCCTATCTCTGAGCCTAGTTTTGTAGTTTTTGCAAAGACCGCCACAAGCAGTCTTTTCGCCATATCCCCCCAGCACTCCTCCCAAAGCACAATACCGCGACACCATCAAGGGAACCGCTCCGTGCACCAGTGCTTCCGCGGGCAAATTGATACCCCTCACCTGTCTCAAGGTTAGTTCCGGCGATAAGGTTACACGGGATACACCGCTTTCCAGGAGGAATGCGAAGCTTTGGACGTTAAAAACGTTTAATGAAAAATCAGCTAAGATGGATAAATTGCCTTTCTGCCGGGCCAATTTCAAAAGCCCTAAGTTACCAACCTGGAGCCCGTCTAAAGGTAGTGAAATTGCCTTATCCCAGAGAGGTATAAATGACTCAAGCTGGGAGTCGTGCATGATACGTGGGCTCGATAATATAAGCCGCGCTCCCTTGGAGCGGCAAAAATTAACGGCTTCTTCGAGGTTTCCGACCGTAATCCTTTTCCCGGAACGAAAGCCATCCCCACCGAAATAAATTTGGTCCGCACCGGCCCAAACAGCGGCCTGCAGCGAAGGTACGTCGGAAACAGCCACGGCCAGGGACGGAGCAGATGGGGCAGGTTTTAAAGAGGCAGGCATCGGCAGGGCCTCTTGTATACGGTTTCTAAATACATCTTCCGGCACAGGCTGTTTCTGCCCGGCCTTGTACCTATTACGTGAGAGCCGCTCTATAGCACGCCGGCGCACCTCATTTATCTCCCGCACCGGCACCATTACCTCTCCCTCTATGTCGCAAGACACTTCCCCCAGCTCGTAGGGTGTGTTGCCCAGGCGATCCAGTTGCTTGGCCATAAATGCCTTATCCAACGGGCGTTTTTGAGCCTTTTCACCGGCAACTCCAGAAACCGCCTCCCCGATAAATCCCTCCGGGTCTGTAACTGTAATCTGCAGTGGTTTTCCCACCGCCGCGCGCGCGGAAAAGAATACAGGCACTTTTCTGGTTTCCCTTTCCGAAGTATAAGTGCTTCTGGCTTTTTCCACCAACAATGAATCGTGCGTCTTAAACACCCTGTCGCCGGGACGCATATCCCCTTTTATTTCTATCTTTACAGATTCCCCGGTCGGCGCGTATTGCACTTCCTTGCCCTGGGGCGACAGAATCCTATGCACTTCTGAACCCACCCTGCCACCGCGGGACACCCATACTTCCACGCCGTCCCCCACACGCAGCGGCGCCTCCAGCTTTATTTCCGCCTGTGCCTTCTGGTTGGAATAGTTCTTTATTCTGCCTAAAAATACTCCACGGTTGTTGGGCCGTTTATAACTCATTAAGTCCTTACCTGGGCGTCCGAAAAAATACCCGGTGCTAAAGTCCCGGTTAAAAATCTGCACCAGGTCATTTTTCTCTTCATCCGTAATATAAAAGCGGCCGGCTAGCGTTCTATCAATTACCGCCCTGTAGATTCGAATAACTGTGGCCACATATTCGGGTCTTTTCATTCTTCCTTCTATCTTAAAAGAATCAATACCGGCTTTTATAAGCTCAGGCAAATATCCCGCAAGGTTTAAGTCCCGCGGGCTTAGTAAATATTCGCCTGTTTCTGCCGCAGAAGAGAGGGCTTTACCGCCGGCAGTTTCCAGTTGATACTGCAGCCTGCAGGGCTGTGCACACCTGCCGCGGTTCCCACTGCGTCCGCCGATCATGCTGGACATAAGACACTGCCCGGAATAACTAATACACAGGGCGCCGTGTACAAAAACTTCAACTTCAACGTTTGACCCGGCTTTTACCTCTTTTATTTCCTCCAGGCTCATTTCCCTGGCCAGAACTATTCTTTTTAACCCTGTTTCCCGCAGCATCTCTGCAGCAGGACTGCTGTGCACTGTCATTTGAGTGCTGGCGTGCAGCTCCAATTCAGGTAAAGCCCGCCGGGCCAATCTGATCAGACCCAGATCCTGCACAATTACAGCATCCACCCCGGTGTTGTAAAGAAAACGCAGGAAATCCAGGGCGTCCTCCATTTCGTGATCTGCAATCAGTGTGTTCACTGTAACGTAGATTCTGACATCACGCACGTGCGCGTATTCAACAGCCCGGGCCAATTCCTCCCGTTCAAAATTGGCGGCCTGCTTGCGGGCACTAAAATCGCGGCCACCTATATAAACTGCATCAGCCCCGTTTTGCACGGCTGCCACCATGGATTCCCAATCTCCTGCCGGAGCCAACAATTCCGGTTTAGTCATTTCTCTTCAGCCGTATTATTTCCGCCGGTGCCTTAACAGCCCGGCTACCGGGACTATTTCCACACCACGGGATTCTATTTCATCTAACATTAGATTCATGCCCAGGGAATCGCTGGCCATGTGTCCGGCAATGATTACGTTGATATGATTTTTTTCCGCCTCTTTACGGTGTTTTTCCCCCATGTGCATGGTGATTAATGTGCCTACACCGGCCTGGGCCAGTTTAGCGTAAGCATCCTGGGACCCACTGGTGCCACCGGTCATGTCAACCAGTACTTTACCGGTTCGCCTTGATTTGCTGCCCACTACAATAACCGGCCCGGCATTATGTTTTACTGCTTCCTTATATTCCGGTAAAGCCTTAAGGAGCTTTACCACTTCACCCAGTGTTTCCGGCTGTTCATCGTCCATTAATCTTTGCAGAAAAGTGGCCACGTGATTGTCTGCCGGAGTGTGTACGCTCATTAACGGTATTTCCAGCAACCGTGCGGCGTCCACTGCCCGGTTGTGGTTTAAAGGCATCAGATTTCGTTTTACTTCACTGATTCTGGAAGCCATTAGCCCTTCAGCAACATTTATGGGTACCCCGTAATCCGCCAAAACATCTTCTTGAAGATGCATTACGCCATGCAGGGCAGCCAGCGCCTTACCTTCCGGGTGGTGAGAGATTACCAGGTCCACTGGTTTTCCTTTTTCGCCTAAACGATCAGCGAGCATGATCTCGCCGGTTTCCATATCAATCCCTACCAGGGCCCGGCGGACTTCCTGATCCTGATCTCCAAACAGAATCCGTGAATCACTGTAAGGATTGGCCAAACGATCTTGGTCAAATTCCTTTTTATCCTCTTCTTTGAGCTCGTTATATTTTTCCTTTTCCTTAACCAGTATTTTTTCTACCTTTTCTCTGCCCCGGGGGTCATTATCCATACCTTTTTGAATGCAAAGCTCGAATATTTCTTTTAATTTCAAGCTAAATACCTCCCTTTTCTATCACTCATTTTACTCTACCTTTTGGAAATATAACAGCTTCCTGCAATGTAAAATCGAAGGGGAAGATCCGCCCCTGCTTTAATTCCTATGCGGGTGGTGGTGATAATTACCCCGGGATCTTGCTTATCCCCAGGGGCAATAAAAAGTTTATTCCCCTGCAGATGCATACCGTTATAGCTCTTTTCAATACCCATAGCCTGCACCAACTTGGCAGGGCCGGAGCAGAGGTCCGTCATTTTCTCTTTTTTCCGACGGCCTTGCATTAATGAAATACCTTGCAGCGGCTCTAGGGCGCGAATTAGTACGGCCTCTCCTAATCCTTCCCGCTCGGTGACCACGTTAAAGCAGTAATACATACCGTATATAAAATAAATGTAGGCATGCCCCGGGTCACCGAACATAGGGCGATTGCGCTTGGTCATACCGCGGCTGGCATGGCAAGCCGGATCTCCCTGCATATAAGCCTCTGTCTCCACAATTCGCCCGATGGTCAAACCTTCCGGCGCGTAATGCACTAAAAGGCAGCCCAACAGTTCTTTAGCCACGGTAACAGTATCCCGGTTGTAAAAGGACTTCTTAAGCGGTATTAAATCCATATTATCGCAAATAACTTAAGAGTTCCGGCAGTTCTTTGGTGTTTAGAATATTGTCCGCCCCCAGCCACGCCCGCCGGGATACTGCTATACCGTAAATTATTTCATCCATGCGCCGCAAATCATGAGCATCTGTATTGATGGCCAGCATTACTCCATACTCTGCGGCTAAGCGGGCATTTAACTCATCCAAATCCAACCGGTCCGGGGACGAATTAATTTCCAAAGCTGTATTATTCTCGGCCGCCTTTTTTATTACCTTTTCCACATCCACGTCATAGCCGCTGCGGTGACCGATCAGCCGGCCTGTAAGATGTCCGATTATATCCACATGGGGGTTTTCTATGGCGGCCACTATCCTGCCGGTTATCTTTTCTCGCTCTTGTTTAAAACCACTGTGTACAGAAGCTACCACCACATCCGCTCGGGATAATATTTGATCCGGGTAATCCAGCTCCCCGTTACTTAAAATGTCCACTTCGATACCTTTTAGCACCTGGAACCCTTTTAATTCCCGGTTAAGCCCGTCAATATATTCCCACTGTTCCAGCAGGCGTTCTACGGAAAGTCCCCTGGCAATCTTTAAAGACTGGGAGTGATCCGTAACAGCCAGGTAGGAATAACCCTTTTCCCTGGCCTTGTTCACCAGCTCCTCGATGGAATTACCTCCGTCACTCCAATTTGAATGGATATGGAGGTCCCCCCTCATTTTGGCCTCCCTCAGTACTTGGGGCAGGTTGCCTGACTGGGCCTGCTCTATTTCTCCCCTGTCTTCCCTCATTTCCGGAGGTATATATTCCAATCCTAACTTATGATAGAAATCCTCTTCAGATGCTACCGGGACTTGAATACCGTTATGTTCAAATACGCCTTCAGCTTCCAATTTATATCCTTTGGACAAAGCAATATCTTTTAATTTGGTCCAGTGGCCGGTATTTCCGGTGCACCATACCAGGGCAGGGATATAGCGGGAAGGGGGAACTGTCAATATTTTACCGGGGATCCCCCAGGTGGTAATAAAGTTTGCCCGCCGCTCGTCCTGGAAGGATACATTATTAACGAGAGGGTGTCTGTTTAGGGTGGATACTAAACCCTGGGGAGATAAAGTACTAACCAGAATGTCTACGTCCTGCGCAGTTTCCCGCCAGCGCCGAACACTTCCGGCCACTGCAACAGTATCTACGTCCGAAAGTTCACTTAGATATTGCTTGAATTCTGTAGCAATTTCCAGAGCAGTACTTAAAATAAAGCTGCCGGAATTATCCTTGAGCATTTTAATATTTCTAAGTATTTCCTGCTCGCGCTTGGCCCCCATCCCGGGTAAAGAACGAATACGCCGGCTGCGTGCAGCCTTCTCCAATTCTTTTATAGTCGTTATCTCCAATTGTTCATAAAAAACCCGTGTTCTTTTGGGCCCCATACCCGGCACTGCCATAACTTGCACAATTCCGGGCGGAATCTCTTCCCGCAGGCGCTGCAGCAGATCACACTCTCCGGTTTCTACCAGTTCACCTATTTTGGCCAGTATATTTTTACCCACACCGGGAACGTCCTTCAATGTACCGTTTCGGTACATTTCCGCTGCAGAACATGGCAGTCCCGCCAGGGTTTTAGCGGCTTGCCTGTAAGCCCTTATTTTGAAATAATCTTCTCCTTTGAACTCCAACAAGTCCGATAATTCCCTTAAAGCCCATGCAATCTCTATATTACGCACATAAAACGCCCCACTTTATCCTTTCTTCTTTATATGTCTCCAAAACCTACCGCCTCTAATCACTGAAAAGCGCGATAAAAAACCCACGAAGATTGCTTCATGGGTGTCACCCTTGGTTCTTCTTCTTTTTACTTTTCTTTTTACCGGTATCCTTCGCGGGCTGTTCGGTTTTTGTTGCTCCGTCAGGCGCGGCAGCATCCTCCGGCCCGCTGCTGGGCACCGTGTTGGCTTGGGTTTCTGTTTTGGTCTCTATTTCGCTTTCCGTCTTATTTTCCGCCTCCTGCTGATCTAACACTTTCAGCAATTCGTCCGCTATATTGATGGCGGATAAGACCGCCGCTTTATGTAATGTTAACCGCGGGTTACGCTGAACAACCTTACGCATGGTTTGATCTACGTACCGTGCAAGCCGCGACATATATTCGGGAGCAGCTTCCCCTTTTATTTTGTAATGCTCACCGAAAATTTCCACATCTACTTTATTACGCGCGGCCAATGAAAAGCCCTCCCATTCGTTGCCTTATGATCCATTTATTTCGTGTTAATTTGCCATATTCCTCCCCGTATTAAAAAAAATGTGAAAAAAAGGGGGGGGAACCCCCCCTTTAACTTCTCAATTCCGCATTTACATCTTTCGCCAGTCGGGAAGTTATTGCACTAATACAGGCATCTATCTCTTTGTCGGTGAGAGTACGGTCCTGGGCCTGGAATTGCAAGGAAAAGGCCAGGCTCTTGGAGCCTTCTTGTACTTGTCTGCCCTGGTATACATCGAATAATTCTACTTCTTTAAGCAGCTCCCCGCCGGCCTTTTTAATTACGCGTAAGACATCCCTGACGGCAACCTCCTGGGGAACGACCAACGCCAGATCGCGTTCAACACCGGGGAATTTAGGCAGTTTATGGTACCGGCCAAAATTAGCTGCAAATTCCAAAAAGGTTTCCAGGTCCAGCTCCAGCGCCGCCACCCTATCCGGCAGCTCATAGTTCTCCAGTACCTGCGGGTGTATTTCTCCCAAAAATCCAATGTCATTCCCCTTCACGCAAACCCTGGCGGTACGGCCGGGATGATAACCGGGCTCTGCGCTTACCGGCTCGAAACTATAACTGCTAATGTTCAGCGAACGGAAGAGTGCCTCCAGCACCCCCTTAAGATGGTAAAAATCCATGGTGTGGCTTGGGGTGCCCCAGGCTTTAGGCGTATTTCCCATCACGGCGGCAGCAATCTTCTCCCTTTCCGCAGGAAGTTCTTCTTTGGCCCTGGGATAAAAAACAGTACCAATGCCAAATACGGCACCATTGCTGTTGCGCCTGCTGTAATTTCGCTGCAGTACATCCAATATACCGGGCAGCATCAAAGTACGCATGACAGCCTGCTCTTCACTTAATGGGTTTTGGAGCGCCACCGTATTTCTTAAGGGACTGTCAGCAGGGACACCTAGGCGGTCAAATTCAGTACGGGAGTGGAAGCTGTAAGTAATAACTTCATACAACCCGCATCCGGTCAATATCTGCCTTACCTTTTGTATCAGCGACTGTCTTTTCGTCCTGGCTCCTCTGGTAGATTCCCCCTGGGGTAAAGTTTGCGGTACTTTATCATACCCGTACATCCTGGCGACCTCTTCGATTAAGTCTGCTTCCAGGGAAATATCGGGCCTGAAGGTAGGGACAGTAACCAGAACTTCTCCCTCTGTACCTTCCTGAACGGAAAACTGCAGCCGAGAAAGTATATCGCTGCAGACCCCGGCAGAGATGTTAGTTCCCAATACATGATTTACCCTGTCCGGGCGTACCGACAGAGTTTTATTGCCTACCGGATTGGAATAATTGTCAACATTACCTTCAGTTACGTCACAGGCACCCATTGCTTGCAGTAACTGGGCAGCCCGCTCTGCAGCGCGCAAGCAGCCATTAATGTCTACACCTTTTTCAAATCTCAAAGAAGATTCGGAGCGCAGTGCCAGGGCATTGGCGGTACGCCGGACGCTGACCGGATCAAAACTGGCGGACTCCAATAAAACTGCAGCTGTCTCCTCCGTGACCTCGGATTCAAGCCCGCCCATTACACCGGCTATGGCTACGGGCCCGGTTGGGTCGGTAATCACTAACATTTCACCGGACAAGGTTCTTTCTGCCCCGTCCAGGGTAACTATTTTTTCATCTTGCCGGGCACTGCGTACAATAATGTGCCCTTCTTTTAGTTTATGATAATCGAATGCATGCAGCGGTTGCCCCAGTTCCATTAAAATATAGTTGGTAACGTCCACAACATTATTAATGGGACGGATACCTACTGCTCTTAGGCGTTCCTGCATCCAATCAGGAGAAGGAAATACTTTCACACCGGTTAACAGCTTGGCTATGTACCTGCGGCACAGATGTGGCTCTTCAATATCAACTTTAACTTTGCCGGCGATGGATTCTGACTGCGATTTCAAATCCGGAGCAGGCATTTTAAGCTGCTTGTTATAAATTGCCGCCACCTCTCTGGCTACTCCTACCATGCTTAAACAGTCTCCCCGGTTGGGGGTAAGCTCCAGCTCAAGTATAACGTCATCCAAACCTGTTAAAGGCTTTGCATCCAGTCCCAACGGTGTATCGGGTGAGAGAATCATTATACCGTGGGCCTGTTCTTCCGGCATGCTTTCCGGGTCCAGGCCTAACTCTCCGCCGGAACAGAGCATGCCCCGGGATTCTATGCCGCGCAGCTTGGTCTTTTTAATTTTAAGGCCGCCGGCCAGGCGCGCACCCTCCACCGCTACAGGTACTACATCATTTTCGTTAATATTGGTGGCGCCGGTAACAATCTGCAAATTCTCACCGCCACCTACGTCAACGGTGCAAATCACAAGCTTATCTGCATTGGGATGAACATCTATTTTAATTATTTTTCCTGTGAAAACCTTATCCACCTGTGCACCCAGGTCTTCATAACCTTCCACCGCTAAGCCGACAGCGGTAAGCTTATCAGCTAATTCGGAGGGTGATACAGGAATATCAACATATTCTTGCAGCCATTTGAAAGATACTCGCACTAATTCTAATCCTCCTTTATACCTATCTGAATTGACACCTATATTTGGGCTAAAAATCTTAAATCGTTATCAAAAAGAAGGCGCATATCGTCGATGCCGTATTTAAGCATGGCAATCCGCTCCACTCCCATGCCAAAGGCAAAGCCGGTGAATTTTTCCGCGTCATACCCGGAAACTTCCAGTACCCTGGGATTAACCATACCGCACCCCAGTATTTCCAGCCAGCCGGTACGGGAACAAACCCGGCATCCTTTACCACCACACATTACACAGGATATATCCATTTCCGCGCTGGGTTCAGTGAACGGAAAGTAGCTGGGTCTGAACCGCGTACGTGTCTTTATTCCGAACATTTCCTCGGCAAAGATTTGCAGAACACCCTTTAAATCGGCAAAGGTTATGCGTGTGTCCACCGCAAGCCCTTCCACTTGGTGAAACATGGGGGAGTGCGTAGCGTCATCATCACGCCGGTAAACTCTCCCGGGGGCAATTATTTTTAAAGGCACCTGGGGAGCAGTTTTTTCCATGGTCCTGATTTGAATGGGTGAGGTATGTGTGCGCAATAATTCTTCCGGTCCCGTAAAAAATGTATCCTGCATATCCCTGGCCGGGTGGTCCTTGGGTATATTCAGGGCTTCAAAGTTATAAAAATCGGTCTCAATCTCCGGCCCTTCCATAATGCTGAAGCCCAGTCCCAGAAAGATATCTTCTATTTCTTGCTGCACCCGGGTCAACGGGTGATTTTTACCTAAAGAAAAAGGCGTGCCCGGCAAGGTAACATCTATTTTTTCCCCAGCCAGCTGTGCCTCCAGCTCCTTATTTTTTACTTCAGACATGCTGTGGTTCAAATAATCTTCCAAATCAGCCTGGACACTGTTGGCTAATTGTCCTATGCGAGGACGTTCGTCTGCAGACAAAGCCCCCATACCACGTAGAACTTTAGTCAATTCCCCTTTTTTACCCAGAAACTTTACTCTGATTTCATTTAGTTGATCCATGTTGGTAGCTCGATCCAACAATTGTTTTGCTTCTTGGGCGATTGCTCTTAATTTTTCCTCCACTATTGAACCTCCTTGTGTAAAACTTATCACTATTATGGTATTATTGCCCAAAATAAGAAAAACCGTCCCCTGAACAGGGACGGACTATTTCCGCGGTACCACCCTGGTTTTTGCGCTAACACGCGCAAACCCCTTTATGGTTCCCGGTAACGGCGGGATGTCCGGCTACACCTACTGATAAATACTACGTTCAGCTGCAGTTCCGGGGTGAACTTCGACACACCAATCCCTGGAAAGGCTTTCAGTCTACGACCTTTCCTCCCTGCAAGTTACAGTGGACATACTCTCCCCTTCATAACTGTTAAACTTTATAAGGATGTTCAAAAAGTCCGCTCAAGATCCACTTCGAATTGCTACGTTGGCTTGCCTTTTCCGGTGCTCACGTATTAATATACGCTCCGCTCCTCAAAGGCTTCACCGCCTTGCACTTCTCGTGTCTATTGTGCTCCTTTTCGAACACTCACTTTATGTAATTAACCCATTATCTACGTACTAATGAACAGCTAACCTCTTATATAACATATAGGCACGAATAGACCCGGTAGCTTCAAACAGCCTCCAAAAAAATTCCGCGGTTAACAATGTAAAAGCACAACCTTTCCGTGAATTTTTTGGGACTTTCTGAATCAATTATACCATATGGTCACGTTCAAAACAAGAAAGTTAACTGAAAATAAGGGTTAGTTCTTGCAAATATCTTGCCAATTAATTATGCCTTTGCCTGATAACTTCGTAAAGTAGAATCCCTGCCGCTACGGCTACATTTAAAGACTCCACTCCTTTTGACATGGGGATGTTCACCCTGTATCCGGGCCTGTCCATTATGTCCGGCTGAACTCCGTGCGCCTCGCTCCCGATAACAATTGCCACCGGCACTGTTAAGTTCACTTCAAACACCGCTTTCGAGGCCCTGGGTTCTCCAATAACAAATTTGAGGCCCGCCTTTTCCAATTGCGCCAAAACTTCAAAACGCTCAGATACATTTACAATAGGTATTTGAAAGATATTTCCCATTAAGGCACGTAGTGTTTTTGGATTATAGAGGTCCACCGTGCCGGGCATTAGTATTACGCCACAGGCCCCGGCCCCGGCGGAAGCCCTGATTATTGTGCCCAAATTTCCCGGGTCCTGAATACTATCCACCACTACTAAAAGGGAAGGGGACAGTCCAAGCAAGTCATGTAAAGATACTTCCTGCCGTCTAACAACGGCCAGTACACCCTGGGGAGTTTCTGTATTACTGAGTTCAGACATTACATTTTCGTTTACTTCCAACGTCTTCATACCGGTCTTGGCAGCATTCTCCAGTAATTGACTGCCCCTGGCTGTTAACCCGGCGGACGCCGAAAATATGACTACTTCAACCGCCCCGCCTGCCTTTAAGCCCTCTTCAACTGCGCGGACACCTTCTAAAACGAATTTACCTTCCCGGTCCCTAAAACGGCGGCGAGAAAGTTTTTTGACGTACTTTACCCACTTATTGCTGTTGCTTGAAACCGGCACCACTTAATTGTATCCTCCCCTAAAAACTAAAAAGCATGGTTCTCACCATGCTTATTGTACCACTATTAGCAGTTATTAAACTTTAAGCTTCTACTTTGGACTTAGCTACTTCCACCAATTGGCTGAAAGCCTTTTCATCATTTACTGCCATATCTGCAAGCATTTTGCGGTTAATGTCCACTCCTGCCTGCTTCAGGCCGTTGATAAATCGGTTATAGGAAAGACCGTTATTCCTGGCAGCAGCATTAATACGTGCAATCCACAGCTTACGAAACTCACGCTTGCGCTGCCGGCGATCCCTGTAAGCAAAAGCCAGTGCCCTCATTACTGCTTGATTCGCTACTCTAAATAATTTACTTCTGGCGCCGCGATACCCCTTGGCCAGCTTTAATACCTTCTTATGCCTTTTACGGGATATTACTCCGCTCTTTGCCCTTGGCATGATGCATTCCTCCTTTACGGCACTTGTACTACATTAATAAGGCAAAAGGCGTAAAACTCTGCGTTGATCTGTTGGATGTAAAGTCACAGAACTGCGCAACTTGCGCTTACGCTTGGGACTCTTCTTACCTAAAATATGGCTATGATAGGCATGAGAAGCCTTAAATTTACCCTTAGCTGTTCGCTTGAAACGCTTAGCAGCTCCACGATGGGTTTTAATCTTAGGCACTGTGCTCTCCCCTTTCGCTTTTATTCTTCTTTAGTTGCAAGATTAGGTGCAAGAATCATAAACATATTTTTTCCTTCCAACTTAGGCCTCTTCTCCACTGTGGCCAAATCACCTATTTCTTCAGCCACTTTGGTCAAAAGAGTCTGGCCGTTCTTGGGGTGTACAATCTCCCGCCCCCGAAACATTATCGTTACCTTTACTTTATCACCGGCCTTTAAAAATCGAACAGCATTTTTAGTTTTTACATTAAAGTCATGATCTTCGATGTTAGGCCTTAGTTTTACTTCTTTAACAGTAATGATACGCTGTTTTTTCTTGGCTTCTTTCTCCCGCTTGCTCTGCTCGTACTTATACTTTCCGTAATCCATGATCCTGCAGACCGGGGGTTTTGCCTGCGGGGCAACCTCCACCAAGTCCTGTTGTCTTTCTTCTGCCAACCTCAAGGCCTCTCTTGTGGGCAGAATGCCCAACTGGTTACCTTCCGCGTCAACGACGCGCACCTCTTTGGACCTTACACCATGGTTGACCCGATGTTCTCTCGAAATAACCTTTCACCTCCAGTTAAAATATAAAAAAAGCGCGCTTAATCAGTTCCCTTAGCACGCGCCTTTTAATACTTCAATGCTTAGCCCCTGCCATATATATGGTAAGGTATATATTCCTAAAGTATAAAAAAGCGGGTGTTATCCACCCGCAAATCAGCACACTTAGACAGAGAGTTTAAATATCTCTATTTAAAAATCTCCGTTGTGAACCTTTTAAAACCTTATTAACTGCCCTTATTGATCAAGAAAAGCGTTATAAGGTGAGAAGCGGATGGCTTCTACTTAATACCATTTTATTACGCAAGAATTATAGCACAGCCAGTTCCTTGCAGTCAAGCAAACCTTTATATTTATTTACTATGACACGGAGCATGAAAAAGTTACAGCTGATGTGTGAAAATTACCTAATTTGCCGTTGTTTAATTTCTTCCAATAAACCTTCTGTAAACTGTTCAATGGGTTGCGGCCCGAGGTCCCCCTGAGAACGGTGCCTTACCGCCACTGAACCGTTGGCCGCTTCTTTATCCCCTACTACCAGCATGTAGGGTATCTTTTGAGACTGTGCTTCACGGATTTTGTAGTTAACTTTTTCACTGCGATCATCTATTTCTACTCGCACCCCAAGGTCGAAAAGCTTATCCGTCAGTGCCCGGGCATAGGAGTGGTGTCTGTCGGCAATGGGAAGTACTTTAACCTGTACCGGTGCCAGCCAGGTGGGAAACGCACCTGCAAAGTGTTCAATCAATATACCGATAAAGCGCTCAATGCTGCCGAACACTACCCGGTGAATCATTACCGGACGGTGCTTCTGCCCGTCTTCCCCTACATATTCCAGGTCAAATTTTTCCGGCATCTGGAAGTCCAACTGTATGGTTCCACACTGCCAGGTTCGATCCAGACAATCTTTAAGATGAAAATCGATCTTGGGTCCATAAAATGCCCCGTCACCTTCATTTATTCTATACTCCAACCCCCTGGCTTGCAAGGCCTCTCGCAGGGCATTAGTAGCCGTTTCCCATATTTCATCCGAACCCATAGCCTTGCTAGGCTTAGTGGAAAGCTCCACGTGATACTCAAATCCAAACACCTTATAAAAATAATCTACCAAATCTATGACACCAATTATTTCATCCCTTATCTGGTCAGGCAGCATAAAAATGTGGGCGTCATCCTGGTTAAAACAACGTACCCGCATTAGGCCGTGCAACACCCCACTTAACTCGTGCCTGTGCACAAGCCCTATCTCAGCCATACGCAGTGGCAAATCACGATAGCTATATAAGCGGTTTCGGAATACAATCATGCTGCCCGGACAGTTCATGGGCTTAACTGCATAATCATTTTCGTCAATGTTCGTAAAATACATATTCTCCTGGTAATGGTCCCAGTGGCCGCTTCTTTCCCAGAGCTCCCTATTCAGGATTACGGGAGTGCGAATCTCCTGATATCCCCTGCGGCGATGTTCCTCCCGCCAGAATTCTTCCAGTTCGTTGCGCAGCACCATCCCCTTGTGATGGAAAAAAGGAAACCCAGGACCTTCATCGTGAATACTGAAAAGATCCAACTCTTTGCCCAACTTGCGGTGATCCCTTCTTTTGGCCTCCTCTAAACGGTGCAAATGTTCGTCCAAAAGGCTTTTTTTCGTAAATGATGTGCCGTAAATGCGCTGCAGCATTTTGTTTTTTTCGTCACCGCGCCAGTATGCTCCGGCTGTATTAAGTAATTTTACGGCTTTAAGCAAACCGGTGGAAAGAACATGCGGCCCGGCGCACAGGTCTTCAAAGTCACCCTGTTGGTAACATGTAATAGTAGCGTCCTCAGGTAAGTCTTTAATGAGTTCAACTTTATAATCTTCTCCGGCGGCGGAAAATTTGCTCAGTGCCTCTTCCCTGGACATCTCATATCTCTCGAAGGGCAAATTTTCTTTGACGATTTTTTTCATTTCCGCTTCGATTTTTTCTAAGTCTTCCGAGGAAAAGGTTTCTTTGGTATCAAAGTCATAATAAAAACCGTTCGCAATAGCAGGACCGATAGCCAGTTTAGTGTCTGGATAAAGATTTTGCACTGCCTGCGCCATAACGTGGGCAGTACTGTGGCGAAAAACCTCTTGGCCCCCCTCGGTATTAAAATCAAGAAATTCTACTTGGGCATCTTCATGCAAGCCGGCCCTCAGGTCAGTGAGTTCACCGTTAACCCTCGCCACAACAGCTGCTTTAGCTAAACGAGGGCTTATATCCTTAGCAATTTCAATTAATTTGGTACCCTGTTCATATTCCCTGAAGGAATCATCTTTAAGTATTGCTTTAACCATATTACGTACCCCTCTCCTAAAAATAAGAAAAACCGTCCCCGGCAATTAGCCAGGGACGGATTGATTCCGCGGTTCCACCCTAGTTGAGGATATATATCCCCCTCTCACTGGACATATAACGGTTGTCTGACCGGCACGGCTTTGTTACAGCCGGCAGCTCCGGGGTGGTTTTCAGTTCTCCTTCATTCAGGGTTGCTTACAGCCTGGGCATCCCTTCTCTGAGAATAGTAAGAACTTACTCGTTCCCTTCACGGCATTTGCTTTTCATGGTTATTATAAATTATTATCGGAAATTATGTCAATTCAAACGTTAAGACAGGACTGAAAATAATCCTGCCTTGGGGTATAAAACTGTTTAGTTTTGTGGCTGTTTACCCTTGTCGCATAGAGGGCAGCCGCTGCAATACCTAACCTTGCCAGGGAATACTTTTTTAATGGTTTCCACGGTAACCTTTTGATTTTTCTTGGGTTGGAAATGGAAGACTATCTCACTGGGTGCAACGGTTACAAGAGAACTTATTAAAAGATCTTCATAATTTATCTCACTGGATATAAATTCGATCATAAATTCTTCCATGTTGTTATTGTCAATGAGTTCACCATTTTCATCATACAGCTTGAAAACCCCGTCTGCATCCATAGTGACGTTAACACAGCTAACCCGAGGGTCTTGGATATCAACAAAATACTTTAAAAGCTGAATAAATTCCCTGTATTCCCTTTCCATGAGAAATTCATCGACCGCCTGCTCTGCCACCTCGTACAACTCATTCACATAATCTTTCAGCCGAAATCTGATAAAACCATCAATAACAATATAATTATTGGTACTTAGGAATTCAGAGAGCTCGCTCAAAATCTTTTTTTTACGCTGGTGCCGATATGTTATATATACGGCCTCGTCCTTGTTGGATATATGTTCTAAGGCATGAGATAGAATAGTATTCCTCTCTTCGGCGTTAAAATAGTAGAAAGTTTCTTTGATTAGGTTTTCCAGAATAACTTTTTCCCAGTGGTTTAAAATAATTTCGCAAATGGTATTAGCAACGTTATCCATGCACACAGTGCGGACATACTTTCTTTTCTGCCCGGCTCCCAAACCAATAAAGTTGCAGGCCACAAACGTAAACTTACCATCAGGACTTTCTTCCATCCTTACCTGAAGTCCCTCGTTTACCAGTGACTTGAGCTGCTCGTGCAACCGGTCATGCAATATGTCCATATGTCGAGTAGCACCAATGAAGATACTTTCTTCCATGGCCTGCTCACTCCCTTGTATAATTTATATGTTGCAGCAAAACAAGAATGAATGATTAGAGAGTGTTGTGTTGTGATACAAGTATAAACCAATCCAAAGTTCTCAATGCTAGAAAATAATTTTATCACTCCCAAGGGAAAATTTATTCTACTTTGTCACACATCAGACATCAGAGCCGATATTACACTCTTTGAAAAAATTATTATGTCAATTAAAATCATTTGCAATTAATATTTCCAACTGTTTGGAAACCTCTTTTACTTTTTATATGCCATTTCTTCCTTGATTGTTCATCCTTAATTAATTCGTATTAACTAATTAGCTGCTCATTCATAATTTACACACTTACCCCATAAACATTAAACAATACTTACCCGATAACCCTGAGTGAGGTGGAAGCATTATGGCGCGTCAAGGAAACGAAACCGGTTCCAGGGAAGAACACCTTAACAGATGGTGTTCCCTACCGGTGCCGTATCCAGAACTAAGAGTAAAAAGACCCAACCGTTACTATGCTGAACTTTTGTTGGAAGATTATGCCGGTCAAGTCAGTGAAATGACAGCCATCAATCAATATTTTTATCACTATATCGTTTTTGAAGAAAAATACAATGATCTCGCGGATCTGGAGGAATGCATATCGATCATTGAAATGCTGCACCTGGAAATGCTAAGTAAAACCATTCGCCTGTTAGGGGTAGATCCTAAACTACGAACATTGACTCACAACAAGCATACATATTGGAATGCAGAGTATATATATTACGGGCAGGGAGTTTGTGATCGTATTGCTGCGGATATTGCTGCAGAAAAATCTGCTATTGCACAATACCGCAAACATCAAGAGCTTATTAACGACCCTTATATAGATGCTTTGCTGGAGAGAATTATTATGGATGAAAGACATCATTTAGACCTTTTTAGTAAAATGTGGGGGAAATACTGTAAATAAATATCCACACTCTTACTGGTACTATATTAAAGCACCGCCTAATGGTGCTTTTTTGGTGCGCATAAACACCAGGTCAAGGCGGTAAAGACTTTGAAGCACCTGCATGCAGGAAAATTCCTTACAATGTTGAATAATAGTAATAATACTTAGGAAGAACCAATATATTTCGGAGAGTGTTTTTATGCCCGAGAAAAACGGTAAGGTAATAGAATTTAAACCCCGTAAAAAGAAGAAACTTAGAAGCGTGAATTATATGTCTGCCGAAAAAAAAGCACTTCTCCGTCAAAGGGAACAACAGAGAAAAAAACAAAATGATCGCCTTGGTACGATTAAAGCAGTAGGTATTTTTTTCCTTATATGTGTTGTGCTTTACATTCTAAGTGCTCTGCTTTAACAGCTCTTATTTGATCGGCGCTTAATCGATACTGATGATTCTTTCCACTTCTTCCATAACACTGCGCGCTTCAGGCACATCACGTATCTGCCCCAGCACATTTTGCCAGGATAAAACCAGCGGGCGCCGCCCGTCAAAAAACGTGAGGGCTTTCACCTGTTCCATACGGCTCAAAGACCTTATTCTGCTCCGATCACAAATAATAAATGATACAACTTCCCGCTGATCACCTGTAAGTGCTTTCAATATTTCTATCATTATCCTCTGCCTGATAAACTGGTGGGCAAGAATATTCCTTCCGTTAAAACCCAGTTTTTCCTTTCGTTTGGCCTCCCCCAGGTAAATCCTTTGCCGTGAAAAGACAGCTATATCTATTTCCGTATTACGAAGTTCATTAAAAAGCTTGTCCCGGTCACTGTCCGTATAAAAAATATCCCTCATATGCAATCTCGTGCATTGTACAGCCTTCCTGATGCTTGGTATTATCTTTTTATATTCCTTAATAAAGTTTTCCCGGCAATCTTTATTTGTTATTGCATAATCCCGGAAACCCTTCCAAAACAATTCAAACCTTACCTGATCGTCGCATTTCTTTTTTTCCAAACCCAGAGCCATTAACACTTCTCCGGATGCGCCAAGAGAATTAAATAGGGTGACAAAAACCTTTGCCGTGAGGTTGTTTTCCGCCCTGTTAATTATAACCTTCCCCCCTTTGAGCGACTGTTCAAACGTTAAAGCCCTGTTCAAAATAGCCCTAAGCTTTAGAAATGCCTCAAATTAAAGAAAAAAATTAATGGGTAAGGTAAATTTACGGTTATCGACACCCGAAAAAGATAGGACCGTAGTAAAACCCTTATACTTTAAGGATTTTACTACGGTCTTTTAACATTCGCGGAGGACTGAGAATATGATGGTAACATCCTTTTATTGGGAGCGATATAATTGGACATATTACATTTGATTAAATCAGCCAACTTGTTACTTGGAACCGGTGTAGTAACTTCTTCTGTTTATCTTTATGTGACCCAAAATGCCAAGATTCCTTTACTGATCTCCCTCGCCATTGTTATCGCCGGGCCCATTGAAGATTTTCTCACTAACTATGTGGAAGAATCCCCTTCCCTGTCACCTAATGATAAAAAGCATTACACCGATATCATAGATCAGAGCACAAGCCTTGCTTTCCTGGCTCTTTTGGGACTTGCAGTTTTATGTACTGGTGAATAATAAGTATTTAATCAATATTGAAGTTAAGATAGTCAACTTTCCAAGCAGGATTAGGTGCTTCAATTTCAATGGTTAACTCATAAACCAGAGGAACAGTTATTGCCTTTACTACAGTAGGTGAAAAAAATTCTACTTCCTGCTCCGGATTACATATAAATTTTACCTGGGCGTGAAACTGGTCATCATAGATAATCCTATTGCTAACACCATACTCGCATATATCTTTACCCCATTCATGCCTAATTTGCGCCAAAACGGAATTCAATTGTTCCCTGATAAAGAAGTTATCAAAACTTATGGTTCTTAACTGTTCCAGGGTAAAAAATCCTTTACTGTACCAATGACCTTTAAAAAAGCCCTGAGCTTCTGAACTTATCAAACCCCAAAAAGCCACAGCATCATTATCTTTAAAAATAGTATGCAGAAAGGCCAGAGCTACGCGGTGTTGTGGTCCCAATAGGTTTCTTTTTTTCATTATTCCAACCTTATAAACATATTATTGTAATTATTTACTACTCTTGCAAAGTATAATAACACTGGAAAACCGCCGTGTAAACCTATCTTAAACACCACAAACACGAGAAATCTCTTGGTGGAAATAATATGGTCCCTGTCCCCAATGTGCCTGGTCATGTATAACATCATTTTTAGCCAGCCATTCCAGCGCTGTTTCAACCATGGCCAGGGCCGCCTCAGCAGCGCTTTCCTCATGGAGGACAAAGTATTCATAATCATCCATATACCCCAAGGATTCACTGTTTATGGAACTGTGTAACACTATTGAATTACCAGGCAGCCGGGCATAGTCGAAACAAATAAAATCTTTGGTACTGCCCGCCACAAATTTCAATGCCCCGTATGGATCCGTAGCTTCCCGGGCATAAACCGCTTTACCTTTGTCCGTGGTCGGTCTTTCGTTATCATCATATAGATCATCGGGCATCAATGCTTGTCCAAATTCATCGTAAGGAATGCCATCCTCCCAATCTGATATTTCTTCAAGAGCATAGCTCACGTGCTATACCTCCTCCAGATATAACTTGATTCCATCCTACATATTCCATATTTATCCTTGTCCATCTGTTTATTTTTAATACCGTTTAACTGATCCACAATAACGCAAACAATACATACTTTATAAATTTTCCTACGCAGTTTTTCTATTATCTCTTCTCTAATTAAGAATAATTTCCTTGTCTCAGCTACTTTTTCTGAACCAACTTTTTATCATTGCCAAAGGAGTTTTAACTCCGACATTGAAATTAACTAATGTAATCAATCACGTAAATGAGAGGCTTAATCAATGAAATTAGACGACTTGAAACAGGTGTTTAATGAGAAACTTATTAATTGGTTTCCCGTGGTAGCCGATGACGATAAAACATATGTAAATAACGTATTAACTTATACTAACATCCTACGTCTTCGTTTAATTGCTTGGATGCTAATAATTTTCATGACAGTCCTGATTTGTATTCACTTAATTTATATTGATAAAGTGCAGCTGGAAAGTGTAATTAAAATAGCTCCGCTCATAATGGCCTTAAGAATAATATTTATAGGAGTTGCCGCTATTTTTTTAGTTGTTACTGGCAAGTTAAGCTTCCCAGGATCGATTACGCGCAATCACCAATTATATGAGTCGGCATTTATAATGTTCAATCTTATAGGTTTTGCTATTTTATCCGGCCTAACTCAATCACTGGGACCAGGCATAACATCAGCTTATTTAATAGCGGTATTAGTCTCAGCAACCTTTCTGTACCTTGATTGGAAGAAAAGTATTTTAATTTACACCACTGCCTGGACAGTATTGACAGTGATGATATGGACTTTTCAACCCGATTGGATTGTTGCCTTTTCCGGTTTCTTGAATGGTACTTTTATAACAATACTGGCCATTAGCATTTCCAGATTTATTTACGCGAATCGAGTCCAAGATTTCATGAGTAAACGATTAATTGAGAAGCAAAAAGAAAATCTGGCCTCAACTAATAAAATACTTGAAAAAATGTCGTACCTTGACGGGCTCACCAATATAACTAACAGGCGCTTCTTTGATGAATTTTTAGCACGGGAATTGAAACGGGCCGCCAGGGAAAGCTTTTCAATATCGCTGGTAATGCTGGACATTGATAAATTCAAACAATACAATGATACATTTGGTCACCAGGCCGGGGATAATGTACTTGTTCAGGTTGCCGAGGTCCTTAGTAAAAGCATCAAAAGACCTGGAGATATAGCCGCTCGTTACGGCGGTGAAGAATTTGCGATTGTTCTTACTAATACCGACCTCGAAGGTGCAAATTGTGTAGCTGAATCTGTACGCAAATCGATAGAAAACCTAAACATTGAAAACCCTCACTCACCAACGAATAAGCTAACTGTCAGCTGCGGCCTTGCTTGCATGCAGCCCAACAACGACCAGGAATCTCCCACTATAATTATCGCTTCTGCGGATAAAGCCCTTTACGAGGCCAAAAAAGCAGGGGGAAATAAATGTATATGGGCCAAATCACAGAATGGCCGACGCATTTTAGTGAATGTAAAATAAAAATGGAATTTAATCAACAACCACCCAACTTCCTCCCAATCCTATCGGTACCGGAGCCCGCTTAAACAGTACCGACCATATCAATTTCCTACCTCCATGCCCTCCGTCATACTTTTTATAATGACACTAAAATAAAAATTCGGCACTGCTCTCAGTGCCGAATTTTTGATACATATGGTGGGCGGGAGAAGAATTGAACTTCCGACCTCTTGCGTGTCAAGCAAGCGTTCTCCCACTGAACTACCCGCCCGAATTGTTACGTCCTTTATTATGCAATAAATTCAGGCGGAAGTCAAGTTGAATGTGTCTTCTGTTATCTACTAACCGGGCTTTTTATTTCCATATTCTCACTGGCCACCAGGGTTTTCGTACGCTTTCCTTGGCCACCAGGTCCGTTCTACCCAATTCTCCTTGATCTGTTGTAAAGATTACTTGTCCTATAATATCACCTTTTTTAACCGGGGCAGTTAGTTTAGAGGCTATAACCTTCCCCTGTACTTGGGTCGGGTTTTGCGTGTCCATATAGGCGGACACTTCCTCATTTGCTATTGCAGGTACTCTGGATTTTACACCTTCACTCACCGAAACACCGGGGAAAGCTTGTCCTTTCCGGCAAAGAACGTATAAATCAGTGTTGTTAAAACCGTAATCTAAAAGCTCAACCGCATCTTCATACCTTTTTGGGCTGTGTAGAATAACTGCAATTAAGCGGCGACCATCCCTGGTGGCGGATGCTATATAACACTTCCCTGCTTTAATGGCCGTACCTGTTTTAACCCCGTCTATGCCCGGGTACTCCTCTTGGGTTAATATCCTGTTGGTATTTTTAATTTCTTTTTCTTTGATTGGCTCGTACCAGGCAACTGTGGTTTCTTTGGTACTTACCAGCCGGTTAAAAGATTCATTTTGAAGAGCATAGCGCGTTATTATAGCCAGGTCTTGGGCCGTAGAATAATGATTGGGATTACTGTAGCCATTGGTATTGGCAAAACGGGTCTGAAAAGCACCCAAGGCAACTGCCTTTTTATTCATTAAGTGTATAAATGCGTCGTGACTGAGACCGATATGTTCAGCAATGGCCACGGTGGAATCATTGGCGGAAGAGAGCAACGCAGCTTCCAGGAGGTTACTCAGGGTAATTTTATCACCGGCCTTAAGGCCGATAGTGGAACCGGTGGATACTGCTCCGGCCTTGCGGCTAACAGTTACTACCTCGCCCAGGTGAGAGTATTCAAGCGCTATTATGCCGGTCATAATTTTGGTCAGGCTGGCAGGAGAGCGGCGCTTAGAACCATGCTTGTCATACAGCACCTGCCCGCTTGAAACATCCATCAAAATAGCAGCGTCAGCTGCTATTTTAGGTGCAGCGTCACTAGAGGCGGGAGAAAATACAGACATTGCCAAGATTAAAGCTAAAAAGATTAGTTTCTCTTTTACGAACCGCAAGTTTTTCACGCCTTTCATGGAATTTTATTCTCACAGACATAACGACACCACCAAGTAAATAACCTTGATTAGGAGAAAATGAAGGAGGTGTAATGATGCGAGTATTCTATTTTGACCTGGTAAAAATATCGCGTAATTTCCTGGTGTTTTTTTTACTGACCACAACAGCTATATTGTTTTCTATGATAGTGAGACAAAACGTCCCCAGCACTGCCGGTGCGGCCGGCAGTGTGATAACCAAAGTCCAGACCCAAGAAAAAGTTGCAGCTTTAACATTTGATATAACACTGGAAACAGATGTAGCAACAATTGTACGGTCTTTAGAGGAAAACCAAATTACCGCTACTTTTTTTCTGGATCCGGATTGGGCCCAAAACAACCAGAAAGCCATCCGTCACATGGCATTAAAGGGACATGAAATAGGCGTTTTATTAGATAGCAAGGTAATAATAAATAATTATCCTGAAAACATGGACAAAGCAAAGGAGCTATATTCTCTTTGGGCAGGGTCATCCCCCAGGCTGGTGAGGCTTACGGATAACAAACCGGATGCAAAAGGGCCTCAAATTCTTCATTCCCATGGGTTCAAAGTTATTGACAGCACCGTAAAGATACAAGATATGCCCGGCCAAAATACGGACTGGCTACTGCCCGGCAGCATTTTACACATTATCCCCCAAAGTAGTAGCAGCACTACACAAAAATTGCTTACCGAAGTTATGTCTGCAGCCAAAGAAGAACATTTTCGCCTAAATACACTTTCCGAATTATTGTCCTATGGGCCGGGTATTGTAAATTAACCTGTTGTTTATTATGCAAAAATATAACGTTTTTCATTCCAGATAATAAATCACCCCTGGCATATACTGCCAGGGGTGATTTACTTTATTCGTCCTCATCTTTTTTACTACTATGATTACGGCGCCAGAAGTATAACACCAGCACAACGGACAGAATGAAGAAGAATAAGCCCAATAAAACAGAGTAAGATTCCAGCTTGCCCCAATTGGCCCCCAATAACAGCCCGGCAGCGAGAAAAGTGGAGCTCCAGAATGCTGTACCAATAAAAGAAAGGACGGCAAAAGTAGTCCATGGCATACTTGCCATTCCTGCCACGTAAGCACTTAGCGGCCGAACACCGGAAATAAAACGGCCGAACACCAATACAATAACACACCGGTTGCTGAACCACTCTTCTACCTTTTTCAGTTTCTTTTCATTCAAACCACCGTATTTGCCATATTTAACCACAAACGGCCGGCCCAGGCGGGCACCAAAGAAATAGGCTACCATCGATCCACACCAGGAAAAACCCAGAGCCGTAGCCCACGTAGGGATAAAGTCCAATACACCGCGCCAAACCATAAAACCCGCGAACCCCAGTGCTATTTCGCCGGGAAAGGGAAGACCCGTAAATTCCATCAACATTCCGAGCCCGAGCCCAAGATATCCAAAATTGCTGATCAGACCAAGTGCCATGTCTTTAAAGTTCATATTGTCCACCTATTAATAGAAAAAGTTACTTGTGTCTCCTACGGCGTCTCCACCAATACACTAACACCAGAATAAAACCGACAACAACGACGACGTCCAGGCGATGGAACCAGGGTTTTAGAGCGTCCCAGTTTTGCCCCATTTTAACCCCAAGATAAACCAGTAAAATTGACCACGGTAACGATCCTAAAAAACTATAAATCAAAAACCGCCAGATATTCATACCGGCAATTCCCGCGGGCAAGGAAATAAAAGTACGCACCACCGGCATAAGGCGTGTAAAAAAGACAGTGGCCTCACCGTAACGGTTAAACCATCTTTCCGCCAGCAAAAAGTGATTATCTGAGATGCCCACGTACCGCCCATACTTTTGTAAAAAGGGGCGGCCGCCCCATAAACCCAGATAATAAGAAGCTACTGAGCCGCCAATGCCACCAAGGGTCCCTGCCATTACTGCGCCCCAAAAGGTAAGCCTGCCCGTGGATACCAAATACCCACCGAAAGGCAGTATAATTTCACTGGGCAAGGGTATGTTCGCACTCTCTATGGCCATACCAATGGCCAACCCCCAGTAACCCAGGGCCGCAATGAACTCAGTAATCCGGGCTGCCACTATTTCCATTATAGTTTGAAATAATTCAAACAAAAAGCTCCCCTACCTCATTAATCAAGTAAAACTTCTCCCACCTTTTTATGAGGGAGAAGCTGCATAAATGACTATTTTGACCGTTTTTTATTTTCGTTTGGAAAGGTAATGGGATAAGAAAGATATGGTATTACTTACTCTACGAATACTGTCAGACTTGCCACAAGTAGAGTACCGCTCGTCACAATCTTTCAAGTTAAGGATTTTGCGGATAGAACGGCATTTGCCTGAAATAGTGGAAGCTGATATACCATATCTCTCAGCCAATGAAATTTGGTTTTCACGATCATCTTTTTCCAGTCTGGACACCGTATATACAATGGCTGCTACCCAAACTTCCGGTTTGCGAAAGGCCGGCCTCTCTAATGATGTAAAGTCATACCACAAACGCAGTGCATTGCTCACCTGTTGAGAATCATATCTAAATGTATAAAGCTCCTCCGCTACTTCCCGTGCCACACGCTGATAACGAGCTTCTCTCCAGGGAAAATCCTCAGGCACCTTACAGTGACTGTTAAACTCAATTTCTTGGAATAATTGTTCCGGTCGCCCTTCTTCACAATCCTCATCAAGCCATTCTAAACCGGAATCTGTAGTAATTTGCATCACAACACTATTCACCACGTGGCTGCGTTCCCTAAGGTAGAACTTCCAATCCTCCTGGTGATTGCGGTTCTCCCAAAAATGAAAAGCATCGGCGAATAGCTTTTTTAATAAGATACTCCTACAGTTGCTCGGCAAGGCTAAGCCGCTGGTGGAAAATTCATTTTCGTCTCCAACGGGTAAAATGCGCATGTAAAGAATAAAACCAGGATTAATTTCTTTTACCGCGTTAACATCCGTTACTACCAACTGATCACGCAATAGCAAATCTTCTAGAAAAAGTTTTCCGGGATAAACAGCCTTAACTTCATAGAGACTGTTTGCTGCTCGGGACCAACATTCCAAAAGAAACTTCTCATCGTCACTCAAAGTAGTTAACCTTTTGAATTTATCAATAATCCTATCTCCGTCCGGGAGCCTGAAATCAAATATAAACCATTCAAAACAGCGTTCCATTAAAAAGTCGTCGTCAAAATCATTTATACTAACGTCAAGGTGCCGAAAGTATAATTCCTGGGCCCGGGAGGCATCTTTAGCAAACTCATACCTTCCCACATAGTCACCCAACAAACGGCGCAGTTTTTGTCCCACCTTACGCAAACGTACTTGAGTTAAAGAAACAACGTTTGAGGTGCTTCCACAGCACACCTCATATTCCACCCCACTGCCACATGGACAGGGCATACTTTTTTTTGCCAACACCTTCACCTCCCCCACATTGCGGGGATACTATACTATATTATATTATTCCACACTGCATATTATTTTCCTGCCCAAACACCTTTCCGTCCAAAGGTTACCGTGTGGTTATGCTTACATTGTCCGGAGTGGTGTTAATATTAAGTTTAAGCAATTTCAATGCTTCAAGGGATATATAACGCACCCCTTCTACTGTCTTTACGGGGTCCTTCAACTCTTTCTCATCCTTATTCAAAATTAATTTGCCACTATCGGGATATACTTCCAAAGTATCGCCGAAACCACTAATTCTGATACAGTTAAGATCGAAGAAAACCTCGTATCCAAGTGCTTCCAACGAGAACCTTAAAGGGATAAATAAAGATTCTGATTTCATCTGCGGCATAGGTCCCATATATTCTACTTCTTGGTTATTAATTCTTACAATTTTATCTTTTAGTGCAAATTCCAACAGGGGGTTACTTCCTGTCAATACCTGAGCAGCAGCAACAAGCTGCAGCTCAGGGGTAAGCACCCGCCGATCAGGAATCAAACCGGTGCCGTCAAGATCGGTGCCCGAAGGTGTATAATACCGGTGGGTAGTAACCTTTAAAGCCCCTTTGTTGGACAGAGGAATAACCGTTTGCATTACTCCTTTGCCGTAAGTTTGAGTTCCCACCAGTACCGCCCGATCATGATCTCGCATAGCACCGGCCATCACCTCTGCCGCGCTGGCCGAACTTTCATTTACCACAATAGCAGTTTGTACTGCCGTGGCCGACGGCCGCCCTGAAGTCACGTAAGAGTCGGTATTTCCATCTTTATCAACTATTGATACCACCGCACTGCCGGGAGAAAGAAATTGTGACACCATATCTACCGCTGCCTGCAGATACCCTCCGCCATTATTACGTAAATCCAAAACCAGAAATTTTATATCCTCAGCAAGTAAATCACCAAGTGCACTACTAAACTCGTTAGCGGTTTCCGAGCCAAAGGAACCGACATAAATATAACCGGTTTGATCATCCAGTAAGCTAGAATCCACCGTAGGTATATTTATATGTCCCCTTACTACGTTAAAGTCCTTTTGCCCTTTGCCTGGCCGGTCTACAGTAATTTTCACCTTAGATCCTTCCGGTCCCCGTATGATCTGCACCACTTCAGCAAAATTAAGTCCCTTTAAACTGGCATCATCTACAGCTACAATAGTGTCACCGGCCTGAATTCCCGCGTCTTTAGCGGGAGAAGAAGGTATCACCCTAACCACTATGGGGTGATAATCACCGGGCCGCAATTCCACCCCGATGCCAAACAAATCATTATCCAGGGCATTGGCAAACTCCTTCAGCTCTTCAGGGCTGAAATATTCAGTATAGGGATCCTCCATGGAGCCTAACATACCGTTTATGGCGCCTTGCATCAACTGACCCGGCTCTGGTTGATCAAGATGGTACTGATTCAGGCGGCCCATCATTTCTTCTAATAAAAGCAAATCCTCAATGGCAGCATCGTCAGCACCTGCAGCCGGCACTCCGGACAGCAGCAGACTAATTAATAAGACAATTAATAAAACTCGCCTGAACAAAATATACCACTCCCAAGTAATTTTTGGAGATTCACGTGAAAAAAATCTCACCAGGATTGAATGAGTTTCCAACCTTTATCCAATTTATTCTAGTAGCGTGGGTTAAACTCCTGCCGCCATACACAGCTTAATGGCAGGTATTTTAGCCCACTGCGGTGAAATACTAGAAAATATCACTCCAGGAAGGTGCCGGTTATGTCACAGAATAGAATGTTGGTAATCGATGGTAACAGCTTGGCCCACAGAGCCTTTCATGCCATACCTTTGCTGTCTAACAGCGAAGGTATTATTACTAATGCCGCTTACGGATTTACAACTATGTTGTTTAAAGTACTACAGGAGCGCAAACCGGAGCTGGTTGCCGTGGCGTTTGATAAAGGGAAAATCACTTTCAGACACAGCCAGTACTCCGAATACAAGATGCACAGGAAAGCTACACCCGACGAACTCAGACCTCAGTTCCCATTATTAAAAGATATTTTAAAAGCGATGCGCATCCCTATTTTTGAAGTAGACAACTACGAAGCAGATGACCTTATAGGTGCCATCGTTACCAAAGCAGAAGAGAAGAACTTGAACTGCCTGATAGTTTCGGGGGACCGTGACGTATTACAACTTGTCTCCCCTAATACAACAGTTCTACATACAAAAAAAGGAATCAGCCAACTAGAAGAATATGACGAGGAAAGCGTGAAAAATAAATTCGGGGTTACCCCGCAATATTTTACTGACCTTAAGGGTCTGATGGGCGACTCTTCCGATAATATCCCGGGTGTACCCGGGATAGGTCCCAAAACTGCCGCTAAATTACTCCAGGAGTACCCCACTATAGAAGAATTGCTGGCCAATAAAGAGAAACTACCGTCCCGCTGGCATAACAAGCTGGAGGAATTTGAGCAGCAGGCCCTAATGTCCAAGGAATTAGCAACAATAACGCGTGAAGTACCGGTGGAAATCGATATAGAAAGGTGCCGTTGGCACGGTCCCGATTACCCCGAACTGCTGCAAATCTTCAGTCGCCTCGAATTCAAATCTCTAGTTAAAAATATTATCGAGGAAATGGGTGAAAAACCGGTTAAAGAAGATGATAATGATCATGCAGATAGCGGTTTTAGCCCCTACACCCCTACGTATTCTGTCGTAAAAACAGAAGAAAAGCTTAATCAGCTAAAACAAAAGGTAAACAACACCGGGGAAATGGCCGTTGCCATTAATCAAAACAAGCAGGGTAAATTAACTTCAATTGCATTAACACCGGCCGCCGGGGAAAACTTTTATGTTCCATTGGATAACAACGTGGACAATGAACAAATTCCACAGGTGTTAAAGGATCTCTGTTCTGATCCTGGCATTAAAAAATACTGTCACGATGCTAAAAGAATTACCAGATTGCTTTATTTTTTAGGAGTACCTTTTGAAAATATAACCTTTGATACCATGGTGGCCGCTTACCTGTTAAATCCCGGTTATACTGGGTTAGAGGTCAATGAGCTGGCCCTAAAATACTTGAATATAGTACTCCCGTCCGAGCAAGAGCAAAATACTGCGGCAATTGCTGAAAGCATTTATACTATGGTCAAAATATTGGAAGATAAACTGAAGGAAAATGATTTATTTGATCTTTATTATAACGTTGAGCTTCCCCTTATTTCTATATTGGCACGCATGGAGATAGACGGAGTAGCGGTAGACGCACAACAGTTGCAAGAAATGTCCGCCGGTCTAAAAAAACAAATTGAAGACATTGCCGCAGATATATATTCTCTGGCCGGGGAAGAATTTAATATAAATTCCACACGGCAGCTGGGCCAAATTCTCTTTGAAAAACTGGAATTACCTGTTATCAAGCGTACTAAAACCGGTTATTCCACTGACGCCAAGGTATTAGAAGAATTAACCGGTAGTCATACGATAATAGAAAAGATTATCACCCACCGCCAACTGGCTAAACTAAAATCTACTTATGTTGACGGTCTGACTCACCTGGTTAACCGCACCACCGGCAAGCTTCATACTACCTTTCACCAGACTGTTACAGCTACGGGGCGTCTTTCCAGCGCCGAGCCGAACCTGCAAAACATACCCATTAGACTGGAACAAGGACGAAGAATAAGAAAGGTATTTTTACCGCGGAAGGCCGGCAACATCATTTTGGCAGCTGATTATTCTCAGATAGAATTGCGTATTCTTGCCCACATGTCCAGTGACGCCGTTCTCAGCGAGGCCTTTGAGCAGCAACAGGACATACATTCCAGAACCGCCTCGGAAGTATTTGGGGTCGATATGGAACAGGTGACAAGGGATATGCGCAGTAGGGCGAAGGCCGTAAATTTTGGTATTGTTTATGGTATGAGTGAGTTTGGCCTTTCCAGAGATATCAAAGTCACCCGGGCAGAGGCCAAGCGATATATTGAAAACTATTTTGCCCGGTATACCGGGGTGCAAAGTTATATACAGCAAACCATCGACGAGGCACGGAAGAACGGTTATGTAACCACCATTTTGCATCGAAAACGCTACCTGCCTGATATCTTCAGCCCTAACCGTAATGTGCGCAATTTCGGTGAGCGGACAGCGGTGAATACACCTATTCAGGGGAGCGCCGCAGATATTATAAAACTGTCCATGGTAAAAGTTGCCGATGAATTAAAGAAGCAAAACCTCCAGGCCAAGATGATACTGCAGGTACACGACGAATTGATCTTTGACGTACCGCAAGAAGAATTAACATCCCTTATAAAACTCGTGCGGGAATGTATGGAAAACGCCATTAGTTTGAATGTACCACTGACCGTAGATTTGAAAGCAGGGCCCAATTGGTATGATGTGAAAAAACTTTAGGAGATGCTGATATGCCCGAATTACCGGAAGTTGAAACTATTAAAAGATCACTGGAAAAAAAACTGCTTGGCACCGTAATAACAGAAGTAAAAATTTACTTGCCTAAGGTAATTCGACTGCAGACACAGAATGCTTTTATACAACAGATTGCGGGCAAAAAAATTATTGGTTTGGGTAGAAGAGGGAAATATCTGCTCATTCACCTCTCAGAGAATTTAACATTGGTAATACACCTGCGCATGACCGGGCGCCTGGTATACACACCGCCTTGTACGCCGGAAAAACACACGCATGCAGTTTTCGTATTAGACAGCGGGTTTGAGCTCCACTTTAACGACACGCGCCAGTTTGGCAAAATAATACTCAGTCCTTCCAATGAACTGGATGCTGTGCCCGGGCTTAAAGATTTAGGCATAGAGCCCCTTGACGAAAACTTTGACAAAAACGTTTTCCGGCGCGATTTGCGGCGGCGAAGGGCAAAGATAAAAAGTCTTTTACTGGATCAAACATTTATCGCCGGCCTGGGAAACATATATGTGGATGAAGCGCTGCACCGCGCACGCATTAACCCGCAGCGAATTGCAGCCTCGTTAAAGCCGAGGGAAGTAACTAACCTATACCATGCCATTCGTAAGGTTCTCAGAGAAGGCATCAAAAACCGCGGTACCACTTTCAGGGATTACGTGGACGGGGATGGTAGAATGGGTAACTACCAAGGATTACTCCGCGTTTACAGTAGGGAAGGCCAGCCCTGTCTGAATTGCGAAACAGAAATTAAGAGAATGAAACTAAGCGGCCGCAGTTCTTATTTTTGTCCCCGCTGTCAAAAGGCTAAATAACTGGGCCAAGCACGTTTAAGGCTTCTCTCCCATAGTATTGTTTACGGAATGTTTACTTAGGGAGGGATAGCCAAAAAGAATGGAAATATTGACTTTGGTATTGTTTGCCCTGGCACTAAACCTGGACGCTTTCGGTGCCGGTACAGCTTACGGGATTCGTAACATTAAGCTGCCTTTGACCTCTATACTGATTATCAGTGCCATGTCTATGGCAGCCATAGCCATCTCCATGCTTGCCGGACATACCTTGTCAAACTACATTCCGGAAACTATTGCCCACAGATTGGGCGGCATACTATTGATGGCCGTTGGCCTTTGGGTACTCATCCAATCTCTGCGCGATCACCGTAATGTAACAACAGCCGAAGATGAGGGTAAACAGGGAACAGTTATGGAAATTCGCATCCACGCACTGGGCCTGGTCATCCAGATCTTAAGAGAGCCAGCCCGGGCCGACCTTGATCGTTCAGGGGAAATCTCTCCCCGTGAGGCATTGATTTTAGGGCTGGCACTGTCTATGGATGCCCTTGCCGCGGGCTTTGCAGTATCCATGCTGGGATATTCTGTTCTACTGACAGCCTTTATAGTTGGGGTGGGACACTTGATACTCACTTACGCCGGTCTTATTCTTGGCAAGGGTATCGGCGCCACCACCATCGGCAGACAGTTAAGTGCGATACCGGGATGCATATTGATTGCCCTTGGAATTTTTAAAATTTATCCTTAACAGATGTGTATTTTCTGTTATAATCCTTTATGGTGATGAAATTGATTATCGGGCTGACAGGAAATATTGGCAGCGGCAAAAGTACCGTTGCCCGGCATTTAAAAAATCTAGGTGCCTGGGTTTTAGATACCGACCAGGTAGCCAGGGATGTAGTAATGCCCGGAAAACCCGCCTTAAAGGCCATAGTTGAAGCCTTTGGCAAGCAGGTATTACATGATGACGGGACTTTAAACCGCCAGGCAGTGGGTAATATTATATTCCGGAATTCGGATTCCCGTAAACGCCTGAATTCCATTATGCATCCCCGTATTATGCAGGAGGTAAAGGAAACCATAGCCCGTTTTCAAACCAACCGGGGCCCTAAGGCCCCGGCTTTGGTCATTGAAGTACCGCTTCTTTTTGAGACCGGCATGGAAAAGCTTATGGATGAAGTTTGGCTGGTAACGGTAGACAAGCCGGTACAATTAAAGCGCATTGTGGAAAGAGACAACATTAGTGTAGAACAAGCCAAGCACCGCATTGACAGCCAGATGCCCCAGGCTGACAAGGTAAAAAAAGCACACCGTATTATTGATAACAGTGGGCCGCCGCAAGAGACCTTTAACAAGGTGGCAGAACTTTGGAGAAAGTTATTTTACTCATTTTCATAGCATAATCTGTAACAAGCAGGCCCGGGAGTGATTATTTTTGGCAGTTATTTACCAAAAAAGAAAAAAACTAGTTACAATTCTCCTCATTATTATCTTTTTAGCTTTACTCTTTAACATTGAAAACCTGGGCAGTTACTTATACCCGTACCACCACCAACATGTAATAGAAAAATATGCAGCTCAAAACGGTGTAGATCCATTACTGCTTGCTGCCATCATCAAACAAGAAAGTAATTTCAATCCCGGGGCAAGATCACCAAAAGGGGCCCGGGGATTGATGCAAATAATGCCTACAACAGGTGATTGGATAGCCCAACAACTTGGCATGGAATCATTCCATCCTGACCAATTGTACGAGGTGGAGCCCAGTATACGCATGGGAGCATGGTATGTATCGCACCTTTTAAAGCAATTTAACGGTGACCTGCAGGCAGCATTGGCGGCCTACAACGGCGGACAAGGTAATGTGAGAAAGTGGCTGGCTGAAAAGGATTGGGAGGAAAACCAGCTCCAAACATCTGAAATTCCGTTCCCTGAGACCAGGAATTTTGTGGCTAGAGTTATGAAAAATTATAAAATCTATAGCTACCTTTATTTAGAGAAACCATAGTTTTTTGACCTCACTCGGGGGTCTCAGATAGAAATTTCCATTTATCATCTCTTGCTTTGAAAAAGCATATTTGTTATAATAGTTCTTGCGTAACAATGAGCCACGAAAAAAGTTACACGTCGGAGTGGCGGAATCGGCAGACGCGCACGTTTGAGGGGCGTGTGGGGTAACTCGTGGGGGTTCAAGTCCCCCCTCCGACACCAAACACAGATAAAATGGGCTTTTTGAGGGATTACCAAAAAAGCCCATTTTTTATTTTTAAAAACAAGACGTATGCATGTCCACCAAAAAGTAGTGTGCGAAGGTTTTATCTAACCGCACACTACTTTTTTTTATGGGAGGTATGAAAATGGCACGGCGTAAGGGACTTAAGACATCACACAGCAGTACACTACCTAAAAATGGAGTAAAAGAAATTGATTTTACGGAAGCCGTCGATATCTTTTTGACCGGCATGCTGCTTAAGGGTCTAGCTCCCCGCACAAGGGAGTGGCATAAAGAAAACCTGTCAGCCCTTAAAAACTTTTTGACCCAGGAAGGAAAGAATACCGCACCGGTGTCTATGACAGAAAGTATTTTAAAGCAAAATTTTATCCTGCCCATGATTAAGCACGGATTCAAAATTAATACCATCAATGGCAGAATCAGAACCTGCCGCAGCTTTTACACGTACCTTCTTAAAGAGGGATATATCTTGTCCAATCCTGCCAAGCGCCTCACCAAGCTCAAGCAGGACAAGCCAATTATTGAAACCTTTACCAAAAATCAGGTTAACAAACTTTTATCAGTCATTAATAGGCAAACATTTGTTGGCTTTCGGGATTACGTTATCATTTTACTCTTTTTGGAAACAGGCATTCGGGTATCCGAGGCCGCAAGAATAAAAGTTGAACATATTTTGTTTGAGGAGCAGATGATTAGGATACATGGCAAGGGGGCTAAGGGGCGTATTGTCCCCTTTCAAACTAAACTAAAGGGGCTGATGTATAAATACCTAAAAGAGCGCAGTGAAGTTGACCATCCCTACCTTTTTATTAACCGGGATGAAAAACCACTTAAGAAAAGAACGATTCAAGATAGGTTCTCCATCTACGGTAAGAAGGCAAATCTTAAGGGGGTTCGCTGCTCCCCTCACACCATGCGCCACACCATGGCCAAGTTTTACATTATGGCCGGGGGAGATGTTTTTAGCCTGCAAAAAATTTTAGGCCACGCCTCTCTTGACATGGTTCGAAGGTATGTCGAGCTTTTTGGCAGCGAGATAAAAGAACAGCACAAAAAATATAGTCCCATTAAAGATTTTACATAAAAAAAGCGCCTGTTGGCGCTAAAAACTGCTTAAAGGGCTGTATTTATCATGCTGCTTTTTAACTTCGCCGCCCCAGAGGTTTACGTAGATTTTCACTGTGTCCATATTCTTATGGCGAAGTATCTTCTGCAGTGAAAAGGCATCCCCCCCGCCCAGAATATAGTATTTAGCGAAGGTATGGCGCAAGGTGTGGGGCGAGACGCGTACGTCAAAGATATTAGCCTTTTTGCCGTACTTTTTAAACTGGTCCTGAATAGTGCTGCGGCTAAGGGCTGTCCCACGGATACTGGTGAATAAATGATCAGAATCATTAGGCCTTAGGTCTCTATAGTAAAGATATTTTTCTAGTATTCTTGCACACTTGCCCGAAAAAGGGACATGACCGCTTGAGCCTTTACCTGAGACCTTGATCATCCCCTCTTTTAAATCAACATCTTGAATTCGCAAGCCGCAAAGCTCGGCCAATCGGATTCCAGTGTCCAACAGCAAAAGGAAGATCGTATAATCACGAAAGCCGGTAAAGGTAGTCCTGTCAGGCTGCTCTAAGAGCCTTGCCACCTGATCTTTTGTAAAGGCCTGGATGGGCTCCCCTTTACCCCTCACCTTTTTTAAAGTCGAAGCAAAATTCGTCTCAATATAATCTTCCTGGGACAGAAAGGTTATGTATTTACGCAGAGTTTTAATTCTCCCATTGATCGTATTTGGCTTATAGTTCTTACTTACCATGTATAAAATGAGATTCTGCTTAATCATATCTTTGGTGAGCTTAGCTGGAGTTTTAATGATAATACCCTGCTTTTTAAGTATTTTTAACATGGCGGCCATGTTCTCCATATGAAAGGCTATCGTACGTTGGCCTAAGTTTTCTGCCTGCATATCTGTAACAAACGTTTTTAAAGACTCTTTAATGGTAGTTTTGCGCACCAGCTTTGGTTCCATAGGAAGAACATTTGATGGCCTCTTTTTATAATTCTCTCTTTCTAATCCTAACATGTACTTTCACCTCCGATTATTTTAGCGACTTCATTTTAAACAAATGAATCCTTGGATAAAAGGAAAAAAACAAACAAAAAAATTCACTTGAAAAAAAGCGCAATTTTTTTTCAAGTGAACTATTTTAGCGATTAATTTCATGTGAAAAAAAAAGTAAATATATTTCCTTTTATATTAACTTCCTTGCACCTAAAATTATTCCCGTAAGTGGGAGGACCACTATGATGAAATATGATGAATTATTATTTCCAGAAGAGTATCATGAAGCGAACTGGTTTGAAATCTTAGTAACTAAAGCAATCGAAGTCCTTCTCGAAGAATTAGATGCGGAGGTGGAAGAATGAATGTCAACAAAGAAGTCAGTGCTTATATAAGGGCCTCTACCAATCAGCAGCAGCTGACCTTGGCATTTCAAAAGAGAAAAAACATAGAGGCCGCCCAAAACCTCGGGATCATATTAAAGGAAGAAAACATTTTCACTGATGCCGGGGTATCCGGCTTTAAAATCCCAATGGAGCAGCGAAAAAACCTGCAAGCAATGCTTAAAAAAGCAAAAAAAGGTGAGGTCAGCCATCTAATCGTTTTCAAACGGGACAGGTTAACGCGAAGGGCAAGGGAATATTTGAAAATAGCCCATTCCCTTCAAGAATATGGGGTACAAATAATTTTCTCTGACCCCGCTGAACATCCCTTTATTACTGATTATGGGTGGATGGTTGAATGCGTTTTTGCTGCTTTGCTGCAAAAAGAATGTGAAGGGATTAGGGAAAAAGTAATTCTCGGCCTGAAAACATCGCACAGCATGGGGCTCTGGACGGGTGGTCAGCCGGGATTTGGATTTCAATATGATAAAAATAGCAAGAAACTAAATGTCATTAGGGAAGAATCGGCAGCAGTTAAGCAAATAATTCATCTACTTGCAAATGGCAAAAGCCCCCAAGAAATTGCCCAACTTTTAAATAAACAAAACACTCTTTGGGCCGCCCGCAACGGCAAAACCGGCAAATGGACAACTGCCAAGATAAAACAAATCGGCAGTAACCCCCTATTTTTAGGCATTTCAGAGCGGTTTGGCGAAAAGGTCCACTTAAAAGACCAAAAACCAATCGTGGATATGCAAATCTGGCAGCAAGCTCAAGAAACCCTTGAAAAGTATGCGCCAGCTTCCAGATCAAAAAATAGTAAGAAAAAGGCAGCTTTTATTAGAAGGCCTTGTGTGCTGTGCGCAAAATTATGAAACCACCTTCAGAGTAAGGAAGTTAGGCAAAAAATACAAATATTGTTGTCCCGATAGTAATTGCACCCAAAACTGTCCTAATAAACGAATAGACATCAATGAATTGGAATCTATGGTATTTTCTCACTGCAGCCACTGGTTTAGCAGCCTTGACAATAGGGTATTAGAAAAGAAGACCGGATTAGTATTACAAAACCGTCTGCGCGAGATAGAAACCAAAATCAACACCCTTAACAGTAAAAAGGAAAGGTTAGCAAAAGAAATAAGCCGCCACTCTGACAATTTCTGCAGGGAAACCCATGAATTCAAAAAAAGGCAGCTCGAGAGTAAAATTATGAAACTTCATGAGCAAAAAACAGAAATAGGGAGAAAGATGAGTCACTTTAATAGCGCACAAAGTGAATTATACGCATTGGGGAAACGGCAGGATAAAGTTTTGTCCATCCTTAAAGACTGGGAGAAAAGTTTTGCAAGCCTAAATTTTAACGAGCAGAAGAGTGTTTATAACCAAATAATTAAGTTTATTTTGATTCACCCTTTTAGGATTGAAGCTTTAACCAATGATACAGAAATTCTGGGAGTTGCAGGCTAAGTTTCAGTAAGGAGTGAGATAATTGCCAATTTCAGACGCTTTAAAACCACAAACTCCCGTGGCCATTTACAACAGGTACTCGTCACACAAGCAGGAATCAGGCATGAGCATCGAAATGCAGATGCAGGCCGCGCAAAAAATAATTACAGAATATGAACTCCGTCTAACTAATACCTACCAAGACGAAAAAAAACCTGGGTATAAAACGCATTTTACCAGGCGTAAAGGCATGATGGAACTACTAAAGGATGCGCGAAAAGGCGTATTTAAAGCGGTTATCACACTATGCAGCGACAGGGTTTCCAGGGATGTAGTCCAGTTCATTTCAATTATAGAGATATTGGACCAATGTGGAATTCAGCTAATCTACTCCATGCCGGGGATGACCCAGCCCTTTGAGCAGGATATTGTAAGCGAAATGATTTCCTATGCCAACGCCATGCACGAGTCAGAAAGAACCAGCGCCAGGGTACGCGAAGCAATGAAAAACAAAGTTGATAAAGGAGAGTGGGTGGGCGGCAGCATACCCTTTGGTTACCAGTTAAACATTAAAACAGGCGCAATTGAAATTTTGCCTTTAGCGGCAGAAATCGTAAAAGATGTTTATCAAAAATATATCCGGGGCTTTAGTTTTCAGAGTATAGCTCACTCTTTAGCCCCAGGTCATTCACCAACCGGAAGATGGACCAGATGGCAAATTGAAGGGATCATAAAAAACCCGTTTTATGCCGGATACCTAACTTGGAATAAAAGATTAGACCGGTCCAACAGCGCTTGGCGTAACCCCGCCGACTGGATGATGGTTGAGAGCAAGTATATTCCTAAAATCATAGATAAAAAGACCTGGGACATTGCCCAGGGAGTGCTTTTGAGAAAGAAAACCAACCGCATATCATCCAAACATTATTCGTCTCCCAACATACTAAAGGGACTTTTGTACTGCTCATGCGGACAAATGCTACTGCCAAAGGATAACCGGTCAAAGGATAACCGGTCAAAAAGCATTTTAAAAAGCGGCACAGAAAAGGTCTATGGAAATCGTATTTACAAATGCCCTAAAAAATGTTTACGGCTTCCGGCAGATACAATAGAAGAATTTGTCATTAACGATATTAAAGAAATAATTGCCACTCTCCCAGAGGACGAACTATTATCTAAAATTGAGGAAAAAGTTAAATCAGAGATATCCGATGTTATTTTAGATATTGAAATGCTAGAAGAGCAGTTGGTGCACCTGAAAAATAAGGCCGCAAAATTTAAGGCTTTATCGGAAGAGGCAAAGTTAGAGCAAGACGATAGTGACCAGGAAAGCAAACTAGCTTGCTACAACGACATCGTAATGAATACCTCAAAAGAGATTCAACAAGTTAAAAGCATAATGCAAGAAAACAAAATATTTTTACGGCAAAAAGAATCTCTTTTGACATTAAAAGCTGGATGGCTGGAGAAACTGGTAAGCATCCCAATGTTATGGGATCAAATGAGTATAGAGGAAAAGAAAGTGGTTACTGAAGAGCTTTACAGGAAAATTGTAGTTACTCCTAATAAAGAGGTCATTTTAGATAACAAAATCTTTCCACAGAAAAGTAAAAAAAGAAACTTGTTTGAAGGAAAGCTATTGTGGCAGTATGACAGTTTTATTCACACTAACTAAACATGTGATAGCGTCCCGCTATCCCGGACATGACTCCGTCAAGAGCCGCTTTCTCTGAAGCAAAACTCTATACTCATGACGATTAGGAGCCGTTTAGGGCAAACTCCGGAATAGGTGCTCGGAAAAGAGCAGAATCACTGCCGGGTTTGACTGGAATATGCATAGAATAACAGAAACAGGGGTACTAACTTCCCAGCTCTTAGAGTTGACTATACTCGTGCAGGATATCAACTCTCTTGTGAAGCCATCATAAAAAATAACCCAATATCAGATAGCTAACCTGTTAAAAAAATTAAAGCCTCCCAGTTCCCATTCCAAGACTGGGACGGGAGGCTAGAGGACTTAGCTGAATGACCCCAAAAGTTGGCCGCTCCTGGGCTACCCCCAGAAGCGGCCAACATGTTAACAAATTATATGAGTAATATTTCAGGATAACCCACTCGTGCACTCAAAAAGAACCACCATGTGCATCAAATAGATCCACCTTGGTCAATTTCAATACCCTATAAAAAACATATCAACTGTATCTTGATAATTTGAAAATGAATAAAGACTGTGCATATTCCCTTCGCCTTTCTCCATTTCATTGGCCCACATTCGTAACGTTCCATCAAAGAACCAAACGGGAACTTCCGCTTTGGGAAGGCCCGATTCTGTATTTACCTTGGATTCGGAAAACTCTTTTGCACATAGAACATGAAAGGAATGGAAATAATCTATTAAAAATATTTGTTGCTTTTCTCTAAACCAACTTTTCTGTTGGTAGTCTTTCAATCGGTTCGTATAAAAGTTACCAAAGTAAAATTCTTTTGCTTCTGTTAACAACTTTGCAACCTCTTTATAACGTTCTTCCTTACTCATTTGGGCAACTTCTTTCAAAGTATAATTCTCTCTTTGGTATTCATACAAAGCGTCCCAATTAACATCCCTATCAAAGAACCAAACCAAATAAGCTTGGAATTTCGGTTCTTTCTTAATAAGCTCGTCCCAACTAATTGTTCCAAACCCCGGAACCGGCAACATATTGTTATTTGACCAAATTCGAAGTCTTTCCGGCCTATACCCTTTTCCCGGCGTCCAATCTTTAACCGGCGGCTTGTGCTTGTCCTTGTAATTCCCGCTTAATACGTTTTCTTGTTTTTCCCTTTCTTCCGCCAATGCTTTTCTTGACGCCGAATCTTTACTCTTAGTCGGTTTGCAATTGACCGCAAGTGGAGATGGACTAACTTCGTTCCTTTGTTGATTCTTTAGTTGGTTGGCATTTGTATCGACGTTCGTATTATCACCGGTATGGCCACAACCGCTAACCAACAAGGCCGCCAAAGAAACGGTCGCGATAACTCTTTTCAAGGTAATAACCCCTTTTTGAAATTATGTTCCTTTTTTTAGTTACTTCTACACATTTTGTTTGAATCATTCAGAGGGGCGTGTGGCTAAAACTGTGCGGGTTCAAGTCCCGCCTCCGACACCACTTGAAATGTAGCGTGGGGCATTAGTTCCACGCTACATTTCAAGTCCCCCCTCCGACACCAGAAACCGACAAAAATGCAGGTTTGAGGCTGAATGTTGATAATAACACGTTTTTAAGGGAGGTTCTTTAAATGACTGTAAATGCTTTAGTTTGACCGAACAGTAGAGTTTTTGATTGTCATGATCCAGAGGTGCTGGTGATGGAGGATTACCACTGCCATTAAAACGACATTGAGGGTGCTACACGGGTGCAAATGGTTGTAGAAGTACCAGGAAGGGAGAGTGTCTAGCATGGATGCTCTTACACGGGAACTAGCATTGACGGGGTTAATAAAGCCCACCAGATGACCACCAAGACGGAAACTTTCAATAAACTCATGGAAAAGTTTATCGCCGTAGAAGTGAACTTGAAGAACTTATTGGGGAAGGCTCGGATGAGTTAATAAGTAAATTCTATACTGCCTGGGGCGAGATTGAAGAATTAAAAAACAGAACTGTTACATGCTATGGAAACCGGTTAAAATCACAGAATAGTCATAATAAATATCCTCCCATCAAAGGCAGGATATTTATTTCAAGGATTATTATAATATTCTTCTAATAAATCCGCAAACTCAAGGTTTAGATAGATAAAAGTAATTGGTTCGTTTTCTATGTTAGAAAATTCATCTTCTATCATTAGTTTAAATTGAAATTTACTTCTATACCAATCAACTACTTCAGTTAAAGCTGCTCCAACAATATATTTCTCATTAAACATATATGCTAAATCAATTATATGACTAACTACTAATTGACCAAAACCCAACCCTTGTTTTGATTCTAAAATTGCAATTCTAGCAATTTCCAAACAATCTTCTGTATGGATTTCATCATCTGTTTCAAAAGCAACCTCTTGATGTCTTAATGTAAAGTATCCAATAATTTCATCCTCAACGAATACTAAAGTAGTACTGGAATCTTTTTCTAAGTGACTTAAACGGGCCTCTGTTCTTAAAAATGATTCCATGCTACTGTTTTTACATCGAAAATTTTTATATGTGTCATAATTACAATCGATAATAGGGTAAAAACTTAAAGGCTGTTCTCCTATTTGGGTTTGCATATATAAAAACCTTTACTTCTCCTACTAACTTTTCGGGTGGGTGGATCATTTTTAAAATTATGGCTTAACTTCTCTCTCAACTCTTCTATTTTCTTTTTTTCCTCCAAAAATCTTTCCGCATCCCTTCCTTTTACGGTTGGGAACTCTCTCAAACTGACTGCCATTCTTCCACCCCCTGGTTTATGATCTTTTTTAGAATCTTTTTCATTTGTATTCTTAGATTTGTTCTTGTCCAAATTATACACCTCCACTGGGCACTCATTAACAAATACTATGCCCACTACCCAGGTGCATAACCACAATTTTACAGAAATCACATACAGTATTGGCAAATTTAGTTATTTCAAAGTGTAGCATGTAACATGTGTGACAGTCAAGACAATATTTGCAAGCGTAAAGTTTGTTTAGGAATCAAAATAACCTCCCCTGTAAAAAGCGAAGGCTCTTTTAGTGGGGTACTACTATACTGGAATCCATTGTTGTAATTGAGTAAAATATAGCCCGGTTTCATGGACTTTTTCGCCAACAATCTCTTCCCAGTATTCTTTATACATCTGCACCTGAGGGGTGTAGTATTCCACCAGCTCTGCCAGCATGTCATTATCTTCCACAGTATCCGTCTTGTAGTCCACCAGCACCCAGCCGTCCTCTTCTAGGAAAACCAGGTCAATGGCGCCGGAAACTATCGTTTCGGTAGTAAAACCGTATTCGCCGGTTTCCACCTTCACAGAAAGGGGCACTTCTACAAAGCGCTTTTCACTTTTTAGCATCCTCTTCCAGAGACTTGACTTTAAAATTCCATTGACCAGGTTTAAAACCTCCGTTTTCTCCCCGGCATCCCTTTCTTCTTCGGCAAGGATGTTTTCCACGAAAAGCTCCAGGTTTGAGGGAACCTTTTCAGCGCAGGCTTCTAAAACCCTGTGCAGTACCCGGCCCCAGGACTGCCCGCGGCCCGTCCGTTGCCTGGCAGGGCCTCCACTCTTCCCTTTTACCAGTTCCGTAACAGCAGCAACATTATAACTGGGTTCATTCATGGGATTCCGCGGTCCCAGGAACCCACCCTTTGCTTCGTCCAAGTCCTCCAGGCTAATCTCGATACTTTCCTCACCGGTTGGGCTTGAATCGGTGCCTGAAACATCTTCTAACTCTGAAACACCCGCGAAATGACCATTGAAAGGATGCCATGCGCTCAAGTCGGGTTTGCCCGGGTAGGTGCTAACAACCAGGAGGTTTTTGGCCCTTGTGGCTGCAACATAGATTAAGCGTGTTTCCTCGGCATCCAGGTATTGCTGTTCTATCTGGCAATACCGGTCCCAAGTCACGGGTTGCCCCAGGGTCTCTTTGTTAAATGACTTTTGCTTTTGGATAACGAAGTACCCCTAGGAGTGCTATCCCCCACTCTGTTAATGTGCATGGTTGGTAGCCACTTTACATTTTTGCCGGGGTTGGCCAGAAACACCACCGGCGCCTCCAAGCCCTTTGCCTTATGCAGGTTCATCAGTCTTACCGCGTTATCTTCCCAGGGCGTAATGTTGATTTCCTCTTCCACGCCGGATTCCATAAGGAGTGTGAGGTATTCCACCAGCGAGTAAAATGAAGTTATACCACTGCGTTCGGCGGCGGCAATAAACTCCTGGAATTGCAGCAGATGCCCGCTGCAGCTCTTGCCCAGTTCTCCTGTAAGCGCGTGAGAAATTATTCCCAGCTCACGCACAATATTCTGCATAGCAGCACTGGCCGGGAGAGTAATTGTCCATTCCCTGAAGTTTCGGAACATGGTGAAGGCCCACTCAAAAATCTCTTTGTCATCATCATCTAAGCCAGAGGGTACGTCGCTATATATGTTAAAACGGCCGCCTGCTTGTTTAAAGAGCCATAACTGATTGTCACTGATACCGAAAAGGCTTCCCCTTAGGGCAGCAACCAGCAGCACCGGGTCATCAGGGTCAATAATGACCCTTAATATTTTAATCACTTCCGCCATTTCGGCAGAATTGGAAAATCCGTCACCGCCGGCAATTCTAAAAGGTATACCCTGCTCTTCTAAAGCCCTTGCATACAGATCCATGTGTGCCTTGTAGCGCAGCAAAATCATGAAGTCTTCCGGACGGGGATTATCAGTTAGCCCTGCCTCCAATTCACTGTCGGTGCGGCACAAAGAAATACCGCCGTCAACGGCCCAGCGAATCCAGCGGGCAATACGTCCGGCATCTATAAATGCGATCTGATCCCTTCTATTAGACTTAATTTTAGGTATGGTAATGGTCTTCACACCATACGCTTTACCGTTAATGTTTTGCCTCACGGTATCCATGCTGGTAAAGGCAGCCTGGTACGAGTCGGCCTTTTCGGGCAAAAGTTCCTTGAATACCGGGTTTACCCAGTCCCCAATGTCCTGCAGCGAGCGGAAGTTAGTGGTCAGGTAAAGGATTTTGCCGCCGCTGTTTTCAATAAGCCGCTTTACCTCGTTGTATGTATCTATGTCGGCGCGCCGGAAACGGTAAATGGCCTGCTTGGGGTCACCCACAACAAATAAAGAGCCGGGGTAAGGGGTCAGCTTACGCCAGTCCCTTTCGTCGATTTCCTGTCCGGTCAAATAAAACATAATCTGGGCTTGGATGGGGTCTGTATCCTGGAACTCATCCACCAAAAGGTGAGAATACCTTGCCCGAAAGTACCGTCGGACTTCCGGGTTTTCCCTTAATAGAGCAGCAGCATGCATTAAAAGATCCTGGTAATTGAGCTTTGACTGCTCCATCCGGCGCTGCCCGTAAAGCTCAACCGCGGGCAGTACAAAGTCCACCAGCTGTTTATGCCTGTGCTCGTGCCACACCTCCAGGGTAGGAACAATGTAAGTTTCCCGGAAACCATCAAAAGCTTTCTTGATGGTTTTGGCATCCTCCGGTGACAACCACCGCTTTTGTGTAATACCCCCGGACTTGTTAAGCACCCCCAGCAACCGCAGCAGCATTAAGTCATTTTCAAGATCAAAGACACCACGCCACCTCAAGGCCCGCCTCAATATTTTCTGCAGGCCGTCCCAACCACCTCCGGGCACCGTCTTGGGCAGCACGTCTTTAGCGGAATCCAAAAGGTTAATTAATTCCTTGCGCACCGGCTCTAAATCAGGTTTAGGGGCATATTCCCGCACAATTTCTACATCGGGGTAAGTGGCTAATACCTTATAGCAATCTTGTAAGTCTCCGGCTTCCACATCAATCTCTGCCAGCCCTTCAATTACCTCAGGTCTATCTGCCTGCATGCGCACCAGGTAATCGTCCCAGGCCCTTTCCCGCAGCAGCGCGTCTTCCAAATCTTCCAGCTCCACAAAATCAGGATCCAGTCCGGCCTCAATGGGCCGCTCCCGGAGAAGGGCAGCACAGAAAGAGTGTATGGTGCCTAAAAAACAGCGGTCCAGCCCGGTCAAAGCCGCACTTAACCGCTCTTTTTTATCCCGGTCCGTTTCAGAGGCCAGGGCTTTTTCCAGGGCCAGTTGGAATCTGCCCTTTAATTCTGCGGCCGCCTTCCTCGTAAATGTAACCGCTGCCAGCTTGTCTACTGTACATATGCCTTCCTTGATTAATGCCACCATGCGTTCTATTAAGCTATATGTCTTTCCCGAGCCTGCCCCTGCTTCCACCAGTATGGAGGTTTGTAAATCCTGTACAATTGACCTGCGTGCATCATGGTCTTTCAAGGTAGTATTAGTCATGCTCCTTCAACCTCCTCAAGGGGTTTAAACAAGGGCCGCTGCCGCTTAAAAGCAAATCCTTGGCCCTGGCCAATGCGCTTTCCTGGTTACATACATCCGGGTAGTCGCAAATCCCGCACTTTTCGCCGTGGTCAGCGGCAATAAAACAGCCACTGGCTAATAGGTCAAAGAGGTGGTTAAGTACCTGAAAAACTGAACTGCGGTCTGACTGCTGCCGGGCTACCTTTTGTCCCTCGCCTTTTTCCGTGGGAAAATAATAACCGGACAATTCTACCCGGGGTGTTTCCCCGGACATCAGCCCCTTTAGCAAATCTTCCACGGCAATGGCATACAGGGCATGCTGTACCTGTCGGCCCCCGCAAAGGTGTTTGTGGTCATCAAAACCATACGTGCTGCCGGTCTTGTAGTCCCAGACATGGTACACACCGTCCCGCACCCGGTCGATACGGTCCACCTTACCGCGCAATAGAAAGCCCGTATCATCGTCCAATTTGACCTCAACCGGATCGGCCAGGCCGCAGCCCGCCTCCTTTGCGGCTCCAGTGCCAAACCCGAAGGGAACCTCGAAAAACTCCGGTGAACCATCCGTTTGTGACTCTTCTAAAGTTAGAAACATTTCGCAGCACGTATAAATCTCCGCTGCTTCCCGCTTAAAGACCACATCATTCGGGGGTGGAACTAATCGCTTGTAGTTTGTAATTAACTCGTCGGCCATTTCCATCATCATCTTTCTATGCCCGCTTAAAGAAGGTATTTCTTTGTCTGCCTTTACTTTACACATAAACTTGTAGAAAAGATCGTGCAGTAAAGACCCACGGTCCAGCGCATCAAGCCAGCGCCCGGGGTCGTAAGTAATTTGTTCCGGGGGATAAATCTTTAGTACATACCGCAAAAAATAAGCAAAGGGACAGCCGGCCAAATACTCTATTCTGCTGCAGGACATAATCATATCCTTATTTTCCCTCGGGTCAAGCTCAACATCGCCCGGGTCAATTACCCCGTCATATTCGGTAGGTTCAGGGTTTTGCCGGGCAGTTACGGCCTTTTGTCCCAGTTTTATGCCTTTATAGCAATCTATAACTGCCTCCGGGCCGTTTCGTATACCCGGCCCGGTTAAGGCCTTGCCCAGCCACCATTCCACCTCATCCAGTGCGTTTTCCCCATCCCGGGAACAATAGCCCGCTGGTTTTCCCAGGAAGTTCATCATCCGGCTATAATTAAGGGTGTTATCCCTCTCAAGCAGCCGAAATACTTGCAAAAGCAAGGATGAAGGGAAAGCCAACCTATTTTCCACCACGTCAAAGGAGGAAAAGCTTAAGGTTACCCTGCCCCTTCTGGAAGCTAGCGCCAGAGCCATTTTGTACTGGTTTTCCCCGGGTTTTTCTATCCCCAGCGGCAGTTGGGAATTTATTTTGGCCCGCTCCACGTCAAGCAATACGGGATCCTGCCTGCCGCTGCCCGGGAAGGAATTAGCATCCAAGCCTACCACAAATGTATATGGACGATCAGACCAGATTAAATGATTGTAGCTCGCCAGGTGAATATGCCCCGGTTTGGGGCCACAGCTGCCCACCCCGTAACCAGCAAAAAGGTTTTCCACCCGGTCCAGTGCCTCATCCATACCCAATGCAAAGGAACTTATTTTACCCATGGCAATAAGGTCCTCTGTCACGGCCTTTAATGCTGCAGCATCCATTTCTCCCCTGACTCTTGTCAATTCCGCCACAGCGGAAGCCAGGCTGCTGGTAAGTTCCCTAAAACTAACCTTTCCCTCAACATCCGGAACCGGTAGATATGACAGTATGCCATCCATTATCTCATGCAGCCGGAAGGCCTGCTCCCCCTGGCGCAGGAACCTTTCCTGCCTTCCGTCATTGTCTTCCTCCACCTTCACGGCTGCCTTTTCTTTAAAGCCATTTGCTAAAGTTTTTAACAAACTGTAACGGTCCCTTCCCCAGCCTATACCGGAAATACGTAATATGCGTGCTGCCTCTGACGGCGACAGGCTTAGTTCGCCGCCTTGCCTCAGCTGCACATCGCCGCTGAGCAGCAGGTCTCTAAAATCCCTGGTGGGAAAATCATTCCTTATCCATTCAATTAGACCTTTCAATACCTTACCTGCGGCAGTAAAGAAAACGGAGATGCCTTCTTCCATAGTTATACCCAGCCCGGCGACTCCGGCCAGGGTATATAATGCTGGTATGTAATCGCTCTTCGTGTAGGCTATGGTCACTTTGTCTAAGGGGATTCTCTCCTTTTGAATCCTCCGAAAAATCTCCCTTACTTCGTTGTTGATCCCGTATGCATGAAAGCAGTCCAATGAACCGTCTCCTACCGGCGGCGGAGACATGTTTACCTGGTACAGCCAGGGCAAGAGATCTACATCTGTATTCGGTGTAAATTCCTGTCCGGCATCAGGCTCTGGTTTGGCTACTCCGGGCCTGCTGAGGCCGTAAACAGGATCGGCCTCTAACAGAAAGAGGTCTTCACCGGCCATTAATTCAATAAGTTGTTGTTCCAGGGGGTAAAGCTTAAGGAAAGACGGGAGCAGGTAAAGAATATCACCTTTAGGGCCTGTTCTTTGGTGAGAGAGTAATTCAATAGCCAGGGAAAAAAGCCCCGGCACATCAATAAGATTGTGTTCATCCAGGAAGTGCTCGTAGGCCAACAGTAGGACTGCCATATCCTGTCCCTTTTTTACACTTACGAAATTATCCTCCACTAAGCTGCTGCCTGTAAGCCCCGCGTTCCTTAGTTCCAATATTGAAGATGCTACTGCCCTTATAATCCCGGAATAATTGCCCTCCCGGGTAAAATATTGTAGGGTCCCTTGTTCTTCCAGTTTGTGAAAAACGTCTTCAATCACTGAAAAGCTTAGATTACCGGGTAGAAGTGTGAGATTGTTTTCGGCCATGTGTTCCCCTGCCACTATGTGAGCCAATCCAACTGCTGTCTCGGGTTGCAGGTTTACCCATCCACCGCTATCCCTTGCCAGGCACTCACAGAGCTCATGCCCTGCACGGTAGCCGGAGGCAATGAGCAACTTTTCGTTTAAGGGATACTTCCAGCATATTTCTCCCAGAGAAGAAAGAAATCTATTCACGGTTTAACCTCCTTGTTACCTTAACCGGTATAGATAGACCGCTCCAAATTACATTACAATATGGAGGTATGAATAAAAACAACACCGTGTTTTGTTAGGTGCTTATATCACGGTGCCGCGCTTAATCATTTTTACGATATAGAGTTAATATTCTTTCCGCCAGTCTACACATATCCTCCCGCAGCCAACCAGGTTCCAGCACTTCTACCGAGTCTCCCCACTGCACTATCCAGGTTTTCATCTCGGTAATACCGCAGACGTTAAAGGAGACAATTATTGACCCGTCTTCCAGTTCCGTCTCCAGTACTTGAGACGGATGATAAATGACGTTTTTAACCCTAAATGCCACATGGGGACTAAACTTAAGCTTGATCTGGCATTCTTCTCCGTCATTGATCACACCCCAGCTGTGTGCCATGTGTTCTTTAAGGTTAAAATCTTTCGGGTAATCAAATATCTCGTTGGTATAAGAGATTACATTCTCTAACTGGTCAATCCGGAACACCCTAATGGCCTGGCGTTTCAAGCAGTGCCCTACCAGGTACCAGTTTTGGCGTTTGCAAATCAGGCCATAGGGTTCCACCACCCGCTCGGTAACCCGGCCGCTGTGAGCAACGAAATACTTTATCTTCACCCGGTGGCAGTCTTTTAGCGCTGTGACCAGCCTGGTGAAGAAATCTCCTACCCGCTCCGGATCAGCCAGGGCTTCTTCCACCAGGTGGATCCTGTTCTGCAGTTTCTCTTCCGCAAGCTCTTTGGGATTGTAGTGATATTTAAATAATGTCGATACCAGCGCATCTTTAAGGTCATTCAGGTGTCCGGCCAGGGCAGAACCCTGCTGCTGCAGCATACTTATAAAAATAGCGGTAGCTTTTTCCGGGCTCAAGCTGGGCAAATAGCCAACCTCAAAAGAATAGAAGGCGCACTTATTCCGGTCAACAACCTTTTCTCCCTTTCTTAACGGCAGCCTCATGTCATTTTGAATTGCGTCTAGGTCCCTTCGTATCTGCCGCTCGGTAACCTCGTATCTATCGGACAGCTCTTTCAAAGTTACTCCACCATAGGGCGTTCGCCGGTTAATATAGTCAACTATCATATTGAGCCGTAAACCACGGCTGGCGTCCTTTTGGGGCCTGTTAGACATGGGCAAAACCTCCGGCGCGCAATAATCAATTATTTAACGGTTCGCCAGAAAGTGCCCAATGCCTGCAAAAAATTACTTAATTATACAGTACAAACATATGGCCCCAAAGCTTTAAGTTAAGTCCCTAGAACATAGTTACATGACTATTTTCTTTTCCCCCTGCCCCTTTTTTGGCGGTAAGCACTATAAGCCATTTTTTTGCGAGATGACTTTGTATAATTTTCTGCCTGCATAAAGCAAATACTGTCATTCAACTCATCCAGTTCCTGCAGCATATCGGAATCTTCCATAAGGCCGGTGGAGGTACGCATGTCCAGCACCCTATTTTTCAGCACCTGGTGGCCGGCCTCAAAATCCCCTTCGTCGGCCAGGCGTATGGCCTCTTCTTTGGCCTGCATACAACGGAACAACTCTAACTGTTTCACAACTTCCATATTTTCTACCGGTCCCTCGTTATCAGCGTTAAAGTGTACTTCCAGGCCCGCGGACAAATTAACCAGGGCCAGGTTGTTCCTCACGTCGGCGTACTCAAGCTCTAATTCAATGTGGCTTTGAACCCCTTCCTGGCAGGGCGGTATATCTAACTCGAAAAGCAGGATTTTCGTTTCCCCGCTGTAAATGTCCGGCAGTGAAACCTTCACATCATTACCGGGATCAAAGGGATATCCCAAAACACCATTTACTCCAATACCCCGGCCGGGCTTGACCTTAATGGTCAAGTTCTGGGCGATTATGCTTAAAAGGCCTGACAGTTCTTCTTCGAATATACCGGGTATTTGGTCCGGTGATTCAATATAGTAAAAGTTACCCCCACCTACCTCCGACATGGCCTGCAGCAGGTCCTCTTCAAAATCTTCGCCCAGGCCGAAGGTAGATAGATTTATACCGGCACCGGCCATCTCCGCAGCCTTTTCCACCAGGGCGCGGTGGTCAGTTACCCCCACGTTGGCCATCCCGTCAGTCAGCAAAAGCACGCGGTTAATTTGATTTTCCCGGTAAGCCAATTTCACTTCACGCATCCCCATGAGCATACCTCCGCTGAGGTTGGTAGTGCCCCCTGAATAGATACTCTCTACGGCCATTTTCAGGGCATCTTTGTTTTCCACCTTATGCGATGAGGCAATCATATTCACCATGTCATCAAAGGCCACCACCGAACAATAATCCTGGGGCCCTAAATGGCCAATGGCAAAGGAGACCGCCGTTTTAGTATAATCCAGTTTTGTGCCGGACATACTCCCGCTGCGGTCAATGACAAAGGACAGGTTCTGGTCCGGCCGGTCATCTACAAGGTTCTCCGGGGCGGTGAGTTTTACCATCATATAAGCGGTTTGCCTGGTATCAGGCAGCAGTGCGGTTTTGTCCAAGGATAAGTCGATTTTGATTTGCTCCATAAGATAATCCCTCCCGTGTTATTGGTAATCATATGATAACAACCGGGTGTGACCAATGTTTGTCACGGTAGGGATTAATTTTTTCTAGCTGCATTGTTATTCAGCAACAGATTATTGTATCAGCAAATTAACTCTTTCAAAATCTTTTGTTCAAGGTACTCCTGAAAATGTGGATTGTCTCTACCGGGAGTTAACTGCACAATTGCAATCCGATACGGTTCCACTGGCATTACCGTTGCAGATTCTTTGTCCACGGGAAAAAGAGCTAGTACCTGGAAAACAGGCCTAGAGTCTTGATCATCTATACTTGATAAGCCTATGCGGTAGTTTCTAAGCTGGCGCATGTTTACAGACCACTTGGGCCGCTGTTCCTCGATATCATGATTCCAAATGTTTTTACATGGGCGGTATTTGACCTCTAAAATAATTGAACGATAATACTCACCGTTACGGTACAGGTCCAAGCGCATATCCGGCCTGTTATTCTCCGATTCGCTCCAAATAGGAATTTTTCGCTGTTTGGCCTCTTCCAGCCGGTAAGGAACAGTTTGATCATAAATCAAATCTAACCGCCAGGTGTCTTTATAAAACGTCACCTGGGTCCCCGGCTCGATGCTGGGTATAAACATGGAGTCGGAAAAATCCCACCTGTGGGAAAAGATCCACCCACTGTGAGGAGTAAAACCTAATTTCCTCACGGCTTCCATGGTTTTTACAAAACACCAATACTCATATAGCAGATCTGTTCTTTTCCACTGGTAATCGGCTGCCGATTGCACTTGAACCTCGGAATGTTGAGTCAATTGCCGCCAAAAACGATATATAAACCAGTATCTGAAATCCTTTTGTAATCCAGGAGTTATGGGAATAAAACCAGAACAGTATTTAACCTCATTTAGAGGGAAGCTATTTAGGAGTTGCCAAAACTGGCCCTGCAAGCCTCCACAGCGGTTTAAGTCTTCCCTCAGCTTATTTATCTCTTGTTTTGTTCTCTCTGAAACAATTACATTACTGGAGTAAAATTGTTGTTCCAACTTAAATTCTTTTTTCTTTTGTTCCAATGTACTCTCAATGGCACTTTGAATTTCACCGAGTACCTGAATGATATCTCGTAATATTTTTTTTAGCCACCGATTTTCCGGTAAATCAAATTGAATTTCATTATTAGGGGAAAGGACAAACTGCGGGTCTTTTGTGGTGTTACAATTTTTTCGCCTCCCCTGTTCCGAATTGAGCCACCGTAAAGTCCGGTTATCCCAAACCTTTGCCCTGTGCACAGGTAATACACTGTACTTTTTAGATGCTTGCTGGTGAGGCTTTTGCAAAATATCCAAAATGGTAGCATATAAGCGGGGAAACTCCCGCTCAATGACATGGTATTGGTAAAATCGCTCTGGCAGAGACCGTACAACTTCGGATGTACCGATACCCTGGTTTTGCAAAACAATATCCATGGCTAGACCGCGGACGTAATTTTCTAGCTCAAAACGCATTTGTTCTAGCTGATCGTCCGTCATATTTTTTGCCCTTACCCTTAAAATGGTAAAATACTCTTTATCACCCCACACTACTTTTACCCTGTATTGCCCAGGAATCCAAGGGTAAGTATTTTCCCCGGACTTGTATAAGGAAATGCTGCATGGACAGGGCAAGTACGCCCCGTCCAAGTCCCGTTGAACCAGGTCACTTTCAATCCCGTCCAACCCGTCAATATACAACTTGGTTTTAGAAGGGACTTCATATCCTGGCGCGGGACTGAATTCCAGATTCGAGTTGCTGAATTCCAGCAAATAAGTGTAATCAACGGCGGCTTCCTTTTCCTTTTGACAAAAATTGATTAGGGGTCTTGATGCGCTTCTTTCGACACCTCCCAGGTGCAAGATTACTTGAAAAGGCAACTTATTAGGAGGCATAACCAAACCACCTTAATTCCTTAGCCTTCTGTTTTATTTCCTCACGGCTAAAAGTAAATTCACTTATACTTTCATATTTATCCATTAAGTTTAATAGTTCGCTGTTTTCCACGTCATCCGTTGTATCATTAAACCGGCCAAACAGTTTTACTAATTGTTCCTGCGGACCCCGCAGCATTGGAAACACTTTTTGCAGCAAAAGAAAATCAAAGGCCTTAGCCCTAGTCAGCAGCGGACTATGTTGGGTACGGGGGATATTAAGCAGGTACTTATCTATATGGCGCAACATGCGGTAACTAATTCCTTTTCCGGCATCCGCAGCATTAATGTGCTGGTGCATCTCGAACAGAAATTCTATCTCGGAGTTATTTAAAGCTAACCCTTTATCACCATGATTTACCCACTGCAAAAACTGCCCGGTAGTCACCTCATAATCCATTTCCTCGAAGGGTTCACTTGCAAGCCCTTCTTTCAATTTATCAAAAGGCAAAACTTTAAGGCGCAGTACATTGGCCCGGTTTAACACCTTATCGCTGAAAGTATAAGTAGACTCATCAATGTTTACGGTACCGACAAACAAGACATTGCTGCCTATCTTAATTTGAGGCGGGTACTGGCTGGAATTGTAAATGCGGTCTTTGAGCTCAGGGTTATACAACTGCAAACTTCTATTTTTCTCCGGCAGTTCCAAAATACTTAAGAACTGGCCAAAATAATGCTCTACCCGGGCAAGATTCATTTCATCTAAACAAAATAGATACAAGCGATCTGGATGTCCTTCAGCCTCCAGGAGTAAATTAACAATACCTGTATCCGCCGGGCGATAAATATTGTTGGCTGTATCCAAAAAGCCAATCAAATCCGTATCATCAACCCAGTTGGGACGTACCGGTAAAAATTTAAAGCGTCCGTTATTGCTGTTTTCATTTAGACCAAGTGCCTCAGAGTACATTCGGACCAGGTGCGACTTACCGGTGCCCGACATACCCGCCAGTATTACTAACCCACCCACCTTTAGGGCTGTGTGAAAATTTAAAAGGTCATCTTCGTCGTATAATAGGCCAGAGGCACGACACAGCCTGTCCAATCGATATATAAATTTTTCCTCGTCTTTATTTCCGGCAGGCTCATTGCTTTTCTCTGCTTCGGCAGAAACAGTCTCCGCAAAGTCTTCAGATTCCCCATGAGTTCCCTGGGTTTCGGCGCTCTCATTATTCTCTTCAACTTCTGTTGCCATGAAAGTTTTGGGGGAAATTACTTCTCCATCGCTGTCCAGCATGGCCTGAAAATCCTTGAGATAAGTAAAAGATTCAACAAAGGCTACTTCACCGAAAGTAATTATGCTTTCCTGTTCCAACAAGTCATAAGGCACGCGCATAATTTCATCGTTAAATTCGTATACCCATTTTTTATGACGTTCTACCCTGTTATAAAAACTCCCGTATAAGTAACCGTTAACATAAACGTATATTGGATCTACTTTAGGCATCTGTAATGGGTAATAGCGGAAAGGTCCTAAAGGCGATTGTTTAAGCAGTAATGCCTCATAATCTTCTTCGCTTTTTTGGTTTAGGTGCAACATGGGAATCAACCTAGATTCTGTATCTATTCTCACAGGTTTAGGTAAAACCATTACAGGTTCCGCGACATACAAAGTTTCACCTTTTTTGCGTTGTTCGGAGGGTCGAAACAGCACAATTTTATCCATTAAAAACGCTTCAAATTTTCTTGCCCTTATAGGCCAATCTTCATAATAGTCGTCCTCAAATTCGTAATCTCTAAATTTATTGGCATAACAAGTTATGGTTTTATCTAAATGTAAAGATTCCGGGCCGTCAGAAATTATTTTCAGTGCAAATTGTATTTCCCCTATTTTATTTACAAAGGTTACTAAATCCCTATCCGGGGGTAAATCATCACGTTCAGCTAAAATTCCTACCAGAATGCAGTCCAGGTCGTTCATTATAATTAAGCCTCCTATTAACTATCTATTTTGCTATATGATTCGCACTTTGAAGGATATTGTTTTCGACTTGCTTCATACTAGCTACTTCAATCAATCCGTTGAATTTCTTTAAAAATGAAATACGTTGTCTGTGATTGCAGCGGCTGGAAATAAGGAAAATCAAGTCAAATTCTTCAGAGCGACCACCATTTATATACTTTTCTTCAGCTGTAGATAGGTCAACAGACTTTAATTCCACCGGGACGCCGTTAAGGAATTTGCATTGCCTGCGTGGTTTATCGCCGATAATTATTGCACGCAGCACATCTCTTGCAGGGTTTTCCTCAGGGTACTTTGCCTGCCACAAATCTAAAACAGAGTTTTTGTCGGCTAGCTGCTGCTCATATTCTCTGTTTTGTTCAGCTAACTGATTAATTTGCATTTCTTTCTCGGCTAGCTCTTTTTCCAACTTTTCTTTTTGTTTGGTTACCCAAGCTAGGTTTTCTTTTAGCTTGGAGATTTCGGTTGCTTTTTCTTGGTTAAGTTTATTTATTTTACCTAACTCATCCTTGTATTTTTCTTCCAACCTGCCTCTTTGGGATTTTTCTTTCTGTAATTTGGCATGGAAGGACTCATTTAGGTTTTGGAGTTTTGATTTTAGTTTACTGACTTCCTTTTGGAGTCTTATATTTTCTTCTTTAAGGCCATTGCTTAGTTCAACTATTCCCACCTCTTTATCATTATCCTCATCCTGCTGGTCAAGCCTCTCCATCAATTCTGTAATATAGCTTTTTACTTCTTCAGATTCAAAATCATTTTCTTCTTGTAATGCAACCAGTGCAAAAACATAATCAACGCCCCCATAATCTTTTATTAAATTGCGTTCATTCGATTTAATAGTATCAAGGTCTTCATCGGCCATCGCTTCATATAAGCCTGGATTCAATCTAAAAATTACCGCTGCAAAAATACTTGCAGTTTCCGCTTTTGTAGCAAATTTTACAGTTTTATTTCTAATTAACTGCTTTGGTGCTTTTGATAAATCTTTTGAAAAACCTGGTAGGCTTAAATCTATCTCTTTCGCCAGTTTTATTAGCCGGTTTTCATCCAAGTTCTCTACGTACCATTTGTAAAACTCCTTCATTTTTCATCGCTCCTCTTGAATTATTTTTCCATTTAAACTCTTATCCACATACTCATTTTTAAAGCCTCCTATCCTCTGCACAATTTGGGTTTTGGTATTATTGCCTAATATTAACCAAATTCGACAGGCGATGTGATATTTCCTATTTCTATCCCATAAGACCGATCTTTTAGAGTTTTAACAAGATATGTTAACCAACCGATCCATTAAGGTTTTCCCTCCCCTGGTTCTTATTTGAATTCATTATAACGGTATACTGTGACAACGGTTTGTCACAGAAAAAAATCGCCTCTTGAAAATTGAGGCGACTAGTGATTTCTTGAAAACGTATCTCATTCAATTTTTACTATTTTGCACACACTTTCAATGTTCATTTCCCGATTCTTCAAAGACCGTGCCGCGGCTTAGAAGCCCTATTTTGAGGATGAACATTTTGTTTATGTACACGGCGGCATCAGGCCCGGCATCAGCCTCTGCCAGCAGGCAGAAGAAGACCTGCTGTGGCTGCGAGAGGAATTCTACCTAAATCCTATGACAGGAGAAAAAACTGTTATCTTCGGGCATACACCAACCTGTAATATTAACGGCACGTGGCACCCGTTTATTACTGACGGCTGCATTGGAATTGATACGGGCTGCGTTTACGGCGGCTGCCTGAGTGCGCTGGAGTTAAACGATGGAGTGCTGCAAGCTGTCCACCAGGTCAGCAAACACGCTGCATAACCTATAAAAATACTGAAGGGAGATTGTGATAATAATGAGAGCTTTAAACCCCGAATTGCTACGCTTTTACCGGAATGCTTTTGACCCTGTATTAAAGGAAGCGGCAGAGACCCAATTAGCAGGAAACCAGGATTTTAGCCCTATTAAAATGTATTGCCCTTATATGCCGGATGAAAGCCTGCTGGGGCCTGTACAGAAAGACTTGTTAAACAAAATGGTAGCTTCGGGTAGAAAGTTTGTAATTAAGTTTTTTGTAAGCTGCATTGATGGAGCCCGGGAGTGGGATAATGCTTCTCACTTTACAATCGGGCGCAGGGAGGATAACCAGCCGGTTTATATAGAAATAGCTCTACTTATGCTACCTGAAATTTATATATCCCGCCAGCTGGACGAATATTTTGAACTAAATCACGGTGATTCGGGAGCAGAGCTTTTCATGAGAGATGTTTTGGGTGCAAAAATCTACGATGAATTGGATGAAGAATTTAATGGTGACTATGACCTTATAGACTTTGACTTATTAATTAAAAAAGACTGCCCTGTAGATGCATCCATAGACGACGTACTGGCTCTCTTCAAAGAGGAGCTGGATAATATGGAGGAAAATAATGCAGATCTCTTATCTTTGTGTGAGAAGATCAAACAAAAGGTAACAGCAGAAAAGATAGCTGAGTTAACAAGAGATGTTACTGTGCCTGAAAATGCAAAAGGCCGGATAGAAGCTTTGATTGACAACGGCTGGAGCGAAAGTCTTAACGGCGGGCAGTACGGGGCATTCCACCTATGTGAATGACAGCAGGAGTTACGTGCTGCTGAAAGATGTGCCGGATGTATGGTTTAATCAAGTTTATTTTGCGGATTTTATTGATTAACTTAAGAAAACCTACAAATGTGGCCTTTATAGATACCAACAGCACTGTGGTTTGTAAGATGTATCTACCACGGTGCTGTATTTAATCACCGTTACGGCACACATTTAACCTACTTTCCGCTTTTCAGCGCTTCATAAGGATTGAACCCAAGGCTAACCGGTCGGAAAAAATCGAAAACTACAAGGATTTTATGAGATTAAATTGAAATTTTAGTTATGTTACATTAATTTTGACAATAAATGAAAAAACGAATATGAATATGCGGGGGTTTGAGAGTGGAGCAAAATCAACCAAAACACTCATTTGTGCTTTTTACTCATAGAGTTGACCATAAAATGTTTAACCGTCTATTGGACTACAATAAGCAGGGAATTAAGGTGTACCTTTTCACTACCGATTCCCTGGAACATTATGAAACAGATGCTGTTTTGGAAGAAGCAAGGAAGTACGGATTTTTGTATTGGCATGAAATCCCAATACACGAAGCATTACCGAAGAATAAGGTTGAATTTGTAGACGGCCAAATTACAAACCCGCAACTGTATGACTACCTGTGCCAAAAATCATCTTTTAACCACGAACAATATTCCATAGAACATGAAAGGTCCGATAACCATTTGATGATATCGGCCGGTGCCGGCACCGGTAAAACTACCATCATGATTAACCGCCTGCTCTTTCTTAAGCATACCATGCCCGCCCTCTCGTTTGCCAACATAATCATGATTACATTTACAAATGAAGCAGCGGTACAAATGCGCCAAAGACTCACATCACTACTAATGAACTATTACTACATTACAAAGAACAGGCGTTATTTGGAGTGGATTGAAGAAGCCCAAAGGTTGCAAATCTCGACGGTGCACTCCTTCGCAAAAAAATTCTTGCAAACGGCGGGGCAGGAGTTGGGTTTTCCTTCTTCATTCTCAGTTAGGTCATTCCGGTTTGATAAAAAGCACATTATTCAAAAGTGGATTAATGAGTTCGCTCGCCTTTATCCGGACCAATTCCAACACTTTGCCTTTATCCCACAGTACCATCTTGTTAACGCAGTAATCTTCGTCAATACAGTATTGGAAAATAGGTCCATAAGTGCAGATAAGATTGCCAACCAGTTAGATTTAGGTCACGATAAAAAACCCTTTTCAGTTCTTCTAAAGTACCTGTTGTATCACTTGCAACAAGATTTAAACCAGACTAAAAAGGAAGAAAACAAATGGGAAATGTCAGATCTTGTCCGCGAACTGGAGCGTTTAAAAGGTACAAGCAATCTGCAAGGGAAATTTGACACCCTTTATTTAATGGTGGATGAATTTCAAGATACAGATATTGTCCAGGTAAGATTTGTTTTATGGTTATTGGATAAACTAAATTTTAGGCTATTTGTGGTGGGGGATGAAAAACAGAGTATATACCGTTTCCGGGGTGCAGATTACACGGCCTTCAGACAGCTGGAGGAAGGAATCAAAGCACGTGGTCAAAAGCTAACCCAAAAGTCCTTGGTCAAGAACTATCGTACAACCGCTAAACTACTAAACCAGTTAAACCCTTTATTCGAGCAGTGGGACAAAGATGTTAGCAAATTTCACTGTACCGGCAGCGACCGGCTGGAGCCTGTAATAATTGAAACGGAATCCAGTAATGGATTGGATAAATTCATTACCTGGGCCAAGCTAAAGGAAATTCTCAATAAGTTGATTGACCAGGAAACGGCTATCCCGCGACCTCCTCATTACCGAGATAAATCCTTTGTATTATAACTTACTTACTTAAACTCGCACACAAAGAAAACAACACTGCCCTTCCGTCAATTTTCTCTTTGAGATAAAGTTCATAATATGAATCGCTCGAATATCATAGTTTCATTTACGATTTTTGGGTTTTGACTTTCTTCTAGGTGGCCTTGCCCGAAGTTCATAACCTGCTATTTCGGCAATCCTTTTTATACCTTTATAGACTGTACTCGGATCCAATTCTTCATTGTGTTCATCGCAAACCTGCTCAATAAGTTTGTTATTAAACTGGCATTCATTGAAATATTTAACATATTTCTTCCATCTTAAAGGGTATCTTTGGACTCCCTTTTGAATTTCGTCCCAGTTATCTTTTATATCTTTTCTGGTTATTCCTGGATACAACTCTAGAAAGCTCTTATGCTTAGTTGTCGCTTTACCATCTGAACGCCTAAAACCTTCCAAAAAACCATGCAAATGTGGATCATTCTTCTCCATATGTGTATCCAAATCAAAATTATATATATGCTCTATTAATTTTTCCGCATAGATTAACTTAATTAAATAATAGACGCCAGAAATGTCATTAAAACTATGTAAATATATTTTTTTAAAATGTATCTCTGGTAGTTCGTCAGTTTTAAAGAATATGCACCTTAATAAAAATCTTTGCACAGGATCATCATAGTTGCCAATTATAGTCGGAGGGCTTTCCGGAAACCAAATATCTGAGATCCGAAATATTTCTTCACAAAAATCACGGGCATATTCCCATAAGTAAATAAAAATCTCTCTATACTCAAAGACATCCTCTAAACGAAAAAAACCCGGCTTTAATTCTTTTAAGTAAATATTGTTTTTGTAGTTTTTATCCTTTATTACCTTTAATAAACACCTAGAAAATATTTTGGCTTCCGCATCCAAATCCCTAGATACTTCAACTGGATATGGCTCTACATTAATATTATGTCTTTTTCTGAATAAGGTCAGGCTTTCTTGAAATTCAGGGTCATTAATTATTACACATGATCTAATCATGGCACTTAATTCCATGAAGAACACTCCAATCTGTGGGGGAGGCTAATACGAAAGTATATAATTATTTCATGAACAATCTAGCGCATGATTTCGAAATTAACTATTTGTATATAGCATCTTGCGCCGTTTTTTAACGCACTCAATCTCAATACAACGGATCACAACATCACCAGTCTGCAGAGTAGTGCACAGGATATCCCCCGGTGCTTTAACCGATGATATTACTGGCTTTATTCCAAGGTAGTTTTCTAGGTACGGTGCGGAAACTATTTCGACTTCCTCAGTATCATCAGAAAAACACTGCAAGTACTTGCCGTCCAAACTCTCTTCAGAAGGGCTGGCCTTTTTTATAGGCCCTCTCTCCAGTTGGCCATTCCTTAGGGTTCGGACCTCTTATTTAAAATTATCGAGACAGCAAGGTTTTTTTCTCTATCTCTAACTCAGCTCTTTGCTTTTTAAGTTGATGGGTGTATCTCTCTATGGACTCAAGTATGGGAGTATGAGTGTATATTTTTATTAGGTCATATTGATTGGCTATTTTTTTTATTTCTATATTGATTTTAAGGAGGGACATATTAATTTCATCTATTGTGGCCCGCTTTCCTTGGACCTCGGCTGCTTGCATTTCCTCCAATTTTTGGTCAAGTATTTCTTGTGCCTTTTCAACTTTATTTTGCTTGACATATTGAAGAATGTCACTAATAATACCGCCTGTCATGTCCATTCTCTACTTTTCCTTCAACGCACTCTTTATCGCACAATCAAACGTATCAAGGACTTTCTCTTTTACTTCATCTGAAATATGTGATTGGTTAAGATATGCATACAAATCACGAAGCATACTTTGAACTCGTTCGCTCTTACTTTGCATCGTTTGACGTTTCTCAATTTCACGCCGCACAAAGTCTTCTGTTTGAACACGCATTAGATCAATTCCTTTATCCATGCGTTTTATCTCCGCTTCAGATGCAAGTTCCACTTTATGGATATCTACAATATCCTTAAAAATATTGACGACATCGGGTAAAGATTCAAGTATTTTCAATCTCACTTCATGTTCTCGTTCGCGTTCCCGTTCATCAGGCTTATTAAATCTTCCAAACGGAGCATCAACAATTTCACCCTCAAATACTTCTGGTTGCTCGACTCTTTGTAGCATTTGCCTTCGTTCAGCCATTAGCTTGCAATCCTCTCCCTTTCAATATTTTGCAATATGGATTGGATTTCAGATAACTGTTCCTCAATCCTATTGATGTTTTCTTCATTTCCTTCATACTCTTTTAATGAAAATGCTTCTTTATATTCTCTAAAGAAGCTCTCTACTTGCTCAAGGTTATGCCTCTTCAATTCTAACAGGTCATTATCGACTGCTTTAATGGATTTTTCTTCCCAAAGCGATACAGCTTTCCCAACCTGTTTGATAAGTTCTGACTGCCATAGCGCTACTTCATATAAGTAAAAGCCTGCTTCAACGATAACCGCTGCTGCGGCACCAATCGCCCTCGTTGATGTGGCACCTATTCGACTTAAAAATCTAGCAAGTTGGTTATGAGTCTCCCTAGAAAAAGTCTTCCCAACTAAGTCACCAGCCTTTTTAAGACCTTTTTTTGCAGCATTTGCAACACCAGCACCTGCTCCGCCAACCCCACCATATTGGCGGAAAAAGGCTTGAAGTGCTTGGTCAGCAAAACGTTGGGCAACCCTATTACTAACATTTAAAACCAGTTGCTCAAAAGCCCTATTTTCGATATGGATTTTTCTTTCCAACTTCTGGACAGCGGCATTTAACATCGAATCAATTTCTTCATTTAATTGATCTAACTCTCTTTCAATATAGGCCCTTATATTCTTTGTTTCTTTCTTAGCAAGCATAGGCATGAGATGTGTTTGGACATACCCTGCACATTCCTGTTGATGAGTCCAACGGTTAGATGATGTAATTTCTGATTGAATGCAAGCAACAATTTCATCTGCACTGCTTTTAAACATTTTCTTAGTTGTTGTATTTACTCTTTCAAACGTACTTTCTATTTTAGTTTCCACAACCTGCTTTTTAGCTAGAAATTCTGCTGATGTTTCTTCAAGTAATTTCCTCTCTTCATCGGTAACCAACTGTTCCACTTTCCGTTTCTCTAAGTACCCCTGAACATCAAATAGTAAGCTTTTTTGAAACCCTAAAAGGGAATGATGGAGGGCCATTTTTCTTTTTTCAGAAGAGATTTCATTTTTAATGCTCTCCCACAACTCCTCGGCTGCAGGCAAAGGCGGTTCACCATCCATGGTAGAGACTTCTCCATGCACAAGATAAACGGGAATCTCTTGATGAAGTAAGTCCTGAACGTGATTTATAATTTCCTTTACTCTTCGGTCATTTGTCGCTTTATTTTCGGGAGTCCGATTAATAACTAGATAAAATGTCATATCTTCTCTAAACAGCTCTTCAATTAACCCAATGAACTCTGCATCACTTTCGTTTACACCTACCCGATAACTGATAACATATATAATAATATCGCTATTCGGCATAAAGGACTTGATAATTTTTTCATGATTTTCATGAATAGAACCATATCCTGGTGTGTCAAAGAAACGTAGACCTTTCAATCCTTTTGGATAAGATGGAGTTAGTAGCCTTAGCCGTTCATACTGTTCTGGCAAGTTTTTGCTAAATTGCCCGAACTGTTCTTTAGTTAACGTCTCCAATTTAGCATTTTTAGTAACGGCAAAGTATTCAAAGTTTTTTATAGCTGGATCATCCATGATTTCAACAACAGCCCCTGTCGTCGGGTTCGGACCAGTACGAAGGATGTTACTTCCTAAAAGACCATTAAGAATACTGGATTTTCCACTGCTTGTTTCACCAAGCAGCGTAACAAAGCTCTCTGGATATTCAATGCGTTCTTGCAAAAAATCAAATAGCGTTCTAAAGTCCTGACACGCAACTTTATCAACTACTGTCTTGATAGATTTCATATTACTGACTAATTGGTTCATTTTTAAATAGCCACCTCTATCTTTTCCAAATAGCTTAAATCGTCTTCAATCTTCTGACGCCGTTCCCCAATCTCTTCCTCAGAGAGTTTTATGTTCCGGCGGTGCTCTTCCCTATCAGCTTCTAGTTGTTTCTCTTGTGCTGCTATGAACTGCTCTAAACTTTTATTTATACTGGTAAAATAATCGTCAACATGGTCATTGATTGAATTAAGTAAACTATCTTTAAACTCTTCGATTGGTCCTTCTAGATCTGACATTGTAGCTTCCATTCGCGTATCCTCAACATATTCCTTTGTTTTCTTTCCGATAAAGCTTGAAAACAAACTAATGCCAATGCCTACCACACCACCTACGACAGTACCAACTGGCCCCCCAATCGCTGTGCCAATCGCTAAACCAGCATAGATTCCTGTTATTGAACCGCCAATGCCAATGGTTGGTGCCAACCCCTTTTCGTACTTAAATGCTGATTCCTTGTAAAAATCAGCAAGACCGTTGTATGTGTCATCCATATTTCTTACTTCCAGGTCTCCGATTTCAACTTCCATGAGCTTTTTCACTTCAAATAACTTGTCATTTAATCCTTCAATGGCATCTAAGGCAAACATCTGCTCATTTTCTCGAAGAACCCTGGTTAGAAGATCACCATCAACAACTTTATTACCCGTCACCCTCCTCATTTCATTACGTAGGTTTTCTGCTTGTTTCTTACTTTGCACATGTGCGTAGTTTCGCAAATCCGTTTCGAATCGTTGAATACTCAGCCTAATTTGTGAAATTTTATCCCTGTTAGAATTAATAATATCCTCAAACTTTCTTTCTTGTTCACGGTACTTTTTACGAAGTGTTTTTCTATCTAACTGGCTGTCTCGCAATTGTTCTTCAAGCTTGCTTTTGATTCTTCCAACCAATAGTCGAATATCATCTGAAAACTTTTCAAAAATTGTAGTCCGCCATGTTTTCGCGATTTCTGAAATGTAATTCCTCAACTCCGGAATTCCAGACTCTTCCATAACGACTTCATCATTTTGAAGACAACTATTTAGGGCTTTATATACATTTACAATCCGGATGTCAATATTTTCGTTTGTTTTGTGGTTTCTTGCAATTTCCGTTAACACATCCTTGTTATGCTTTAAACCCTCATTTACCTCTTTCCAACTTTCATCTGTCCATTGGTTTTGTATAAACCATGCCTTTGTCAATTTTGGCCATGCGGTGCTTAAAAATACTCGCTCACTTCTGGTGATTGGAGGAACCGTTCTCAACAAAAATATTGCTGCAGACAGCTTTTCAATATAATCCATAGTTGTTTTTACATTTCCCTGAGTAAGACTAGATACGCCTGGCAAATCAACAAATACCAGACCTTCTTTTAATATGGAATCGTTTTTAAAAATTACAATATGAGATACGTTTTTCTGATTAGCATAATTGTAATAGTTATGTACGTATTGCTCAATTTCCTTTGCTTCATACAAGATATTCGGTTCTTTTTCATCTAACAAATATACGCAAATCTGGCCATCAATATCTTTACCATATCGAACTTCGACAGGGATACAAGTTGTTTCGTCAGCATCAACGGGCAAAATCAAGTCATCCATTAATAATGCATTAAGGAGACTACTTTTGCCTGAGCCTTGAACCCCTAATACAGGTATTAAAAACTCATCTTTGCTTATGTTATTAAGCTTGTGAGATATGTAATTTTTATACGTCTCCTTTCCTCCATCTCCAGTTAAAATCGGCAAATACCGGTCTGCTAATTCCAAAAACCTTTCTTCTTCTATTATTGACTTAATCTTTACTGTCACTATTTGTTAGACCTCCCTCTAAACCACTTTTTGAAAAATGGTTGATTAGCCCATTTTATTTCCCTCTCAACTTCTTCAACCCTACTTGAAATATTATTCAGTTCTTTTTCAACACGACTCAAAACCTTGGTTTCTATTTGATCAAGGCATCTCCCAACTTTGTCCTCAATTGTCTCAAACACGTACTGTACACGAGTTTCATGATCATTTTGTTTTGTTTTAATTTCGTTTAATTGTTCATAAACCTCTATTTTGATTCTATTGCTACTATCCTTAAACTCTTTACTTTCTTTTTGAACTGATTGGTGAAGTATACTTGTTGTTTCCACAATCGTTGTAATTTGTTTATTTAAGTTCTTACCAAGTTCCTCGATATTTTCAATTTTTCTAGTAACCAAACTCAGAAGTTCTCTTTTTTCGGCCAGCAATACTTCTTTGACCGCATCAATTTGTTTTTCACTATCTTTTTTGATTGAATTAACTAGTATATTAAGGTTATCTTCTAAAGTGTCCGTTAAATCCCCCATATCTTCTTCAAGCCGGGTAGTCTCCTTCGCAATATTTTTTTCTATATCTCTAATATAATCATGCAGCTGGGAAGACATTGCTTGCACCATTCTGTTATTGTCACTCTTAAAACTCTCAAAACTTTGTTCAACTCCTTTTGACATCCTACTTTCAACTAATTCCAGAATTGATTTCGTTGTCTCATCGACTTCAATCATTACAGATTTGCTCATTAAAAATTCCTCCTCTGCAGTCTATTAGTGCTTTAATAAATGAACGAATATGATCCTCCTCACCAGGAATAGCTGTTAAATATTGATAATTAACTTTTATATTATGTAGGAATTCTTGAGCATCTGCGATTATGGTTTTGGGTTCGTTCAGTTGCAAACTCGCCATGGAGTACAGTGGGTTTTTATCGTTCACAAGGACCTTTCCTTTTTTTAATAAATTAAGTTCACAAATTAGTTCATACAAAACACGAACTGCTTCATCTAAATTGCGACCTTCTTTGAATTCCTGGATTGATTGAATAACGCAGTTTATTGGTATTTTATGACAGTTTGGCATTTCATACAGCAAACTCTTAATAAACCTTTTTCTAGCTTGTCCACTTTGTATCAGATGAATTAGTACATAAATATTATAATTACCATTTTGTAATAGCAACTTTAGCTCCTTAAACACCTGGGGATGGAGCATCTGTTCATTCACGAACAAGAGTTTATTATTTTTTTTGGGGATAACCATTCCGTTATTTTCGAGCTTCTTCTCTTCATCTGTACTGAAGGTTATATTTAAATATCGTTCGGAATAGGACAATAGAGAATGGGTATCCCATCCCCAGATCAAAGTACGAGTTAAGTTCTTTAGATATTTCCTGTCCTCCCTCTGGACCAACTCCCAACACTTCTTAAAGTGAAGGTTTAGGAAGTGATAACTTAGTTTAAAAAGGTAAAAGGTTTCTTCTTGAATGCTAACTTGCGAATAATCCTTCGTTGTCTCTTTTGCCTGTGTTTTTTTCTGTGACTTCACCGAAGTAATTCTTTTAAATTCCTCTTCCCCTTTCACCGTCCTAACGACTCTTTTTATATCTTCCAAGACAGCAACCATTTCTTGCTGTTCCAATAAATTACTGCGTTTTTGTTCAAGTTCCATACTCTGTCGTTGCACTTCTTCTTTCGCCTTCGTCAAAAATTTACCTAAACGATTTTGCCATTGATCAATAAAACCATAGAAGGAATGAGATAATTTTTGTTGATAGGAATTTAAACCTTTTGATATAGCTTGAAAATCAATAACCTCAACATCCTTAGTTTGATACTCATAACCCCAATCCTCATCTAGAAAATCACCAAAAAATCTGGCTATTTTATTACCTAAACCACTTTTTTTTCTTCGATGTTCTTCTTGGATAATTTTCTTTTTTACGGAAAAGTAGTGCTGGGTGCGAACGGATTTAGGTAAAATATCATTTTCATAATCCTTTGACTGAAGATTTAACAATTCTAAAAAATCACTTACTTTTCCATTCAGGTCCCGTATATTTGCAATAAATGCTTTTTCTATTGTTTTAGCTTCATCTCTTATATAGTTTAGCAATTCTGTGCATGAATCAGTGTCTTCGTTATCTAACATTTCTATTTTGTTTATTGTTGCTGATGTCTCTTTTTCAAGCTGCACCAGTTTTTCCATGAGAATCTCTCTTGCAGACACTGTTTTATCATTTAGCTGCTTCTGTTTATCATGTAGGTATTGCAACTCTCTTTCCTGTTCACTGGTAATTTTCTCAAGAGTTTCCACATCACCGACAATTTTTTCTTCACGTTCTTGGATGCTCGTTAAATGTCTTAAAATCTGATTTGTCCGTTCTACATATAACTTTGGCCTAATTATCTTTTCATGCTCTTTCATATTGTCAACTAAAATGTTAAACTTGGATTGTCTTATTTTCTGACAATCACTCTCTCTCCTACCGTCAACAGCTCTTTTCGCAGATAACTGAACAATATTAACTATCTCATTCAGATTGGGATCAATGCTTTTTAATATCCTTTCAATTCTCTTAATGTGTTCCCTTGCCACTTGGTCTTTCGTCTTTAATACCTCTCCACCTTTGCCAATTTTAGGTTCCACGGAATCAAGCATATTTTGGATAATGATTAACGGTTTCTGATGCTCATAAATCGTATGTAATATTTCCCTTGTAATTGAATCGGAGTTTGCTTTTAAAGTGACCACATACATACATAAATCTACAGTTGGTAATAGCATCTCCATCGTGATCTGTTCATGCTTTTCAAGTCCGTGGGCGTCTAATCCAGGGCTATCAATAATTTGTATCTTCTCAGGAAAAAGAAAGTTGGGTGATTTAACATTAATTATTTTTACTTTATATTTGTTGTTTTCGTTAAAGCGCTCGTCTCCATATATTTGAATTTTCTCTCTCAATTGATTCTTCGGTATGTTGACAAAGGTTCCATTTTCAAAATAAACTACAGCCTCGACATATTTGCCCTTAGAGCAGGTAATTAATGTACCTGAAGTAGGTCTAACAGCCGTCGGTAGGATGTCATCTCCTAATATGGCATTTAATAACGTCGATTTACCGCTACTGGTTACCCCTACTAACCCCACTCGAATGTAATTTTTTTCCCACTGGGACATTCGGTCATTCAACCAATCAATATTGCTTTTGAAATAACCCTTAATGGATTCGTTTTTCGAAAAGACCTTAATTAGTACTTGTGCTATTTGTTTCTCGTTTTTAACCTTGTTCACTTTTATTAACCACCTAGTTTTAACTCTTGTAATATTCATATTAACAGTGCCTAAAGTTGTTAAGTTTATTTTACCGGTTACACTTCTGGCCGATCTTTGCAAAAGGCCATTAAATCTTTGTATTCAGGTCCCTCCGGCTAGTATCGCCCAATGCAAAAAATTGGCTGTTTTATTGTGAAGGTGGCGCCATAACAACTTCGGCAAAGGCCAAGTCAAATTTTTAGCTTGTTACTCCACTGTCAAGGGTTTGGTCACTTGGTTATTAACTATCTCCTCTTCTACAATTGAACTGATTTTTGTCAGTAAAATAATTTCCTTATTTCAATTATCACACTCACCTGTGGCATATGCTAAAAAGCATCATAACGGAATTAGTAAGGTACCGTTTAAGATCCCCCTCCCAAGACATAGGGTATTAATTTTTATCTAGGCAAATGCCTCAACAAGGTCAACAACTTGTGTTATACCCCTATTGATATAGTTCCATCATTTCACAAATAGTTTGTTTCATTTCTTCACGAAATTCCGGGGGTGAAATTACTTCTAGATACTGGGCCTGGCTAAGTAACCACATCTTAACACCCCGACCAAATACTTCTGCTTCTATGACCGAAATATCCCCTTCATAATCTATAACGTGTGCCGTAGGAAGACGATCCAGAACTGCTTCCAAGGATTTCCCCCAGAACTTGAACCTAACAGTTAATACGCGCCCTGTTTGCATAAACTGAACGCGTCTGCGTAATTCTCCGTCTTTATATTTCTCAATTACAGGGTTTGACTCAGAGACACGAAAATGTTCGTCTAAAATCATGTAATTTTGTATATGATCCAGCCTATAAATGGCAGGAAATTCATAGTCAAAGCCATGAATAAATGCAATTAGGTAAAAGTAAAACTCTGAAAATACTATTCCTTGGGGCTCAAGAACACGTTTAACAATGCTGTTTGAGCCAACCTTCATGTAATCAATTTCAATTCTTTTATGCCGATTTATCGCTAAGCTCAGGTGCCAGATGGTTTGTGAAAGTGGTTTGCCATATCGGGTGGGGTTATAGTGGAAACGCTCGTGAAGAATAACCTCTTTGACATGTTTGCGCTCCTCAGGAGCACATTGTAAAATCAACTTATCTAGAAGACTTTCCATCTCATATTTTGTTAACGCCCGGCTCTCCAAGAGAACTTTTGCCGTAAGAAGTACTTCTTGACTGGTTAGCCAAATATGCTCGTCCCGATACAATACATAACCGCATTTTTTCTTGTCATATTCAATGAGACTATCGATGGAATAATGGTTAGCCAGGAAATTCCGCAAGTCTTCAATGTCGCGCTGTATTGTTTTTTCACTGACGACGAATTGTGTAGCATAACGTTTCTTATTAACTACCTTGCCCTTGTGTAAATCCTCATAAATTGCCAATAGCCGTGAAATCCTAGATTCATTCATTTCATCCACCCGCTTATCATAAATACCTTTTATTTGCGTTTTTGCGCTTAAATTCTATAATTCTGTTAATTATTCTCAATTAAATTATTTTTTCCTTTAGCAGATATTGTCGAAATTTGAGATTTACAACTTCCTTCTTGCGTTAAACAGAAATTATCTTCAAAGAGATCATCCCCAGGTAATGGGTTACCACAGTAAGGACAATTTTTATCATTCAACTGACTAAAAGGGGCAGCGGATGCACTCCATTTTTTACAAAAAGTACAACAACTCCAATAAGCCATCTCCATTTTCTCCCTTCACATATATAATTCTTAGTGCAATTCTAGTTAATGAAACGGACAATATATGTCCGTGTTCTTAAGCCGGGAGAAATTTTTTCCGGGGATCGCAAATTTATATTTAGATCTGGCTTTACACAATCCAGTGAAAAACCGCTCCTGTGCCCCCTAAAATGATATTCACTTTGCGATAGAATAGCTTCCATCATTTCTGCACCTTCTTCCATGGATTACCCTTGAAGAAGGCTGGAGCAAGGTACTTTATGATTAAACATTTTAATTAACCACCTTACCTAGCTTTATGTCCACTACCCGTTCATCTTTATGCCCGTTGTTATTTGCCACCGTTACCCCTCTTTAAGGTAAAAACTTTCCAGTTGGAATTCTTGATCGGTAGTGACTTCTGCCGCCTCCACTTATAACCTTTAGTTTAATTACTTTACATTGCTTGTTAGATTACATTTTATAAAAAGATATGCCCATATATTGTCCACCCAAAATATCCATGTAAATTCTTATTCAATATATGTTGTCATAAGGGGTATTTACGCAGCCATAGGAAACAGCAGATAGCACAATTAAACCATAAATTGTGAAAGTTAAGAAAAACCACGGAAATAAAAAGCCTACTGTCATAAACAGTAGACACTCTAAGGTATATTTTTGTTTGGTCCGGGAAATAACTTTAGATGCACACTACTTTATCGGCATACGACTTCATGGTTTAGATGTATCGGATAAACGTGTTAATATATTCTAGGATGTATGCATCTAATACCAACATAAAAATTCAATAACCTTTGCTAATCCCTCAATTCTATTGAGTTTAAGCACCATTTTTAATGTGAATAAACTACGCACCCATTTGAGGGGCGTGTGGGGTAACTCGTGGGGGTTCAAGTCCCCCCTCCGACACCAGAGACCGCTAGAAATGCGGGTTTGAGGCTGAATGTGGATAATAACACGTTCAGCCTTTTTCGTATTGAACGTGTGGACAAAACGTGTATGGTAGGAATGATTTAAGAATCTACAATCTATTATTTATAATCGTTTATTGGCCCTTTATCCATCAATATTTCAACCATTCCGGTCGAACCCATTTTAAGCTTTGGTCTTTTTTCCGATCCCGGCTTGCTATAAAGCTCAACTGCCTTTATTAAAATTCCATTTGGCGTGTTAAGTAATACACCCGGAACGCAAGTATAAACTCTATCATTTTTACTTGCATTATTTGCTGAAATCATAACCGATGTTCCCTGATGATTATCAATGCACATTGATACCTTATAACGGTAAAATGAACCTGTTCCATTAGACTGTGCAGAATAGACCACAGGAACCACCCCAAGAATACTATCATTTAATCTTATTTTAATTATTTCTGTCTTAACAGATTTACTATCTCGCCCAACATCACCCATATGTTCTACAGCACCATTACCAAACCGCTTGAGAGGAGGTACCCCCGCTGCTCCAAACATGGCAACATCAATCTGCTTGCCATCCGTTGTATAAACCAAAGCATAAATATCATAATCTGTTCCCGTCTTCCAAGATACTGACGCTGTGATTTCAGGTGTCTTCTCAATCAAGACTGGGTCCTTACCTTTATCGAGATTAATCTTGCCTTTAATTTTTTCAAGATTTATTGAGGCTAATGAATGGTTCAAACTTTCTTCACTTACAGGTTCTTTCTTTTTAGTTGCTTGAGATACCGAAGATAGGTTCTGCTCTACGGATTCAGAAACCTCAACACCATAATTTCTGCACAAACCATCAAGGCCGGAAACGAAACCTTTCCATATTGCACGTGCCTTTGGTTGGCCATTTTTTAGATACAGTTCTAAAACAACTATTCCATTCTCATTTGTAAAATTTGAGGGAATTAACTGAATAACATCTCCACCAACATGTATCTCAGCTCTAAGATTCTTTACATTTGAAAAACCCGCGGCATTATCTTCTGTAAGCGTAACAGCTACTTTAGTAATACCCGCTGGTGCTTTACTTAGGTCAAAATTAATTTTATGATTCTTGGTATTACCCAAGTCATTTGGTGAGATAAAAGTAGCTACACCCAAAGGCCCTTCCGGTTGATTATAAAATACAATTCCACTATCCCCCTGCACCTTGCCCGCATCGGTTACAAGGAAGGCAGTCAAAGAAATATCTATCAAATGTGAGATATCATGCGTAACAATAACAGTGCCTTTAAAAGCACTAAGAACAATATTTCCCCCCGTTTGAAGAGATTGTTTCATAATGGTCATCAACCTTTCTCACCTTTACTACGATATATTTATAATTTTCTGTACTAAATGCCGAAATCCTTTTTATTACAACAATTCTATTGCCTAGATATCCCAACATGTACTTTCAAAAAATAAAATTGCATTAGTGAAAGAGTCTGTTCGAAAAGTCTTTAGATAAACCTCTTTTTCATTTCTTCAACTCATAAAACGTACTCTCGGCATATACTGGAATCTCATACCAATGAGGAACTCCCACTTTTAAAAGTGGGAGTCTTAGAAATCGGATAAAAAACCTACTGCCCTAACAGAATATCTCCGATATGTATAAACCTTAATAACTTAGGTACCCGTTACCAAGTAACAGCTGTATAAACTGCTCAACCAATTGCGGATCAAATTGAATGCCGGCATACCTTTTAAGCTCGCCCACCGCTTCCAGTTGGGTCATGGCCTTTCTGTAAGGCCGGTCGCTGGTCATGGCATCATAAGCATCAGCAATGGAAAGAATTCTACATTCTAACGGGATCTCTTCTCCTTTAATCCCAAGGGGGTATCCTTTGCCGTTCCACCATTCATGATGCTTTAAAATAAAGTCGGCTATGGGGGTCAAGTCGGGTGCAGACTGTGCAATACGGTAACCAATTTCACTGTGTCGCCGCATTTCTTTCACTTCTTCCCCGGTAAGAGGGCCATTTTTAAACAATATACGGTCAGGAATACCTACCTTGCCGATATCATGAAACTGAGCTAACAGGCGCAATTCAATTCTTTTTTGTTCAGATAACTTTAACGCCTTGGCCAGATCTATCACTAGGTCATAGAGGCGGTCAGCGTGCCCTTCGGTAATGTAGTCTCTTTCCTCCAAAGTTTGCATGAGAGTATTAACAATAGCACTTCTCGCACTTCGACTGTGGTAAAGCTTTTCACGATACATGTTGTCATCAGCTTCTTTAAATAACTCCATAATACCGGCTGACAAACCACTGGAGGTTGCAAAGCCTACGGATATACTCAATGGAACTTTAGGATTTTCCGTGTTATATTCAAAAACGGCATCACGAATCCGTTTAGAAATTTTATCCACTTGGATTTCGTCTCTATTGGGAAGTAAAACAGCAAATTCGTCACCACCGATTCGTGCCACCACACAACTGTCACCGACGGATTCCTTTAAAACTTTGGCTGTTATTACCAGCAGCTTATCGCCAAATTGATGTCCCAAAGAATCATTTACAAGTTTAAGACCATTTATATCACAAACTATTAAGCTTATTAATTGAAAATTAATAAGGCTCATTTCTTGTTCGAAGAAAACCCTATTATAAAGGCCCGTTAGTGGATCATGCCAACTTAGATATTTTAATTTATTTTCCAGACGTTTGCGGGCGGTTATGTCACGAACAACACAGACAAATCCACCCTCGTCAAGCAAAGTTATGGAAATGTCGTGGCATAACTCCATTCCATCGTATGTCTTAACAGTTGCTTCCCCTTGCCACTCCCCTTTTGCAATAACTCTTGGCTTTACATCCCTTTCAATTCTTTGCACTTGTTGTCTATCATAGAGAACTTTCCATGACTGACCAATTAATTGCTCACGATTAGCATATCCATATATTTTGGCTAAGGCTTTGTTTACGTAAATAATATTCTCTTCGGAATCAAGTATTGCCATTCCGTCTGTTGAGCTCTCCATGGCAGTGGATTGCACTTTTAATAATTCCTCAGACTTTTTTCTCTGAGTAATGTCTCGGACAATTGACAATACAACATTTTCACCGTTTAGAATAAATAAATGGGAACTAATTTCCACAGGTATCTTCTTGTTGTATTTCGTCAAGTGAGCTATTTCAAAAGTAACATGTTTCTTTTGAAGTAGTTCATCCATTATTTGTGGTACATTTTCTATGTGTTCTTTAGCGTCAATGTCTAAAGGGGACATTGCTAATAGTTCTTCCCTGGTATAGCCCCACATTTGGCAAGCTACATCATTGACTTCAATATAGCGACCGGGAAATCCGTCTTCAGTTATATGATGCAACGCAATTGCATCATTAGTATTATTAAATATCTTGCGGAATTTTTCTTCACTTTGTCTTAAGGCATGCTCTATCTTAGTTTCACCTCTATCTCTCATGTTACGAGTTGCCCCCAAGTCTAATTATTCCTTTATATAAGATATTTAGACATTATAGTACAATCTCCTTGCTCTTTTGACAGAAAATTCTTTTTAGCAAGAGTTGAAAAATTCATTTTTCAACGTTGAGGATGACTACCGGTTCATTCATCAGCTTGGCGCGTGCGTAGCCCATATGACTTTCCAAAGACTTATTTACGTAAGTGATCCTACTATTAAAATCTGTTAAAACTATAGGATTGGGCATGTGTTCTACAACTTGCGCCAATATGTAATGCATCTCGCTTTCTTTCTGCTCTATTTTTAATTTTAATTCAGCATTTTCCTTACGCAAATCAATTAATTCCTTTAAATTACACATCCCCAATTGCCCTTGGAACAATTTGAAATAATAGTTTGGATTGGGGATAATTAGACATTTGTTTAGAAAATACCTTGGAAAGTTGTCGAACTCTGCAGAATAAAAGGACACCTGCCAGAGCATCAATAACCCAATAGGTTTTATTCCTAGTCTTGCAGTGACCCGAATAATATGCTACCGTTGGATTGCTAGACTTTCAACTACAAAACTTGAGCTTGAATAGGAGGTGTTTTTGATGGGGTGTTGTTGTGGTAATAATTCCTCTAAAACCGTAACCCTAAACGTAGAAGGTATGTCCTGCAATCACTGCAAAATGGCTGTGGAGAAGTCCCTTTCCGAAGCAGGAGTGGATAAGATAGTGGTGGATCTGGAAGGTAAAAAAGTCACTGCCACCTTTAATCCCGATAAGCTTAAAGAAGATGCTGTTAAGAAAGCAATCGCTGATACCGGGTATGAAGTGAAAGAATAAAATATCACAATAGTCTTATCGTAGTAGCAAGGTTTATCCCTAACTGCAGGAGCGAAGAAAGGATTACTAAAAAGATCCTTCCTTCGCTCCATTTTTTATCTGCTATTGGAAAAACATTACTCCTCCTAAATAAAGACCACCCAAGAATATAGTGATGATGACTATAAAATGAAATACTATCCAGGCCCACTTACCATACCGAAAGGAATCCTGGCTGATAGGCCTTTGTGCTTTTTCTGGAACCATCAAATTGCCAATCCAGTCAAACAAAAGAAAATATATCCACCACCACGTATAGGAATCCCAGAAGTCCCATTTGAAATTGTAATCTATTAATTTGGTACTGTTTAGGATAAGCGTTTCCCCTAACATCCCTAAATGCACTATTGTCCAATAAAAAGGAATTTTGTATGCCCATGATTTGGGGCTGTATCTCACTCCAAGCAGAACGTAAAAAGGAAATACGGTTAATATAGCCTCAAAGGGCATTATCGATATTTTGGGGAAAATTCGCACAGGAAATGAATAAAATCCAGTTTTGACAAAAATGTAACAAAGGATATTACCTACCAGACCGCTGATGAGAAACAGTAAGCCATATCTTTTCCAATCGAATCTAATTATCAATAAACTTCCAACTATACTAAACGTGGTGGCTAAAGCCAAGATTAATAATTCGGTACTCCAATAGAGATTCATATATATATATCCTTCGCTAAAAGTTTACTTGTGGTTATTATTTACTCTATAGGCTGATAAAAATAACAAAACTTGCAGGTTTTATATGGAATTTAAAGAAATATATAAGAAAGTGTATTTTTTAAGAGAAGATAAGCGGAGGCAAAGATGAACTTCATATTTTTTTTACAGGGTATTCCGGAGACTATAGGAACTATTGCCCTAAGTTTAGCGATGGCGCGGATCCCTATCCGCTGGGGCCCGGTAGTTTTAGCAGGTTCATTAATATCCGTAACGGGATGTATTATTAAGTGGTTGCCGGTCACACTAGGGCTTCATTCTATTGCAATGTTATTATTAACTACCTTCTTTATTTTAAAAGCAACCCGTGTTTCATCTGCGAAAGGCTTTATAACTATCACGGCCAGCGTAGCAATTTTAATATTCCTTGAAATAATGATTCACTTATCTTTGGTGAATTTTACAGACCTTGACCTTAAAAACATTGAACAGGATAGTTTACTATGGTTTTTAATTGGACTTCCTCAAGCAATAATATTATTCATCATTGCTTTAATCGTACGCCGAATTAAGGAACCGGTACCGGGTGGGTGGAAGATATGACTATTTTTTTTAGTAAACGTTGGGCCAGTTATCTAGCTGTTAAGACAGGTCAATCCAGGGAAAACGAAGCTGTTTTAGCCTACGTTATAGAGGTACTTGCCATCAACTTAGTCAATACAGTAATCCTAATTTCACTCGGCTTAATATTTGATGTACTAACAACCATCATTGCCTGTATGATTACTATGGCATTATTGCGTTTTACAGCTGGCGGTGCCCACTCAAATAACCCTTGGCGCTGCGCTGTAGTAACCGCTTTTGTTTTCCTGTCCATAGCATTAATTTCATCATACCTTTTCCCTACCAACCAATTATATATAAACATAACCGCAACATTTACCATAATATTTACTGTTTTTTCGATTATTCGTTTTGCCCCGGTGGATTCCCCTTCAGCGCCAATTATATCGGCCGTACGGCGCAAGAGGTTAAGGCTTATGTCATTATTTGTCGTTGCTTTCTTAGCAGCAGCCGTTGTTTTTTTGCAACAGTTTAATTTGATATACACCAGGGAGATACAAGTTGCCATAATTTTGTGCGCATTGTGGGGGAGTTTAAATTTAACTGGCATTGGACATCGTGTAATGGCTTTAATAGATAAAATCAATATTACACCAAAAAGAAAGGAGGTTTAGAAAAATGAAAAGATTTACTAACAGTCTATTCAGCGCTGCAGTTTCAGTAATGTTAGCGGCCGCTGCTTTCGTAGTGACTCCAACATGTTGGGCCTGGCACTACCAGCCTGAAGTTCCAGAGTCATTGAGGAAATAGTTTGGAAAAAGGTGGTCCTCACCACCTTTTTTCCAGTTTCGGGGTGAGCTTATGACATCGGAAAAAGAAAGACAGAAGGAATTATATGAATATATAACAACCGCTCACATGCTTTGTCTTATTATTTTCGTATTAGCAATAATTCTTAGTGGCTATGATGTATTGCCGCAAAAAAATTTTTATCCTTTTATTAATATAGACTTCTTTATTCTGCTATGCTCCATGGGAGCAGTAATTGTCTTATTATACAATACCAGAATCAGCCAGCTACCCAAGAACCCAAAGTCCATTCACTGTATTGATATCGCCTACGTTGGTTTTCCATTATTAGTAGCTACCCTAACTCTGTTTGTTACTGAAAAAAAGCTTCCCTATGCCCAAGCGATTCTTTTACTTCCCATATTCATTACAGCATCGGTTATGGGCAAACTCCCGGGCTTAATCATGGCTACAATTTGCAGCATTCTTCTTGTTTTTAATGAAATGCTGATAACCCCGGGAATAAATATTTTACAGGCAACAGAGTCCGGATTAATCCTGATCAGCCTGATGTATGTGGTGGGTTGGTTCATAGGCGGTCTGGCAAACCTGGAAACAAGAAACCGTGAATACCTCACCGAAATTGCTAATACAGACATACTGACAGGATTATATAACCACCGGTACTTTCAGGAAGTGTTAAAAAAATATTTTTCCAAAGGGATTACCGCGTATAATCGGCTATCATTAATCATTTTGGATATTGATTATTTTAAAAATTATAATGACACTTTTGGCCACCTGGCTGGGGATGAAGTGCTAAGAACCTTTGGCATCCTATTAAAAAAAGAGGTTAAAGACAGTGGTTTTGTAGCCCGCTACGGCGGAGAAGAATTCGTTGTCGTACTACCGGGTTACAACAGTCAGCAGGCATTGGAAAAGGCCGAAGACATTAAAGATAGAATTGAACAGCAGCAGTTTTTCGGTGAAGAACACCAGCCCGGCGGTAAAATCACCATATCCTGCGGTATAGCAACCAGCCCGGATCATGCAGTAAAAGCACGGGGATTAATCAAACAGGCTGATAATGCCCTTTATAAGGCCAAGGGTCTCAACAAAAACAAAGTAGAATTGTACTTTTCAGTATTTGATGACCTTGAGCTGGATGAGAACGAAAAAGACCTTCTGAATTCCATTCGGACGTTAATATCTGTAATTAACGCCAAGGACCGGTATACTTACGGGCATTCGGAAAGAGTCACCGAATATTCTATCAAACTGGCCGAAAAAATTGGTGTTTCGGAACAAGAAATGCAGCTGCTAAGATATGCGGCTTTTTTACATGACATCGGGAAAATCGAGATAGACAGAGATACCCTGACTAAACCCGGCCGTCTCAACGAGCAAGAATGGGGTATCCTTAAGCAGCATCCGAGATGGGGTAGTGACATCGTTAAATCAGTGACGTCATTAAGATCTACCGTACCAATTATACTTTACCACCATGAAAACTACGACGGGTCCGGCTATCCGGAAGGAATAAAAGAAGAAAGCATTCCCACTTTGGCTAGAATTATCAGAATTACTGACAGCTTTGATGCCATGACGTCAAACCGCACTTATAAAACAAATATGTCCCCCGATGAAGCTATAGCCGAGATAAAACGGTGCTCGGGGAGCATGTATGACCCGGAACTGGCACGTAACTTTATAGAAATAGTACAGGCTAACACCTGTATAAAAAATTTACATACGAATAAACTACCTGAACCTCAGGAATACTACTCCCGTAAATTAAGTAAAAAACCATGGGAGGAATATACTAATGCCCCAACAACAACAACTAGGACAAATAATGACTAAAAATGTGGTATCAGTGAACCCAGAGCAGTCCGTCGCAGAAGCCGCACAAAAAATGAGCCAATATAATATAGGCTCGGTACCGGTAGTACAAAACGGACAAGTTGTAGGAATTTTAACGGACAGAGATGTCTCGCTGCGGGCAACATCCAAAGGGCTTGACCCTAATAATACTAAAGTAAATGCTGTAATGTCTCAAAATTTGGTGACTGGATCTTCACAAATGGATGTCCATGAAGCAGCAGGTCTGATGAAGCAAAAGCAAATCAGACGTCTTCCCGTAGTTGATAATAACCAACTTGCCGGTATGGTATCCATTGGTGACTTGGCCACCAAGAACGTTTACCAGAATGAAGCAGGAGAAGCATTATCAGGTATTTCTCAGCCTTCATCCCCACTACTATAGAGTTTAAAATAAGCAATTAACAAGGCCGGGTGATTTAAAGTCCGGCCTTGTTGTTGGTTTCTGTTTTACCCACTTCACTCACCTTTCATTCTCTCAGGAACCTTATTCCTTTTATTTATTTGTGCTCTTTCCAACTCAGCTTTGAAAAAAGGCTCCTCCCAAAAATGTTTTAACCACCTGTGAAGTTTTGCAGTTAAATCCACTTTAACCACCTCTTTTTCATTATGTCCAAAAAACAAATCTTAGATTATTCAAAAAAGAATGATTTTTTATGAAACTATGTTAAGAAAAGCCTGAAGGATCTATTTGAACTATGTTTCATTATTTGAGATTTGATAGAGTGATTTGACAATTGCTCATAACTAATTGACTGGTTTACTATGGTAATAGTGTAATTAACAGGTTTGCCTAGTGACAAAAGACACTATCATCGGCTACAGCGACAGGAGTGGAGTTTGTTAATTATTTTTTATGGGGGCAGGTGATCTATTAGAAGGAGTTAATAGTCCAGTAACATTAGCGATCAAAATTATTCTAACGCAAGAATTCCAACCTTTATTACAAAGGAGGTCGAAAGAATGCCAAGGTTTAAAGATCCAAGCCTTACAAGCCGGCCATCGGGTAAGGCACCCAGGGTAGTTGATCCCAAAAATATAAAGCGGTCAATAGACCCCGCAGTTGTTGAGATGATTGACGTAGCCCAAGAACAAGGGGTTGTTACGGCGTTCGACCGCGTTTTAGCACAGCAGCCGCAATGTCAATTTGGCTATAAAGGTATTTGCTGTCGCTTCTGCATGATGGGCCCATGCCGCATTAAAGCAGAGGAAGGCCCTGCCAGCAGGGGGATCTGTGGGGCCAACTCGTGGACCATAGTGGCCCGCAGTGTGGGCCTGATGATTCTGACCGGCTGTGCATCACATGCCCAGCACGGGAATCACATCACTCATACCATGCACATGATAGCCGAAGGGGATGCACCGGATTATGAAATAAAAGACGAGGACAAGTTAAGGCGGATTTGCCAAAAGGTTGGTATTGGCACAGACGGCAAAGATAAAATAACCCTGGCCAAAGAATTATCGGAGAAAGCAAGCGAGGACTTCAGCCGCCTAAAGGGCGAAGGTGAAGCAACATGGATAGCTGATATGGTTACCAAGGATAGAAACAAGCTTTACCGGTCACATAATGTTATGCCTCACGGTATCCATGCAACCATATCAGATCTTGTCACCCAAGCTCACGTAGGTATGGATAACGATCCGGTAAACTTGGTGTTTAGTGCCGTCCGGGTAGGTTTAGCTGACCTGGCCGGAAAGTGGGTTGCCACTGACCTGTCGGATATTATTTTCGGTACACCCGAACCGGTTGCAAGTGAAGCCAATATGGGCGTGCTGGATCCCAAAAAAGTTAACATCGTGTTACACGGCCATAACCCGCTGCTTAGCGAAATGGTGGTTGGGGCGGCACGGGAAATGGAAGAACAGGCCAAGGCCGCCGGCGCAAACGGCATCAACCTGGTAGGTATTTGTTGTACCGGTAACGAGGTATTAATGCGCCAGGGAATCCCTCTTGTTACCTCCTTCTCCTCACAAGAACTTGCCATCTGCACAGGTGCCGTTGATGCCATGGTAGTGGACGTACAGTGCATTATGCCTGGATTAAATACCATAGCTCAGTGTTTTGGCACCAGGCTGATTACTACTTCTGATATTGTTAAAAACCCAGGCACCATCCATATAGACTATCAGGAATCCAAGGCTATGGAGAATGCTCAACAGGTTGTGGGACATGCCATTGAAGCCTACCAGGAACGCGGCACCCGTCCTGTACACATTCCCAATATTAAGAGTAAGACTGTGGCAGGCTGGAGCAATGAGGCCATTTTCGAGCTTTTTAAAACCGTGAATCCGGATAACCCTGTAAGAGTCTTAAACGACGCTATTCTATCCGGAGAGCTTAAAGGGATCATTTTAATGGCCGGATGCAACAACTTAAAAACTTTCCAGGATCAAGCTCACATAGAGATTACCAAGGAAATGCTCAAAAACGACGTATTTGTAGTCACTACCGGATGTAACGCACAAGCTTGTGCCAAAGCAGGTTTAATGGATCCGGCCAACGTTGATAAGTATTGTGGTGAAGGGCTGAAGAAATTCCTCAAGCGCATTGGTGAAAAAGCAAACCTTAGTACTGGCTTACCACCGACATTCCATATTGGATCCTGCGTTGACAACTCCAGAGCGGCTGAGCTGCTCATGCTGATGGCAGAAGACCTTGGCGTAGATACTCCCAAGGTACCCTTCGTGGCATCGGCACCAGAGGCCATGAGCGGTAAGGCTACCAGTATCGGGACCTGGGCAGTGACCATCGGGATGCCCACCCACGTAGGTACCATGCCCCCAGTTGAAGGCTCAGATTTAATATACAGTATTTTAACCCAAGTTGCCGGAGACGTATTTGGCGGTTACTTCATTTTGGAACCGGATATTGAAACTGCCAGCCAGAAACTGCTCAACGCATTGGAATATAGGACTTGGAAGCTAGGGATTCACAAAAAGGTAGCTGACGATCAAGAAGCCACACTATGTCAAAACTGGTAAAAAATAAGGTCGAAGGGAGGAATGAAAATGACCGAAACCTCTAATTTTGATCAACTATTCGAAGGCGCTATTGAGCCGGGTCAAGAGCCCAAGCCGCTC
>JADQBQ010000044.1 GCA_016278505.1 Clostridiales bacterium
GTTTGGCGGTAATTTTAATTTGATGTTTGGGTCGATTTTAAAGTGCCGTTCTACATGATGGCCAATGTAAGAGGGCGGTTAATGTATCTCACATGCATAGGTTGCAGTAACTGGATCAAAAGAAGGACTCTTAGAGTTGCGCTTTTTAGGTATAATGCGTAGCAGTAGACAAGGGAACTTGCTGCAGTCTGTTTAGCGATGTGTTGGGTAAAGGTTGAAGGAAATGGTGGACGGGTGGATAAATTATAGTTAAATTATCAACATTTTATAGTAAACAATTTAATTAATGAGATTGGAGGTAAATAAAAAATTAATCGGCCAATAAAGTTGAGCTTTTATTTGCTGATCATGGCAATGCTGACCACAGCTTGTTTTAAAGAACCGCAACCTAATCCGTCCCGTAATCGATTAAGCGATATGAATATTGTCTTTAGCGAGCAATCTTTTTTGAACTGCGTCAAAGAGGAAAACATTGATGCCGTTAGCCTTTTCCTAAGCGCAGGCATAAACCCGAATGCACATGATAAAAACAGGGTAAATGCATTAATGTGGGCAGTAAACCGAAGGAATTTTGACATAGTTCAGATGTTATTAGATCAAGGCGCTGAGGTAGAGGACAAAGATAACCAAGGCAAGACGGCCTTAATGCGCGCCGCCTTCACAGGACAGAGAAATATCGTTAAGACACTGTTGAAAAATGGTTCTGATGTGAACAGCATGGACCAGAATTCGAATAATGCATTAATGTGGGCGGTAAAAGGATACTATAACAGTTACAATATATATTTGTCGCGCAAGGGAAAGAAGCCTGATCCCGATACCGCTTACAATTTAGCGAGGCAGGAAGGGTATCCTTATACCATATATGAATTATTGAAATACGGCGCAAAAGTAAATGTGCGAGACAAACAAACCGGCCTGACTCCTTTAATGATAACAGCCCACATAGGTGATGCTAACATCGTAAAGGAACTGTTACAAAATGGCGCAAAAGTGAATGAAAAGTGCAATGAAAACGGTATGACCCCTTTAATGTTTGGCACAGATCACGGTAACATTTATATTCTAAAGGAATTGCTAGATGCTAGTGCAAAGGTAAGCCTTAGGGACAACCAGGGACGAACAGCTTTGTGGATAGCAGTCCAAAATCGCCTTACCGGTATAGTTAATGAACTATTGGAAGAAGGTGCCGACCCGAATGTATCAGATGACGAACACGAGATAACCCCTTTAATCCTGGCTGCATCTTATGGGGACATCTACATCGTAAGAGAACTGCTGGATCACGGGGCAAATGTAAATGCAAGGGATGCACATGGAAATACTGCACTTATGCGTGCTATTGGTATCGGAAATCCTAACCAAAGGGATATTCAGCTAATTAAGTTACTTTTAAATTATGGGGCGAGAGTAGAACTGAAAAATAACGATGGCAATACGGCATTGGATAAAGCATTAAAATGGTCTTCATCCGAAGAAATTGTTCAGTTGTTAAATACTCAATAGACTACATTCGCCTAGGTTTCATCAGGGGTTCGATTGATTTCCAGTTATTGCATTTTTTTGGAGTTCACGAAACCCCTTGATATCTATCGGTAAAAATATTTCATAATTGGCTTCAGTATGAAAGAAATAGTAAAAGGAAAAATATAAAAATTCCAGTTACTGTCAAGATGTATTTATTTTTAAAAAATTTCATGATTTCTCCTCCAGAACCTTCAATTTCTTAATCTATTTTACTATCACTATTCTGTTTTTTATAGAAGACAATTTTGTCGCATTTGTCTGAAGTGTAAAATAGCATTTATTGGCGGCAAGATCCTGACAGTGAGGCCTAAAAAATTTGTTTGGGTTTTAAAAATTAAATCTATAATCATTTTAGCTTCGGGTATGCGCTCGAAGTTTTTTATTTTATGGGGGGTGATGGCCAATGTAAGAGGGCGGTTAATGTATCTCACATGCATAGGTCGCAACAAATGAAACATGATGAAAAGAGGTGAATCCGATTGAATAATAGACTAAAAAGTTTTCTTGAAGAACTGGAGTATATTAAGGATTATATTCCGTCAGAGGCCTTCAATGATCTCGTGATAAAAGCAACTGCTTTGGCGGAAAGGGATGATAGGCTTTTAACAGCGCCGGAGGTGGCAAAGAGACTGGGTGTGAGTAGGACAACGATCTGGCGGTGGTCAAAAAATAAAATTATAAGAGTTTGCCAGCTCCCCGGCGGGCAGGTCCGGATCAGGGAATCTGATTTGGAAGAATTTATTGACAAGCACAAATTAATCAAGAAAAATGAAAGTGTTTGCCAATAACTCCGTAGATTTGAGGAGTTATCTATTTTTTAAGGAAGTGAAGCCCGATGGTGCTGTAAGCTACATTTATTATCCGGATGACTCCTGATTCGCCGTCCAGATTATCAAGAATACGTATGATAGTTTGCAATACTTGGAAGAAAAGACTCACTACGCAATATAGGTAAATTGTGACACAGAAGGATTTAAAGATTATGTCTATTACCTGCTAAATTTGAGAAATGAAATTTATTTAATCAAATTGCAGGTTTAAATGCGGCGACCCATGGTTTAAGCGGGGTTCGGATTTTGGGTGTCAAAAGTCGATAAAAGCTTATTAATTCCATTTTAGTTGAATGATTTGTTTGATTTTGTATGATTTATTGCAAAATCCAATACTTCTTTATAATCATGAGTTTGCAAAACAATATTATTGTTATCAATCACTAGTATAGCTGGCAACTCTTTAATATCAAGCTTTCTCATCAAGAATTCTTTCTCTAAATATAAATGAATATGCTGAGAATAATTTTGGTATTTATCTATTTCCTTTATAAAAGTTTTATATGCCCTGCTTGGTTTTCTGTCACTTTTTCTAAACACATGAACATTAAACTTACCTTTTTCCCTGGGTAACATCTCTGAAATTACTTCAGAGCGTAAAACTTTTGAAATAACCATATGATTTGCAATCCATGACTTTCCTTTCTGGTAATACCATATATCAACTTTGTCACCAATTTCTACATCCTTTAAGTTTATATGCTTTTCAGTATCTTTTTCTACAATTTGAGTGTCTGGAGTTATCTTAAAGGGGGGTATAGTATAAGATATATACCCCTTTTTAATATTCTTTTTCCAAACAATAATTACTTTATTTTTTTTATCTATCTTTGAAATAATACATCCATTAAAATCAGGATTTCTTAATTGATCTACACTCTTACCTTGCACGCAACCACCACATATGAAAAGAATAATTAAAACAATTATTATTGTCTTAATTCTCATGAACAATCACATCCTACTTAAAAATCTCTAGACTCTCCAGGAATAGGAAGTCAGTTTACCAACCCCCCTGATGATAGATTATAAACATGACTATTCACATACCCGTTGGTCATCAAAACTGTATCCAACAAAACGATATGCTGGTTAAGCATTAATAACCAGATTTATTTCCAGTTACATCAGTAATTTTAACCTTAATTAGTTAGACTATTTTCTGATTCCTTTGCAAATTTACAGTCTATCTGATTCGAGTATTTTTCCATGATTATGTTTAGAGCTTTAACCTTTTCATTGTAATCTTTAACGACTTCAGCCTTTCCATTGCCAATAATGCAATAATAATTTGTAGTCCATTTGCAAGGTTATTCTGCTTTAACAATTTCTACATTGCATTCAATTTCAAAGCAGACACTGTTATTCTTTTTTATAATTTACAGCTTTTACCTTCCTTAGCAGAGTGAAGATATAGTGTGTTATGTTTATATCCAAACAATATATGGAATTTAATGCGGCAGAGTTAATTAGAGAGCGGAGCGCCGCTGTCCTAAAAGTGGTGGCAACGTCCTGCTTAAGTTGGTTAACGTAATCATATTAGTCTGGGCGCTCCTGCTATACCTTAGCTTTGGCATATAAGGTGCTCTGGGGATTTGCATGTTGGCGGCGACAACCGCACAGGCATACGCTTCGGAACGCGGTTGGTAGTAGCAACCAGTGGAGCAGCTTGGCAGAATAAATTCTTTAAGTTCCGACAGCACCGCATGCGCGGGAAGCCCAGATTAGTATCTGGGGCCTTGGATCCTTACCAACGAGTAAATTAGATTTTAAACCCATTATTCTTAATGTTTAGCGATAAACTCTAAGATGCCCCGAACAATCCCAATATTTCTTTTAGCGCCTCCAATAGATCCTCGTTTCCGGATTCAAAAAGGGGGGTGCACTTATAAAGCTCTCTTTTGCCGGTAACCAGTTGGGCGGCGAAAGCTAAACAACTTTGTTCACCACACAAACGGCATCCTGATCTCTTAGGTAACCAATTATAGACTACAAGTGGGGTTGGTCTCGATCGCATTTTATATAAAGGGATAATGCTATCTTTGTTGTTATATGTGTTGAGTATTATATCTCGCATTTTGTCTGAAGTGAAACAGGATTAATTTGCCATTTTTGTCCTAACTAGTTTCAATCCCAAACCTATGAATAAAGTACCTGTCAATCTGTTTATAAGGCTTAATATTTTCTCATTTTCTCTAAATTTTTTAGTAGCAAATGAAGAACATATCGCAAGCATAATGCACCAAAGAGTTCCAGTGATAATAAATGTTATGCCAAGTAATAGAAAGGGTAATGGACCATAATTATTATTTGTGATTATGAATTGAGGTAAAAAGGCTATAAAGAATAGGGCTACCTTAGGGTTGAATAGATTAGTGATCATGCCTTGACAATATATCCTCAACATATTGTCTGTTTTGGCTTTATCCAAGATAAATGTATTGGGTGATAATAGTGCTTTAAGACCCAAGTATACTAAGTAGGTAGCCCCCGCGTATTTCACAATATTAAAAGCAAATACAGATTCTGCAAGTATTATGGATAACCCAAATGACGCTAACAATGTATGCAATACCGAACCGGAACTAATCCCCAAAACCGACATTATTCCTGCCTTTTTACCTTGGGAAATGCTTCTACCGAGAATATACATGGTGTCTGCTCCTGGAGTTATATTCAACATTAATCCCGATAATAAAAATAACCCGAAATTTTCTATTCCATACATTTTAGAACACTCCAAATCTTTTGCTAAAAATAATGAATGTAGAACGTTCCATTTCAGTCTTTATAATCAATTAACGAAGTAATTCCAGTGACTCAGTTTGATGGACACGGTAAATGGATGGTACATTAAAACCAACCAGTGAGAGGGGTGTCCATTTTAATCGTTATGATAAACAATTCAAAGAAGAAGGAATCCAGCTAGTGCAGAACCCAAAGCGGCCAGTAGCAGCAGTAACCAGGGAACTTGATGTTCATGACACTACCCTTCCTACATGGATTAAATCAGTATAAGAAACATAAAGAAGATGCTTTCCCGGCAGCGGAAATCTTAAGCCTGATGATAAAGAAGTTAAGCAATTAAAGAAAAAAATTGCTGATTTAGAAGAGGAGAACGCCACTCTAAAAAAGGCCACGGCCTTCTTCGCAAAGCGCCAGAAATAGCATTTAGTTTATTTACAAGCACCGCTTCGAATTTCGGGTGCAGAAGATGTGCCAGGTAATGCAAGTATCAAAAAGCGGTTATTATGCCTGGTTAAAACGGCCGGAAAGCAATCGAAAAGCCTAGGACAGGGAACTGCTTTAAAGGACCCGCAAGGTGTACAAGGCTTCCCGGGGAACTTACGGGAGTCCCAGAATCACCAGAGCATTAAGGAAATAAGACATTACCTGTGGTGAGAACAGGGTGGCCCGCCTAATGCGTGATATATGGCATAGGTTGCAATAAACAGCTTAAGGCACTTTCCGGTATTATGGTTTTTCAGGAAGATTCAGGCACTTAAAGGTATCCTTAATTTGATGAAGCTTTATCTTTGCATCAGGTACGGCCTTGAATATTTCAGTTAGCTCATTGCAGCAAAATCAGAACAATGTGCGCAGTTTTCTATATGTCGCTCTTGACAACACGCTCTTATATTGCAAACTTTGCAATGTTTAAATAGCCGGCCATTCTCAGTTAAACATCCATCACAATTTATATCTTTAGATTCAAGTTCAAAACCGTAATACTTGGACCATGATTTAGCGATTTCAGTTTTGTGTTGGGCGTCATCTTTTTGGGTTGCCGAAAAAACAGGGCATTCAGAACAAACTAAACCACAGAAGGCTATCATTCTATCCCAACCTCCTTCTTTATTTTTCGAAAATTATATCACCATTTATAGGTTGGTTATATAGGTTTATCTGTCACATTTTGTCATGATTGCTATGTAACTTATTGCCGGGATAAGATCCGGGGCAGTTAAAACTATACGTATGGTAAAAGAAGAAATCCAGGTGTTATTAACTTCGAGTGTATCCGCTCGAGGTTTTTCTTACTTTATAGGGGGTGATGGCTGATGCAAGAGGGTAGTTAATTTGGCTCACATGCAGAGTCTGCAAGAACACTGATAGAATAACATGACGCATTTCCACGACACACATAATAAAATGATGAAATTTATCAACATATAGATAAATATAACGAACGAAAGTTGGCTTAATAAGTACAAAATTGTTGTACAATGGCCAGAAGTTACAAAAGAATACGAATCCGATAAAGGCAAACCTGCCGAAAGGCAGGGGCGCAAAGCTGCGGGTCTAAAGCAGGATGACTGCCATGACAGCCGGGTTGCCGAAGAGAAAATACTTTTGAAGAGGCTTGTCCTGTTATGTTCGGGACAAGTCTCTTTTTTTTGCGGGAGGTGACGGCGGTAATTTACTATTTTCACAGGCTAATTGAACTTCCAGACAAATCCGTATAAAAAGAGGTGTTCACATGCGAAAACAGATACTTATCTTGATGATTCTACCGGTTCTTTTGCTGTCTTGCAGCGGTATTGCCTTCAGCAGTGATTTCCCTTCACCCGGGGATAGTGCCAACCGGGACGAAAACAGGCTCGTTTACATGGCCTGGTATGAAGCCAGCTGGGACATATTCATGAAAGACACCGCAAGCGGCCAAATAACCAGGATTACAGATAACAAGCGTACCCAGGGATACCCGGATATATGGGACAAATACATAGTCTGGCAGGACAATCGCAATTATTCGGACACTGGATTGGGAGGCTTTGATATCTACCTTTACAACCTGGATACCGGGGAAACAAAGAAGATCTCACAAACCGAAGGATATCACCAGAACCCGCTCATCAAAGAAAACAAAGTAGTCTGGGTTGACCACAGAGGAGGTAAAAAAGTTTACCTGTATGACATAGCTGCCGACCGTCAAGAAAAGATATCTTCAGACAGCTCTCGGGCTGCGGGAGTCATATTCGACGGTGACAACGTGGCCTGGGTGGACTTTCGAAACGGCGGTGAAGACGTGTACATGTACGATGCCGGTGAAGAAAAAGAAAAACAAGTCACCGGTGGAAAAGACGTATACCTTAAGCTGACCATGGACGGCGGAAAAGTAGCCTGGGCGGAGAAAGACGGAGGGAACTATGCACTTAAAACTTTCGATTCCGGTACTGAAGACGTAAAAACCCTGGCCTCCGGTGACCGGGACTACCTGCCCGTATCCATGTCCAAGGATAAAGTTCTTATCGAAAGCGAAGGACAACTGAGCATCATAGACACCATCACTAAAGAAGAAATTCCGATTAAACCGGCCACAAATTCCGGCAACATCACCCTGCAGGGTGACCGGCTGGTATGGACCCAGAACGGACAAGTAAGCACCGAACCTCTAGAAAAAGCAATGGCAAGGGCCGGGGCAGAGAATGATTCAACCCGGGACAATAAACCAGCTAAAGATACCAAACAAGTTTATTTACAGCCGCAAAAGCAGGAAAAAGTAACAACGCCCGACGGCAAAGCGGAATTCACCTTTAAGCCGGGTACTTTTAACAAGGAAACCCGTCTTACGCTGGAACAAGAAGAGCGTGAGATCAGTGGCTATATACCGTTATCTCCGGTGTATACTCCGTCTTCCGGAGCAGCCTCTGTGCAAAAGCCGGTTACAGTAACCGTTAAATACACAGTACCCGGAAATAAAAACTATAGAAAAGCGGCCCTTTATCAAAAGCAGGGTAATTCCTGGACATACGTACCCTTTACCCGGGAAGATAAGGACACCGTTATGGCAGAAATTGATAAGCTATTACCCTTAGCCGTGCTCATAAAACCGGTCGGTTTCAAAGATACCAAGGGCCACTGGAGCAGAGAAGACGTGGAGGTAATGGCTTCCCACGGTATAATAAACGGTTTTCCAGATAATACTTTCCGGCCCGAAAAAGAAATCACCAGGGCCGAATTCGCGGCCATTCTGGCCAAGAGCAGCCACCTTACAACGGTGCCCGTAAAAGAAAAAACATTCAGCGATGTACCGGCAAACCACTGGGCGGCACCGGCCATAAAGCTGGCCAGGGAAAAGGGCTGGTCCAAAGGCTACCCCGGAAACGAATTCCGGCCCGGAAAAACAGTGACCCGGGAAGAAATGGCAGCCATGTTGGTAAACTACGCCGGAATTGAGACGCAAGCAAATAAAACAATACTAAAAGACTACGCTGATTACAGTGAGTTAAGCAATTGGTCCCGAAATGCCATGAGTACTGCAGTGGAACAAGGTCTGATAAGCGGCTACCAACACAAACTGCACCCCGGCGATAAAGCGACCAGAGCTGAAGCCGCAGCAATGCTTTTCAGACTCCTCAAGCAAGAGAAAAGAATATAAGGGAAAGGAGTAAATGAATGACTAAATATAAATACAGGCTTCCTTTTCTGCTAATTAGCTGTTTAGTTATACTGGCGGCGATTATGCTTCCCAACTATCTGCCCGGTGCACAGGCCCAATCCGGGTCAGAAGCCCCGGTTAAATATATTAAATTTGAACCTACTGTATTCGATCCCTCATCCGGAGGAGATGTGAAAATACTGTGGAACTTCCAACTTTCGCACCAGGCTTCCATTAAAATATTAAACCGGGACGGCGAACTGGTAAAAACCCTCGTTTCCTCCGGTTATTATCCCGGCGGCTACGTGGAGAACACAGAAACCTGGGACGGCAGGGACGACAGCGGCAGCGAGGTGGAAGACGGCATTTACGAAGTAGTGGTAAGGCCGCTTCCCCCGTCTTCTCCCGGGGACCCGGATTATTCCAGCTTTCCGTCCATCGGAACTGTAATAGTGAGCAGCAACCCTGCAAGCGCTATCAATATTGCCCCCAACCTGGAGGGTACGGGGCCGAACGGGGACGAAACCAAGGACACCTTTACAGTATACGGCCCGCTGGACGATGATGAAGATGTAGTCAGGGTGGAAGTTACCGTAGACGGAGAAACCAGGGACGCAGAACTCAGTGGAAGCACCTGGACCCTGGATATACAGATAAGAGAATTTGAAACAGTGAATATCGATGCGGACAAATACGTAGAAGAAGAAAGAACCAAAAAAAATCCCGACGGGAGTACAACAACCTATACCGTAATCGTAAAAAAATCAATACCCGGGAAATTGGAAGTACTGAAATACATCGCCGATGAAGACGACACTCTGGACACCATAGCAAGGGACTTTTACGGTGATATCGATAAATCCGATGCTATAGCGGAAGACAACGGCATCTCCGATAGTTTCGTTGTCAAAGACCGCTGGCGCATTTTGATCCACAACCCGCTGAATCATCTGCCCGAGGAAACTCGCCAGTTCATGCTTTCTGTACTGGAAGCATACAGTATGGGCATAGAAAGCCTTGCATGCAACGGCGTGGGGGGAGAGCCCGTAAACCTGGCCACCGGTAACTATATACACATGCACACCGATCTAAAAACAGGCGGGGCATTTCCCATTGAATTTTCCCGTTTTTATAACAGCAAAGACAGTTTTCGGGGGCGCTTGGGTTTCAACTGGCACCATAACTTTGAACACCGCCTGTTGGTATACCGCAGCGGTGACGTTGATGTAGTATTCGGAGACGGCCACCGGGAACGCTACGAACTGGCTGAAGGTACAGCCGGTTTTAAGTCGCCACAAGGAGTACACAAGGAACTGGAAAGAAACAGTGACGACACTTACAGCCTGACCTTCCCGGGCGGTACTGTATATACCTTCAACCGCGGGGGTTTTCTTATAGAAATTACCGACCCCAACGGCAACCAGACCCGGCTAACCTATGACGATTTAGAACTGGTTAAAATTGAAACCGACAGCAGCCGCCTTGAACTGGAGTATAACCGCGTCGGCAATATTGTAGAAATATCGGACCAGAGCGGTCGCAGCGTGGAATACGGTTACGATGGCTTTGACCTGGTAACCTTCACCGATCCCAAAGATGCAACCATCACCTACAGTTATGACAGTGAACATTACCTTACACAAGTTCAAAGTCCCAGGAAGGACGGCAGTTATACCAACAGTTACGACGACAGCGGCCGCGTGGTAAAGCAAACCGACCCCCGCGGGGGAGTGATGACCTTTGATTACGGTGAAAACACCACCACCGTCACCGACCAGCTGGGGCGCAGCACAGTTTACCATTACGACGACAGAATGCGCATGACAAAGCGGGAAGACCCGCTGGGCAATATTGAGAGCTTCACCTACGATGAAGACAATAACGTAACCTCCTATACCGACAAAAAAGGATATACTTATAACTACGAATATGACAGCAGGGGAAACGTTACCCGGATTAGTGACCCGGCGCAAAGGGTAACCAGGTTCGAGTACAACAGCTTCAATAAGCCTACACTGATGTTGCTCCCCGGAGACAGACAGTACAGTTATAATTACGATAACTCCGGCAATCTAATTAATGTAACTGATCCCGCAGGCAGGGTAACCGAATTCAATTACAATCCCAGGGGCCTGGTAGATTCCATAACTGTCCCTGGCGGCAATAGTATGTCCTTTGAACATGATGCCGCCGGCAACGTAAAAACCATGGTGGACGAATTGAATAACGCCACCAAACTTGACTACACCTCGGCTAACCGGATTAAAAAAATAACCCGGCCCGAAGGTGATTCCACAGCCTTTGAATATAACGACAATAACAATGTAACCCGCGTAACTGATGCGCTGGGCAACGCCAGAACCTATACTTACGACGACAACGGTAAATTAAAGACAGTAACCGACAAAGAAGGCAACGCCACCACCTACCATTACAACGGTGCCGACCAGCTGACCAGGGTAGTTGACCCACTGGGCAACGCTGCAAAATATGAATATGATAAGCGCGGCAATATGACTGCCCAAATCGACCCTAACGGTAACTGCACCGTTTACAACTACGACGAACTGGACCGCCTGGTAAAAATCACTGCCCCGGAAGGAAACACCACCGGTTATGAATATGACGCCAACGACAACATAGTGCGCCGCACCGGTCCCCGGGGAGGAATGACGGAGTTTGACTACGACAAGTTAAACCGCCTGGTATCCGTAAAAGACCCCTTGGGCAACGTAACAACTTACACCTACAACACTGTTGGGCAGCTGAAACAAGTCACCGGTCCCATGGGTGAGAGCACAATTTACGAGTACGACAATACCGGTAGAGTTATCTCCGTCACCGGCCCCATGGGCAACGTCAAGAAATACTCTTACGACGAAAGAGACCGTTTAAAATCCTTTACCAAGGCTAACGGGGCAGTATGGCAGATGGAATATGACCCCACCGGCAACATGACAAAAATAACAGACCCAGAGGGCAGCGAATACTCGCGGCAGTACGACGGAAACGGCAGGCTCACCGCTTCTGCCGGCCCGCTGGGCAACACGACAGAATATGACTACAATCCTCTCGGTCTGGTTCAAGAAATAACCGATGCCCTGGGGAACACAACTAACTTTGAATATACAAAGCGGGGACTACTGGCAAAAGAAACGGACCCTAAAGGCAACACCACTCTTTACCGCTATGACCCCCTTGGGCGGTTGGAAACAGTTATTGATGCCACGGGTCACAGCACTGAATACGAATACGATGCGGCAGGGAACCTTACCGCCACGCACCAGTACCGCACCATCCTGCCGGAAGTAATGGCAAACATAAATTCTAAAGCGCCCGCCGTTTCCTCTGCGGTATATGACCAGCCGGTGGAAGAAGGCGCATATGAAGAACAAATTGTTTTCGGCGAGGAAGATGACCAATCCGTAACGGAAAGCGTTTACGAAGAACAATCAGTAGTACAAACCGTATACGGCCCCGGTGACGTCCTGGACAGCGACACTTACCACCAGCCCACTTACTACTGCTACGATGCTAACAACCGGCTGGTAGAGATAGAAGACGCCCTCGGCAACACCATCAATTACGGGTACGACGCAGCCGGCAACCGGGTAGAGGTACAGGATCGTGAAGGCTACACCACTGAAATGGAATACAATTTAAATAACCAGTTAACCGGCATGGAATATGACAACGGTAAACAAGTAACCTTTAACTACAACCCCCGGGGCCATGTGACAAAAATGACCGACTGGC
>JADQBQ010000036.1 GCA_016278505.1 Clostridiales bacterium
TAAAAATAAGAGAATACTCGCCATTTGTTGTGTCTATTTTTCCAGGGGAAGCTCAGATCCTATGTATAGTATCCTACGTATGTGCCGTCCTCATCACTAAGTTAATCTATACGTAGCTCATCTCACTCAGCATATTAGGGCACAACCTGCCACTAAACAGTGTTCATTGCTCTTTATTAGCCCGCTTCATCACCAAAAAGTCTACTTACATTGTCTTTAAATTCCCTATACACTGGGTCATCTGATATATCTGCTAAACTTTTGACGATGTTTTCGTAATACCACTTCTGGCACTCATACGGGGCGTTAAACCTATCCCACAGAAGACTTTCGCGCTCACCGCGCCTTTGGTATTGCTCAATGTCTCGCAGCATACTCCTACTATTACTCAACTTATCTGCACAAGCAATCAATTTTGCCTCTTTAGAAGCACCTTTCAAAAACTCGATTGTATGCTTTTTTCTCTTCTTCCACGTTTTTTTATCATACTGCGTGCCGGCATCCTTCTTACTATCCTTAGTCAGTTTTTCTGGCTCTGTGGCAGACTTAACCAGCGCTAAAACTTTCTCTGCCTTCTCTTCGCTATTGTCAAACATTTCCCTGATGTCTTGCACTGATATACCCGTATCTTCTAAGGTATCGTGCAACAGGCCGGCAATGATAACTTCCTCGCTGACACCATTTTGGGCCAGTATAATTGCCACCTCAACTGGATGAACAATATATGGGGTGGACGAGCCCTTCCTAACCTGATTTTTGTGCGCCTGATGAGCCATTAGTATTGCAGAGCTAAGCACTTAACATCTCTCCCATACTCTGTATTTACTCTTGCCCCTAAATCAATGTTTATATTCTAGGCACTAAACTCATTTAACTGCCCTTCAGATCTAAAGTGATTTTATCAGCTACGATTCTTCTTACATTTCTAGCCTAGCACAGTAATTCCTGCCAAATAACATTTGTAATTCCCCCCATTGGCCCAGGCACTCAAAGTTTGTATAATGTAATTAAATTGTAATTACCTAAACTTGGAGGAACTTATGAAAAGAGCAATAGTAGTTTTATCCGGAGGATTAGACAGCACTGTTTGCATGTCCGTGGCAGAAAAAGAAGGCTATCAAATCTATCCATTAACATTTGCCTATGGCCAGCGGCATAGCAAAGAAGTGGAGCAGGCAAAGAAAGTGGCTGAATTCTATGGCTGCAGTAATAGGCACCTTATTGTTAATACTGACTTTTTTAGGGACATCGGCCATAGCGCACTTACAGCTAATGAGATAGACGTACCTACAGATAGAGGGCTGGACCAGATGGACAAGGATGTCCCAGTAACCTATGTACCCTTTAGAAACGCAGTCTTTTTATCCATGGCCACCGGCTATGCAGAGGCTGCAGGCGCAGAAAAAATATACATTGGAGTTAATGCCCTAGACTATTCGGGATATCCCGACTGCCGCCCACAGTTTATTGATGCCTTCCAGGAGGCGGTAAACAAGGGGACTGCGGCAGCAGACCAGGGGGTGCCCATTAAAATTGAAACACCCTTACTTAACCTTTCTAAGGCAGGGATCGTCAAATTGGGGATAAAAAATAAATCCCCCCTGCACCTAACAACCAGCTGCTACCAGGGGGGAGAAACGGCCTGTGGGAAATGCGACTCCTGTCAGCTTAGGCTAAAAGGCTTTAGCGAGGCCGGAGTTGAAGATCCCATTGAATATGAAGTGTAGAATACCTTTAATTTGAGACCTTCCCTTTACTTGATGCCCAGCAATACGTGTAGCTGCGGCAATACTTTAACATTATCATCAAAGCCAGGGTCGGAAGAAACCTTTTCAATAAGCCAATTCAATACCGGCAGGGGATCTCCCGTAGTGCAGGCCTGCAGGGTAAGAGGGCAGGATTTATACTCCTGGTGTACTTTCTTGGCATACAGATAGTCTTCGTCTGTACCAATTACTATTTTGAGTTCCTTTGCCGCCACACTACTCATAAATTTGTCAAAGGATGAAAGCTCAGTTATGTTGCCGGAGCTAGGAGGTTTCGGCGATATACACACATGGTCCACACTGTACAGCCATGAAGGTATTATTGACCCCTGAGTTTCTATATGTATTTTATAATTTTCTTGTTTAAGCAGGCTAACTAGCCTGCTCAAGTCATGGATACAGGGATTTCCTCCCGTAATAGTCACCCTTTTGGTAATCCCCCCGGCCTCACCGCTTATTAATTGTACGATCTCTTCCTCGGTTAATTCATACCGGGCCTGCTTTATACTTTGGGCATGCAGGGTATCACACCAAGAGCACCGATAATCACATCCTGCCATCCTAAGAAACATGGTGCGGTGCCCACAATACATCCCCTCACCTTGGATGGTAGGCCCAAAGACCTCATACACAGAAATCCTAGACATCGGCCGCATATACCTCCACAGCACTTGTAGGCGTTTCCCATAGCTTTATCTTGTGAAGTATTGGCAGCTGCGACTGAAGTGATCGGCAAATCCAAACTGCTATGTTTTCAGCAGTAGGTATGCAGGGCAAAACGTCATTCAGATAGCAGTGATCTAACCTGCTGACAGCATTTTCTTTAACTATTCGCTTAAGGTCATAAAAGTCCATGACCATGCCTGTCTCAGGGTTTATTTCACCTTTCACAGTCACCTCTAGCCTATAGGTATGGCCATGAATATTTCTGCAGTGGCCCGGGTAATTCGGCAGGCTGTGGGCGCTGTCAAACGTGAATACCTTTGTAATTGCCATAATGTTTTGGCTTGTCAAGAAAGCTTCATCCTTTCTGTTCATAACTAGTCGTTTCTTCCGCAATATTCAATTCCATGGTATAAATATGAATTCCTATGCGCGACTGGCACTTTCGCTCTAATGGGCATCCCGGACACCGGGGCCTTGCCCGGCAGTGGGCTGATCCTAAGTCAAGTAGGGCATAAAAAAACTGCCTGGACCTTCCCCGCGGGCACTGCTCTAAGGCAGCCGCAGCAAGCTTTCTTATATCCCCCGGGGTAGCATCCGGCAGGCAAAAAAACCTAGACATAATTCTGATTATATTTACGTCCGGCATGGGTGCCGGCTTGCCGTATGCAAAAACCATAACGGCCCCGCCCACATAAGGGCCCACATGCGGCAGGTCCAATAGCTTATCTAACTTTTTGGGAACCGTGCCGCTGTGCCTCTTTATCAGGGCCTGGGAAAGCTGAGCCAAGGCCTTACTCCTCTGTCCCCAAAGACCTAGCGGCCTTACATACTCTATAATTTCACTCTCGCCTGCCTCAGCCATATCCTGGGGAGTGGGATATCTTTTATATATTTCAGGGAAAATTTTGGCTACAGTTGGGCCATCTGTCCTCCGTAAAAGCATTTCTGCAAGCAAAATGCCCCAGGCAGTTATGTCCTGGGACCTCCACGGATAATTTCTATAGTTTTGCTCATGCCACTTTCTTAGCTTGTTCCACATGTAGCGTGATTTAGCCATGAGTGTCACCTATTCAAATACTTTTCACAAGACTTAAGAGCGGATACAAAATATGATCCTTTTTAAAGCCAAAACGAGGAAAGAGTCTCTATAATACTATTCGCTAAGCGGGCCGGCAATCCCCCTACAAATCATTTCTTTAAATACATTTCTTTAAATACACAGATAACGGATGTATTCTTTTATACGTCTTAATAATTTGCTCTAAAGAGGGTCCGGCGCTGTTCGCAACCTGAACCCACCATTTACTTCCGATACGCCCTATCGATGCCAGCAATAGTCCCGCCGACACTTACCTGTAACTTCTCAATCAAACTAGTGATTTCATTAAATGCAGAATGAAAATTACAAAATCGTGTTTTTTTAGGGAGGATATTGGGACATTATGGCTAAATCTATATTAGAATAAACCTCCTAGGGAGGTAAGGGATGGAAGGTAAAGAATGAAAATAGTGCCACGAGAGGAAAAAGAACTTCAAAAAACTAAGCCATTTATAATAAGAATGCTTTTATTTATATCAAAATTACTCCTTTTTATAATCCCTTTCACTTTTATAACGGGCGTACTTCTTTTTGCTATTGATATCTGGTTTTATCCATCAAACACATCGGCAGAATATACGATAAGCGAAGAACATGAGCCAAATAAGAATACTACATATACATACACTTTAAATGAGGAAGAAAAGGCGATTATTTCGAAATACGATGGCAAAGATCAGGAAGCTTTAGAAAACACGTTAGCAGAAATAAATACGTATTTTGATACCCTGAAAAAGAGCACACCGGAATTAGCCGAAGAAATTAACTCCGTTAGTTCAACAGCCAAACTTATATATAAAGGCTCGGGTGATAAATTATTGAATTGGTTTACTGATAATGACAATAGAGATGAATATGGTGATTATTTAGAACAATTAATAAAAGAGAAAATGTTTCCCAATAAAGACGAAACCCTAAACATAGAAGAAATTATTATTTTTGATATTAAACAATTTATTAGGAAACTAGAAACTACGCTTAAATATAACAAAAACAATATGTTACTTGAGTTAAATAACAATTTAATTAACCAAAGTTCGATTATTGACCTCCAACTTAGCTATGATAGCCAAATACTAAATGATCACGTTTTAAGTGCCAAGAGCTCTGCCCAAAAAAGTATAGCTAATAACGCAATGTCATTTGTATCTACAGGGCCATTTGTTATACAGCTAGCAGTTGGCTATGTTGTAGAAAAGAAAACAAAAGATAGCATTATACAAGATTTTAACTCACAAATCGATGCACTTGAAGATAACATTTTAAATGGAGATGGGGAGATAAACGGGCTTACGCGAGAACTGAACAATTCTCTTGAAACTTATATTTACAATAAGCACGAGTCCATTGATAACTGTTTAAAAAATTTTAGTGAGGGATCTTCATGAAAAGAACATTTGTGGTATTTAATATAATCTTAATGTTATTGTTTTTAACTTCCCTACCCCCCGCTGCTAAAGCTGGAACAGCAACAGCTGTTATTAATGGAGCAAAAGATACCATTAGCTTTATAGCTAATAAATTCGGTAAAGATGCTATAGAAAAAGAAGGCGGGGAATTAGTCGTAAAAACCGGTGCAGAAAATGCAATAGAGAAATATGGTGATAGTGTCATCCCAATAATGAAAAATCTGGGGCCAAGTGCAGTAACCATAATTAATAAACACGGTGAAGATTCTATCTATATACTTAATAAGTGGGAAACTGAAGGGTTAATCCTTCTAAAGCGATCAGGGGATAGCGTTATTCCATTTTATAAAGAATATGGAGATGAAGCAATTCAAATATGTATTAACCACCCGGTTGTAGGGGAGAAATTAATACAAAATTACGGAGCAAAAGGTATTAAATTGGGAAAAAGCCTATCCACTGATGAAATTATAAAGATGGTAAGGTGGGCACCGGAGTTAAAGGAGAAAGGACAGCTTGATAATTTTGCTGATTTAGTCAATCAGAAAGGTAGTACAGTTTTTGATAAGATAAATGAACTAATTAAAAACAACAAAACTTTTTTAACTGGCGCTGGCGCAGTTCTTTATGTATTGGATAATCCTGAGATATTAGAGGCAGCAGGAAGTGCGGTTGGGAATATAGCAGAAAAAGGACTTAAGGGTGCCGGCGAAGGTATTGGTGAAGGTATTAGCAAACCCTTAGAAACCACAATCAAGGAAGGACTAGGAACTCCATTAATAATAGCAGCATCTCTCTCTTTTATTATTTGTGTATGTTTTTGGTTATACCTAAAACACCTTATTGCTAAAGCAAAGGCTAAAATAAAAAATTAAAACGTTACCTAAACTTTAAAATTATGTCCTTTCCATTTACAACTGTGTACTTGATTATTTAGTTGCAGCTAGATATAAGAAACTAGCCCATTACAGATAGCACCCACACCTTTAAAAACTTAATGTCATAGCTTTAATGATCTATATTACACCAAGCACCCATCCTTCTAACTGCGCAATATGCTTTCCTCTTCATTCATCTGAGGGGATAAATATCCCTCGGACATCTCTCTTTCATCAAGCTCGGCTACCGTTAACACGGTTTCCCTGGCATCATTTTCATCGCTTTTTGTCCCTGAATTCATTAATAATGGATATATCTCAACAAGAACATGTCCTTGGGTCGGGAGTGCCCACCCGTTAAAAGGCCAGCAACTAATAGGGACATTTTTATTTTTGCATTCCTTTAGTAGTTGATATAAATGATACATGCCGGCAATTGACTGCAACCCCACAGCCCCGGCACCACCTATTTGATAAATGGTTTTCATCTTTTTCTCACGCTGCTCAACAATGCGGCGCTCACAAATTCCAGCTTGTTCAAATGAAAACTCTGGTTTATATATTTGTTTAAAGTTTGGCCCCCAAAACGGCCCTTCTTTGACATTTAGTTTTGCCATTAATCGCTGGTTGGCTATATCCGCCCAATAACGTGGGTTATCTTTTACAGGGTGAAGACCATAGCCCCCCCTTACCGATAAGCTCTAACACTTGGTTCCAACTTTTCCACTCTTGCCCCGTAAGTTCTTTATAAAGTCCACTGGGGAAACTATATTGGTGATCAAAACCGAAGATTGCCCTTTGGCTGTTAACATGGCAGGAAGTTAGTAATTCTACCACTGTTTGGCGCAGGCTTTCTCGTGTCAAACCTGTTATTACCTGCAGTTCATCGTTTTTCCGTTTGTATATAGCCAAAGCGATAGCTTTTCGCTGACCTTTCACATTTTCACTGCCACTGTAATCCGCGAATACATAGCAATCAAAACTGGGCACAACAACTATTCTTCCTTTCTGGTCAGATGGCAAAACCTGAAATATGCATCCATTTTCAAACCCTTGAATCAGTAACTCTTGAGAATTAAGTGAAAAGCTTTTGCAAAAATGTATTTGATTTCTTATTTGCCTCAACGCACTCTGGATCATTAAATATTCGACTCTTTCTAGACTGGTGAAATATTGGCAGAAATATCTTATTAGGAATTACATCTAAGCTAACCGGTGACTTTTTCATGAGTTCCGTATATGTTGTATTCGCTCGATTTGGATTAGCAAACAGGGAAAATGCAACTTCCCCCATTGGCACCACTACTTTTACCGTTTCAATCTGCAATAAACTTTCTAACCACTTTCCAATGCAATTTCTACTTTCTGCCCTTGTTGGCCTTTTATCTGCTCTAGTGCCTTTGACAATATTAAACCACGGGTAACAATTAGTTGCGTGAACCCATATAACTGTTTCCCTAAATAAATTAATGTCACACCTTTTTAGCCCAAATGCAGGAAGCAAGTCTGTTACAAAAAATTCGTTATGTGTACTAATCAATCCACCATCTGGCTCACTATCTTTTCCTGCATTTATCCAGGCTTGCAGTGAAGGACTCTGGCTAATCAATAAAATTTGTGGTTCTAACGGACCAGATACCATTGGCTTAATATTACAAAAGAAGTTCTTACTGTACTCAATACCGTTATACATATAGTTTCTATATCTATTTCGAAAACAGTGGCTAGAGCAATCTCGGATTCCCATTATAATGGAATGTGTTTCCATAGAAATCCCCTTTTTCAAAACCCATGTCCGTCCCGGCAGTTAAACAAGCTAAATGACTGGTTTTACCCCTTAGGGATGTAACTGGGGCAATTCTAATTATACCTCCACTAGCTTAATGTAGTCCGAGAGATCAGAATTATTGTCCAAATTCAAAACTCCTTGCATTTTAGATGTAAGTCCATGCTCTTTTAAGTTTTCATAAGATAAATAGTTCTTCTTATCTAAAAAACTTTTTTCCAGTTCTAAGCGAACACACTTTTTCTTTTCAGCAATGGTGTTATGGTCCTTTAAAAATTCTTCATCATTAATTAGTTGATCTCGAGGAACATCTTCATTTATCACTTTCGTCTTGAAGACTATTTTCGAAACTGGTTTCCCGACATAAATATACACAGTGTCTCCCTCTATTACTTGACTATTAGTTCCCCAGTCTATTGTTTCAAGAGATGCAAACGCAGTTAAAACATCGTAATTGCCTGGATTACATGGAAAAATCCAACTATTCCCCGCTTGTTTCATTTTCATATTCCTCCTTGAGCCAAATTTTCAGCCCTTAAATGATTTAGCACTGCAAAAACCGGACATTGTTTAGGATTTCACAAAAATGTGCATCCCCCTGCAATAAATCAGAAATTTTTTTAGATGTTTTTGTTTTTAGCCGCGCTCTTCGTTTATACTAATTCTACACCCTCCGCCTCTGCACATATCCCGCAATCAATTCCGCATACCTCCGCTCAGCCCCCAGCGCAATCAGGTCATCCACACTTTTACCTATTAAGTCCCCTAAATTGGCTATGCCCCCCTCCTCTAACCGGCGAATGGTCCCTTCGCCCGGATAGCGCTTAGCATTTGGGTAAACCCTTTTTATTCCCCGCACCAGCTGCCCTAAAGAAGATCTGAAACGCAAATTAGGTAACAGCCCAAAGGCCTGCCGGGATAGTCTTTTAAATGCCCTGTCAGCCTGTTTTGTTTCTTCCGGAGAAACTTCACAAATTTCCTTAAGGTGATAATAAAAACTCCGCACCTCAAAAATCTCCTCCAGGCCAAAAAGTAACCACAGGGCAGTGTCACGAATTCTTTCTTCCAGCTCTTCTACGTTAACCCTGTACCTGGACTGCATGTCTCTAGGGGGAATACCTTTGGAGAGATCATATACGAACATAGCAAGGTGCGCACGCCGGTATGCCAATTTACGTGCATCAGTGTCCTTTAGGCTTATGTCCACGCGGGCCGATCCCATTAAGGCCGCAGCATCACCGGCTATCCACTGCCTGTATAAGTAGGACTTTTCACTAAGGGGCAGCCCCTCCATATAGCTTGCCACCTTAGTTTCCAGCGGTTTGCTGTACCTCGCTATGGGCCTTAATTCTGTGCTGGTCAAACAAAGTATTATAAGCAGGTCTATCGGGCTCATCTGGTTCAAGTGCCCCCCGTCGGGAGCATCTTGTAGTAAGTCCCTGACTAACTGGCCTATATTTGCCGACAGTATCGTGGGCAAATGACAGCGGGCAGCAGTTTGACCAAGGCGTGTTAAGCCGTATTCTTGTGTGCCCTCGTCAAAGAAAGCTAACTTCCACTGACGTAGACGGTATAATAAGTCCTCTAATTGACCTAAAAATTTTTGACCACCCCACGACAGCATCAGAAATTCTTCCAAGTTCCTAGGGGAAATTGGGCCCATCCTATTAAGAATGCCTAAGAGCTGACTACCCACACGGTCTATATAATAAAGGTTATCTTCTTTCTTACCATAATAGCCTTCACGCTCAGGCGGTATGAGCTGGGAGTTTATTTTAGGATAGATGTCTTCCTTAAGCCCGGACTCCAGCTCACCAAAACTGATCTTGTCGCTAGGGCGGTGATAAATAATGCCGACTCCCCTAACGTCTCCCCTTCCTGCCCGGCCAATCATTTGGGAGAGCTCGCCGAGGTCTAAATTGCGAACCCCAGGATAGGTAATATCCCTAACAATGACATGTGTGGTAGGTAAGTTTATTCCCATTGCCAGCGCTGTTGTAGAGACTACCACCCGGACATTTCCCTCCAAAAGTTCCTGCCGAACTGCCATCCTAGAGCCAGATGACATGCCTGCATGGTACCAGGCGGCCCCCGCACCCATGACTTCCTTTAGGTCTCCTTTTTTAACCCTTCTATCTATCATGGCAGATGCCAGTGAATAGGCAAGGCTTTCCGCCCATTTAGTTTGGTAAACAAAGATAAGTACACTGGCGCTATTATCTTCTAATATACTCTTAACCTCAGACACCAGGGTGTCACTGATTTCATCTTTATCTTCCAGGCCATAAAGCCACTTTTCCAGCTGTGGGTACCTTGGCATGTTTCCGACTATCATACACGGCTCCAGCCACTGTGATAATTCGGTAGGGTTTGAGATCGTTGCCGAAAGCAGGACTACTTGGGGAGTATAGCTTAACGTGCGCAGAAAAGTGATTAGTAGCTCCAGGGCTGCCCCCCGGTGGCTATCTCCCAGCAGGTGCGCCTCATCAATGCACACCAGGGAAACATCACTAAACCACTCCCTGTATTCCCTAACCCGGGAAATAGCATCTAGCCGCTCCGGGGTGGCAACCACAATCTCACCAGCGGAATTCTTATCATGCCTGGGCCGGTCCGCGATAAACTCGCCATGTAGCCGATAGTCTCCCGTAGTAATGGACACTTTAACCTCTGGGCCATCATGCCTTGCCACTAGCTGACTTAGTAGCTTGAGCTCCTCCACCTTTTCCTGTGCTAGTGCCCGCAGAGGCTCTATTATAATACCCCTTTTTCCCTTAAATGCCTCTTTGAAGGCCAGCATATATGCAAGCAAGCTTTTTCCGCTATTAGTTGGTGTTGCTAAAATCACGTTGGCCCGGGCACTTAGTATGTCGCTGCCAAAAACAGCATCTTCCTGTGCCGGCCTGAGGCTAACGTCGGCCCCATAAAAAGATATAAGCGCTGACTTTAGACAACCTTCAGCGGGCAAGTCGGAAATTTTATGTGTGTGAGGCAGCTCTTTTTCTCCAGATAGGCCACAAAATATCTTTTCCATTTACATTCCCTCAGCTCAATAATTTTTTTAAGGCCGGATATAACTTCGCAAACTCATCCGTGGGCATCTCATCTATTAACATTTGGCACTCCCTTTTTCTTTGGCCCGCCCCAGCAGGCTTAAGCTCCAGGAAAAGGGGTGCCTGTGTTAAATCTTCTTCTTCGCTGAGCCCAAAGTATTCACTTATCTTTTTCAAATTACTTTTTTCAGGCATTTGCCCCCGCTTAACCCAATTGTTCACTGTGGTTGGGTCAATTTTAGCCCGCCTTGCAAATTCGGCCTTTCCCCTAGGAATAAGACTAAAAAGGTAAGAGATGTTTTCCCTTAAAAAATTTATACCATAGTTATCTAATAAATCGCCATGATATATTTCGGCAACTTCGAAATAAAATGCAGACGCTATTTGAGTTATTTCTTTATTGGAGGGCACATCTTTTTTTAATAAAAAGGTTGTTATCCTTTCCTGTGGCACCCCCGCCCGGCGGGAAAAAATATCAAGCGCCTTTTCCCTCGACATATTGTAATCTCTTTCTTTACATGCCCACAGTAAAACATGTAGATTCTGCAACAATTTGTCCATAATTTTACCTCACACTGTCATAAAAAGGTTAGACCTGGCCCCTAATACATACTATAATATTGCATAAGTAGGTATTTAGGCAAACAAATACATCGTTTAAACGCATAATTGTTTGCATCAGGGGAGTCATCACATGTTAGCAAAAAATCTGTTTCCACCCCAGCAGGAAGTTATGAAATACGGCTTTTTAGAAACCGGCTTTCACTGCCTATTAAATATGGCCACCGGGTCAGGCAAAACATTCCTTGCTGAGTATGCCATGGAAAGATGTCTTGAGCGGGGATTCCGTGCCATATACCTAACACCTTTAAAGGCTATTGCCGATGAAAAGTTTGAGGCCTGGAAAGACCAGTTTCCTGGAACTAATATAGGCCTTTTTACAGGCGACGTTATCAGCGGGAAATCACGCAAAATGCCCTGTAGCTATAAGTCTGCACAGATATACATAATGACACCGGAGCGACTCGATATGTGCCTGCGCAACTGGCGCACCCACTGGCGGTGGATTCCGGAGATTGACTTGCTGGTGGTAGATGAATTGCACCTGCTAAATGACCCCGGACGCGGCCCGCGGCTAGAGGGGGCCGTAACTAGACTGGTTCGGCTAAATCCCTTTGCCCGGATATTAGGGCTATCAGCCACCATGTCCAATGTAAGCCAGCTATCCGACTGGCTGCAGGGGGTACACTTTTCATCCAAGTGGAGGCAAGTGCCACTGGCAAAAAGGGTTTTACGATTTTCTAAGGTGCAAGAAAAACTCCCCTTACTAATCAATGAGGTGACTTCCTGCGCAAAGGGAGGGGGAAGATCACTAGTTTTTGCCAACAGCCGGTCCCGGGCCCAGTCCCTTGCCCAGGCCCTCAGGGAAAGCGGGCTAAGGGCACTGCACCACCATGCCGGCCTCAAACATGAAGACAGGAAAAAGGTAGAGCATGCCTTTCGGTCAGGTGAAATAGAGGTTCTGGTGGCAACTTCTACGCTGGAAATGGGAATAAACCTCCCTGCCCGGCAGGTGATTATATTCGACTCATATTCCTTTGACGGCACCGGGTTCTCCCCCCTGCCAGTATGGAGCTTTATGCAGCGGGCCGGCAGGGCCGGCCGCCCAGGATTAGACCCGGAGGGAGAGGTAGTTCTTTTCCTGCCCAAGTGGGCCGGGAAGGCAGACCAATATATTAATGAAGACTGTGAGCCTGTATCGTCACAGCTGACATCCTCCCGGGCAATGGCCGAGCAAATTTTAATAGAGCTATTTGCCGGATACTCCAAAACCAGAGAGCACCTACAGCACGGCTTTTTACCATTAACGCTTTACCAGCACCAGCACCCCGGGGCTAATATAACAAAGATTACAAACATCTTGGTCAGAACGGACATGGTAAAAATAAAATATAAAGAAGATAGCAAGGGTAACGAATTTAGAACCTTAAAGCCCACTAGGCTGGGGCGGCTTGCTGTTAGACTCATGTTCTTACCATCATCAGTTAAGCTAATCAAAGACCTGTATGTGAAAATTGAAAGCCCATACTTTTTTGACCTATTATTGATAGCATCATTAACTCAGGACTGCAGCCCAGCACTGCCGTCCAACTATGAGGACTTAGATTATCTAATGGACATTATCCAGCCGGCGCCAGGCCGGCTATTGGAATTATCCCTTCAGAACTTGCAAAGGGCCAGTGATGAGTGCCCCTCTTCCCTTCGGGTTTTGGCTGCAGTAAAAATGGCAGCCATCTGCTATGCATTAACAAACAATATGGACAAAGAAGTCCTGGCCAGAACTTTTGACATTTATGCAGCTGACATAGATGCGCTAAAGGATAGTGTAGTTAGGCTTTTAGATGGTATGTCTGCTATTCTTCAGGCCATTGACGAAGAAGAGTCAAATACTATTGATGATGCTGAAACAAATACCAGCCTTAATTCCCCCGGGCAATTATGTAGAAGAATTTCGGCAATGCTTTACTACGAGATTGACAATCAGGGTGTAAACTTAACCTACATCCCCGGCGTTGGTGGTAAAATTGCCAGGCAGCTAATTGGGTGTGAGTATGACACTATTGAAAAGATATCTACGCTAAAGCCGAAAGATTTAACTAAGGTTCAGGGTATAGGGCAAAAGCTGGCTAAAAAGATAATCGCCGGTGCAAAAGAAGTAGCGGAAAACGAAAAAATATTTTTCTACACCGAAGAAAACCATAAGCCCACCAATATAAAAGCGAAAGAAATAAAAACTGATATCTGCCCCTACCGGCTTAGAAGGTCTATGGAGTTAAGAATACGGGGTCATGAGGGGAAGTTTTTCTTTGTAACAGGTGGTAGAGAGGACCATGTCGTTAGCAGATCCACCGAAAGTTTTAGTTGTGACTGCAAAGATTTCGAAAGCAGACAGCAGGACTGCAAACATATTCTGGCCGTTAAGTACTTTTTAAAGGACCGGCACGTTTGTACTATGATCAAAAAAATTAAGGAAGATAAAAGCCATTCTCTTAGGTCTGCCCTGCCCAGCCTTTGGTTTTCCACATCTGGTAGAACTGCGGGCTATAAGGTCAATTCCGACAAAGTCAATGTTGGCACCCAAAGGGTCCGGGCCCAGACCTAGCATAAAAATAATTTCACGTAAGAATAAAGAAAAGGGGGTAGGCGCTATGTCTAAATATACCTACCAGGAAATAAACGGGCGCCGCCAGGGAGTTATTCAAACAGCCCGGGGGTCGATTCACACGCCAACATTTTTCCCAGTTACCACCTTTGGTGAAAAATACCCACTAGACCAGCTTGTCCAGCCATACTTAAAGCGACTTTCCCAGTGCATAATGGTAAGCTACCACTATGCACAGAAAATGAAAGAGCGGCCAGACATGCCTATGTTTATTGACTCCGGCGGCTTTGCCAGCCTTTTCGAAAGAGTACAAATAGCAGAGCACAAAGACTGTGCCAGCATCAAAACTAAAGACGGGGAAGAGATACACCCGCTGCAGGTAATAGAATTTCAGGAAGAGCACGCAGATTTGGCTGCTACCCTGGACTTTATTATTACCCCCCGCATGGATAAGGCTGAGGCCCGGCGCAGGCAGAAATTAACTATTAAAAATGCCTTCTATGCCCTAAAGCAAAAACGCTCTAAATCGCTGTTTTTATATGCCTCCCTACAGTGCTGGGACGAGAAGTCAGCCCGGGAGTGTGCCCGTGAATATGCCCGTGCTGGATTTGACGGTATTGCTATAGGTGGATTAGTTCCTAGGGCACGGGATGGAGAGTTTATTAAACAAATTGTTAGTACTGTCCGAGAGGAGGTATCAGACTTAGCAGTTCACACCTTTGGTTTGGGTAACCCGAATGTGCTTAAGACTTTATGGAATCTAAAAACAGATTCCTCTGATTCAAGTTCTTATATAAGAAAATCCATAGGGACAACTCACCTTGAGAAACCTCTTCCATTTTGGAATCGGCAACTAAATAGTCCTCATGCAGATCTCATTTCAGTTATAAGTAACCTTTGGCACTTAAATTATATGTATTGAAAAGCAAACAAATGACTCTAATTGGCCGCTCTGAAAACCTACCACTCAAACTTAACTTTCAATACCATATCATAAGTTACTTCTGGAACTGTATAAACGTCTCTCATTTTCTCTAAGATAGATTCCCTATTAAGAAGTATCACCTCAATTCCTGCTTTTTTCTTTGCTTTTTTAATGTCTCTATCAGCACCTGAAGTAAAATTGCTTGTTGCAGCAAAAACACCAAATTTAACACCTTCACGACTTAGAGTGCCCATGAAATCACGTATATCTCTAATAGGTATATTTTTTGAATACTTTTTACATTGCACTAGCCATCTTTCTCCATCCTTGGATATATCTAACATATCTATATCAATGCCACCGTCGCCAGTAACTGGTGTTAGTTTTCCAGAAAACCCTTGCTGACTATAACAATGCAACATTAATTTTTCAAACTCAGTTTCATTTAGACTATCCAGAAATTTGCGCCTATCAAAATCGGTTAAAAGCTTACTGGATACTTTTTTAATTATAGGGTGCACGGTCTTTTTTGTCCTGTTTTCCGCAGCAACCGCATTAACCCTTTCTATTAAAGGTGAAATATCTTCAGGAACCAACGTTTTTATTTCATCTATCAACTTAGGAATTTCATCTACGTAAAACACATTGTTAAACCCAAAACGCAACAACTCCTGAATATCCTTATCGGACCACTTTCCATCAAGTATCATATATGCATTGATGTTTCTTTTTTCAAAAACCTGAGATTTAGAGTTCCATGTATTAATATGCATAGCTATTCTGCCAGAAAACTCCTTACATTTATCTCTTGGGTTTTTATTTGGTGATTGCCACAATACAATTGCTGGAGGATGAGTCTGAATTTCAACAACCTCCGAAGTTGCACCAACATTTGCATTAGAGTATTCTTTGAGACAACTTGGATAGGCAGGAATATCTATATATGAAATGCCTTCCTTGTTCAACTCTTTTTTAAAAAGAATACCAATAGGATCATATAATCTGTATGGTATTAGTTTATTCTCAATATATGTGTCAATATAACCTTGCTGTATTTGCTGCATTAATTCGGGCAACTTTTCTTTCTTAATAGTTTTTAATTTAGCAGCAAAAACAGTGCCTATGGCATCTAAAATACTTTTATCCAGATCTTTTTCAAGGTTAACCCAAGGGGTAATTACTGTACCCCCGATAGTGCCAATCTCATAGGAATACCCAGTATCTCTTCCTAATAAAGCCAAACCGTAGGATTGTTTTGTTTTACCCATTGCTTTAATCAATTCCATCATATAGGTAAACACCCATAAAGTTTTAGACTTCCCATTTGTTACATGCGCACTTAACATTCCCAAAGGATCTTTCTGACAATCCCGAAGTGCATTAATCATTCCTTCAGGTTTAACCAAGGTTTCGTAATTTTCATAAATGTATTGATAGAAATTCTTCACATTTCCTACCTGCCTAATCGGATCAATATAAAGTTTGGTCATCCTAGCAAGAATGGATTCGCCTTTTTTTGTTTTTTCCGCATCAATAGCGTTGATCAAACCTTCTATTTCTGACTTAGACATAATATCAAACAATCGTATAATATCGGGATCCTTAACGCTAAAACCGCCAATCGTATGGCATACCAATTCCAAAACTTCAAGGTACTCTGGGAGATTTTTTATTTTTTGTCCACTTTGAAGGTAATTATAGACCTTTCGTCTACAATCCTCATCGAAGATCAAAAACTTAGCCAAGCCGCGTTTTAAGGAGGTTATACGGGATTTTTTTTCATCTATTTGCCTATTATGGTACTCTTTAATCAAAGGCCATAAAGTGTTTTGACTGTAATGATTTTTACTTAAGCATTTTTGTACGTCAATTTTAAATTTATTAAATAAAATTGCCAAATGCGGATCATAATTAAGGGAGTCACTATTTAATGAGTCTTCTAAACTTTTGCAACTTGCCTCATCACCAAGTCCCATCATTTTAACTTTAGTATAGTTATAGCATACCTTTATTAATTCATGTCCATAATTCTTATCTTCAACTATCAACTGACCATCGAACAATCCCCCAAGAATCTTAGATAGATTTTTTTTAATAGAATGATCAAAAATTATATTATAAATATTAATCCTATTTGGAGCATTAGATTTAGTATCAATAACTTCCCGGACCATACGCCAAAATTGTGTTTCAGAGTTTTTCCCTGATGTAATATGTTTTAAACTAATGATTTTGTTTGGTTCAGTCTCACTAAGACCAATTACTACATCAACATCAACAGACACACCATCAGGCTTGTGGCTAACTGGCCAAAAAACCTGGTCTTCTGGAACACCAGAAGACATTAATGCGAGTTTTGTTAATCCTTCTTGGAACTTATAAACCTGTTTTGAAATATCCTGACCACTAGACATTGGGGCCTCCAACATTTTTTTGTTTTTAAACTTTGTAATCCAAAATTTATTTCAACCTTAAAACCAATAACTTACCCTACTTTAAAAGGAAAAATAAAATCTGATTAATCCCATATATCGGTTATTCCGACTTTAGTATACATCTTTCCAGTTCAACTACTCTTTGAGCTTATTTATAACTAAAAATAAAATATCCTTTAAAATATTAGATAAAAACTTTTAATGTCTTTGTGTTCATCCCTATAAACATAGCCGACTGTAACCCCTTTCAATGTCAATTCGATACCCTACCTTTTCTTAAAACTTTTTGATGGAAAACCCATCTCTTCAAACAGTGGTACCTGCACCGGCAGTGGAACATCTTTGTAGCTGGCTGTTAAAATAGCCTGCCCCTTGCCCATTACCTGCAGCTCTTTTTCAAACCCGTAAAGGTCAGCACTTGCGTTACGAATTGCCTCCCGCCGCTCCGCCTCATTGCCAAGTGCCAGGGTAATTTCGGTGTTAAGCTGAGTTAGGATACCCTGGTCAATGGCTGATACCTGCTGGCTGATAACCGTAAGGCCGATGCCAAATTTCCTCCCCTGGCGGGAAATGTCACGAAAGATACTGCCAAAGCGCAGCCTGTCAGGGTTGAGCACACTTGGCGCCTCTTCTATCACTACATTTATAAAGGGCAGCTCATCAACCCGTGCTGGCCTTTCACCTTTGATATAAGGCAGCTTGCCACTGTTAAGTGCATCTATCATTGCCCCGGCAAATGACTGCATCCCGGTAGCCCTATTATCAGGGTCATGTCCTAAGGATAGGGAGATTTCCCTTTCTAGGGACCCGATGGAATTTGCTGACTTAACAGCCTTTCTAAGCATAAACAGTGTACGGGCTATTACGGTGGTCAGCAGAAACTGCTCCATTTCATTCATTAACGTAGTATCCACTGTTATAATTCGCCCGGACTCTAAGGCACAAACAATCTCTGGCAAAAGAGAGTTGTATTCATCTTTAAATTCTGGGTCAAAAGGGGTAAAAACCGACGTTTGGCCGCGGCGCAGGAAATTGACCCGCCTTTCTACGGCACTTATGGTGCCAGGTAAAAACTGGGCACCTTCCATTCCGCCCTCTTCCTCGTTTACCTCCCCGGCCAAAAGGCGGGTGATCCACATTTCTCCGTGCCTAGAATAAAACTGATGGGCAAAGGCTATTTGCTGCTCTGAAAACTCCATAATGCTAAATAAGTCTTGAGGTACAATATCGGCTCTGGATAGAGATATAGTTTGCTGCCCACGCTCACTAACAGAGTCCTTGGCAGTCAAATAATAAAATGGTGCTGCCAGCCCGTCCCACTCGCCGGGCCCGTATTTTCCGGTAATCTCCTCAATCCCGCCCCTATCACCCGAGGGCCACTTGCAAAATTCATCGTGCGGGTCTATGGCCAGCATGCTCACCTTTTGACCACTTCCTGCACTTTCGATTTCCTGATTGTATCTAAACATCGACTCAATGAGTACAATCATTAGATTACTTTTACCGCAGCCCGTGCGCCCGAAAATTCCAATATGATGGGATATGGCATGCGGTGGCATATATACCGGGACATCGGATAACGCCTTTTCACCGGCCAGCAAATAGCCCATAAATATGCCCTTTTCGCCTAGCTGAGAGGAAAGCAGCTCCCGCACTACCCCGTCATTACTCTCATCTATAAGGAATACATCCGTAAGGTGCTCTGGCAGCCTCCGGGGGCGGTGAAAGCCCCACTTACCGTCATCTTCCCGCTGCGCATATCCCAAAAGCATTCCCCGGAGCTCTATTAACTTTTCATCATTAAGGTCGTCGGACAGGTATGAGTCGGGCATGGTTAACTTACTACGCGCCACGTCTTCCATGCTTATTGTTCGGTTAAGGACATTGGCATACTGGGAAGTCCTAAAAATATAAAACCTTTCTACCCCCCGTGTAGAGGGCAAGATAAATAAATCTCCTACCGCAACGTCCTCGTTCCTGGCCATTACTTTAAGCTGTGCTGTATCACTCTCTGAAAGAACCCCGAATTTAGGCCCCAGCTTTTCAATAATATTTTCCATATTTTACTCCCCCTTAACGGTGGCCTGTAAGCATACTGGCATCCATGAAATTCCTGCGCTTAAGGCCTATCCTCTCTGCAGCATCTATTATCTGTCCTCTTAGGGCCGCCTTTTCTGCCTGGGTAAGACTAACATGGTTATGGCTGGCCTTTATGGGATATGGATACCCATAACTCCTTTGATCGTGAGAGGCAAAGTCAAGGTCTCGAAAAATTTGCCTTTCCCTTTGTAACATGAGCTCTTTATCCGGGCTGTTAATGTTTTTCTTCCAGTACTCTATGTCCATGTCTAGGCGCATAGGAGGGGTGGTTCGGTGCAGGCGAAAAATGTATGTAATACCACCCACAGGGGGGATGCCCCTGGCCCCGAGGAATTCTGGCCTAAACCCGCCAAATTTTTCTGTTGGTATGCGCATATACCAGTGCTCAGTGCCACCCTTTTCCTTGATCATTTCCGCTAGCTGATCCATATGCGGAATATTATGTGACTTTGAAATCGCAAAAAAGGCCACCCCACTCTCACGGGCCAGCTTACAGCAGCACCTTTTGGCAAGCTCAAAAAAGAGGCACCCCCATTGCTGAATTACCGGAAGTGTTAAGGTGGTGTCAGCCAGCATGTATGTAGGCGCAGTGCCCGATTTCAGTGCCCTTATAATCGTGCATACCTCTGCTGCGGTCATAAGCTGAATGCGTACATTGCTTGCATCATGGGCTGCGGGCCTGATCATAAGGTCAATTAATTCCTCAGGGGTAGTGAGGCGCCCGGTGTAATCCCGCCGCAAATTTATATAATCCGAGCTAGTTATAAGCTCTCTAAGCGGCATTCCCGCCAAATTACTAAAAAATTGATCATACCTTTTGTCTCTTTCCTTTTTATCCTCAGGGACCCAAAGTAATTCAGCCATATTACTGCTGGGAACGTCTATTTCCCGAAGGCGACATTCTGGCACAGAAGCTTTAAACACCTTGGTAAGGGCCGTGACCAAATAAACATAGGAATCACCATAAGTGGCAATGGGAAACTCCCCTGACCCATCTGCCCCACCTATGCTGAAGGGTCTGTCAGGCGTAGCACAGTGCTCAAAAAAGCCCACAAAGTCACCCATTTTTTCTATTTCACTAACATCGGCCGCTGTTTCTTGGTTCCAATCCTTAATATCACTTACAACGTTTTCAATTTTATTAATTACATCCCGCCTAAAGTGCAGGTCAAATCTCATGGTCATACCTCCGAAACAAAAAGGGCAACTATCACCAGTATTTCCCTGTAAGCTTCATAATTTTCCATTGGTCTACTTTTATATACTTTTTGCCTATATTCTGTATTTTTACATTGGATTGCGAATTCCTTGGAACGTAAGTTTGCCAAACAGAAGAAGAGTGGTACACCCACTCTTCTTAACTGTGAAATCTATTCTATAAATGAATCTATATATCTGAGAGTATTCTTAATATTGCTTAAGGTTTCTTCGGCATCTGCCTTTGCGCTATAGATATTATCGTATACCTTTCTCGTTTCAATGAATCTAGGATTATATAACTTAATGTATTCTTGGATAGTGAATTTTTTGGAGAACTCATGAAATACCGCATCAATATCTTTTTTAACTGAAATGACTTTTTTATTAAACTTGTTCTCGTCACGGATATTTTTTATTTCACCTAAAACATCAAGGGCAACCGGCACTGCTTGTAGGACCGGTCCGAATTTAATAAATTTATCACCTAAATTCTGAGCCCCATAAGGCCTAAACTTTACTTTAATTCCACCGGCATCTCTTATCTTTAATATTTGGTCGCCTAAATCTTTTTTTGATTGAGCAGCTAATTTGTCCCCTAAAGCTTTACTGAATTTAGAAGCAAATTTTGCCACATCACCGCCAACACCTTGAGTTTCGTTCACTGAAGTTTCAAGGTCTCTCATCTCTTTTTCGTGTTGCTCAAAAAGATCTTCCGTATAAGAATTAATGATATTGTCAATTTTTTGGGTTAATACATACCCTTCTTTGCCTTCATTCTCATCTATGACTTTTCTTAAAGACTTTTCATCTTTGGCACCATCAATTGCATGCAAGACATCGTTACGAAGGTTCATCACTTCATTTTGTATTTTACTATGACTTAGTTTTATGTTTTTCTCCATAGTTGAAATTGTTTTTTGCATACACTGGATTTGATTTTCTAGAACTTCAATATGCTTTTGAACATGATATTTAATCTCCTCTAGTTGTTTTTTCACTTGTAATACCACATCTCTAGTAATACTGACACTGGTTTTTAGAGAAAGATTTTCCTTGGCCTCTTCTATAAATTCTTTTAATATTTTAGCTAATTCATTGATTCGGGACAGTCTTTCGTACTCAGTCATTCTTTCGAACCAAAAGTCAAGACCCCTTTCAAAGGGGTTAGCAGATACACATACTACTGGTGGGATGTCCTCTATGGTAACACTATGCTTTATTTTGGTAATTACAGACTCTCTTTTGATTTTGCACTTGTTCTGAAAATCTAAATCATTATCAAGGTCTGCCACCTCGTCCATTTTATTAACCACAAAGATGGTACAATCTATTTTTTTTAAACTAGAAAATAGCCATTTTAAAATATCGGTATGACTTTCTTTTAAGGGGTTGCCTGGATCCACTGTATAAATTATTACATTAGCCTCCGAAATATAGCGTTTAGTTTTTTCACTGTGCATTTGGTTTTCGGAAAACAATCCGGGGGTATCGATAATAAGCAAGTCATCTTTATACGGGTATTTATTAATATCTTCTGTACTTGGCTGAAGCGCTATGTCAACATCTAACCTTTTAGCTAACCCAGATAAAACGGTAGACTTTCCGTCTGAAAAGGACCCAAAGAAGGCAATAGAAAACCGTTCATTATTCAGAGCTTGTATAGAACTATTGACCTTTTCTTTTATCACTTTAAAATCCACGTCAAACTCGTGTTCAATTTTACCAAGTAGGTCCTTTAATTCTTTTAATTTTCTTATTGTGTCTGATTTGTCTGCCGAAAAATCCTTGAGCACCTGTCCCGCCCCTTTCTGATCTTCTTATAGATGACACCTCTTGGAAGACACACAAAGCTTTATTCGTAAACTTATCCCTGCCACTCGTAACAAGCACTCCATCACCAGTGTGGGTATGTTTAGTGCTGGAAATGAAGTGGCTTTTAGATTTATAGGCATTGGCGTGGGGCAGTCTAAAAATTGAGAGGTCTTTATTATCAATATTCAGGCCAATAACCGCCATTTGTCCCAATTGCAAATCGATATACGCTCGTCTCACCTCATCACCCAACACTTCTCTGGCTAATTCAGTACTGACTGTGGCTTTTATTTCTCCTAGCCTTTGTATCTGTTGGCCTAATAGGTCACTCAGTTTCCATAAGTTATCATTATCAGCATGTATCTTTGTAAATTGGCGGCGCAAATCGGATTCTACTAGTTCAAATTTTTTATTGATATCCGCTACATGCTTTTTTTTCATGCTTTTTATAGATTTTGTTATTTCAAAATAAGCCTGCTGTTTAGCTTCGTGTCTCCGTTTTTTTGGGTCTCTGAAAAAAACCTTAAGTACTTTTTTCAATGCTACCCAAATACCTGCAGCAATTCCCAAAATATAATGCTTTCTTGCTGCTCCAAAAACAAGTGGCAGGTCCAAACCTAGGTCCACAATCTGCTGCAGCACATATTTAAGCCCAATGTGGAGTTTGTCAGTTATTTGATTAATGTTAACGGTCCCTGCTAGTATAGAGAATTTCAAACTGATCTCCATACGGGTATCAAAATCCTGAAGGAGTTGGTCGACCTCGGACTGTATTTCCTTTGATTCACTGTCAATCCTTTCTTTCAAACGCAATGTCATTTCATCCATCTGTTTTTTAATTATCTGTTTATATTTTGTTTTGCTGTAACCTTCATCTATCCCACCGTAAACGTCAGCAACTAACTGGTGTTTCAGATTATCTGTTTCTTGTTCAATCAAGAAGATTAAAGATTCTCTATGCTTCGTAATCAGATCACTGGTCGCCTTATTAGCATGCCTAAAAGTTCTATCGAGTTTTTTCAGCAATGAATCAAAATCTTTTTTTACACCAACAAGCTGAGACGTAGCAATTTCAAGGGCAGTCAAAAACTCATAGGTGTTTGATATTAAAATTTCACTATAGCCTGTAGTACTAATCTGCCTTATAAGTCTTTCCAAGTTTTTTAGCCCGCTAAACTCATAAGTGTCGGCATCGGAGCCAAAAACTTCTATACATTTTTCCTTATCTTTTATAAAACCTTCCCTTGAGAGGTTGCCCTTTGAAACGAATGCGAACAGACCATGAACACACAGACATCCGGCATATTGCTTTCCTAAAATACTTTTAAATTTTTCTTCTACCCTAATAGATAAGTTTGATACGTGCTCGTTACACAGTTCTTTTCTCATGTATTTATAGGCAGTGGCTTTATTCCGCTTATTAATAATGACATAGATTTTAGCCCTGTCTTTGAGAAAGCTTTTAATTTTATTAATTGTTTCTTCCTCTGGCTCTTTGTTTGTGCCAATTACATAAAAGACAACGTGTGATTTTTCTACAGCTCTTTGTATAATGTGCTTATATTTGTATTCCTCGCCCTCAATCCCGGGCATGTCCAGCAAATTGATGTTTTCATAAGCCCTAGAAGTTAATTTTTTTGTATTATCTGGGTAACCTTCACCTATAGATTGCCCGTCACCCCCGGTGAGGGCCTCTAAAATCGTACTTTTTCCAGCATTAGTTTCACCGAAAAAAGCAATATTAAAGCTAGCCCAATCCAAGTTTTCTGTTAGAGAATTAATAGTTTTTCTAATATCATTGGTTCTATCATACACAACTTGGTCCACTCTATTAACAGCATTTTCAAATTTTTTGTTTTTTGACTTTATACCTTTTTGGTAGTGTAACTCCGAAAGCATTGCAATTGCACTTTTCCCGTATATTTTCAACTTTTGCCCGTATTCTGACACTGACTGCAATAAATGAATCCCCCCTGACCCGAGACATTACTTAGGATGTATTTTTTACCACAAATTCTTTACATTTTGCCGATACTCCTGCACTGCCTATCAAAATTTAACAATATAAGCGGAGGTAATATTGGTAGATAAGCAAAAAGGCCGGAATCTCCGGCCTTTAATTAGGACATTTTTCTTTAAACTGCTTATAAAACACGTATGTGTTATGGAACCCTCTCCGCCGATTTCTGTTATTGCCCCTAAATATTATAACTTCTATACCTATATCCCTACATATTTTACAGTCACACTTCTTCCACGGCCTGTCCTCTAGAACCCGCCTATACATTTCCATATGTTTTTCACGCTTATCTCCAATGAGGCTATCATACGCCAGGACAGCCTGTAGGGTATCTTCGACATTTAATTCTTCTCTGTCATATTTACGAAGTGCCTCTAAGGCGTTATTTTGTAACAGCTTGAATTGAGCCTCGGTGCCACGGCCCTCATTTATCATTTTCCGGACACGGACATTATGGCCATCTACTGGTGGCACTCTAATTGCCGCATATTTATTACCGTCCATTGCAAAGTAGTTGCTTCCTGAGCCGAGCCAAGCCTGGCGAAGGTGACTGGCGGAGTCAAAGGAGGTTATACCGAGCTTACGGAAAGACTCAACTGCATCAAGCCTTGCCACCCCAAAAAGGTGGATACGCAAATATTCAGGCACAATAGGTGCTATGGCCCTCATAATTTCTAAGATTTGCTTGGTCGGGGTTCGGGCCAGCCCGCCAAGGGAGATGTGCTCATAGCCCATATCTATCAGGGACACCACAGCCTCACGATAGGAATCTGGATCCCATCCCTGGGCTATCCCGGAGGGGGTAAATGAATAATTCCCGTCCTTATATTTATCGATAAATTCTCTGGCATTATCCTGAGTGATTTTGAAGCGCCTATTCCTTTCCTCCGGGTCCTTTGCAAAATCACCCACAATTAGATGGTCAATAGAAACGCCTATATCAAAGCCTAAGCGCTCATAGTAGTCCAGAATTTCCTCAGTATGATAAGGTGGCTCGTGCTCCTCAATATAGCCAAAGGCCCCGCAGTCACCCATTACGGGTCTATTTGTATCAAAGCGCAAAAACCTTTGTAGGCCCATTTCCTCAATCAAAGCCTTTTTTTTCTTGCTCTCCTCCACCTTCACCTTAGATACCAGTATTCCGTCATAGTTTGGATCATCGTATATCTCGTGGGCATAAACGTCATGTAAGTGTGTATCGCGGCCCTTCACTGTGGTATCCGTCAAAAAGTCGTATTCAGGATCCACTCTGTCATCCCACTCAGGTATGAAATACTTTACTGAATGACCGTAATTTTTTGCATATTGCTCCTCGGGAACCCAAAAGTCTACTTTGGGTTTATCTTTTTTTTGAGGTCGTTTATTTTGCTCTTTCTCTACTTTAGGGAATAAGGACTGCTGCACCACTTCTTCGGCATTACTGTTTTTACGATATTTAACTAGCAAATCAAGGGAGCACTCAGGATTACTGTAAATTCTATTTAATAACTCCTCACCCTCCACCACTATCTCCTGGGCTAAAAGCTTAAACAAGAATCCCTTTAGGCCCACCAGGCCGTAGCTAAATGAAGAGGCCTCTTTCTTGCCAACCTCAATAAAATAATACGGCTTTTCATTTGGTATTAATTTTTTACTGGTTTTGCTAGATAAAAAAATTAGTTGCTGACCTTTTCCAATAGTGCCTAAGGGCAGTTCCAGTGACCGCAGGTATTTATCTCCCAGTAAAAAGAAAATTAAATCATAGCCTTTTATAAACTCTGACAGATCACTATGGATATTCAAAAACCTAGACCATTCTACAGTTTCTCTTGCCGTCATGTCATTGAAGGTTACCTCATAGGGCACTATAGGCCTATTTTCTGAAATTAGGCCATAGCCAGCAGAAACAATCCCCAAATTAACTACATCACTGCCATAATGCTCTCTTAACATAGAAACACCTTCCATTAACCGAAGGTGTTGGGCCCCTGTATACATTTCTGCAGCAGGACAGCTAAGGTGCTTAAGCTCTGCTTCCCGCTCCCGCAATTGGCCAGGGCTCAAAAAATTTTCCTTTACTAATTGATTATATGGCTTAGCCTTTTTTTCTCCTGTACATGAAGTTATAACTAAAGTCCTGACCATGCTGACCTCCTGGTGTCTACATATTTTGGGCTATCCCTGCATGCCGCCCCGTAATGGTGAGCACAAAATTACATATGTAAATATAGACGCTAAGCGGGGTGAAACAACCTAGTTTACAAAACCCCGCAAATTCCTCACCCTTCAGATAAATAATTTCTACTTTATAAGTTTTTTACCTTTAAATTAAGGCGCGAATGGTGCCCCCCCAAAGGGAGACTTTTGGCAAAAATGTCTAAAGTCACATGCCGCGCACGTGTCCTCATCCCTATCACTATCATCGGGCGGCTCCCAGTTGTTCATAATGGCCCCGGCTTGAGTCTCCCGGGTAACACATTCTTCTATTTCCTTAACCACACGGTCAAATTCCCGGCAATATTTGCTCACAGCTTTCGGATCAATGGGTATTACCCTAAGTGCTCTGCTTAATCGGGTTTCCTCAGAAAGCACCTTAAGGGGATCTTTTATTTTTGACTTTAGCCTTTTAATCTCTTGGGCGCTGGGCATTACATCTGTACCTTTGGACTTTACCTCACCCAGAAGTGCCTCTAGGTCATCTTTGCTGGGAGCCAGCTCATTAATAAAAATCAGCACTCCGGCAGCAACGGGCTGGCTGTGGGCCTGCTCCCCGCGGAGCCAGGCATAAGTATTAATTTGCCACTCCAGGTGCTCCCAGAGCTTATTCTTAATAGAGGGGCGCCGCATGCCCTTATAATCAACAATAATTTCAAACTCCCCCCGTGACGGGAGCGCGGGAACTACCTCCTGAATTGTAGCAACCAGCCTGTTTTTTCTAGATTTTCGGCCCAGGGATATACTCGTTAAAACGTCTACTACACCCTGCACCTCAAAGCAGTCAGAGCGCAGCTCTATGCTCCCGCCCTTAGGCAGATAGCGCAGCCCCTGCAGGCGCACCTCCGCCTGCTCTATGATAGGAAAAAGGTCAGGCCCTAGAATATTTATTGCGGCGGCCGCACGCACGCGGGCTAAATCCTTAATATCCTGGTTGCGCGGCGACTTACCCTGGGCAGCAAGGCGGGCCTCAATTAGATCACAGATGTTTATGATATCATCTTCCGGCCAGGGCGGCAGCACCCCGCTTTGGTCCGCGCGCCGGAAGGCCTCTTCCAGAACACCATGAATAAAATTACCAAACCAAAGCTGCACCGGCCGGGAGGGGGGCAGTGAGCTGCCATTTAGAAATCGGTACTGCAGGCGGCAGCGCAAAAAAGACAATAAATCACCGGTAAGGCTGTATGTAGGCATTTTATATACAGGCGGGCGAATCGGTAAAGTCATATACACACACCTCCCCCATCATTAAATCAAGTGTATTGGCAAGTCATCTTTCCACGCCCATTTTCCCTTTCTGTGCCAGCCAGTGGCCACGTTAAGCACCCTGCCCTCAAGTACCGGTGCTAGCCCCACTAAAACCAGAACTGACTGGGACCGGCTAAGGGCAACATAATACTGGCGTAACAGATCATCAAAGGCCCTGTCTAGTGCGGGTCTTGATATTGCCTGGGAGATAGGGCTGAAAGGCCTGGTTTCATCCTCCATATTCTGTGTCGGCCCTGCCTCCTTAGGGAAGCGCTTAAAGGCTTGGGTATGGTGATTACTCTTAAAGTCCGACCCCACATCCACAATAGTTAAGGGAAATTCTAGCCCCTTGCTTTGGTGTATGGAGAGGATACTTAGCCTGTCACGCGGGAAACTTTCAATAAGTTCCTCGTCAATGTCTACTGCCCCTGTGGCCAGGGGCACAAAAATCTGCCACATTGCCTCATATACACTTTGGCTGTCGTAATTACGTACAAGCCTTGACTCATAGCTCGAAAACCGCGCCGCCTGAACTATGGTTCTGCTGATGACCTCTAGGTACACCTGCCCCTCGGGGTCATCCTGCAGAATGGGAACCCAGGTTAATAAATGATAGCAAAGCTCTAAAAGCGGCACGTCTTTGGGCCATTTTCTACTTATCCCCTGGGGTGAACGGCCCCCCCAGGCATTAACAAAATCAGGCAGATTATTTTTTCTGTGCGGGGCCGGGTTAGTTTCGATGTACCGGCGGGCGATGCCCCTCCAGCTTTTAAAGGTTTCCCTAACACCCTTATTAAGCTTTGACTTAGGCCCGTTTTGGATCTTTTCGCCGGGATCCAGGCACTCCAGCATTAGCCCGCAGAGCAGCTGCACCTCTTCAATTTGGGACAGATTTTGCCCCCGGGGGTTAAATACCTTCATTGGAGACAACTTTTCCCTGAGCATTAGAGGCAGACGCTCTTTTCCCCCAGAGCTGTATTCCTGAGGGCTTCCCATTAATAGCGAGCAGTCACCAACTGCACCGCCCCTGGGGTGCCTTTTTATTCGTTGCTTTTTCCTTCCTATTTTATAGGTAAGGCCGCCGCCCATAAAAATATCCTTAACCAGCCGTGATAAGTCCTCGGCTAAAGTCTCTATGTCGTCCCTAAATAAGCCCAGAACGGGGTGCCCCTCCTCCGCACTTGGCCCCCAGGTTACCTCCGGCTTATCCTTAACCCGGGCCGGCTGAAAGTCAGGGTCGGCAGATGCAAAGGCATTATAAAACTTTATAATTGACTGGGTAGAGCGATAGTTGGTTAGCAGGTATTCAGGCTTAGGCTTACGCCTTAGCCTAAGTTCTTTCTTTACGCGCACGGGGAAGTCCGTAAACAGGTCCACTGTGGCGCCGCGAAAGCGGTAAAGTGACTGATCATCATCACCTACAACTGTGATAGCGCCTGATGCCCTGCGGGCCAGCTCGAAATAAATCATTTCCTGCAGCAAATTGGTATCCTGGTACTCGTCCACAAGCACGGCCCGCAGCCCTTGGCAGAAGGTTTCCAGCTGCCCGCCGGCCAGGCGCTCATAGAATTCCTCCTCCAGCATGGCAAAATCCATCACACCCTCACGGGCCAGTGCGCCCAGATATCCATTTACTACATCAGCCAGGTGTCTGCGGCCAGGGTGCGCGGGCGCCTGTGTGGTAAATTTATCTACATCAACACAGTCGTGCAAAAAGCGGTCGCTGAAATCCTTAGCTTTACTAACCATGTCTCCTATCGATGGATACCAGCTGGAGTTGCCCACTTTCTTAAGGTACTCCCTTAAGTCTTGATTTTGGTATCGCCCGCTTTCAAATAAGCCTTCCCTGAGCAGCAGAGACTTGGCTACAAATTGATCAAGAACTACCGGCGGCTCTACACCAGGCGCCCGGAAATCCTGCATAATGGTTTGAGAAATACTGTCTAGGGTGCCAGTGACAAGGCGGTTTATATATAACTTTTTTAAAAAATTTTTTTGCTGGGCACTAAGCTTTCGCCCCCCAAGCTCAGTGCGCAAACTGTCTCCCCAAGTTAGGATACGGGACCGCAGCTCCTCTGCTGCCCTCCGGGTAAAAGTTGTGGCCACTATGGACTCCGGGCCCAGGCCGTCAACAAAAATAAGCTTTAAAACTCTGCCGGCTAAAACAGTTGTTTTGCCGCTGCCAGGCCCCGCAACTACAAATAGGGGCTCAGACAGCGGGGCCATAACAGAGCGGCGCTGATTATTATCTAACTTTCTTATTTTTTGCTTAAACACCTTAAGAAATAACTCTTTGCTAAACAAGAAAGGTGTCCCCCCAATCAAAGCTAGCCGATATTTTCTAGCTCCTCCCCGGCCTTAGCCCGCTGCCGGCAGTAGGTAATCACAGCGGCAATAATGCTGGAAAAGCCCTTGCCCATGACCTGGATCTGCCGCGGGGCGCCCACAGACTTGCGGGCGCTTTCCAGTGTATAAGTATTTGAGTGCTTAAGGCAGCGGGGCACCTGCACAATGATGGTTGCCCCCTTGATTCGCTCCTTAACCTGCTTGAGGCCTAAGTTCTGCTCCCAGTGGGGAGGAACTTCCGCATATGTCCCCAGGGAGTAGCTATTCTCAAGGATAGACCGGGCCCTGTCACGCACGGCTGCATAGCCGCCAACAATTACCAGCTTATCTTCACTGAGAGTAAGGCCCTCCAGCGGGTCTGAAAGATCTTCCATTTGGGCCGAAACAAATTCCCGGTTCTCCTCCAGGCGCTTCTTGAGCCGGTAATATTCGTCCTTAAACATGGAAAAGGCGTCCTCGGAAATAAAGAATAGCCTTTCACCTATGCTGCGCAGCAATTTGCTGTCCGGGGTGGGCTGCCCTAGCTCCTGCATGGCCAGGTCCAAATATTCACTAGCCACTTGCTCCCTTCGCTGGCCATCTTCAGTTATCCCCAGCGAGTCTAATACTTCAAGCAGCTGATACTTTTCTTCCAGATTATCCTTAGCCTGGTGATAAAGAGATAAGGCACGTTCGAATTGATCTTGTTCCATACATATTTCTATTAGGTCGCAGATTGCCTGGGTGGCTGCCTGATCGCCCAGCTCTAATAAGGCCTCTGCCCTCTGGTCAAAAAGCTCAGCCTGTGCAACTGCATCCTCTAGGGTTTCCAACTTTGCTATAAGCTCTTCACACAGAGAGGCTTTTTCTCTAGGATCGTCTTCCAGCAGTAGCAGGTTTTGTCGTGCGTCTATATCATTCCACTTTTCCCTTACAATCCCGAGGTAATATCCCTTGGCCCGGGATGGATCCTGGTCGATAAGTAGACTGCCAAGTGCGCGCCGTGTATCTGTGGTCACAAAGCCCCCGCTTTCTGCCTCCTCCAGGCAAGTTATGGCCTCTTCCTCCCGGCCGCCCTTTTCTGCCAGGGCCATACCCCGCAGGGCCAGCACCTCACTGTGCCAGGCATGGATTAGATATTCCTCGGAAATGTTAAGCACATCATCTATCTTTCCCTGGCTAAAGCGGTGCTTAGCTAATATTCTTAAGCCATCCTGGCCCTCTATTTCCCTCACGCACTTAAGGCCCTGGATTTGCAGCTCCTCTAAGATTTCTGCGGCACTCTTGCTGTCCCGGATATCCTCCCAGAAGGTCTTGGCCAACAGGCATCTGGCCCGGCATAGCAGAGAATCGCCTGCATGCCCGCTGTTTATGTAGTCTTTTATAATTGCCACAGCCTCGTAGGGCCTTTCACTGTGCACAGAGTCCCAGCGGCGCCTAACTTCTTCCCAGCTGCCTACCTCCTCTGTGCCTCCTCTTTCCTCATCTACATCATCCATATTTTCCAGGCCCAGTACATGAATAATACGCCCGGCCTCATTGGGAAGGCTCTGGATCAAATCGAAAAGCCCCCGCCTGACCTGTAATACCGGGCCTTGTTCCCCTACATTGTTGAGGCAGCCGCCCGCTACTTTCTCCAGCTCTTCAAGGTAATCTTCCCTATCCAGCTCATCCATCTCCGCCCAGCAAATGCGTAAATAACTAGTTAAAAACTGAATGGACCTCTCTGGCTGCTCCAGCCGATTATAGGACCGTGCCAGCAATATCTGCAGGCGGCGAAACTGGTATTCTTCATCATCGTCCCGATCAGTTAGCTTTTCTAAGCTATCCAGGGCAAAGTGGGCCGGCCCCAGAACGTCTTTAAATTCCCTGGCCCTGTAGGCTGACTCTGCCTTCCAGGCAGAATATATCGGATTCTCTGTTAATTTGGGGGCCAGGTTTAAGTTTTCGTCAACCTCGGGCCACTTATCCATTGCAGCATAAAGCTGAACCCTCCAGCGGGCCACCTCCCTGGGATCACCACCATCAGCTACATATTTATCAATAAGGTCTTCGGCCTCAAAGTGCTCGCCCAGGCGCAGGTGCTGGTAAACGGCACAAACATCCAGCACGGGCTCTTCCTGCTCTTGGGAGATTTGGCTGAAGTATTCTTCCAGCCACCGCTGCAGGCCCTCTTCCCAGGTGTCGATATCTATTTCAAAATTATTTGGCCGCCCGGCCGGCACAGCTGCCCCGGGGTTCTGGCCATCACCTGAAATACCAGACACCACCCCTGCCCTGGCAAGGGCATTTTTACAGTCACCCTCTAAGTTATTCTCATCTCGCCCCTGGGTAAAGGTAACATAGCACATCCAATCATAATTACTGTCAAAGCTGGAAAGTGCTTTACTCAAAAACCAGCCGAGCCCCTTTAGGAAACTTCTTACTTCATCAAATTGGGCCTCGCTGGCTTTAACAAAAAACTTTCTCTTATTGGGCTCAGCGGCACCCGATTCTTTAATCAAATAAGACACGGCCTACACCCCCATTCCCGGAAAGGCCACTTTATTTTTGTTACTTTCCCAAATGGAATGGGCATGCTGGGCCAGCTCCTCCACCTTTTCCTGCTCAGAAAAGTAAACGGCAAACTCTTTATAGTTAAAAACACCGTTATGGGTTATGTTTGGAGAGCCCACCATTGCCCCTGCGCGGCCGGCGTAAATCTTAGCATGCAGGTCACTGAAAAGGCTAACTTGTAATAAGTTATTATGATCGGACCTTTCCAGCTGCTCCAAAAAGTCTAAAGTTCCAGTCTCTGACGCCTCCCCGGTGCCGGCACAGAGGGAGGCCACCTTTACTTTGCCACCCATCTCCAGCATTTTTCGCATCAAATCTAGCAAAGAAACCTGGCCGCCCGAAAATAAGTTGGAAAAAATGTTTCGCCCGCCCATATCAAAGGAAACATCACTAATCCAAGGGCTGATAAGGTAAAAGGTGTATTCACCGCCGCCCCGGCAGGCTAACAGCTCGTTAATAAAAAAATTAGCAACTGCCTGATTAAAATTGATGTCTACTGCACTATTTAAAAATCTCAGCACGATCACCCCTTATACCTAAGGCCCGCTCATAAATCAGTCCCTCTGGACCGGAAAGATAAAGTTCTATCTCTTCATCACCCAAAATTTCTACCTCAAAGGTTTCTCCGGTAGGGAGCGTAACCCCGCTGTCCAGCAAATGTGATATCGCCCGGTCTACGATTCCATGCTGGGCCAGGCTGTACCGCAGTAATACTTCCTGGTTCATCCGCTGGGTAAACGCCCTTTGAATTTTACGGGCCAATTTTGTATTGGAATCTTCAGCATCAACTTCAACGACACTGCCGCTCTCAGTAGTGCGCCAGTAATCAAGCATTTCCCTCAGCAGCCTGCGGCTAAGCATAAGCTGCGACAGCCCAGGGGACTCAAGCTCACAGGGCCCGGCCAGGCAGGTGGGGCAGATGTCAGGGCAAGTATTTAAAACTCTCTGACGTATTGCCCTTTTTATCCTGTCAGATACCATTAAACCTTCTAAAATTGCTTTATAGTTCTGGTCAGTGCGCTGTCCGGCAGGGCCCAGAAGCTCATAGTACACATAGGCCAGCGAAAAGCCTTCTACGGTGTCAAATGCCCCCTGAGAAAAGTCCTTTACGTTTTCCCTATTTAGGTGGTCCCGCGGTTGGCCCTCTAGGTGTTCATCAAATATTTCCTCTAATTCATCTATTCGTTCCTCTTCCTCCATATTAATTAGCCTTTCAATGTCCTTTTTACTTTTAATGTTGGCAAACAAGACCGTGTAAAATGGCTTTTTGCAATTAGTTTCAATTGTTGCCCAACGCGCCTCTGTATCATCCTTCTTTTGATTCTGGTAGCATTTTAGCAGTACCAGCCAGGGGCTGTGCCGGGGATCAGCTACCTCCCCTTGCTGTAAGCGCCCCTGAATCCGGGCGGCAAACAGCTCACCCACTTCGTGGGTAGTAAGCGCACGCCCCCAGCTCTCCTCTCTCTCTATCCTAAACAAATCCACCTCTCGGAACAGCCGCCAGTTTTCCAAGACCTGCCCGGAAAACTCTGATAGATCTAGCGAATTAGCAAATATGCGTCGCAGTGCCTTTAATCGCTGCCCAAGGGGACTTAGGCCTAGTTTCTCACGGAAATAGCCCTCAATCTCAAACTTTATTTTTCTCCGGCTTTTAATATCAGTGCTGTCGGCAAAGCTTTGAACAAGGTCACCTATATTTTTAAGGTGCTCCCCGGGAAGTGAGAGCAAAGTCCTTAAGAACTCTTCCTCATCCCCAAGCTGACAGTGCTGGATGGCCCGAATAACTTCCCGCCAAAATTCTCTCGGCCGCCCCTCAATTTTGCGCTGCACGGCCCTCATGCTGCCGGCCCCGTACATGCCGTACTCAAAAAGGTCGATCACCGGCTGAATGTCGCCAGGAAAATCAACAGAAAGCCTGGCCCAGGCCCCCATTTCGGAAAACGCCTCCACACCGGCAACAGACTGATAGGCATTCTTAAGTGCATGCTTGAGGGAGTGAATCAATATATCCCTTACCACCTCGTAGCCAGGCGTTTTTTGCGCCTGGCGCCAGGTATTTACCAGCTCGCTGCGCACCTGCTCATTTTCAAGCAGGTTTATGATTTCCTCCCCTTTATCCTTGGAGAAGCGGTAATAGCTATCCAGTACTTCTTTTAGGGTGCCCTGATACCTACCCTCTGCCAGGGCACTGCACCAGTCCTCCCCCTCATCCTTCTGGATCCCGATCCATGTTTGCAGTACTTCCAGCATATTTTTTATGGCAAAGAAATTGCCCCATTCATTTTCTTGGGCCAGGCGGTGGACTTTATATAAAAAGAAATTATCTTTAAGCTGCCTCATTAGATGCTGGCTGGGCTGAAAGCGCCGGTGTAGCTGTGGGTCCAGCTCAAACCGCAGGCCGTCCGTAGACATCTTATACCCCAGGCCCGCAAAATTTCTTTCTCTGTCCCTAAAGGCAATGCGGCGGGAAACCTGCTGGCCATCACACAGAAGGCCGGCCTCGGCACCCAGTGTGACTTTGGTTACCTCCATAAACCCGGATTTATCGTTGGCGGGAATTATGCGCGTAATGGCACCTGCCAGTGGCCCTAGCTTTTGCTGGTCGTCCCAAACTACACTTTGCCTGGGCAGGCGCACCTGATACGTAATAATTGGATAGGTATTGGAGCGCTGCGATACTCTTAGCCGCTCACCAATCTTTTCAAACTCTCCCCGCTCCTTAAATTTATCCTGTAGCGGATCATAAACCCACCTGTTAATTCTTTTCCCGTCTTTGTTATAGAAGAAGGTACGCAATGATACCCCTTGGGGGCGTAAAACCGGCAATTCATCTTGTATACTGCGCCCCATAAGCAGACTTTGCCACTTGAGGGGCACCTCGGCCCTCTCCAAGGTGCCCTCCTTACTTCCTATTTGCCAGTAGTTTTCCATTGGCAGTGTATAGCATGTAGGCAGGTGCCTCTCCAATAATTCAGGGGGAACCCACATGGCCTGCTCCCACCTGTAGGTTACCTTGCCCACCATGGTCTCCTGCAGCCCTATATCTATTCTTTCCTTTACACTGCTGCCGCCCCACTTTATTTCTATCTCCGGGAGGTTAATGTCGTTAAACAAGGCTGAGGGCAGGTAGTGATTCATTATAACCTTGACGTCACCCTGGCCTTTTTTAGATAAATAGCGAACCAGTCTGGGCAAGGCATGGCTAAGGACGCCCCTCGGGCCTGAGACAACTCTTCCTAAGTCTTCTTTCCCACGTGCCCCGGCAAGGCACAGTGCCCAGGACAAATAATTGGTTAAGGCATTCTTTTGACCCGGCGCGGCTGTTAACTTTATACAGTTTTTATACCATACATTGTTGGCCAGGGGAAAGAAGGCCCGCGTTATTCCCCGCAAGGCCATCTCATAGGCCAGCCAGTCAAATACAGCATATAGACCGTGAATACGCTGCACCAGTAAATTGTTTGGATTAAGGGGCAGGCGCATAAAATTAGGGTCACTGAGTAGGTGATCATTATAAAAGTAAAAATTATCTTTATTGCGGTGCGGGCTTAATACATTTAACATAATGGGGCGTGACCCCACAGAGCGGCCTGCACGCCCGCGCCGCTGCACAAAGCCGGCCAGGTCAGGGGGGGACAGGTACTGCAGAACTGCCATTAACTTATTATAGTCATAGCCTACCTCGAGTGCCGACGTTGCCATCACCAGGTGATCTTGGGTATCAAACTCTCCACTCCATGCTGACTTAGCCACTGAGCGGATAGGGTCCTTAAGGGTGCGCCTCCGCCCCATCATCCACCAGCACTCACCCTCCCGGTATATCGGGCACTTTGGGTCTGGACTTTCTGAACATTTCCGGCAGTCTTCATTTACCGGCGTGACCATATATGACCGTAGCCGTTTACTCGTGCGAATGAGATCCGGGTGGCGCAAAAAGTGGAGTCCCTGGGCGTTCATTTCCGTATCTGGAATATTAATGTTTTGCCTTTCGGCATGCATCATTTGGTCCCGCCAGCGATAAAGGACGTCCCGGCTATTAACAAATCCAAATGTCTGGTAGAGCTCTCCCTCTGGGGGCTGTGCCATATTATGTATTAGGCACATGGCCGCCTGAATCATAGCTGACAGCACCGCACCACTGCGGGAGGCCTGTAGCAATATTAAGTATTCCGCCCCCCTTATGGTCATTTCCTCAGGGTCAAGTGGTGATTCTACCGCAATGCGCTGCCTGATTCCCGTTAAGTCCTTAAAGAACCTTCTAGGCTCACTAATGGTAGCGCTGAGGCCAATTACCTGTATGCGCGCCTGTACACCACTACGGTACTGGTGATACCGTATGCGCTGCAAAAGTCTGCGAATCAAGAAGCCCACCTGCATCCCTTTAATGGAAGACTGCAGGTGGATTTCATCCAACATTACAAACCGCGGGCTGCAATATCCGCCAATGCCAAAAATGCTTTGGTGGGCAGGGCTATTTAGGCGGTTGTTAAGGGACTCTGTTAGGGCAACCAGAATATCTGGAGGGGCGGCAGCCCAATCTTCTTTGGTTAGAATAACAAAGTCCAGGCCATTCGACACCTCACAGCCCGGGCCTGAGCAAACCAGCTGGCCAAATTGAGGGTGGTCTTGGGCAAGAGGGGTATATAGTGGCTTACCACACGCGGGGCAGGTGGTGTAGGGGCAAATATGACCTTCTAAGTTATTTTCATAAGGCCAATTGCGCTTTTTCATCTTGTCCTGCTTGGATAAGTGGGCCCTAAGATACGGCGTGTTACCATATTCCATTCCTACGGTAATGGCTCTCTTAATGCCCTTACTCTTCAATGCCCTATTGATCAGAAAGGCATAGCGAACAAATTCTTCAAACTGGTTTTCTGCCAGCTTTGTGCGTGGGTACAGGGCAAGTAGCTTAGTGCCTAGTACTGCCTCTGCATAAAAGACCTTTTCTAAAATGACCTTTAAAAGGGCCGGGGCAAAAAAGGCGAGGGTTTTCCCAGAGCCTGTGCCGGCCGAAATTACGAGCCCCTCATCCCTGGTATCACTATTTATAGTATAGGACTTGCCAAATATATGCTTGAAGCTGCGCCTTTGAAACTCACTGAATTTTGTGCGATCATTTTCCTTTAGGGCGTAGCTTAATATGTCCCGTGCTTTCTCTAATAACGCACTGTCTTCCACTTTGGCTAATAGAACATCGTTTGTACCTGTTCTTAAAAATTTTTCTAACGTAATATCTCGTGCCGGGATGTGCCGGGCCCTCACATGATACTTAATATCTTCGGCCAGCGGGCTGCTCTCATAATAGTACCTTTGGTCTGGAAAGCGCTGCCTCAAGCTATTAAGCAGGCGAACCACCTCGCCCATGCGGCTCCTAAGGCGCCAGGCGCCTGGCTCACCGGCGTCATTGAGAGGTATCACAAGCCCTTCTTCCCTTAAAAGCCGAAGGGCTGTCTCTTTATATATATCGTAATAGTCAAATTCAGCTACAGCACGGTCATGAAAAGATTCCATTAGATCAGACCCAGTGGTAGTGGTATCAAAAAAGCCATATTGGGCGTATTTTGCCTCTTCGACTTCCAAGTGTGTTAACAGTTTGTCTTTTGTGAGCCCTACCTGCTCTTCAACTTCATACCAACGCTCACCCTCACTTTTCCACGCCAGCTGATTCATCAGCTCTTCAGGTAGAGTAATATCTTCAAGGCCTTGCCGCCAGATACGCAACCCTCCGCTTTCACCGGCTGAGCAAGATTTTACCAATAAATCGATAGCCCGGGACCGCACCTCATCATTAACTACATCCCCTGGCTTAGTAATAGAAATATTACCTTCACGGGCCTGAAGTTCATTAACATTACCTTTTGCGGATTTCGTTTTGTTGGGGCCACTTTTTTTTGATTGCTTCCCAGCCTGCCGCGGATTGTCCCTGCCCCTGCTTTTATCCATTGCTTTTGGCCTTTCCAAAAAGGGGGCTAAATCCTCTTTAGAATTATTGCCTATAGGAGGAAGTCCCCAATCAGCGTTTCTACTATCTACTGCCCAAAGGGAAGGCGCGGGAGAGATAATCCCATCCACTGAATTTAAAATCTTCTCCAACTCATCATCACTAATAACAACGATAGCCGGGAGTTTACTTCGAATATCTTTCAAAGTTGCGGGACGATCAATGTTTTCTAAAATATGTAGCAAAGAAGTACGTAAATTTTCCCACTGCATTAAACCACTCCGAATAAAATATTTTAGCTCAGGATAGGTAAAAAAAATTCTTGTTAGAGTTAATTGCCTGTTTCATAGCTTCCTAATACGACACATTCCACAAAGTGACAAATTATCCTTGGAACGTACGTTTTGTAGGAATTACAGAGGATATTATCTTGTTCTTGGAGAAAAAAAAGACCACCGATACCGGTGGCGAGGTAATAATTTTTTTATATTTTCATTCTTTAAAGATATAATTTAGTTTGATCTCCCCCGCCAGTGCGGATGACTTATCTTTTAGTTCTTTAATTGCATTTATCGGCACATCAGATAAAACAACGTAACCCCCGCGGGCCAATTCGGAAACTACTCTTGCAGCCCCCCTGCCCAAATCCATTTCGCTCATTATATCTTCGTAGCTTAGCCCCCTGAACGGATCGTCCCAGGCAATTTCCCGAAGGGCCCTGACTGCTTTACAAGCTAAGGCATTAGAACTTACATTAGTATCCAGATCCTTTAAGGCGTTTAATGCGACATCAACTTTCTCCGTTAATTGCTTGCGATTATCTTTGGCCAGCAAATCATTTATCTGTAGCAGCCGCGATAAATGGGTCCTCCAGGCCGCAATAACCTTTTTAACTTCTGCATTAGAATCGATCTCTTGCAGGGTAATGGCGCAACTACTAATTTTCCCCTCAAGCTCAGCCAGGCTTTCGCCTGCATGATAATCTAGGCTGATTAATCTCCTTAGTGAGCTCAGAAAATTTCTTCCCTCTGACGCCAGTGCCAAGGAATCTTCACTAGTCCCCGGCAATGTCTGTCCCCCCGGGCAAAGGCCAGAAATAATTTTGGAGAACCGAACCGCTTCTTGGATTTGATCTTTTTCCAAGTGTTTGGCAACACGATTTATAGTAAAAAGATATTCTTTTACAAATAGGTATTTTCTGGCCAGTTCAATATTCTCTAATATTAACTCAGCACCGCTAAATGAGCACTTCTTACCTGTAACTAATATTTTTTTTGCGTGTCGCTGAAGGGCTACCCCCGCAACACTTCTTACTGGCAGTGCCCCGGCCATTTCCAAAAGCTCACCTTTTATCTCTGGCGCATAAGATACCAAGCTATCACTACCAAGCGTCAAAACATCACGCAAATTTTTCATAGTGGGGTCCTGTTCAATTTCTGACAGGGCTAAAAAGGCATGGTGGATTTGCATAGGAGGTAGACTTAGCACAGATGTGGAATTACTCGCAATTTCATTACCAATATATTGAGTAAGTTTTCTATACAGCCTTCCGCACTGCCTTTTACTGGGTAACTGTCGAAAATTCTGCTCTTTTAGGGTTTCAGATAGGTCACCAAGCCCGGAGGAAAGGACCTCATACATTCCAGGACTTTGAATATCCTGCAGTAGCAGGGCCAACCTTGAAATCTCGTTCAAGTAAGACTCTACCCTTGCACTATTTAACAACTTAAGCGATTCTTTTACTTTTTGCCTAATCCCTAATAAAAGATCGCTTAAAGGGCGCCCGTTTATTTTATACTGACTACTGATATTTTCAGGCTGAATTCCCTGTATTTTGGTAAACAAATCTTGGCCCGAGTATTTTTTTTCTAAAATACTTAATGTGAATCCATCATAAACATTCTCCCGAAGTAAAAACCAATCCTTAAAAGCATCCGTGACGAAATCTACTTCCTCCGGGCTGAATTCGACAACATCAACTGTTAGCCCTTGGGGATATCGCTCTCTTATCCACATTAGCCGGTATTGTGCTAGTATTGCAGGTATCTCCTCAATCTGAGAAGTATACTGAATCATAAAGAGAAATAAAACATATATCGCTTCATCAACAGGCATTTTTAATTCTTCGCCCAAGTTATTAACCCATGTTTTTCTTAGCCCCCGGGCCCTGTAGGCCACCCTATAAGATGGCCCAGCTGCACACAATTTGTCCAAGGCCAGCTCTTTAGTCTTACTTTTTTTTAAATGAAGGTAATGTAGCTCGTATGCAGCATGTCCAATCGACCTCTCTAATGGAATACCGGAGTATTCATCGACTTCCTCTAGATGTATGGGGATTTTGCTTCCATCTAGTGCCTCCTCCCGTTTAATCACCGCAGGAGGGCGGGCAGTGTATTCCCTTGAAATGCTTCCGGGCTGGGCAATTTCGCGGCAAAAGTGAGCGGCACCCAGGCGCAGCCCCCGCAGTAACTCCTTATTGACTTTATTCTCCTCCAGCCAGTCTCTTATTGCCTCCCTGGGCCCATAATAGGTCTCAAAGGAGTCTTCTTCTATATAAGGTGCTTCCTCTGTTTGCCCCCCTTTGGGCCTTATATCGCCCAGGGTAGCTAAACTAACTTTAATATCGGGCTCAAGAATATCATTTCCCCTCAAAAGACTAATAGCTAAACCGGGAACAGTAATATCTCCTTCAGAATCCCCCACAGGGGAAAAAATCTCGGCTAAAACCTTGATATGTTTATCTTCGTGATCTGCATCTATTTCGCGCCTAACAAGTGAGGCTAACAAATGTAGACTTTCCCCCGAAATCAGCCTCTGAATAACCTCTCCTAAGGCCATAATAAAATAGCGCGCCTTTCCCTTACCCCGGGGCAAAGAGTTAAACATCCTATGTAGAACCGCAGGATTAAAGGGGGCAAGGGCAGCATCAGGTGCCATGTCAAACTGCAGGGCCTGACATTTTTCATAGCTGTCGCACCCTGGGCCACAGCTAAAGCCCCCTTGACCCTTAAGCTCCAATAAATATTTCTTAGCGTAATCACTGCAATTTTCTGCATTAATAAAAAACGATTCATGCCCCTGTTCGTCGGTTAGCCACAATTTAATTAATCGGTCGTCAAAAGTATCAAGGTATGTAATTCTCTTTAACAACTCACGCCCGCGCCTACTTGCCTCAAAAGAAGAAGGCGTTAGGCCCACCACAATATCCCAGCACCCTTCCTCCATAGTTATAAAATAATCTAAAATATCGGAGGCATAAAGGTTCATTGACTGTACGAGGTCGTCAACAAGCAGTACAGGCCGGCAACTAGTTTCTTGGGCAACTTCAAAGCTAACAGACTTAAGAACGTCGACAAAGTGGAATCCGCCCATGATCATTTGCTCCATCTCATGAACCATCATCGAGCGGATTTGCTCATAATCAATATTAACTGGAAAAGCACACTGATCAGCCAGCTGTTCCAGCTCTTCTACTGAAATAAGTTCCAAGTTACGCCCACCGATTTCACTTGGGCCCTCAATGGCACCAAAATTCTCTTTAAGGTTTGCTTCTATAATTGGCCGCAGCTTGTAGCTTAGAGGAATTATTTGGCTATCATCCGAAAGTAGGCGGCAGAGTGCCGACCATACTAGGTGATTAGCGAGGGTGACAGGCTTTTTGCGGAGGTCATCCCACCGGTGAACCGTATTAGTATCTATACCTATACCACTAAACTGATGCAGAATTTTTTGTAAGATCCTCACAGGGTCCAGCTCTGTCCTAGATATTCTTACATAATGATTTTTTCTTTCACCGCTAGACTTAAGATTACACTCTATCCAGCGCATAAGCTCTGATTTTCCAGATCCCGCGGCCCCGTAGAGCACATACACCCTATTACCCTGAACAGCCCCCTTCTGCTTTGTAAGATGCTTTATTAACTCCCCTTCTGTCCATGGGCTATTAGGCTTTCCATCCCTAAACCTTCGCAGTGTTATGGGATAGTGAGTTTTAAGGAATATGTCCTCCCCGATCATAAAACGCTGATCAGCAGTTACCGAAAATAAAGACATCCCCTTTTCATTTAGACAGGGTAACATTTTAACCGTCACACCTTTCAATCCATTTGACTTCCCGCCCCCCAAGGTAGCTTTTACTGGGAAGGTCTTGCTTTTGGCGAAGTTTTATATGACCATTCTCCTCCAAAATCTCAAGGGAGTGCCTTAAGCTCGGAGAAACTTCTCCCTCTCCGGTTGCCCAGGGAAGATAAATAGAAAAGTGCCCCTCAAAAAACTCTTGCATAGGTCCCTCCCTTTCATCCCACTCATCTATGATATGTAGCACTAATTCGGGCTGGTAAAAGCACCAAAACCCCCCAAACATCTTAAAGCCTAGCCCAATAAACTCTGCCACCCGGCGCCAGGCGTTCAATTTTTCCTCGCTGCAGGGGACAGGGACTTCAAGGACATTGACTTTGGCGTGCAGATTGAAAGCTAATGGCCTGCCGGGAATAATAAATATTTTGCTTAAGAGTTCTAAATACCAAGGGTCCAGCGGGTGTTCAGCAGGGAGGTCCCCACTTTGAATTAGACGTAAATTCCTTAGCAATTCCAGGATGAAATTTGCCTTTGAGCACGGCACATAGTTACCATCGTCAAGCTTTTGTACAACACCCCCTGACTGTAAGAAAATCAATGCATCCTCAAGGTTGGTGGATGAGCCCATTTTCTCGTCTCTTAATGACAAGAATGTATTAGCAAGCCTAGTTCTATCTGCTGGCCCATGATGTTGTAAAAAAACAAAAATAGCTTCTAGCTCGGGGCCATATACCGTTTTGAAAAGCAAGCAAGGTCACCACCTGACATTGTAATTTTTTCTTAATTAGCTATAATTTATTGTAATCAATTGGTTGGAAAGGTGTTGTGCCAAGGTTTGCCTGAATTTTATATGTCATGGGCCAGAAGTGATCCCTTATATCAAGAATATTTTTCAGACTGCCAATTACTTATTAGCCCGCAGTCTGTGAGGCATAGCTGGAGCTCTGCCGATTTTAAGCGGCAGCCGGCAAAGTTAATTATTGATAGCGGCGCCTACTGGTATATAAAAAACGACAGAAATCCCCCACCCCCAAAAGATGTTTTCTTTCGCCAGCAAAAGATGGCCGAGGGATCCCATTGCCCAACAACCATTTGCCATTTCGACATGCCGCTTCCCCCAAAGGAAAGTGAAATTGGTACTAGCTACAGGCGCATAGAGTCAACAATAGGGAACGCCTACGAATTCATGGAGCTATATACAAGGGCAAATTTTCCTTCAAATGTACAGTGTCTAGGTGTAATTCAGGGCTATGATCCTGCTTCAGTTAAATTCTGTGCCCAAGAGATAAGCCGAATGGGCTTTGACCGCTTCGGCCTCGGCTCCCTAGCAGGCCTATACTTTCCGGAAGAAATCATATCCCGGGTAAAGGCTGCCATAGAAATAGTAGGCACAAACCTCCATATTTTTGGTATTAGTAATACCAAACTAATGCTTAAGCTTTCAAAGCTGGGCATTAGCTCTTTTGATTCATCAAGGCCTATGCTGGCCGCAATATATAACACTGTTTTTTATAGTAAGCCCTTTAAGAGCTTTATTGTGGAAGAGGCAAAGAATAAGATAAGAAGAGGCTCAATTCTACAAGAGCCGCTCCCCTGTAGATGTCCTGTGTGTAAGGACAACCCATCTGTTTTAATGAGTACTGGAAGGAAAAAATATCACAACTTAAGGGCGGTACATAATTACTATCATCTTGTGCGTGAAATACGAGGTGATTAAAATCCCGGCCCAAAGGCCGGGAGAATTCATGTTTATATATCTAGCTCTTTTCCTCTTCTAGCAGCATGCCGCCCTTCAATAAATCCGCCAGTTCTTTTCGGGAAAGGGTGGCTGGAGAATTATATGTTCTGCACCCATACTGATACATACATACAGGACATCCGTCACGGCAAGAGCAGCTAAGATTACCAGAGGCAATTTTGATGGCCTCTGCAAAATAAGATTTTAGGTATGGCTTCTATTTTTTCCTCAGTAAATAAACATAACACCTTCGGCCGGAGAGAAGGTGTTATGTTATTTATATATCTTAATTATTAGCCAAATCTGCCTTGCCGCCCCGTATCCAATATATTAGGCCATAGAAAAATGGGGTGTTAAAAACGGTAATCCCCATCTTTACTAGGTACTGGCTAATAACCATATTTATTAGTGCAGCATTCGGGACTGCACCATAAAATGCAATGGTGATAAAGATTGAAGTATCAATGGCCTGGGACAAATATGTAGAGCCGTTATTTCTAAGCCAAAGGAAGCGTCCATTAGTTAGCCGCTTAATTGCTAAGAATGCCCATACATCGGTAAACTGCGACACCAAATAGGCAGCAATGCTCGCCCCTACTATTCTAAACGATCCACTCAAAACTAATTGATAGGCCTCCTGACTGCCCCAGAACGGGGCTGCGGGCAAAAGAATACTTGCCTGCACCAGTACCACCATCAAAACATTCATGTAAAAGCCCATTATAACGACCCGCTTTGCCCTGTCCCGGCCCCATATTTCAGAAACGGCATCGGTCATCAAAAAGGTTAGGGAATAGCAAATAAAGCCTGCGGGCACAAAAAGGCCCCATAGATCTATTACCTTAGAGGCCGTTATGTTTGCCACGATTAGGGCTGTAATGTAAACGCTTAACACGGTATAAAACTTGTTTTCAAAATCTCGCAAATTTCGCACCTCCAGGTAATAAAATTTCGACCTTATTGCCTTGTTTCCTTTGACCTGGGAGAAATTTTATTAAGGATTACATACACGGCACAGCTCATAGCTGGCATCAAAGGCCTGATCGTTAAAAGTAAACTTGATCAGGTTTGAGTTGCATTTCTTTGATCCACATGCCGACGGGACAGTGTAATTTATTACTATTTTTGCTGGCCATTTAATAAGTCTCAACCTTTGCACTGCTGAAGTCCCACAGGCCATTATTGGACTCCCTCGATATGCTTAAATATTAGGCTATTTCCGGCTGGATTTATTTTAATAGTGTCACCATTTGACTTACTTGTTTTTACACAGGTTGATACTATTTAGGAGAAACATATTTTTTTAAGGACACTTATTTATAATTCAGTATTTTTATCACCCAGAGTTTATATAAAAGGAGGTTCTCATGGTGGCCAAAATTCCTCTTCTAAACCAAAACTCTTTTCGGATTCTAGGCATAAAAGAAAAAAAGCCCATCCTATCAGATGCTGAGATTGCAGCCAAAACATGTATACCTGTTGAAAAAGTTGCCTGTCATTTAAATGCGCTTCGGAAGGCTAAGATCCTTACGGATGGTAGCCAATCGAGATACAAAACAAGAACTTGAATGCCTCAGCTGGTGCTGATTTCTTTCCCGTCAAATACAAAGGCATCAATTCCCTTTTGACGCAGCTGCCGGGCATAATTTTCCGCACTTGCCCGGGTGCTGAATGCACCTACCTGTACCCGCCACAGGTGGGATGTCTTCTGTTTTACCCCCGTTGAGACGTTACTATTAACCTCATTATCCGGCTTATTCCCGTCAGCCTGGCACAACTCCCGCCGCAGCACATCCATATCCATAAACCGGCCCGGGCAGGCAGTTGCTGCCCCCGGCACTTCCCGGTGGCCTAGAATATTTTCCTCCGGGATTCCGTAACAGCCTACCAAGTCCCACAAAAGCCCCAATAAGGCCTCATGCTGATCCGGCAACATGCAATGTTCCTCCATATTCCCAATAACAGACACTCCTATGGATTTATGATTCATGCCTCCCGCCCGGCAATGTGCACCGGGAATGTCCAGTGACCGTCCTTCCACTACATTTCCATAACGCTCAATGACATAGTTGTAACCAATGTCCCGCCAGCCGAGGGATAAGTGGTACCGCTTTACCTGTTCCGCATCTTTTTCCTCCGCACCGGTATGGTGCACAATTATATGAGTGTGTTTCATTATCCTCGCTACCCCCCTGCATCTAGTTTTTCCCCGACAACCCGGGCCAGCTGCTGAATGCTGATCGTAAGCTCGTCCAATTTTCCTTCAATGCGTACCAGTAAGTAAGCTGCCACTACAATGGGAAAGCCCACATTTGCTATTCCCTGAAGAATTTCTTCCATATTCACATCCCTCCCAATTATAAATCAGGGAGGGCTCGCGCCCTCCCCTGTTCGTGTGACTATGCAGGATCGTAAAGATCGTTGGTAGTTTTGTCGATTACTTTCACATCGTACTTGGATGCTAGGTCCCCGCCGTTGGTGCTGAACATATTCTTGGCGATGATGGTATCCATAACCGCTTCAATCTCAGCAGCAGTGAGATCGGTGCGGGGATTGTCCAGGCTGATGGTCATGCTGGTTCCCCCCTGGCTCCTAAACACCATACGCAGGGTCTGAGTGGTAGTGGGCATAGTTTCCCTCCTTTCCTTGCAGGACGGGTAAACTCAAACACCCGCCCCTATTGTATTCCGTTCACATAATTACCGTGGTTTGCAGCGCATCAGGCAAATTTTTCTATACCACCTGGTTAACCAGTTCCCCGGTGTCAATGCGTGTTACAGAGTCCAGGGGATCCTGCACCAGGCCGGCCAGTGCTGCGACCACTTCGTGTAGATCTGGATCCAGCGCGGCAGGCTTGATGTGGTAAAGGTTCTTGTTGCTGAACTCCGGGTTTCCCTGGCCGTCAGTACCTACATTGAACCGCAGGCGAAGCACCGCTTCAGCGGGAATATTTACTACTGCCATTATGCTACCCTCCTTCCTTTGGATGGGCAGGGCCGGTACCGGCAGCCCGGCCCCAAACCCTCGTTCGCCGGTTGTGGGAATAGCATAAGCCCGGTTTATGGTGATGTCAATACCTGAGCTTGTCCAATCCTTTAATTATTATGACTAAAGATTACATTGACTAGGAACATCTGTTCTCACTATAATGGTTTAGAACACCCGTTCGACGCAAAGATAGATAATAGGGAGGTAATCGTAATGAATGAGCGCGGGAAAGCGGTTTTAAAAGCTATCAGCGAATTTCACCGTGTGAAAGGGTATTCCCCAACCGTTCGTGAGCTGTGTGGCCTTGTTGGGCTCAGGTCCACCGCCACAGTTCATAAGTATCTGGCCAGGCTAAGGGAAGAAGGATACATCGCCAGCGTGCCGGACAGACCACGTACACTTCGTATAGTAGAGAAGAGTAAAATTGGAATACCCTAACCATAATTGGCACACGCGGCAGTATTTTTAAAGGTACTGATTGCGCATAGATCGGGTAAACCCGTACCACTCTATGACTGTATCGGACCGTGTAAATTGCAAAATACAAGACTTGTATCATGAAGTTTGTACGGCAGGCTGAATTCTAAAAAGCCGGGTCCTTACGGAATGGAACAAATGTTCTACACACTCAATCAACACAGGTTCCTTTGTCTTAAATTAATTTTGTACGGCACTTTGTTTAATGGACTTTCATGTAATTAAGACTATCCGGGTATGGCCTTCAAATTAGCTCTGGAGGCCTTGAAACTTAAGAGAAAGGGGATTCCGTACAATGGCCAAGAATAAGCGGCTGGAAGTACGGCTGCCGTCAGATCACTGGATATGGCAGTACCCGCCCGGGTCCCGCAGTAAAAGGATGCGCGAGGCGCTGGGGTTTATGGATACGCTGCAGGAAACATTTAAAAATCTCGACAGGCGCCTGGGGCAAATAGAGGAGATGCTGGCATCGGGGGAGATATTTGTATCAGTTGAAAAAGGTAAGCAGGAGGAATCGGACAGCTGCGACATTAAATTTGACACGGATGCTTTTATGAATATTTAAACGGACCCGCCGCTACGGAACCTTAATATCGGCTGCAGAGGCAGCCGGGTGCATAATCACAATTTGTTTACCTCTTCCCGGCGCACACTGGCCCGGGCACTATTAGGTCATTAATTACGGGTCTGCCCGGCCCAGAGTGCGCCTAGCCGGGAGATCATACCATAGCCTTTTACCGTATTAGCATGTCGGCCGAATACTGGGCTAAGCTTTGAGGCAATATTTTGGGGTCAGCCCAGAATGCGGCCAGCTCTGGGGTCTAAGGCCACTGCGTTACGGGTCGTTTGCCCGCACCGCCACGCCCAGGCACTCTGGGGTTATATTTTGGGTCAAGCCTGGTCACGGCCGTGCTCGGTCAGACTCACTGGTCATCAGCCCCCAACCTCCCAACCCTCCGCCCCCACTCATGGGGGCCGGAGGGCTTTACATTTTCCGGCTGGTTGCTTTGCCACTCCTGTTCTTTTCATTATACCGACGCCTTACCCCGGTCCGAGCCAGGTTTTACCTAGCGCAGACGCTTCTGGCCGGTGGTCAGGGGGCGGGCCTTAGGCCCGCTCAGCACCGTAGAAAATTGCAGTTCCGCGCCCTACCGCGCGAGGGCTCGGCCCGGGGCATACCGGGAGTCAAGGGTTCGTTCCACAAAATTTTTTGAGCTCAAAAGGTGAATGCTTTGGGGTCCAAAAAAATTTTGTTCCACCCTTCGGCCCTTGACTCCCGGCACCGGCGCCGGTGGTGGGATGAAAGAAAAAGGAGTGGATGAGAGATGTTGCGTAAGTTGCTGGGTAAGGTTGACGATGGTAGATTCGGAAGGGCCGTTGCGGGGATGCAGGCCGGGTGGCAGTGGGAGTGCAGGGAGCGGCATGAGGGTTGGGTTGTGGGGTTTGTGCGCTACGGGCGCAAAGAGTTCTACGTTGTCATTGAGCAGCGCGGCCGCCGGGGACTTGCGCGGTGCAGCTGCTACGACGTGGTGCACCGCGGGGTGCTTTGCAAGCACATTGCTTTTGGTGCCATGTCAGAGTTGGGGTTGGCAGCTGCTGCGCGCAGCGCGCACCGGGAACTGCCGGAGCTGGGGCGTTAAGCCCCGGCTTTTTTTTGGTCGAATAGGAAGGCGGCGGTCTCGGCTACGGCCGGAGTATTTCTTAATGACCACCAGCCGGCACCGCCGCCTTTAATTTAAGCCCTTTTGGGGTCAGGCAGACAGCCGGTAAACGGGCTCAGGTGTCGGAATTCTGGCCGCTGCCCGCAGGAATGCCCATCTCACTAGGGTCCGGGCCGCGACTGCGGCCTTTAAACACCGGCTGCAGATGCAACCGGAGAACATACCCTCCGGAGTAATTTTTAGCTGTCGAATAACCGGGTTAAAGTGAAAGCGGAATACATATCCGCTTCAGAAGAGTCATCATGAATGAATTTATAGAACTCGGCTTCCAAGTGTATTTCTTTTTTTCCCGCCATGTAAAGGCTTTTAACTTTCTCCAGCTGTTTTTCATCCGGGACGTATACCAGTGCATATCCATCCTTTTTTCCGTCGTCGACCAGGTCGGGTATTCGCAGCCCGAAAGTTTTACCATCAACATTTAATGCATCGATTTCTCCTATCAAATCGAATTTATGGTTCTGATAGTTCTCGTTAAATGAATCCACCAGCTGGTTTATACCTTTATTATCGCCGACCAGAGTCAGCTGCAGCATTTTATCAAACATATCATCTTCCTCCTGGAAGAATGTTTTTGGATCACCAGCTATAACTTCAGCGTTCTTTTCTTCTCCGCATCCACCCAACATGGCGGTTAATAGCGGAATTAAGACAAAAATAATTACATAAATCTTTTTCAATAGATGGATCCTCCTGATTTATAAATCTATTTTACTTTCCTTTTTTATACTTTGTTTGCTAAGCAGCTTATCAATTTTTTTGTCAATTCTTTTAACCTTTTGGCAAGTGTCATCTAGCATGACAACTATGGCCACTAGAAATACAGCCGTTGTAACCTCTTCCGGTAAGGGAAAAAACAGGCTTGCTATGATGCCGGCTATAATGATAAGCCATCCGTAAATCAAAGAATGTTCCTCCTTATAAATTCTCCCTACGTTGGTAACTAATTAGCGAAATATATAGCTTCCATGATGAAATTGTTTAAGTGTTCCTCCACCACTCTATTACTCCTAATTGGGGTACTATCTTTCTTATCATTGGTATTGTATTTCCGGCCAGGTCCCGCTTATCGAAGTAGACTAAGACTTTAAGCCGGGACGGTTTTGGCTGCCTTTTTGGCCTGGGCTCTAATTGCATGAGGATTTTGTTTCTAAAAGTGTCCGGGGGCATATCTTTTTTGTCATTACCCGACTGTAGAAAAAAACCGCCGGACGATACTTGTTTTTCCCACCAGCAGACCTGTATCTTTCGTTCCAGCCAGAATTTTTCTAGAGAATGCTGCAAAACTTGCTCACGGGCAAAGTCCAGCGCTTTTGCACACAGGCTTTCAAATTTAATATGGTCCTGGTTGGTTATGGTAACCAGGTTTCCCTCCCTCTGAGCTTTAATGGGGATTATTTTCATCACTGTTAAGCAGCTGGTGATCGTTGTAATTATCCGGAGATATCGGCTCAGTACGGGTTAATGTCAATTTCTCTATGCGAGTACCTGCCACCTCATACAGCAGACAACGGACTGTAGATTTGGCCATGTCAATGTAGTTCCCGTAATGGTCGGTAAAGTGGTCGGGGTTACCAGTGTCATGCCAGGCATGAACATATTTCTCAGCTGCCTGTTTAATGATTTTTTCCAGGTTGGTGCTGTTCACTTCAGAATCGGCTAAGCCTGCACAAAGTTTATGCAGGTATTCCTTGGCTTCGTCCTCACATTTTAGCTTTTGCGGCTGTTTGGATTCTTTTACTGCTTCCTGGTAGACTGCCTCGGCCGCTAATGGGAGTTGGCAGAAGGTTTTAGCCATCCGTTTTTCGGCTTCGGATATGTGGTTTACAAAGAGTCTGGTTTGATTTTTTTCCATGTCCCACGCTGCCAGTTTCCGGGAACTTTTTAATAAGCGAATTTCCTTTTTTACTCGTTTTAAGGTGTACCCGCGGTAGTCAGTCCTGCTGCCGGAATAGGCTGCCTGCATAAATGCTCGGGTATATTTGGGACTGACCTTAGGCTTTTGGCCGGCGGCCTGGCTGCCGGCTTCATAATGGGCCATCTTTTCCACTATCTTCACCTCATTTCAGTTTTCTAATTCTGTAGGACACAATGGCCTGGTAAGAGTTAAGTGTCTTTTTGTTCTTTAATTGCCGGGATTAATTGAAAGCCTATAAGCATCAGCCATTTCTAAAAGTCATCGTCATTTTGAGTAATCTGGTATTTTAGTTCAATTTCTTTTTTGCATTGGCAATATTGTGTTTCTGTTACCTGCCTGAATTTTTTTTGCGTTGGATAGTCACCAAAAAGGTTGATCATTAGTTCTTTAAAGGCTATGTCAATCCGGTCTGAATTCGAATTATTTAAATTCATAAATGCCACCGCCTGTCTACACTTTGAATATACATACGGGAAATAGTTTTTCCTACGCTCAGAGTTACACAAAAGTGCAAACATCTCTATATATGTATATTGCCTTGCGGCATATTTGGCTGTGGTATCCGGAATACACCGGCCGGGTTTTGGGTCTCATAATCTAATTTACCCGGTCCTGCTTACGGGTCATCCTCGAGGGTATTCAATAAGGAACGACCGGGAAGTTTGACCGTCAAAAACCGCGCCGCCCACACATCCTGGCCTGATTGAAAAAGCCGCCGGCTGCGCCCGCGGCTGAAGCAACGTATTTCTTTTTAATTACCCCCGGTTCATGCAAGGAGGCTAAATCTTGATCAACCTAATCAAAAACTAGATATATAGTCATAATTGGTATATGGATAATGGAAAGCTAAACTCCTTTTCTATATGGTAACTAGCCTGAGCTACATACCGATCTCACACGGCCGCCCTTTAAAAACAAGAGATCGGTTTCTGTCTACCTGCCACACGAACCGTCCCTATTTTAAATCTGGTATGGTTTACCGTACCTCATTAAATTGCGGTTTTTAAGAATTGCTTATACAATATATTTTGGAAATAATTAGTTCATATTATATAATCATTTGAATAAAGCATATCCTCAAGTTCACTACTTGGTGGGTATAATCTTCTTGGATTAGGATTTATCTCCTTTAGAAATTCCTCCACATAGGGGGACATCGTCTCTTGATTTTTTACTAATCCCAGTAACTTTTCAAGGAAAAGTCTATACGTCTTCCTGACAACTTCAATTGATTTACCGTTCATATGAGCAACATAATTTGTGGTTTTTTCATATTCACTCGATGCAATAATTTCCTTCATCATCGCATTTTCGTCAAATTTATCGCATTTTCTTAGTAAATAGTTCTTTAATATGGACCTTTGTTCCTCTGGCAAAATTAATTCATAGAGTATAGTTTCTTTCTTATATCGATTATACCCCGTTGCTACACTTATTTCAGAAAACTCATTATTACCTAGCATAACTCGGTAATCATTTATTAATGCAAAAATAAAATCATATAATATAAAATATTCATCCTTTTCAAATTGGTTCTTTACAGTTCCAGCACCAAACGGCTCAACTTTTAAACAATAGTACACTTTCCCGTTTAAGTGACCCAAAAATCCATTTAATATTTTATGTGAAGCACACATCTTTTGCCTGGCATAATTGGGACTTTTAATTGATTTATGTTTCAACCAAAAAACTCTATTTTCAGAAGCCAAATCAACAAACTTATTACCAAGACCATTACCGTCAGTGGGGATTTCTTTGCAAACAAATATAATTTCATTCTTATATAGTTGATCGAAATTAATCCTGGTATCATATTCCGTCGAGTTTGCATCTTCTTTCACTGATAGGTAGTTTCCAAAGGAATACTGCACCATAGTATCATAAAATGCGTTGTAATAATCTTCAACCCTATGATCGTAGTATATTGCTAATTCAAAAACTTTGAATACTAAAGAACCTAGACTTTTTTTACTAGTAATTAATTCGTCTATTAGCCTCATACTTGTTTTTATTACTGATTTTTCTACAATTCCAATCACTAACTGCTCTGATTCTTTCTTCACATTTCTTCTATTAATTGTCAATAACTTCTCAGCATTTCCACTTAATAAATTCACTGATAAATCAAAATTCTTATAATGACTACTATGCGAAAGGCCAATCCTTTCTTCAATAATTTCCTCTTTAATAAATTCATTTTTATAAAATAATGATGCATTATATCTATGATTAAGGTTATCAAATTTTATTGTTTTATTTTCTTCATAATAATCAACAAACTCCATTGTACATATTGTTAAAGTATCCTGATCAAAGCACATATAACTTAGTGTGTTCGACTTAATGTCAAGCTTCCCATTGACCACTTTTAAAAAATTTTCGTCAAAGATAGTAGTATAAAGTCTTTCGCCAATCACTTTTTTGCTATTTTCTAGAGTTATTTCCCAGTCCACGTTCACATACTCGCTTATCTTCATTCGTCTACTTATACCTATAGGCTTACTCTCTGACCTATTATTATATAAATTATATATATGTCCTTGTATCAACTTAGATTTACTTTCTGTTTCATAATCATACCTAGAACAATATAGATCTTCGTAATTAACCTTTTCATTATCAATTTTAATAATTATGCAAGTTCCTCTATCAAATAATTTATCATAATCTTCAATATCAATATAGCCTTTTCCACTAGTGGTGCTTTCAAATCTAATTTTTTTGGCCTTTTCATTTTCAGTTTTGGTAATAATATCGAATTCATTAGTAACCATAAAAATAGATTGTAGTCCTAATCCAAAGGCTCCAGCAGGTTTTAGCCACTCTGGAATTTGGCTTAGAGCCTCATGCTTTCTGCTCTTATTTCCTACTTTGGAAATACTTAAAATATCTTCTACCGATATCCCTGTTCCTTTGTCTCTTAATTTAATTTGAACTTGTCCACTTACATCTATTATTTTTAATGATATGTCAAATTCCTCAACTAGTCGTTCTGGAAAATTATTTTCAAAAATACTTGTAACATCATCCAGTTGTTCAAATTTATTCCACAATTGGATAAGGGATGCATCAACTGCATTTTGAATTATCTCACGTAAAAAAACAAACTTTGAGTCGTAAATATTAGCACCTTGTAGTAGCTCAACCGCTCTACCTTCTGATATTGAGAATTTTAAATTATTGTATTGTATCCAACTTTTATTGTTTTTAAAACTAATCTCTCTTTTTAACAAAGCAGGTGAATTACCGAAATCATCCTGTGCTAAACGACTCCAGTTCAAAGCTCCAAATTCCAATAAATCATCTATCCATTCAACCCAGCCCTGCAATATTCTATATACATCCTTAGTCTCACATTCAGCAATAATCTTAATACCGTTTGTGTCAACTAAATAATGTAGAATCGATTCATGTTTTGATTTATGCATCTCTGATTCAACAGGTAATGGGGTTGTTGTTTCCAAATAATACTCATCAAATCTATCTGTATCAAGATCCAATAAGTCCCCCAAACAAAGCATATAGGCAATAAACCTGGGGTGACAATAATCATGTGCTATCCCATTTGTTGAGTGTGGCAATTCCAAAATGTGATTATAATCCATTTGGTGTAATTCACATATCCTTGCTATCAATCGAATAGTTCTAATGCCTATGACTCTGTTAAACTGTAATTGTACACAAAGATATTCTTCTAATTTCTCTGAACTTCTGAAAGCATGATTACTTCTAAAATGAAATTGGACGATTTTTAAAACATCCTCGTATGTTTTTAAAGAATTTATATAATCCTTCTGCACTCTATCATTAACATTATCAACTGCTAAAAGTCTTTTTGACGTTCGATATAGGGGACTATTTTCATCTTCTGAAAATTTTTCTAAATCTTTAATGTATTCTTCACTTCTAAAATATTTTTCAACCTCACTATACTGTAACACCATTCCTAAATCATGAGAGTAAGACACCAGTAAAAGAGAAAAAATATCAGAAAAAGATAAATCATTAATCCTACCTTCACCCAATATTCTTTCCATCTGACTTATAATCGTTTCAGAATGACTTGAATCATGCAAGCTAAAATGTGGGAAATATACTGATACATTATCTAATCGATTAGTTATATCTCTTTTGATAAATTGCCATGTATTATAAATTTCTGTAGCCTTTAAACTATGCTTGCTTAATTCAAAGAATCGCTCTTCAAGTTTCATTTTCCACCTCGTTCCTTTCAACTAATGTAAATTTTATTTTTGTTTATATCAAAATACCGAAAGATAAGATATAAAACCGCAGTCATTTATGATAAGGTTCTCCTTATCACATTCTGAATCACTTAAATTATGCACATCTCAAATTCGCCTAATAGACCTCCATGTGGCACGCTATGCCACACCATCAAATGAATGAAAAAGTTGCCATAATGAGATACTTTTACTACGGCATAAGGTCGGAATGTCTTGGTGCCTTTGAGCCCGATACTAATAGACTGACTAAGGCTTCCTGCTTGAACCACAAATCTGTTGCTACGAGCACGCAGGGTAGACATTAGTCTGCCCGAGTCTCACAAAATTTTCAGACAACCACTCACGTGTTTGGAGATCTTGTAACCTCGACTTTTAAACACCGATGGTTGAATTTGTTTTTCATGTTATGCCAGTAAAATAATACAGCTCCCAATGCGATTTTAAAAACTCTTTCCGTCATAAATCGTAAAAATCCTTCCTGTATTTCAAATCTCTCTCATATCAACAGCTTTAGACAATTTTAGATTCATTAATATAAATTTCTAAATTTCAATATGCATTACAGTATTTTCTTCTAATTTCAAACACCAATCATCTTTTTGAATTAAAAAATGTTCTTTAGCAGCTGGGCTGATGCCAGGCTACTTCCCCACTGGTTAATCGACTTTCATCTGCAGCCAAAGATCGCGCCTGTTGGGTGCTTATAATGGCACACACCGGCCCGTGCATTTAGGGATTTAAAATCTCGGGTCCGAACCGGATGTGACTAGGCCGAGTTATAAAGTGTTCTCTCTGTAATAGTCCTTTTGTCGGCCGTACATCAAGTCAAGCTATTAGGTAATAATTTGAGGTCCGGCTTGAAGTGCGGCCAGCTTTGGGGTCTTAGTTAAGGTCATCCTCACAGGTCTTCAATAAGGAACGGCCGAGAAGTGTGACCGGCAAAAACCGCGCCGCCCACACATCCCGGCCTCATTGAAATAGCCGCCGGCTGCGCCCGCGGCTTTACCACGTATATTACTTTTTACTTACCCCTTTCCCACCCCAGATTATTTTGTCTTCGCGCGGGTTCTTAACTCCCACAATTATTTTTTAAAAAGCAGGAACCACAAATCTTTAAGGATAAGACCCAATGAATCAAAAAGCAGATAACTAAGCTTTCAAAAGAATTTATCATAGAAAATTTTAAGCCGCGGACAAGGAGATGTCATTGACTTTGGATAAGATGGGAAGAAAAGAGAAAGGAAGAAAAGGTGATTAAATGAACAATAAAATAGCTGCTGCATTATTAATAATCGGCTGGATCACTATCATTATTGGAATTGCTGCCGGTTTTGCTGTTGGTGTTACAATGAAAATGCATTTACCTGGCTATACTTATCTAACTGAACCTCACCCTATGCGCTGGGCTTATGGGGGGGCATTGATTCTCTCATCAGTTACTTCGGGAATCATCTTCTTGGCGTTTTCCGAAATAATCTGCTTACTATCTGACATAAAGGGAAATTTAACTGGTCCTGGTTCTAACGCTGCTCCTCCCGCGTATATGTCGCCACAGCTAGTTAAAGAAAATCCTAAACACGAAAAACCTTTTCATTTGCTAGAATCGGAATACTTCCAAATAGCAGGCTATTTTAGCCGTGAAGGAAAGACCGTAAAAAAAATAATCCCTACGCCTTATGATGATTTTTACTTTGCTAAGTTAGACGGAAATTATGAAGTGATAGAAATCGGGGGAATTAAGCCTAGAATAATACCTGAAGATTACGTTAAAGAGGATCTCAAAGAATGGAAACAAAAGAATATAAATGAGTTTGAGTGAAATAAAACTCTCCGCAAAAAAGGCGGTTTCTTTTTACTTCTGGGTCTTTTTTTGGGGTAGGTAATACAAAAAAAAGAATTTTTTTCAAGCATGAAGGAATAGGAACGGCAGGGAAGTGTGCCCGGCAAAAACCGAGCCACCCTTTATCCCCAAGAAGTATGACCTACTTGAACAGTTTGCCAAATATCCTGCCCGTGGCCTTTCCCGCGGTCCTTCGGGCAACACGTTTACCTACGGTTCCTTTTCGAACGGCGTTTGCGTCTCCCAGTAGTTTAGCCAAGCCGTATAATATTCCCCGTGTTTGGCTGATTGGGTCTTTCTTTCTTGCCATGTTAATCCCTCCCTCCTGGTTCTCCAAAGACATCATCTATTAAACCGTTTATCTTTTTGTTGCTTTTTTCAGTAGCCTGCCTGCCTATTTCTATGGTCAATTTTAAAACATCGCCCTCTTTGGTTTCCTCGGGCAAAAGGGCCCTGGGAATATTAAAGGTTGATTTGTTGTATTCCACCACAGCCCATTCCCCTTCAAAACGGTCAATCACCAGCATTCTTATCACCTCGGAAATCCGGAAACTTCTTTTCCGGCAGAATCATAAAGCATACCCGGGTCACCCTGGTTGTTCCAAATGTTTTTACCGGTCCACACCAGGGAATTGGAGCCATCCTGCGCATTGGGGCCGCTCGTTATCTTCAAAGTCTCTCCGGAGGCTATAGCTGTCCCCGCCGGGAAATTAAATACCTGGTCACCTTTCTGGCTGACTAACTTCCAACCGGAAAGGTCTACCGGTTCGCTGCCGGTATTCTTTACAGTAACTATTTCGCTGCCCAAGTCTATATCTATTATCTCCACGCTGCTGGATGCGGAAACATTAGCCGGCTCTTTTGCCTCGTCACCCGAAGTATCAGGGGCACGCTCTTGCACCGGTGAGCCTTTTTTGTTAAATGTTATACTCTCTCCATTGCTGGTGGCCACAATAGTCCCCTGCTGGCCGGTGCGAAAAACTTGAACCCCTGCTGCTGCAAGTTTGGCCAGAGTTTCGGTGTGGGGATGACCGTAGTCATTGTCTTTGCCAACAGAAATAATGGCATAACCAGGGGATACCGCATTTAAAAATGCTTCTGTGGTGGAGCTGTGACTGCCGTGATGTCCTACTTTAAGCACATCTGCCCCCGGGTTTTGCCAGGAGGACAGCAGCATTTCTTCTTCTGATTCAGCCTCGGCATCACCTGTGAATAAAAAGCTGGTGCTGCCATAGGTTAGTTTTAGTACTGCGCTGTAGTTGTTAAGACCATCGTAGCCGGATTTGCCGGGTGCAAGGAAAACTGCATCCACACCGGATACGGCATCCAGTTCATCACCGGTTTTGGCCTCGGTAACTTTAAGGCCTTTATTTTTAATTGCCAGAAGTACGTCTTCGTAGGTTTTTGTGTTGTGAGACACCCTGGGCAGGTAAACTTTGCCGGTATCAAAAGTTTCTATTACTGCATCGAGCCCGCCTATGTGGTCTTCATGGGGATGGGTTCCAATCACGTGGTCCAGTTGGTTAACTCCCTGCCGGCGGAGGTAGTTTACTATCAGGTCTGCATCGGCGTTGTTGCCGGCATCGATCAATATATTTTGGCCGCCCGGCAGTTGGGCCAGGATTGAGTCGGCCTGCCCTACGTCAATGAAGTGGACTACGAGGTTGTCTTTGCCGGTAGGTTTTTGGTTTTCATCTGTTGTTTGGTTGTCTGACGAACTGGAGCAACCTGCCATCAATACTGCAATGGTTAATGCTGCCAGAAAAATAATTGTTTGTTTTACTTGATGTTTCATGTTATCCCTCTTTTTGTGTGAAGTAAGTCCCGCGTACAGCGGGTACGTTGATTTTAAATGTATCCCCGGACCAAAAATTATTCTGCGAATTGACTTAGCTGGTCATAAAAAAGCGCACGGTATGTACGGTCGAAGTACTGCACGGGCGGCCGGTAAAGGTAATTGAAAATTACCCGCAGTTCCACCGGACTTTGATAGTAGAGTATACCGCTAACCTGGGACTTGCGCGTGGCCTGCTGCACTTTTTTTATACCTGTTCCCGTTTCGGATGCCAGGTTTTCGTTAAGCTGCTCTAAAAAATGTCTGTTTCCGTATATCCGCAGGCGCAGCTGCCGGCGGGTGCGCCTGCGCTGCCGATTGTGTATTGTTATGATGTCCAATGATGAGTGGATTTCCAGGTAAGCCCGGATGAAACCCTTGTGCCCGCTGATATTCGGGTAATAGCGCTGCTCACTCATCCGAGGACTCCAGCCAAGACGCTGGATTTCGGTAATGTCCAGACCCGATATTTTTAGCCGGTACTGCAGTTTGTCACGGTGGGTTACGGTGTGAATGCTGCTCTTTAGCTTTAAGTCCTGCCGGACTATTTCTAAAAAATGCTTCCGGTTGTGACGAATAAAGAAATATTGATTTGGACTCTGGGTTTTATCTACATACCGGCCTAGAGCCCAAATAATACCCAGGGTATAGTTATTCATCAACCGTTGTCCTCCAGCCAATTACACTGATCCAGGGTCCAGAGCTGTAGTATCTGCAGTTCTTTTCTTTTCCGGCGTAATCTTTTAATTTCCCTGGAATCTGCTGCCATTGTTTCCTGCAAGTTGAGATTCTCGATCTGATGCCTGGTCCGGTATAAGGATTGTCGGGCTCAGAATGTCGTATGGACATGGGGGTCACCTCGTTGATAAATGATTATTGGACTGAAGTAATTAAGTAGCGCCAAGCCGACACCGCTGTCTTGGATTTAAATAATTTTAGGGTCGGACACACAGCCGATCATGCGTTTATCGTTTAATTGCCGAACTTAGGGTCATTCATGCCCTCTAGACTGCACACCACGGCCATGACCGTTAAAACTGGCTACAGCTGTAGCTGGAAGAAACTAAGGCAACACCTTTCAATTATCCACAGTAATAAGGGGTTTTTATAAAAAATAAAGCTTCCACGATAATCACAATTCCTTTAAATATCCGACCCTTACCGATAAAACCCTTACTAAATGCGCTTTTCCCAAAAATTCCTGTCTGTTGCATATATAAGTCTTCGGTACAGATAAAATCCCTCTGCTCAAAGAAAGCGTTTTCTACAGTTTCTTTAATAACAGCCTCTATATCCGCACCGCTAAATCCTTCGGAATTACTCACAAGGCGGTTCTATCAATATCAGGGCTCCATTTCCCCCGCTTTTCAAGGTGTATCTTAAATATTTTACGCCTTTCCTCTTCGTTTGGCAAAATAACAAAACACAACTCATCAAAGCGTCCCTTGCGCAAAAATTCCGGAGGTAATTTATCATTACTAATATCATTAGCAGTAGCAACGATGAAAACCGCATACTGGTATGGTTGCTTTTAGGGACAAAAATCACAGTCCCCCAGGTCATAGTGCGCCGGACACGTAAAAATATACTAGCTTTATCTCGCTTTTGCATACCCCCCGGATAACCAGGCACAATGAGATGAACACTTGAAGGTCAGCCAATAATGAAAACAGCTTTGGGTCCTGCTTTAGGACTCTACCTAGAATACAATCATGAAATACCTTCTTTTGATTCTTGCGTGTTAAAAGGAATTAGATTTGACTCATAATTTTACTTTTCTTTTCAAAAAACTCCTGCTCAGTTATTAACCCCTTTTCTTTTAACTCTCCTAGTTTTTCCAAAGTATTTAATAGTTCTTCCTTACTTTCTTTATTTGCAGTGGATTCTTGAGTATAGTTATTCTTTTGATTGTCTTCAGTATTAAATTTGTTCATAACCCTATTAATAGCATCCAGCATTTTATCTTCACTGCCCCAAGCCTTACGGTTATTAGATGGATCTAAAATTCGGCAATGGCCTGTCAACTTATTTTTTTGTAACCTCCACCCATTATGTTCAACTAAATTATTCCACCATACTTTTCCACCGGCTGTCCCCATTTCTATATTAGGCATATCACCACCTAATAGCTCACACAATTCGCCAATTAACTTGGGGTTAGCCACAATGAGTTGGAAACCTCTTAAATTAGCCATATACATACTCCTTTTATTCTAATTGGTTTTCGCTACAAATAAATCTTTTTAACACACTTAACCTTCCCTGTTTTTGCCAACATTTCTCAATAATATGCTCTTTGCCGACCCGGGCAGCTGCCCGGTGGGGTCGCCCTTCCGCGGATGCGGAAGGTTCCCAACCCTAAACCTACTTATCTTTCTTCATATCCCGGGCATATTCCCTGGCGATTCTGGCAACTTCTCGCTCGGCGCTCACCTCGTTGGGGTCATCTTCATCTATGGGCAGGGGGCGGTACAATTCAACAACTTCCCCGCCTGTTCCGTGCAGTATCGCCTCGCGCTTGCGCAGGGTCTCGTCAAACCAGATGCGTCCCTCTTTGGTCAGGCCGTCCAGGTTGATGTCTACTGTTATTCCTTTCAGGCCAATTAGTAAATGCTGTAGACGCTCTACCTTGCGGGCATCGTCTATGCGGTTGAGTTTCTCATAAAAGTACCTGGCCACGTTCAAAGCGTCCAGGATGGAGTCCTTTTCATCAAAGTCCAGCGCTATTTTCACGTTTTCATCCCCTGTCATCATATTCCTTTTAGTTATTTCTTGATCCCTATATGGATTTCCTTGCCAGGATCAGGCGGTTAATTATAATTTCCACCCGCTCTTTTTGCCCCCGCCTGACAAGAACGTCAGCCACCAGCTTTTCTACCTGCCGGTCATCCCGCCAGGCGATTCCGTTCAGGCCGTCCTGGATGCTTTTTACGTAGTTGTCCAGGTCACCACCTGGCAAGGAGAGATACACCTGAACCTGTAGGCTGACCGGGCCCAGGTAGGGCTCTTTAAAGACCGGGCGCGCCACCAAAGCCACCAGCTTCTCATAGTCCCGGCTTTCTCTGGGTGTGAAGACCTTACCGCTTTTGCCCAGCCGGGGGCGCTGCTTGGGTACCGGGCGGCCGGGGACTATAAAATTAACTATGCTAGATCACCCCCGCGCTTTTCATTTTCCGGTACATGTATCTACAGGCCTCGGGGCTGCGGGTGAGGTGAAGGCCGGCCTGCTTGTAGGGCATCTTTCTCCGGCCCATTAACACTGCCAGCCGGTAAAGCTCTTCCTCATTCCAGGAGTTGGCCCGCCTGTCTACCCTGCGGTTGAACATTTTTACCCGCTTCATAAGGGTGGGATCTACTTTCTCAGGCCGCGGGCTTTCCACGACGTGGAAATGCCGGGCCGGGTTAGTGTTACCGGCCGGCCCCTCCGGGTATTGGCCCATTGACTCCCGATCCCAGAATTCCCGCAGGTTAATTTCCAAAGCATCCCCTGTTTGTATATCCACTTTGATTATGTTCATGGTATCTCCCCTTTCTTAGAACCATCAGCGGCCAGCCAGCCGGTAGTCCTTAGCATTTACATAAATCTGCCGGTCCCTTGTAAGGGCGTACAGCCGGCTGGCCGAGGCATCGCCTATTTTCCCGGCTATTTGATCCATGGTGAGGTTGCTGCTAAAGAGCGTGGGCAGCCTTCTGGCATACCGCTGGTTGATAATGCGGTAATACTGCACCTGCACCCAGTCGGTTATTTTCTCTTTTCCCACATCGTCAAAGATCACTACCCGGGCCGTGCCCAACTTGTGTATTTTAGCGTTCAGTCCTTCTTCATCCCTGTAAAACTGGGCATCGTAAAGCTCACCGATCAGCTCCGGGGTGGTTACCATAATCACCGGCACCCGCCGGCCCAAAAGGGCATTGGCTATGCCCAGGAGTATATAGGTCTTACCGGCACCCACGGTGCCCATTAAGGCCAGGCCTTTGTTTTCTGCATCACCGGCGGCTATGTCCGGAAACTCCTTTACGTACTGCACGGCCATGCGGTGCATCTGTGCTGTGGCTTTGCCGGGCACAAATTGGTCCAGTGTTACTGAGCGCTGCCCTTGTGTAAGGCCGGATGATTTAATTAACCGGCTGATTATCCTGCCTTCCCGGCAGCGGCAGGGGTAGGCAGTGTTTCCCCGGATGATAAATTCCCGGTCCTGGCACTCTGGACACTGGTATTCATCCGAAGGTGGGGATGAGTCCCGCGTACTTAAGTTGCGGTGGATCTTGCACATAATTTGATCTATGCTGTCCTCTCCCTCTCTGCCCACCGGCCGCACCTCCTCTGGCTTTTTTTCGTTCTTTGAATTCTTGATCAGAGCACTCAACACCGGCCATATCCCGCACGCCCTGGGCCCACCAGTTTTTCAGGATGCCCTCAACGTAGGAAACTTTGGGCGAGCCCTGTAAGGCGGCACGCTTTATGGCATCGCAGATAACCTCGTCGGCCATGCCGCCGCGCAAATAGGTTAAGAGCCTGTCCACCTCGGTGGGAGAAATTGGCCTTGCGAATTCCTGCTGCAGGGTTAACGGTATAAAACTTTCTTTTTGTGCGTTGTCTTTTAAAACATGTTGTTGTTGTTTATTATTATTAATAACATCATCATGTTTATATTTATTATTACTAGATATATAGTTACTTGTACGGGAATAACCAGGGTGACTCCCGCGTGACAAGGGAGTGACATTGGCGTGACTACGGGGTGCAGGGGAACATTCCTGATCTCTCACCGGAAATGTGCAAACGCCGTAACCGGCAGGTGGCAAAGGCTCGCCCCCTTCATTGCTGTCAGGGCATCTGCCGGTTCCTTCGATGTCACGCATGTTTGGTGCGTGACTTTCGCGTGACACCGACGTGACATCGGGGTGAATTTCTGAGTGACCGGACTCTTTTTCCACGGAGCTGTCTTGACGTGACATTGGCGTGACTGTCGGAGTGTTTTCCACGTGACCGCCCCCTGTTTCTGTGAGATCCCGTTCCGGTAAAGATACCGGCGTAACCGCAGGGCTGCCTACCGTTCTCGCAACTTCTTTCACTGCACCTGCAGATGTGATTTCCCCTTGTGCTGCACCAGCATTAACCCGCTTCTCCCTCTCCCGCTGGGTCCGCTTGCGGGCCCGGGTGTTTTCCGGCCAGTCTGACTTTTTGTCGTACTGGCGCTTCTTAAAATTTACGACCACCCATGTGTCCCCTTCCCGGCATATCATGTTTAAGGCCTCGAACCTGGCCAGGGCTTTTTCCACCATATCCGGATCCATGCCGGCCTGGCCGGCAATGTCGTCGGTTTCACAGGGGACAGTTGGGGTGATAAGGAGCTCCCCGCGGACGGGGGACTCCCAGGCGAGGCACAGTAGTACAATCCAGAGCCACTTTTCCTCCGGAGACAGCTTTTTGATTTTGAGGTCATCTTTGATTTCAGTGTATAGTCTGAACCACGGTCTGGTTTTGGGCACTTTTTTACCTCCTTGATTCCATATAACGTTGGTAACCGGATGCGCTGCGGTTGGTTGAATATGAAAAAAGTATTTCTTTGCTGTTGTATTTTACAGACAAAAAGCGACAAACTTAAATATTCAGCCAAAGATAAAATAGGATATAATGGCACTAAGAATTTCAATTGGCTCACGGCTATATATCTTTGTTAGTGACTAGCGTTTTGGAGGGATAGTAATGAATGCGGATTTGATTGGTATCTTATATATAGTTGGTATGTTGCTTTTCTGTGGCTCAATTTTTGGTTTAATATTTTTAGTAGTTAAATTCTTAAAACGCAAAAGTGAACACAACAAACAAGTTCTACATAAACTTGATGAAATTATTCTTTTACTCAACGAAAAGGTTTAGCCAAATAAGCTTTGTAAAAAAGGGGGGGATAAAATGAAATTATTAATTGCTTTTATTGGTGCAATGGTGATTACAATACCAACAGTTTTTCATATAGCAAAAGTCTCGTCAAAACAAAATCTAATGCTAGGTTTTGGGTATTTACCTGAAAGATTAAAGAAACCGCCGTTATCATATTTGATTGCTCTTCCTATTTTTGTTTTTTTCTTTCTTGTTATATATGGGATGGCTATAATTATTTTCTGAATAATTTGTAAAAGTTTTAAGAGAACAAATAATTTACTAAAAACTCCCATTGCTTGGAATTAATTTATTGCTGCCACATTTTACCTAAAGTGAGCACGACTCTAAAGAAAGACATCCCAAAAAATATCCCTTTGGAAGGTTGGGCGCTAGCCCAACCCCCCCTTTTCACCTTCCACCGCCCGGTGATAATCGTTAATCAGCCTATCCACTACCCTGCTTTGCTCCAGTATCCGGGGGTCATCTGACTGCATCCGGTTTAGCTTTTCCCTTTCCCGCTCGAGGTTGTTTTGAAGTTCATCTAGACCGGTTGCCGTTGCCGGGGGCGGGCTCAAAGGCCCGCCCTTTTTAAAACGGTACTTCATCCTGGTTAAAGTGTATGCCCTCATCTACAGGGGGCTCTGGAGGGGGAGCGGTCATCTGGTGCAGATAGTTGTCCAGCTTGCCGATCATCAGGCTGGCATCCTGTACGGTGAGCTGCTGCAGGCTGTCTTTTTCCAGGCCACCCATTTTTAAAAGCCTCTGCACTGTATGCGGGTCCTTGGAATCGAAGCCTGCTTCATTCATCTTGCCCCTTATGAGGCTCAGCTGCTTTTCACTGGCTGCACGCGGGCTTTTCTGCTTGTTTCCGTTCCAGTTCCCATTTTCGTTTTTATGCCCACTGCCATTACTGCTGCCGTTACCGGCCGGGTACATATCCTCCACGTCCTGGGTAAACAGCTCCGACAGTGAGGCTATGGTCAAAGTGGCATCAATCTGACTGCGTTTTTTGGCCATTTTTAAGCAAGTATTGGCCAATGTATAGGGGTCCTGTTTGTCTGACTGGTAGCGCTTTTCCCGGGTATTGCAGTGCCCCAGCCCCTGGGTGATCATCTCTCCATTTCGCTTCAAGATGCACCGCACCGTATAGGCAAAGAATCCCCGCTCATAGTCCTGTACCTTTTCTATCAGCTCATACTCGGAGCTGACACCCATCATCATGAGAATCTTCTCGGCCCCGGGCTTTAAAAGTGTGGGTTTGTTACCGGTCCCCGGAATTACTCCAAAGTCATGTTCCTTTTTCAGTGTTTTCTGTACCACTGACTGGAATTGGGCGATTTTACCCATTATCTGCTGCACCTGGTTCAGGTTCAGGTTATCTATAACCGAAAGGGAATAGTTTTCCGCTCTTTGATTTTCTCCCATTCTTTACACCTCCGTAACTATTGTTAAACAATGGTTAAACTATCGTTTAACTATCGTTTAACTATCGTTCCAAGTTCCAGCTTAATCTTGAACCCGGCCGGGCGCTCGATAACTGTGATTCCCGTTACTACCTCGCCGGTTTCCTTATCCACGGCCTGGCCTCCGGCCACCGTGATTTTCTTTTTCAAATCCGTCCAGTTAAGTTTAGGCTCCTGGGGTACCAGCAGTTCCGGACGGTTTTCCCTGGTCCAGGTTTTAAGTAAGGCCTCATCCTTCTGGTATTCCGGCTGCCGGGCGCGAAGCTGCAGTTCCCCGTGGGGCAGCTTGATGGTTTTCTGCCCGCCTTTAGCCATCATCCCGCGGTGATATTCTTCCAGTAAAAAGTCCAAATAATCCCGTGCCCGGTCGGCCTGCTTTTCTTCCTCTTCCAGCCATGCCTTTATGCGCTCGGTCTCTGCCCTGGACGCCGCCCGTGCATCTTCCCGGACCCTTTCAATGGCAGTGATTTTACGCATGGCCCATATGGCCTGCTCCCTGGTTTCAATACGAAAACGGTCCTTTTCCTCGGTGTTGGTTTCTGCCGGCTCTTCCACTGACTGCGCCAAATACTCATCCAAACGTGCTAACGCCTCCATGGTATCGCTCCTTTCTGGTGCCCCGGCCCGGCAAATACACCGGCCGGGACTGTTAATGAGGAATATTAGTCTATATCGAAGGGGATCTGCTCCCCGTTAACCGTTAGGCCTTCTTCCACGGGCTCTATAAGCAGGCTAACTTTGTACAGCCCTTTAACTCTTTGAAAAGTATCACTGTTACCGTCTGGCTTAACAAACTGGTTAGCTATTAAATGATCCAGCTCGCTGCCGTTGAAATCCACCTTTGCGCTATCCATTTCCCCGTTTTCCTTAAACTTGGCCATGACCTCCATCCATGTGAGGCCGGTAATGGCTACCTTCTCCATGGGATATGCCCTCCTTAACGTATTCTCTAACTACCTGATTGCCCGGATTCCCTGTTCCCCAATTTCAATGGCATATTCATCCATAACATTTTTCAGCTCACCCCGAAGATTTTGCAGTCGGTCCCAGGCCTCCTGAGCCACATTTAATACCTGGTGGCACTCGGCAATTTTAGATGTTAACTCGCTCATTCTCTCTTCCAGCCGTACTATTTCCGAACTCATCATTTTTCCTCCCTCGCTTGCTGCCACTCATTGATTATGGTAAAGTAACTTAAGAGTTTTTATCTTACTGCCGCTATTTTTGCGGCTTTTTCTTTTACTGTATATACTGCCTGCTCTTCGAACACTACGTTCCGAGCGGGCTTTTTCTTTGTCTGCAGGTAGCCCCGCTCCATCATCTTTTGCCGGTGCCTGTTCATTGCCTCCTCCCCGGCATCTACACCAAAGATGTCCATGTACGCTTCCCAGGCCTCGGCTGCCCCCTGGAATATATCAGTAAGGACCTGCTCAGTCAGCCACTCCAACTCTGAAATTTCCTCGTCATTAAAATCCAGGGCAGACCGTTTATTTACCATCATTTTGGTCATTTCCCGGGCCGCGGGCACGGCCTCTTCCAGCTCCTCCGCGTATTTAAAGAACCTGGCCAGGGGCGATGTATCGATGTTATTCAGTACAGGCGGCTCCAATTTTCGCCCGATGGGACATATACTGGCACGGTACCAGCGAATAATTGCCGGGGCATGGTATATATCAGCCATCTGGTAGACAATCTCTGGCGGCGGGCTGATTTCCCCGGACTCATAGCGGTGCAGGGTGCGCGGGGATATGCTTAACTCCTCTGCTGCCCGCTCGGCGGGCTTTCCCGCCTCAATGCGAAAATGTTTGTACATTAGTTCTGGCATTTAATCACCTCCCTGTGGTCAAATGCTGTCTGTTATACACCTGGTATAGCGTGGTATATTTCGGTTAGAAATTTCCTACCGCCCCCGGCCGCCAGGCGCCGGTACCGGGGGAATCTTCCTTCCAACTAACCAATTAATTAACTTTCTTTAACGTATCCCTTTCCCAGCCTTGAAGTATTGAGCCGCCCCACCTTTCTTAAAAAATGAGCTCCATTGCTTCTTTTTCCGCAATGTGCGGAAAAACCGTTTAATCAGGTCCCACATTTGCATCCCCTTCTCTAACAAATCTTCTCCGGCAACATACACTCGTGGGCTTGCGTAGCCAGAGCTCTTTAACCAAGTATCTGAATAATATCTTTTCAACTTCCCGCCCCTTTAATGAGCTTTAGATGCGCATCATCCTCCTGCATGTCCTTTTTAAGATCACCGCAACTTTCCAGCCATTTAAAAAGGACATCCTTGGGTACAATAATTCGGCGCCCTATTTTGATACTGGGAATCTTTTTTTGGCGTACCATTTCGTAAGCCGTGGTACGGTTAATACGCAGAATTTTGGCTGTTTCATCCACCGTAAGTACTTGTGGCAGGTTTTCCATGTAAATCACACCTCCTTAAAAATAATGGTTATCTACTTCCAACCAAACGTTACAGTAAGTTTACTTACTGTCAACTTTGCAGCTTGAAAAGTTTTGCGGCAAAAAAATTTCATCAGGGGTCTTTTCAAGGACTGCTGCTATTTTTAAAGCCATTTCTAAAGACATACGCCTTTTAGTGTTTTCAAGCTGGCAATAATAACTCTCGGAAATTCCTAGTTTTATTGCCATTTGTTTTTGCGTGAATCCCTTGAGTTGACGGAATGTGGCTATCTTGTTCACCATGCCTCCTCCTTTGCGTTTTGCAATATATCTAACTATATTATGCAAATAACTTTTCATATTGTCAAGTGTAAATCTAACATTTTGCAAAGTTTTATCTGAAAGTATTGTCACTTTACCATTTGCAAAGTATAATATTACTGAGGTGAATATGGGTGCAATTCGGAAACCGCTTGAGAAAATTACGAAAAGAAAGGAAACTAACACAAGAGCAATTAGGTGAACTTATTGATTTAAGCGAGTCCACCATTTCCCTTTACGAAGGTAATAAACGCCAGCCGGATTATAATACCCTTTATAAACTCGCAAAATTCTTTCGTGTATCCTCTGATTACTTACTTGGCTATTCGGACATCCGCGAAACGCCTGAACAACGTATTGAATCCGCTATTTCCGACGACCCCAAGCTCATGGAGTTTTGGCAGGAACTTCAAAACCGAGAAGATCTGCAATTGCTGTTTAAACAGGTTAAACCGATGTCCCCAAAAGATATAAAAAAAATTATCAATGTCATAAAAGCCATTGAGGATGAAGAAAGCATGGAAGATTAAAAGAGTGATTTTAAATAGTAACGCAAATTTAGAATATTATCATTTTAGTAATTTACACAACTGCTGCACTAAACGGCAGTTGTTTGCATTTTTACAGCTTTTCGACAGGATGTGACAACACCGATGGAGAGATACTCCAAAATCAAATTTGGCCGCAAGTACGCATTGGTACGGGCATTGTTAAACGGTTGCATAGATGAGCACGAAGTGATGAGTGCCTACAACATTTTCCCTCGTCACGTTGGCCTGCCGGCAAGCATAGCCGCCTTTGTTTACCGGTCGAGGAAAGACCGTTTTCACATAATAATTAATTGTCACCTGAGTCTGGATGTACAGCGGGAAGTTTTTTTACATGAACTGTGTCACATCATCGAAGACATGCCTCATGAGGGGTATACAGTGGGGATAGACGGGTACAGGAAACCCATAGAAAGGAAGGCAGACCTTTTTGTTAAGGAGGTTGCAGCGGTATATGGAAATAAACTATAACCAGTTAATTTAATAGATTATATTCCCCGGCACTGACCGGGATAATTTTAACCCACTAACCCAAACATCAGTTCTGTGAAGGGGTAAAAATCAATGGACCATTATCAGGAATTAGTTCGTGGCCGGAAAAATGTATTCTAGGGTACATAGTTAACATCCACAAGGACCCTCCGCCCCTGCCAGTCGATAGGAACATAATGTTACCCGGGGAAAGTTTCACGGACAAGTGGGAAGAGGCTATTGAGACCGCCTCACAATACGGCATGAACGGCAAGTAAAGTAGATTTAAACCCGTACCGATAGGCTGCGGGTTTCATTTTTCTGAGAAACTTACTTTATCACCCACCGAAATAGACAGTAAAAAACACCGGCACAACTGGCATTATGACAAAAGCAGCCAGAAATTAAAGACCGATTGGCCATTACCTGGCATAAAGCAGAGAACCCCTTTCGATATAAAATATAATTGGTAAATCTTTTATTGAAGGGGTGATCAACATTCCCGGTCACTTAGAGAAAAGAAGCAAGAATTCGTGGACAATTGTTATGGAATTAGGCCGTGATCCGGCTACCGGAAAGAGAAAGCGAATCAAAAGGGCATTCCAAGGCAATCAGAGAGAAGCGAAAAAGGAAATGACCCGCCTCATGCACGAATTCGAGACAGGTGCCTACATTGAAACAACACAACTCAACCTTAAAGATTATCTAGAACGTTGGGTCAATGATTATGCAAAAATAAATTTGCGGCCTAAAACCTACGAGAGATATGAAGATTTAATTGGACAACACATCACCCCTGCTCTGGGAAGAATTGAACTAAGCAAATTACGTCCCATGCATTTACAGCAATTTTATGCTCATCTATTAACTAACGGCCGATTAAACGGCCGTGGAGGACTGGCTCCAGCCACAGTACGGCAATGCCACCGTATCATTCACAGGGCGCTGGAAATGGCAGTTAAATGGCAGGTACTCACTCAGAACGCAGCTAAGGCGGTGGAGGCACCGCGGGTTCAGCGACCGGAAATAACCGTTCTAACGGAAGAGCAGATAAATATCCTATTAGACAAAGCTAGAGATACTACTTACTACTGTACTCTGGTAGTGGCTATCTACACCGGCATGCGGCGGGGCGAAATATACGGCCTGCGCTGGAAAGATGTAGATTTTAAGAACCTAAAGGTGTCCGTAAGGCAAACGGCCCAATATAGCAAAAAACAGGGTATCATTTTTAAGGATCCTAAAACTGCAACAGGGCGCAGAAGCATTGCCATTACACCCTTTGTAGCCAAAGAACTTAAGCGCCATCAGGTTAGGCAGTCAGAAATTAAACTTTATTATGGAACACATTATGAAAATCATGATTTGGTAATTAGTCAACCAAACGGACGGCCGGCTCACCCGGATTCAATAACTTCATGGCTGGGTAAGTTTACAGAAAAGATCGGAATTCCCCGTATTCGATTTCACGATTTGCGACACACCCACGCCAGCTTACTACTAAAACAGGGTGTCCACCCAAAGGTTGTTTCAGAACGCCTGGGCCACGCCGGGATAATTATTACACTGGACACGTACAGCCATATCCTTCCCGGCCTGCAGGAAGAAGCAATGAAAAAGTTTGATGATGCCCTTAAACAAAACAGAGATTCAAAGGAATACCATACTATCTGATACGGTTTTAATAATTTGGGCACCAAATGGGCACCAAAACCAAAAAATTAAGCTCCGGACAATGTCCGGAGCCTTTGATTTCACTGGCCTCCCAGGCAGGATTCGAACCTGCGACCTACGGATTAGAAGTCCGTTGCTCTATCCAGCTGAGCTACTGGGAGATGTGACGCGGCCTGAACGGTCTTACGTTCGTTCAAGTCACACGGATTTTGTTTTTTTGACGTCCAACGGATTATTATTATATCACTAATCGAAAAAATATACAATAGCCCGGTAAATGGGTTATTTTTGCCATAGTTCGGGCTTTATTTTCGTCCTTAATGTTAACCTGTTTGCTTCTTACGTTGACTATTCCAGTAATAAACGGTTTTTACATTAACCCCGGCCTTGGCCGCCGCTTCCTTTGGAGTATAACCTTTATCCAATAAATTATAAACAATGGGCCGCTTTCCGTCTAACGAATTGGTAATTGGAACGCCGTTAAGGAACGACGCAATATTGCGGGCCGCCTTGGTTATTGTTTGGTTTAGAGATTGTTGGCTTATTTCGAGATTGGCCGCCGCTTCTTGTTCGGTCAAGCCCTTTAGATAGAATTCATAAATGGCCGCCTTTTGCTTATTGGTTAGCCCGACCTTTTTGGTGGCCCTTGTAATGTCTGTAAATATTGCCATTGCGGATTCTTTACCGTGAAACCGTTCTTCCCTTATCATATACCAATTTTGGAAAATAGTTTTTACTGCCTTTGTGCTATACTCCCACCTTTCGTTTTCCATTTTTAAGCCCTCCTATAATACCGCCAACAATGGCCCATATTAGTACCCGTTCAAAACGCTGGTAGGATTCATCCTTTTATTAAATTAAGGGTCTTGCATAACCCCACCATTACGTCACTCAAAACCTTAGAATTGGGTACAAAAAATGGCCCGGGCAATAAAGCCGGGCCGTTGGTTGTAGTTGGTTCTAACTTGCAAATTAACTTTCAAATTGTAGGTTAATTTTCAAATTGTAGATTAACTTTCAATTATCCAACTCTATCAAAAGGGCCGCTGGTATCGGGATATAAACCGCCGTTCCTTGCTTTCGCCGTCGTCAAATCCATGATACCGGTTAACTCAAAATAAAACTTCCTTTCCATATCGTTCAAAGTTAAATGGCCGCCGTATAGACGCCGTAAAGCCTTAACCTTGGCGTCATTAAGGCCCGCTATGGGGTCGCCCGCCTTTTCCCGCCAAAACTCCAAGTCAATAAGGACGGGCATTATTTCCCGTCCCTATTGTCCTTGTCGTTCTTGTCAACGTTCAGATTATAGCCGCTTTGGGTGTTAGCGTCTTCTTCGGTTTGACGTTCGGCGTCAACCTGTTTGAATCCTGCTTCTAATAGTTCCATAGGTGACGCTTCATTGTTGGTTATTCGTTCCTTACGCGCTTTGTCTTCGGCCTTGGTCGCTTCGTCATTATGGGTAATGTCGTCTTTATAGTTGCCGCTTAGTTTTTTATAACCCTCTGCAAACATTTCAACCGGTCTTTTTTTATCTCCCATTTTTAGCGTCCTCCTTCTTACCTAATTTTTTGTCTTTATTTACCTTTCTATTAAACCGTTCAATCAGTTCGTTAATGTCTTCGGCAACGCGTTTGCCGGTTTCGTCTTCAAAATATCGACGTACAACTTTAACGCCCATAACTAACCAACTCCTTAACGAATTGCAAGTTCACTATCCCCTTCGGGTAATGTCCCGTCCTCCAGATATTGTCTGACCCATTTTTCAACCTTACCGGAATTTAACGCGGTCTTCACTTCGTCGTCGCGGATATTGTACGGCTCATACTGCCCGACGTTATACTTCACGTTGACGGGCAAGGTGAATTTTGATACATAAGGGGAACCCTCTTTGCCGGTGGCCTGCTTTTGGGCTTTATTGGCCGTTTCGTGGGCCATTGCTACCTTCTTGTTAATTTCATGGCATTTCAAAATGGCTTCTAAATACTTCGCTTTTGCGGCCATCACTTCTCGGGCTTGGGCTTCGAATTCTTCCCGGGCGTCCTCTTTTACTTGTGCGGCGTATTCTTTGACCTTTGGCAAGTAATCTTTCAATTCCCTATTTTTGGCATTTTGAACAACTTCAATTTTGTTGTCAATTTCGGCATAGTCCTTTTTCAATTTCTCAACTTCCGCCCCAACCTTATCTTTACCGGCGGGCCTTTCTCCCGTCATTGCTTCCTGCTCTAGTAATTCCCTATATTCCTTTTGTTTAGCGTTCAGTTGTTCAAAGAGTTGTTCCCGTTCGTTTTCCAGTTCTTCCAACCTTGATTTCACTGCGAAAAGTTCAAATTTAAGCGTCTGTTGTCCATATATAGTTAAGAGCAAATTTTTGACGGTTATATATTGTAGTTGATTTATGCAAAATAGGGTTTCTGCAGCTAAATCAACCTTGTATTAAACTTATTAACCATTTCAAAAAACTTGTCCGCGCGTGTAGTGTTAGCCATTTCCTTTTACCCCCTCTTTTAGTATAGATTTTAATTTACTCGGCTTTAGTTCTATACCGGTCACGACTTCGTATGCCCGGCGGATTTCCCGTAAAGCTTCGGGCGTCAACCCAAAAGCGGCGACAAACTCCCTTTCTAATTTTGACCCTTCAAGCTTGTCGCGGTTTAACTCACAACGGTTGATAACGGTTCGGCTAACGCCGGTTATTGCGGAAATGTCATATACGGTTAACCCATTGGCAACGCGGATAAAACGCATAACTTCCGGTGTCAAGCGTTCTTCTTCCATTGGTTGGCCCTCCTTTGTCTTAAATATTTTTATAAAATTAGGAACGTTTTCCCATTAACCACAAAAAGAATTAAACCGGTATAAATAAAATATACCGGACGGTTATAACACATTTGAAGGTTAAACTTTTAGGAGGAATTACTTTATGAAACTTATGCAAACGGACAAACGCGCATAAAGCAATTAGAAAAGGGCGTAATTTAGAACAACCGAAACCCCGTCCTTTAAAGGTTAGCCGGTTGCAAAACTTAAAGGAGAAAAGGGTTTATTTGACCCTCTACCCACTAGTCTTTCTATGGGCCATTTTTACAAGTTGTAAAGGGAAAATATTCTAAAATTTGGCCCGGGGAATGTTTATTGATAATAATTATTTATAGATTTGCCATTATTGATAAACTTTACTTATAATTGGAATTGACTTGAAAGTTAACGTTCAACCTTACCCGAATAATAACCCGGGCGGCATGGCCCGGGCTTAGTTTGTTTAATTTTTCCGCCCCTTCAAAATTGGGGGCCGGGAACGGGCCGTTAAGCCCGTCCCTTATATTGCAGACATTTCTTCCATTTCCATTTCCTCTAATTCTCCCATTTCTACCAATGCGCCCAAGTAATCGAAGTATTCCGCCCTCTTTAAAACTTCATGCAATACTTCCGGGTGCAAGCGGAATTCCGAACCAACGCCGTTTTTAACATTGGCTTCCAGTAATGGCCGCCCGTCTTCCATTTCAATATTGGTCAATTCCTCAATTTCCAGTTGGATTGTCCGGCGGGAAACGTCGTTAATTTCCGCTAAATCGACTTGGGTTATTTTTACAAAGTCTTCCCCGTCTTCGTCCATTAACGGGGCCAATGAGCATAAAAGCCGGTATGACCCTAAAGTAATAGTTTTGCCCTTTATTTGTTCAAGTCTTAAAATCTTTCTTTCGCCGCCAAGTAATTTATAAACGACGTTGTTATTGGCGTCAAAATAAACGTCCTTGTTGTAGTCAGTCCCTTTATAATCCGAATCACTGTAAATAGTGACAAGCTTTTCCCGGTCGACAAAACCAATAAAATCGGCGTTCTTAATGTCGGCGTCGTCGCCTTCTTCCAGTTGGCCGCCTTCCGTTTCGTCGCCTTCCATTTGTCGTTTTTTCAATTCTTCCTTAAATTCGGCGGCTTGGGCTTCGTCTTCTTCGGTTACGTCAATACAGTTAATCAATTGTTTTATTTCGTCGTCGCTTGCCCGTCTAATATCGTCGAACAAAACTTCAAATGTCGTTTGCCTTGCTATTTCCCTATTTTTGAAAGATAACCCAAACAAACAACTTTTTGCCCCTTCTCCTATATTACCGCCCAACTCTGCAACCTTCTCTAAATTAAGTTTCATAAAATAAAACCCCCAAATAAGATTTTTATACTTGCGGCGGCCTGTTATTTCCGCCGTTCCCCTTCTATAGTCCAATGCCGTTTATAGGTTCCGGTTGTGACGGTAAAATAAAAAAAAGACCGTAAAACGGCCTAAAAATTTATTTGGAAAATATTTACTTGTAATTGCTGGTTAACTTTCAATAAGTCAATATTTCGGCCTTCATAATTGACCTACAATACCCCGGCAAATAAACGCCCCTATAGATTCGTCATATTTTAAATTTAAACGCCACACAATTAATTCTGTAAAGTCTCTATAGGATTGAAACGAATTAGTTTACCCTATTTGGTTGGTTAATTGGTTGACCTTCCCATATTGTATTAAACGTTAGTATATAGTTTGAAGCGTTATAAATAATATATTACTTTAGACGACAATAGCGTCGTGTACCCCGTCAATAGCGTCGGGGTCGTTCAAACCGGCCTTAACGTCTAATTAAAATGGCCCGGGAACATTGGGTTGGAAAGGGAATGTAGAATTTACATCCCCTTTAATCCGTCCATACATTGTATTCAATAGCCCCGGTCTAATTCAATATTAGACGTATTATTCCCGGGCCTTGTTGGGCGTTTAATATGCGAACGAATCAAATAGTTCAACCCCGTCAATATTGTCTTCAAATTTATGCTTGTCTTCAATTATTGTTACAATAGTTGGCAAACCGCGTTCCTTGCGCCCCTCTATTATTTCTTTGGTTTCTTCTACAAAAGTTACGCGGCCACAAGCTAAAATAAGAAACGGGGTTTGTTCCCACATTTCGGAAGTACAATTAAACGTGTCAATTATAATCCCTAAATTATCGCCGGGCGTTTCTTCCCCTTTTAAACAACGGGTTAATTTTGCTTTGATATATTCGGTCATTAGAACGTTGTTGATTACTTCATGGGCTTTTATGGTTCTGTCGTCGTTTCTTGCTTTATATTCCGAAAAGATACCGTAAAGACATAAACTTTTTCCGCTTTCAACATTTGCAAGGATATTAGAACAATATTCTTTTATAGTTTCAATAGCTTCGGGCCTTGCCTTTGCGGGCAACCTTTCGGCCAAATTGTCGGCGGTTATCGCTTCCGTTACGTTCGCCGCCGTCAATTCCTCATTTGCTTTTTTATACCCCTTACATTCGTGGCTACAATTGGCATTGCAAGCCCCTTTTAATATACAGTTTATTTCGCCGCTTTCGTTGGCCTTGACGGGGGCGGCGGAACCCTCTTTTCCTTTACTGCCTTCAACCTCTTTATTACTACCTTCAATACCTTTATTACTGCCTTCAAAATTTCCTTGGCTATTATTTGCGTCTTTACTGGTATTAACGTTTAAACCGTTTTGAACGTCTTTACTGGTATTAAAGTCTTTAAGGTTCTTACAATTATTCCCTTCCCCCTTATCCCTTTTGTAATTACCTACAATATCCTTATCGGGGTTTGGGTCGGCGTCATTACCGAAGGTAATATTATTATTCTTATTTGGTTCTTCTTTTGTATGGTTATTCTTACATGGTTCTTCTTCGTGTAACCCCATGTTCCCAACCCTCTGTAACCCCGTATTCCCTACCCCCTTGTAACTACGTGTTCCCAACCCTTGTGAACTTTGGGCCGGGTTAAGGTCAGAATTATCGTGGGGTTGTAACCCCGTATTCCCTACCCGTGGACAATTTTGGTCATTATCGTTATTGTCAGCGTTGTCGTAGGGTTGTGAACCCATATTCCCAACCCCTCCATTTTTACCAGAGTGTAACCCCGTGTTCCCTACCTCCGGTTTAAAGTCAAAAATGCCAATACCGGCATTGGGGTTGATAGTGTAAACCGGGCGAATTCCGCTGGAGTAATTTTCCCATTCGCGGGTTAAAACGGGGTTGCCGTCGTCAAGTTTAATTTCCAATAATTGTTTGATATACTTGTTCATTGTTTTACGGGAACAACCGCAAACGTTGGCAAGGGTTTCTTGCCCCGGGTAACATTGGCCCTTATTGTCCATATACGCGGCAATTGCGATTAAAACGCCGTAAAGCTTCGGGCCAACTTTGGCGATTGTATGCCCTTGGCGTACTGGTTCAACATAAACCCTTAAAAAAATGTCTTCCTTTTGTCCGTCTTTTCTTAGTTTGTCCGTCATTGTTACAACCTCCTTTGAAAGTTAAAACCCGGGTTTGTGGCCCGGGTCTTATTCGTTAGTCTTGTAAATGATTCGTTCGCGTTCAATTATTCGTATTGTTTCGCCGTGGTTTATTGTTTCTTTATGGCTTATTGTTTCTTTGGCCGGGCCTTGGTCGTTGTCGGCTTGACTTACGTTTTCGTTTGAATCGGCAGTACAAAAACCGGCCCCGGGCATTACTTTGTAAATTGATTGCCATTTACCATTTTTAAAAGTCTTTTCGCGGGTAACGACCGGCGAACCGTCTTCGAATCTAAAGTTTAACAATTTATTTACCCGGCGTACTGCCGCACTTTTACTGTCTAACTTTAACAACTTGCCTATTTCCTTTTGTGATAGTCGACAATAACCGTCCTTGTCCATGAACCGGGCCAATATGGTTAACGTTTGCCAATTTTCGGCCCCTAATTCTCCAACAACCCCGTTGTCAACAGCCTTATGCAATACTTTAAAAGTATAACCTTCCATAGTTTGAAAACCTCCTTTAAAAATTTACCCGTTATTGTGGCCCGGGCGGTTAATTGTTGTGGCCGTCGCCGTTGTCGTTAAGAATCGCTTGTATTTCGTCGGTTATTTCAAGCATCTTATTCAATTGGTTATTTGTAAGCCCAAAAGCTTTAATGACTTGCTTTTCAACGTCTTCCGTTAGGTTGGCAATACCTACTTCAATACGCCTGATTAATTCAATGGTAACGCCGCAACGTTTGGCAAGTTCCAACTTCGTTAACCCCAAAATTGAACGAATAGTTTTGACGTCATACGCGGTTAAGACCTTCGCTTTGCTTTTTACTGGCATATATAAACCCTCCCTTTTGTATTGGCCGTTATATTGGCCTTCATTGAACAAATAAACCAACAAAGATAAAAACAAGTAATAAACTTTATTTTTTCAAAAAAAATTTTATGGATTGGGAAGGGCTTTATATATGGCGGTTTGCAGGGGCGGGCGTCAGACTAACGGGGACAAAAACGGTCAATGTGACATATTTCTAACATAACTATCTATAATTACATATTATAAATTTGTCTTTATTTATAAGGTTTGTTTATCGTTGGGAACCCGCTTGTGGCAAGGGCTTAACGGACGTTGACGTTTGGCCTTCGTTGGGCTTTGACGTTGGGGTTAACGGGACTTTACGAACCCGCGAACCGCTTCAAATACCGACCGCCCGCCAAACCTCGACCCAAGGAATCCAGAATTGGCGCGGCTTCCCGGCGTTAAGAATGACAACAAAAAACCGGCGGCCTAATGTTAACCATAAGCAAATTTTATCGATAATAGCAAATAACTATAATATCAATAAATATTACTTATGGATAATTGCGGCGGCCATAACGACAAAGACCCCGGGCCAATTTTTGAACCGGGGCGGGTAAATATTTTGAAGGTTATCTTTCAACAATTCCGCCCGGTTCTACCGAAAATAACGGTCAAAACGGGCCAAATACTAAAGTATTCCTTTTATAAATTTCGCCAACGTTTCCCGAACGTCAAGGGCGGCGGGCCTTCCCTTTACTTTTGTTGGCCGTTCCTTTGGCGTAATTTAGTATACATAATCTTTCTTAACGGAACAACATTTATTTCCAGTACCTTATTTACTCTTGTTTGTTAACTTTCAAAAATGGCGACAATAACGGCGTCCCTAACGACGAACCAATAACGTTATTATATTACGCGACGAACTGGAACCCTCAATTTGTCTATATTATGCGACGAAAACGCAACCGTTGGCCCTTTCTTTCGTCGTCTAACTTTACTTATACGATAAACCATAAAACCATATATTGAACGTTAACTTTCAAATTAACGCCCGGGCCAATAATAACGGCGGGCCATTTTATAACCGGGGCGGGCGTCAAATTAAATATAAGGGGCCGCTTCAAAACGCCGGGCCTAACCCTTCGTTTTAATTCCCCGGGGGTTTCTGTGGCTTCCTGTGGCTTCTCCTATGGTTTCTTATGGCTTGTCGTTGGCCCTTACGTTGGCGGCGGTCGTTATTGGTTGGCCTTGACGTTGGCCCTTACCGTTACCGCTTCCCGTTAGGGTTTCCCTTTGGGGCTTTACATACGCCTTTGTGACGCCTTCCAAACTATTGCCGCGACTAAAATACCCTTTGCTTTTGTGGCCTTCTTTTCTGTGGCAATTACAAGCGGCGACAATACGAACGAATAACGAACGGGAACGCGGTCGGTCGGCGGTTAAACGTTGGGCTTACTGGTAGACCCCCACCACCGGGCAACCGGGGCTATTCGGGCCGCCAAATAGGTAAAAAACAATACGCGTTAGATCCCGTTACCCCGGAACGTCAAAGCAACGCCAAACCCCAACGATTCCGACAATACCCAATAAATAGCCCCTATTGTAGACCGGACGGCGGCGGGCCAAACGTTAAGGGGGTCGTTTCTACCGATTACCTTTTACCGGTCAATTGTAAACGTTAAGTCCAACCGTTACGCATAAACCATAAACCGCTATAGCTTTGTATTGGTTAAACGTCAACGACCGTCAAAGGGGGTGTTTGATTAAACCGACCTTTTACCGGCCAATTGTAAACGTCAAGGCCCAATTCGTTCACCCCTCTATAATATATACTATATAGTTTGTAGTATTTAATATTAATAATCTTTGTAGTTATATAATAGTGTTATCTTTAAACGACATTTCCGTCGTGGTGGGCGACGCTGGCGTCGTATGGTTGGGAAATACCGTTCTCAACCCGAGCCATAACGTTACAACCGGTAATATTACGGCGGGTAATATAAGGTTACTTACATTTTGTAAGTAGCCCTAACATAGACCCCCCACCAACCCCCCGTACCCTATGTAATAAACTAGAAATGACTTCCAATAAATACGCGTAATATCTTGTAACCCCGGGGCTATTATATATTAATATTGAAAGTTAATATACCTTACAAAAAAGACAAAAAATAAGACCGCCACAACGGGCGGCCTTTACTTTCTTTGTTCGCTTTTTAGGTAAAATGTTCAGCAGAAGTTTCTAAATTTGTTCCGAGATTTTGATTATTAACGTAGCAACCCCCCTTGAGCCTATAAATTCCTATTTGCCAATTGAATACTCTTGTGTTAATTTTAGGCTTTTATTTGAAAGGTCATATTCGAATAAAGTGTGTTGTTTACCGAGAAAAGCATATTTAACACGAATTAATAATTTATTATTGGACAATATCCGACTGTAATCTTCATGTGGGATTTTAATAAGCTGGTAAGTATTGTTTCTTGGTTTAGGATTGAGAAGGTTTTGACGGATAACAACCTCATTTTTTCCTTTATCAATTAAGTAACTTTTAAATAGTGTGGACATCATTAAAGGCTGATTGCTCTTATTGATAATGTGCAACGTTTTATTGTCATGAACGACTGCCACACCACCTTCGGAAAACACTAACAATTGTTTATTAAAAGCTGGAGGAACCTTGTTAATTATTTGAATTGCCGACCTTAAATAGAGGTAATAAGACAAACTGAGAGCCATAAAAGTGACTGCAATAACTGCTAAGCAAACCTTTAATTTCTTTTTCACTAAAATCCCTCCTAAATGTTAGAGGAGAGTTACTATTAATAGCATTCTCAAAAAGTATTAAATTACTGCTTCTTTATCACTATAGGTATAATATGCAACAATTTTTACGGTAGGGCTAATGAGATAATTCTTTTACAGGCCCAATGTCAATTATTCTCCACGCCTCACCCGTATCAATTAGATATACTTTTTGTTCGGCAATGTCCGTAACCGGTTGCTTGGCTGTATTGTCAGTTTGCGAATCATTCCGTTCACTGAAAAGAATAGTATACATGAAGACATCATTAAAGCCTTGGTATTCTTTCATATACGTAAAGTGGCCGGTATGATTGGATTCCCAATAGTCATGTTTTATTCGTGCCCAAGGGAAATCGCCCCTCAGTTTAGGCAAGACAAACTCCTGAAGTTTATCTGCATTTCCGTTTTCAAACGGTCGAAACGTCTTAAATACTGATTCCCTGGGGTCAAACTTATACTCAGGTGGCCTTTCTTGGAGGGTATTATAGGTCTTGGTCTCCCATTTAGGCTCCAAGGAAAGCACTTGCTCCCTATCTCCATGTTTATTATCAATAATTAGCCCCAAGGTCTTTATATCAGTTGCAACTCCTTCTCCTTCCACATGAAAGAGATAAATGTTATCATTCCCCCGGTGGGTATAACCAATATTTTTTCCATAGTTAGTTTTGTGACCGTATATATACATTTGATATATGTCGAAGGGATCTAGTTTGCTAAGGGAATCATAGGTCATTATTCCTTTTACTTTAAGTACAGCTATATTATCATTGAATTCATACGGTAAACTGTAAAAGTAGCACAGCTTTATAAACGGGGTTACCAACTTGTCAGGTAGTTCAAGCGCCACATCGTAATACCAAATATCATCACCGTAAAAAGGCCATATGTTGCTTTTGTATTGCTCCATTGTCACTTGCTTAACAAACAATGTAGCATCCTCAAGAGTTATTTTTCCATTAATAACATCGTATGTCTTCAAATTGATGTAGTGCTGGTTGTAAAAGTATGCTGATATAATTGCCCAACTCAAAAGTACAACATACAAAGTTGTGATAAGCTTTCTCCCGCATGAAATATTATCTACCTCCTTAAGCACTGCCTATCAAAAATCCTTTAACTCTCCAATTTCTGTACACGCATTAAGATTTTTTTCATTATACACAATTAACATCTTTAATTGTGAGGGGGATTATGTCGTATTATGTCTGCTATGCGCGTGCGACGAGAAGCGGCTTCTTCTCGAAAGATTAGTGCAGACTTAGTCTGATG
>JADQBQ010000050.1 GCA_016278505.1 Clostridiales bacterium
ACCTTGCTGGGTGGGATTCGCACCCACTATATGACACGCCATTTCTCGGACGCACAGCCTGACCCCACTTTCCTCCCTACCCGCTTAATCTCGCCTGTTTCGTGGTTATCCCCGCGTTCCTTGCCGAGGGTTTCGAATTCATCAAAGAATAGGACGCAGCGCTGGGTTTTGGCATAATTCAACAGGTGCATTAAACGGCTGGATGTCTCGCCCAAATAGCTTCCCACCAAGGTTTCATAACGTACAACCACCAATGGATACATTAATTCAAAAGCCATTGCCTCAGCCAAGGTCGTCTTGCCGTTACCCGGCGGCCCGGCAAGCATAACCCGGTTGCGGGCACGTAAATTGTGCGCGTGCAACAAGTCGGCTCGATGTTGCTCCTCAACGACTTCTTTAATTTGATTCTGTATTTTATCAGGTAATATAAGACTATCAAGTTTACGCTCCGGTTTCGCGCAAGTGGGGACGGTTCTTGCTTGCGCTAAATTACTGCCGTTCGTTCACTACTCGTTCCACGAACCCTGCCGGCATGGAGGTCCTTTGAGATACTTCATCAGTCGAGAGTCCTTGCTTGCAAAAGCGCCATACCACTGCCTCCATTGTCTCTCCAAGTTCAATGATGTGCCCGTCCGGATCATAAAATCGCATTACACGCTGGCCCCATGGCTCTTCGCGGATTTGGTGGATGAATTCTACCTCATCCCTTCTCAACCGGTCGTGCATGGCTTCTATATCCTCGGTTTCAAAGTATAGTTCCCCATTATGAGCTTGTTGGGTGACTGGATAGTTGTCAGGTTCTCCAAGCAGCTGCTGATAGTGAGCTTTTAGGTGAATAGCAAAGTCGCCCTTAAAGACTACATTTTCTCCGAAATCAAATTTTACTTTCTGGCCCAAGACCTGCTCATAAAAAAGTTTTGAAATCGAAATATCCTCAACAACAATCAGCGGGCAGACGAACTTCATTACCACATCCCCTTTCCCATTAAGCTTCTGGCAGCATTCTAACGTTTTGCAATTTTCGGCGAGATATGCAACTCCTTCTGATAAAAGTCACCGGGTCAAAAATTTCATAAATTGGAGCAAGCAGGAACTGTCCCTACTTGCTCCAAAGATACTAACTTTTGGGACTTACCTACTTAATTGTTGTAGGCCCCGTAACAATTGTAAAATCACTTCCTACTTCTACATCGTAGTCGGCCTCGCTTTTACCACACCCTCTATATCCTGCATTATCTTTCAAGTAAGCCTTTCGTGCTTCCAAATTTGATATTTTTTCCTTGACGTCCCTTAGTCCTTGTTGTTTCATCCTTTTTTCCCTAATTTGTTCCTTAGCATACTGAGCTCCCATACCTGGATAATATTCGTCAGAGCATAGCTTGTCTAAGGTATCTACTATTTTTTCAAATGTGCTTTGAGGAGACTTGCCTTCCAAGTAATCAAGCTCAGAATGCAAATCTTCAAGCTCACCGTTAATGTCCCTCATTTCGTCTATATCGTCTCCCCAAGCATCCCAGCTGAATTGGCATTTTTCCAATCCCAGGGGGTCGATCCAGTTTACCGGATCATTGGAGACATAGCTGTAAAGGTTGGTGTCTCCTCCTCTGAATCCCAGAGGGTCTTTTGAGGTCCAGCGTCCGGTCTGTGCATCATAATCCCTTAAGCCAAAACGGGTTAACCCAGTATCCCGGTCGTAAATTCCCCCGGCAAATCCGAAAGGTTGAAACCCCGGATTTGTGTCTTGAATGACGTTTCCAAAGGCATCATAGTCCATTTCCTGGTATACTGCTCCCGATACTGAATCCACCACCATCCTGGGACTGCCCAGGTGGTCGGAGATTATGCGGTAGGTATTGTTATTTTTAACCATGTAATCGGGTACATTTTCCCTGGTTGCGTAAATGAAGCGGGTTATAAGGTTGTTGCTGCCGTCCAATTCCGCCACCGGTTTCATGCTGTCCCGGTAAAGGAATCTTTGCACGGGAGAACCGTTTACACTCTTACCAATACGCCGGTTATTACCGTCAATAAGGTATTCAATCGTTTCACCGGGTGATTGGACGGATCTGAGATTGCCGAAAACGTCATAGTCATAGCTGGTAGTCTGTCCACTACCGTCAGTTTTACTTCTCAGTGAACCGTTGTCGTTATAGCTGTAATTGTTTGGCCCAAACCGTAAGAGCCTGTCCTGGGCGTCATAAGTGGCATTAATAGTTTTACCTTCTCTTGTAAAGCTCTCCAAGTTACCGTTATCGTCATAGCTATAGCGGGATACTTGCCCATTCTTAATTTCTTCTTCAAGATAGCCTGAAGGGCCGTAACTGTAGGTAAAAGTTGCCCTCTCACCATACACACTGTCCATTACGGTCTGTTTAATACCCCCAAGTTTATCACGTTTCTCATAATTTATCGAGTAAATTGCACTGTCCTTGAATAGTACCTTGTAGTCTTTCAGCTCCCCGTAATCATTATAACTTATAGCTGTATCCACATTCCCTAGTTCAGTTCCGGTTATAAGCCCGCTTTGATTATCACGGAAGATGGTGAGAGCGCCGGCCGCTGTCATAAGACCGTCATTGTCATACTGGAAGTTAACTTTGTGATCACCATTAACTGTTACAGCAGAGACTAACAGGTCATTGTTGTAGTCAAACCGAACATCGCCATAAACACTTCCCGATACACTTGCCCCGGTAATAAGTGAACCATCATAATAAAAGGTATCAGAAACATCAGCTGTAGACACTGAACTCAATAAGCCCGCCTCGTTATATTTATAGTCCACACTGCCATAGGGAAGCAATACAATTTTATTTAGACGTCCATCATCCGAATATACATAACTGACCTTATCCCCGCCAACTGTTGCCTGCAACAGTTGCCTGTCATCGTTGTAGATGTATGACTTACTACCACTGCCATCACCCACACTGGGAGGGCTATAACTTAGTTTCAGATTAACCGGGCTGTACTCAAAATTATGTGAAGTCCTGCCCGGTGTCGTAATGGAGGTCAGATTACCGTTACCATCGTAACCGTACAAGATTTCTTTGCCACTGGGGAGCGTTGTTTTTTCAAGCCTGCCTGCAGCGTCATACTGATAACCGGTTTGCTGTCCCAGCGGGTTAATTAACGTGGTTAGATTACCGCTATCGTCATAGATGAAAAACCATCTGCGGTTCCCCTGTTCCACTGTTTCCAGGTGCCCTTGATTGTCATAGCCGTAGATAACCGGCTCGAAATTGTCCGTTTCTTCTTTTACAACCCTTCCCAAGTTATTTAGGGTGTAAACTACCTGTCTCCCCTCGGGTGTTGTGGAGGTAACCTTCCTGGAGGATGCATCGTAGAAGTCGGTATAGGTTTTTCCGTTTATGCTGACTGTATTCGTCAGGGTATTTATACTAAGGGGATCATCCGGATCTGACAGTTCTGCTGAGCTGTCCTGGGTTATGGTTGATTTCAAACCGCCCGGAGTAGTTATGGTCGTACTGGTAAGAGGTGATGCATTCCCCCAGCGCGAGTCTGGACTATCAATAACTTCAGTCTCTGTGCCATCACTGTAGGTAACGGTACGGTTGCCGTCGGCATCAGTGGTGCCTACCGTATTATTGCCACTGGAAAAGATGTTAATATGCCGCACGGAACCATCTCCATGGCGCTCGATTTGGTAGATGGAAGTGCGGCCCATGGCTGTGGAAACAGAAATCTCATGGCCGTTTTCCAGGTCGCTACGCGTCAGGGTAGTATACCCTCCGGCTGGGTCTTCATCTTTAATTAAGCGATTTTCATCGTTGTAGGTAAAGCGATGAACATTACCCTTGTGGTCAGTCAGACTGGTAAGCAGGCCTTTATCGGTGTATTCCAACCGGGTCACCTTTTGTAAGGGGCACGTGACACCACTCAAAAATCCGTTTTCGTCGGTGCTTAATCCCGTTTCCAGCCCCCCGGGAGCGATAATGGCTGTTGGGTCTCCGTCATCGTTATGCATGATTTGCGTCACGTTACCGCTCCCGTCGGTGACAGAAATAAGACATTCTTCGGAATCATAACCAAAACTATATTTTGTTCCCCCGGTAAGGGCATTAACCGTGCGCAGGTGCCGGCCCTCGGGGCTGAAGATGTACGCTTCGGTCTTGTCCTGGGACGGGATAATTATGTTATCCGTACCGAAAGAAGGCGGCTCGGCCAGTGCTACCTTTCGAATACGCAAGTTAAAAGCATCGGCGATATAGTAACTGCCGTCGTTACCTACTTGAATTCCCGTTGGATAATATAAATTTGCCATTAAAGCAGGAATATCGTCTCCGTTGTATCCGGCTTCACCGCTCCCATTTACCACGGTGGTAACATTCCCCAGCAAGACCTGCCGGATACGGTTTCCATCAACGATATAAATACCGCCATTAGGAGCAACTGCTATATCCTTGATAAATTCAAAGGTTGCATCTTGGGCAGGGCCATCACCGCTGTAACCTCTCTCGCCTGTGCCGGCCACGGTGACAACATTTCCCTGTGCGTCCACCTTGAAGACCTGAGAATAACCTGCTGTATATACATTGCCGAAAGCATCAACGTCAATGGCCATGGGCAACTCCTCAAGCGTATCCGACACAGTATCCATTAAGCCCCCTACCCTGGTTTTGCGTATGCGGTCTTGCTCTGCAATATACAGGCTGCCGTCGGGACCGACGGCCACATCCATGGGGTAGATTAATAGCGTTTCAGTAGCAAGCCTGCCGTCTTCATTAATATCATCATTATACTCATCCCCGTTTGTATCATCTTCCAGCCGAGGTATTCCGGCCACTGTGGAAATATTTCCTTCTGGATCCACTCGGCGGATACAACAAGCCTCCATATCAGCAATAAAAATACTGCCGTCACTTCCAACATCAATACCTTTGATATCTCTGAAGGTTGCTTCAGTAGCCGGACCGCCGTCGCCGCTGTGTCCTTGTTCACCTGTACCTGCCACAAGGTTTGCCCGTCCATCTGAGGTCAACTCCCAAACTCTGGTCCCGCCGGAAAAGTAAATTGTGCCATCTTTACCCATTGCTAACTCCATGGGAAGTGCCCCCCCGCTGGCGGGGCTTTTAACGGTTGTAATAATATACTCCCTATCTTGGCTTTGCTCGCTTAGAATTGCCGCTCCCGTGCCACTGGAAGTGCTTACCTCAACCTTACGGTCGCTACCGTTGCCCAGGAAAAGCATCTGGGAGGCGGGATCGTAGGTGTGATGAACATTAAGTGTCCATCCCCCTAATCCCAGGGACTTGGGGTTGAACTTGCTCAGCTGGGTCTTGAACTGCTGGAATAGGGTATACTGGGCCCTGGCTATATTGGCACTCATGGGCGTGCCTTCCAGGCGACCGAAGCTCTGCTCCGCTTCTTCCGGTGCAACATAGCGGGCATCGTATTTGTAACCGATTTGGACATTGGCCGGGTGCGTTCCTGAAACCTGGCGGCCATAAGCATCGTGGTCATCTACCAGGAAACTGTACCACTGGTTGGGTTTATTGGGAAACTCCATAGTGAAGTGCTGTCCCATCCAAACAATATCTAATTCTACTGTTTTAGCACTGCCGGGGGGTAGTTGTCCGGTTAGTGATATATTTAATTTTTTCTTGTGCGCGGGGGTACGATCACTTCGGTAATGGAGGCTAAAGGGTGTACCGTAAACTTGGGCCGACTCGCCGAGCACCTGGTTTTGATACTCAATTATCGACCCTTCTCCCTCGCAGGGATCGTCTTCTTCTTCATCTTCCGGTTCGGGCTGGTCAGGTGGCTCTGCGTCTTCCGGGGGTACGGAAGCCCAGTTTTCATCCCACGGGGTAAAGTGGGTTATTGGTACCCGCCACAAGCTCTGCCCTGGCCTATACAGCTTAGCCAGCTTTTGACGCTCGGCAGCAGTGATGTTGAGATTGGTTAAAACCCCTGCATTCGCAGGTATACCGTCACCTTTCACATCCAGTTCGGCCAGACCTTCATCGTTTATGCTCAATATCTGGATAATGCACCCGTTATCAGAAGGAATCCACTTTCCCTGTTCGCGGTCATAATAGCCCACAGGCACTATACCCCCTACCGGAAAGTCCAAGAAGTTTTCTACGTAATGATATACCGGTTGGTTGAAGCGAACGTCCGTGGCACCGGCTGCAACTGCTTCATCCACGCTGAATTCCACTGCATGGGTATAACCAACACCCGTGGGAAGATCTGCGGGCATAGCCTGGGGCCCGTTAGGGCCTACTGTGTATTCAGTAGCCCTCACGTTCAAAGAAGTTAATGGCCTACTGCTGCCATCGGGTAATATCATTTCCGCGGTTGTATGTTGAGGGAAAATCAAGGTAGCCTGCCGCGTACCGTCTTTATCCGTAACCGGACTACCCTGAGCCACCTGCATGGATGCACCGGGCTCCAATTTAATAGAAGTAACCTTTTTATCATAAGGCAGCATAACTACATCTGGAAGCCAGGCATAATCCTTCAAAGGTACACTTATACTACGCTGGGCACTCAGGAAACCATCCTTCTCATATTGCACGGTTGCTTGGCTGCCTCCGTTAACGGCCAAGTCAAACATTCCGTCCGCTCTGGTTGAGGTGGAACCAAATTCAGAGCGATCGAGAATGGTTACCTTTACACCAGAAAGAGGAGAGCCGTCCCGGGCAAGTACTCTACCGCGCAACACCGCAGCTTGCTCAGAATTAATGGTGCCCGCCGCAACCCCGGTTTGTACTGCATTACTGCCGGAGTATAAAAACGATGTGGAATCTTTAAATGATGTCTGTTCTGTTATTTTCATTTCCGGCACCTGTATAGTTGTGTTGTTGGCCGGTTGGTTAGAGAAAGAACCGGCGTTGTTACCTTCATTATCCCTAACAGGATTACTTCCCGACACATAATTAATACTTACAGCAGCCCCTGCTTGAACCGCGGTTTCTAAGGTTAGGGTTACTGTGCTTCCGCTGATTCCAACCATTGTTACCGCACGCAGTGCATTATTAACAGTAACGCTATAATCACTTGATTTCGGTACTGAAGATTCATCTAAAGGTTCATTGTAGAAAAGTGAAATCGATGCTCCAGTCACGCTGATACTCTGCAACTCCGGAGGAGTGTTATAACCGGGTGGAATAATCACTTCATCACCGGTCGATGGTGACGAGCTGGATCCACTGTCGTCATCGTCATCACCATCCGAATCCCTACGGACACTTGTTTCCAACTCACCAAGATCGGTATCGTCGCTAAAATGACGACCGCTGAGGAATTCATGACTTGTACCTTCGTATTCAAAATACCCGGCATATGTCAATGTCTGCCCTTCATTATCTACTGCAGGTAAAACAACTGAAAATGCACCATTGTTACCGGCATAATCGATAAAAACGGGGTTTGTGGTAAAAAAGACTTTTACTCCGACCAGTTTTTTACCCCGCTTATCCAGTAGGACACCACTTACCTTAACACCTTTATCCAGTTTTATTTCCTGTATATCAGTAATACCTTGTTGTACCGTTACACCGCCTGCATACCCTACATCCTTACCTTTAACGGCTGTAATGTCGTATTCACCATTGTGCAATGTAAAATCATATTTGCCGTCTTTACCGGTAACAATTTCCTTTAATACCTCCCGGCCACCGGTGGCAAAAATCCTAACCACGGCATCCTTTACAGGTACATTGTCCATTGTAACCACACCGGTAATGCCGGTGGTTTCCCCGAATTTGATCAGTGCCCGGTCCAGGGTAACCACAGTCTCAGCCCTGGTAATGAATTTCTGTGCACCAAAGGTGCCGTCCGGGAAGCCACTCATTATTTCAGCAGCTACTACTGCATTGATACCGGCTTCAGCCCATTTGGAAAAGTCCCGGTAATCTTTGAAATTTACAATTACACTTTCGTCCTTGGCTTTCAGGTCCAGCAGTTTAGTTATCATGGCCGCTGCTTCCTGGCGGGTTACTTCCTTGTTTGGCCTAAATGAACCGTCCGGGAAACCTGAAATGTAACCTGCCGCCTTTGCGGACGCCACTTCATAGTAAAACCAGTCGGATGGCTTTATATCCGCGAAATCACAAGCAGCATCGGTAGTTTGTTTATTAAATGCCCGGTTGACCAGTGCAACAAACTGGGCCCTGGTAACTTCCTGGTCGGGCCGGAAGCTACCATCAGCAAAACCTGCAATTAAATCGTCGGCTACCCAGTTACTTATTTCCTCCTGGGCCCAGTGTCCATCTATGTCTGTTATTCCGGCTGCCGCAGTTCCAGGCGTAAGCAATAAAAACACAACAGCCATGATAACTGCTAAGAACCTAAACTTCATTTGTATTAGCCACCTTTCTTTTAACTCACCTTTCAGTAACTTAATATAAGTAGCTATCACCCCTTTATCCCTCAAATTTTCGATTGACCGGTTTCATATCTTATCCATATTCAGGTAACGGTACTAACAACTTAAACATAATTTTACAGAAATTTCTTTGTTTATATTGCCATAAAATTTATAAATATTGCCATATTCATTTCCCACAGCATACACCCGAGTTATTTATCTGAAAATTTAACAGCTCTACAGCAGGAAAACGCTTCTTTTTGCAGAAGAAACCGTGATTAATATTTGGATTTTATTTCTGAATAAAGGAATTGTTTTTATGGATAAGCAAATCAAAGAGTTTCTCGGTGAAGGCCCTTACCCTTTCCCGATAGGAAACATGCAAAAATATGTAAACCTATATAAAAGTAGCAATATTATTATTTTAGAGGCCCAAAACACCTTTAGTTTTAGAGAAGAGCAAGGAACACACGCCCACAGCAGTTACGAGTTTTTTATCCCGGTCACCAAACTCTTCATGGCCAAAGTGGATAAAAAAAGAGTGGGAGTAACGCAAAATACGTTACTCCCGTTGAATTGTGATCAGTTTCATGGAGTCGCCGGCACAGAGGAAAATATTTATTGCCTGGGTATCCAAGTGGATAAAAAATCTTTACAAGAACTGGCCCGTGAACTATACGGCAGAAGTGAAATATTCTTTGTAAACCAGGGGCAGTACGTTAACCACCAGCTGCGGCAATTGATTTTTTCTTTTCAAGAAGAGTGTAAAAACCAGCAGACAGGTTACCGGTTTGCATTACAAAGCCTCAGCATTCAAATCATGGTAAATTTGTTGCGCAACCTTAAAACTAACCTACCATCTATGAATTCCGGCCGTAATTATTCTGAAAAAAAATGTATTAACCGGTCTATTGAATTTTTAAGAGAAACGTACAAGAACAATTATTGCCTCGAAGATGTGGCAGGAGTAGCCAATTTCAGTCCCTACCATTTTATTCGCATTTTTAAGACCGAAACGGGTAAAACCCCTTACGAGTATCTTTTAGACATCAAAATAGAAAAAGCTCAGCAGATGTTAAAATCCAAACAAAAAAATATTTCCGAAGTATGTTATGCCTGCGGTTTTAATAACCCCAGTCATTTTGCTACGGTGTTTAAACGAAAAGTAGGAGTTTCCCCATCTATGTATCGAAAACAGTAACATTTCCCATTCTTCCCCTCCATAAGGCCGGCGGCAAAACTAGCCGCCAGGCAGGTGATAATGATGTGCCACTTCCACTCCCGGAAAATGAAAAACCCTGCCTCTTTCCAGGAATTGCACACCGTAGAAAAAGGCAAGGTTTGGCCAGAAACAGCAAAACCCTGTACCTCATGGTACAGGGTTTTTATTCCAATAGCTCTCCAATTATATTGAATAAGTCAATCGACCTGATAATTCCCGCTGCTTTATCGCCCTCCATAACGGGAATAATGTTCACTTTTCCTGTGAGCATTACCTGGGCAGCCTCCGCGGTATTATCATTTACATCCACACAGTTGCTGAAAACAGGCCGCATAATCTCACTCACATTAATAAGCATGGCATTGTCCTCAACAACGTCCCGGGAAAAGAAACGGGTCAGTGCGGCACTCACCGTTGCTTTCACTTTGATGGCATCAAGCATGGACCTTATAGTCAGGATGCCTACCAAATCCCTGTCGTCGTTTAAAACCAACAACGATCTCTGGCCGGAAATTATGCCTCTTTGATCAATATGAAAAGAATTGTTGATTCCACTGCAAAAACCCCTCACAAACACCAAAATCTATAAATACAAACAGGTTAAACAGCCCCGAATATAGAAGTAATAACTAGTAACTAAGATATATT
>JADQBQ010000029.1 GCA_016278505.1 Clostridiales bacterium
AGGAGTTGGACTGTTGTAAGAGAGAATCTGCCCGAAGGGGCAGGGATGTTTGCCAATAAAGTAAAATATATCGGCTCAAACACATGGGTATTTATCAAGCCAAACGAAGTAGATGTGGTATGGTATCAGGCAGGGGGTCCTTATGGTCCTGAAACTGGCGCTGTAGGGTATGTTATAGGAAGGATAATAGGGAAAAACACGGCTAAAAAAATAGCTGCCAAAATTTTTGGTAAGGAAATTATTTATGGAGTGGGTAAAGCTGAATTCAGAACAAAAGAATTGTTTGAGCAACATTTTGCGAAACATGCAGGTGAATTTGGAAATATAACCAAAGAGCAATACCTGAAAGGTGCTCAGAACCTTGTTAACTCCAAACCGGGGGGAGATATACTAATCAAGACTCGTTCAAATGGAGATACAATATTCTATAATAAAGCAACGAACGAATTTGCAGTAAAAGCTAAGGGCGGGACAATTCGGACATATTTCAAGCCTATAGATGGATTGGAATACTTTAATAAGCAATAACTACAGCAAAGAAAAGGAGGGATTAGGGATTACAAAAAAATATGAATGTCCTTGTTGCAGGCATTTCACGTTCAACGAACAACCGCCAGGAACTTTCGAGATATGCCCAGTTTGCTATTGGGAGGATGATAGCGTGCAGTATAGTGACCCTAACTATGAAGGAGGGGCAAACAAAGTCAGTTTAAACAAAGCGAGGGAAAACTTCATCAGATTGGGCGCTATTGAAAAAGAATATGTTGCGTGGGTACGTCCTCCACTTGATGAAGAGAAAAGGGAGAAAAAATGATGGTGATTGCAAAACTTTGACTGAATCACTGCAAAACTAAAAGAAGTGGTAGAATACGGAAGATTTTTTAGCCACAATAAATCTGTTATACTGGAAAGTGACCGTATAATAATTCTGCAGTGAGTCTATGGAAAAAGGCCAAAACAAAACGTTGGCCTTTTTCTACGCCCGGAAGTTGACGTAGTGCGCATGAGTTCAAGGATGACTTTATGAGCCTAAAACTGGTGCTGTAGGATATAATTATAGGAAGATAATAGGAAAAACACCGCTAAAAAATAGTTGCCAAACTTTTGGGAGAGTAAATAATTTATGGAGCGGGTAAAGCTGTAGTAGAAATAAAAGATCAAATATGGAAAAACAAAGGGTTGGTTGGACGTTGAATCCCCGTATATTACCCCGAGGCCAGTGGCAACAGAAAAGCTTTCTCTGAGCGAGGGCAACAATCTCTGGGACCACCTTAACGAGCGGTATGATGAAATTCGGGTTACGGAGTTTTTTTTGGAGTTTATACACGACAGGGATTTTAGACTTATTATGGAAAAGGGATTATCAGTTTTACAGAAACAGGCAAAAGAGCTTGAACAAGAGCTAAGCCAGTATGAGGTACCCCTTCCGCAACGTCCTCCGGCGAACCAGGAAAGCGTTCTGGATCCGGAAATAGTTGAAGACCGGTTTATTTTCAGGGTAATTTTTTTCGGCATTCAAGGGGCACTTAACCTTCATTTGAGAGCTGTCATAGACAGCATAAGAAACGACGGCTTGCGGAAGTACTTTTTAGAACTCCTAAGGCAAGAGATTGATATGTATAGCGATTTTATAAAATATGGAAAGATGAAAGGTTGGACAAAGATTCCACCCATGTATATAAACAAGAAATAGTAAAGAATTAAAATTTAGCTAAAAGTACGGTATAAGAACCGCTGCTTTACCAAAACTGTTACACACTCTGTCTGAAGTGCGACATAGCTTAGTTATTTTAGTAAGACCTAAATTAGTTGGCTGGTCTAATAAATAAGTATCTGGGTATAAAAAATGAAATCCAGTTTTTTTAAACTTCGAGTATGCGCTCGAAGTTTTCTGTATTTTATGGGGGTGATTTTCATTGTAAGAGGATAGCTCATTTGGCTAACATGCATATGCTGCAATAACCTGATTAAGACAAAGCCCCAAGTGCTACGTTATTACGTATATAGTCTGCGCCTCCGGCGGCGGTGTTAGCCTTGTCCCGGGCCTCCTTTTGATATGAGAAACATCTTGCTATATCCAAAGCTAAAAAGTTCGATTAATTTTCCACCTGTAAGTCAAGTTTAGCCTCCTTAGACTGGATTTTATCCTACCAATAAATAATTTGTTTGGTAATTCAGACAAAATACGACAGAATTGCCCCCACAATCAAGAACGTTAATTGAGTATAATGAAAAAAACCAAAATGCGATTAAAAGAATTAGAGGTTAAAGCAATAGCTTTTTGATAAGTGATCTATTATACGAGGGGGTAGATAGTATTTCGCGCGGGAAAAAGATTATTACAGCCCTGTATGTTGTTGTTTTAATTTGGGCAATTATATCAGCATACTTTTACAACCAACACTACATTACCGTGAAGACATACGCTGCTAATGAAAAAATAGTCCTTGAGGATACTACATTGTTTATTAAGCAAGTGACCATGGAGCAATACCAAAGAAAGGCAATGCCTTTCGACCCTAATGATATTTGGTATTATAAGGCTGCCTCTAAACTACCAAAAGGGTTTCAGCTCCCGTTTTTAAAGCTGTGTCACTTTTACAGTACCCCATATGAATTCCTTGATAACAAAGCTGTAATTAAAGTAAAGGGAATAATTGTAAAGACCTCCCCAGGTGGAATAGAGCCCCATGATTTTTATAGAATGCGCATATACGATGATAAAACTAATTATTATGGTAGGAGTCTAGGTTTTACTCATAGGCAAGATAGTAACATATATCTTTTTCGTGTAAGAGGAGAAAAAGCGTCACCCGATCTAAATTGTCTTAAGTTAGTTATTGATAGCAATAGTGGAGATAGGGAAAAGGTGCTTTCCCTGGAACCAAAATGGAAAACCAAAACCTATAACACACTCCAAGACTGGCCACCTAAGTACGAGTTTGATCCTTTGGAGTCGGTTTTTGAGGTATTTCATATGGTTAAATACGAAAATGATAAGAAGCTTCAGGATTTTGTCTTGCCTAAAGTGAGGGATGATTTCCCTTGGGCACGAATAAGGCATAATTATTGGGAATCCAATTTTACTGGCCACTTTATTTATATGAAAGAATACAAAGGCTTTAAGGATGTTTTCGCGCATACTATTGTTTTCCGTGAACGGGATGATTTGCAGAGTGACAATATAGCTGAGCAACCGGTTAAGGACATTGCCGAACAAAAGCTGTATCTTATTGATACAGGTGAGGCGTGGAGAATAATTGATGTTGGACCTTTAGAGGAATTACCTCATTAAATTTAAAATCAGGTTGTGTTTAAATTGAAAAAGTGGACGGGTATTATTCCCTTTATAATTATTATTATAGCTATTTCGGTGATTCTGCAGGAAAAGGGAGTTTCCCTAAGCCTGCGGGATATATCCTTTATGCTTAGACCGGTTCCTGAAATTCTTTACCTTGCTGCCGCCCTTTTGTCCTGGTGGTTGTTTTTTAAAGCTCAAAACTCCCTTTTTCAAATGGCTGGCGGCGGCTCTAACTGTGCGTGTCTTTCTCTGGCTTTCCAACCTATTCGTTCCGGAAATAATCAGTTATTATTATCCAGCCAATGCTGGGAATAGTGATATTAACTAACTGGATTAATTCAGGCATTCAGCAAGGAGGGGGGCTTGCCTTTGTGTTACTGCTGGTATTCGCCTTTGCAAATTATGGCGAAAAGGTGAGCTTTACCTCTGTGTGCAGGGTGCCCTGGATTATACTGGCTTCCTTGGTTTACATATCTCAGATAATCATTACGTCTCCGATGCTTAAAACTTTGACGGTGGATTCAGTCCTGCCTTTATTTTTTACTCACATCATATTAAGTGGATTCGGCGCTGTTCTCTTTATATACGCTGTTATTATCCTAAGGCAAAAGCGTCAGTCCGGTGATAATTCACTGCTTAAGGGGCTTTTAATTTTTGCGGCCCTAAGTACATTATTGGGCATCGTTTCGATTTGTAACAATATTTTGCATTATGTTCTTTATTTTGCCGGGACGCCCTTCCTTTCACATGCATATTACAATTATTTCTTGTTACTGGCGAACCTGGCCAAACCCACCATTCTCTTGGCTGCACTACTCATATACATGCAATCCCAAAAAGTAGCAGCAGCAGAAGAAGAAGGAGCCTAGTATTTAGGTTTACTAAACAGTAAGACATGTTGTATTGACGGTGGGAAAATCTAAGCCGGCATGAAGTTTACTGTGTTAAAGAGAAGGAGGTAGTTTATTGTTTGCCGAGGCAAGCCTTAATTCGGTGGCTTATATTATCACTGGAATTCTTATGCTCTTTGCTCTGGTTTGGTTTTCTCAGTGGCTTTGGAATATTACCATTCCCCAGGTGTTTAATCTGGAAATAATTTCTTATTGGGAAGCCTTAAGGATTTTAATCATTGCAGGAATACTCTTTGGTAGCTTTAACCCTATTTTGGCTTAGAAACAATGTGGTTCGAAAAGTTCGATGGCCTTCCCGCTTTCGATGGTCAACATTCTATAAAAGATAAATTTGCCTGAAGAAAGGGCCGTCGAAGGACTGTTGTCACTTGTTATGACGGAGGTAATATGAAAAAAGGTATAAGAAATTGGTATGTTTTTTTTATATCATTTTTGATTATATGGATAATACTGGGTTGGGCTTATTACCTTTGGAATGTACCACTACCAAGCATACCTTTAGTTTTTGGGATGGCTGCTTCGTTAGCTTTATTTCAGGCTATCTTACTTCAAATGAAATACATTGATTTTCCGGACTACATAAAAGGTCAAAGAGTATGTGACGATGAAACAATCGAAAGGAAATATCATGTTATTCTAGATTCAACTACTGCAATACTATTTTATTTGAGCGGTGCCTTAAGTTGGTATTTGCATTACGAAATATTGCAGTTTTCAATATTATTGAATGCCGTACTTATTATTCGCCCCATCTCCGCTCATTTCATTAATTGGGTTTTGAAGTGCAAACAACAAAACTGATCCCATTTTTGAGGGGAAACGTCAACTTGGACCTGACGGATAGTGTCTCTACCACAGACCAAAGGGTTGACAAGGCTTAGGTATTATATAAAAGTGTGGCCAAGTTAATAGTGGCATACTTGTAATGTGAAAATACTAGCTACCGGGGTTAAAAAATTATGACTAGGAATCCGTTAAACAAGCAAACGGTTTTGCAGGGGGCAATCACCCTTACTGCGGCGTAGATAATAATACGGGTTTTGGGAGCCCTTTACCGAATACCCCTGACTCATATGCTGGGTGCCAAAGGTATGGCTTTTTATATCCTTCCTAACCAAATTTATTATCTCTTTTTTGCCCTCTCCACAGCGGGAATACCGGTTGCTTTGGCCAGTATAATATCAGAAAAAATAGCTATGGGTCATTAATCGCGATGCGTTACGTACTTTTCGGGTGGCACGGTCTGCGATGTTACTGTTGGGGCTGACTTTTTTTCTCTTGCTTTTCGCCAGTGCAGGGTGGTTAATTGAGATTGGTTTAGTAGTTATTCCCGAGGCTTACTTGGGAATGCAAGCCGTAGCGCCGGTGATATTTTTTGCTGCGATTACAGCCGTTTACCGAGGATTTTTCCAAGGGTTCCGTAATATGAGGGTAGTTGCATACTCACAAGTATTTGAACAACTAATGCTGGTTTTAGCTACGCTGCTTTTTAGCTATCTGCTTTTGCCTCGAGGTTTGGAAATTGCTGCCGCCGGTGCTAATTTTGGTGCCGTACCGGGTGTGGTGGGAGCTACATTAATGCTATTTTTTTTCTACCGAATACAACACCGGGATATGCTGCAGATGGCCCAACAAGACTTAACCGGGGTTAGGGAGGGAGCGTTATCTCTACTTAAGCGGATTTTTAGCGTGGCCTTGCCGATATCTTTTGCCGGTATGGTCATGTCTGTGTCCACCATTATTGACCAAAACCTTATTGTGTCTCGGCTTCAGTTAGTGGGTTTTAATTATAGCCAGGCCGCCGAACAGTATGGTGAATTTACCGGGATGGCGATGGCGTTTATAAATATCTCCACTGTGCTGGCCGCGTCCTTAGGTACCAGTCTGGTGCCCGCCACGGCTGAATCTCTGGCTGTTAAAAACCTGGTACGTATTAAGACCCAGCTATCTCAAGCTATGCGTCTTGCACTTATTTTTGCTTTGCCTGCCGCCACTGGTTTGTTCCTGCTGGCGCATCAATTAACTCTGCTGGTTTTCGCTGACAAAGGCGCCGGGGTTCCGCTAACTGCGTTGGCAGCAGCTGTCGTTTTTTGGTCGATGCATCTAGTAACCGCCGGTGTGCTCCAGGGCATGAATAAGGCTGGAATATCGGTGCGAAACTTGTTGGTGGGTATTGTCATTAAGGTTTTAATCACGTATTATTTCACACCCACTCCTTTGGGCATTCAGGCGGCCGCTCTGGGCACAGTGGCTATATTCGTTGTGTCGTCATTGCTGAATATAATTTATTTGTCTCGCATGGTGGGTTTCCAGTTTAATACCATAGAGACAGTGTTGAAGCCCGGCTTAGCCACAGTGATTATGTCAGCATGTGTCCTGGGAGTATACCAGGTAACTTTTCAACAATGGGGGGGGAATACCTGGCCCACCTTACTGGCGGTATGCGCAGGAATTGTGGTTTATCCAATGGTGTTGGTGGCGCTGGGAGGTATCAGGTCGGAAGAAGTACGACGCTTGCCGTTCATTGGGGATCGGGCAGCTATTTTTTTGCAACGTTTAGGCCGCTGAGATGTAGGACAATACGAGGAGAGGCATAAGGTTCTCTTTAATGCGCTATTTGTCTGGACTGCGACGTGGCTTAGTTATTTTAGGTAAGACCTAGATTAGTGGGCCAGGTCTAATAAATAAGCCCCCCCGGTATAAAAAAAGAAATCCAATTTTTTTAAACTTCGATTATACGCTCGAAGTTTTTTAATTTTATGGGGGGGGATGGTTGATGCAAGAGGGAGGTTAATGTATCTCACATGCATATGCCGCAATAACTGGATAGCGACAAACAAGACTCTTACGGCTTGTGCAGCAAGCCGATTTATCAACTTGCTGGGTACAATGTTAAAATGTGCATCATCTTTTTAAACGCATCTCGTTAGAATAAAAATCCTTAACAAGTAGCCAAGGATTTTATTCTTTATTTATTACATTCTTTAGCGCTTCAATATCTCCACCAGTGATGATATTTATGTTATTTGAAATGATTTCAATATCCCAATTCCACCATTTAATTTTTAGTAATTTTTCGATTATAATCTCAGAAAATCGTTTCTTAATTAGTTTTGCCGGATTTCCTCCAGCTATGGTGTAAGGTTCAATATTTTTTGTAACAACTGATTTTGCAGCGATTATTGCACCGTCCCCGACGGTCACACCGGGCATAATAGTTGCGTCCATTCCGATCCAAACATCGTTTCCAATAACTGTATTACCTTTGAATGGTAAATCATTAAGCGTAGGTGTGTATTTCTCCCATCCATTACCAAATAGGTTAAATGGATAGGTTGAAAAGCCATTCATTTTATGATTAGCCCCATTCATAATAAAGGTTACACCTGGTGCAATGGCACAATATTTGCCAATTAATAATTTATCCCCTAAAATCTCATAGTGATATAAAACTTGGTTCTCGAAGAGTTCACCGTTTCTGGAGTCGTAATATGAATAATCTCCAACAAAGATATTTGGTTTAGTTATGGTGTTTTTGATGAATTGAACATTTTTATGTCCTTCAATAGGAAATTTGTTATTCGGATTTGGTCCTGTCAATCTTTAACACCTCCTTATAATAATCGGAAACATTTCGGTTAGCTATTATACTACACATTACTAGTTATAATAAACAATACTGTTCGCTAGTAAAAAACTTTTTACTTTGTTTGACAAAGATTTTTTACAACAGCGAGTAAGTGTGAGCAGCACCTATTGGCGGCAAGATACAGGCAGTGGGGCCTAAAAATTTATCTCTGAGTTTTAAAAATTAAATCTATGCATTTTAGCTTCGGGTATATGCTCGAAGTTTTCTGCATTTTATGGGGGGTGATGGCCAATGTAAGAGGGCGGTTAATGCATCTCACATGCATATGCTGCAATAAAAAGACCAAAAGAAGACGCCTAATGTTGCGTTTTGTAGGTATTGTGCGACATAAAAATGATTACGAGAAGGCTGATGTAGCGATTGTATTGTCAAAAGCTTATATAATTGCTACAATAATAAATACATACTGTTAATAACAAAGAAAAAGAGTAGTAAGTATCATGATGTACTTGCAGAGAGTCGGTATAATGGGTGTGAACCGATGTATATCTGATGCTGAATGGACTTTGGAGTTGCTTTGCAGAACCCGTAATTACGGCAGTAGGTAAAAGCCGGGCTATTCTCACCGTTATCAAGAGAAAGGCTATTACAGCCTCGTAAAGTGCGTCAAATAAGTAAATTTGACGAAATAGGGTGGCACCACGGTCCCACGTCCCTAATCGGATGTGGGATTTTTATGTTGGCTAAGGAGGTGGTAGTGCGTGAGCGATGACTGGTGGTGGAGATTTATAAACAAAATGAACATACAAAGGAGTGTCCACAATGACAGAAAAAAAACAAGTCAAAAACCGAATTCTTACCGGAGACCGCACTACCGGGAAATTGCACCTTGGTCATTACGTTGGTAGCCTTAAAAAGAGAGTTGAAATGCATTATAAATATGAAACATTTATTCTTTTAGCCGATGTACAGGCGTTAACAACTCATTTTGACAAACCTCAACAAATCCAGAAAAGTGTAAGACAAATTACTGAGGATTATTTGGCTGTTGGAATCGACCCAGAGAAAGCAACTATATTTGTGCAGTCGCATATCCCAGAAATTGCAGAGCTTACTATATATTTTTCTATGTTTGTTACCGTAAATTCATTACGACACAATCCGACTATAAAGTCTGAAGCAGCTGAACATAGTTATAAAGATTTATACTATGGATTTCTTGGGTATCCAGTAAGCCAGGCAGCTGATATATCTTTTTGCAAAGCAACATTAGTTCCAGTAGGAGGAGACCAGGTTCCTCACATTGAACAGACCAGGAAAATTGTCCGCCGGTTTAACGAGTTGTATAAACCAATACTTATTGAACCTGAGGCGGTTGTAGGAAAAACACCTAGGCTAAAGGGTCTTGACGGAAAAAATAAAATGAGTAAAAGTATGGCAAATGCTATTTATTTGGATTCATCACGCTCTGAGATTTTTCAGAAAGTGCAAAAGGCGGTTACGGACCCATCCCGTATTCGAAAAGATGACCCTGGCCACCCCCAGATATGTCCAATCTTTTCGTACCACAAAGCTTTTTCTGAAAAAACTTCCAATGATATATTAGAAAGTTGTCAATCAGGTAAGATTGGATGTGTAGAGTGCAAACAGCTCATTGCGAACCAAATTGATTTTATACTGGAGCCTATGAGGGAGAGGCGGCAGGTATATCGTTCTAAGCCTAAACTTATCGACGAAATTGTACTTTCAGGAACCCAAAAGGCTCAATCAATTGCTAAAGAAACCATGAAGGAAGTTCGAGATGCAATGGGTATTAACTATTTTTAGAGTTATATATTTATCCTATAAATTCCCTTTCTACTATAAAGAAGTGTCACTTAATGTCTAAAGTGTAAAGCAGTATTTATTGGCGGCAAGGTCCAGGCAGTGGGGCATAAAAAACTTATCTCTGGGTTTTAAAAATTAAAAATCTATACATTTTAGCTTCGGGTATACGCTCGAAGTTTTTTATTTATGGGGGTGATGGGTAATGCAAGAGGGTGGTTAATGTGGCATACATGCATATGCTGCAATAAACGGAACAGGTGAAAATTAAAATTGATGAACTATTTAGGTAAAATGTGCAGTAAGCAACTAACTCAAATTTTATCTAGGGAACATTAACTTAATTAGAATCAACCCTACTGCGTAAATTATAGTGAAAATTATCATCCACTTTATGTATGTGCCATGATCCTCACGA
>JADQBQ010000016.1 GCA_016278505.1 Clostridiales bacterium
ACGTACAGTTCTTAGGCGAGAAGGAGGGAGCAATCCCTCCGACTTAGCCGACAGTAACATATTGTCGGGAGAAGATCCGGTCATTGGGCTAGGATGTTGAAACTTGCCTTATGGTTAAAAAAAGAAATCTAGGTGTTATTAGCTTCGGGTATACGCTCGAAGTTTTCTGCATTTTATGGGGGGGGGTGATGGCTACTGCAAGAGGGTGTTAATGTGGCTTACATGCATTGTTTTTGGCGGCAGAAGCTTCAGCTGAAGCTTTGGCGTTTACAGCGTTGGTATTGGCAGAATTTGCTTTTGAGTAAGCGTTATATGACCGGATACACCCGAAGCAAAAAATAATAATTTTTTACTCATAGGGTAGTTTCTTATGCCAGCCTGAGACCGGATCCCGCAAATAAAACAAGTGCTTCGTAATCCAGACAAAATATGCATCAATTAATAGTCGTTCCCAATTATTAAAGAAAAAATCTCGGTTAAAGCTTTAAAAAACAAACGAAGGAAGTTTCCCATTTTGTCATTTTTTTGATAAAATTGCATTTAGCTGTTTTTCAAAAAAAGGGGGGGCGCTGCTATGAAGAACAAGCAACTTGCTGTCATTGGCCTTGGCCGATTTGGCATGAATTTAACAAAAGAATTAAGTCGTATGAATTATGATGTGCTAGCTATGGATAATGATGAGGATAAAATTAATGAAATTGCAGAAATAGCTACTCATGCCTTTCAAGCCGATGCAATGGATGAAAAGGCTTTGCAATCTGTTGGTATCAGGAATTTTGACATAGTTGTAGTTTCTATTGCAGAAAACATCCAGGTCAATATATTAACAACCATCCTATTAAAAGAGATGGGCGTTAAGAAGGTTGTTGCAAAAGCTCGAAATAACCTTCATGGCAAAGTGCTAGAAAAAATAGGAGCAGACGTAATCATCTACCCTGAAAGGGATATGGCTGTAAAACTTGCACGGTCACTTGTTTCCAAAAACATTTTGGAGCATATCGATTTATCACCAACTCACAGTATTGTGGAAGTATTATCTCCCAAAATCTTTTGGGGAAGCACTTTAATGGAATTAGATGTACGGAGAAAACTAGGTATCACCGCCCTAGCCATCAAGCGTAATCAAGAAATTATTGTCGCTCCACGTGCAAGTCAGGAAATTTTGGAAGGGGATATTCTAGTTATCATTGGGAAGAATACGGATCTTGACCATATAAGCGAAATGGAATCTTGATTTTAACGAGGTAATTTAAATGTACAAACGACAGTTAACCCCTCCACAGTTGCTGGTTGTCAGCTTTGGAGTGCTAATTCTTATCGGCAGCATCTTACTGTCTACGCCATGGGCGATAAAAGAAGGTACGCCAGATTGGTTGACATCCATATTTACGGCTACTTCCGCTGTATGCGTTACCGGACTGGTAGTGGTGGATACTGGAACACACTGGTCTTTATTTGGACAACTTGTTATTATGTTGTTAATCCAGGTAGGTGGTTTAGGTATAATGTCTTTTGCCACCTTCTTTGCATTACTTTTAGGAAAAAGGATTTATCTTAAACAACGGCTGGTAATGCAGCAAGCTTTAAACCAACCTTCAATCGAAGGAATCGTTAGGATTTTCCGTTATCTTTTGATATTCTCTTTTGCGATCGAGGCAATTGCTGGATTAATACTGGCTATGCACTGGTCAGGTTCTTTGGATATGCCAAAGGCACTCTGGTTTGGCATTTTCCATTCGATTTCCGCTTTCAATAATGCAGGGTTTGACTTATTTGGAGGATTTAGTAGTTTAACGACGTATACTGCTGATCCTATAACAAATCTGGTTATATCAAGCCTATTTATTTTTGGAGGACTTGGATTTGTAGTACTCTATGAGATTTACACTTTTCGAAGAAATAAAAGGTTTTCTTTGCATTCAAAAGTAGTGCCTTGGATTAACAACTGAATTAAATAATATGGGACGCGTGTTGATAATAATTACGATGTTTGTTGGGCGTTTGGGACCAATTACTATTGGATACGCATTGGCATATCAACATAAACAACCTAATATTCATCGCCCTAAAGGTAAAATTATGATAGGCTAATTACTTACTGCAACTACCACCAAAATAACACATCATTTGGGATCTTTTGCTTTTCTCTGGATATTTTCATTTTCACTCAATTTATTGAATGGCTAAATACACAATATGAAGTTTTAGAGGTGTTTTCCTGTGAAATCACAAAACAGGGCGATTATTATTGCTACTATAGCTTTATTATTTGTAATATTAGGTGGAAGCATTGCATTTATGATTGTTGAGGATTTTACTTTTGTTGATGCTATTTGGTTGACTATAATTAGTATTACCACTGTGGGATTCGGCGATATTGTACCCAATTCTGTAGCCGGGCGAATTATTGTACTGTTCATTGTGATAAGCGGTTTATGGCTTTTTACATATGTTCTGGGAAATTTCTTTTCAAGTTTAGTAGAGGGTCACTTAATTGACTTATGGGGGAAAAGAATAATGATGAAAAAAGTTAAGGCTTTAAATAATCACATTATTGTTTGTGGTGCAGGACGAGTGGGCCACGAAGTAATCATGGAACTTAAAAATAACGGCACACCTTTCGTAGTAATAGAAAAAGAGGAAAAAAAATTTAAAGACCTACGGGGAGACAATGTATTATACATAGAAGGCGATGCTACTGAAGATAAAACTTTAAACTTGGCTGGCATTGAAAAAGCAAAAGGTATTATTATTTCCCTTGCTGATGATGCCGGCAATCTATTTGTTACTATGTCAGCAAGAACCATTAATCCTGGGATGAAAATAATAGCCAGGGCAAATAGGCCGGGAAACATCAATAAAATAAAGCGTGCCGGTGCAGATTCGGTATTTTGCCCATCTTTGATGGCTGGAAAAAGAATGGCTTTATCTATTATAAAACCTGCCAGCGTTGCCTATGTACAGGCTTTGACCGACACTAACAAAGTCAATTTAGAACTGGAAGAACTAATATTGGGCAAAAGTTGTCCTATAGTAAACAAGCCACTTAAGGATTCTGGAATGCGTGAAGATTTTAATACTTTACTACTAGCCTTAAAGAGAGATAACGATACAATTCTAAACCCTGGCCCAAACGAAGTACTATTACCAGGAGATATTATGATTGTTTGTGGTCCCGCAAATGAATTGTCAAAATTAGAAAAACTAGCTTTGGGATAAAAGTTCCTTAGAAATTGCCAAATAGTTCAGCATAAAAAAGGATAGAGGGCACTTTGCCAGTAACCCTGCTATCCCCTGCAAAACTTCATCGGGCATTATGGTTCTTGAATTAATAAGCTTGCTGCACAACCTTCTGTGCATCTTGCCCGTCAACAGTTTTGACTCCTTCCAACCAAGGATTAACTACATCTAAATTATCTGCAACCCATTCCTTGGCTACTACTTCCGGATCGCGTTTTTTCTTCCCGTATTCCATGATCCACGCACTTTGAATTTCACTGTTGATTTTAAATTGCTTTAAGAACCTGGTCAGGTTAGGATCATCTTCAGGCAGCCCGCTCCTGGCAATGGTACCGATCTTACTGGGCTTGCCCCAAATACTTTCCGGGTCATCCAGGTACTTCATATCATAAGCCACATTCATCCAGTGGGGCTTCCAACCACTGAACACAATCCATTCCTTGGACTCGGTAGCTCTCTCCACGGAAGCCAGCATGGCGGATGTGCTGCTCTCCAGCACCTTCCAGTCACCCAAACCATAGGTGTCATTGTCAACAGCTTTCATCATAATTTCATTACCGGCATTACCCGGTTCGATTCCATAAATCTTGCGGTCAAATTTGTCTGCATACTTGTCCAAATCCGCCAGGGATTTAACCCCTGCTTCATATACATAAGTGGGGACAGCTGACCGGTACAGACTCTTTTCCACATTATTACCCAACACCACAATGGTGCCGTCATCAATGTATTGCTGCAAAGTATCTCCCAGGCTATTAAACCAGGTTCCGGCAAAGGCATCTACATCACCCGTGGACACGGCCTTAAGCAGTATGGGCACCGTAAAGGTATTAATTTTAACTTCATAGCCAAGGTTGTCTAAAACTTCCTTTAATACATAGGTTTTTTGAGTTACTCCCGGCCATTCAACAATGCCTAAAGTAACATCTTTCTGAAAGGTCTGTTCACTACCGGTGTTTTCTTCTTGCTGCTGTGGTGCTTGCTCACCACATGCAGTAAGGGTACCTACAGATAGAATCAACAGCAACATAACTACTAAAGAAATATGTTTTCTTATAATGGTGAAAACCTCCCTGTAAATTTATTCATACTATATGTGTAGTCACATCAAATTGCATAGCAGATAAAATTTCACCCCCAATATTTTCAATTGTTTTACCTGTTGCCAAGAACTTCTGCTATTTTTTCCTTGACTTCTTTAGCCTCGACTGCACCCGCGAGTTTTCCTTTATATTCGCCCTCATTGAAAAAAACTATTTGCGGAACTCCCATTAAGGAAAATCTTTGGCATAAGTTGTTATTTTCTTCAGCATCAACAAAATAGAAACCAAATTCACCTTCATATTGAGATTGTAATTTTTCTAACACCGAAAGGACCTCTTTACATATGTGGCAACTTTTTCTGGAGAAGATCACCAGGCAGGGCTCACAGTTATCATAGATAGTTTCTTCAAATTGGTTTGAGTTTAATTGTTGCAAAGACATATTTTTCCACCCCTCCAATTAACCAGGCTTATGTTGCGCTTTTATTTTACCTCGCTTTAAAAAACAGCTATCGGAGTGTTACCCCGATAGCTTGTTTATTAAATATCTTCTGACAGAATCTGATAAACCGGAGCGCCTTCACATTGCGCAGGGTAACGCAAACCTAACAATGCTGAAATTGAAGGTGTAACGTCAACTTGTCTGATAATACGTTCTGTTTTACATCCGGGCTTAATGCCAGGACCTGCCGCTACAAAAATTGGTGAAACTGATGATTCAAAATATCCCTCTGAAGTTGAAATACCATCGCCATGCAATCTGTTGTATCCTTCTTCAATGGAGAAGAAAATATCACCACATTCCGGACCATTAGCACCAAGTAGCACTGCGTCTTTGTTTCTTAAAGCGATACCGATAACACGTTTACCTGTCCTATGATCTCTGTAATTGTACAAATCAGAGATTATTTGTTCTTCCAAATCATACTTATCTTTCGGATCTACAATACCATATTTGTCTCGACCTTTGAGATTGACATAAATATAGTTACTACGGATCTGAACAGCCCTTGTCTTTTCCCAATCTACTTCTCTTAGGGAATTGCCGTTTTCATCTTTTTTCATCACTGTATAGCCCAATTCTTCCATCACCGGTGTACTAAGGCCGCCATATTCACCAATAATAGGAGGTACGTTTTCCCCAACTATCAGACCATGGTCACTTACAAGTAACACGGTCCAACCTTCATCCAATAAATGCATGAATTCACCGAGATAATCATCTGTTTGCAGATAGAATTTTTCAATAAAATCTTGATAGGTTTTTTCATCTGTATAATTCCAAGGTTCCAGTGTCTTCGCCAGATGCCATAACTGGTGACCTGCACAATCAATATTATGGAGATGGGATATAACTACTTCATATCCCTTTTCTTTAATGCAATAATTCAGGCAGTCGGCTTGCCATTTGTTATAAGGTACCCAAGAAGGTTCAAATACTTCACGAACTATATCATCCTCTTCACCACCGATTAAACTAACAGGTGGAACATGACCAACATTTTCAATTATTTCTTTATAAAGAGATTTGGGATGCCATAATTGGTCACTAGAAATATCTAAAGCATTACTAATCCAAAGTCTAACCTTTTCACCTGCTGGATCGAGTTCCATAATCTTCATCGAGCGGCATGCCGGCTTAGTAACTTCATTTTTTGTAACATCATCAATAATACCGGTAACCATTTTATCTTTTTCTAAAGTAACAATGGGCGTTTCTGCCTTCTTATTCTTATAAATAGCCACTCGATCATATTCGCCGGCTTCATTTTTAAGAATTAAGGCTGGACGTCTCATTACACCACCGGAAGTAAGGATGGTGAATTCTTTAGCCCCTTCCGGAGCATTTACCCAACCTGCAGCATCTCTAAGAGGAGAGTTGACAATATCATAAGCTACCTTACTACCAATAACAACTTCTGTATCCTCTTCCTCCATAACATAAGTACGAATTTCTTCACCTTCACGGGATTTATCGCCCCACCAAAGTTCCATCATTTCATCATCAACATCATCGTCTAAAGTGTCTTCCAAATCGGTAATTATGCAACCAACACCGGCTTGCTTCTCCACTCTTGGCGCGTAACGTACTTCTTCAATTTCAGGTGTAGCGACAATAATTTTTTCCCAATCAAGCTGTGCAACGCCCATATTAACTGAACCTGGTTGTGTACCATCCACAACACTCAGATTTTCACTGGTAGATGACGGGGGCCAAGCGCTCCCGGGCCAATGCCAAACCATAGTTTTCAAACCTGCTTCGGCAGTAATATTCCATATTTGTTCTGCGGTGCAATTACGAGAATCTAAATTATAAACAACCGCATCTAGACTTTTGGGAGATTGCTTCCAAAAACAGGTGATATTATGAGTTCCTGGATAAGCACCCGTAGCAAGTGTGGTCCAACAAGGCGGTGTAATCGTTGGAATAGCACCAAGTAGGGTCAAATCTTCTCTAGCAGCTCCCCGGTCAATCAATTTTTGCAAGTTAGGCATTTTCCCCTCAGCTAAGAATTTCCGGCTAATTCTGGGATCCATGCCATCAACGCCTAATACCAATACTTTATTGGTAAGTGCCTTTCTTTTCATAAATTTAATCTCCCTCCCTTACCAATATTTCACTAATTAACATTTAATTGTTTAATATTGAGTTATCAATAATCTATTTGTGGTCATCAAAAACCAACTATGTGTTCACTTTATCACTCTCACTTTTTTTTGGGAATCAACAAAAATAGATACGGGATATCGGATAAATAGAATGGTAGACTAGAATTTACTGTTTCAAAGGTTTAAAATAAGAATATAAATAACTCGACACAATAACGAAGGGAGTGTTAGCTGTGAAACTTACTCAACTGCATTATTTTATCGAAGCAGCCAAGTATAATTCTATTTCTATTGCTGCTGAAAAAAATTACATTTCGCAATCAGCATTAAGCGCTTCTATTGCAAATTTAGAGAAAGAGCTCAATATCCTTTTGCTTGAGCGGAACTGCAAAGGAGTACAGCCCACTGAGGTCGGTAATCAGGTTATCGAAAAAGCTGTTGAAATTTTTTCAATTATTGATGAAATACGTGCTTTCTCACCAGACTATCAATCAGAAATGATTCATATATCAGCCATTCCCTGTATTTGTGATTTTCTAATTCCCGAATGTATTATGAGGCTAACAAAGAATAATCTGCCTCTCAAATTATCCGTTCATACTGATGAAACTACGGAAGTTATCCGCAAGGTAACTTCCGGTTTTTCAAGTATAGGTCTACTTATTCATGACAGCACTTTATATTTAGGTACTCTTGAATATTATCCATTATTTACCGATCGCTATGTACTATATGTGGGACAGGCTTCTCCGTTATACAATAAACAAAGTATCACTTTACAAGAAGCTCTATTAGAACCATATATCGCTTATCGTGAAGAATTTCAAACCCAAAACTCAGGGTTAAGCTCACTTTTTAATGGCATACAAAAGCCAAATATCGCTTTTCGTACAGATGAACTCAGCAACATCCGTAGAATGATACAATACTCAAATTATGTTGCTTTTTTTCCAGAAAAAATGTCACAAAAAGACATCTATTTGCAAAACGGGGCAATTCGTGCCATACCGATCTCTGACTTCGATACTAACATTTCCGTCGGCTATGTTATAAATCCAAAATATAGGATTCCTAATATTATCAATGATTTTATAAAATCAATATGCGAAAACTTTGAAGCCTTATAATTTTTATGCCGGTCAAGGTGAAATGGACCCTAACCGGCAAATACAACATTTTATTCAATTTGATTTAGAAGAATGAAATTAGTCTGCTTTTAACCATAAGGGCATTTCTAATATGGACACTGCTGCTGCTCCTCGCGTATGGGGCGGTAAACGGTATTTTATTGTTTTTTTGGACACCAAACTGCCCAGCGCTGTGTAGCGGCGCATTTGTGATTTGACCCTGGCCATAAGCTCCAGCGGGTTAAATGGTTTGGTTACATAATCATCAGCACCAAAGTTTAGCCCGGTAATTTTATCCGTATCCTCTGATTTGGCGGATAGTATTATAATAGGGATATTTAGTTCCTCACGAATCTTTATCGTTGTAGACAGGCCATCCAGTTCCGGCATCATGATATCCAGCAGAACCAGATGGATTTTCTGTTCAGACAAAGCCTTTAAGACCTGAATTCCGTTATAGGCTTTTACTACCCCGTAATTTTCTTGCTTTAGGTATATTTCCAAAGCATCAACTATTGCGCTATCATCATCACACACTAAGACATTCAGTTTATCCATTAAGATCACCCCACTATATTGTTATATTATCTTACAATTAAATCACCTGCCTTTATAAAATAATTCTGACAGGCAATCTTTGCAAAACATTTGATAAAATTATTAAGACTTTCTTAAGATTACCTACGCAATAATTCATCTCTTTCACCGGTCACTCCAATGATAATAAAGTACTTTTTGCGAAAGGTAATGTATAAAGCGTAGACGCTTAAAAAATATTTTTATGTTCCATGCAAACAGGAACAATACTTCTGTCATGTCGAAGAATTGAACATAGTCCAAGACAAACTAGAAAGCATGAGGGGGATTATTAATTTGAAAGAAGCCGAGGAATTTAAGGTAATCGAATGCAAGGGAAATCCTTATGAAATAGGCAGGCAGCACGGCGCGGCGTGCAGGGAAAATATCTTAAAATCTCTGGAGATGAATTTTGGTGCCCTTATACACGGGCAAAAGGCCACCAAAGAAGACGTGATTAACAATGCCCTGAAATTTCTCCCCAATGTAAAAAGCTTTGACCCGGCTATTATTGAGATGGTTAATGGGCAGGCAGACGGTGCCGGCATCAGCTTTGAAGAAGCTTTTTCGCTGAAATGCATGTTGGAACTGGGCTTATATTACAACCAGATTATAGGCCTGTGCACATCCTTTGCCGCCACCGGAGATGCTACCGCAGACGGGAAGACCATCCTGGGGCAGAACATTGATTGGATGGCCGGCTTTCCCATGGACCTTTTAAAATTTGAACACAAAAGCGGACAGAAACAGCTTATTCTTTCCCTGGGCGGTATTGCCGAATACACCCTTAGCTCAGCCGGCTTTGGTATATGTGCAAACTCTGTATTTAACCCCGTGGAAGATTATTACATGGGTATCCCCCTGGGCTGTTACCTGCCCAAGGCCATGCGGCAGAAAAAAATGGGCGACGCCCTGGGTATCCTCTGCCTGGCCGCACGGGGCATAGGGTACTACCAGCTGGCCAGCGCCGAAGGTGATATGGCCGGTATAGAAAGCGTTCTGGATGACTTTAATGTTTTACAGCCTGAAAATGATATGCTGGTTCATGCCAACCATTATCTAACGGACAACTTTAAAAAAGGGGACTGGGCATACATAATGCTGCCGGACAGCTACCTGCGTGTAACCCGCATGCAAAGGCTCATGGACAAGCAGCGCGGCAGCATCACCCCGCAGGTAATGATGGACATATTATCTGACCATAACAACTACCCGGCTTCGATTTGCAGGCACGTGGACAACGACAAGCCGCCGCAATTCCGGTCGGAAACACTAGCTTCATTTATTATGGTTCCAGAAGACGGGGTAATGTATATTGCCTATGGGAACCCTTGTGAATACGAGTTTGTGGAATACAAATTATAATATTACTACCCAGCCTGCAACGAAGGTATGTCAGGCCGGGCTAAATTTAAACCCGTACCTGATTACCCCTTCTTCCTCATAAATTTTTCTGAATACTGCTTGTACCGACATGCCTATGGCAATCCCCTCTTCAGGGGGGTTAACCATCTGGGTAATCACCCGGGGGCCTTCTTCCAGCTCAACGATTAATACGGGATAGCTTCCCTTACACCGGGCTTCCGTTTCAAATTCGGGCGGTGCGCCACCCCCGGCAATTACAGTGTAGGAATATACCGCGCCCCTGCCGCTCAGCCGGACATCCTCAAAGCTTGCACCCTGCAAACAGTATTTGCACACCGCCTTAGGGGGAAAATTGATCTTACCACAGGACTTACAGAGCTTACCGGTTAACCTGTAGCGCTGGGGAACCGCCCTCTGGTACATGGGAATGGATATATGAGCGCTCATATTATCACCTCTGATCAGATACTTCTTTTTTGCTTCAGGTATTGGATATAGCTAATATATCTTTTGTACCCAAGCACAGCCTCGAAAACAACGCTTTTGGGCACGGGTGTTTCCAAACAAAAGCTAAGGGCTTGGCTTCCGGAACCCGAGCCGTGGGAAGAAATCAATATACAGTCCCCGGCACAGGCTGATTCCAGTACCCGGCATAAACCCAGCAAAGACGAACAGGCCCCGGTATCACCGGTGTAGGGATAAACAACCCCCTCTTTTATCTGCTCATCTGTGCAGCCCATCTTTTTGGCCAAAGCAGTAGCGCTTTTGGCATCTGCCTGGTGTAAAACCACATGACGGTAATCCGTCAGGTTCCGGCCCAATTTATTAGCCAGCCCTGTTACCGCACCCTTGACCGTTTCATTATAGTCAAGCATGGCAAAGGTTTTCACTCCGATATCCCGGATATCTGTTTCCCCCGGCAACCGGTAGCGCAAGCCCATGGCTTCCCCGGATTGGGCATAAACGCCTTCAAATACCAGGCCCGGCTCATCTTTAGCAAGCACAAAGGCACAGGCGGCGGCACCGAAGCCGTGCTCCAGGTCCACATCAGGCCCGGACACCGGAGCATCGGATACAACTACCAGGGCATATGGCTGTTCCGTTTGGTCCAGCAGGGACAGCGCCGTAAGGAGAGATTCGGTGCCCGACACGGTGGAATTGCTATGTTGGGCAGTGAGCACATTTTTTTCCAGTCCCAGCGCCTCCACCAGCGTACCGGCCTGCGCCTTTTCCTGGTAAGGGAAACCGGTGGACGCCACGGTGACCACACCTACGCGGGAAACATCAATCCCCGCCAAAGCGACCCTGGACGCTTCCACCGCCATAGTGATCACATCCTCATCTATGTCTAAAACCGTTTTTTCCCTCATGCCGGCAGAGCATCTGCCCAGGGCACTCAGATATTCATCCCGCTTGATCCGCAGGTACGGCAGGTAGACTCCACAGGATATAATACTCTTGGTCATTAGGCATCCCCCCTCTGATAAATGAATACCGCGGCTGTTCCTCCGGAACCACCTACATTGTGGGATAAAGCGTACCTGGCATTTTTAATCTGCCGGCTGGGCTCTTGGGCCTCATCCCGCAGTTGTTTAAATACTTCGCTAGCCATACCGCACCCGGTAGCACCAATGGGGTGCCCTTTGGCCTTTAAGCCGCCGCTGGCATTAACCGGCAGTTTGCCATCCGCCCGGGTAAAACCTTCTTCCAATAAGTACTGCGCCAGTCCCTCCTCGGCAAAGCCTAAATCACCGTAAGCCAATATCTCAGCAATGGTAAAACAATCGTGTACCTCAGCGAAATTTATATCTTCGGGTCCGACACCGGCCTGCTTATACGCCTCAGTAGCTGCCCTGCGGGTTGCAAGCAGCCTGGTCATGCTGTCCCGGTCGTGTATGGCCAAATAATCACTGGCCGCTCCGAAACCTTTTAGATAAACCGGCTTATTAGTAAACTCTTTGGCAATCTTGGCGTTGCACAGCAGTACTACCGCCGCACCATCTGAGGTAGGGCTGCAATCCCATACGTTAAAGGGATGAGCCACCGGGACACCCTGCATGGCCTGTTCAATTGTTATTTCTTTACGGAACTGGGCTTTGGGGTTGGCTACCGCGTGGCAGTGGTTTTTTGCCGCTACCATCGATAGATGCTCCCTTTTTAGACCATATTCGTGCATATACCTGGATGCCATCAGGGCATAGATGCCGGCAAAGGTGGAACCGGCCAGTCGCTCATACTCTGTATCTCCGGATACCCCCAACCAGTAACGGCCTTTGTTGGAAGAAACATCCCGCATCTTTTCCACACCTGCGGCCAACACCATGTCAAATTTACCGGAGGCCACCGCGCAGGCAGCGTTATATAAGGCATACCCTCCTGAGGCACAGGCATTTTCAATGCGTACCGCATTAACGTGCGGCAGGCCCACATGACCCATAAGCAGCGGGGCCAGCTGGCCCAGTTGAAATCCGCTGCCTGCGCTCAGACTGCCGATATAGGCGGCCCCTATCCGCTGCTGCTCCAGGCCCCGATCTACACTCTGCAGCATTTCCAGGTAAGCTTCTGCAAACAGTTCTTTTACGCCCATGCCGGGAAAATCACCGTATTTGGTCTGCCCGGCACCAATAATGGCCACATTTTCCACCCGAGTCACCTTCTTTCTTCCACAACATTCTATCTTCGCACAGCCTGTAAGCTCAAAATAAGTGCGACTAAGGTTCAGATGGGGTCCTTGTACCCGGAGGGTGAAAACCCCATCTGAACCAAGTCTTCTTTATATCTCCATTTCTTTTAGCAGCTCACCGGCTATCACCATGCGCTGAATTTCATTGGTTCCCTCGTAAATGCGGGTCAGCCTGGCATCCCGGTAAAAACGTTCCACCGGAAATTCCTTCATATATCCCATGCCGCCGTGTACCTGAACCGCCTTGTCAGCCACTCGTCCCAGGGCTTCGGAGGCAAACAGTTTTACCATGGGGCCTTCTTTCATCACCGGTTTGCCCTGGTCAACCATCCAGGCCACCCGGTAAGTCAGGGCCCGGGCTGCTTCGGTGTCGGTGGCCATTTCCGCCAGCATCCACTGGATAGCCTGAAAAGCGGCAATTGGTTGGCCGAACTGCACCCGCTGTTGCGCGTATTTGGCCGACAGCTCAATTAATTTGTCACAGGCGCCCACACAGCGGGCGCCCAGGGCCACCCGGCCTTTGCTCAATATTTTCAGTGCGCTGGAGTAACCTTTGCCTTCCAGCCCCAGCACATTTTCCCTGGGTACTTCACAGTCCTCAAAAATTACCTCCGAGGTATGCGAGCCGCGCAGGCCCATCTTCTTTTCAACAGTACCTATGGAAAAGCCCGGAAAGTCTTTTCCCACTACAAATGCAGTGAAGCCACCACGGGCACCTTTTTCCTTGTCCGTTACGGCAATAACGGTAAATACATCTGCTTCAGGAGCATTGGTGATAAAGTGCTTCATGCCGTTTAAAATCCACTTGTCGCCCTTTAAAACAGCGGAGGTTTTCATATTGGTGGCATCCGACCCGGAATCGGGTTCGGTAAGGGCGAAAGCACCCAATTTTTCCCCGCTGGCCAGTCCGGGTAGATATTTTTGTTTGATCTCCTCCCCGGCCAGTTCTAAAATACCGGTGGTACCGATGCCCGTGTGGGCAGCAATATAAGTAGTGAAACTCATATTGGCCCGGCCCAGCTCTTCCAGCAGCAGGCATTTTTCCACCATGTTCAGGCCCAGCCCACCATATTGTTCCGGGATGCTTATGCCGAAAAGTCCCATCTCCCTGGCCTGGTCAATCAGGTGGCGGGGAATACGGTCTTCATCTTCTATTTGCATAGAACAAGGTTCCACTTCGTTATCCACAAAATCGCGAATAGTGCGCTTCATGTCTCTCATTTCATCAGTCAGGCTAAAGTCCACAGCTGGTCCCCCCTCGTACTGATTAGTCAATTAAATCCTAAAAGGAAATTTATTTACTTTTAAAGTCAGGATTGCGCTTTTCCAGGAAGGCGGTTGTGCCTTCAATACGGTCTTCGGTGGAAAAGGCAATTGTCTGGGCCAACTTTTCAAAAAGCAGTCCGGAGTGAATATCAGTATTAGCGCCCACATTAATAGAGGCTTTAGCCAGGCTGACCGCCATGGGCCCCTTGCCCAGTATTTTATTAGCCATTTCTTTGGCCGCCGGCAATAAGTCTTCACTCTGCTCTACTACTTTATTTACCAGGCCAATTTCTCTGGCTTCCCGGGCGCTGATAATATCACCGGTAAAAATAAGTTCCTTGGCCTTGCCTATACCCACAACTCTCTGCAGGCGCTGGGTGCCTCCGGCCCCGGGGATGATGCCCAGATTAACCTCGGGCTGGCCCAGTTTGGAGCTACTGGTGGCGATTCTTATGTCACAGGCCAGTGCCAACTCGCACCCGCCACCCAGGGCAAACCCGTCGATGGCGGCAATTACCGGTTTATCAAGGTTCTCCACATCATTTAATGTTTCCTGAGCTTCACTTTTCAACACTTCCAGGGTTTCGCGCTCACTTAGGGTGCGAATATCCGCTCCGGATGCAAATGCTTTACCGCCCGCCCCGGTAATGATGACCACGCGCACATCCTGGTCATAACGACAGTCCCGGGCGGCCCGGCGAATTTCCGCCCATGTTTTAGAATCCAGTGCATTACGCACTTCCGGGCGGTTTAAAGTAATGACGGCAATATGCCCTTCTTTTTGCAATAGCAAATTTTGAAATTCCATAGAAGTCCCTTCCTTTGATAACAATTCTTAAATCTATTTATAGGTAATTGCTAGCCAACCCACTCCCATATGGCCGCAGCACCCTGCCCATGCCCTATACACATGCTCTCCACTGCGTACTTTGCACCGTAATAGGGCATCTCGTGCATAATAGTTGTGGCTATACGGGCGCCGGTGCAGCCCAGAGGGTGACCCAGTGCAATGCCGCTGCCTCTGGGATTAAGAAGTGGGTGGTTCCTAATGCCTAATTGTTCAACGCAATATAGAGCCTGGGAGGCAAAGGCTTCATTTATTTCCCACAGGTCAATCTGATCTATGGTCATACCGGCCTGCTTCAACGCCTTGGGAATGGCCACCGCCGGGCCGATACCCATAATCTGTGGATCAACCCCGACAACTGCGTAAGTTACCAGTCTCATTTTGGGTTTTAATCCCAGCTCCTTAATTTTTTCCTTGCTGGCCACCAGTACAGTAGCTGCGGCATCGTTGGTCTGGCTGGCGTTGCCGGCGGTAACGGTAGCCTTTTCATCCTGCATAAATACGGGCTCTAACTTGGCCAGTGTCTCCATTGTGGTACCGGGTCTAATGCCCTGGTCCCGGTTGACCACCATTTTTTCGGCACCCCCGTCACCGGTAGGCACAACGGCTTCAATGGGCAATATTTCTTCCTGAAACAGGCCTTCCACAGTGGCTTGATGGGCTTTAGTATGACTTTCCACGGCAAACTGATCCTGTTTTTCCCTACCGATATTGAACTTGCGGGCTACCATCTCAGCCGTGTAGCCCATGGAACTGGCATTGGGGTCGCAGAATTCCCCCAGCCTGGGATTGGGATTTGCTCCCATACCCATGGGAATATGGGTCATGTGCTGCACTCCGCCGGCAATGATCATGTCAGCCCATCCCATGGCGATGGTGGAAACCGCAAAGGCTATAGTCTGCAAGCCTGATGAACAGAATCGATCCACCGTGCAGCCCGGCACACTGTAAGGCATGCCGGCCATAATCGTTGCGTAACGGCCTATATTCGCGCCCATTTCCCCGGTAAGGGCGGTGCCGCCCAACAAAACATCATCTACTTGCTCTCTCTTAGCGCCCGCTATGTCTGCCCGTTCCAAGACCGAATTAATTACTTTGGCGGCTAAATCATCGGCTCTTATATTGCTAAACCATGATTTTTTGCCCGCCTTGGCTATGCCTGTGCGCACCCCTTCAACCAGATAAACCTCTCTCATGTCAATCTTTACCTCCTCTGCACGGTCTATTTACAGTAGTTATAAAATCCCTTTCCGGTTTTGCGTCCCCATTCTTTGTTCACAAATTTCTCCACAACAATGGGTGAGGGTTTATACTTAGGGTCACCTGTTTCCTGGTAGCGCTCCATGCCAACATAGTAAGTAAGATCTATACCGGTGAGATCAAGGAGCCTAAACGGTCCCATGGGGTGACCCAGGGCATGTACCACCGCAGCGTCGATATCCTCCGGCGAAGCCACACCCATGTCGTGAATATACAGGGCTTCAGTTTTTATGGCCGACACAATTCGGTTGACCAAAAAACCGTATATTTCTTTTTGCAGCATAACGGGTATCTTACCCATCTTTTTACATACATCCATTACTGTTTCCACGGTCTCATCGGATACATGCGCTCCCTTGACCACTTCCACCAGCTTCATGGCCAGTGCCGGGTTGAAAAAGTGCATGTTGCATACCTGGGCCGGGCGTTTGGTAACACCGGCTATTTTAGAACTGACGATGTAGGAGCTGTTGGTGGCTAAAATAGTATGTGGCGGACAGATTCTGTCCAGGTCGGCAAATATTTTGTGTTTAAGATTAAGTTTTTCGATGGCAGCCTCGATTACCATGTCGGCATCTTGTGCTGCTTCTGTTAAATCACCGGTAAAGGATATCCTGGCCCGGGCAGCCCGGGCCTCATCCTCGGCAAGTTTACCCTTGGCTACCCTCTCCGGCAGGTAAGTATCAGCAAATTTTTCCGCCATTGTTAAAATTTCTTCGCTTATGTCGGTACATATAACTTTGTAGCCTGCCAGGGCCGCAGAAAGGGCTATCTGGTGCCCCATATTGCCCGCCCCGACCACACAAATATTCTTAACTTCAACACTTGCCATGCTTATACACCCCTTTAATTCTGTAATGTTAACTGACCACCAACGCCTCCTCCGGACACTCAATGGCCGACTGATCAGCATTCATAATTGATTCGGCCAGCATAACCACGTTGGGCAGAATATTGTTGGCAAAATACCGGGCGGCGGCAACTTTCCCCGCATAGTAGTTATAATCATGGTGTGCCGTGCCCAGTTCATCCATCTTGGCCGCTGCCACCAGCGCCTGGTCTAATAGAGCCTCTCCCGAAAACAGCTGGGCACAGCAGGTTAGTACTTGAGTTGCGTAAAGCGGTATCAAATGGCCCTTTTCTGCTTTGTTAGCGTAGTAAGAGGCATAAATGTCCCTGATTTGGGCCACATTCCGGTAAGCCTTTTCCAGGTTAGTAAACTCAGCCACAAATCCTACGGCATCTTTATTCTTTTCCAGGAACTCTTGCCGGTCTTGCATCCAGTTTTCAAAGGCCTGGCCTTTTTGCATCCTCATTTTTCTACCCACCAGGTCCATGGCATGGATAAATGAAGTCCCCTCCCAGATGGAGAGTATCTTCACATCCCGGGCGTACTGCGAAACCGGGTACTCTTCGGTGTAGCCCACCCCGCCGTATACCTGGACAGCCTGCCCGATCATGGGCCAGGCTGTCTCGCTGGCATAGGTTTTGATCATGGGGGTGAGTACATCGGCCAGCCCCTGACACCGGGCGGATTTCTCCTGTTCACTGCCGTGCTCGGCAATATCCAGGTAGTAAAAGCCCCTGAAAATCATGGCCCGTACAGCCTCCACCTGGGCCTTCATTTCCAATAGCATTCTTTTTACATCTTCGTGCTTAATTATCGGCACCCGGCCCTCCTTAGGATTGGTAAACGGCCGACCCTGGATACGCTCGGTGGCATAGCGGCCGGCAAAATAGTATGCCGCGGCCATTTGGGCCAGCGCGTTATGTCCGGTGCCAATGCGAGATTCATTCATCATATTAAACATCATGGCCAAACCCTGGGAAAATCCTTCATCATCTGCCGGGCTGCCCACCAGTATGCCGTGGCAATTATCATTCTCACCAAAGTTCAGCATAGCCGTGGCTGACGCCCTGAGCCCCATCTTGTGCTCCACCCCGATGCAGGTAACATCATTGGGCTCACCCAGACTGCCGTCATCGTTAACCCAAATTTTAGGTACTATATAAAGGCCCAGACCTTTGGAACCGGGGGCCCCTCCTTCAGGGCGGGCCAGCACCATGTGAATAATATTTTCGCCTAAATCCACTTCCCCGCCGGTAATGAACATCTTAGTGCCCTTTATCTTGTATATGGCCGGATCGCCGGTGGGATATGCCCTGGTGGTGGAGTCACCCACATCGGAACCGGCATTGGGCTCGGTAAGGCACATAGTGCCGCTCCACCGGCCGCTCAGCATATTTTCGATAAACAGTTCCCGGTCCTTGTCGTGGCCAAACTTGTGAATCAGATTGGACGCCCCGGTGGTGAGCTTGATGTAAGACGACAGCGCCGGGCAGGCTGCCATAATCATTTCGTTGTAGGCCCTGTATAATGTTAGCGGCATCAGAGTATCTGAGCCCAGCGACTCATTGGTGGAACCCCAGCCATTCTTCTGTAGAAATTTATAAGCCTCTATGTATGACGGCGGTAGTTTAACCACACCGTTTTTAAATACAACCCCATTTTCGTCTCCCTCTTTATTAACAGGAAAAACCACTTCTTTGGCGATCTTATAAACTTCGTTTAGAATAAAATCCACATCGTCCATTTCATAATTTTCTTTAAATTTAGCCAGGTTAAAAATCTCTTCCATATCCAGCCATTCATTCAATATGAACTTGAGGTCCCGCACATCGTATGCAAAATCAGCCATTTAATTAAACCTCCCCGCTTTGCAAACTTTTTGCTAAACCTTAATTGAGCAAAAGGCATGCCACTACTCCAAAACTCAAACAAACAGGCTAAATACCCCCAATAGGCGGCATTAATGCTACCTGTTGGGTTTCAATTTGTTACCTCCGGGTTGCTTAATTAAACAAAAAAACCATATATCACACTAAAAAAATGACCACCCATGTTGGTGGCCGGCTTCATTTACAAAACATTAGTCAAAAAAAGTTCGCCAAACAGATAGACCTGAAGGGGTATTCAGGCTGCCGAATAATATAGCACCTGCTGCAGATGTTGAAGTTATCTAACATAAACACCTTTTTGGCACAGGGCTTGCACTATTATGACATTTAATAAATGAGTATAGTCCTTTCGGAGCACCCCCAACAATTTCTATAGAACAAAGGAGAGGTTTGAAGATGACAATAGCAGGCATTAACAAAATTTGCGTGGTTGGCGCGGGCAACATGGGGCACCAAATAGCCCTTTGCTGTGCTGTGGCAGGCTATCAGGTAAAGTGCACCGACATCAAGGCAGAAATCTTAAAAACTGCAGAGAACTTTGCCGATACTTACCTTCCCAAGCGGGTAGCCAAAGGCAAAATGACTGAGGAAACTGCCCGGCAAGCCAGGGCTAACATTTCCTTTACCACGAGCTTAAAGGAAGCTGCCCAAGACGCCGATGTAGTTATTGAAGCTGTGTTGGAAAATCTGGATCTTAAGTTAAAGCTCTTTGCTCAATTGGATGAAATATGCCCATCCCATACCATCCTGGCCACCAATAGTTCATTTATTGTCAGCTCAAAAATTGCACCGGCCACCAAGCGTCAGGATAAGGTTTGCAATATGCACTTTTTTAATCCCGCTATGGTTATGAAGCTGGTGGAAGTGGTCAAAGGACCACATACCTCGGAAGAAACGGCCAATATAATTTTTGACCTGTGCAAAGACATTGGCAAAATGCCGGTAATGCTGCAAAAAGAAATATACGGTTTTTTGGTAAATCGCATTGTGTCGGCTATTAACCGGGAGGCTATGTATATCTACGATATGGGTGTTGCCTCTTATGAAGATATTGATACCGCTGTAGTAAACGCGCTGGGACATCCCATGGGACCGTTCCGCATGATGGACCTTACCGGTATCGACCTGGCCTATCACATTGGCATGGAGCGTTACCAGGAAAGCGGAGACCCGGCCTCTAAGCCCTCCCCCATTGTGGTGGAGAAATTTGTTAAAAAAGAATGGGGCCAGAAAACCGGTAAAGGTTTCTATGACTACACTAAAAAGAAATAACTTTGATAGTTTAATATGGTGAACCCAACCATTTATTACGTTTTTAAGGAGGAATTGACTTGGAAAATACCAAACTTGTAGTGGCCAAAGAAGAAGGCTATATTGTTGCTACCATCAATAATCCCCCGGCTAATGCACTGGGCCAGCCAGTACTAGGTGACTTAAATAATCTACTGGATGAATGTTTAAATGACGATACAGTTAGGGCAATCGTCTTAACCGGTGCCGGGGAAAAATTATTTTCCGCCGGCGCCGATATTAAAGAGTTTGCATCTATTCAAGCAGGTAACCGACCTAAAATAAGCGGGCATGACCTTTTCCTTAAAATAGAAAATTACCCTAAACCCATTATCGCTGCGATACAAGGTAGTGCCTTTGGCGGTGGTAATGAGCTGGCTATGAGCTGCCACCTTAGAATTTTAGCCGATTCGGCTAAAATTGGCTTACCGGAAGCAAAACTGGGCATTATCCCCGGTTGGGGAGGTACCCAGCGTTTACCCAGACTAATTGGCAAAACCAGGGCATTAGAAGTGATCCTTACCGGTGAACCCTTGAGTGCCGAACAGGCTTATGAATTTGGGTTGGTAAACAAGACTGTTCCCGCCGGACAAGTGCTTGAAGAAGCAAAAAAACTGGCCGCTAAAATGGCTAAAGGCGCCCCCCTGGCCATTCGGGAAATCCTCAAAGCGGTAACCCAGGGCCTTAACACCACCCTTGAAGAAGGTATCAAAATAGAGCAATCCGGGACTCATATAGTATTTGCCAGTGAAGATGCTAAAGAGGGCAGCAAGGCTTTTTTACAAAAACGTACGCCTAATTTTCAGGGGAAATAATCTACAATACTTAACTTCAGATAAAGGAGTGCTACACATGTCCAGCAACTTTATTTATTCTAACCGCGACCATAAATTTATCCTCAACGAATGGTTGGATACAGAGAAAGTGTTAGGCTTTGACGCCTTTAGAGATGATTACGAGATGGATGACATCGATATGATCATGGATGAGGCGCTGAAGGTGGCCAAAGAAGTAGTTGCACCCACCAACATTGACGGGGACCGCATGGGGGCGAAACTTGAAGACGGCAAAGTAACTACCCCTCCCTCATTTCATAAGCTATATAACTTTATGCAGGAAAATGGGTACGGTAATTCCCAGTATGACCCCAATGAAGAAGGCAAACTGCCGGCAACGCTGCACTTGCCCATAAGCGAATTCTTTAATGCCGCCAACCCGGCCTTCCATCCCTATATAGGACTGGCCGGGGGCTCTACCAATTTAATCAACACTTTCGGCCGGGAAGAGGATAAAGAAAAGTTTCTACCAAAAATGTTCAGCGGTGAATGGGCGGGCACCATGTGCTTAACCGAACCTTGCTGCGGTTCGGATGTGGGTGAAATTACTACCAAAGCTTTTCCCACGGACAACCCGAGGGTATATAAAATAAAGGGCACCAAGTGCTTTATTACTGCCGGAGATCATGACCTTACCGGTAACATCGTTCATTTATTACTGGCTAAATGTGAAGGAGCCGCACCGGGTACTAAAGGCATTTCTTTGTTCATTGTACCTAAAATTTGGGTTAACGATGACGGTAGTTTGGGTGAGCCAAACGATGTTACCACAGTAGCCCTGGAACACAAAATGGGCATTAAAGGTTCCGCAACGGCTATGTTAAGCTTTGGTGATGAAGGCACCTGCCGCGGCATTCTACTGGGCAGCCCGCCGGATGAAAAGGGCAAAGCTGAAGGTATGTCCCAAATGTTCGTAATGATGAACGGTGCCAGGCAAGGTACGGGCATTACCGCTATGTCCATTGCACAGGCCGCTTACAATTATTCTCTGCAGTATGCCCAAGAACGCGTTCAAGGTAAGTCCTTAAGCAATCCCAAAGGTGAGCGGGTAAGAATTATTGATCATGCCGATATAAGGAGAATGCTATTATTTCAAAAATCCATAGTTGAAGCCTGCCGGGCCATGCTGATGAAGAATGCTTATTACCTGGACCTCACCCGTTACAGTAATGATCCGGAAGAAAGAAAAATGGCCATGCGAAGAATTGAAGTCAATAACCCTCTGGTCAAAGCTTATCCCTCCGACATGGTATGGCAAACCACCGCTGAAGCTATACAGATTCATGGCGGTTACGGTTTCACCGAAGAATACCCGGTAGCACAGTGCGCCCGGGATGCAAAAATACTTTCCATTTGGGAAGGTACTAACTTTATTCAGTCGCTGGACCTAGTTTTTAGAAAATGGACTTTGGATAAAGGGGTCATTTTTACTGAATGGTTTAGAGAAATAGAAAAATCTATTGAGGATAATAAAGATCGTGACGGGTTAGCCAGGGAATATGAAATTATGCGTGAAGCAGTGGGTGCCTACAGGGAAATTCAGGGTTTTATTACCTCAATCCTTCCTCAAAATATGGGAAAAGCCCCATTATATACTACGAGAATCCTTCACGCTACCTCCATGCTCTGGGGCGGGTCCCTTTTGTTTGAACAAGCTGCCATAGCGACCAATAAAATGCAGGAGATTGGTACAGATCATTTTGATTACCCGTTTTACCAGGGCAAAGTCCAAACGGCTAAATATTATATTAGAAACATAGTACCGGAAGTATTTAAAACAGCTGAGGTTATTAAGGATTGTGATACTTCGGCCATCGATATCCTGGAAGAAGGTCTATAGGAGGATTCAGGGGGCGCACAGGCATTAGAGCACATATATAAACTACCTCAGAGGTTTTTCCCGAGGTAGTTTATATTCACCGAACCATAGCTCCATCCAGATCTTTTAATTTTCTCCATATAGTAGTGCGACTTGTACCGGTAATTTGAGAAATTTCCTTTATGGGTGCGCCGGTGGAAATAAGGTATTCAATAATCTCCCGCTCCATGTCTTCCATTGTGCCAATTTTTATATTTATTCTGTTTTCATCTCCTGCGGGGACCGTATATGATTTTTTTATTTTTTCGTTAATTAGACCGGTAATCAGTTCTTCCGCATTTTGATTTTCTTCAATTAAAAAAACGTACTTTTGGATTATGTTCTGCAGTTCCCTAACGTTTCCGGGCCAATTGTATTTTTGCAACTTTTCTATAGCAGCCTTGGTTAAAGGTGGAACACTTTTTTTCTCCTCGTTACTGAATTTATTGACCAGAAATTCAGCCAGCAATGCTATATCTTCTTTTCTCTTGCGCAAAAGCGGGATATCCAGGTTGAGTACTTCCAGGCGGTGAAAAAGATCGCTGCGGAAATTGCCCTCCCGGACAGCCAAAGTGAGTTCATAGTTGGTAGCCGCAATTATCCTGACATCCACGGGAAGCACCCTGTCGCTACCCAGCCTCATTATTTCCCGTTCCTGCAAAACACGCAATAGCCGGGCTTGTACGGGTAAGGTCATTCCACTGATCTCATCCAGGAAAATAGTTCCCCCGTGGGCCATTTCAAATAATCCGGTTTTACCGCCTTTTTTGGCTCCTGTAAAAGCACCTTCCTCATAGCCAAACAATTCGCTTTCCAGCAGGTTTTCGGGTAGGGCGGCGCAATTAACGGCCACAAAAGGACCTTCACGCCTTTCGCTCTCATTATGAATACTCTGGGCAAATAGTTCCTTCCCGGTGCCGCTTTCGCCACAAATCAATACGGTAGCATTTGCCCCGGCATATTTCTTAGCCCTGGTAATGGTATCCATAAGCAGTTCACTGCTACCGATAATATCGCTAAAGGTATGCCTGGCGTAAAGTCCCTTTTTATAAAGTTGGCGCCGCAAATTCTGCTCCATTACCTGAATACGGTCCACACTCTGGAACATGGTAACAATACCGTTTCTTTTATTACCCAGAAAGATAGGCATAGTGTTCACCCAGAACTTCTTGCGGCCCACCTCTTTATAAGTTTCCGTGCCCACCTTATCAATATTAATTAAAGCCCCCAAGATGGTGGATTCCCGTAAGTTATCGATATGCCTGCCCACCAGGGTACGGGCTTCCATTTCTAAAAGATTTTCCGCTGCTTTATTCATAAAAGTAATTCGGTGGTGCTCATCAATGGTCAGAATACCATCATTGGATGATTCCAATACCGCCTTATATTTTTTAAAGCGATCTTGGTCTCTTCGAATCCCCCGCAGCAATTCCACTGCCCTTTTTATGGAGCCATATATAGCATCATTCCCCGAATGCACCAGCACAGCATTGGTACCTGAGCTTTTTGCCATTTCATAAACACACAGCCCCGTACTTACAATTACTTCTAAATCCGATCTTAATATTCTGGTTACTTGTTCATCCATCTCATAAATATTGGTGTACGGGTAGCACTCAACTTCTATATCCAATATGTCAACTACAGTCTTGAATTCAGGGCTAAAATCCTTAGTCTTATGACCCAAAAATGCAATTTTACGCCCCATGCCCCGGGCTGCATGCAACGCCTTTAATATATCAAATGAAGTTACCTCAATTAAAACAACGGGAAGGGAAACTTCTTTCTTAATTTTTTCACCGGTGACCCCCCGGCTGATGATTATATCTACTCCTTCATGTTCAAATTGATACGCTAGTGAAACCCCTTCCTCCAATACCCCCTCCCTTACCTCCAAATTCAAATTCATTTCACCGGCCAATGTCCTGATCATCTTGGTCATCTCCGGGTAAGTGGAAACAACCCCTATCTTGGTATTATCCATGTTATAAAGATACCCCCTATCACACTCAACTGGGAACTGGGATAACAGGCAAAATTTTCGGAATATATTAGCTACCAGTTTACCATTTTGCAACTATTTGAACAATACAGAAAAATCTATCACTAAGCCTGCACTTAACACCTAAAAGAAAAACTAAGGAGTTATGCTTTAACTAACCATAACTTCTTAGTCTTTTAATCAAAGATCATAATATTTGAGTTAGCTAACATACAATTGCTATCTCACATATAATTCCATGTCAAACCCTTCCTTACTGAGATAGCGGTCAAAAATATAATGACGGTACTTTACATATTCCTCATAATCACAATGTATACCCTCTTCTTTTAATAACTTTTGAAACTCTTTTAAGTCCGGAGGGCAGCCTTTAATGAAAATGGGTTTGTTTATGTTGGGGTTGCCTTTGTTGCGGTGGTAGGCACACTTACCAAACAAAACTGTTTTCTCAAAACCCGGTGAGGCATCCTGCCTTTTGCCACTTACAAACTCAACCCCCGGAAACGGCTCACCCTTAAAAGCCGACATAAATAAAAGTAAAACCGGGTTAAAAGCAGCAGCGCAGGCTGTGCAAAGAGAGTCATCATATTTCCTAAGGGCCAACCCCTTAATACCACGTTTTTGAAAACCAGCCGGCATGGTATTGTCCTCTGTCCACTTCCAAGTATAATCCAAAAAATCGGCATGATCCGCTATTGCTTCTCCACGGGTTTCAAGCTCCGGCAGCTCAATACTGCCCCCGTTACGCGCGGCAAAATATTTAATATGCTCCACCTCGCCGGCATCGTAACCAAGTAAAGCTGCACCAACTACATCACAGGCTAAGATATCTCTGGAAGCCGCCAGAATATCTTTTCGGAATGCCTTCCCTGAATGGCCCGGCCCTTTTTCCAGCGCAAAGATACCATCAATAATAGTAAGCTCCATGGGCAGCACTTCAGCTATTCTTGGGAACATATGCTCCAAATTTTCATCCCGGGCGTGGCAAAACTTTTTGGACTTCCGATGCAGGCAGCCTTTTAAGTTTTTAATACCCAGTGAAACTTTACACTGGTTATGTGTTTTTAAGACCGGAATATTAATAATTTTATCCACTTCTAGCGCCGTGCGGGCTATAGAAAAATTAAAACCGCCAACATCCACGTCCTCAAATTCGTCCTTATTAAAGTCAATCAAATTTACTCCGTATTTTTCACGTAGTTTTTCATAACCTAGCACCTGAAATATTCTTTCTGTGGTTGATCCGAAACTACCAAGAGAAGCCTCCCCAATGGTTAAATCATTAAAACCGGCCTCATGCAGTATCTGCACCAGTGCAAATATTACCGCACTAGTGGTAAGCACACCATAGGGAGGAAAAGGTAATTCAAAATCCCAGGATACTAAGTTAGGCTTAATTAGGATTTTATCTTGCTTACTAAAACCTTGCAGCCCGTCGCACAGTTCCAACGCTTCTTTTATTGAATTATAAGTATCGTTATGTTTAACGATAGAAACTACCGGTTTGGTCATAATAATATCCCCGTAAAATTTGATAAAGTTTATTAATGCGCACTTTGTTGCGTACCCATAATTGAGGCAACAATTTTTTGAATCCCATACACGCCCATAACCAGTGCAGTACCACCAACTAATTGGATGGCAATCCATAAATACGGCTCTGGTGCCGGTGGAACCTTAGCAGCAACGGCTGTAATCACCAACAGCATGAAGGCATTGGTATTGAAGACCAAGGGTAAATGATCCTTTAGCAGAACAATAGCGCCTACAAATAAACCAATATATATAAGCTGGCCCGGAAAGGAGCCAATTACCGGGGCCAACACTTTAACAAACATCACAAGTAAAGGGTAATTAAGGATACCAAAGAAGGCACCAATGAGGATATGGGGTATCTGTTTATGATCCATATGGGCCAGGAAATATAGAATCATACAGGCAAATGCGGGCCAGGTGGCTAAATGGTTTAAATGCAACACTGTTTCAGCAATCAAAACCAGGGCAACAAGTAAAGTGCAAAAAATGATTTTACCCTTGGAAAATAACGGAGGCTTTTGTTGTTCCATAGTTTGTTTCTCCTTTCAATTATTAATTAATCAATGGGCTCTCTGCTTCTGTTCTTCCTCTTCGATTAACTTCCGTTTCAACAACTTACCCACCACAGATTTGGGTAATTCCTGCCTAAACTCCACCAGCTTGGGCACTTTATAAGGAGCTAATCTTTCTTTGCAAAAGGCAATTATCTCTTCTTCAGTACCACTTTGCCCTTCTTTTAATACCAAAAATGCTTTTACTGTTTCGCCCCGGTATTTATGGGGTACGCCTGCCACAATGGCCTCACCAACCTTGGGGTTCTCATAGAGCACTTCCTCCACCTCACGCGGGTAAATATTATAGCCGCCGGCAATTATGGTATCCTTTTTCCTGTCCACAATATAAAAATAACCGTCTTCATCCATTCTGGCCATATCGCCGGTGTATAACCAGCCATTCCTTAGCGCTTTCTCGGTTTCATCAGGCCGGTTCCAGTAGCCTTTCATAACCTGTGGGCCACTTATAACCAGCTCACCAACCTCACCTACCTGCAGTGACTTAGTACCTGTTTCAATATCGACTACCGCCGCATGAGTGCCCGGGTAAGGGACACCAATACTGCCTGTTTTATCCCTTAAGTCAAAAATGGGACAGCTGATAGCCACCGGTGAAGCTTCGGAAAGGCCATAACCTTCATTGATAATGGAGTTTGTCCCCTCCAGCTTGGCTTTCATGCGATTTAATGTTTCCAGGGGGATGGGGCCGGACCCGCTTTTATATAAACCAACCTTGCCAAAATCTTGGAAATCCTTAAGTTCAGGGCTATTTAACAAAGCGGTGTACATAGTTGGCACCCCGTTAAAGAAAGTGGGTTCATATTCGCTGATTACTTTGGCCACGTCCGCAGGTACAAAGTTAGGCAACGGGATCATGGTAGTCCCTGCCGCTACACAAATATTCATGCACGAAGTCATGCCGGCCACATGGAAGAAAGGTAGCACGCCTATAATACGTTTTTTCCATGTCCCACCGGCGAAGAACTGGTCGGCCTGACAGGTATTAGCGTAAAGGTTGAAATGAGTTAACATGGCCGCTTTAGGCACACCGGTAGTACCTCCTGTGTACTGAAGAAGAGCCACATCCTCAACAGGATCAACATCCACCCGGGGCGGTGCAGGACGCTCCTCGCCGTACAAATTCGGGAGCCATATGGTGTCACCCGGCATTTCACTTGGTTTACCTGAGAGGCTGGTGAGAATAACCTTTTCCAGACCGGTGTTTGATTTTATGTTCTTTATCCGGGGGTACAGGTGGGCCAGTGTTATAATCATCTTGGAGCCGGAATCGTTTACTTGGTATTCTATTTCTCTTTCCACGTACATGGGGTTAGTGTTTACCACTATACCGCCCAAACTTAAAATAGCATAATAAGAGATGACAAAATCCGGACAATTGGGCAGCATTAGCGAAACCCTGTCTCCTTTATGCAAGCCCAATTCATAAAGGGCAAATGCCACCCTTCTTACAGAACCGGCCAATTGTTGATAAGTAATTTTCTTACCGTAAAAGATTATTGCCGTATTGTCCGGAGTACTTTGCGCGGAACTAAAAAGCAGGCTGTGTAGCGTCCGGGGTTCTATTTTAAATTCCCAGGCGACTCCCCCGGCCCTATACACATCCAAATATGGCTTTGAAAAATCCAAACTCTGTTCCCCCCCTCGGATTAAATAAAATTATTTTTACTTTACGGCAATTTTAAAAAGTGCAAATCTTGTGCCATTTTTAAAAAGGCTTTTGGTGCGGGAATATCAACGAATTGGTTTCTTATTTAAACAATGGCTGTTTCATTATGAATTCAAGCACATTTAGCATGGGACAAAAAAAGACCACTTTCGTGGTCGCAATTTGGTAAGCACTTACAGAAATGCCGCTTTTAGTTACGCTATTGGTTACCCTATCCCCCCGAAACTAGGGTTATCAGTTTTATGTTTGCGCCGTCAACCAGTGGTTTCGTATGCAATTGGCCGCAGGGTAAAACCTTTCCGTCCACTATTACCAATGTCATGGCATCGGCGGTTTCCCCTGCCGCTTCCAGAGCATCGGCCACAGTAATACCCTTTTCAAAATTGATTTCTCGCCCGTTTACCGTAATCATCAGAAATCGAAAAGCACCTCTAATTCATAGTCGTTGATATCGAACTGTGAACCGGTTGCGGCAGAACGTTCGTTATAGAAGAAATCCGGTAGTCTGTCGTCTTCCATAGTCATTCCCGCCATTTTGTTGAATGCTCTCTCGGTCAACAGCGTTTTTACACCCATCATTGTAACCCTTGTGACGTCGGATTTCCCACCGTACAGAGCTGCCATGAGTTCTCCCAGTAGTGGTATTCCGGGAACCATATGGGAAAAGGCAAAAATACACATCATACTATCCGCAAAACTCATGGCTACTTGCAACTTGTTAGAGACATATGCTTGTGCCGCCCGCCCGCAATCATCAAAAGCACGACCCATGGTAAGACCTGCGGTATGGTCTGCTCCCATAGGACTCATGGCATAGGTGATCCCCGTACCCTTGGTGTTGCGTGGATCATATCCGGCTATTGCCTGGTGTTTTACCACCGGAATACGCTTACACCCTAGGTTTTGGCCCGTAGCCTCACACCCGTTTCCAAGAAGATTGCCAAATTGTGTACCGTCCGCCATTTCCTTCAATAAACCAAGAGCGGCATCCGCGTCACCCCACTTAATCTTACCGACTTCCATGCACATAGCAACGGCGTTGGCGATTTCAATGGTATCCACACCGAGATCATCACAGATGCGATCCATCCTGGCAATAGCATCTAAATCAGTAATGTGACAGTTGGGCCCAAAAAGTGCTATGGTTTCATATTCGAAGCCGGAGGTGAGATAATTCCCGTCCTTATCATTGTATACATTTGAGCACTGCAACACACAGCCTGGCTGGCAGGAAAGCTTATTTCGCCCACCCCGGGTAGCCAAATTGGCCATAAACCTGTTTGTTCCAACCTCTTGGTATTCAGGAAATAGGTTGCCGGAAAAATTATCCACCGGGAGAATGCCGTTAGCGCCAGTTACTTCGATAGTTGAAATTGTACCGAATTTCTGGAAGGGATCATTTTTAGCACCCTCGGCAATCATTTTATTAAGCTTTTTACATACCTCTTTAAACTTGGCCTCATCTGCATATTTAACGTTATACGGCTCCTCGGGCTTTTCTATTACCACACCCTTAATACGCTTGCTTCCCATTAACGCACCCAGACCACCGCGTGCAGCGGCACGACTTGGATGGCCTGAGGCAAACTCGGAAACCTGTATCGAGGCACTTCTATAAAGGCGTTCTCCTGCACTACCTATGGACACAGTGGCCAGCTTATTACCGAACAGTTCATTTATTTTATTGACCAAATCGTAATTATTTATTCCTTCATAGTTGCTAAAGTCCTTCAATGATACTTTACCCTTAGCATCAATATGCACAAGCCAAAGGCCGTTACTGGCGGGAAGCTCCTTGATTACAATTAATTTTATGCCTTGTTCTGCCAATAGGTATGCCGCATAGCCCCCTACGTTGCTTTCTTTGATCCCTCCGGTCAGGGGGCTTTTACCACCAACGGACATGCGGTGTGTCGTTGTTAAATTAGTACCCGCAAATACGGTCGTACAGAAAATAAGTTGGTTTTGACTGCCCAATGGATCACATTGGGGAGGAACATTCTTTATCATGTATTGTGCAATTAGTGCCTTGCCTCCCAGCTCACGGTATTCTTCATCCAGAGGTTCTTTGCTGACCGTTAAGGTTTTCATATCAATCATTAATTTTGACCACATAGTCATACTCTCTCCTTTCATTTATTGGAACAACCGATTCATTAAGCATCGTAGGCAGACTTTATCATTTCTTCCACCTTGGCGGCAGTGATGCGGTAGGGCACCAGGGCGAAGCCTGTATCTGCTGTGACTAAAGGTGCCACTTTGATTGCTGCTTCAAGGGAAACTCCCAATCCTTTCAGATTAGTTATTTCCACCGATTTGATTAGAGAGCGTATGGCCTTACGGGCAATGGCACCTATTTCTTGGGGAGTTGCTTCCTCTGCAACTTCCACTCCCAAACACTCGCAGATCATCCGTACCTTTTTGTATTCTGTTTTAGCTGCATATTCAGCTACCTCAGGTAGAATTACTGCACAGGCAATTCCGTGGGGAATGTGAAAATGAGAACCCAACGTATGGCCAATGGAATGACCAATATGGACAAGACCATTAGTAAACGCCATTCCCGCAAACATGGAGGCGAGTATCATCTGCTCTCTTGCTTCGGCGTTAGAACCGTCACGGTAAGCTACAGTAAGCCATTTAGCAATAGAGCGAATTGATTCCCGCGCCAAAGCATCCGAGAGAGGATTTGACTGTCCTCCGGTAAGAGATTCCACAGCATGAGCTAAGGCATCCACACCGGTTGCTGCAGTCATCTTGGGAGGCAGTCCCAGCGTAAGGTCAGGATCTATTATCGCCAGTGTGCCCACGCATACCGGGCTTACCACACTATCTTTATTTCCTCGCGAGGTGCAAGAGACGACGCACATATTAGTGACCTCACTGCCGGTACCGCTGGTAGTGGGTATGAAAACCATGGGCACGCCCGGTTTGAGATTCCTTTGCACACCAAAGTAATTCATAATAGGAGGTGTATTGTTAATTAAGACATTGATACCCTTTGCTGAGTCCATGGCACTACCTCCGCCTACTGCTACAATGCCGTCAATTGCTTCATTGCGTGCCATTTCTGCCGCCTCCTCAATCATGGTATCCGGAGGATCAGGGAGTACACCGTCAAAGCAAATGGTATTAATTCCGGCATTTTGAATATTCTCCACAATGGTATCGGCAATACCAACCGCCTTAAGCCCCTTGTCATAGACCACAAGGACTTTTTTGCATCCCAGCTCGCGGACCTTGAGACCGGTTCGCAAGGATGCACCGCTACCCATGATAACGGGAACAAAAATTTCGTATGATGTGATCATTTACCTAACTACTCCTTCCTTTTTAACACTTTTTTAACTCTTTAAATAAAAAATTGGTTATTATTAATTGGTCCACTGCCAAATTGCATTATTCTAATGGTATCACTGCGACTGTTTAATGATATACGTACTACTCATACGAAAAAAAGCGTTATATTTGTGCAATTTGCACTATTGCGAATTGCGCCACTTAATCAAACTATATTATTATACAGAAAAAGGCGAGGTGAGAGGGTGCGTTATAACGAGCTGATAGACACACTGCAACAGAAATATGAAATACAGGTACAGGTGACTGGTGATTCTCCTACCATTATTGATATTCGGCTACTGGATGGGAACGAACAACACTGGGATGAACACATATTGTATGTGGGAAGGTTAAAAGATCCACCGGATCGGCCGATCATGTTGCTTGCTGCGGATGAGCCTTTCACATTGCCTGAGGGTAGTAATTATACTCACATCCGCCGTGAGGATTTGTACCATTTATTCAATACGGCGAAAGATTTGATTTTTGAGGATTTGCGAGGAGACGGCATATTCTTTCAATTAGCACAAATGGCCTTAAACAAAAAAAGCATTACCTGTGTCATTAACACCGCAGCCACACTGCTTGGAAATGCGTTGATTCTCGTAAATTCCGGCCAGAAGGTACTGGCACATTCAACAACTTGTGAAATTCTGGACCCCCTGTGGGTCCAGAACATAGAAAGGGGATACTGCTCCTATGAATTCGTTCAGAAGGTTCGTTCCAACAGGCATATGAAGGAGTGGAGCAAACAAGGGAGTGAAACCCGGCTCATTACATTACCTGGCGATCTGCAACCGAAACTAGTGGCTCGCATTACCCAAGAAGGTCATGTCGCCGGCGCGTTAATCATGATTGAACATCATACGTCCATCGGACATATTCATCGACGTTTGCTTCCCGTGGTTGGCAGATTACTTTTCGATATCTTTAATCGCGATTCTGCCTCCGAAGGAGTACACGGATCGTTTTACGGCGCCATTCTTTACAACCTATTGGATGATACAGACATTTCGAATACCCTTGAATACATATCTATATCAGGGATTGATTTCCCGGTGGAGATGCGTGTAGTAGTTGCCCGCTTTGTGCACCGTATGGAAAACCGTTACCTCAAGAGCACTTTTAGCATGGAATTGGAACGCATCTTCCCCGAAGGGCATTCTGTGCACTATAAAAGTTACATTGGAATTCTGGTACCATTGGTTTCCGAAAAAAAAACGAAGGAACTTGTTAAGCTGGCTCTGAACGAGGATGTAAGTATAGGTCTGAGCTGGCCTTTTAATAATATTGTAGAATTCAAAAGACATTTTAACCAGGCAGTGGTATCAATAAAGCTTGCCCAGCGTTTTGGCCGGACTAAACAGGTTTTCGACTATAGCGATTTTTACTACTATGACTTACTGAACAACTACATGGGGAAGAAACCTCTGGAACAGTACCGCCATCCTGCTTTGCAGGTTCTTCGCGAGTATGACAAGGCCAACAACACTGAACTTTACGCCACTTTACGCACCTATTTGGAGCATAAAAAAAACCTCCGGGCAACAGCGGAGGCATTGTTCATACATAGAAACACGCTAGTTTATAGAATTAATCGCATTAATCAGCTGGTAAAATTAAACCTCAACAATATTAACGTTTTTAATTCTCTTCTGGATTCTTTTAGGATTGAGACTTTTCTACATCAATAGCACAATGATAAAAAAACCATCACTTATAAAACAGTTCAACCTTGAAAAATTCCACTGCCACAGTAGACTGGTCCAATTTATCCTTAACCCTCTTTACTACATCCAGCACAGCTTTTTTCCAATTATCTTTATCAATTTCCGGGTTCCTGGTGCCCCGGATTTGAACCACATGCTCTCCGCCTACCGGGCATCCCATTGCCGTATCGTAGACTATACGGTCGTCTTTCCCGCTGACAACGGCCGAAATATAAATTTTTTGGTCGTTGAAGATCTCTTTGGCAGCTTCTTGCCACTTTCCCGCCACCACACGTACTGGGTTGCTGGTAACACTGCTGTTAGTACCATAAAGCCTTGGATCAATTCCCACCACGGCCACGAATTTTTCTGTTAAAATGCCTGTGTATTCTTCTCCCATAAAAAGCTCCCTCCCGTAAATATTTTAAGCTGTTACTCGGTTTACAGTCATCTTCCCGAGGAAGTTTAGCCTGAACCATCTTTAGCACTTGAACTGTTGGCATTTCTTATCTTATATAATATCAGAATTTTACAAACAAAAACACCCTGAACTTGCTGCCCCGCTTACTGATTCATTTTTACGTGACAATCGTCACAGACAGGCAGGAAGGATTATCCTATAATATAAAGAAAGAGCTGGAGGTGGTACAAGTGAAATTAACGGGAAATTGTATGACTACCGCAATGGGAATACTGCCCCACAACAATATTCGCGACTCTTTTAAATTGGCTTTTGCCGTTGATATCCCCTTTTGGCCACAATTACCCAAATTCAGTTTCCATGAGGATATGTACGTGCAGGTGTGTGAGCACTTTCCTGGCATCCGGGTGGATAAAGAGAACCTCCGAGTAAGCCTGGAAACCGAAGCTTTTTACAAAGAATTGGATTTCTACGCGGCAAAAAGCGCCCATGAAGACTATTTTGAGCTGTCTCCCCAATACTCAGCGACCCTCAATGAATTCCTGCGGCAAGATTTTAGTGAGTACCGCTATATAAGAGGGCAAAACATAGGTCCCATAAGTTTCGGCCTTAAGATCACGGATGAAAACCGCAAACCTATAATTTATAACGATGAAATAAGGGATTTTCTTTATGAATTTATAGCTCAAAAGGTTAATGCCCAGTACCGGCAACTAAAAAAAGTCCATGATCAACCCTTTGTCTGGGTGGATGAACCAGGATTGGAAATGCTCTTCACTTCCTTCACCGGCTACCCCGGCAGTAAGGCCAAAGAAGATTTCCTGCGATTTCTGGACAGAGTGGATGGCCCGCGGGGTGTGCATCTCTGCGGCAATCCCGACTGGTCCTTCCTACTCAGTGATCTCAATCTGGACATCCTTTCCATTGATATATTCGGTAACGGCGAGATATTCACCCGGTACACAGCTGAGATAAAGGATTTCCTGCAAAGGGGAGGCATCATAAGCTGGGGCATAGTACCTACCTTGACCGAGGAAGTGGATGCGGAAGGGGTTAATACTCTCACCGGAAAAATGGAAGCTTTCTGGACTTACCTTGACGGTAAAGGGATAGACTTAGAAATGATATTATCCCAGGCCTGGCTTGCCCCGGCCCGCTGCTGCCTGGTAAACAGCGACGGGGCAAAAACCGTGCACAAGTCCTTTGACCTTTTAAACCGGGTAGCTGAAAATCTCAAGGGAAAATACAAGTTGGTATAAATTTTACCGCTGGGAAGACCCACAAAACCAGGGAAGCCTTGTAAGGTCTTCCCTGGTTTTAATTTGGGATTTCACTACTCATTCAGCTTACCGGAGCTGTCCCACTCTTCCTATCATAAACTAGCGATGCTACCGTCGACATTGGGTTCCACCAGGGCCACAAGATTAGGACGGCCGTTATTTCATCCTGCATTAATTACACGTCGTTTTTTTGTGCTTAGCAGCAGGAAATTAGCCTTAAGAAAAATAATGTATGTTTTAGCATAAGGGGGTTATTGGTATGTTTAAGGAACTGCCCGATGACGTTATCGAAATAATACTCGAACAAGTCCAGGTGGGTCTTACATTAGTGGACCATGAAGGAAGAATTATTTATTTCAACGCGCTGGCAGGTAAACTTTTAACCTGGGGCAAGGAAAATACCGAGAATAATTCTGTACTGGGGTGTCACCCACCCCAGCTGCGTGAAAAAGTAATGGACAAGTTAAACAACAATACGGGTGGATCAATGTGGCATAGGACTTTGAAAATCAGGGATAGGTATATTGAAAACGTCTACTCCCCCATAAATGTTCCCGGGCATATTAAAGGTATAATGATAGTCACCAGGGACGTCACCGAAAGAGAAGAAATGAACCGTCAAATCAGAAAAAATGCCGTCACTGACAGTTTGACCGGTCTGTATAACAGAAAACATTTTAACGACATGCATAAAGACTTATTAGAGCAATCAAAACCCTTTGGGATCATCATGCTGGACGTTAACGGTCTCAAATATGTTAATGATAAGTGCGGTCACGAGTCTGGGGATAAATTACTGGTTCAAGCCGCCGACACCATCTCCCGGTGCGTACGCAAAACTGATTATGTGTTTCGTTTCGGGGGAGATGAATTTGTAGTGCTTGTTCCCGGAGGCACTATAAAAGACCTGCATGCTATCTATGCCAGAATTAAGGCCCAAAACCAAGACCTTTCACCGGGCTGCCCGGTAGGATTAAACTTAAGTGTCGGTGGCTGCTCGTCACTGGAGACGGATAACCCTTGGGAGGTTTTGAACTGTGCCGATGAAGAAATGTATAAAGACAAACGCAATTTTTATGCCAATGACGGTGCCGCTTTAAAGAGAGAATAATGTCCAAACATATCATCAAGATAGGAGAGATACTTTTTGCAAAATAATAGCATTGTTTTCAGCCCGGTACGTTTAGGTACGCTGGAGATACCTAACCGCATCATGCGCTCGGCCACCTGGGAAGGCCTGGGTGATAAGAACGGCTTTGTCTCAGATAAATATACAGAGTTGTACGAACAGCTGGCAGCAGGAGGAACAGGACTTATTGTTTCCGGATTTTTATTTATCAGTCAGGAAGGGAAAGGTCCCACAGGAATGGCCGGTATCAGTGACGACCACCACGTTGAAGGACTGCGAAAAGCAACCACAGCTGTACATAATAAAGGGGGCAGGATCATAGCCCAGCTGGCCCACTGCGGCAGGCGGGTGGCACCCCCACGGCAGCCGGCGGTGGTTTCATCTGATTCAGATACAGCCATCATACTGGACGATGAGGCAATCCAAAAAATAATATCTGATTTTGTGCAGGCTGCCCGCAGGGCTAAGGAAGCCGGCTTCGACGGAATCCAGCTGCACAGTGCCCACGGCTACCTCCTTAGCGATTTTCTATCTCCCCATATTAATAAGAGAAATGATAACTGGGGCGGAACACCCGAAGGGCGGTTCCTTATTGTAGCTAAGATCCTAGAAAAAGCCAGGGGGTTATTGGGATCTGACTTCCCCATCCTCTTAAAGTTAAACGGCTCCGACAATATTGCCGGCGGAGTTGACCCGGAATTGTGCGCCAAATACACCGGAATGGCCCAGGAACAAGGTGCTGACGCAGTGGAAATCAGCGGCGGCATTCCCGAATCGGGTTTCACCACCATTCGCGGTGACATCCCCCTTATATTGTTCACCCAGGGAAAAACCGATTTAGAATCAATTCAAACAGCACAAAAGAAGGCAGACGCCGTCAAGGAAGTTTCAGCTTTTAAATACTGCTACAACAGAGACTTAGCCCGAAAAGTAAAAAAATTAACACCGGGAGTGACCGTTATTTCGGTGGGCGGTTACCGCACCCTTTCAGATATGGAAGAGACACTTTCCCGGGATGATGCAGATTTAATTGCCATGTCCCGCCCTCTGATTATAGAACCTGATTTACCAGATAAACTAAAAAACGGACAGGCTGCAAAGTCCAAGTGCATCAACTGCAATATCTGTTTACCGTACGCACCCATAAGTGGTTTACAATGTTTCTACGGCCAGGAACCAGCCATATAATATTTCACGCTGCAGTGCTCACGCGCTGCAGCTTTTTTATGATAACTAACCAGCGTTAACTGTGATAAAGTTCTTTTCCCAGTGTGACATAGCTCATATTTTAAACCTTACTAATGGATTAAAATAACAATCAACATAAATCAAATTCGCTATATAAAATACTTTCATTTAGAAAGGGGGTACCCTCCGTGGGAATAAAAAATGTTTGCGCTAAGGAAAAAGTGTTACAGGAAGAGCTGAGCAGCATCAATATGCAGCTCACTGCTCTGGGACAAAGGTTGATTGAACTGGGTTATCATCTTAAGGAAAACCCGGCCCAAATCAAACTTATTAACTGTGATATAAATAATCCCAATTCAGCTTGCACATTTTCCATGAACTTTCATGATCTACAGGAGTGTCCGACATTAGTCGAAAAATTATTATCTTCGTACCACCAGCTGCAAAGACAATTAACCGAAATCAGCTCCCAAGTTGAAGATTCTTGTTCGGATTAGTTTAAAAGAATATAAATTCTAAGGCTAAAGGAGGCCAAAATGATATGAAGCCGGTAGTGAACGAAGAAACCTGTATTGCTTGCGGCACCTGTGAATCAGTTTGTCCAGCTACTCCCAATGTTTTTGAGGTCGGCGATTATTCAAAAGTGATTAACCCTGATGCTTGCACCGAATGCGGCGAATGTGTGGATAGCTGCCCCACCGACTCTATTGAACTAGTTAATTAAAAGATAACCACCGGTGTGTGTGATTAAAAAATTGTAGATGTGTGATGTATATCATATCTTGCAACCGGGCTGACAGTTAAACTAGATATAACCTGAATAAAAGAAAAACATTTCAATAGGAGGTAATATAATGTTTTGCTACCAGTGTGAACAAACAGCCAAGGGAACCGGATGTACTAAAGTAGGGGTTTGCGGCAAAAATGAAGATGTAGCCAGCCTGCAGGATACATTAATTATTGGACTTAAAGGTGTGGCGGCATACGCCTACCACGCCAGAGAACTGGGCCAGCGAGATGAAAGAGTGGATGCCTTCATGCACGATGCCCTGTTCAGCACATTGACCAACGTAAACTTTGACTTAAACAACCACGTGGAAAAAGCGCTGGAGCTGGGTGAGATGAACTACAGGGCTATGGAACTTTTAGACAATGCAAACGTGGGTAAGTTCGGTACCCCGGAGCCCACCACTGTCTCCACCGGCTTTAAGCCCGGACCGGCTATTGTAGTTACCGGACATGACTTTTTGGACCTTTATGAACTGTTAAAGCAGGCTGAGCCGGAAGGGGTTAATGTCTATACCCACGGTGAAATGCTGCCGGCCCATGCTTATCCCGAGCTGAAGAAGTTTTCTAACCTAGTAGGGCATTTCGGCTCAGCCTGGCAGAACCAGAAAAAAGAGTTTGAGGAATTCCCCGGTGCTATCCTGGGAACTACCAACTGCGTGCTGCTGCCCAAGGATTCTTACAAGGATCGCATGTTTACCTGCGGCATCGCTAGATTGCCGGAAGTAACCCATATCAAGGACCGTAACTTCAAAGAAGTCATTGAGAAGGCGAAGTCCCTGGGTTCACTGCCTGGGAAAGATGGCGGTCAACTAACCACCGGTTTCCACCATACCCCGGTGCTGTCACTGGCAGACAAAATTGTGGGCGCAGTTAAAGCCGGTAAAATACGCCACTTCTTCCTGGTGGGTGGTTGTGACGGGGGTAAGTCTTCCCGCAGCTATTACACTGATTTTGTCAAACAGTTGCCCGAAGACTGCGTAGTACTCACCCTGGGCTGCGGTAAATACCGCTTCAACCATTTAGAGCTGGGGGACATTGACGGCATACCGCGCCTTCTGGACATGGGCCAGTGTAATAATGCTTACTCTGCAGTACAGGTAGCAGTAGCCCTGGCGGATGCCTTCGATTGTGATGTTAACGAGCTGCCTCTAACCCTGGTACTTTCCTGGTTTGAGCAAAAGGCTGTTTCCATTCTGCTCTCATTGCTGCACCTGGGTATCAAGAACATCCGTATCGGCCCGTCACTGCCGGCTTTCTTGACCCCCAACGTACTACAGGTGCTCCAGGCAAACTTTGATCTGAAACCAATTACTACACCGGAAGAAGACCTGAAAGCAATCTTGGGCTAAAAACCAAATCCACCTCTCCCATCGATAAACAAAGAGAACCCGGCCGGGTTCTCTTTGTTTATTTAAGTAAATGACTATAGTTTACAAAAAATGTTTGACAATCTTGGATATTAATGAAAAACTAAAGTTAATATTATTCATGCTTGACAAAGTATTTTGGGGTACATAAATTTAATTTTGTAGGTCCTACATAACAATACCATATGGTTCAGATTATAGGAGTGTAAACATTGAAACAGCACTTATCTAATCTCATTGCTAGCCATGAGGAATGGCTATTCAACCGGGTACTTGATTACGCCAAACGGCATAATTATGTAAAGTATGCTTCAACATTGAGAGAAGCGTGGCGCATGTCGGTTGCCGTACTCTCCGAAGGCCTCTTGGACGCCCTCAAGGTTTATGATCAACCACCGGAATTGAGCCCGGATGATAATTACATGCAAGACCCCATTGCATCCATTGGTATTCGAGAGGCTCGCAAACACCGGCAGCGTGGAGTGGGTCTGGGAATGTTTTTAGGCATGCTCAAATACTACCGACAAAGTTATATGGATCTCGTAAGCCAGGCCTGTTTCTCAAAAGGACGCGAGGAAAAGTGCAGGCTGTTTGTGGCACGTTTTTTTGACCGCCTGGAAATAGGTGTCAGCCTGGAAGCAGCCGAAGCGGAAAAAAGCAAGGTGATCAGCGAGGTACAGACAGCCAACAGGGGAATGACCAACGAAAAGAATAAGTACTTAACTATTTTTGAGAGCATTGCCACTCCTATAATCCTATTTAATGAAAACAACAAAGTTGAGGATATGAATCTGGCAGCAGCCTACCTTTGGCAAAATTCCGGCACTCCTGGAGGGCGCTATTACGGGCAGGAGAAAACCGGCATGGCTATTTCTTGGCTGGCAGGTGACCTTGAATCCTTTACACCGGTTAACACACCGGAAGTTACCATTGAAAAGGAACTACGGGATGAGAGCAGCACCCGGTATTTTGAAGTTAAACTTAAACAAATGCTCGATATCAGCGGAAAGTTTTCCGGTACAGTGGCCATCCTTAACGAATTCACGGATTACAAGCACGCCCAAGCAGCTACGGAAAACGCATATAAAGAACTTAACCAAATATTCAACAGCGCATCCAGCGGCATGCGCGTTATTGATAAAGACTATAACGTTTTGAGGGTCAATGATACCTTTGTAAACCTGGCCGGCATACATGAAGAAGAGGCTAAGGGGAAAAAATGTTTTGAAATCTTTCCCGGAGATGCCTGCCATACCTCTGCATGTCCGTTAAAAAGGGTTATTAACGGCGCAGAATTTGTAAAGTATGACGTGGAAAAAATGCATAGACGCGGCCAACATATCCCGTGCAGCGTCCTAACCACCCCACTTAAGTCCCCCCAAGGTGAACTCACAGGTATTGTACAAGATTTCAGAGACATCACCCAGCGTAAGCAGGACGAAAAAACTCTGCAAAATACGAACCGCCGCTTGCAGGATATAATTGAGTTCCTTCCCGATGCCACTTTTGCCATTAACCAGGACAGTGAAATAATTGCATGGAACCGCGCAACCGAGAAAATGACCGGAGTACGTAAAGAAGATATTATTGGCAAGAAAGACCAGGCCTATGCTCTGCCCTTTTACGGGCAGCAAAGGCCCATGTTAATTGACATGGCACTAACCGGAAATAAAAAAATTGAAAATCTGTATAGTAAAATTAACCAAAGAGGCAACGTCTCTTGGACGGAATCCTTTGTACCTGCATTATATAATGGCAAGGGAGCATTTTTATGGGGTAAAGCCTCACCTTTGTATGATACCAATGGAAACATAGTGGGAGCCATTGAATCTCTCCGGGATATTACTAATCAGAAACGAACGGAAACGGCCTTGTTTGAAGAAGCGGAACGCCTGGCGGTCACCCTTTCCAGTATTGGGGACGGTGTAATCACTGTTGACGATAACTGTGAGGTTACCCTCATCAACCCGGTGGCTGAAGCTCTTACAGGATGGAGCCAAAATGAAGCCATAGGCCGGCCAATGCAGGAAATATTCCAAATAATTAACGAATATTCGCAAGAGCCGGTGGAAAACCCTGTAATTAAGGTTTTTACCGAAGGTAGTATAGTGGGGCTTGCCAATCATACGGTACTTATCGCTAAAGACGGCAGTAAACGTGCTATTTCTGACAGCGCCTCCCCCATCAAGAATGATCTGGGAAAAATTCTGGGCGCGGTTCTGGTTTTCCGTGATGAAACGGAAAAAAGAAGGGCAGAAAGGTTGATGCAGCAACAAGCAGCAGCCATGGAAAACTCCATGGACGGTATTGCCATTTTGGATCATAAGGGCTGTTTTATTTATCTTAATGATGCCCACGCTAAAATTTACGGATATAGCAATCCCCGGGATTTACTGGGTAAGACATGGCAGATTCTTTACGATGAACAAGAGTTGAAGCGATTTCAAAAAGAAATACTGCCTATACTTGCAAAGAATGGACAGTGGCGGGGAGAGACAATGGGGAAGAAACGAAACGGAACCATGTACTGCCAGGAGATTTCTTTAAACATGCTAGATGACGGTGGCATCGTGTGTGTTGTACGTGATATTGACGAACGTAAAAAAAATGAGGAACAGCTAAAGTTTTTAAGTTTTCATGATCCGCTCTCCGGGTTACATAACCGCAACTATTTCGAGCAAGAAATGAACCGTTTCGAAAACAGCCGTTACAGACCAATGGGTATAATTGTTTGCGATGTAGACGGGCTTAAGATTATCAACGATACGCTGGGGCATCATGCGGGAGATAACTTATTAAGAGCGGTGGCGGGCATTCTAAAGGCTTCTTTCCGTGACGGTGATATGGTGGCCAGAATCGGTGGAGACGAGTTTGCAGTAATTTTGCCTAACACTGACTTCAAAGCCACGGAAAATGCCAGTCAAAGAATCAAGAATGCGGTGGAAGACTATAATGGTGATAATCCGCAACTTCCTCTAACTGTTTCAGTGGGCCTTGCTGTAGGCGATAAAGAGTCCTCCATGAATAGCATTTTTAGAGAAGCGGATAATAACATGTATCGTGAAAAACTTCTTCGCAACCAAAGTGCCCGTAGTTCCATAGTACAAACCTTAATCAAGGCCCTAGAGGCCCGAGACCATATTACTGAAGGCCATGCCGACCGCTTACAGGATTTAGTGGTTGAAATGGCTAAAGCTGCAGGTATACAAAGCAATAAATTGTCAGATCTACGCTTATTTGCACAATTTCACGATGTGGGTAAAGTGGGTATTCCTGACCGCATTTTGTTTAAACCGGACGCACTGAACGAAGAAGAATATTCACAAATGCAAGCACACTGTGAAATAGGATACCGCATTGCCCGCTCCGCTCCGGACTTAAATCACCTGGCAGATTGGATTCTAAAACACCATGAACGCTGGGACGGCAATGGTTACCCCCTTGGTTCAAAAGGCGAGGAGATTCCGCTGGAGTGTCGTATTTTGGCTATTTGTGATGCATATGACGCTATGACCAGTGACCGCCCTTACCGCTTGGCCGTATCCCACGCGGAAGCGGTAGCTGAACTAAGAAGATGTGCTGGAATTCAGTTTGACCCTTTATTGGTACAAAAGTTTCTCTCATTACTAGAATGTAAAAAACCTCTAATGAAACAAAAGCCGCCATTGTCCTAAAAATCCTCATCTTTAGTGGGAAATATTTAATGTATTTTTAAGGTTTATGTAAATACAACGTAATGTTTAAGGGGTAAATTATATTATAGAATACACTACAGTGGCTATAAAAGGAGGTTTTAAAGTGGTAGATAATTTTAACCCGAAAACTTTACACAAGATAAGTTACGGTCTTTACATTATCACATCCAAGCAAGGAAAGCGAATTAACGGGCAGACAGCAAATACTCTGGTACAAATCTCCGCTGATCCCGTTACTATTGCCGTAAGTATTAATAAACAAAACCTTACCAATGAATTCATTAGACAGAGCAAAGTTTTTAACGTTTCCATTCTGGCCCAGGAAGCTCCCCTGTCCTTAATTGGCCAATTTGGATTCAAGAGTGGCAGAGATGTCGATAAGTTCGAGGCTGTTGAATATAAATTGGGGGCCAACGGGGCACCTTATATCATTGACAGTGTACTGGCCTACATGGAAACGGAAGTGATTCAGGAAGTTGATGCCGGTACTCATAGCATATTCATAGGTAAGGTAACCGGAGGGGAAGTTTTAAAAGAAGGAACTCCTATGACATATGCGCATTATCACCAGATAAAAAGAGGCTCGGTACCCAAAACGGCACCTTCTTATACCCCACCACAAAAAGAAAGGAAGGATAACACCATGGATAAATATATATGCAATGTTTGCGGTTACGTTTATGACCCAGCCCTAGGCGACCCGGAAAACGATATTGCGCCGGATACCCCCTTTGAAAAGCTTCCCGATGATTGGGTTTGCCCTGTATGCGGGGCCGGGAAAGATGAGTTTGAAAAAGAAAGCTAAGAATTAATTTTACCTAACCCCCTCTTTTTTACAAATATAGTAGGACCCCGGCCTGGACCGGGGTCCTACTATATTAAATCCTTACAAGGCGTGTGCCCTTCTTACACATTTATAGTTGGATCTTAGTCCACCTGAGAGCCCTTTAGTTTAATAGGCTTCTTAAATTTGCTCTTTGGGCTTTCTTTCTGCCCTTTCCTGGCATCAGAACTAATGATCTTCTTAGCCGGCACCGGGACAACCCGTTTAAACATACGCTCTTCCTCTGACTCTTCCTTTGGGACTTCTTCATTTCCGTCGGAATAAAGCATCCGAGCAAATCCAGCCAAACCTAAGCCAAAAACTAAATGCGCTGCAATGGTAACCATAATCCCCGACGGTGCCTGTGGTAACTTCGCTTGCACCGCTTGTCCCAACAATGTACCAAAAAGTCCTACCCACACCACTAATCCGAAACCGACACCTTTCATCCACAAGTAATTCTTCCCTGTAAAATAAATAACATAAACAAAAACTATGCCTAAAGTTACAGTGACGGTAAGGTCAGCTATCGCACCTATAAAATAAGCCGCCGGCTTAAAAAGGTCATTGCGATCCAAAAAACGGGCTGCGGTGATTTGCCAAAAGACAACATTCGTAAAGTTAAACAAATAAAATAAATAATTAATAATTAGCTTTACAACATCTGCAAACAATCCAATCAATACCCCGGCCAAAACCTTATCCTGTATCATCAAAGCCCTCCTTTATTCCACTTGCCGGACACATCTAAAACAACGGGCAAAGATTCTATTTAAGTTTATTTTTGGAAAAAGGATTTAGTTTCAATTTTGGCATTCTGATTACGCGATTTTTCAAGGCAGGTCTGCGGGCAACTTGGGCAGTGTTACTTAATTGCACAGGTTGCTGCTGTTTATAATAACTATGCAAACGGTAATAAGCCCAGGTAAAAAATGCAAACCAAGATATAAAAAAAATGTACGGGATTAGCAAATTGCCGTAATGCCATTGGAAAACATTTAAGTTTTGAAGTATATTAGAAAACATAGTAGCATAACCAGCTGCCGCAGCAACATATAAATAATTCCAGGGTTTTACACGGGGTAAAAAATATAAAAATAAAATAAAGAATGCAGTCCACGCAATCGGTGGAAAGAACGGTATGTTTAGGAAGCCAAAAGGACCCAAATTTCTATAGCCAGCCAATCCTGAAACATGCAATAGTAAAATAAGGATTACATCCGGAATGGCACCTAAGAACAAACCGTAAAAGGCTAACCGGTGAATATCCTTTCTTGGTACTAACGCCAGCACGGATACAAACAAAACTAATGTATATATGGGAAAAATAAAGTATTTAGGCATGGTTTTATCCTTTCACATAACCTGCAGTTTATAAGATATCCTCTTAAAAGTCCATCTTAAAAAGGTCTGCAAGTTATTTTGTGTAAGATTACAAGAATTATAACCACAATGCCTAAATTATTTTAAATTAACACCATCCCACGGATTTACGCTTGAATACATGGTTGGTGGGTATTATTCTATATATCCCTACCCGCTTTCTGCTTGCGGGATATGGTTTCTGTCAATCGATCGAGAAGAATGGCCAATATAACTATGCTGATGCCACCTACCGCCCCCATACCAATATCAAGGGTCTGCATGGATCGTAAGACCACCAGGCCCAGTCCGCCAGCCCCGATCATAGAAGCTATAACTGTCATTGCCAATGACATCATGATACACTGATTCACTCCCGCCATGATAGTAGGCAGGGCCAGAGGCAGCTGCACATCCATTAGTGTTTGCCACCTGTTTGAACCGAATGCCCGTGCCGCTTCCACCATTTCCCGGGACACCTCGCGTATGCCCAGATTGGTTAAACGCACAGCGGGCGGCATGGCAAATATCATGGTTGCCACCAGGGCCGCAACCTTCCCCATGCCAAAAAACATAACTGCCGGGATAAGATAAACAAAACTGGGCAGAGTTTGCATAAAATCCAATAGCGGCCGAATAATACGCTCAGCTACGTTATTTTGGGAGGCCAAAATTCCCAGTGGAACCCCAACAAGGAGAGAAACGGCTGTTCCCGAAAGAGCCAGGGCAATAGTGGCCATTGTTTCCGCCCAAACCCCCATGCCGAAGGCAGCGAGAAACCCTATTACAGCAAAAACGGCTAAGCGGGGGGTTGCCAGCCGCCAAACAATTAGCCCGGTAAGAACCATAAAAACAGCTTCAGGAGGCCACAATAAAATAGATTCAAATAGCCTAATTAAGACTTCTAAAATTTCACTTAATGAGCGTAAAATGGGACTAAGGTGATAGCTTACCACCTTAAACCCGGCATTAACCCAATCTGCCAGCGGAATCACAAAATCAATCATTGACCATGCCCCCTTCTGCCAGCTTGGCCATCACGGAACCACGCACAACAACTCCCTGTAATTTTCTTTCCTCGTTAATTATAGCAAGGGGCAGGCTCTTTCCGGTCAGCAGTGAAAACATGTCTTTTACGGACGTATCAGGAAGTGCAGTGGGTATGTCGGTTATTAATATCTCGTCCAGATCTTTCTTATTGTTTTCCACCGCAGTTAAAGCGTCTTCAGCCATAACCAACCCCTTTAAGTGACGCTCCCTGTCAATAACAAAAATACTGGAAATACTATATTCTTCCATGCGGCGCAGCGCAACACGGGGCCCATCCTTCGGGAAGTAAACCACTACCGTGGGCTTTTTCATTACCATCTCGGCTGTTAGTACCCTTGACCGGTCAACGTCTTCTACAAACTTTTGCACATACTTTGTGGACGGGGACATAAGGATTTCTTCAGGCGTACCGATTTGAACTATTTCACCGTCTTTCATAAGTGCTATGCGGTCGCCGATTCTTAATGCTTCGTCAAGGTCGTGGGTAATGAATAAAATGCTCTTCCGCATCCTCTCCTGCAATTCCAGCAATTCATTCTGCATTTCTTTTCTAATAAGGGGATCCAGAGCACTAAAAGCCTCATCCATTAAAAGAATCTCCGGCTCAGTTGCTAAAGCGCGGGCTAACCCTACCCGCTGCTGCATGCCCCCGCTGAGCTGGGAGGGAAGGGAATGCTCCCAACCCTTCAGGCCCACCATCTCCAGAGCTTCAAAAGCCTTTTCTTCCCGCTCTTTGGGTGAAACCCCTCTAACCTTAAGGCCATAGGCTGCGTTTTCTAAAACAGTTCTATGAGGGAAAATAGCAAAACTTTGAAAAACCATACTTACCTTTTTACGCCGAATTTCCTGTAAATCTTCTACATCCATATTAGTGATGTCCTTACCCTCAATCAAAACATGCCCGGAGGTAGGCTCAATTAAGCGGTTCAAACAGCGTATCAGGGTGGACTTCCCGCTGCCCGATAGTCCCATGACTACAAAAGACTCCCCGGCTTTAACTGTGAAGGATACATTGTTAATTCCTACAGTTTGGCCGGTATCTGCCAGGATGTCTTCTTTGCTATAACCTTGAGATATCATTTCCAGGGCCTTTTTTGGTTTTTTACCAAATATTTTATAAAGGTTCTGCACTTCAATAATGTTCATGTAAAAGCTCCTTTAAGAAGGGGGGACACTTACTCTTCAAGCCAGGAATCTATTTTAGAACGATTATCTTCAATCCAGCTTTTGGCTAAATCTTTGACATCCTTATCCTGCTCCTGGTACGCATACAGAAACTCTTCAGTCTCATCAATACTCATCTTAAAATTATTGACAAAGTTATATATCTCAGGGGATTTATCCTTAAATCCTTCACGAATTCCCCAGTATTCGGTGTCATATTCCCAGTATCCTTTGGGATCATCTAAAATCTTAATATCGTATTTACGCATCATAGTATGGGGACGCCAAGCCAGGAAAACAATAGGTTCTTTATGCTCAATCGAATAGTCCACCTCAGCCATCATGGCGGCTAGAGTGCCCGGCACCAAATCCAGGTCAAGATCGTAGCCTTCGATGATCTTCTTGGAGACCAGCATCATGCCTGAGCCCGGTTCGAAACCCACCAGTTTACCACCAACTGCACTTTCATTTCCCTTCAGATCGGCAGTAGAATCCACATCAACATATTCCGGTACTCCCCATCCAATGGGAGCATCTTTAAAAATTGCGCTGCCCAGCTCATACTGGTCTTTATACTTTTCCTGGTAGGATTTATGGATAGAGGGAAGCCATATGCCTGGCCAGATATCGATATCCCCCTGTACCAGTGATAAAAACATAAAACCAATATTACCTTCCACTACCTCTACTTCATAACCCTTTTCTGCTGCAATTTGCTTGGTTATTTCGATGACAGGAACTTCATAATCGTAAGGAGCATGGCCAATCTTGATCACCTTATCCTTTTTGGCCTCTTCCCCACCACCAGCACAGCCAAGTGCCGGCAGGGTACTTATGATCAAAATGGTGGCTAACAATAAAATCTTAATAGTTTTCTTCAATTAATAGACCTCCCTAAAGTAACAATTCTACATTTTAAGTAAGTATTTGATAAAAAAGCCGAGAAAATACTTGCACCTCCTTGTGTATTATAGTCTATACATTTATCCAACAGGGTTTTCAAACCATTAAGTTTGAGGTGGGTTAAAAATAGTTTTTAAAAACAGGCCTGAGGCAGAATGGATTAAAAACGGCGTGCGAGGAGTATCATGGTAGTTTATACCAAGACATAATTATACAAGATGATATAGAAAAAGACAAGGTATGATCGTCAATTATCTAATGTAGTCGATTTTTCGACTGATGGCATTATTTTCTCCATCTTGACGCCTTGATTTATGTATGCTACTATTGTTGTTGCAGTTCATTTAGTATCACTTTTATATGTTTCATGCGGGCGTGGCGGAACGGCAGACGCGCTGGACTTAGGATCCAGTGGGATTTTCCCGTGGAGGTTCAAATCCTCTCGCCCGCACCAAATAAAGGCTTCTAGCATTTTTGATGACCACCGTCTGGTGGTCATTTTTGTTTATACAGAACACCAAACATTAGATTTCCAGTATAGTATTTAAAGTAATGCAAAATTTTGCACACGATAAATCGTTACTACTAATGATGAATGAAGATTTAAAAACATACAGAAAACAAGCTGCAGGCTTAGAAGATAAATTAAGCCAGTTTAGGATAAAGGCACCTCATAAACCGCCTAAGCAAGTAAAGTTCACATCTGACATCGATGCAATTACAGACGAAATGGTATTCAGGTTTACATTGGATGATATTCAAACAGAATTATACAACCTCAAACGTTCATTAGTAAGTTCTACTACAAGTGAACAATTGAGAAAGATGTTCATTGATTACACTAACGAACATTTAGATATATTTAATAAATTTTATAAATACGGTAAATTAAAAGGTTGGACAGAAATAGCTCCTGCTTTTAAAACCAAACCAGTGCATAAAGAACCTTTGTCTGTTAGTGAGGCTAATCATATTTGGGATCATATGATCTGCTTCAGAACGAATATAACAACCTTGATAACCTTTTTAAGTATGGAAAAATCAAAGGATGGTTACACATAGTTCCAACATATAGAATCAAATCTTAAGTAAGCAGGGTTCTGTCAGCCCATTAATTTGAACCGCACAGAGAAAGTTGTTCCCTCTGAGGTTGACACAGCACCTATACTGGCGTTATGCCTGGCAGATATACTGTAACATACCGCCAATCCAAGACCTGTCCCATTATCTTTGGTAGTGAAAAAGGGAGTGCCCAAGTTTTCCATCACTTCAGGCTGCATGCCTTTACCTTCATCTGCCACAGATAGGACCACCTCTTCATCCTCAGCATACGTCGTTATACTTAAAGTGCCACCGGGAGACATTGCCTCCATGCCGTTACGGCAAAGGTTAAGAATGAGTTGGCGCATTTCCTTTTCATCCAGAGATAGGTCTGGTATCTCTGGCAGTTTTAACTCCAGGTACATATCGTATCTAAACACATTGGCCTGTATCATTGGTGATAGAGCTTCCACAATAGAATTTAAATTTTGCACCTTTTTATCGACGGGCTTATCCTTGGCCAGAGACAGAAAATGGCCGATAATGGAATTAGCCCGGTCTAACTCTTCGATCATCAAATTAAGATGGTTTTTATACGGCATGAGATCATTTTTTCCCTGGAACATCTGCAAGAAGCCTCGTACAGTAGTCATTGGATTTCTCACTTCATGACCAATCCCTGCAGCCATTTGCCCAACGAGGTTAAGCTGCTCCAGACGAGACATTTCCCTTTCCCACTGTTTACGCTCCGTGATATCCCTGGCAACAACTAGAACAGCCGGACCACCGCGGAAATGCAGCGGCACTCCTGTAGCTTCTACTTCAAAGGGGGACCCGTCTAGGGTTAGAAGTTTCTGTTCAAACCAATGCAAGGGCTCATTTGTTTCAAGCATTTTTTGCATTGCTTCGGTGACTGCTTGCATGCAGTCGGGGTGGATAAATTGTGTTATGTTCTTACCTATTATTTCCGCTTCATTTTTAGCATTTAGGAGTTTTACACCGGCCTGGTTTGAAAAGACTATTTCACCGGTAAAATCATGAACTCCTATTAATTCCGGCGAAAGTTCAACCAACCTGCGATAAAGATCTTCACTCTCACTAAGCGCCCTTTGTGTTTCTTTACTCTTCGTAACGTCTATAATTACTCCCACCAACCCGGCAACCCCGCCATTACTGTCTGTAAAAACACCTTTATACAAAACTACATCATGCATCGTTCCGTCAGCATAAGGGATCACTGTCTCGTAGACCTGCTTCCCGTTTGTACGGAACAGCTCGCAATCCTTCTCCGTATAAATATCAGCCAGATCTTTAGTGCGAAGTTCATAAATGGATCTTCCCATTATTTCTTCTTTGGTAAACCCCATATCAGTTTCAAAGGCGGCATTACACCCCCTAAATATTCCGTTATTATCCTTGTAATAAACTGGATTGGGAATGGTGTCAATAAGTTTTTGCAAGAAGCGAAGATTTTCTATTAGCTTCCTTTCGGCCTGAACGCGTTCACTCACATCACGTATAATCCCCTCAACTGCGGGATTACCGTATCTATCATTGACTACAATACTTTTAACTTCCACCCATTTTGTAGTCCCGTCCTTATGTACTAGCCTAATAGTAGCGGACAACGGCTGGGGTGATTGCAATTGAGCATTAATCAGCGGGCGGTCGTCCGGATGCACACCTGAAAACGCACGATAAGCATTTTCGTATAATTCCTCTGGCCTATGTCCTGCAATAACACTGGAAGCGGGGCTTACATACTCAAACTGGAAGCTGGGCACCAAACGGTAGCGGAAGATTAAATCTTGAGCATTTTCCGCCAGCAGTTTATACATATTATCCTTTAGAGCATGCTCTGTTATGTCCACTGCACAACCGCACGCCCCGAGAAGGTTTTCTTCTTCGTCATAAATGAAATCACCGACAAGTAGAACATCCCTAAGAGTGCCATTCTTGGTACAAAGAGTGGTTTCATTCATCTCATAAATACTTTTTTTAAAATAACTGCTATCTTTCTGAGGATCTTTCATTTTAATGGCTTTGCCTTGCTTTATATGCAGTTGTTTTAAATACTCATCCCTGGAAAGCCCTACAAGTTCTTGGTGCTCATACCCATCAATAGCCTTGCTGGCTCTGTTTCTATAGATAACGGTTTCGGAAGCATCATAAAGGATAGTGCACACAGGCAACTGGTCGAGCACTGCCTTATAAAACTTTAACTCTTGAACTTCTTCACGTAGCTCTGAAATTTCAGCCCAAAGTTGGTCCCTTGATTTTTCCTTATCCTTCATGTTACCGCCCCCGAAGGTATTTGTTTTAATGTTCTGGTTATTGTTTGCATTGCATATTTTTTGACATACAAAACCCATTTCCCTTCGGGAAAGCTGTCGAACTTAGTCTTTTTTTCAATTCTTTGCCAGGAACACAAAAAAGGGGACAGACACCTTGGGGGTAGACTTTCCTTAACAATCAAAAAAAGCTCCTGCCAATGTTGGCAGGAGCTTTTTGTTTACGTTTAATCAATAACCATGGCATTACTGATCAAGTGATGAATATGCTTGATCTCTACATCCAGTTTATAGTGCTTCACTATATCATGTAATGCGTCGTAGCAGTTATGGCAGGGGCTAATCAGAACTTTTGCTCCGGTATTGGTAATCTGATCCGCCTTCATTTTACCCTTAGCCATCCTGACACGCTTTATTTCCTCGCCCATGGCCAGTGCGCCACCACCACCACCGCAGCAGAAGTTATACTTGCGGTTTGGCCACATATCTCTGAAGTCTTCACAGACTGCATTCAAGCAGTACCTCTGGGGCTCTACGATACCTTCTTTACGTACAGCGTTACAAGGATCGTGCATGGTTACAGGGTCTGGGTTCTTGCTGGGATCTACCTTGATGAGACCCTTTTCCAGGATTTCCGCTTCCAACTCCGGGAACCAGGTTACATCGTAATTACCATCTTCCTCACTCAACCATACTTTACGTCCCCAACTTTGGGCCCGCATAGCATGGCCGCACTCGGTAACTAGTATGCCTTTTTTGGGCTTAAGCCTTTTCACCTCTTCGGCAACCCTTTGCAGCATAATCTTGGAAGCTTCGTCATCACCATTAAACAGGCCGTAGTGGGTAGCATCCCACCAGTTACTGGGACTCGTCCAGCTTATGCCCGCATAATGCATGATTTTGCCGATACTTTGAATGTCCATGGGATAATACTTAATTTCCCTGGGGTCCCAAAGAAAAACGTAGTCGGCACCCTCTACATCAACCGGGATCTTAATACTGGTATCGTCCATCTCCATCTGCAGCTCTTCTTCCATCCACTCCAGGGTATCCAGGTATTCCTCCTTGGTAATTTCCATCTGGTTACCTGTTTTTACCTGGGAGTCAACAATATCCTGCAGGAAGCCCGGAGACCTAAGCCCAAAGTTGCCACGGATAGCACGCACCATACCGGCAATGTCCACTTTCATCGGGCAGTCCATGGTACAGCGGGCACACTGGTTACATACCCAGATCATTGGGTCATTGAGCACATCTTCCTTCATGCCCAGCATTACTTTACGAATAAGTTTCCGCGGATCTGAGTTTTCAACTACATCGCTATAAGGGCATCCCGCCGTGCACATACCACAGGTTAGGCAGTTATTCAAGTCTGCAGGGTTCTTGTCCGTACACAGAGCAGAAACTACCTCATCCCTAAAACTTGGATCTAATTTTTTAGCTTCAATTTCGTTGCTCACTAAGAATCTCCCCCCATTTCTTAGTTTCGTGCAGTCAGGGGTTCCTAACTGGCCCGACCAAGGAATTTTTTAACATAAAATGATTCCTAAAGCTTAACATAGGTATATATATAGTATATCAACTGACAAATTTATCTGTCAATTGTTAATACACAATTTAAAACATAGGTTCATAAAAACGGTAAAAAACTTCTTATTATTTAATTCTATTTTAAAATTAAAACTCCTACCTTAAAACTAATTATATTTATAAATTTTTGGACATATATAAAATTACATTGATTCACATGGTAAAACATGCTAATTAATTGACTTATGAAAATGGTTTCATTATATTATTGAACATAGTTCCATAAAACTATAATTTAGACCTTCACCTATTATGATCAAATGTAAGAAAACTTTATAGAACCGGTATAATATGCCATGACTTGCATAAAAAAAGTCCCGGCATCTAACCGATGCCGGGACTTTAGCTTTTTTTTAATCAATTACCATTGCATTGCTTAACAGGTGGTGAATGTGTTTGATCTCCACATCCAACTCGTAGTGTTTAACAATGTCTGACAACTGGTCAAAACAGTTATGGCAAGGACTGATCAAAACCTTAGCTCCCGTGTTGGTGATTTGGTCTGCCTTTAACTTACCTTTATCCATCCGGTAGCGTTTTATTTCTTCGCCCATGGCCAATGTGCCGCCGCCGCCTCCACAGCAGAGATTATACTTGCGGTTGGGCCACATCTCCCTGAAATCCTCACAAACATGGTTTAAAACATATCGTTGCTCTTCTACAATCCCCTCTTTACGCACGGCATTACAAGGATCGTGCATGGTCACAGGATCAGGATTTCTGCTGGGGTCCACCTTCACAAGACCCTTTTTAATTATCTCAGCCTCCAGCTGGGGCAGCCAAGTTACATCGTAATTCCCATCTTCAGGACTCAACCATACTTTACGCCCCCAACTTTGAGCCCTCATTGCGTGGCCGCACTCAGTGACCAACACACCTTTCTTGGGTTTAAGCCTTTTTACTTCTTCAGCTATTCTTTCCAGCATTATTTTAGAGTCTTTGTCATCACCGTTAAACAGGCCATAGTGGGTAGCATCCCACCAGTTACTGGGACTCGTCCAACTTATGCCCGCATAATGCATGATTTTGCCGATGCTTTGAATGTCCATGGGATAATACTTAATTTCCCTGGGGTCCCAGAGGAACATGTAGTCGGCTCCCTCTACATCAACCGGGATCTTAACGCTGGTATCGTCCAACTCCATCTGCAGCTCTTCTTCCATCCACTCCAGGGTATCCAGGTATTCCTCCTTGGTAATTTCCATCTGGTTACCTGTTTTTACCTGGGAGTCAACAATATCCTGCAGGAAGCCCGGAGACCTAAGCCCAAAGTTGCCGCGGATGGTACGTACTAGACCGGCAACGTCTACTCCCATAGGACAATCCATGGTACACCGGGCACACTGAGTACACTGCCAGATAAATATATCATTAAGTACTTCTTCTTTCATACCCAACAAAACCTTGCGGATTAATTTTCGCGGGTCTGCATTCTCATGCACCTCGTTGAAGGCGCAGCCTGCCGTACACATGCCGCATGTCAAGCAATTATAAAGATCCGCGGCATTCTTGTCCGTACAAAAATTGGCAACCACATCTTCCCTAAAAGTGGGATCTAACTTCTTGGCTTCTATTTCACGCACCTTTTATTCCCCCTCACTTTCTAAATTTGGCTCCTGCTTTTAACAGCCCGTCACCTATATTAAATGAACTCTATTTCTTTTATTCTGTTCATAACATAAAATTCCTACCTTCAGACAAAAAAAACTCCGGTTTTTAACCGGAATTTTTTTCTCCTTATTTGAGAGGTAAATAAAATGATAATCTGTCAATCACCGGCTCTAAGATTTTATGGCATTCTCGGGCAGCCGTCTCATCTTTCGTAGCCAGGTTATGATATTGATTTACCAAGGTCTCCAGGGCCTGATCAGCGGCACGAATACCAAGGCAGATTTTCCGCATCACTTCCGGCGTACACTCAGCCGGCCTGCACCAACCAGGGATTCCATCTTCTACTGTCAAGGCTAAGGAACCGGGGGAATGTGCTAATATTTCCAGGACTTTACTTCCCAACCGGGGGTCAGATAGATACTCTTCCATTTCTTCCAGGCGGTGGTCACCACCCGGGCCTCTCAGGCAGCTAACCATGGAGTTGGCTGCGGCCTCATAAGCTTCATCCGCTATCACATCCAAAAGAGCACGGCTCAAGAATAGTTGCCTGGCCTCCCCGGAACCCAAGGTCATTTTAGCGCGGGCATCTTGTGTCCCCTCAAGACATGTCCCTAGAACCTGCAGCATCCACTTCAAATCACTGGTACCATCCATTTCCGGCTGCCAGCGATAAAAGCTTACTTGCAGGAAAGATAGTAGTGCCCCGGTTTCACTTTGTCGCTTTAGATAGCTTACTACTTTATCCCTATCCGGGCAAAGGGGCAGGTTAAACTGCTGCTTTTTTTCAGGTATTGCGGCCAGGGCTATAATCAGCTCATATCTTAGCTCCGCCTCTGAGGGCCACTGCGCCAGCCCGGCCAGCAGGTGGGTAATATGAGGGTTTTCAGCTAAGTATTCAGGTGCTTTCCGGGCTACCAATACCGCAGCACGCATATGTAAATCTTTTTCTCTTTCCTGCAACAGGCACAGCAATTCCTGCAGCAGCGCAGGGGTTAATGACAATTCATCTTTTTCAAGGTATTCCAGAGCTTCTGCTGCCTCTTCCCTGGTACCGCGAAGGCCTTGCCGCAACATATACTCTCTTCCGGGCTCTTGCCTCAAATTAGTCCCCCCCTAAGAAAAATACTCCGGATTACTCAATCCGGAGTATTTTTTGGTGAGCCATCCAGGACTCGAACCTGGGACACCCTGATTAAAAGTCAGGTGCTCTAGCCAACTGAGCTAATGGCCCCAATACGGCACACTGGCCGTTAATATTTTGTATGGCTGGGGTAGCAGGATTCGAACCTACGCATGCCGGGACCAAAACCCGGTGCCTTACCGCTTGGCTACACCCCAGCGATTTATTTTTTAAATGGGGTGGGTAATGGGACTCGAACCCACGGCCTCCAGAGCCACAATCTGGCGCTCTAACCTGACTGAGCTACACCCACCATATTAGCAAAATATAAAGCACTGCGTAAAACCTGCAAGAATTATACTACCAAATCTCCGGCACTATGTCAAGAAATCTGAACCAGAAGTTTATGGAATAGTAAATAATTAATGAAGAAAACCATTTCATAACATTTCTTCTATAGGAAAGACTATTTTAATAATTCTAATTTACAGGTGATAACCTTGAATCAAGATTTGGAAATAATACTGCGAATCTTACTTTCTTTTTTCCTGGGTGCCCTGGTAGGAATAGAGCGCGAGAAACGGCACAAGCCGGCAGGGGTGCGCACGCACGCCCTGGTCAGCATGGGCGCGGGTCTGTTTACCGTGATCAGCGCTTACGGCTTCGCAGAATTTGCAGGCATGCCTCATTACGGGAATATGGATCCGGCCCGGGTAGCGGCACAAATAGTTTCGGGAGTAGGCTTCATTGGGGCCGGCCTGATTTTTAAGAACAGAGATCATGTCCGTGGTCTCACCACCGCCGCCAGTATCTGGATGGCCGCGGCAATCGGCACCGGTGTCGGAGCGGGAATGTACGCCCCGGTGATGGTCAGTACGGCCCTCGCCCTGATAGCACTGAAATTTAATAGCGTGCTCAAACGTTTCGGAATGGCTGATGAAGGAAAATAAATAAAGCGGTTGAATTTATGGTATAAAGTTTTTTTAACAGCTATTACTATAACAATTCCCGAAAGGTGATGCCAAAATGCAGCGATACTTAAATCTTTCTATTATTCAAATGCCCATCAGCCCTGATACGCAGGAAAATGTGGAATACCTGGAAAATAAAATAAACAGCCTTTTTGCTGATAATCGGCGACCGGAGTTAGTGGTGGGGGTGGAATTTGGAATTGCCCCCTCCACCCCGGAGCCTTTAGAGGGAAAGGCTTTGAAAAAGCTGGCAGCCATAGCCGCCAGACATGGCATTTATATCATTCCGGGCACCTTGAAACTGGATAACGGCAACGGTGGTTTCTATAACAGCGCTCCAGTTTTTAATCCCCGGGGAGAACTATTAGGCACCTACTCTAAAATGGTTCCCTGGAATACAAAACTGGAAGAAGGAACGGTACCGGGGACAGAGTACCGGGTATTCGAATTGCCGGAAAAAAACACGCGCGTAGGGGTGCAAATCTGTTTTGATGCAGACTTCCCCGAGATATCCAGGACACAGACCCTTATGGGGGCTGAGATTTTAATTCAGCTTTCCATGGATCCGGACAGCATCCCATTGCGTTATAATACCGTTAAGACCGCCCGGGCAATTGAGAATCAGGCTTATTACGTTTACACCAACGGTGTAGGGGATTTTGATAACTTCCACCTGCGAGGGCATTCCACAGTGATAGACCCGGAGGGAAACATAATCTTCGAAGCGGGAGAAGTTCCCACCTTTCCGGTGCTAACGTTGGACCTGGATAAGGTAAAGCAGTGCCGGGAGTTAGGTACATGGCACCAGGTATCCATTTTAAAAACACTGGGCGAATATCGGCCCGGGCAGCCTTATGCCGGTAAAGAATTGGAAAGCCCTTTATTTAAAAAATACCTCAAACCCTAAGCTGTATAAAGGCCCTTTGCTTAAGCCTGAGGGCCTTTTCACACAAATGTGATATTCGCAAGGCTTGACATTATGCAGACGAGAAATTCTCGCCATTTTTACTTAGGTTCCTTTATCCTCCGCCTGGTAAGGACCTCCCGTGTAACCCCCGGGGCAATCATCTTTTACCATACTATACCAAAAGTCCAGTTCGCGCCTTTCATGCTCCGCCATATTTAAAATCATATTACGCAAGCACTCAGTGGGAGCACCTTGGGCAATTCTATTGTACAATTCTATTTCTTGCTTTTCGCACTCTATAATCTGATTAACTAAATAGTGCCAGGCCATTGTATTTACCTCCTTTTAGCCAATAAAACGCTATTTATTATCCTTCTTATCTTCGTTTCCCTTGCCGGTTTTCTCATTTTCACCATCTTTTGCCTGGTATGCTTCAGAGCAGCCCCCCGGACAGTCCGGACCATATCCCGGCCCGTAACCGTATCCGGGTCCATATTCGGGACTCGGGTTGTATCCAGGGCTGTATCCGGGTCCATAGCCGGGACCATAACCCGGTCCGCCTCCGGGACAAGGACCAGAGAAATCAGCACCATCATAGTAGGATGCATATACTGTATTCCAAAAACCTGCCTCACCGGCCTCTTCAACAATTTTCCCCAAAACTTCTTGGCGCATTGCTGCACTGGGAAGCTGCTCAGCCAATTGGGCCATCAATGCTATTTCCCGCAGTTCCAGTTGCATAGCCGTCTTGACCATTCGCAACCACTGTTCATGCATAATCATTCCTCCCTATGTTTTAATGGCATATTATGCAATTTAAGTAATAAATGTTACATTTTACCTGGGTAACCTTTGACCGTTGTATATGCATAAAAACAAGAAAAACGCGCTAAATACTTCCCTTAGCGCGCTTCAGTACTTCCTTCCTTTCCTAAAAGTGGAACATAAAGAAACCCCCTTTCAAAGAAAGAGGGTTTCAAAGTGAGCTCACAATGACCTACGCTACAGCCACTACGAATACCTGCATAGCCCACGACAACCTTTCGGCTGCCATAGACCATTACGATACCCGCAATAGCCTTTGCTTGACTACCATGGATATCTAATGAGCCTGCAGCAATCTCCCGACCACTACAAACCCATAATCCCGGACAACAAGGGATTATTCGACACCCATGATAATCTTAGCTCGACCAATACATATCCCTTACGACCATATTGCAATCCTTGGACCGCAATATAGCCTGCCGGAACATGCACTGATCTGCCCTCCGGCTAATACCGAGCCCAATGACCCGATATTAACCTTCGGCCGGCTGCCACAGAGCCTTACGACCCTGTAACAGTCTGGGCTCGGCCATTGCGAACCCGACGCTACTATTATGGCCCCACTGCGGAAAAATATAAGTAAAATTTAAATCCATTTTATTCCATTAAACGAATGTGTGATAGTAAACTGCTAAAAATTCGACATACCCTGTAAAAATGTTGCTTTCTGGGATCCCTACCTCCTACAGGGTGTCAAGTATACCCGAGAAGTAATAGAAAAGGTCTAGAACTATTTGAACTACAACCGCAAAGAATATAAAATAAATAACAAATGAAATAAATAAGGGAGGCAATTACGATTAGTACTTCAACAGAAGACGTCTACAGTCTAGTGAAAGAACGGGGAATTGAGTTTATCCGTCTCCAGTTTACAGACATCTTCGGCATAATGAAAAGCATGACAATTATGAGCGATGAGCTGGACAAGGCATTTGCCGGCGAGTTAATGTTTGATGGTTCTTCCATTGACGGCTTTGCCCGCATTGAGGAATCCGACCAGTGTGTAGTTCCCGACCCCGCAACCTTTGAAGTAATGCCCTGGCGACCCAGGGAAGAAGGTGTGGCCCGCATGATTTGCGACATATATACGCCGGACGGTACACCCTTTGCAGGATGCCCGCGTCATGCACTAAAAAGAGCCATCAAAGAAGCAGAAGATATGGGTTATACCTTAAACATCGGCCCGGAAGGGGAATTTTTCCTGTTCTATACTGATGAGAAAGGACACCCCACCTTCGACATCCACGACACAGCCGGATATTTTGACCTGGCACCCGTGGATATGGGAGAAGACGCTCGCAGAGACATTATTCTGACCCTTAAAAAAATGGGATTTAAAATAGAGGCCTCACACCACGAGGTGGCACCAGGCCAACATGAGATTGATTTTAAATACGATGAAGCCCTGATTACGGCTGATAACTGGGTGACATTCAGGGACGTAGTAAAGAACGTGGCCAAGCAATATAATCTTTATGCCACCTTTATGCCTAAACCCTTTTCCGGTGAAAACGGCAATGCTATGCACTGTAACCAATCACTGTTTACGGAAGACACCAACGCCTTTTGTAACCCGGATAACCAGGAAGGACTAAGCGACATAGCTCGGTATTATATTGGCGGGCTTTTGCAGCACTCCAGAGGCATGGCTGCCATTACCAACCCCATTGTTAACAGCTACAAACGGCTGAGGCCGGGGTACGAAGCCCCTATACATGTAGCCTGGTCTACTTCCAATCGCAGCACCTTGATTAGAATCCCCGCCTCCAGGGGCAATTCCACCAGGATAGAACTACGTAATCCTGACCCTACAGCAAACCCTTATCTGGTTTTTGCGCTGATGTTACGGGCAGGTTTAGAAGGTATAAAAAATAAAATAACTCCTCCGGAGGCCATAAACGGTAATCTTTACAACATGCCTGATTTAGCCCAGGAAATCCCCATGTTTCCGCGTGACTTGCAGGAAGCCATAGATGAAATGAAGGAAGATCCCCTGGTCAAAGAAACACTGGGAGATCATATTATGAGCCGCTATATAGACGCTAAACAAAAGGAATGGGACGATTACGCCGAGAGTGTTCATAATTGGGAGATAAGGCGTTACCTGGATAAGTTTTAACCTTAAAAAGTTCGGTCCCCTGAGGGCCGGATTTTTTTTGGTTTATATTTGGGAGATGAAGGAATTTTTTACATTTACAGTGAATTAAAATATTATAATTGCCTGACGCCCAAAAGCAAGGGGGAAATACATTGGTTTTCATATTTGTCTTTGGGATCGGAACCATAACCATAATCCTTGGGATATTGGCTCTGTCAATAGGGCTGTGGGATTTCTCAAAACACCCTGATGCTTACAAATGTAATCTTGACCGGGAGCCCTGGTTGAGATAAGATGCTCCTGCACACAGAAGGTGGCTTGATTTAGCAGTTGACGAATAATCAAAAAAAATGTAGAATAATGTTGGTTAGGGGCTAATACCCCGCCGCCTCCAACGTATAAGTTTTTATTATTATTTAATATACGTCCCTTAGTGGGGCGCTTTTTTTATGCTTTAAAAAAGCACTGAAAAGCGCGCAATAGGGGAACAGATTTAACGCACTTTTTTACATAAAACAACGGCCTAGTACAAAATATAGAGACTACGACCGAATTCGAAAAAGAAAAGGAGCGGTTATATTTGCCGCCCAGCCTAAAAATTATCCTTTACTCTTTGATAGTTTATTTACTTTTGATCATACTTACCAGATTTATCGGCAAGAAACTGTTATCACAGATGACATTTTTTGATTTCGTAATTGGAATCACTATAGGCACGGTGGGTGGTGCCTTTATCACAACTGAGATAAGGGGCTTTTATGTCTTACTTAGCCCCATTGTGTTGACACTGGCGGTTTTTCTCACCGGCATGCTAACCTTCAAAAGCTCACCCGCCAGAAAACTTGTGGAGGGTGAGCCCATTGTAATCATACAGAACGGCAAAATATTTGAGAAAAACATGAAAAAGAGCCGGTATAATGTGGATGACTTGATGATGCAGCTAAGGGTCAAAAATGTTTTTGATTTAGGTGAAGTGGAATTTGCAATTTTAGAAGGTAACGGGCAGTTGAGCGTGTTGAAAAAAAGCCAGTATCTGCCCGCAACCCCTAAAGACATGAATATCAACACCGGTTATCAAGGCGTATCCTCGGAAATAATACGCAACGGGCGAATTGTGGAACAAAATCTTAAGCAAAATAATCTCACGCACGAGTGGCTTTACAATGAGCTGGCTTCAAGGAAGATCACAAATATAAGAGACGTTTTCCTGGCCACCCTGTCCACCGACGGTAATCTTTACACTGATGTAAACAAAGACAACCCTTCCTACATACAAGAAGTGGAAGACGACGATTCGGTGATTTAAATGATGAACTTGCAGATTCCTGGCATCCTTCAATATCGATAAGTAAGAGCCACTATTTATGTCGTAATATGTCGCCAGGTTGTATCATACCCGGCCGGTTTCTTCGTTTTTTGGTCCTTGCCGCCGGTTTATCTAATTTCTTGATTACTTGCCCCAAAGCCGGCGAATCGAATAAACAAGTCCTTTAACTACTAATAAGCCACCGAACATGACCACAAAACCCCACAGTCCGGCAACTATATCGTCAAAGTCCATTTTCCCCCTACCGGTTATCTTCTGCTGTATTTCTAAGCCAAATACCAACACTACCAAAACTGTAAATGTATATACAAAGGATAATACGGATATATTCCACCGAGATATCTGCTTGAACATAGCATCAACCACAAAAAACAAAACCAACCCAATAAACCCAATCAGCCAAAAATGTAAATCTTTATCAGATACACTTATTCCTAATATACCAAAGGCGCTGACAATAAAATCATGCAGGTCATTTATAAGGTTTGCTAGAACCTTCAATACCTCGGCCATACTAAATCACACCCAGATCCTCCGCTAGATTTAAAAACCTAAACTCAGGTTTCAAGCAGATCTTTATTCATTTGCGCTTGCAAATTATTTATTAATTTCTCCTTCGTTTCTCCCCGGCATACCGGCGGGTAATGGCTGGTCTCAAAAGCTTGGCCGCACCAGAGTTTTTCTTCTTCTACATACCAAATGGAACAAAGATACTTTTCACCGTTTACTTCAATGGGTTTATAGCTTTTTTTGCCTGGCAAGAATATTCTCCCCCTTGTGCTGTTTTTGTATCTTTACATTCGGCGGAGAAGGCTGAACATCCTTTTCATAATTTTTTTCTTTCCTACCCCTAAAGCGTACAAGTGCTTACGAAACTTGTAATTGAATGTCCTCACAAAAACGAATCTTGTCCTATGTTTGGTAGGGGGAGGAATTCAATCTCTCCCCTACCCCCCTCTTTTTCCTAATACCCAAATGAATCAGGTAACCAACGGACAGCTGCAATACCTAAATACTCTTTCAAAGCTATTCTCGTTTCTTCCAGAGATGACGGAATAAATAGATTATAATGTATATCTGGTTCCACATTTGCCATATAGTCCGTGGGATACGGTATCACTTCCAAATTAAACCGCTCAAAGTCTAACACGGAACGCTCCATGTGAAAGGCAGAGGTAATTAGAATAGGCTTATCATACCCCAGTGATTTCATAACTCGTGAAGTATTTGCAGCATTCTCCATGGTATTCCGGCTGGAATCCTCTAAAATAATTTTGCTATCAGGCACTTCCAGGTCATTCAAAATACGTTTTGCTACCTGTGCTTCATTACCGGAATTACTGTACACCTGCCCCCCGGAAAAGATTACAGGCAGCCTCGTTTTCTTCTGCAGTCGCGCCGTAGTCAGCAGGCGGTTAGCCGCGCTACCGGACAGGTGCCCCAGGCCGTTAATATCAGGAGTATCAAGAGTGGCGCCTCCTCCCAGCACAACTATAACATCACCCGTCAGAGAAGAAGGAGGGCTATGCTGGCTCTCCAGAGAGCGAATTAACAAGTTACCCACAAAAGGGGTCGAGAAGGCATACAGACAAAATGTGATTAGCACAAGTAGGCGGACGCCTTTTGTGCCACGGCGGTACAGGCCTATACTTAGAAAAAGAAATAGAATGATAAAAATACCGGGGGGCAGCAAAAAGGTCTGATAAAAAAATTTAATTAGGTACAGCATAATTACATCATTCCTATGATCTAAAATTAAATCTACAGCATTATATTAACCGGACACATCAGATGTTCACATACCACTTTTTTTACCGACTTTAACCGTTGAAAAGCGGCGGCTATACAGCCACCGCTTGCGTACGTAATTAACCTTGGTGAAACTATAAGGTTTCTCGTAAACCCTCCTGCTGTTATATCTCCTAATTGACTTCTATGTATGGCCGAAAGCAGCGCTCTAATTCCCCTTGCCACTTTTTGTAGGCCGGAATCAAGGTAAACTGCATTACCTCCAGCACATGGTCCCGATCTTTTGCTTCGTAAGCCTTTACAGCTGCTCCGAAGGCCTCGTGAAGTGACTTGGAGCGAAATTCAAGCTCGTTGGGTGACAGTTCCCCCAATAGCGGCTGTATTGATTCCAGGATATTATAGAAAGAATTGGCGATATGATTGAAATACGCCATGGTGTCCTCCAACCCGCCTTCGTTTAATTTGGCTTTAATCTGTTCCAGACCCTCCCGGCACCTTTCCGCCAGGTCCGCAGAAAGTCTCATTATCTCATTATACTGTTGATTATCCATGCCCTCGCCTCACTTTCAGTAAAGGTAATGTTCACATTTTTTTAATTTGACGTTTACACACCATAGAATAACTTAAAATAATCATTGTAACGGCCGTAATATACGGGTGTACATCAAACTTGTTCTGATAAAGTACAAGAACGGCCAGAAGAAAACCGGCTGCGGTAATAGGCAGCCCTATAAAAGCCTTGTCGTTATTAAGGATGTTAAATCTGGCCAAACGGTATACTCCGGAGATAACAAAAGTAACCGCCAAAACCATTCCAAGTACTTGGAGGTCAGCGAAACTGAGCATATATGCAGTAAGAGCAGGAGCAATCCCAAAGGTAACAATATCGGCAAAGGAATCCAACTGTTTACCCAGTTCATTAGCTACTTCATACTTGCGGGCAAGTTTACCGTCAAAGCGGTCAAGAACAGCCCCTATAATAATCAGCATACCTGCCATGTAATACAAGTTACCGGCCGCCAGAATAATAGCAACTGTTCCTACCGCTACATTACAGTAAGTTAAAATGTTGGGCAGTACGGTAACCGGAAAACGAAATTCTTTATTACTGTTCATTCCTTAACACTCCCAATACGGATATTCCTGCCTTAACCTTTTGTCCCTTTTGAGCCACCGTTTTCACATGGGCCGGTATCACTATTTCCGTACAGGAGCCAAACTTAATCATGCCGAAAATCGAGCCCTGGCTTAGGAAATCACCCTTCTTATGGTAAAAAACTATGCGCCGCGCGATAAAACCGGTTATTTGGTGTACCATTACCTTTAAATGCTCATTTTCTATTCCAATAGTGTTTCTTTCATTAATATCCGAAGCATGCCCCTTAAATGCCGGTAAAAACTTTCCCGGCCTGTATTCGGTGTGGGTTATCTTTCCTTTAATGGGCGCGCGATTAACATGAACATTAAATATGGATAGAAAAATTGTTATCTTAGTCACTTTACCGCCAAAGAACACAGTGTCCTTTATCTCCTTGATCGCCATGACCTTACCGTCAGCAGGGGATAAAATATGTTGATCGTTCTCAGGAATTTGTCTAGGGGGATTACGGAAGAAAAAAACTACGAATAACAGTAATCCGGCGGGGATTAAAGCCAGAACAGGGTGAAAAAAATAAAAAAAAAGACAAAGGATTATTAGTACTGCAATGTACGGTATGCCGTCTTTAATGATCATTTACCAGCCTCCGCTATTTATTACTCCTATCACATTATATCTTAAGAACTACTACAAAATAAACAGGTTTCTATGATAGTAAGCAAAATTTCGACTGTATAAGCCTATGCCTTGGTATTTGACCATTATTTGAAAATTTTGACTTGCTCTTCAGAGGAAGGGAATACTTTGTATAATGGAGTAAATGATCATAAGGAGATCATCTTACTGATTTTACCTTAATTGTAAAATAAATTCAATAGGATTTGAAAGGAAGGTAAGTTTTATGAAAGGTGTAAAGTTTAGGATCAATTTAAATAGCATAAAGACAAAATTAGCACTCATTTTAATTATTGTCACTGCTATAATTTTGACTGGTTTATCATTCTTAAATTACAACCGGGCATCTTCCATTCTTGCCGGTGAAATTGAACAGGCAGCTTTGAATGGGGCGCGACACAATGCAGATATCGTCACCAACTGGTTAAAAGGGATAGAGAATGAAGTTGTTACGCTGGCCAATACACCTTCTATTCAGAGTATGAATTGGGAGGAACAGCTTCCAGTACTACAGGCAGTAGCAAATCAACATGATGATTACGAAATGTTTGTGGTGGGAAATGTTCGTGGTGTTGCCCATACCACCACCAGCGGCAGTCAAGAATTTGACATATCCGACAGGCAGTACTTTCAAGATGTTCTGGTCAACCGCGACGTAGTAATATCAGACCCAATTATGAGTAAATCATCCAACCAGCTAGTGGTTGCTATCGCTGCTCCCATCTATAACAATGAGATTTCTGCCCCTGTGGGTGTGGTTTTAGCCACGGTTACACTGGAATACTTACAGGAATTGGTCAAAGAAATGAACATTGGGGGAAATGGGTACGGAGGTATTGTGAACAGCGACTTGACCATGGTTGCACATCCTGACAAACAGTGGATTAATAACAAGAAGATATGGGATCTGAATAAAGATCTGAGGGCCATCGGGGAGAAAGCGGCTGCCGGCGAGGAAGGCTTTGGCAATTATAAACTGGATGGGGTAAGCAAGCAATTAGCCTTTGCTCCCATAGAGTTAGCCGGTTGGTCGGTATTTATGGCAGCCGATACAAATGAGGTTATGGCACCACTGGGGCAAATTAGGAGCCTTGCAGTATCATTTACCATAGGATCAATTTTGATCATGCTGCTTGTTTCAATTTTGATTGCCGGGTATATAGCCAAGCCCATTATTAGTTTAGGTAAAGCGGCAGAAGCAGTGGCAAGCGGTGATTTAACGACAAAGGTTGATACCGATAGAAACAGTAAAGATGAAATTGGAGGGCTTGCCAATTCCTTTGAAAAAATGGTTGGGAATTTAAAGTCTATGATTGCCAATGTGCAAGGAACTTCCGATAAGCTGGCTTCCCATAGCCAGGAACTTGCTTCTTCCAGTGAAGAAGTAAGCGCCACCGTAGAAGAAGTTGCCAGCACCACCAACGAAGTGGCAGCAACATCAGAACAGGGTGCTGAAAACGCAGAAGGAGCGGCTGAAGAATCTGAACAAGTGCAGCAGGTAGCAGAAGAAGGTAATAAGGCTGTTTCTGATACTGTTGTAAAAATGCAGTCTATATCTGAAGCCTCACAAAGCGTTGCCACAGCTGTTAGGAATTTAGGTGTGCAGTCTAACCAGATCGGTGAAATAATCAGTACCATTACAAATATAGCAGACCAAACCAACCTTTTAGCCCTAAATGCGGCCATTGAGGCCGCCAGGGCCGGTGAACACGGAAGAGGATTTGCCGTTGTAGCTGAAGAAGTACGTAAATTAGCTGAACAGTCCGCCGGGGCGGCTAATGAGATTACCGGCTTGATCGAAAAAATACAAGTAGGAGTCGGTGAAGCAGTCGCAGCAATTGATCACAGTGTAACTGAAGTGGACGACGGGGTTCAAGTAGCCAACAACGCCGGAGCCTCATTAGAACAGATTATTAAAGCCGTGGAAAAAAATACTGCTGTAATCAGAGATGTTGCAGCCGGCACTAACCAGGCCAATGAGGGTATGCAGCAATTATCCGCATCAAACGAACAAATAACATCTACCGTGCAGCAGATCTCAGGTGCTGCGCAGGAACTGGCTAACATCGCCGGCGAACTGCAGAATGAGGTTGTTAAATTTAAGTTAGATCAAGCAGAAACAAAAACAGACACACAAAGTTCAGTCAATGAACAAAAAATTTATGAAAATTAGATAAAAGAGTGATACAGTGCTAAAGGTATTTTGTTAACCCTTTAGCACTGTAAACCGGCCGGACTAGCAGTTATTAGGATGTTAGGGAGTGAAAACGGGAGTGAATATTAATTTTATTAGTTCCCTGACCGGAACATTTTTGGGTGTACTGCTGGGGGCTTTTTTTACTTACAGATTTGGACTTTTAGTTTACCGAAAACAACAAAAAGTTGCGAACAACTTAATCCGCCGTGAACGAGTATATGAACCTCTGTTTGAAGATCTTAAATATATTCAGGAATATTTAACAAAAAGTCTGGATCCCCACAGGCAGTATATACACTCTGAAGACCCACCCCTTTCCTTTTACACCTGGAACCAAATTAAATCCGACAAACGTATTTGGCTGGTAAATAATAAACATATTGAAGATAACTGTAACAGGGTTGAAGAACAAATAACCAACTACCATCTATCAGCAACAAACTTAAGGGAATACTTGGGGCCTGCAATTAAAAAACACATCAAGGAAACTTTCGATTGTGAAATGAGTAAGGATTTCGATGCCTCACATTTTTTACTTTCGATAACCGACCGCAGGTACCCTTTACAAAGAGCCTTCGATGATCTTTTTAGCCCGGGAAGCTTTCCTGACTCTATCGAATGGGAAAGTATAAAACAAAAACTTGATAACAATGTAATGGAAGATGTCCAAAATCAATTTCTTACCTCTATAGATTATCCAAAACTATTTAAAGATCATGCAAATTGCATCAAACGAGTCTTAAGAGCTGTGGATTCCACCAATAAAATCTTGGTTAAAGAGATTCGTAAAATTATCAAAGAAAGTGAAGGTTGATCTTATACTTTAAATTTGATTACCGTGTTTTGCAATTCTCCGGCTATATTAGCTAACTCCTGTGCCGCGCTGGATACCTGCTGCACAGTAGATGTAATCTGTTCGCCGGATGCGGAAAGCTGCTGCATACCTTCGTTTGCCTGCCGAGTTCCTTGGGACAAGTCCTGAATTACTGTGGTATTACTCTGGATAGCCTTTCTAATCTGTTCCAGTGAAGCCCCGGCATTATTCGCTACCTGAACCCCATCATCAACCTCGGCGACACTATTATCGATGGCCGTAACGGCCTCACCAACTCCTACCTGCATCCTTTCAATCAAACCGGTAATTTCACCGGCCGCACCGGCAGATTGCTCGGCTAGTTTTCTGACTTCATCTGCCACCACGGCAAAGCCACGGCCATGTTCACCGGCGCGGGCGGCTTCAATGGCCGCATTTAAAGCCAATAGATTGGTTTGATCTGCTATATTAGTAATAGTATTAATAATTTGTCCAATTTGATTTGATTGTTCCCCAAGACTTTTAACAGAAGCGGCTACATTTTGTGACGATTTCGCAATAGAGTGCATTTTCCCGACAGTTTCCTGTACTGCCTGGTTACCCTCTTCAGCCACGTGCTGTGCCTGCTCTGATTCCCTGGCCGCTTCTTCGGCGTTTTCAGCACCCTGGCTTGAAGTTACCGCCACCTCATTAGTGGTACTGGCCACTTCCTCTACGGCAGCACTCACCTCTTCACTGGATGAAGCCAGTTCCTGGCTGTGTGACGCTAGTTTATCCGAAGTTTCCCTAATACCGGTTATCATATTTTTTAGATCAGCCAACATTTTATTAAATGCATAACCCAATGCACCAATTTCATCCTGGGAGTTTATCGAAATATCCTGGGAAAGATCGCCCTGGGCAATACGCTCTGCATTTGAAACCATCCCTTTAATTGGTTTTACAAGGCGTGAGGCGAACCAAAGGCAGATTAAAAAACCGATAACAAGGCAGACAGTCACACCCAAAACAATTTTAGTGCTGATACTAGTAATATTTGATAGCATTAAACTAGCCGCGTCTGCCACTTCTTGGTCAATATTATCAATGTACGCCCCGGTTCCTATAACCCACCCCCAGGGCTTAAATATCTCTACATAGGAAAGTTTAGGATATCCAACATTCTGCTCCCCTTTGGCCTTGGACCAATAGTATTTTACATATCCGGCGCCACCCTCCAAGCAGATTTCGTTCATTTCCACAAAAAGGTTTTTTGCTTTAATGTTCGACTGGACTACTTCTGCACTTTTTGGATAAACATCTCCCCCATAAAAAATTTTCTCTACCGTATCAAAATCATTGATTGCTGAAAGGTCTTGTCCGTTTAATCCCGGCTTGACAGGGTGCATTATCATTACCGGCTTTTGAGGATCTTCTGCACTGTGAATCCAAAAATACCCCGCGCCGTCATCGTAACTTGCTTGTTTTACCCTGTCCAGTGCCCTTTGTTGCGCTTCTTTTTCGGTAAGCTCTCCACTCTCTACCCTCTGGTAATAGCCCTCCACTAAATGAAATACCGTATCATTAAGGTCTTTTAGGCGCTGCTCATGCGCATTTTGCATTTCATTTTCCAGGTTTGCAATACTCTCCTCACCGTACTGCGTCAACTGGCTAATAGACAAAAACGCGATAAATGCCATTGAGGTTAATAGCAAAACACCGGTCAGAATCAGTAGTTTCCCCTTGATACTTTTAAGTTTAGCTGTCAAGGATTATACAACTCCTTTCATTATTTCTTGAATCTTATTTTTGCAATATTGCCACTTTTCTGACTTCACTACTTAAAGTCTACCCTTTTTAGTAAGATTCGCAAATTTATTGGTAAATTCCTGCAAAAATAACAAAGGACCTTAAACATTTACAAAAAAAGCCGCCCGCCTTTAGGCGTGACGGTTTTTTTATACGGTTATGATTTAAACTCAAACTTATCCTCCAGCAAAAGCCTCGTGCAGGCTGTCACTACATTTTTGTCGTATAGTATGTCACTATTGTCACTTATTTCATTAATAGCGGTGTCCATACCCAAAGAACTTCGGTAAGGCCGGTGTGAGCTCATGGCTTCCACCACATCCGCTACCGCTATAATTTTCGCTTCGTATAATATATCTTCCCCTAATAATCCCACCGGGTAACCGGTCCCGTCTAATCTTTCGTGGTGATGTAGTACCATTTTATGTACCGGCCAGGGAAGTTTTAGTTTACTCAAGATTTTATAACCGTTTTGCGGGTGACTTTTAATTATGCCGAATTCGTGTTCACTAATAGATCCGTATTTGGATAAAATATGGTTCGGAATTGCCACTTTACCAATATCATGCAGGAGAGAACCGACTTTAATTCCTTCAATCTGATGTTTAGGCAAGCCAAGTTTTTCTGCAATGGCACAGGCCAGCTGTGACACTCGCTGCTGGTGATTGGCGGTATACGGATCAATTAAAGAACTGATGGTGTTTAAAACATCTACGGTCCCATTCAAGACCTCAAACACCTCTTCTTTTATATTCAAGTCTTCTTTCATACTTGAGTCAAAATTCAATAGGTTTGCAGCTTTTTCCATATAAAACATCTACCCCTCAAAAATGTAGTGTATTTAACTATATAATACTTCCGCTGAAAAAAGCAAGGCAAATAATGGTAATTACCAATTAAACGTCTAAATAAATTAGAACATGAAAAGGGCCCCGGGACAGTGAACGAGTGGTGGGACTGGTGCTACCAATCCCGAAAAACACCCTGAGACCACATAAATTTCTGAGCTTTTTAAAGAATAGCTAACATTATATCTAAACCAAGAGGAGAATTGCATATGCAAAAGCGAGTTGAGACTTTTACCCCTTACGCAATTGATGATAAATTCATTAAATCCACGTGGGCGGCCGTTACCCCCCCCAAAAAAACAAAACAGGGATCTCGGATACTGATTCCATAGTTATGCAATACAAAGAAAACTGGTACATCTAAGACAAGTAGGGATTAGGAAATTTGGAAGTGCAGGAGTGACCGATATTATAACCAATACCTGTTATTTACTAAACCCTTTCGCATAAACAAATAAGTTAACGAAAGGTGCCAGGCACCAATCGTTAACTTATTGAAGAAAAC
>JADQBQ010000053.1 GCA_016278505.1 Clostridiales bacterium
GCTTTTTACTAACTCCTGTTGGTCGTATACGTCTACCTGCGTCTTGTTTGATGCTGCGGCTGTTGTTGTGAATGCTATCAGCAGTACTAAGACTAGATACGGGATCATTTTTCTCATGATGAATGTCTCCTTCCAAAATATGATTTTCGGTTCCTTACTTATCCTACTATTATGCCATATAATACCACCCCCTTCCTGATAAACTCAATGAAGACATTAAAAAAACCGGGGGTTTAACCCCGGTTCTACGATTCTTGAATTATTAGATACCATAATACATGAATATACCATACCAGCCAAATTAATCTTTCCAGAAAACTCCACTGATTCAGCCATAAAAGGATAAATATGGGGTAAAAGAGTATTGCCAGACCTATTAAAAATACTGCCAGTACTGGTATTTTCCATACACCTTTAATTATCGTAATGGCAATGCCCATCCCAAAAAGCATTGTAATTATAATACTAATGTCAGTTTCTCCCCAAAGCAGTTCTTGTGGTTGTAATACATAAAAAAGGAAACTTGAGACAGATAAAGAATCCATAAGCAAGGAATAGAGAGCATATCCGGTTACTATTGATACAATACCCATGGTAATATCTTGGATTAATTTAAGTACAGGAGGGTGCTTATCCTGCTTGAGCGCACTGGCTGCATTCAATTCAACTCCCACTGTGAAGTCCCCTTCCTGAAATTCAGATTGGCAAAGGACATCATGATACTTGGGTCTAGGGTTGCCTATTAACATGCTGAGCAAAACTATTCCGGTCAATCCCTCGGCTGATTCCAGCCTTTCATCTAACGTTGGAAATATCTCCAGCGCGGCATGCAAAAATTCTTCCGGCCCGTGTTTTTTGATTAATACGTTTAGTTCCTTTTCTAACTCTGGATTAATTTTTACCACTCCCTTTTTTCAAAATGGCCACTATAACCAAAGCCTGTGTCTTACTTAATTAACTGACATTTCGTAAAAAAGTTATCTGGGGTAAGCTCAATTTCGCCACATACACATTCCACGGTTATATTTTTATCAGGAAATTCAGATAAAGTCTTGAGTTCCCGAAAACAGTCTGGGCATCTGCCCTCATAGAAGATTTTAATTATTCCTACTGTTTCAAGCTCTTTCAGCTCTTGAACCAGTTGATCTTTGGAAATTTTTGCGAATTTCAGTATGGCCGTCGGATAAAAATACTTGACTGGTGACTTCTTGGTTTTTTTAATCCACTTACGGATGTTAGATTGCATTTATATAACCCTCCTGTGCTCTAATTTATAAGGGCTTTGGCATGTTGCAATGCTTATTGCTGCTACAAGGTTGGCCGGGGCGAACCGGGATATTTGCATTAACGCTTCTCTATGGGAATCTTCTTGGCCTGAATGGATGATCCTGTAGGGACGGTGGGTTGTTGTGGCACTATATACATCGCAGCCTGCTATGATTAAAGTCTCAATCCCTGGTTCGTTTAAACCGTCCGGGTAGCCGGTGCCGCCGGGCCTCTCATGGTGTGCGCGTACCAATTTGACTATTTCCTCGGGTATCTCTGGCCATATTTCTTTTGCTATGTTTGCACTGGCAATTGGATGAGCTTTGATCAGAGCCCAGTCATGGGTAGCTAATGGAAATTTGGCGTGTAGTTCTGCAGGCCATGTGGTCTTTCCCAAGTCATGCAGATATGCGGCGATTGCAACTTGAACCCATTGCTTTTTCGATAGGTTTAGATGATACACTACTTGTAGTGTTAACTCTGCAACCTGGCGGCAGTGTTTTTCCATGTCTTGTCCAACTTCTTTCTGATACAGTAATTTTGCGCGTTCCAATATTGTTTTCAGACATATCCTCCCCTTTAGTTGTTATTATTTAAACATCAAAAAAGGCCGCTTTTAAAAGCGACCCGATGTAAGGGGAAGTATGCGAACATTTATGCATATTTTTTTTGGTTCTAAAGGGCATAAAAGTCTTGCAACAGGTTATATGCCCCAAATTATTGGTTCAGATATATTTTCTCATATTATATTCTACATATTGGTTATTGTCAAGGTTATTTTTCTACGCTATGATCCAGTAGCAGTAATATTTTCCGGCAGAAAACATTTACCTCCCATCCAAGCATAAGTAATGAATATGCCGGGTTGTCTTAAGTATGGCATTACAAAAACACATGGTCGGGACTTCAAAGCTGGCCTCTTTGACTATAGTTTTCGTAACCGGTAATAGAGGCTTGTTAAGTCCACCAACTAGATATGATGTTTAATTTCAATTACTATTTACCAGCTAACCTTTAGGTTTCCTGCATTTATAGACCCGAGATTTGCGATTACGCTATTTCGCTGTTTATCACGAAAGGTTCCCTTGGGGCGTGAAATATAATTGGAATAAAGTCAAGTGAATTCAGTTCATTTGAAGAATATTGCGATAAGTAAGTGCTATCTAGAAGCTATGCCAAAGCATATGCAGGTTTGTACCTAGTCTGTTAATCGTCCATTTATTAGTAGTGATGACTTATAGCCGTGGAAACCGGTCAAGCGCATTAAAGGAATTATGGAAAATGCCTAGAATTTGATTAGCAATAAATCCGTTAGTGGAAATACTTACATATGGAAGTGAATTTTTATGGTATTTGACTTAAAATTATTTGGTTCTAAACTTAATAATTATCGAGTGCAATGCAATATGGAAATAAAAGATCTTGCAATGTTAAGCGGAATCAATATCCAAAGGCTTCAGGATTTGGAAAATGGTTTAGTTTACCCTAGCGGCGATGAAGTATTGATACTCTCAGATGTGTTTATTTGTGATTTCCGTTTTTTTATTTCCAATGAAGTGGACACAGCTTTCGAAAAAACAGAGGCGTTGTTTAGGACACATGGTGATTCTTTTTCCATGGAAGATCGGAGGGCATTTTTGGAATTTGTTTTTCTGTGTGAATGTGAAGAAAATTTACAGAATTGCCTTGGCAAAAGAGAGTCATTCATAGATTTTAAGTTCAAAAAACAAGGAACATATTTTAAAGGCCACGCTATACAAGCTGCTATAGAATTAAGACATACTTTAAAATGGGCGAGCAACGAATTGCGCTTTGATATATTTCAAGTTATTCGCTCACTTGGCATACATGTGTTTCGAAAAAAGTTAGGTAATTCAAATATATCTGGATTATATATAAATCATCCCAAAGCAGGTAAATGTATCCTTGTAAATTCTGATGAAGATTGTTACAGACAACGATTTACGGTTACCCATGAGTTAGGACATGCCTTGTTAGACTATGAAAAAGATTTTGTAGTATCTTTCTGGAATTGGGACGAAAAGGATTTAGTGGAAATTAGAGCAAATACATTTGCTTCAAACTTTTTGATTCCAAGGGATTTTTTAATAACTATAAATAAAAATATTAAAGAATGGAATAAGGACACAATACTTGAATGGGCTGAGAAATTAAAAGTTAATACTGTAACATTAATTATTTCCCTAAAGGATGAAAACTTAATATCAAAAACTAAGGCTGATGAATTAAAAAATTTTAAACTACCCATGGAAACAAAAACTGATCCAGAGTTATTACATGCTGATTCCAAGAAACAGATGATTAGAAGAAAATTTTTAATTGAAAGAGGTCTTACATCTTCATATTTAAAATTATGCTTAGATGCCTACCAGGAAAGACATATAAGTGCTGGCAGGTTAGCAGAAATGCTTCTTTGCTCTGAATTCGAACTTCACGAATTAGTTGGTATCTTTGGGGGTAAACTAGATGGTTAATCTTAGAAATTTTAACAAAATGAATGTAATAGATACATGTGCAATTTGGAATATCTTATCTTCACAAAAATTTCTGTCATTAGCTAAGCAAGCAGGATGCTCATTTTTATATACTAGATTTGTTCTATATGAATGTTTATATAAGCCCAGGACTGAATTTAATCAAAGAGATAATGAATTACAAGAGCGGTTAAAAAGGTTAATTGCTCAGAAAGGTATTGCCGAATTTAGTTTAGATATCGAAGACCTGCAGGATATTGAGGTTCTACAACAAAGGGAAAATTTGGGCAAAGGGGAATTGTCATCAATTGTCTTGGCAAAAAAGTTTGGTCGCAGTTTTCAAACAGATGATCAAGGAGCCAGGAAGCTATCTAAAGTATTTTTGGAGGATGAAAGTATCCAAACTACTCCCCAGCTTTTCGGGTGGTTAGCCTATATCTCTTATATTAGTGATACTGATAAAGATGAAATTATAAAAGAGCATAAATATTTCAATAGACCTCTAGAAAAATTTTTTCATGAAGTATATAAATATGCTTTACAATTTAGATTGGAGGATTATCAGAAATCTAGGCAAGAAGTTGCAACCACAAAGGATTAAATGCTAGACTCAGATTATTGCTAAAAACAATTGGAGCAAATTGGAGCGGGTTCCATACGGTAAGAATCATATCAAACGTGGGACTGCAGAAAATCTCTCTGCCCATATTTTTCGATTATATCATGGTTCCTTCCTCAGTTGGGAATCTATTACATCTAAGAAATAGCGTACTCTGGTTTATTATTCTTTTTAAAAAAATGCAGTATATCTCCTACATATGGTTCAACATCAAGGGTCATTTTCCACTAAGTCAGGAACATAGCGAGGTGCTAATCTTCATCCTAAGATTGACCAAATGACCAAGTATTAGGCATTTCTTTCTCCACAGCAAAGTCTAATTTCCCCACCAAGGATACCCACTATTTTCAAAGGGTAGAAATGCGCCTTCAGCACTGTATCAAAAATTTTAACAAAAAACTTATTGACAAAGTAAATTAATTGATTTACTATTGTTAGGAAAATTTAAAACATACAAAGTAATATCATTGATTAACATTTAGTTAAATATGATTTTTTTCTGTATTAGCTTTTACGAAAAGAATAGTTAGAGCTTTGGATAAAGATTAGAATTTATTTTAATATTTAGAAGAAAAAGTTAGAGGAGATACTAAATAGTATCTCCTCTAACTTTTTTATGGATCGAGCCAATCCCTATCGGGCCTCGCAATTAACCTAGCATTAACATAGGCTTTATCCATTGTTAAAATTGTCCTCGCTTTATACGTATCATTAACTTTATCAACAACTAACGCTACATCAGGTACTGCATCGTTGGTTAAACAAAGTGGCAAAAGTAATTGAATTTTGCCTTGGTGCCAATGTGGTATAGCTAATTTATAATTACGAGCTATTCTTGAACGTAGTGATTTTACAGCCCCATCAATAGATACTTTTGCCAAACGCTCATTTTCTTGTAAAGCTTCGGGTAATCGTTCCTTATTACTTAGTATATGTCCATGATTGACATCAATTTCCCCTAAAGACAAATCAAAAACTAAGTCTTTAGGATCATTTATATAGTAAGCGATATCTGGTAAAGTAGTAAACGGCGACAATTTATCAGAATATGACTCAGCAAAAGTATAAAAAGTCCAATCAGGAAAACCCCGTTCTTCAGCTTCTTTGTTTCGAAAAAAAGTCGCATATATGTCCTTCTCTTCTTGAGTTTGTAACCCGGTGTTAAAACAAGCTTTATCACAATCTTCTGAATACGCAATCATGTTCAATTCTTGAACTCTTACGAAAGTGTAATTTAAATAATTGGTAAGAATGGGATAATCCTGCCCTGGTTTGCGAAATTCTTCTCGTCTAAAATTCCAGTACTCGTCTTTTGCTAGGGCAACTAATTGACTAAAGGGTGCCTCCCACTTTTCACCAGCAGGCCCATTATATGGGAAATGTGCAAAAACTTGTCTTAGATTTTGTTCGGGGTATCTTCTAAATAAGGATTCATATACCATACTAGCCCTCCCTAGACATTTAAAAGGAGTCTTCCCTTTCCAAAATATTAATCCTGATGATTACCACGCACTTCTTCCCTACTTGTTTCAATGCTTTACTCTCAACACCAACACCAGTTGATTAATTATTATTTGTTTTATAATCAACCCCCATAATATTAGTAAAAGACTTAATGTCAAGTAATTATAAAATTTTTTTCAATGTCTTCATTTGGCTTAGATACTCCTCCTGCGTAATAACCCCCCTCTGAATTTATAATATAGTCTTCAAGAATTCTAAGTATTCTTTCCACTTCTTCCTTGTTTTCATTATATTTTTGCTTCCTTCTAGCCACATCAACGATCTCTTAATTAACTTCTATAAGTCTATAACTTCTATAAATCTACCAAATTCTCCTTCAGTTTCAATTCACAATAATTTTTATACATTTTTTGTTACCTGCGTGTTTTCATGTTGTAATTAGCCTTCTCCATTGATAGCAAATTTGGAACCGACAATGGCGAAGGCTAATTACATTACCGGTGTCAATATCAGTTCCTAATGGAATTCGTTGCCTTGAATGACGTGTGTTTCACAACAATTCAAGTTCGACATTGTTTGCCCATTTTTTCATCCATGGTTCTGATAAGATTGTCATAAAGAGTCTAGGTAGGTGCCCCCTCGGGGCACTAAAGGTCAGAGATAAAGTCAAAGCAGTGAAGGCTACTGGTAAATAAGTGTTTTGTTGGGGGTTCATTAAATGTTAAAACCCGCGCGGTTAATTGTGACTGTAATATTGGTTTTGGGCATCATTACAGCTATGATTTTATGGAGTAACCCGCGCAAAGTTCTCTCTTATGATGAGCACCAATGGCAGGGAGATGAAAGCCCTTAAGATGTTAGAGAAACGAATTGGATTAACAATGGGCGAAGTGTGTGACCCCTTACCATGCTGGCTGGTTATGGAGGTAGACGGCATTGAGGTTTTGCAGCAATCTAAGCCAAGACAAGAATTAGAGGATTATGTACATATAGTGAGGATATCGGGTGAAGCCTCTCCCGCCTACGCCTCGCTAAAAGGCGGGAGCTTCCTGATTCATCGACCGCAGCCTTTGAGGCCTTACGCAGTCTCCACAGGCGTAAGTTCGGGTGCTACCATCCCTACTTGAAGCAACGAAACTTAACCTGCTCTTTGCAGTATTACCATTGCCGATACCACGTCCCGGTCGGCGGTTAGCCCACATTTCGGGCACTTATGTATCCGAACGCTTAAATCTTTCGATACATGGGCACCGCATACACAGGTCTGGGATGTGCCGCCGGGTGGGACTTTTACGAACGTCTTACCGTATTTAAGGCTTTTGTATTCAAGATATTGGTTGAATTTGCCCCATCCAGCGTCAAATATGCTTTTACTCAAACGGTGGTTCTTGACCATGTTTTTAACAGCTAAATCTTCCACGGCAATTAAGTCATACTTCTGGACTATACGATATGATATTTTATGCAAAAAATCCTTGCGCTGGTTGGCTATCTTATCATGTAACCTGGTTACTTTAGCTTTGGCCTTCCCTCGGTTATTTGAACCTTTCTTCTTGCGGGAAAGCCGTCTTTGTAACCGGGCCAGTTTCCTTTCGGATTTACGAAAATTTGGGGTTATCTATTTTAACGGCGTCTGATAATGCGGCGAAAGTTAAAAGCCCAACGTCTATGCCTATCTTGTTAATCACTTCCACAGTTTGGGTTTCTTCAATTTCAGAAGTTAGGTTAACATACCACTTGCGGTTATGGTACTTGACGTTAATTCTGCTAATCTTTGCTGGGTCAAATTCAAAATGCGCTTTCAGTTTGACATAGCCTATCTTAGGCAAATAAATATAGCCCGGCCTTTTAAAGTGGTCTTGCTTATCTGCCTGGGGATAGGTGAACGACCGGTAGTGGTCTCGGTCTTTATAACGGGGGTACCCGGCAAGGCCCTTGAAAAACCGTTCAAAAGCGTTGTCCAGCCTTTGCAGGCAATCTTGGAACACCTGGGCGTTAACTTGTTTGTATTCAGGTAGTTCCCTTTTTAACGCTGGCAGCTCGTTCTTTTGAGTAGTGCAGCACGGTGACTTACCTTTTTGCCGGTAACAAATCTCTCGCTGCTTCAAGGCAGTATTATACAGCTGACGGCACAAGGTAAGTGTTTGGAAAAGTTTCCGTTCCTGCTCTTTAGTTGGCTCAATATGAAACCGGTGAACGGTAATCATTTCTTTTCACCTTGGGACTCAATATATTTTTTAATCACTTCAATCGGTGCTCCACCAGTAGTTAAAAGGCAAAAGCTTCGTGGCCAGAATAAATCTTTCCAAAGATATTTCTTAATTTCCGGAAATTCCTTTTTGACCAGCCGAGATGAAGCACTCTTGAAGGCATTGATATACTTGGACAGGGCACTGTTAGGGTGGGCACTGAAAAGTATATGCAGTGGTCACGTTCATGATTAAACTCTTGAAATGTGATATTGTAGTTTGGCGCAATGTATTCGCCTATCTCTCTGATGCGTACAGCAACCTGGTCATTAATCACCTTCCGTCGATACTTGACTACCAAGACAAGGTGATAAGTTAACTTAAAAACTGAATGGGCGAGTTCGGATAGGGAAAACTTTAATGATGAAACTATCACAAAAGGTATCCGTATAATCACTACAACAGTTCATCAGCAGTGGTGGAGCAAGGTCAACTGCTTTCTTGAGGGTGAAACGGTCAAATTTGTGATCTTACCACTGGACTATCCTAAAGAAATGATGCCAATACAGCTCGTTCAGTCAGAACCCCCTGATGAATTCAAAGATTCACAGCCCAGCTACATCCCTTATGGGATAGAGTTTAGTAAAGGAATGCTTATCCTCGGGGGCAACAAGGAAGTTATTGGGTGGAGAGTCCAAACTGGTGGAAAAGAAATTTTGCGGCGGAATGGAAACATACTTCTACCGCGAATATTTTTTCGGGTTACAAATAAACCAATTAAGGAGCCAATATGGCAAGGCATGGTTTTAGGGCAGAATAAAGAACGACAAACTTTGAGCCATCAGACAATAAACGGGAATGACGTTTCCTTATACACGTTTGAGTACAAAATTGGAGCCCAGTGGAGATATGATGACAAGCATTTCTCAGTATACTTCATAGACTTTCCTATGGAAGAAGCGGTGAAGGTAATATCCTCAATTGGAACAAAGGATAATTGAAGTAATAGTATGTCATTTGCTGCTATTGGCTTCTATCAAGGGCTCGTACATCATGATAGCATGGTTTTCAGTTACGAATTCATCACCTGTTTCGTTGTCATTAAAGTCAAGCACTTTACGCCTCAGTTCATTACATCTTACATATCCGCCCCACCACTCAGGTATAATGCAGTGATTGCTCTCGTAAATATGA
>JADQBQ010000018.1 GCA_016278505.1 Clostridiales bacterium
TGTTTGGCGCCGACAAGAATTAATTATACTCGGTTTGTTGCTGTTTGGCAAGTGGAAATTGTTTCCCAACTTGCTTTTTTGTTAGTGCCGGTTTTGTGCCGGCAAGAAATAATCTTACCAGGTTTGAGCCTTTTGTTCAAGTGGTAATTATTTGTGTGGAAAGCCACCGGTACATAAATTAAGTTCGGTGGCAGTTCCAGCAACCCTTTTAATTATGAAGAGTTAGATTGGCCGGTTGCCCGCACAAGGTGTGCATCCTCAGAGGTAGAGCGAGGCCGTATAGTCGAGAGGGCTTCAAAATTTTGGACAACTTTAGCTCCCGCCGGCAGAGCTCCCAACACAATATGCTCCCATGGGGTACCCAACACCGGTTCCAGGATAACTATAGCGCCCCGATCGTCCCGTGTCCGAATAAGCCTACCGCACCCTTGTTTTAATCTCAAACCCATTTCAGGATAGTCAACCGCAGTCACTGGATCCAGCCCTTGCTCCTGCGCCTCACGTTTCCGTGCTTCCAGCAGCGGGTCCTGTGGTGGAAAAGGTAGCCGCCAGATAACCAGCAAGGACAGCGCCTCACCAGGCACGTCAATTCCCTCCCAAAACCCGGAGCCAACAAGCACCGATGACACTTCTTCCCGAAATCTTCGGACCAGGTATCCCCGGTCTGCACTATCTTCCCAAAGAAATTTATAGGGCAGACGGTAGTCTTTAATTCCCGTACGAATTTTTTGCACATCGGATGGCGCATTGGTCAGCACCAGCGCCCGCCCTTTAGCCAATCGCAACAAATAAGCCAATTGTTTTAAAGCCTTTGCAAACCAGCTTTCTTGGTCACCACTGGTTAGTGGTTGAGGCAGATGGACTAAGACCTGCTCCTCATAATCAAAGGAACTGTCCACTGATGAGCTTGAAAACTCCTTCAAGCCCAAAGTACGTGCAAAGTAACTAAAATCTCCCCCGGTCCTCAAAGTTGCGGAAGAAAACACCATGGGAAATCCCTTGGCAAATAGATGCTTATTTAACATTCCGGTGAGATCCCGGGGTACAACCCAGAAACACTGGTCAACCCGGTCGGCCCAGGTGATAACCTCCTTACCCCTATTCCGGCAAAACCGGTTCAGGGCCGTCGTCGCCCTTTCCACTACCGCCTCAGACGCTTGTAACCACGTGTGGGAAAGAGACTGAAGATGCAGCTCTTGCTCACTTTGCAATTCGAAATATAAGGTGTCAAGAGCGCGCCGCAATGTATCTGCCGCTTTAAGCAGTTCATCACTTACCATCACGGTCAGCCGGTCAGTTCGTTCATCCGCAATCGCCGAATGATATAGAAGACTGAAAAAACGCGAGGTGGCTGCGTCCATTGCTAAAGCAATAGAGATTAATGACGTTCTGGCACCCTGGACTTGCTCAATGGAGGAGACAATACTGTCAATTTCTTTCTTAACCACTTGCCGGCCCGCCCTTAGCGCTGCCGGAAGCGGCACTTTGTGTCCTTCATCAAAGATAACCGCCGAATAACCTGGCAAAAGGGGCAGTTTGCCATCAGCGACCCGAACATCTCGCGTCCATAGGTCATCAAAGAAGATGCCGTGGTCGCATACGATCAGGTCCAGGGCCGGTCGGTAATATTCCCTCGCTTTAACCAGCTTACAGAACCCCCGCACCGAACATGTGTCGCAGGGCATGGCCTCATCCCAGGCTACCTGTGTCCACACCCGGTCCGGCACGCTCGGCATCTCGGATCGCTCACCCCGGTCAGTCTCGCCTGCCCAGTCCAGTAAATTGGTTAGCGCTGGATCTGGCTGCTCACAAGTCGAGTTATGAAATCGGTTTACCTTTACGTCACAAATATACTGGCGTGGATCCTTGGCCATGCGGGCGTCGATGTCCAGACCCAGCAGGCGCGACAGCTTTTCAATATCTCCTTGGGGCCCGGCCAGCTGTTCCTGAAGTGCTGTAGAAGCGCAGGCGATTAAGGCAGGCTTTCCCTTAAAACGGGCATAAGCAACGGCAGTAAGTAAATAAGCAAAAGTTTTACCGGTACCCAGTCCTGCCTCAGCGAAATGTACTTTTCCCTTGCCCACGGCCTCGGCAAGCTGAAACGCCGTATATATTTGTTCCTCACGTATTTCATAGCCATGCTCCGGCAAAACATCATAGAACACCTGCCCGACCCATTCGGTGAGTTTTGCCGGAAAATCATGTTTGCTGCGGTAAGCAAAGGGTACTTGTGACCCTAGAGCGCACATACTGATTCCCCGCTTTCTAAATATTTAAGGCCGGCCATTGAATTGCTTTTCAAATTAAATAGCTACCCTTGACATTACTATAAGCATATGGTATAATTATTTTAAAGTATGCTTAAAATTAAATTACATAGTCGTACTGCTCATTATACATAAATCCACAAGAAAAGTAAAGCTTAATTTTAACCCTCGGCATCTTCCAGGTGCCGAGGGTTTTATTTTTTTCAACAGGCGGTGTATCAAAAAAAATACCGGATTCTATATAGAGTCCGGTATTTTTAAACTCATGCTATTTTGATTAACCAATGAATAACTGAACGAACATCTTTCCATAAGGGCCTCCATCTACAACACCGATACCCACTTCCTTAAAGTTGGAATTTAAAATGTTGGCCCTATGCCCTTCGGAGTTCATTAAGGAATTGTGAGCAACTTCTACGCTATAAGCTCCGGCCAAGTTTTCACCAGCGTACCAATATCTAATGCCAGCGGACTTTATCATGTCGAATGGCGATCCGTAAGTAGGTGAAGTGTGGCTAAAGTACCCTAGATTGATCATATCTTGTGCTTTAAGACGTGCCAAACGAACTAATTCCAAATTAGCTTTTAGCGCGGGCAACCCCACCCTAGCACGTTCTTGGTTGACAAGATCAAGCATTTTTTGTTCATCCAAATTCATACTGACGGAACCCGTATTACTTTCGCCGGGATCCGGCTGTGGCTCAGGTTGCGGTTGAGGTTCGGGTTCCGGTTGCGGTTCTGGTTGAGGTTGAGGTTCGGGTTCCGGTTCTGGAACTGGTTGTGGCTCAGGAACCGGAGTAGAACCGGGCTTATATTCGGTAGCAGTTCCGTCCGCAAACTTAATGATCACTTTATCGGCATTGAGATTATAATCGTCAATGATTTTATCTATAAAACTATATAACAGGTCCTGATCAATATCACCTGGATCAACAGATACACTTAAGGTAATGGTAGTGGCGGCTGAGGCCGGTGCTGGAGAAACCACCATGGTGAACATTCCTATTAATAAAAATAACACAGCCAGCGAGGGGATAATATGTCTTAGTTTTCTTTTCATGTCATTTCCTCCTTATGTCTTATCGGTACTGGTGGTGTTGGGACTCACCTCCTTTACTGTTAGATGTTCGTGTGCTTGTCTTATTTTAGGGGGGTATAATAAAAACGTCATACCATGTAAAAATTGGTATTTAAAATACCTAAAAAAAGCCCAGAGTTTATAAACCCTGGGCGCTTATTTCTGGCCGTTTTGAGTAAAAGGAACCGGTTAAAAAACCGATTCCCTTTCACATACTACCGTAATCCAATTTTGTCCATCATACGCTTGATCACTACTGCACCTTGGGCCCGAGTTGCATTGCTGTCAGGACTAAAACTGTCACCGGACATACCTTTCATTACACCGGCTCGCACTACAACAGCTATAGATTCCTCAGCCCAATCATCTATAGTGATACTATCAGTAAAATCATCAACTGGATTAGCCAGCGTGCCGTCATTTAAGGGTGGGTTATATCCCAGCATATCAAGTGCACGAGTTATCATCACGGCCATTTCCTGCCTGGAAATTTTACCATTAGGATTGAATTTGCTGTCGGGATAACCACTAACCAGGCCTGCCTCCACCGTACTTGCTACTACACCTGCATACCAGGCATCAGGAGAGACATCGCTAAAACCAGCGTTTGTTGTCTTTTCTTCCATGCCCAGAGCGCGCATCAGAAATGCGGCAAATTCTGCTCTTGTAATCTCACCCGATGGTATGAATTTGCCATCACCCATGCCCTTCACCATTAAGCCGGCGGCCATGGATTTGATGTCATTTTCAGCCCAGTGTCCGACAATATCTCTAAAGTCTGCCTCGTTTGCTATTATTGTGTAAGTGCTGTTGGTTCTACTTGAGAGCACAGCCCGGATTCCACCGTTTTCAGGGACAAAACGAGTGGGAATGTGATTGAGTTTTCCGTCACGCATTACCATCCCAAAAACCCCATCAATGTCTTTGATATCTGGCAATACAATACTTCTATTGACATAACTACCAAAAGAGTTTACTTCCACTGTCTCATCACCGGCTGCAACCTCAATACGGAATTTCACAGGCTGTATTAACATTCTTCCGTTAGTTTGCGCGGCAACGGCATTGCCTATTTCTTTGGTCCGGAGCTCACCTGTTCTTTCTATAACAACAGTAACTTCCACCTGGCCGATATCCACGCCCAGCCGTGCAGCTACTTTTTTCACCTGCACCAGCAGATCCTGTGCCGGAACAGTGTAGTTAGCAACAGGCGTTCTGATTTCGATCTGTACCCCTCCGGCAGCAAGATTGTCAATAACGCCGCTGGGGATCTTTGTTCTAACCGTGTCCGCCGCCTCGGTAACTTCTATGACAGCCAATTCGATACCCTCAATGTTTTTAATGTAATCAACTTCAGACTGTTCATCTAACCGCACCGTAACCACAGTACGGCCGTCTGCATCAACTTCAATGTTCGTTTCGGTACTATCGGAGAGATTAATACTACCATCATTCTTCTCCGTACCGGTTGCATCTCCGTCTTGGCTGCCACCGTTCCCACTATTATTATCGCTGCTATTATTACTGTCATTATTGTTATTACTGTCGCCGTCATTATTATTATCGTTGCCGTTACTATTGTCGTTGTCGCTGCTGTCGTTGTTATCGCTGTTTTCTGACGAGTTAACCTGTACTTCGAATTCATCAGCCACAGTACTATCGTTTCCATCGCCTGCGGTTACAGTTACGGTTGATTCGCCTGGAGAGACGGGCACGAGAGTAAGGGCGTTTTCACTGGCCGTTACTAATACCTTATCAGGGTTACTGTTTTCAATTGTATAGTTAAGCTTATCCCCGTCAGCATCATTGAAAACGGCCCCCAGGTCTAGCTCAATTTCTTCGCCCATCTGAAATTCCTGATCAGGAATTTCATTTTCTACCGTTGGTGCATAATTTGCTTCGTAACGGGCAAAGTACTCTTCTCCGGAATGATTGGCAACAAAATTAAGTATTCCTTCGTCACTGTCATAACTCACATTTTCTGTATCAACAACATCTTCTAATTCCTCGTCATTTTCATCATATACCCTGACATTAGGAACATACGGGTGTGTCAAATCGTACATGGTTACCGTGGAATCTTTTTGGGCCAACTGAGCAAGAACATCATTTTCTGTATCAAATATAATGGAGCCTTTTTTAATGTTTATAGTTATTTCATTGAGCTGTTTATAGGCTTCAAGATAGGAAAGGATGTCCACCTCACCCGCAAATTCAATCTTACCGTATTTGTTACTGAAATAAAAGCCGCTTATACTAGTCAAATCATCCTCACCGGACAAATCTTTTGTTTCATACCCTGCATCCGCCAGTGTGTCCGGCACATTTACATTGACGTAGGAACCATTCCCGTCATCAACCTCACCATCCGCTCCGTCGCCGTCACTTATTGGAAACGGGTCACTGGGCTGGTCCGGGTGCATTTCATTATTCAATTGGACCCATAACGGGTGCATGCTGTTATTATTATCGTTCATTATTGGCGTGGAAAACGTGTAGGTCCCTGCACTGGTTTCCTCACCGTAAAGCACACCGTCGTAAACTGCTCCGGAAACTGTAAGTTCATCGTCTGCATCGAGATAACCGAATTCTAACCCATACCTACTCCCCTGTGCTAGGTTGGATAGTTCAAAGGATAGTGTATCACTGTCAGAATCAGAACCCCGGTAATAATATACCTTATCGGTATCTACAGCACCGGTCTCGGAATCAGAGGTAAAGGTTACTGCCGGGGTCTCAACATGCAAGTCTATTGTTTTATTGTCCTGATTACCCGATGAATCTTCGGCAGTAACTGTCATTTTGTGTTCTCCGGGCAACACGATGGTATGTTCAACGGGACTATAAACATATTCTTGCACTGATTCTATATCGCCTATTCTGCATGTAATAGTGATTTTCACAATATCTCCGTCAACGGAAACCCTTAGAATAGTACCGGCTTCAATACTCACTCCATCAGATAGGGGCTCGCCATCAAGGGTTGTTACAGTTATTTCCGGCAGAGGTTCATTAACGTTATCCTCATAAGTATCTCCGGAAACTGAATCCTTTTCCTGGTATACTGCATCCGGTACTGTGTTATAAACACTTTTTACTACAGTATTCAATTCTTCAGTTGATTGACCGGTCTCCGCGGCTAAAACAATCTGTGGCATAAACAGGCTTAAGGCAAGAAAAACGGCCAAAATGGTACGAATTTTTCTAGATCTCAACTTCTCACCTCTCTATTTCATTTTGCAAATTCAGGTTTATAAATTTTGATTCCACCCCCCCAAAAATATTGCAGAGCTAAATTATGACAATTATTTTTCTGCTAAGATTAGACTACAAAACCAAATTTACAAACTTTATACGAAAGCAGCACAAATATTTAACTTTTTACCATGATTTCACTCGCAAGCAAAAGGGAGATACTCAATTAATGTCGAAATTTAATACATCTTGCAAATACAGTTATTTTTTGAATAGAGGGGTGGGTGATGGAAACTATTGCCAGGGGAATTAATAATTAGCTATTTTTTATTGAGGGAGGTTAATACCGTGAAAAAACTAAGTTTAATTTTGGTCTTTATGTTTATTACCTTTGTTGCTACCGGGTGTAGCCAGTCAAACCAAATGGACAATACTATGATGGACCAACAACAAATGAATCAGTACTTTCAAAACAACTTTATGGAAATGAGTAGTTATATGAGTTCCCCTGAATATTTGGATCAAATGACTGCTATTATGAGCTCGGAGGATATGCAATCTACATTCATTGATATGATGCATTCCCAAGAGATGCGTGAAACAATGGTGAGCATTATGGCCTCCGACGAAGTCAGAAATGATATGGTAGCAATCATGTCCGACCCTGCTTTGCAACAGTCCATGATTGACATTATGGCCAACCCGGAAATGCTTGAAACAATGCAGAAAGCTTTTAAAGATCCTCGTATACAGGCTATTTATAATGGTAATTAGATTTTCAGACTAAAAAAGTAAAAAGGGGACAGGCACCTTTTTAAAAAAACGAAAAAGGTGCCAGTCCCCTTTGAGTATGTTTTTTTATTTAAATCCTCATTGCCAGTTCATACGCTTCATGTATAGCATCAAAGGCTTTTCGGGGCCTACTCGCATCTCCCAGCAAGTGAATACTAATTAAGTCCTTTTTGATTTCTGTAAATAGTGTATTTTCCGGACTCGAGCCCACCGCCAGAACCACTGTGTCGGCAACCACTTCCTCTTGGCCTGCACTACCTTCTATTACCACGTTGCCGTCACCGATCTGAAGGGCCTTTGCACCGGACACCGCTTTTACCCCGTAGCGGCGTAATTCCTGCAGAATGGTCCACCGGGTGGAAACACCGATATCCGCTCCTATCTGATTTTGCATTTCCAACACTGTGATATCTTTGTTTCCCTGTTTAGCCAGCGCTATAAGTTTTTCCGGGGTTTCCGCCCTGTTTAGTGCCAAAAAGTGCAGCTGCTCCGGGCTTAAAGCTCCCTTTCGGGCCAGGAAAAGCGCCGTTTCACAACCTACCGCGCCCCCGCCTATGATCACAACCTTTTTGCCTGCCACGGCTTTACCGGCCAATATATCCCAGGCCTGTACCACAGTAGTGTCATCAACCCCGGTTATTGCAGGTGTCACCGGTACGGCACCTGTGGCAGCCAGTACCACGTCTGCACCAAATTCCCGCACATTGGTTGCCGTAGCTTCCTTTCCCTTTTCTACTTTTACTTTTTCCTTTAGCAGTTGGGTCTTTAAATAGTATACCAGTGTTTTAAACTCTTCTCTCCCCGGTGGTACGCCGGCTATATTTAACTGCCCGCCGGTATGACTCTCTTTTTCCCACAGAGTTACTTTATGACCCCGCCGCGCGGCAACCCGGGCTGCTTCCATCCCGGCAGGACCACCCCCGATGACCAAAACTTTTTTTATTTGGGTGACCGGCTTGATAGCAGTTTCTTCTTCCCGCCCGGCACGGGCATTTACGGTACATCTCACTTCGGAAAGGTTAAACACGGCGTCCAAACAGCCCTGGTTGCAGCCAATACACTTGCAAATATCTTCCAGCCGCCCCTCCTTTGCCTTCTGCGGCAACTCTGGATCAGCAATTAGCCCCCTGGCTATACCCACCATATCAGCCAAACCATCCTGTAGAATCTCTTCAGCCAACACAGGGTCATTAATGCGATTACATGCTATCACCGGGATATGCACGGCGTCTTTAATAGCTTTTGCCAAGTAAACAAAGGCCCCCCGAGGTACCCCCATAGTAATTTGCGGAACCTTCGTTTCATGCCACCCGCCGGTTACATTGATGGCATTTACCCCGGCTTCTTCTAAGCGCCGGCAAAATATCGCCATTTCCTCAGTGGTGTTTCCTCCGTCCATAAACTCATTACCGGAAATCCTGAAGATTACCGGGTAGTCCGCGCCCACTTCGGCGCGAATATCGTTCATAACCTGAAGGCCAAACCTCATGCGCCGCTCCGAGTCCCCTCCGTATTTATCATTACGCCGGTTTGTGATTGGCGACAAGAACTGTGACACCAAGTATCCCGCACTGCCGATAACCTCCACCGCATCAAACCCGGATTCCTTAACCCTGGATGCTGCAAGGGCAAAACCATTCACTATATCTTCGATTTCCTTCACTGTTAATTCTCGGGGCACCTGCCGGGTAATTTTTGAAGCAACCGCCGATGGTGCGACAGGCTGTATCCCGTGCATAAAGGAAGCTGAATAACGGCCCGGGTGGTAAAGCTGGGCTGCTATTTTAGCTCCACCATCATGCACATTGTCCACGAGCATTTTTAGTCCCGGCATAAATTTGTCGTGATCCACACAGATCATATTATCGTATCCGTGTTCGTCAACGGCACATCCCCCGACAATTATAAGGCCGGCACCTCCCTGTGAGCGCTGATAATAGAAATTAGCCAGTTGATCAGTTACATATCCTTTGTTGCAGTATCCAAGGTGCATGGCCGGCATTACTATGCGATTTTTTAATTCCAAATTCCCAATGTTAACTATCTCAAACAATCTTTGATTGTTTTCCACCGCACAATATACCTCCTCTCCTTAATGAATGAATATTCACTTATTCTAGTTTATATCATTGTTTTCCTGCCCCCAAAAAAATAAATGCCGGCCGGCATTTATTTTTTACGTCTTTTATTCAGATGGAGTTCTCTTATTTTCAAAACCTATTTTATCTTTTACCATCTGCACCCTGTTATCCATATCCCCCGTTACAATTGTATAAGGGACATTCATAATATCTAAGAAATTCCTTATTTTTGTATCAACTATTTCGGCAAATTCTTCATCCTGGTACCTGATGCCATCTTTATCCATGCTAAACTCCCTCGGTATATAAAATACCTCATAACCGGGCAGGTCTTTCATTGCCCACTCATACAACTTCATCAGTGCATACACTTCTTTGGGATCTTTTAAATTCCCTGACATTAAACCATAAACATAATTTAGAATGGTTGCGTTGTCACAAAAGATAATGTCACAGTAATTAAGTTCCTTTTCCCTTCTTTTCTGCCCTTCATAAAGTAAAAATTGTTCAAAAATACTTACCGGGACTCCATAATGAGAAATATAAGACCGGGCAAATTCTAAACAAACGCTGCTCACATAACCAGCCAGACTGTAGTCAACATCCAGTTGTTTACAAAGAGTTGTCTTGCCGGTGCCTGGACCACCCAAAATGGCAATTTTTTTTCTTTCCGCCATGGTCAAAAAGTCACCACCTCAAAAGTTTTAATACTTGCTATATTCTACAATTACGGATATTCCCCTGCCAGGATGGAAATATGCCCAACTTGGACTGATTATGTTATAATTAAGTTATTTTAACAATTCAGTTTAGGATGTGAAACGATTAAATGCCCAAGGTAGGTATGGAAGAAATAAGGCGAGAGCAAATCTTGCAAGCTGCATATCGCTGTGTGGCACAAAAAAGCATTAACGGTACAAGAATGAAAGATATAGCCAGGGAAGCGGGAATCAGCCAGGGAGTTATTCATTATTACTTCCAAACCAAAGAAAAACTACTCAATGAACTACTTGCCTGGTCGCTGCAAGAATACCTGGAAGGTGCGCTAAACAAAATAACCTATGAAAAGGACCCCGTGAAACGCCTAAAAACATTATTCAAATATCAAAAACAAGTGGTAAAAGAAAGAGCTGACCTGGTTACAGTTTTTTATGATTTTTGGGTTCAGGGCACCAAACAGCCGGATGTAAGAGATAAAATGAAGGAGCAGTTTAAATTATACAGAGATTTTATACATAGGATTGTCCAGGAGGGTGTCCATATGGGCACATTTAAGGAAGAGGCGCTGGATTACGTACCCGGTCTTACCGTTGGTCTTTTGGAGGGATTTGCCATCCAGCAGGTAATTGACCCTGATTGTTTTGATGCATCCCTACTGGCGGAGAAATCTGTTGAGATATTGCTTCACACAATGGCTCGTGACTGGGACAACCCGGATAATTTAGGCTGAATTTCCCTCTAAGAGGTACTAACCCTACAACCACACGGCCTCTTTCTGAAAAATATTAGAATTTTTACAATTTACAAAGCAGGAAACTATAAAAATTTCGGCGAATGCTAAGTATAACAATGCAAATTAGGTTAGATAAATCTGACTTATTATGTGCGGGAGGAGGAGCTCCAAATGGAGGCTGTTACTTACTTTGATGAAGTTCGTGAAATTATCCAGGAAATGGGTGGCGATGATATTACCCTGTGCTTACAGTGCGGCATGTGTGCCGGAAGTTGCCCCTGGGGCAAAATGGAGAAAGAAAGCGAATTCATAATTCGAAAAATGCTGCACATGGGACGCATGGGTATAGAAGGTTTCGAAAATGATGATGTTCTTTACGCTTGTACTACATGCAACCAGTGCGTTGTAAAATGTCCGCGGGGAGTAAACATTGTGAACGTGGTAAGAGCCATGCGTTCTATTGTGGCTGAAACCGGCGGCATACCCAAAAACCTTAAAGCTGTGGTGGGAAGCATAAGCAGCAACGGTAACCCCTGGGGACAGGATGCTGAGCAGCGAACATCCTGGACAAAAGACATTGACGTACCTACCTTTGCAGACCATGAATACCTACTTTATGTTTGCTGTACGTCGGCCTTTGACAGCCAAAAAATTGCTCGTGCGACTGCCCAATTGCTACAGCAAGCCGGCATAAGCTTCGGCATTATCGGCAATGAAGAAAAATGCTGTGGGGAAGCTACCAGGAAAATCGGTGCTGAAGAGGAATTTGCCGGCCTGGCAGAACACAACATAAACCTTTTCCAGTCCAAAGGTGTTAAAAAAATCATTACCACTTCTCCACACTGCTATTATACTTTCACCCAGGAATATCCTGAGTTTGGTGCTGAGTTTGAGGTCATTCACTATACTCAACTGCTGGCTCAACTGGTTGAAGAGGGTAAACTCGCTTTTAACACTCCCCTTGCCAAAAAAGTAATTTATCATGACCCATGCTACCTGGGGAGACACAATAATGTCTATGAAGAGCCACGGCAACTTCTGCAGGCGGTGCCTGAATTACAGCGCATGGACTACGATGACAACAGGGAATACAGCATGTGCTGTGGCGGTGGCGGCTCGCGTATCTGGATGGAAACAGAATCCGGACTGCGCTTCTCTGATGTAAAAGTTAAAGAGGCTGCTGACAAAGGGGCAGAAATAATAGCCACAGCCTGTCCATACTGCGTTGTTATGTTGGAAGACAGCTGTAAAAACTTGAACAAAGACGAAGAAATCATGGTGCGGGATATTAGCCAGATACTGGCAGATAGCCTGTAATTATATATTATTGACGAAGGAAAGTACAGATGAGGGATCCTTTACAATAAAAAGGATCTCTCTTTTTTTCAGTTAATAAAACCATGTAATACCACCCCTTGCAATATAACCCTTCTTTCGCCTACAATATACATAACATATTGCTAATAAATATCAAGGAGGCGAAACTATGAGTCACAGCATAAAATGGTTGGGACATGCTGCTTGTCAAATAACAAGCGAAAAAGGGAAAGTTATCTTAATTGACCCGTGGATTACAGGAAACCCCAGTTGCCCCATTAAGAAGGAAGACATTACACGGGCAGACATTATTCTGATTACCCACGATCATGACGACCACCTTGGAAGTGACGTGCCGGACATTGTAAAAGCCACAGGCGCAACAGTGCTTGTACAGCCTGAACTGGCCGGCAAACTACAGGAAGCCGGCGTTAGCGCAGACAATATTATATTTGGCATGGGAATGAATATTGGCGGACAAGTAGAAGTCAGCGGAATCAAGGTCACTATGACCCAAGCTTTCCATTCCGCCGGAGCGGGGGACCCCACCGGTTTTATAGTTATTTTGGAAGACGGCAAAACCGTCTACCACGCCGGAGATACCGGTATTTTTTCCAGCATGGGAATTTTGGGCGAACTTTATGACATTGACCTTGCCCTTCTTCCCATTGGCAGCGTATTTGTCATGGACCCGGTTCAAGCCGCATACAGCCTTACGCTTTTAAAACCCCAAAAAGTAATTCCTATTCACTATGGCACTTTCCCCATACTGGTACAGGATGCCGAAGAATTTACCGAGCTGGCCAAACAAAAAACTCCGGGTGTTACCATTGAAGCTATTAAACCGGGAGAGGAAATTTCTTTATAAGGGGTTAGGGGTTAGGGGTTAGGTTTATAAAATTTCTAACGCCTATCGCCTAACACCTAACCCCTATGCAGTTTGAAAAGGGTCGTAATCCCTCTGGCTTTCCAACACTTCAACCCTCATACCCCGGTCGTTTACACATCTACGCAAGTATTCTGCCATGGATGCTACCACAATTCTCTCCGTGCCATAATGACCGGCATCCACGAAAAAAATACCTTCTGCCATCATATCTTTGGCCGTATGATACTTTATATCTCCTGTTAACAGCACCTGCGCTCCCATGGCCTTTGCCGCAGGCCATAAATCGGCCCCGGAACCTCCGCAAACTGCAACCCGCTGCACCTTTGCATCCTTATCATCACATCCAAAGCGCACGGATGTAACCCCCAGGGCCTCTTTAACCAGCTGTATAAATTCAGGCCATAGCAGTGGAGAATTAAGATTACCCACTCGCCCCAGTCCTTTTTTAGGTCCTTCCAGGGCCAGGGGATATAAATCATAGGCCACTTCTTCGTAAGGATGGGCCTTTACCATTGCATCCACTACCCTAGCCTTTTCAGAAGTAGGCAGTATAGTTTCCAGACGCACTTCCTCCACGCGCTCCAATTCACCCTGGCTGCCTATGTATGGGTCAGTGCCCTCGCCCGGGCGGAAGGTACCGGTACCCTTTAGCTGGAAAGTACAGTCACTGTAATTTCCAATCCAGCCGGCTCCCTCACTGCGCAAAGCCTGCATAACATTTTCCAGGTGAGATTCAGGCACAAATACCACCAGTTTTAAATACTTTTCCTCCTGTACTGCATAAAGCACGCGGGCATCCCTTAAGCCCAGCTTTTCTGCTAAAATATCATTTACCCCGCCACCCGCACTGTCCAAATTAGTGTGGGCGGCGTAACTTCCCACCCCGTGCTGAATCAGCTTAGCTACTATGCGGCCGGGCATTGTGTCTAGACGCAGGCTTTTTAAGCCCTTCATAAACAAAGGATGATGGCTGACTAACAGCTGCACTCCCTTCTGCACCGCTTCCTCAACCACTTGTTCATCAATATCCAGGGTCACCATTACCCGCTCAACATCTTGGAAGGGGTCTCCCACCTGCCACCCGCTATTGTCCCATGATTCTGACAGTACTGGTGGAGCCAATTCTTCAATGAATCCGGTTAATTCCTTAGCTTTTGCGCACACGTATCAATTCCTCCTTTATACCTCGTAGTAACTTGGTTATTCTTTGCTGCTTTTCTACCTTTAAAGGATTGGTACTCCTGGATAGACCGTCTAAGATCCCAGCGCACTCCCTGCTTCTTTTCTCCAGAAACCTTTCCACCAGCGGACCTCCCTTTTCCAGCAAACGGGGCCCTATTTCGAGAGCTACAGGATCTTCAGTGACTATTCCCCTATTTTGTTCGCAGATAATAACCGGATAAAACTTGCCCCTCTCCAATACAAGCCGTTCATCAACAATACCCCAACCGCTACCCATAAGCCAGCTGCGCACCTCAAAGGCATGATTATTGGGCTGCAAAAGCAGGCTATTTACATTTTGCAGCTTATCTTTCCCTTCGGACAGTATTTGTTCTATCAGAAGTCCTCCCATGCCAGCAATAATAATCATATCCACTTCACCGGGGGACAAAATTTGCAGCCCATTTCCCTGCCTGACTTCAATTTTTGTTTCCAGCCCATAAGATTCTACGGTATTCATGGCCGACTCCACCGGTCCGGCATTCAGATCACCGGCAATTGCCTTGGGGCATATCCCTTTTTCAACCAGATACACTGGGACGTATGCATGGTCCGTACCAATGTCTGCTATGATTGTATCAGGGCGGACACATTCAACTAATGTGGCCAGCCGCCCGGAAAGCTGCATCATAATCACTACCTTATGTTTTATATAGTTTTATCTTCGCACAGCAAGGACACTCTAGTCCATGATAGAATAAAGTAACAATTAAAATCCAGTATTTTCGTCATAAAACGTTAGGAAAGCGGTGTTTTTTTGGTGTCAAACAAATCTATGGTCGTCGAAGCCACGAAACTCACCAAAAAGTACGGTAACTTTATGGCTGTGGACAACATCAATTTTGATATAAGAGCGGGAGAATGTTTCGGTTTTTTGGGACCCAACGGCGCCGGCAAAACCACCACCGTAAAAATGATTCAATGTTTTTCTCCCCTTACCTCCGGAACCCTTAACGTATTAGGTATGAATGTACAGCATGAAGAGCGTAAAATAAAGTCACGTCTGGGGGTGGTTCCCCAGGAAGACAACCTGGACCCTGAACTTACCGTGATGCAAAACCTGATTATCTACGCCGCCTATTTTGACTTTAAAGGCATCAAGGCCCAAAGAAAAGCTAAAGAGTTATTGGATTTTTTTGAGCTGGGAGAAAAACGGGACGCTCTGGCCAGCAACCTTTCGGGCGGCATGAAAAGAAGATTGACTATCGCCAGGGCCCTCATTAACAATCCTGCTCTACTGGTATTGGACGAACCTACCAACGGTCTGGACCCCCGGGCCCGGCACATGGTATGGCAAAAACTAAGAGAGTTAAAAAACAGAAATATTACCCTTGTACTTACAACTCATTACCTGGAGGAAGCGCACAGGCTTTGTGACCGTTTGCTGATAATGGCAGGAGGAAAGATACTGGATCTGGGCACCCCAAAGGAAATGGTTAATAAACACATTGGTGACGAGGTTCTAGAGCTTAATATCCCGCCGGAACAAATGTCGCCATTGTTAGAAAAAGTCCGAAAACACATCCATGGCTCCTTAAACCTGGGGACAAGCCTCTGCTTGTCCCCCAAAGACTCCAAGACTTTGATGACAGTTTTACAGGAAACCCCTTTTGACTTACAATACCAACTCCTGCGTCCTGCAAACTTGGAAGATGTATTTTTTAAGCTCACCGGAAGGGGATTGGAGCAATGAGAATCTCCTACCGGGTTTGGCATGTTTTTATGCGTAATTTTACAGTGTTTAAAAAAACCTGGCTTGCAAATGTGATGTTTAATTTTATAGAGCCCCTTTTATATCTTGGAGCAATGGGTTTCGGCCTGGGGGTTTTTGTAGAAGACATTGACGGGCTACCCTATATCAACTGGATGGCACCTGGATTGATCGCAACTTCGGCCATGTGGGCCGCGGCATTGGAATGCACTTACGACAGCTATATGCGTATGAATTACCAAAAAACATACCATGCCATCATCGCCACCCCGGTAAACCTGGAAGAGGTTGTAGTGGGGGAAATACTTTTCGGGACATTTAAGAGCCTACTTTACGGGATAATTATTATCATTGTCATTTCAGCACTGGGCCTGGTTCCCTCCCCCTGGGTATTACTGGTCCTACCGGTTCTCGCATTAGAAGGGCTGGCAGTTACTGAATTAAGTATCACCTGGACCGGCCTTGTACCAGGCGTAGACGCCTTCGGCTTTTTCTTTACCCTGGTAATCACTCCCATGTTCTTGTTCTCGGGAGTTTTTTTCCCACTGGACGGCCTACCTGTCTTAGTACAGGTAATTGCCTGGTTTATGCCCCTTTATCACGTGGTGGAATTAACAAGAAGCCTTACACTGGGGACAGTGGGACCGTCATTATTATATGACGTGCTGTGGTTAGTGGTCTTTATTACCGCCATATTTAAGCTACCGCTATATTTAATGCGCAAGCGTTTAATAGACTGACATGCTATTATGAATAATAGGCTCCTTACCACGGCATTCTATGAGTATTGTTATTGGTAGATATGCCCCTTGAAAAAGGAGTGGGTGATATTGAATGAAACCCTTATGGTGTTAGTTAGAGGCGTAATAGCTTTTTTCACATTGTTCATATTTGCCCGCATACTGGGAAAGCAGCAAATGAGCCAGCTCACCTATTTCGATTACATACTGGGCATCACCATTGGCTCCATTGCCGCCACGCTTACCACAAACCTTGGTAACAATACGTGGTCTGAATGGGTGGGCCTTTTCACTTGGTTTATTTTAGTGTTTATCATTCAAATGATTGCGATTAAATCACGCTATATTGCAAAATACATGGATGGAGAGCCTACTGTGGTCATTATGAACGGTCATATTATGGAAGACGCTATGAAGACCATGAGGTACAGCATAGACCACCTCCTGGGTCAACTGCGCCTCAAAGGGATTTTTGATTTGACGCAGGTGGAATTTGCTGTTTTAGAAACTAATGGCAAACTATCTGTACAAAAAAAATCTGAGTTTCAGCCCGTTACTGCCAAGGATTTAAACTTATCCACCAGCTACTCGGGCTTAAGCACAGAGGTTATTTTCGACGGTATAGTACTGGACCAAAACCTGGAGCAATTAAAACTTGACCGGTTATGGCTGGATGCAGAGTTGAAGAAACTTGGCATAGATGATTATTCCGAAATTGCCCTGGCCAGTCTGGATACTGCAGGGAGATTGTACGTTGATAGATATAACGATCGTCTTAAATCATTGACCGACCCGAGTGATTATCGCGGGCCTAATTGAGGGGTGAAATAATGTGAGGAAAACCATACTTTATCTGATTCCGATACTTACTTTAATTGTCTTTTACGTGGGCCTGACCAGCGGTTCATATTTAAAAAAGCCCACGAGTGAATTAGATGATGTAGCCCAACATATGCAGATTTTAAAAATGAATATTGAAGGCGGCAATTGGGATGCAGCTGCAACGAATCTAAAAAAAATGAAAAGAGCGTGGGGGAAAGTTAAATCAAGGATCCAATTCAATGTTGACAAAAGAAAGATAACTGAAATTGATGTTAAAATTGCTCGCCTGCAAGGTTTAATAGATGCGAAAGATAGAGCGGGGGCTCTAACTGAGCTAAGCGAAGCCGCCATGTACTGGGATAGTCTTGGAGAATTTTAAAATAAAAAGAGAGAGCCCACCTTCAGGGCCCTCCCATAAACATAGCTGAACTTATGTGCTTAATTATTAATCCCACTCAGTGTTTTCAAGCCAATCGGCACATTTTGTACAAATTGCCCTGCCGGCATAATCCATGTTCTCGTCCTGCAACTGTTTGGCTAACTCAGCTCCACAAATAGGACAGTTTTCGTTACGCATGATCAAGTTAACACTCCTTTTTTGAGATGAAATATATGATAACAGCCAATTTAAGGACTTAAACAAATCCTTAAATGCAAAATCTGAAAATTCGAGCTTATCTTGCATTTATGTTTTGTTTAATGTTATCACTACTTACCATCCCAGGCAAGAAAGTATTAGCTATGATAAACATAAGCAGTTATAATCACTTTGAGGAAAAAAGAAACCCGGCGTTGTAACAGCCGGGTTTCTCATCACTTAATTAGGAAGTCCACTCGTTAACCATATCCTGGTGATTTTCAATAAATTTCTGTGCTGCTTCATCGGGGGTCATACCCTCTTTAATGTTTACCATTACAGGACCGAGTTCCTCGGATGTCCAGTAGAAGTTGTCGGCGATGCTGGCAGCTTCCGGCATATCTTCTTTAAATCCCTGGCGGGTCACGGTGTTGATATGCTCTTCGCCCCCGTAAACTCCCTTGGGATCTTCCAGATATTTGAGGTCAAACTTGGAAAATTTCCAATGCGGGTTCCAACCGGTAACAGCAATCCATTTTTCATTGCTTATTGCTCTTTCCAGAGCTGCTGCCATGGCAGCACTACTGCTGTCATTAAGTTCTAAATTTAAGCCGTATTCTGTAATTGCTTCTTCAGTAGCCTGCATAATGCCCGCACCAGGCTCAATGCCGGTAATGGCACCGTCAAACTTATCTGCCACGCTATTCATTTCAGTAATGGAGTCGATGGTAACGTACTCCGGCACGACCAGACCGATTTTAGCGCCTTCAAAGTTGGGGCCGAGATCAACTACTTGATCCTTAAATTCTTTCCAGTAGTTTTCATGAGTTCCGGGCAGCCAAGCCGCTACCATAAAGTCAAAATCCCCCTGGGCAACTCCGCTCCACATTACCCCTGCGTCCACTGAAGTTATTTCAACATCATATCCTTCATTGGCAAGCACATTTTTCAATACATAAGTGCTGGCAATACAGTCGTCCCACTCAACGTAACCTATGTTAACTTTACCTTTGCTTTCTGTTTGGTTACCACCTTGATCTTCACCATTTCCGTTTTCACCGGTGCCTTCCTGTCCTCCACAGCCAAAAAGTATTCCGGCCATAAACATTAATACTAAAGCTATACTTAATATTCTTAATACTTTACGCATACATTTTCCTCCTTTAAAGCTTAATAACATAGTAAAAGATTAAAAAATAATTTCAGAGCACTAACCTGCTGCTATCTTTACTTATGTACTTTTCCCTGTCCATAAATCCCCCCTATTCTTACTCGCACAATAGGAATTATATCACAAGAATGTTAAACTACCACACCGCCAACTTGGCTGCTAAATTCAGTGTGGCAGAGATGCAGTAAGGTATTTACGTGAAATCAGTAAAAATAAAGAATTTTGGAGTATCTGGAGGATTCTTGCCTTTAACAATTCAGCATAGTCCACCACACCCGCCAAACTCATCCTTGCCTCACAAGTTGTCAGTGATATATAATGACTAGAAATAGTAAACTTGAGTCAAATCAGGGAGGTTCTTATAGTGAGTTCAACCGTGGCAAAAACAAAAGAATATTATGACGGCCCTGCGGACGAGATTTACAAGCAGATTTGGCAGGATAACATTCACATGGGAACATGGGAAACAGGGAATGAGGATTTCAATACCGCCCAGGAAAAGACAAACATAGTAATGGCTGAAAAGGCAGGTATTAAAAAGGGCGACAAAGTATTGGATTCCGGATGCGGGTACGGGGCAACCGCACGGTACCTGGCAAAAACGTTTGAGTGCAGCATTACCGGCATCAACATTAGCGAAAAAGAATTGGAGCTGGCCAGCCAACGTACCCGTGAGCAAGGTCTGGATAATCTTTGTGTATTTGAGTATGGAGACTTTCACCGTTTAAAATACCCGGATCAATCCTTTGATATGGTTTGGAGCCAGGAGGCATTTTTACACGGAGAGGACAAGCGCAAAATACTTGAAGAATGCTTTAGGGTGGTTAAAAAAGGTGGGAAGTTTGTTTTTAGTGACATCGTAATGATTAAAAGAAATGCCACACCGGAAGACGAAAAGAAAATTCATGAGCGTTTACAGACCTCCGACATATGGGACTTTGAAGACTACCATAAAGCGTTAAAGGATATAGGGTTTAACGTAAGGATCGAAGAGACGTGGTCGGAAAAAGTGGCCCCCAGTTATCATGCCGTAGCCACAGGACTGCGGGAAAACAGGCAGCATATAGAATCCAGAGTTGGTGCAGAGGTTGTTGATAAGACCTTGGCAGCTCTGGACTTTTGGGTACAAGCAGCTAAAAATGATAAGATAGGACAAATTTTTGTTGTTGCAGAAAAACCAGCTAACTAATTAAAAATTTACAAAGGCCTCCGGTATTTTTCCGTCGGCAACCCTTCTTCTAAAAAGAAGAAGCAGCACGGTATCATATCCGCGCTGCTTCTCTGTTAATTAAAACCGTATAGGAATATGCGAGGTTTGGGCTCTTCCCACCTCCAACCTCTCACATCCCACTTCCCATATGGTGGGACCAACAGGACTTGAACCTGTGACATCCTGCTTGTAAGGCAGGCGCTCTCCCAACTGAGCTATGATCCCATTTCATAAACTCCAACCTCTCACTTCCCACGTCCCAAATGGTGGGCCCACCAGGATTTGAACCTGGAACCAGCCGGTTATGAGCCGGATGCTCTGCCGTTGAGCTATGGGCCCAAAATAATGGCTCCCCGAGTAGGATTCGAACCTACAACCCTCCGGTTAACAGCCGGATGCTCTACCGTTGAGCTATCGAGGAACGCACTGCACTAGTTATTATACATTATGCAGCTACCATGGTCAACATATTACATTTTACTATTCAAGGTAATCTTTTAATTTCTTACTTCTACTTGGATGCCTTAGTTTACGTAACGTTTTAGCTTCAATCTGACGAATTCTTTCCCGGGTAACACCAAACTGCTGTCCCACTTCCTCCAGGGTGCGGGCCCGCCCGTCATCCAGACCGAATCGCAGGCGCAACACCCTTTGCTCCCTGTCGGTTAGGGTGGAAAGTACATTTTCCAACTGTTCCCGCAGCAGTGTGAAGGATGCTTCCTCAGCCGGCGCCTTGGCATCATGGTCTTCAATAAAATCACCCAAATGAGAATCCTCTTCCTCACCAATAGGAGTCTCCAACGATACAGGTTCTTGAGCAATCTTCATTATTTCACGCACTTTGTCTTCAGATATGTCCATTTCCTTAGCTATTTCTTCCGGATTTGGTTCGCGACCCAGTTCCTGTAATAGCTGCCTGCTCACCCTGATCAGCTTATTAATGGTTTCAACCATGTGCACCGGAATTCGAATTGTCCTGGCCTGATCCGCTATGGCCCTGGTAATAGCCTGGCGAATCCACCAGGTGGCATAGGTACTAAATTTGTATCCCTTACGATAATCAAATTTCTCTACCGCCTTGATTAACCCCAGATTACCTTCCTGTATAAGGTCAAGAAACAGCATTCCTCTTCCGACATATCTCTTAGCTATACTTACTACTAACCTTAAGTTAGCCTCAGCCAACCGCCTTTTAGCTTCTTCTTCACCCTGTTCCATTCGTTTAGCTAAGTCAACCTCTTCTTCCGGGCTAAGGAGGGGAATGCGTCCAATTTCTTTAAGGTACATGCGTACCGGATCGTCTATACCAATTCCTTCCGGCACAGTGAGATCAACTTCTACTTCTTCTTCGTCTGCAACTTCTGGTTCTTCCGCCTGCACGGGTGACCCTTTCTTGACTTTAATAGGATCCAGATCTGTAGGCTCTGGAACTACTTCTATACCCATTCCGGCCAATTTTTCGTAGATATCATCTATTTGTTCAGGAGTCAGTTCTATCCCTTGCAGGCCATCCATAACTTCCGTATAAGTTAAGACCCCACGCTTTTTACCTTTATCTACAAGCGGTTTAACATCTTTTAAGATGTCAACTTTTTCATTCTCCCTCATATCGCCACTCCCCCTCTCCTAGGGTATTCCTTCAAGTGTTATAAAAGGGTTTGCAACTGTTCTAACATCTCACTAACCCGTTTTTGGTCACCGGCCTTTTCGGCCTCAACCAGTTTATCCATTAGACTCTCTCGTCTTTCCCGTTTTAAAAACTTCTGCATAGCTTGAATATAGGAGGGCAATATTTTGACCGGTTCAGCCTCGGGTACATTTTCCATAAGCAAATCCCCAAGTAACTTCTGGTCATCTTCATCCAGAAAATCGAAAATAATTGCCGGGTTATAATCTGACCGCTCTATTAGCGGTAATGCCGTCTTAAAAACTCTGTCCAACATAGGATGCTTAAAGAAATTTTCTTCCAGTTCTTTTTGAACAGTTGACACTAATTGAGGATTCTCCAATATTAATCGCAGAATCATTTTCTCTGCTTTAGTTCTAGCATCCAATTGCTCAGTATTGTGTTTAGTATTATGCTTATTTTTAGTAATTTTATCCGAATTTGGCCTTTTTTTTCGGTCTTTCTCAATAAACCTTTTAAACTCACCGGCTATTGCATCCCAACTGGTGTGTAACCTTGTTGCCAGCAGCTTTATACTTTCCGCCCTCTCCACATCATCCCGAATATTTACCAGGTTGGGTAGTAGCTGCTGCAACACCGCTGATTTATTATTCGACTCACCCGCAGCATCTGCCTTAATCTGTCTAAATTTATATTCTAACAGGGGTTCAGCACCGGCCACAAGACCTTCCCACCCTTGAGCACCATGCAGCTGCAGAAATTCATCAGGGTCTTTACCATCAGAAATACTGATCACCCGCACACGGCAGCCCATTTCCTGCATTAAGTCCAATCCTCTAATAGTGGCGGCAATACCGGCAGCATCAGCATCATAAGCAATCACCACATCATTGGTATAACGTTGCAGTAACCTCACCTGATCCTTGGTAAGGCTGGTGCCCAACGACGCTACGGCATTGTTAACCCCATTTTGATTAGCGGCAATAACATCCATATAGCCTTCCATTATTATAACGTAGCCACTTTCTCTAATATACCGACGTGATTCGTTAATGCCGTATAAAACCCTGCTTTTATTAAAATATTCCGTTTCCGGCGTATTTAAATATTTAGGTTCTCCAGAACCGAGAACACGTCCTCCAAAACCCACAACATTTCCACTAACATCATGGATAGGAAATATTATTCGCGAGCGAAAACGATCATACGCACCTCTTTTACCCTCTGCAGCAAGCCCTAATTTAACTAAAGCATCAGCGCCTACTTTATGTTTGTTCAAATGCCTTACCAGACTGTTCCATGCACCTGGAGCAAATCCCAACTCAAAATTGCTTACGGTTTCCTCAGACACCCCTCGCCCTTGAAGATACTCTCTGGCCGGTGCGGCCTCTTCCCAGTGGGCCAAAACCTCTTGAAAAAATTTCTTTGCCATTGCGTTAACCTTAAAGGCAGAGTCATTTTTCCGTGAGCGCGTCGGTTTATCACCCTGCCCTTCAACGGATACGGTTACTCCCACCCGCCTGGCCAAGGTCTCAACAGATTCCTGGAAAGTAAAGCCTTCATGGAGCATTAAAAACTTAAATACATTTCCTCCGGCTGCACAGCCAAAACAATAAAAAATTTGTTTTTCGGGACTTACCGTAAAAGAAGGGTCCCTTTCCTGGTGAAACGGACAAGGCCCCACAAAATTTCTACCCTTCTTTTTGAGCTGGATATAATCGGATATAACTTCAACAATATCCACTCTGCTACGAATATCATCCAATGTATTTTCAGGAATAAAACCTGACACTTTATAACCACCTGCAAAAAATTATTACTATAAATAAATGAAATTCTACACAGCAGAGTTTTTCCCTTTTCTTTTTTTACAATGTCTTTAAAGCAACAATAACCGTTCTTCTTTTCTATAATTCGATATTACTATAGATTCTCCTTCCTCTGTTTCGACAAATTTTCTGCTATGAAAGCATTACTTAGCATTCCCAACATTTGTCAACAATAAACTTGATCCGGTGTAGTGAAAGAACGGGGAATAAACAATCTCCCAAAGGTGGTAATAGCATATCTATCTGTCATTCCCGCTATATAATCGCAAACTGTCCTTTCCACTCCCACCTCTTCACATAAAGCCCTGTATTCCGTAGGTAGCTTTTGCGGGTTGGTGACAAAAAAATGATATAAATATTGCAGAACGTGACGGGCTTTTTCCTCTTCTCTCTTAGCCTCAGAACCAATATATACATGGTCAAAGAGAAACTGTCTTAGCCTATCCGTTGCCTCCTGCACAACAGGTCCCATACCAATGGCAGGCCGCTCCCAGCTATTTTTAATTAAATCCATTACCATTACGTTGATTCTTTCTCTGTGGCTATTTCCCAGGATCGAAATACAACTCGGCGGCAACTCATCTTCACTCAAAATACCGCCCCTTACAGCATCATCTATGTCATGGTTTATATAAGCTATCCTGTCAGCTATTTTCACAACCTGGCCTTCCAAGGTATTTGGCTTTTCTCGGCCGGTATGATGGAGGATCCCGTTTTGCACCTCGGCTGTAAGGTTAAGTCCGCAATCTCCTTCGAGATGCCGAACTACCCTAAGGCTTTGTTCGTTGTGACGAAACCCCCCCGGAAAAACTTCATCCAAAGCAGACTCTCCGGCATGGCCAAAAGGTGTATGCCCTAAATCGTGGCCAAGTGATATAGCCTCGGTAAGGTCTTCATTTAATCGTAGTGCTTTAGCTACGGTACGTGCAATTTGCGCAACCTCCAGGGTATGTGTTAGCCTGGTCCGGTAATGATCACCGGCAGGAATTATGAAGACCTGGGTTTTTTGTTTGAGACGCCGGAAACTCTTAGAATGAATAATCCTGTCCCGGTCTCTTTGAAAGACAGTACGAACCCGGCATGATTTCTCCGGCACCATTCGCCCTTTGCTGTCAGCGCTATAACAGGCATAAGGAGATAGAATCTTCTTTTCCAGGCTTTCAGTATGCTCGCGTATATCCACTGTACCACCTCGTCTCACCGGCAAAAGTCATGCCCCGACAGTGTCCTGCCGGGGCATGTAACCGGATACAAACAGCTTCGAGGCTTGTTGCAGGACCGTACATTAACATGGCCGGCTTATGAGGTCCTGTTTTTTTACAGACGATTACCGGTCTGCCCGGAGGCCTTTAGTTGCCTGTGCAACTTCAACCATCCTGCGGGCCAGTATTTTGGTCCGTTTCAAGCCTTCCTGGTCCTCGCCGGACGGTTTTTGAGAGCACCCTCCCTGGTGCCCGGCATCGTCATCATGGAAGCCGTCTCCAATCACAGTCATTCCCTGGCAAAGCATCATGTCCTGCAAAGCCCTTAAAGTTGTCTCCTGGCCGCCGAAGCGGGCTCCCCCCACGGCCAGCGCTCCTCCTATGGTATTCACAAGCTTTTTACCGGTACGCAACTTTCTGGTCTTATCCCAAAAACCTTTTAACTGGGCAGACACTGTACAAAAATATACCGGACTACCGAAAATAATCCCATCAGCCCGGCTCATTAAGTCAAAAGTTTCGTCAAGAGCGGTTCCTTGATAACACTTCCCTTCACACGGGTGAGAACAGGCGGTACAAAAGGGAACCTTGACACTCCTCATTATTTCCGGAACTTGAACGAAAACCCCTTCCGCCCCTTGAGCCTGAATTTCTTCGATGGCCGAATTTAACATGATTGAAGTATTGCCCGATCTATTGGGACTTCCGTTAACTGCCAGAATTAGCATGTAATCATCCCTCTTTCAAGCAAAGTTGGTAAAGTTAAGGCGGTCTTTCCTGTTTAAAACAAATTAAGCTACATTTAAGCCGATATAATCAAATAGTATGCCTTTATCTACGCTTTAGAACATTAACACCTACATTAACACAACTTTAAGGTAAGGTGTAGGTTTTTCTCTTACAACCACTTCAAATCAGCTGGAATAGAAAATAACGGGGGAGCTTATTTGGTTACTAAATATTGCTTTTTATAAGCCTGTTGGTAAATTTACGGCCCCCAAAAGTCGCATCTACCCCACAATTTTTACCTCCGCACCGAAGTGCAGGTTTTATACGAATTAACGGATATTGGATTTAATTTCTCTATGATAAACAAATTTCCTGTTTTTTATGTCAAAAAATTTTCCCTCTATGATTAAATTTCCGGTTTTCAATAAAAACATCCTCATACACCGCTGCTAAGTTATTTTGTGTCGGCCAAAGCATCAAAAGTTTTTCCGCATGGGATAATAGATTTTATGTTTAACATTCGAATCCACTTAATGTTTTCGGGGATTGATGCTCATGTTAGTTTTTGAACTGGCAATTATACTGCTGGCATCCAAGATTTTTGGAAATGGGACAGCTTAAATCCCGAGAAGGAACAGCGATTTTGGGGGCAGCCGTAATTGATGACGTATTGGTAATTATCATGCTGGCCTTTGCCATGAGTTTCGGAGGCGGAGACGTAAGCTTGGGCGGTGTAATTCTAAAGAAAATAATTTTCTTCGTGACTGCAATTATTATAGGTTGGAAAATAGTCCCCCCAGCCTTAGAGCAACTGGCCCCCTTGAGAGTTACTCAGACGGTTATTTCCGCAGGGCTGATCACCTGCTTTATCTTTGCATATATGGCTGAAATTGCCGGTGTAGCTCCTATCATAGGTGCTTACATTGCAGGAATTGCCATTAGCACCACCGATTTTAAACACAAAGTATTCGAAAAGGTGGAAACCATAGGCTATGCTATATTTGTACCCGTTTTTTTCACCTCTATCGGCGTCACGGCAGAATTTATCGGTTTAGGTGGCTACATCTGGCTGGCTATGGTTTTAACAATTGTTGCGGTACTTGCCAAATTAGTTGGATCGGGAATTGGAGCCAAACTGGCAGGATTTAGCTGGAAAAGTGCAGCCGGAATAGGTGTCGGCATGGCTCCCCGGGGTGAAGTGACATTGATTATAGCCTCGGTGGGCTTAAGTTCAGGGCTTATAGCCGATAAAATGTTCGCCGTAATTGTTATTGTTGTCTTAGCTGCAACCCTGGTGACCCCACCCTTAATGAAGGTGTTTTTTTCACGGACATAAAAAAGAAGGATAGACTGTTAATGGAGTGCCACATTGCCATATCCTTCTTATGTGCATGATAATTATTCTTACCACTATTGAAATAGCGCCCTTCGATGTCGGATGGACTTAAATTCTCATTGAGGCTCATAGCCTCTGGATCATAGGATGCACTAGTAAGTCTTTTTGCTAGACCCTCCTGTGTAAAATCTACCGGAATGAAATGTAATTGTCCTGGCTTCGCCCATCCTAATTCAGTTATTCGGCGACGTTTAAAGTCTTGTGTGGCGGGATGATCAATCCCAAAAACCTTAAGCCTTTCTACGATTTCCGGTCGTCTAAATACAAATGTATCCATCCCTGCCCCTAATATTACATACTGCTTAACTCCATGAACTACAGCCTTCTCAAGGAGATCTTCCAAATATCGTGCACCACTAATAGCATTATTTGCTTGCATTAAAGCCTCTTTAGGTAAAATTTTGTTCAATTAATTTCCGGCTATCTTCAGGAATCAAGCTGTATGCTAAGAAATCATCAAAGATCTTTGGTTCAGCATATCTGTTCGAAGGCCTGCAGTTTACAATACCATTAAAATAAGGGGAATCTGAGGAGGATCGATCGGGGGTTAGGGATTTCTAAAGCTTTAATAATTTGCGCTATACTAATTTTTGTTCTATTTCCGTAACACATTCTGTTTTGATTTTTTCAACCAAGAATTGCAGGCCATCTACAACATGTGGCAACTATCTTGACGTTCCGTTCCAGGCACCAGCGGACGGTGTTGGCGGATATGGTATGCAGAAGGTGCTCCTTTCGCCGCTCAAATCTGTTAAGGAAACGATTCATTTTGCAAAAATACCGATTTTGCCCCAATAGATTTATCAATATCAGAAGCATATATTTTGTTTCTTTATAAACATAAATATTTTTGTCTCGGGAATTGTGCCTAAAGTTAAAACAATTTCCTTCTTACCATTATCGTCTAAATCAAATTCCACTGTATGCCCGTCTTATCTGTAGGCTCAAATTACCCCCGCCTTAAGCCTTCAGGAATCACGTAAACGCTTGGCTATATCGCTGGCACTGTACAAAACGTTTGTAATGATTACCCGATCTTCTCTGGTATGGAAAAATACAGAAAAGTTATCAACAAGCATTAGCCTGAGTCCCAGCGCACCTTCTTCTTCTGTCTCCATTAACTTCACACGTTCCGGGAACGTATCAAGAGTTTCGATTGCGTCAGCTATTCTGGTATACTGTCCCATGGCCGCTTCCGGTGCCTGTAGCTGCTCTGCGATATAATAATAAATCTCTTCCATATCGGAAAGTGCCTTCTCCGTGATCTGAACCTTATACTGCTTCATGCATGTGTCTTCCGAAATCTCCGAAAGGCAGCAGATGCATCCTGCACATTACCTTTTTCAATATCGTTGTATCCTTCCTTTAACTTGGCATGAATTTCGTCCGTTGTCATCAAATCGGCGTTTACGGAAACCGGTGCTTTCGGCAGTGTTACAGCAAAAGGTATTCCGCCGGTCATTGAAATCTGCTTCAGATAAATATCTATTGCTGTGGACATAGGCATGCCCAGTTGCGAAAGGACTTCTTCAGCCCTTCTTTTTACGTCAGGATTAACTCTTAAATTTAAAGTCGTAGTTTTTTCCATGTTAATCATCTCCCTTTTAATAACATTGTAAGGCTTTCGTCGTTACTATACAATAACAATCTTCCTTTGTCTCACAACAATTCTCTTAAGTACTTAATATGTGAAGCTTTGTAATTTACCCCCTGTCATTTGAAGCTACTTTAATTGGTCTTTGTTGTTAACCTTAGCCTGGGCTGCGACTATCATAAAAGACTAATCACTATTTTCTACTGTTATGAAACACTACTTGTAACCGATGCTGCGGCGACTAAATCCTATCAAACCTACCCGTAAAATGCTCCCAGGTGGGATACATCGTGGACACCGGGAAACTTATCCAAATCTGCGACAGGCTTGATAGTTTCCGCCGTGACAGTTTTACGGGTCAGGTGGCGTAGCTCTGCCAAGGTTCCGGATTCTACAATTTCCCCCTGTCGGATGATGCCAACACGATCACAAAAGGCTAAGGCAATTTTATTCCAAAATATACACAGTACCCTGCCCTCCATCAACAACAACCTTATCGCCCGTCTTAAGTCTTAAAGTGGCGTTACCGCATCCTACAACAGCAGGAATCCCTAGCTCTCTGGCAACTATAGCAGCATGGGACAAGGGTGCACCTACGTCAGTTATTATTGCTGCAACTCTAGGGAAAAGAGGGGTCCAACCTACATTAGTAGTTGTTGCAACTAGAATTTCACCTCCATAAGTTCAGCAGTTCTTCCTTAGTGTTTGTTTTCTTAATGGCTGCCTTTGTCCTTCTGCACCAATCAGGCGTATCCTGAACAAATTGCGACAGGCTTTTTGAAACTTCCCGATTCTTTTTCAAGTAATATCTGATTCCCGGAAACATTGCCTTTATTACATCCATTCTTGAAAATGGATAGGCTGGAATTGTTAACCCTTCTGGTATCTGGCCGAATACTTCCCCGAGAATTTTTAAACCTAATTTTGGGTGTTTCTCCGTTTTTAATTATTATTTCCGCAAAATCTTATCCATCGCTTTTCCCTTTGCTAACTCATCGATCAGCTTATCCAAATAGCGAATTTCCTGCATAGTTGGTTCTTCAATGTCTTCCACTCGGACACCGCAGACCACACCTTTGATCAAAGCCCGTGAAGGATTCAGTTGGGGAGCTTCCGCAAAGAAGGTTTCAAAGTCTGTCTGTTTTTCCAGTTGCGCTTCTAACTCTTCCTGGCTATATCCTGTCAACCAACGGATGATTTCATCGACTTCTGTTTTCGTACGTCCTTTTTTCACCGCCTTCGCAACATAATGGGGATAGACACTTGCAACACTCATTGTATAGATACGATGTTTGGTCATGATACATCCTCGCTTATATTTATTAAATTACCGATATTTAGTATTACCATTGAGCTTGCATCAGTTCATAATCTTACGTGCTGTGTTGACATTTCTTATCGTAACTTGTTTATATATCTTTGATCCAACGATCTTTTGCTTTCCACTTTTGGTTACATTTTTCTTGTCAACCGACCATAGGATTGCGCCGGGTACATATTTTATCGTGTCAATATTTGCTTTAATAACCAAATTCTCAAGTACAGATTCATCATGCTAATATTTCACCATTCACCATTATACCCTGACATTTTCGGCAACAAATTACCTTGCAAATCTATTAATGCACATTATAACAATTTTTTTGGCACTGCCCCTTTTTAAGAAGCCCAGACTTACTAATGTGGTAGAATAATTGGAAGAAATTTAATATTACATCATACAGTAACTCATGCTTATTAACACACTCGCCCTAATTTAATAAATAACAAAGCAAAACCAGGGTACTGCCTCTTAATCTCATTAAGTGACAGTACCCTGGTTTAAATTTTCATTGAAGCCTTACTTCGATTAGTCTTTGTTGTTAACGGCGGCCTGGGCAGCGGATAACCGGGCAATGGGAACCCTAAAGGGTGAACAGCTTACGTAATCCAGTCCTATTAAGTGGCAAAACTCAATTGAACTGGGTTCACCACCATGTTCTCCACATATACCGATAAGCATATCCGCATCAAATTGCCGGCTTTCTTGCACGGTCATTTTCATGAGCCGGCCTACCCCATCGCGATCAAGTACCACAAAGGGGTTTTCCTTTAATATCTTTCTGTCTACATATTCGTGCAGAAATTTTCCTTCAGCGTCATCCCTGCTAAATCCGAATGTAGTTTGAGTAAGGTCGTTGGTGCCGAAAGAGAAAAAGTCAGCTTCCGGAGCAATTTCTCCGGCCATCAGAGCTGCCCTTGGCACCTCTATCATGGTACCCACTGTATATGCAAAAACAGTTTCTGTTTCTTTGGCGACTTGTTTAGCTATATCATCTACCATTCCCCGCAAGGTTTTTAGCTCATTAACTTCACCCACCAGGGGAATCTCCACTTCAGGAATCACTTTAACGCCCTCTTTGATCAGCTTGGCAGTTGCCTGAAATACCGCCCTGGCCTGCATGGCATATATATCAGGGAAAGTTATACCCAGGCGGCAACCACGATGCCCCAGCATGGGGTTGAACTCGGTAAGCTGTCTGACCTGCTTTAGTAACTCCTGTTTTTCTTTAAGTTTTGCCGAATTACTACCGGTCAGGCGCAATTCAGTTATTTCTACCAAAAGGTCTTCAGCATTAGGCAAAAATTCGTGTAGAGGGGGATCGAGAAGCCTAATGGTCACAGGCAGGCCTTCCATGGCCTTTAAAATACCGTAAAAATCATCTTCCTGCATGGGCAAGAGTTTATTAAGGGCCTCCTGACGCTTTTCCTCGCTGCCCGCTAAAATCATCCTTTGTACAATGGGCAAGCGGTCTTGAGCCATAAACATATGCTCTGTACGGCAAAGTCCAATCCCTTCCGCTCCAAATTCCCGGGCCTTTGCTGCATCTGCCGGAGTATCGGCGTTAGCCCTGACCCCTAATTTTCTAACGTCATCCGCCCAATCCAATAGCTGCTGAAATTCAGGGCTCAGCTCGGGATCCAACATTGGTACGTCCCCGATAATAACCTGTCCTGCAGAGCCGTCAATAGATATCAGGTCACCTTTCTTAATCACCCTATCTCCCACCATGAAAGTGTCCGCCTCGTAATCTATACGCAAAGCTTCACAACCGCATACACACGGCTTACCCATTCCCCGGGCAACCACTGCGGCGTGACTGGTCATTCCTCCCCGTGAGGTGAGCACACCCTGGGCGGCAATAATCCCATGAATATCATCAGGAGTTGTTTCAGTACGAACCAGTATTACCTTTTCCCCTTGCTGCGTTATTTTCTCGGCCTCATCAGCATCAAATACCACCTTCCCGCCTGCAGATCCAGGAGAAGCAGGAAGTCCTTTAGCAATAACTTCCAAGGCCGCATCCGGATCTATGCGCCTGTGCAAAAGGTGATCCAGATGAGACGGCTCTACCCTGTTGATGGCTTCTTGCCTGGTAATTAACTCTGCATTCACCATATCAACAGCAATTTTTAAAGCTGCTTGCGCCGTCCGCTTTCCTGTTCTGGTCTGAAGTATGTATAGTTTGCCGCGTTCGATGGTAAATTCAATATCCTGCATATTGCGATAATGGTTTTCCAATAAGTTACACGTACTCACAAACTGTCCGTAAACAGCCGGCAAATCATCCTTCATGGTAGCGATTGGCTGCGGTGTCCTAATGCCGGCAACTACGTCTTCTCCCTGTGCATTGATGAGGTACTCACCATAAAGTATATTTTCTCCTGTTGACGGGTTGCGGGTAAATGCCACTCCTGTGCCACAGTCATCACCCAAATTACCAAATACCATGGTCTGAACGTTTACTGCCGTACCCAGTTCATCCGGGATTTTATTAACTTTGCGGTAAACCACGGCCCGGTCTGTATTCCAAGAATTAAATACTGCAAAAATAGCATTAAACAACTGTTCCATGGGCTCTTCAGGAAATGGCTTCCCGGTTTCTTTTTTAATTAACTGCTTATAGTCTTTGATTACCTCTTTCCACTGTTCAGCTGTCAATTGATTATCAAATTCAACGCCACACTGGTGTTTTTTATCTTCCAGGTACCGCTCAAACTTATGATGCTCAATTCCCAGCACCACATCACCGAACATGTTAAGAAAACGCCGGTAACAATCCATGGCAAAACGCTCATCACCTGATGCCGCGGCCAATCCCTGTACAGTGTCATCGTTTAATCCCAAATTTAAAACTGTATCCATCATGCCGGGCATTGAAATGGGCGCTCCGGAACGAACACTCACCAAGAGAGGGTTACTGGGATCGCCAAATTTTTTCCCTGTTTTCTTCTCAAGATCCTGCATCTTTTCCCTTACCTGCTCCTTCATGCCGGCAGGAAACTGCCTTTCATGGACATAAAACTCGTTACACGCCTCGGTGGAAATAATCATACCCGGGGGTACAGTTAAACCAATATTAGTCATTTCCGCCAAGTTTGCACCCTTTCCGCCCAGAAGGTCCTTCATATCTGCACGACCTTCGCCAAACAGGTATACATATTTCTTACTTGCCATGCCTTTCCCCCCTGTAATATATTTCCAATACCCTGCTCGCCGTCTCTTCAACTGCCTTATTACTGACGTCAATTATGGAACAACCGGCCCTTTTCATGATATTTTCCGCGTATTCAAGCTCACGTAATATCCTTTCCATACTGGCATAGTCCGCGTTTGATGTTAACCCTAAGGTTTTAAGCCGCTCCCGCCGGATTTCATTTAAAAGTTGGGGCCGTATTGTTAGACCGATAAGCTTATGCGGATTTAAACTGAAAACTTCTTCCGGCGGTGCCACTTCAGGCACCAGCGGCACATTAGCGGCCTTTATTTTTTTATGCGCCATATACATGCAAAGGGGGGTCTTAGAAGTACGACTAACCCCAATAATAACAAGATCAGCCTTTAAGATTCCTCGCGGATCTTTCCCGTCGTCATATTTAACGGCAAATTCAATGGCTTCAACCTTGCGAAAATACTCTCTGTCCATTTTACGAACTAAGCCCGGCTCGCGTTTTGGTTGCTTTCCCTGCAGTGTGGTAAGTGCGTCCAGCATTGCACTCATAATGTCTACTGTAATAATGTTATGTTGTTTAGCTTCCCGCATCACTGCTTCTTTTAATTCAGGTAACACCAGAGTATAAGCAATCATCCCGTGATTTTCTATTACCTCTTGCATAATCTCAGGGATTTCCTGCGGGTCATTTACGTACGGTACCTGCCTGATTTCAACACTGCCACCGTTAAACTGGCTGGCTGCTGCCCGTGCTACGAGTTCTGCCGTCTCCCCGACGGAGTCGGAAAGTATGTAAACAATCGGTACCGAATTCTTTTCCCCTGTGGAAATGGGAATCCCCTCCTTAATCTTTGCCTTCTCCAAGTTCAACGAACAATCTTGTTATATTGGTTTTACTTACTTTGCCTACAATTTCAAAGCCTTCAAGATCATTTTCGCTTTCCCCGTTATGTTTGCCTACCGGGGATACTACCGGAAGGGCATCAATCTCGTGGGTAATAATCTTTTGGGCTGCAGACCACACGGATTCGTCGGGAGTTATAGTGATTACATTAGGCATTCTGGTCATAACTACTCCCACAGGAAGCTTTTGAATATCCTGCCCGCCCAGAGTAATCTTTAACATGTCTTTACGGGACAGTACTCCCTCTAAAAATCCCCTTTCCTTTACCACAAAAAGTGAACCCACATCCTCAATAAACATGGTCACGACAGCATCATAAACCGTACACTGCTCAGGCACAACCACCGGCACCGATTTTATTTCGGCAACCTTTATTTTATGCAGCTTATCACCCAAAACCCGGGCCGGGGACTTTCCACTGTAAAAATAACCCACCCGTGGTCTTGCTTCCAAAAGGCCGGACATGGTCAAAATAGCCATGTCCGGCCTTAAAGTTGCTCTTGTCAAATTTAGCCTGTCAGCAATTTGCTCACCGGTAATGGGCCCGTCACTCTTTACTATCTCCATAATTATTTCCTGCCGTTTGGAAAGTTCCAAAATTATCTCCCCTTATAGAGAGCAAATATGTCATACTAATTAAGTACTAACTATTAATTAATATATATTATATGTCTACATTAAATTCCCTTCTTAGTTTAATAAAAATTTCTTTACCTTTTTTACCTAATTTGTATGCCTCATTTACCGTACAGCCTCCATATATCTATTTTTACGTTTCACGCTCTACTACTATTTTACTAAAGTCAGCCACTGAACTAATAAAACGAGCAATGTTTTTTAGCATTATGAGGCGGTTTTCCCTGATCTGCGCATCATCCACCATCACCATTACCTGTTCAAAAAATTCATTCACCGGCTCCTGCAGGCGGGCAATGTTGTTGAGTGCCTCTTGGTAATCACGCGCCCTGATTAAAGGGCGTACTTTGTCCTGCAAGGCGGTAAAAGCATGATAAAGCTTTTTCTCTGCTTCATCCTGTAAAAGGCTGGTATCCACATCCGAAACCTGGGTCTTTTTACTCAAATTAGAGGCCCTGGTAAAGGCGGTAAACAGTGCTTCAAATGCAGGCTCTGTTCTAAATTGTTCCACCGCCCGTCCCCTCATATATACATCCGCTATGTCATCAAATCCGCTGACCAGTATGGCCTCAACAGTATCGTAGTTAAGTCCCCATTCTCCTAATAGGCCACGCAGACGCTGGCGAACAAATTCCTGCAGGTTGGCCCAAACCTCTTCTTCACTGTGCTCAAGCTGTACGGTTTTACTCAGGCCTTCATAAGCATGGTGCACTATCGCTTTGATGGAGAGCCCGGGACCATATTCCAGAATAATGTGGCATATTCCCAATGCCTGCCTGCGCAAAGCATACGGATCCTGAGATCCGGTAGGCTGGATACCAATAGCAAAGCACCCCACCAGAGTATCCATTTTATCTGCTATGCTCAAAGCTTTACCGGGCAGAGAAGCGGGTAATTCATCGCCGGCATGCCGGGGTAAATAGTGCTCAAAAATTGCCCTGGCCACATCAGGTTTTTCTCCCTGGCGCAGCGCGTATTCACGGCCCATGATCCCCTGCAGCTCAGGGAATTCATAAACCATATTGGTTACTAAGTCAGCTTTAGCCAACAATGCAGCACGGTGGGTGACAGAGACAGCCTGTTCGTCACCTTGTAATGATTTAATCAGGTAGCCGGAAAGCTGTGCAATACGCTCCACCTTTTGGTACATAGTACCCAGTGCTTCTTGAAAGACTACCTTCTTTAAATGTTCCACACGTGCGGCTAAGGTTTCTCTCAAGTCCTCCTGCCAGAAAAAGGCAGCATCTTCCAGGCGGGCTTTGAGAACCTTTTCGTTTCCAGCCCGTACAACATCGATATGTTCTGCACCGCCGTTACGAACGGCAATGAAACGGGCCATTAATTTTCCTTGGTTATCCTGTACCGGGAAATAGCGCTGGTGCTCCTTCATTGGTGTTATGAGCACCTCCGGCGGCAGTTCCAAATAACTGGCATCAAAACTTCCCATCAAAGCTGTAGGGAATTCCACCAGATTAGTCACCTCATCAAGTAAATCCTCATCCTTAAGAACGGCACCCCCGGCCTCCCGTGCAAGCTTTTCGATCTGTTGTCTTATTCTTTCTTTTCTTTCACCGGGCTCGGCAAGCACGTAAGCTTCCTCCATTTTGGCCAGGTAATCCGCGGGTCTTTCTATTGTCACCGGACCCTCACTCATGAAACGGTGCCCGTATGTATTCCGGTCACTCTTTTGCCCTGCCAGTTCAAAGGGAATCACCCGGTCACCCCAAAGCGCCAATAGCCAACGTATGGGGCGGGCAAAGCGAAATTCCATACTGCCCCAGCGCATTGGCTTGGGGAAATGCAGCCCGGATATAAGAGCGGGAGCTATTTTAGCCAGCAGTTCCTCTGTAGGCCTGCCTTCTTCCTGCTTAACTGCAAAAACATAGTCCACATGGCCCAAGGGTTTGGTAATTAAATCTGCCAATGTGACACCCTGGCTTTTGGCAAACCCTTCAGCAGCCCTGGTGGGCTGTCCGTCCTTAAAGGCCACTTTTACTGCCGGACCCTTCACTTCCTCCTGCAGAGACTCCTGCTTTTCAGCCAATCCCCGTACAAAAAGAGTTAAGCGGCGAGGTGTACCCATGGTATGCACTTCTTCAAAATTGAGCCTATGTTCCGCAAAACTGGATTTTGCCAAGCTTTTTAACTGGTTGAGGGCCGGGAAGAGAAACCTGGCCGGCATTTCCTCTATCCCAATCTCCAAAAGAAAATCCCTTGCCATTTACGCCCCCTCCTTTCTTAATAAAGGATAACCCAATTCTTCTCTCTGCTTCACATATGCCTGGGCACAAACCCGGGCCAGGTTACGTACCCGCCCAATATAGCCGGTCCTTTCAGTTACACTGATGGCGCCTCTAGCATCTAAAAGATTGAAGGTGTGAGAACACTTCAGCACGTAATCGTAGGCAGGAAGAACTAACCCCTTCTCCACAATACGCAAGGCCTCCCCCTCATACATATCAAATGCCTTAAACAGCATATCTGTATCAGCCTGCTCAAAGTTATAATGAGAGTGCTCTATTTCTCCTTGGTGATGAACATCACCGTAGGTTATGTCACCAACCCACTCTATGTCAAAAACATTGTCTTTTTCTTGGATATACATGGCCAACCGCTCTAAACCATAAGTTATTTCAGCACTTACAGGGTGACAGTCAATGCCACCACACTGCTGGAAGTAAGTGAACTGAGTTATTTCCATACCGTCAAGCCATACTTCCCATCCCAACCCCCAGGCACCAAGAGTGGGAGACTCCCAGTTATCTTCTACAAACCTAATGTCATGAACTTCCGGGTCAATGCCAATGGCACGCAGACTATCCAAGTAAATTTCTACCACGTCAATTGGTGAGGGCTTCAGTATTACCTGGTATTGGTAATAATGTTGCAGGCGGTTTGGGTTTTCACCGTAACGCCCATCGGTGGGTCTGCGGGAAGGTTCTACATAAGCCACTCTCCATGGCTCTGGTCCCAGCGCACGTAATACGGTGGCCGGATTCATTGTTCCCGCCCCCTTTTCTATGTCATAGGGCTGCTGGATGATACAATCTTGCTTGGCCCAGAAGCTATTTAAGGCCTGGATCAAATCTTGGAAATTCATCTTCATACCCCCTTTAATGATACATCCCTCCAAACACAACTAACCTCCCGCCCCAGGCACAAAGCCAGGGACGGGAGGTACTTTCCCGCGGTTCCACCCTGTTTGGCAGTAATATTACCGCCCCCTTAAGCAGTGCAAGTTTTACTCATCGCTTCATGAGGTGATTCGAAACGATTTTCCTCTTGCGGTTCAGGAACCCCTTTCAGCCGGTTTCACTCACCGGTTTCCACCATCCCGGCTCTCTGAAGAATTACATCCGCCTACTCTTTCCATCATCACCAAAGTATTATTTGCGATTAATTTACCAAATTTACGTTGTAAAGTCAAATACCCTTTTACCTTAATCATCAGCTATCGTTGGTAATCTAACCAATATTACGTGGGTCAAATTGTGTGTTATCTTTAGCATCTTCGTCCTGGCCGACATTACCATCTTTATCGATTTCCAGGCTGTATTTTCTTGTCATAGCAACCACCCCGCCCAAAGCGCCCAACAGCGCCAGTTCGCTACTCACCGCAACACCGACTAGCCCCAGCGCACCGACTGTGGCCGGAACTTCAAAAACTGTACGGTCATCCTTTTTCACCTTAATCTTCGTTTCCTGTCCCTGGTTCCACAAGCCTTTCACTCTCTTAAACATCTCTTCCCTCGTTCCCCTCATTTTACCGCAGCAGTGACTATTTCCTTCTTCCATGTTTATTATTGCTTGTACCACATCTCCCCCGGCGTCATCCAGGGCCTGTTTCGCCTCATTGTAACTCACACCGGTTCTGGCCCGAATTATATCAATTTTTTCTAAATCACTGGCCACAGACAATCCCTCCTTAAGTAACTTATTTTATGCTTATTTTATTTAACCCTTACAGGTTAAATTTTATGCAAGTTTGTTTTATTGACTAATAATGATAGTATAGTTTTTCTAAAAAAAGTGCCGTCGCCAATTTTTTTTCCAGGTGATAACTTATATAGTTCTGCATTATCTGCCTTAACTGCTGCCGTACACGGGGAGACACTTTTATACGTTCCGTCTTTTTAAGGTCCCACTTTAGCAGCAATTTTAAGATTTCTACCGTGCCTCGCGGAAAAAACTTTACATCTCCGGCAATACCGGAACACCGTCCGCACACCACACCTCCGGTGCTGCTGCTAAACCCTACGGTTTCTGACTCCACCGGCACCCCACAACCCACGCAATTATCAAGATGAGGTCTAAGGCCGGCAATATCCAACAGTCGTATTTCAAACGATCGGGTTAAGAGTTCCACGTCTGCCCCGTCCCGGGAAATTAAGTGTAGGATTGTTAATAAAAGAAAAAATGCTTCACCGTTTATCTGGTCTTCCATGGAGGCATAATCAGTTAATTCGGCCAGATAGCTGGCATAAGAAATCCTATCCAAATCAGCACGCAAACCTGAAAAGGCCTCTATTCCTTCACACTGGTTGACCGAATCTAACTCTCTACCACGGTAGAGAAGAAAAGAAGAATAACAAAAAGGCTGTACTGCACCTCTTTTTCGGCTCGAAGGTTTATTCACACCGTGAGCCACTGCCTTTATTTTACCCTTTTGGCGGGATAATAAAGTTAGAATACGGTCAGCATCACGCATCTCCCGTGACCTCAACACTATGGCGTCCACTTTATATAATTTCACTATGGATATGCCCCTTCTTGATGTTATACTTTAATTATACTATCTATTATAAAGGTAGTCCGGTGATTTCTTAAAGTGGAGGAACCAATATGAATATAATTGTTGCTATTACCGGTGCCAGCGGGTCCATTTACGGCATAAGGCTTTTGGAAGAGCTTTATCGATGCCACATAGAAACCCACCTGGTGTTAAGCCATTGGGCGGAAAAAAATATTCTTTTGGAAACAAAATATACCCCGGAGCAAGTGCGCCGGCTGGCCACTCATAACTATGCAGACCGTGCCATGTCTGCGCCCATTGCCAGCGGCTCTTTTCTTTGCCGGGGTATGATAGTAGCTCCCTGCAGTATGAAGACAATGGCAGCTATTGCTACCGGGCTTGCCGATAACTTAATAGTGAGGGGGGCGGATGTTTGTATAAAAGAAGGGCGAAAACTGATATTGATGCCACGGGAAACCCCGCTCAATTCCATACACATGGAAAACATGCTAAAACTATCCCGCCTGGGAGTTACTATTATGCCGCCTGTACCGGCATTTTACCATCAGCCCGAGACTATTGAAGACATCGTCAACCATACGGTGGGAAGAGTACTGGATGTAATGAACATTGAAAATGACCTGGTAAAACGTTGGCAGGGGTAATAAATGTGAAATTATAGGGGACAGTCTACTTTTTCTTATACCGTCAAAAAAGTAGTGTCCCCTATAAGTTGTTGATAGAGCGTTAACCTGTCTTTTGCGCCCACTCATTCATTTCATCTCGCAGGCCAGGCTAAGGCTCAGTCTCCCTTTTTCTTTTTTTAGAGCAATATCATACTAGCCAAAGAAAAATATATAAGCATGCTGGTAACATCCATCACGGTAGTAATGAACGGTCCTGAGGCCAGGGCCGGGTCTATACCAAAAGTATTTATGATCAAGGGAATGAAGCTGCCCAGGATTGTGGCCACTATCATATTTAAGGCCAGAGATAATCCAACCACAATTCCTAATGTGGGAGAACCCATCCATAGGTATCCTATCGCGGCCAGCACTACCCCGCAGATGGTTCCCACTAAGAGGCCTACCCTCAGCTCTTTGAAAATGATAGGTATTATTCCTCGCGAATCAACCTCCCCGGTAGCAAGCCCTCTAACAACTACAGTCAGCGACTGCGTGGCTACATTTCCGGGACCTCCGGCCATCACTGTAATAAAGAAGGCCAGTGTAGCCATTTGCTCTAAGGCCGAAGAAAAACCTGCAATTACATTTCCTGCCAGCAAGGAGCCAAACAAAAGAACAATTAGCCACGGTAAACGACGCCCGGCTCTTTGCAAGGCACCGGCGTCAAACTCCTGCCCCTCGCTATCCATACTGGCAGTCATTAACATTATGTCCTCGGTGGCTTCTTCCTCCATAACGTCCAATACATCATCGACCGTGATAATCCCAAGCAAAGTCTGGTTATCATTAACAACCGGAATAGCCAAAATATCATACTTAGCTACTATACGGGCCACTTCTTCTTGGTCAGTTCGCACATGCACACTTATGACATTGGAACGCATTATATCTTCAATTAAAGAATCGGGCGGAGGAACAATCAGTTCCCGCAGAGAAATTATCCCCGCCAATTGGTTATTATTATTAACTACATATAGATAGTAAACTGTCTCAGCATCAGGGGCTATATTCCTGAGTACTTCGATTGCCTGCCCGGCAGTAATATCTTTGGGTATAGCCACATATTCCGTGGTCATAATGCCGCCGGCAGTTTCTTTGCCGTACTTAAGTAGTTCCCTTACACTTTTGGCGTCGGACGCATGCATTAAATCCAGGAGCATTTTCTGTTGATCCTCAGGCAGCTCACCCAGCAGGTCAACAGCGTCATCCGTAAACATTTCCGAAAAAATATCAGCAATACGCTGCCGACCCAATCCTTCCAGGAATTGTGGAACCATCTCCGGGTCCAATTCCATTAAAACCATAGCTGCCTTACTGCTGTCCATAACCCGCAGCACTTTAACACCCTGGGCTACATTTACTGAATCCATCACCTCGGCAATATCCACAGCATGAAATTGCTCAAGGCAAATACGCAGTCTTTCCGTTGACACTTCGTTAAGGCAAGATATTATTTCCCGATATACATCCTTTGCATCATTACGGGACAACGGGCCCACCTCCTTTTTAGAGGTTCAAAAAGTCCACGCAGGATCCAAACGTGTCTATTATGCTCCTTTTCGAACCCTCACTTTAGGGCAGCCCGGCTGTACAATAAACGGGTGGTATCCTGGGCAACCCTTATTCCTTTAATAACACATCGCCTACTAGGGTCGGCGTCCACGCAACCACCTCCTAAAATCAAATAAGGCCTTCCCCAAAAACAGCTGAAGAAGGCCAGCCATATTACATTTATTATGTTACTATAAAGAAGACTTGGTTCAGGTGGGGTTTTAACCCCATCTGAACCTTAGTCGCACTTATTTCGAGCTTACAGCCTGTTGATCCCATTAGTTGGGGACATTCCTGTCCCCAGAGAAAATACCCAAGCTTCAGCAGGTGTGTCCCCTTTCCTTATGCGAGGGCGGGGTCTTACAGGCTGTGCGAAGATCAAACCAGGTTAAATCTATCAATTTTTAATATCTCTGTCAAGAAGCTTTAGCTTATATATCTTGAAGTCCTTTTTGTACTTGCTTGAATTTGATACAGCAGAGTTACTCGACAATATTTGGAGTAGTAGTGACCTGCCCTTTATAATTACGGAGAGTGTATTCTTTTTCGTTTTTGTCCTGGATATAATAGTCAGGCATCAGAGGGATTTTCCCAATATTTGTGGCTACCACATACATTGGTTGGGCTAAGCCCGTGGTGTGCCCTCTAAGTGTGTCTCTGATCAACTGGGCGCCTTTCTCCACAGGAGTTCTAAAATGATCGATTCCCGGGGCAGGCTCACAGTAAAATACATAATAAGGCCTAATACGTACTGTCAACAATTTTTGATGCAATTCCTTAAAAGACTGCTTATCATCGTTAATACCTTTTAAAAGTACAGCCTGGTTGCCAACGTTGATTCCCGCGGACATGAGGTCATATACCGCTTCGGCTGTTCTTTCGGTAATCTCTTTAGCATGGTTGCACTGTGTATTCAACCAAACAGGCACTCTATGGTAGCCGCCCAAAACCTTTAAGAGCTGTTTGGTAATCCTATGAGGCAGCACAATAGGTAAGCGGCTGCCAAAGCGAATCATTTCCACGTGTGGTATTTCACGCAGCTTTCTAATCAGAAATTCCAGTTTATCGTCGGAAAGCAGCAGGGGGTCGCCGCCGGTAATCAAAACATCCCGTACTTCTGAATGTTCCTTTATCCAATCGAGCCCCTCATTAATATCAAATTTTAATTTCAGCGAACCGTCCACTACCAGCTCTTTCCGGAAACAATGCCGGCAGTAGTTAGCACAGGTGTTCATTACAGTAAATGCTACGCGGTCGTAGTACTGTCTGGCAATGGTATCGGGTCTGTCTTCATCGGTGGCCCGGTTTTCCTTATACACAAGGTAATTTTCTAATCCATACCGATTTTCCTTTTCTTGCAAAGAAGGAACAACCTGTTTGCGAATAGGGCAATTGGAATCGTCAGGATCCATTAGACTGGCAAAATAAGGTGTAGTGCCCCATTTAGTATTAATAGTCTCAATGGCTTCCCTTTCCTTCGGTGTGACGTTAATAAACTCTTCCAATTTCTCCAATGAATCTACTTGGTTTTGCATTTGTAATTTCCACTCTTGCACCTTAGTGACACCTCCTAGGTTGTCAATAATAACGCCTTAAAACAAGCGCAAAGCTTAAAAAACCTTATTCCATCCTACACAGTATCATATAAATTAGTCAATCGATTTTTGGGCAAAAAAAAAGTCAATAAAAAATCATCTTCCCTTCCCAGATGATAAATTAATTTACCATACCTTTTAGCTATCTTCATAATAACCAAGGGTACGCAGCAGCCCATCATGGTTGCGCCAGTCCTTTTTAACTTTTACCCAGATATCAAGGTAAATACGAGAACCAAGCAGTACTTCAATTTCCTTCCGGGCTAATTGTCCAACCTGCTTTAGCATATTACCGCTTTTACCGATAATAATCTTTTTTTGTGAATCCCTTTCCACGAATACGGTGGCATTTACAAGTACCAAATCATCTGAACGTTTTTTCACCTCATCTACCATTACCGATATAGAATGTGGAATTTCCTGGTTGGTTAAATGCAATACCTTTTCCCGTATTAATTCTGCCATTATGAAACGCTCCGGCTTATCGGTAAGCATGTCATCCGGATAATATTGAGGCCCTTCAGGAAGATAATCCATTATTTTCTTTACCAGCAATTGAACATTCTCTCCGGTTAGAGCTGAGACCGGAAATACTTCATCAAAGTGATGTTCCTGCCACCAGGTATCAATAACTTTAGCCAATTGTTCTTTACTAACAAGGTCTATCTTGTTGATAATTAAAAATACCGGCCCATTTAATTCTTTTAACCGTTTGAGCACATATTTGTCTCCGGAGCCGGGCGGGAAAGCCTCCACCATAAATAATACCACATCTACTTCTCGCAAGGATCCCAAGGCTACGTCCACCAAGTGCTGTCCCAGTTTATGCTGGGGCTTATGTATTCCGGGAGTATCTAAAAAAATTATTTGCGCGTTGTCACCGCTTAAAACCAGGCTTATTTTATGTCGAGTAGTTTGAGGTTTATCAGACATTATGGCCACTTTTTGCCCTAATGCTTTATTCAGCAGAGTGGACTTACCCACATTTGTACGGCCAACTATAGATACAAACCCTGATTTATATCCGCTTTGATTGTTTTTCACCCTTTCCTCCCCCGGATGTCTACTCATCCTTAACTTTTAATTCAAAGGCCGCAGGCAGTAATTCTCCAACATTCATCAGCTTATATTCTCCCTGATCATTGGACATATATACCTCAATACCCGCACCAAACTCCAGCAACACCTGCCGGCAGGCGCCACATGGGCTGCAATAATTACCGGTAGGAGCGTTAATAGCAATGGCTTCAAACTGCCGTTCCCCCTCCGAAATAGCCTTAGCAACCGCCGCCCGCTCAGCACAAACTGTCAGACCATAGGAAGAGTTTTCTATATTGCACCCTGTGTAGACATTTCCTTTCACTGTCAAAAGAGCAGCTCCCACCTTGAAGCCGGAGTAAGGTGCATAAGCATTTTCCCGTACTTTTTGAGCTTGAGCAATAAGTTCTTCAGGATTCAAATCATACGCCTCCCAAATACAAAAAAAGCTACCACCAGCGAATGAAGTGCGGCCATGAGTACTGCCCCGGCAGCCACATCCTTGGCAGCCCGGGCTAAAGGATGGTAACCCGGGCTCAGCAAATCAACCACAGTTTCCACCGCTGTATTTAAAAGCTCGGTCACTATTACCATAAATATAGCCAATATCAGCCATAATAATTCAAGCCCGGTTATACCCATCACCCATGCCAGCAACAGCGCTACTGCTGTGGCCAAACAGTGAATTCTCATGTTGGGCTGGGTCTTAAGTGCATATAAAATTCCCCTGGCAGCATATAAAAACCCGATACCCTTAGCAAAGTTTAGCATCATTCTGCCGCACCCATCCCTTTTAACCCCTCTTAGCTTACAACAGCTCCATGCCGCGAGACCGGCATGGAGCAATTACCTGGAAAGATTGACCTTATTCATTATCGCCTCTTCCTTTTGGCGCATAATTTTTTTACTCTGACTATCTTCATGGTCATAGCCCAAAAGGTGCAGCACACCGTGAACTGTTAGGTAGGCTACCTCACGGTCAACACTGTGCCCGTATTCCTCGGCCTGGTTTACCGCAGTTTCCAAGGATATTACCACGTCACCGAGCAACTCTTCTTCTCCCCCGGGAAAATCTTCCCCTTCCGTCATGGCAAAACTAAGCACGTCGGTTGGCCTGCCCACCCCTCGGTATTGTTTGTTTAATTCCTGCATTCTTACATCATCTACAAAAACGACGCTTACTTCCGACTCCTTACCACTGTCTTCTTCTTCCAGCACCATATTTACAGTCTTCATTACCAGGCCTTCCTGCTCATTACTTACGCTCACTTTTTGCTGTAGATTGCTTACGAGAACCGGCACGCTTTGATTTTCTCCTTTCTATTTCTTTAGCATCCGGATATTCAATACGCGAATGAAATATTCCGGATAAAACTTTGAGGAATGCATCACCAATAGTATTTAAATCTTTCAAGGTCAGGTCACATTCATCCAGCTGACCGTCCAAAAGCTTATCCTTGATTATCTTGCGCACAACTCCTTCGGTTTTACCCGGGGTACGATTCTTCATTGACCGAACGGCAGCCTCAACTGAATCAGCCAACATTACTACCGCAGCTTCTTTGCTTTGCGGCTTAGGCCCATCATAACGGAAATCGTCTTCTGAAATACTTTCGCTGTTAGCGCTTTCTTTCGCTTTATGATAAAAATAGCCACAAAGGCTGGTACCATGGTGCTGCTCAATTATATCAATAACCGCCTGTGGTAACTTGGCGTCTTTAGCCTGTTCCACACCATCCTTAACATGAGAAGCAAGGATAAGGGTACTTAAACTGGGGGCAATCTTTTCGTGTGGGTTCTCAGCAGTCATTTGGTTTTCAATAAAAAAATACGGTCTTTTCAGTTTACCAATATCATGGTAATAAGCCCCCACCCGTACCAACATAGGCTCTCCCCCCACCTCGTCAGCAGCTGATTCGGCCAAATTACCCACTATAATGCTGTGGTGATACGTCCCCGGTGCCTCGGTAAGCAACCTGCGCAAAACAGGATTACTGGGATGCGAAAATTCTAACAGCCTAACGGATGATGTGATGGCAAAAGTGCTCTCTAAATATGGCAGCGCACCATTGGTCAGTATGGAAGACAATAAACCATTTATTGTTCCCAACGCCAGGCTGGAAGTTAATAAAAGTCCCATTGGGGTATCGGATATCAGCCCCATGGTGAAGATGGCAAGCACATTCGCTGCTGCGGTTATAACCCCCGCCCGAGCTAAATCTCCCCTTTGGCTGAGTTTACTGACTCCGTACACCCCGGTAATGCCGCCAATAAGACCAACGACGCCAAACCTGATTTGCCCTGCGGTCATAATGCCCACTAAAAAACTCACCACAGCGACAACAAGAACAGCCAAGCGAGAATCCAATAAAATAGCAATGAGCATCCCCGCAGCGGCAACCGGAACCATATATGCAAACAACGCGCCAAATTGCGGCCATTGAGCTACGTTAATGGCCATTAGGGCTCGTCCCACGCCTAGAACTACAATCACAATTAAACCTATCAGATATAAGTGACCAGCATTTTGATAGATATTTTTGTTTTGCTGGTAAATAAAAAACAAAACCACAGTCATCAATAATGCAATCAGTAAGGCTGCCCCTGTAAGGGACTTAATGGGTGAAGAAGGGCCGGTTAAACCCAAGGCTGCTAATTTAGCCATATGGTCCTCGGTGACAATTTCGCCCTCTCCGATAATTTTTTCATTTTCCTTGATGGACACCATTACCGGCGGTACAGCATCCATGGCTGTTTTTTGTAACAAATCTGTTTTATATTCATCGAAGAATTCATTGGGACGAACAAATTTACGTATCAAACCTTCGGCAAGACTGGCGTAAGAAGAATTCAGTCCCAGGTGCTTAACCTGTGCTACAAGCTGTTCTACCACTTGCTCTTGATTTTCAAAGGTAATCCCCTGTTCCATGGCCTGCTTTACCAGACTGTTAACCCCATCTTCCAATCTCTGCAGGCTTTCTGGCCTGGGAGCGATTAAATCCTTTAAGACATTTTCCGGTAGTGCAAGGTTAATTTCGTCTCGCACCCCATTTATTTTTTCCTCCTCAGTCAGAGACTGATTCTTTTGCACCTTCCCAACTGCATCCACTGCGGATGAAATATCTTCCTGCACACCCACACTTACTTGGGGGTCGGTTCTATATTGCTTTTCTATGGCTTCTTTAGCTTGCTCACGCGCTTCCTTGGTTTTAGCCTTATTTTCAAAAATAACGGTACGTGAAGCAAAAATATCGGTGGGCGCAACCTGACCCACCTGCAAATCCACCTTTTGGGGAACATAATGCACGGATACTAATAATGTAAGTAAAACAAAAAGGAGCACCGCAGCGATACCCCTGCGAACCTTGCGTTTCCCCGCAAGGGAGGAAAAGACTGCACGAACTTTCCCCCAAACCTGTTGGAGAGGAAACATTATTTCACTCCTCTATGGTGACCTACGCCTCATTGCCGGAATCATATGCCTTGACAATCTCCTGAACCAGAGGATGTCGAACGATATCTTCTCCGGTAAAGTAGTGGAAAACTATGCCTGTAATACCTGTTAACACCCTGCCCGCATGAACCAGTCCCGATGATTGCCCTTTCGGCAAATCAACTTGTGTGATATCTCCGGTAATAATTGCATTGGAACCAAAGCCTATGCGGGTCAGAAACATTTTCATCTGCTCAGGTGTTGTATTTTGGGCTTCGTCAAGTATGATAAAGGCGTCATCCAAAGTACGGCCCCTCATATATGCTAATGGTGCAATTTCTATAATGTGCCGATCCAAGTATTTTTGCGTGCTTTCAATACCGAGCACATCGTACAAGCTATCATAAAGGGGTCGCAGATAAGGATCCACTTTTTCTTGCAAGTCACCGGGTAAAAAACCCAATTTTTCTCCGGCCTCGACTGCCGGCCGGGTAAGCACTAATCTGCTTATTTCTTTATTTTTTAATGCCCTTATGGCCATAACCACTGCCAAGTACGTTTTACCGGTACCCGCAGGTCCAATACCAAAGACAATGTCATGCTTCTTGATGGCCTCAATGTACTTCTGCTGCCCTACTGTCTTAGGTTTTATTTGTTTCCCTCGCGGAGTAACCAGTGTAATATCCCGGGCTAAGGAAGACAGTGCATTATGCATTCCCGCCTTTACCGCCTTAAGTGTATAGTTTACCTCGTGTAATGTAAGGTGGTTTCCGACCCTGTAAAAATCCTGCAGCTGCTCCAACACTTTTTGAGCTATTTTAACCTGTTCCGGTGAGCCCAGAATAACAAGTTCTTCTCCCCGGGCAACCACTCTGACCCCTAAAGTCTTTTCTATCAGGGATAGGTTTTCATCGTGCCTGCCGAATATTTCAGCCGCAGCTCCTATATCGTCTAAAGTAACTTTTGTTTCAGTATAATCCGTCAATAAGACCGGCCCCTCCTTGAGGTTAATGCCTTCGGTTAATACATTAGGTTAATGCATTAGGGTTTAAATGCCTTTTCGACACCTATTTCTTCTATGGTTTCTATGGTGACTTTTACTCTGGCAACATTCACTCCGGCCATATTTGCTCCACCATGGCCAGCCTCTACACGTTCAACCTTGCGGTTAACAATTGGTGCATTTTCAGGTATTCTCTTTTTAGCATCTTTAAGCGCATTTTTCAAGGCTATATCTCGTGCCTGCGTTAGAGTTCTCTGCACCTTGAACGACTTAAGTTCAACATATCGCTCAGTATTGATTTCTACGGGAATATTTATATTCCTCCAAGCCGGGAGTCTTTTCGTATGAATAGATGATTCATATTCTTTAAAGGGTATTTTTTCCGGCCCTGATAGAATTATTTCCTTGTCACCTATTTTAATGCGAATCCTGGAAACCTCTGCACCGGTACGTCGCGTAATTTTTTCAACCAGTGGCACCTCACTGTACCCATCATACCATACACGGGCACGAACTATTCCCTGGGCATGGACATACTGGGACTGTCCTTCTCCGGTAAGCTTTTCATCCTCTTCCGAGCTCTGTGGTGTGTCTGTTTCCTCATTTATTTCAGGTGGCGGAATGACTCCTGAAATAAGTACCTGCCCTTTGCTGACGGTTTGACCTTCCTCCACAGCCGGATGCCCTTTTAAAACCAATATTTCCTTGAGCAGTCCTTCTTTACGCGCTACGATGTGGGCTGGATTATGACCCACCCCATCCGGAGGTATCTTCTTTTCTACTATTTCTACAATTACCCTGGTGCCTTTAACACTTACGCCGGACCATGATACCTTAGATAAATTATCTTGAATAGCCTCTTCAACACCGGCTGTATCTAAATTCCACTTTAAAACCCCCACAGATAAACCTGCTTGCCGCGCCACTTTCAATATTTGAGAATCTTTAACCGTGGTATTACCGGTTACATCTATAAACCAAACAAAAGATGATAGCATGTACAACAATGCAAGAAACAAAAGGGCCCCGGCTACCATAGTTTTACGCCTGCGCATTTTAGAAATAAAAAAGGGCAACCCCAAACGATGCTCTATGGAAAACCGACAGCCCGTCTCACGGGCAATGTGCCTAAGCGGGCGCAAACCACTCAGCCGAATGCTGGCCATAATGCTTTCCTGATTAACCCACTTTATATTCCAGAGCCAGATACCCCTGGTAGATGCCATATTAATTAACCGCTCAGGTGAAGAACCGCGCACAATAACAACAACATAGCCGGCCAGGAAGGAAACCAGTTTAAAAAGAGTCATAATTTCCCTCCTAAAAACACTATACTGTCGATACGCCCTTCCACACACATCTCTTCAGGTAAAATACTGCGCAGCTGCAGCCCTTCACCAACTATTTCAATTTCACCTTCCCCAACGGCTATACGTACCAATTCAGGAGTATATTCGGTAATTCCACGGTGATTCTCCAAGAATACCTGCAGATTTCCAACCAATACAATCTTAGGCAAGTCCAACATGACCTCGCCTGGAATTTCCAATATTTCAGAAAACTGTCGCTTAACTTTCTTCTTTACGTCGCGCCAGGCCATAAAAAAATCCCCCCTTGCCAAAAATGTATGCGGCAAGGGGAGGAAAGATTACTCAGCAATGGCTAATAATGGTTACTCTTTATTTTCTTGCATCTCTTTGATAGCTTGACCGATCATTTCAGCCGAAAGCCCGCCATGAAAGCGGGGTTGGCCGTCAATAACCGTTAAAGGAAGGCGTACCCTATCGAGAACAGATGAAACTTGAGGGTACTCCTTAATATCCGGTGTAGTTACATCTACAAACTTAAAATCCACTTCAGAGCCAAAACTGTTTTCTAGTTCTGTCTTTAACTCAGATGCTTCTTCTTTCATGGTCTTTTGCGAACCGCATCCAGCGGCAGGAGAAGGGCCTCACCCGCCAGTCTGCACCGGTGCATCAAGACCGAAAACCATTACTTCAATTGGTTGTTCTGCCATACTATCACCTCTCAGTTAGCCTTTTTTACCAATGTATAACAGATTGTAACATAATTACGTATGTTATGATACCCCGGCAGTCAAGACTAATTTCACTAAAAATATATTTTTTAGTGAAATTGAATGATTACCGGGGGGATAATAAAATTATTTTATTATCCCCATAAAGGAATCTCTCAATGCATAATTGAAAAATATAGAAAGAAGGATGATAAACCTGTCTTTTGCGCATAGCGAATGAATTGAATCGAGCTGAAAATAATAAAGGATGATAAACTTGAATAAACAAGAACACAGATTAACCCAAATGACCAAAAGTTCAGGGTGAGCTGCCAAATTGGGGCCTGAGGCCCTGTCGCAGGTACTGCGGCAGCTACCGGTGCTTGATCACCCTAACTTATTGGTGGGATTGGAAACCTCAGATGACGCTGCAGTTTACAAACTGAACGGGAGCACTGCCATTATTAATACCGTTGATTTTTTTACCCCTATTGTGGACGACCCCTATCTATTTGGCCAAATTGCAGCAACCAACGCGCTGAGCGATATCTATGCCATGGGCGGGCAACCGCTTCTTGCTTTGAACATTGCATGTTTTCCCAGCTGCCTGCCCAAGGAAATGCTGGCCCAAATATTACGCGGGGGCGCCGATAAAGTTATGGAGGCTGAGGCCATTATAGCCGGAGGTCATACCATAGAAGATGACGAACCTAAATACGGTTTAGCCGTTACCGGACTGGTGCACCCGGATAAAGTAACATCTAATTCCAATGCCCGAACAGACAACCTCTTAGTATTAACCAAACCCCTGGGCACCGGAATCATAAATACTGCCATCAAAGGCGGCCTGGCCAGTGATGAAGTGATAAGGCAGGCATCGCATAGCATGTGTGAATTAAATAAAGAGGCTGCCCGGATAATGAATAATACAGGTGCCCGGGCTTGTACTGATATAACCGGGTTTGGATTGATGGGACATGCTGCTGAAATGGCTGAGGCAAGTAATGTAAGTCTGGAAATCTGGTCGGAGGAAGTACCCCTATTACCCGGAACATTGGACATGGCCTCGATGGGGATGATCCCCGCAGGGGCTTACAATAACCAAACATATCTACAGGGAAAGACTAAATTTTCAGGACAAATAAAAGCTGAATTACAGTTAGCCTTTTTTGACCCACAAACCTCGGGAGGTCTGCTCATTTCCATACCGGAAGGCAAGGCTGACATCTTAATGCAGGGTATGAATGATGCCGGAATTGCCCACGCTGCAGTAATAGGCAAAGTAAAACAGCGAAAAAGTCATTTAATAGAGATAGTGTAGCTAATTTAAGGAGGTCATAATAATGGTAAAGGAAATTGATTGCCGCGGACTTAACTGCCCGCAACCGGTAATCAATACCAAGAAGGCTTTGGATGAAATTTCCACAGGAAGAATAACAACCATTGTTGATAACCCTGTGGCTCATAAAAATGTATCCCTTTTTGCCCGAAATTCCGGACACCAGGTAGAAGACAAAGAAGAAAACGGTGTTTTTTACATATCCATTACCAAAGGCAGTGGGGAAAATCCCCCATCCGAGCAAACCGAAACTGAACAAACCCTACCGGTGGCAGCACAAAAGCCCGTTTATTTAATATCTTCCAATTGTTTCGGACAGGGTTCGCCGGACCTTGGAACCGTGCTCATGAAAAGCTTAATGCTTACACTAGCAGAGAGCGACCCCGCTCCCGGGGCACTGATATTTTTAAACACCGGTGTCTACCTTGCTGCCGAAGGATCTGACGTTTTACCTTACCTGAGCAAGCTTTCCGAAAGGGGCACATCGATAATGGCCTGCGGTACCTGTCTTGACTATTACCAACTCAGGGAAAAATTAGCCGCCGGGCAGATATCCAACATGTATGAAATAAACAGTAAGCTCACCGGCTCAAGTAAGGTAATAACGGTTTCTTGATGTCTACGGGTAGGAATTTAAAGGTGTTGTGACTAATGTAAGTAAATTATGAAAACAGCATTTATTATCAACCCCGCTGCGGGGAGGGGAAAAACAAAAAAACTATGGCCCGTTTTAAGAAATCTTTTGATACCGGAAACAGTGTTCGAAGAACATTATACAACCGGGCATGGGCATGCTTCCAAGTTAGCCGGTGTTTTGGAAAATAAAGGGGTTAAACGGATAGTGATTGTAGGAGGCGACGGCACACTTCATGAAGTAATAAACGGCCTTAAGAAAAAAGAAGCCGTTATGGGGGTAATTCCCACCGGCACCGGCAATGATTTTTGCCGCTCAATAGGCATACCTGCTGATCCCCGCAGTGCAATAAGGATTTTATCGGAAGGCCGCATACGAAAACTGGACCTTGGCTGTGTAAACAACAGATTTTTTATCAATGTTGCCGGAGTGGGCTTTGATGCCCAGGTTGCACAAGAAATAAACAAGGGAATAAAATGGCTTACCGGTTCCCCCGCTTATTTAGTAGCAGTTGTAAAACTAATAATGACCTATCGGAATATACCGCTGCAGATCATTCTAGATAACAATACTAAAATCCACTTAAATAGTTTTCTACTGGCTGTAGGAAACGCTCAATATTACGGTGGAGGTATGCGTATTGTTCCCTCTGCTGTCCCGGATGATGGTTATTTTCACATCTGTGCCGCGGGTGATGTTAGAAAAAGGGATGTTTTAATTACCCTACCTAAGATTTTCAGCGGCAAACATATGGATCACCCCCTGGTTCGGGGGTATACAGCTAAAGAAATTGAAATTTCATCTGACTGCAGGGCAGTGGTGCATGCTGACGGGGAAATAATAGGGCACCTGCCGGCAAAGTTTTCAATACTTCCCAGAGAGCTAAAATTATTGGTCCCTGCCAGGTAGCACCTGCTAAAAAAGGTTCTATATATTAAAGCTGGGTAGCTAACCTGTCTCTTGCGCCCGCTCATTCATTTCATCTCGCACTTTAAGCATATTACCTTGCCATATATATGGCAAGCGTTAAGGAATAAAGTATAAAAAAGCGCGCGCTAAGGGAACTGATTTAAGCACGCTTTTTTTCAGGCCAGGCTAAAGCTCAGTCTCACGCTCCAGCGGGATTCCCAAATTAGCAAGCCTCCTTCTTTAGACCAGCTGTTTTCGCAATGGCATAGATAAAAGTTAGTATTAAGAAAACAGTTATAATGCCATTGCCGTCCGCCGTCCTGGCTCAGGGGGCGGCCTCGCACGTCCTGTGCTCGGTCCCGCTTATTACCCAACTTTGGTCTAATTCTAGACTTTGTTTTGCAATGGCTAAAGTAAAGTTCGGCTTTAAGAAATGTGTCAGGTTGCCATTGCCGTCCGACTTCGCTAAGCCTGGCAGCTGCTCGATTCAATTCATTCGCTCTGCGCAAAAGACAGGTTTATGATCAATTTTCTTTGACATAAGCAAAAAAACCCGCCCGTAGGCGGGGGTTTTTTGCTTATCACCGGGAACGGGCCTGCCGCCCGCCCCTCTTGCTAATCACTTCGCCAAAAACTACGGATGCGCCAAGAGTATTACGATCGGCAAGAAGACTGTGCAGGGGGTTTACACGTTTCCCCCGGCGTTTCGGCGTTGCAGTCGACATAAGTTCCTGCTTCCACCTTCTTTCGCCTTTAATATCATTATCACGTTTTGACGGACTAATGTCCTTCGGCTGATCATCAATCCCGTCCTGAGGATCACTGCGCTGCTCATTGCGTGCGCCCGCATCCCAAGGGCCTGGTAGTGGACTGTCCGGCTCAACATCTTCTCTCTCGGAAGGAGAGCTCCACGGTCCCCGCAGAGGCATATCATCTTCCTGTGTAGGAAACTCCCGGGGATTACGCTGCCCCGGTACGGGGAAATGATTACTTTTTCCCGCCGCGGCCAAAACCTTCCGTATAATAAGAAATATTATAAATATCCAAATTAATTTTTCCATACTGTTTTTTCACACCCATTATTCTGATTCAGACAGTTTTCTGTACCCGGATTCTTCAGTATCCTGCCCCACCTCAGATATATTCTCGCGCATCTTTGTATCCGCTGTAAGATTCTGCATGTTGTAATAGTCCATGACTCCTATTCTGCCCTGACGCAAAGCCTCTGCCATAGCCCGGGGCACTTCGGACTCGGCTTCCACAACCTTGGCCCGCATCTCTTCCACGTAAGCACTCATTTCCTGTTCCCGGGCTACTGCCATAGCCCTTCTCTCTTCCGCCCTGGCCTGGGCTATCTGTTTGTCGGCCTCGGCCTGGTCAGTCTGCAGATTGGCACCGATGTTGCGGCCTACATCCACATCGGCAATATCGATAGACAATATTTCAAACGCCGTTCCTGCATCCAAACCTTTTTCTAATACAGTATGGGAAATAGAATCAGGATTTTCCAAGACATCTTTATGGCTATTGGCAGAACCTACATTGGTAACAATCCCCTCGCCGACCCGGGCAAGAATAGTATCCTCCCCGGCACCACCTACCAGGCGGTCTATATTGGCTCTTACAGTAACCCTGGCTATAGCTTTTACTTCTATGCCATCCTTTGCTACCGCCGACACCCAAGGCGTCTGGATCACTTTAGGGTTTACACTCATTTGTACTGCTTCCAAGACGTCACGACCTGCCAGATCAATAGCCGCAGCCCTTTCGAAGGGCAGGTTAATATCCGCACGCTCAGCTGCAATCAGAGAATCCACCACCCGGTCCACGTTACCGCCCGCCAGGTAATGAGCTTCCAGTTGGTTCACGGAAACTACCAGCCCGGCCTTATCCGCCTTAATTAACGGGCTTACAATTCTGGCCGGCGGGACCCTCCGGAAACGCATGCCGATGAGAGTCATAATGCCTATTTTTACCCCCGCCGCCAGGGCAGAAATCCACAGTCCGATAGGAATAAAACTAAAAATAACAACTATCCCGACAATACCAAATATAACAAGTAACAAAAAAGAAACTGTTGCCAAACTCAAACTACTGAAACCTCCTCCACCTAAAACATCCAGATTATCTTTTTATGTATTAACAGATATGTCATTTAAAAACTATCTTCGCCCATCTACGATTCTTTTATCCACCTTACAATTATTCTGCTGCCCTCCACATTGATTACTTCCACCTTTGCATCCCTAGGTATAAATCCCCCCTCCGTGACCACATCCAGGCGCTCACCATCCACTTCAACCGTGCCGGACGGACGCAGTGGTGTAATTACTGTGCCCCTACTGCCCACGTAACGGGCCAACCCGGGTTTGGGCGCTGTATATCCTGTTTCCTTGTACTGCCTCGAGCTTAAAGAAACCCGCTGCAACAAGTTTAATTTAGCAACCACCTTGATGCTGATAATAAATAAAACAATAGTGACTACCAGAGCTATTACAAGGGCTTGCGTGGCTTGAGTCACATCAACCACAAGCAGTAAGACTCCCCAGCCCAGTAAAAGCAAACCTGATATGCCGGCCACGCCAAAACCGGGGACAATAAAGATTTCGAGTATTAATCCCAGTGCACCCAACAAAAAGCACAGTGCGGCAAGCCAGGGTATAAGTTCAGGAGACATTAGATTCCCTCCAGATTCAAACTTTAAATGCCCGGCACATGCAATTGCACGAACCGGGCACTATAACTGCTCTTTTCACGAGAAACGTAAAGGCTGGCTAATCTCAAAAACGCTCCTCACTGTAACGCATTATTCTCATTTAGATTTACCTAAACTTACGTTTACTTTTGCTGGCCGCCCGTCTGGCTGCCTCAGATTTTTTCTTTCTTTTAACACTAGGCTTTTCATAATGCTCATGCTTACGAGCTTCCGCCAGAACGCCCGACTTCTGGCAGGTACGCTTAAAGCGTCGGAGGGCACTGTCCAGTGTCTCATTTTTTCCAACCTTGACAATTGCCACTGCTTTTTCCCCCCCTCCGCCGATAGATAAGACAAACACTCAACATAAACCTAAAACACAACCTCCATCTAGACAATACTTAGTTATTGTACAACAGAACCTTTACCACGTCAATTAGCCCGGTGGCCATTGTAATGGTCTTCCGGCCAGAAGGTGGTAATGGACGTGAAACACAATTTGTCCGGCATCTTTATTGCAATTAGATACAAGACGGAAACCACTTTCCAACTCCATTTCCCGGGCTACCTGGGCAACTGCCCTGTGCAGGTCACCCATTAAATGAGCATTCTCACCGTCTACATCCATTAAAGTAGGAATGTGTTTTTTGGGAATAAATAAGAGGTGGATAGGAGTTGCCGGGTTTACATCTTTAAATGCCATAACATTACCATCTTCATATACAATGTCGGCAGGAATCTCCTTATTTATTATTTTGCAGAAGATACAATCTTTCACCCTGCCACCTCCTTCCCAACAAAAGGGTAAAACCAGCCTTATTGTGACTTTTTATTCAACGTAAATATTATAAATCCTGCCTCTAAATTAAATTATTCTACCTGTCAAATGATCGTCCTCAACTTTTTTTCCCCAAACTTTTACTATTTCTCCCCGCAATGAAGGCTTGGCGGGAAAAATCATTTTTATGTAGTTGTCTGTTAATCCTTCATATAGATTATTATCTTCAGACCGGGGTTGTTCAACTAAAACCTCACTCGCCTCGCCCACAAAGTCAGACATAAATCCCAAACGCAGTTTTTTCCCAACCTTAATTAATTGCATGCTTCTTGCTTCTTTTTCCGCGGCAGGAACTTGATCCTTGAAAGAAGCTGCTGCTGTACCGCGGCGAGGAGAATACTTAAATACATGAAGATCGGCAAATTCCATTTCCCTTACAAAGTTTAAACTGTTCCTGAAATTCTCTTCTTTTTCCCCCGGAAAACCCACCATAATGTCAGTAGTGATGGCAACCCCGGGCATTTTCTTTCTCAGCCTTTGGACAAGCTTCCGGTAATGTTCTGTCCCATATCTCCTTCTCATTAACCCCAATACTCGGTCATCTCCACTTTGCAGCGGAAGGTGCAGGTGTCGGCAAACAATGGGAGATGAAACTAAAACATCGATCAAATTAAAATCTGCGTCCTGCGGCTCTAACGAACTTAACCGCAAGCGCCTCAACCCCCGTAGCTCAGATATTTTTTCAACTAAAACTGCCAAATTTAAATCTCCGGCCGCATCTTTTCCGTAAGCACCCGTATGAATCCCTGTCAATACTATTTCTTTAAATCCTTGATCCAACAGCTTTTTTGTTTCCTCCAAAACACTTTCAAGGCTCCGGCTGCGAAGCGGCCCGCGAGCATATGGAACGATGCAGTAAGCGCAATAGTTATCACAGCCCTCCTGAATCTTCAAAAAACCGCGCACACGGTTTTGTACCAATGCAGGCAGTTCCTCGAAAGTATCGGCGGACATTATATCGGCAACAGCATTCACCGGACGGTTACCTTCTAACCCAACACCTTCCACCAGATCAACAATTTTTGACCTGTCCTTGGTACCGACTACAAGATCAACACCAGGGATATCCAACACCTCTGCCGGAGAAGTCTGTGCATAACAGCCGGTAACCACAACCACGGCTCCGGGATTGGTCCGGGTGGCCCGGCGGATAAGCTGTCTTGACTTACGGTCTCCCATGTGAGTGACCGTGCAGGTATTTATAACATACACATCAGCATAATCGTTGAAATCAGTAATTTTATAGCCTTTTTCCATGAACAACTGTACTATGGCCGACGATTCGTATTGATTAACCTTGCACCCCAGCGTAGTGCAAGCTACGGTCTTTTTTTTCATTCAGAGCACCACCAAGGTCTCCCCATTCGTATAGCACCAAAGCCAGAGCAGCCAATCCCGCAGTTTCCGTACGTAAAATGCGGGGACCTAAAGTTACAGGTATAACGCCCTTTCTTTGTGCTTGTTCAAACTCTTCGGGATGGATTCCGCCTTCCGGTCCAATAAAAATAAATATTTCAGAAGGCACATCTTTTTTATTAAAAATATTACGCATCTTTTGCTCTGTTTCACCCTCGTAAGGCATTACTCCCATTGCCTCTGCAGGGACGTCATCCAAAGCCTCCCACCAAGTGGTGGGAGTTGCTACACGGGGTACAACAGAACGACGACATTGCTTGGCTGCCTCTACCGCTATGCGCTGCCAGCGGTCACGCCTTTCCGTCGCCTTTGTGGACGACAACTTAACCACGGACCGCTGACATATTACCGGAATGATGGCTGTAGCGCCAAGTTCTGTACCTTTTTGCATAACCAAGTCCATTTTTTCACCCTTGGAGATGCCCTGCACCAAAGTTACCCTTATGGGTGGTTCTCCTCCGGCCTGCCCCTGTTCCAAAACCTCACAGCTTACTTTACCCTTTGTAACACTCTCGATGCGGGCTTCGTATGCTTTTCCGTCACCATCTAATACTGTAATTATATCCCCGGTACCCATTCGCAATACCTTGGAAATATGACGAACATCCGGCCCGGAAATTGTAATATGGCCTGACTTTACTTGTTCGGGCGACACAAAGAAACGTGGCATGAATCGGCCCTCCAAAAGAAGCAAAATTTTTACATTGAGACCTTACAAGCCTTTACGGGTACACTGCTACCAAAGCAACCCATTCACCCTGGTGGCGCAATTCCTTAATTAGAAAACCCATTTTCTCTAAAACACCACGAACCTCCGGCAGCCGTTCCTTGATAATCCCCGAAGCGATGAAATAACCTCCGGACCTTAAAACTTTAGCGGCATCAGGGGCAAGTTCTATAATTACAGACGACAGTATGTTAGCAACAACAATGTCATACCTACCCTCTACATTATCCAACAAGTTGCCTTCCTTAACCCTTACCGTTGAAGAAACACCGTTACGCCCGGTATTCTCTGTGGCCATTTGTACGGCCACTTTATCCATGTCCAGAGCCAAAACCCTTGCCGATCCCAAAAGGGCAGCCGTAACCGCCAAGATACCGGAACCGGTACCAACATCTATAACAGAATCACCGGCAGCCACATATTCTTCTATTAATTCAAGACACATAGCAGTGGTGGGATGGGTACCGGTGCCAAACGCCTGACCGGGATCCATTTGAATAATAATCTCATCTTCCTGCGTACTGTATTCTTCCCATTCCGGTTTCACAACCAATTTATTTCCAATTTTAACAGGTTTATAGTATATTTTCCAGGCATCCTGCCACTCTTTTTCTTCCATTTCCCGGGTTTCGACCTTAATAATTGGTAAAGACATTGATTCCAATATTTCTGCCAACTTTTGCAGCTGTTTTTCTTGTGTTTCCCATGGGAAATAAGCCTTTACCACTGCCGGTGCCCCGTCCGGGGGAATAATATCCGGTCTGATCTCGGGCTCGGTGGCAGATAAACTACGCAGCGCCCCCGGATCATCAATGGCAATGCCATTTACCCCTGTTTCTCTCAGTGCATAACTGAGAGATTCAATCCACTCTTCAGGTATAGAAACTGCAACTTCCACCCATTTTGGCATGTGATTCCCTTCTTCACAACTAATTGCCCTCAACTAATTTCTTAACATCGCTTTTTTGCGCGCCCGCCTATCCCATAAAAGCGTCGCGCACTTTTCCGAAAAAACCCTTTTCTTCCTCTCTGGTTTGTTCACCCAGACTGCGTCCCAATTCTTTTAACAGCTCACGCTGCTCATCGGTGAGCTTGGTAGGTGTAAATACCTTTACCCTTATATGCTGGTCTCCTCTGCCATACCCATTTACATCGGGGATTCCATGGCCCCGCAGCCGGAAAACCGTTCCGGTTTGAGTCCCTTCCGGAATTTTCAAAGAGGCTTTGCTTTCCAAAGTAGCAACATCAACTTCGTCTCCCAGGGCTGCCTGCACAAAAGAAATGGGTATTTCACATACAACGTCGTTTCCATCCCGCCTGAAGAATTTATGCGGTCTGACCCTGATATAGACGTACAGATCTCCTCTGGGACCGCCCCGCGCCCCGGCCTCTCCTTCTCCGGATACCCGCAGGCGGGAGCCATTATCAACACCGGCAGGAATCTTAATATGGATATTTCTGTTACGCCTCACCTGACCCGAACCATGGCAAGTAGGACATGGTTTTTCTATAATGGTACCTTTCCCATGACAGCGATCACAGGTGCGTGACTGTACCACCCGGCCAAAAGGTGTATTTTGAGCAAACTGCATCTGACCGGTACCGCCGCACTGCACACACGGATGGGACTTAGTGCCGGGTGCCGCACCATCACCACCGCAGGTACCGCAATCTTCCACCCGCGGCACTTTTATATCCTTTTCCAAACCGAACGCGGCCTCTTCAAAGGAAAGTTCCATATCCACCCTAACATCAGAGCCCCGCTGCGGACCATGCCTTTGTCTTCCGCCACCGCCACCGAAAAACATATCAAAAATATCGCCGAGGCCTCCGAAGTCCGATCCGCCAAAACCTTCAAACCCACCCTGCCCGTCGGTTGCGGCATGGCCAAAACGGTCATAAGCGGCCCGCTTATCATCTTCCATTAATACATCATAAGCTTCAGTGGCTTCGGAAAATTTCTTAGCCGCCTGCTCATCATCCGGATTAGCATCGGGGTGATACTTACGGGCCAGTTTCCGATATGCCTTTTTTACCTCATCCTTGGAAGCATCTCGGGATATACCGAGCACCTCGTAGTAATCACGTTTGGCCATAGTTTCACCACCTTTTTCATTCTAAACACCATTAGGAGGGCGAAAGTCCGCAAAAAACCGGAAATCCAACGCCCTCCTTAAATAGGCATTCTCAAATAGGTATTCTTAAATACTGGCTCTAATCATTTCAATACCGTACATTGCTATTCTACGTAAGGGTTAAAAATCCTGTTACTTATCCTTTTTATCTTCATCGTCTTTAACCTCATAATCCGCATCTACAACGTTTTCATCAGCTTCATTTCCCTGGCCGGCCGCATCTTCACCCTGCTGCTCCTGCTGCTGGTAAAGTTCTGCCGTAAGCTCATACAGCGGTCCGGTCAAGTTCTCTGTCTTTGCCTTAATATTCTCTAAATCGTCACCTTTTATAGCTTCCTGCAGTTCTTCCTTGGCCTTTTCAACCGTTTCCACCTTGGCCGGATCAAGTTTATCCTTATTATCCTTGATGGTCTTTTCAGCCTGGTAAATCATACTGTCAGCCTGATTGACCAATTCCACCTTCTCCTTGCGTTTTTGGTCTTCCTCTGCATTCTTTTCAGCATCCTTGACCAGGCGATCGATTTCATCGTCGCTGAGCCCGGTACCTCCTTGGATGGTTATACTTTCCGCCTTACCCGTACCCTTATCCTTGGCTGACACATTGACAATGCCATTAGCATCTATATCAAAGGTAACCTCTATTTGTGGCACTCCCCGGGGGGCGGGCGGAATACCGGTCAACTGGAACCTGTCCAGGGTTTTATTGTCCGCCGCCATAGGGCGCTCACCCTGCAGAACGTGAATTTCAACCGTCGTCTGCCCGTCTGCGGCGGTGGAAAACACCTGACTTTTGGAAGTGGGTATAGTGGTATTGCGCTCGATTAGCTGGGTAGATACACCGCCCAGCGTTTCAATTCCCAGAGACAAAGGTGTAACATCCAAAAGCAGTACATCCTTAACCTCTCCGGCCAATACACCGGCCTGAATGGCCGCTCCTATAGCTACACACTCATCAGGGTTAATACCCTTATGAGGATCTTTACCCAGATACTTTTTAATTGCCTCTTGTACTGACGGTATACGGGTGGACCCACCAACCAACAATATTTTATTTATATCTTTGGGCTCAAATCCCGCATCTTTCATGGCCTGCCTGGTAGGAACCATTGTCTTTTCAATTAGATCCGACGTCAATTCATCAAATTTAGCCCTGGTTAAGTTTACATCTAAATGTTTTGGACCCTCAGCATCAGCGGTAATAAAGGGTAGGTTAACATTTGTGGTGGCAACTCCACTCAGCTCAACCTTGGCCTTTTCTGCCGCTTCATTTACCCTTTGCATGGCCATGCGGTCTTTACTGAGGTCAACACCCGTATCCTTCTTAAATTCACTTACCAGGTAATCCATAACCCGTTGGTCAAAATCGTCACCGCCCAAGCGATTGTTACCACTGGTGGCTTTAACTTCAAAAACACCTTCGCCTAATTCCAAGATAGATACATCGAAAGTACCTCCACCCAGGTCAAAAACCAGTATGGTCTGGTCATCTTGCTTGTCAAGCCCATAGGCCAGTGCGGCCGCGGTGGGCTCGTTGATAATCCTTGATACTTCCAAACCGGCAATTTTACCGGCATCCTTTGTAGCCTGGCGCTGGGAATCGGTAAAATAGGCAGGAACTGTGATCACTGCCTGCTCAACTTTTTCACCCAGGTAAGCTTCAGCATCGGTTTTTAGCTTCTGCAAAATCATGGCTGAAATTTCTTCCGGGGTATATGCTTTGCCATCTATGTTCTCTTTATGTTTTGAGCCCATATGCCTTTTGATAGAATGTACGGTTTTTTCCGGATTACTAATTGCCTGACGTTTAGCCACCTGCCCTACCAGGCGTTCCCCCGTCTTGGAAAAACCGACAACAGAAGGAGTAGTACGTCCCCCTTCGGCATTTGGAATAACTGTAGGCTCGCCACCTTCCATAACTGCCATACATGAGTTGGTTGTTCCTAAATCAATTCCTATTACTTTCCCCATTTGCTAGTGCCTCCTTATCCATAAAAATGTTATTTTCTTTCTATGAAGAGCGGGCCACTTTTACCATGGCCGGCCTGATTATCTTATCTTTAAACATATAACCCCGCTGCATTTCCTCAATAACTGTATTATCCGGATACTCATCTGTTTCTTCCTGCATTACGGCCTCGTGTTTATTAGGATCAAATTCCTCACCTTTAGCGTCTATCACCTCCAGCCCCTCATTTTCCAGGACCTCATACAACTGGCGGTAAATCATCTGGATTCCTTCTAAAAACTTCTCTCCATCTCCCGGCGTGGCATCCAGTGCACGCCCAAAATTGTCCAGTACAGGCAAAAGCTGTGATAATAACGGTTCTGACGCGTACTTCCAGAACTCATCCTTTTCCTTTTGATTTCTTTTGCGAAAATTATCAAAATCAGCCTGCGCCCGAATAAGCCGGGTATAGTGTTCATTCGACTGGGCCTTTTCCCGGGCCAGTTCTTGTTTAAGCTTTGCTATTTCCTTCGCAGCGTCTTCTTCCCCCAGAAGAACCTCAGCCGTTTCCTCGCTGCAATCCGGTGCAGAGACGTTTTCTTCTGCCGGGCTTACCTCCGGATTCTCCATCTTTTCAAACTGCTTCTCATCCACTACACATCACCTCTTTGTAACAAATACAATTTTTCTATTATTGGGGTATAATCTTATCGACGTCAACCCTGGCACCTTCCTGTTCTTCTTTTTTCTTAATTATAGTATCTATACGTAAAATTGCCTCGGCGATTTCCCCTGCTGCCTTAAATGCATATGTCTTTACCGGAGCAGGATCAATGACCCCAAGCCGGTACATATCCGATACTGTTCCGCTGTCACAATCGATACCCAAAGAATCCAACCCGGCCTCCACCTGGGCAGCTGTAACGTCGCCCATTTTTTCCAGGGGGTTGAATCCGGCATTGGCTACAATTTGGGACATTGGTCTTTTAAGTGCCTCAATTACACAATCAACGCCAAATACCGTCATACCCTTGAGGCCGGCTTTCTCCCGTTCAATTTCACGGGCCACAGCCAGTTCCAGCGAACCACCACCAGGAACCACACCCCCTCGTAATGATGCCTGTACGGCAGACGCAGCATCTCTGGCAATACGTTCCCTTTCACCTACCACTTCCGCGGTAGCGGCGCCTACCAACACAGTAGCCATAGGTTTCCCCTGACCGCCTGTTAACCAAACCTGTTTCAGCTTTTCATCATGGAATACCTTATCTGTACGGCCCAAAAAGCCGCATATATCGTTTATACTTCGTTTTAACGCAGTACGTTTAATAATGCGGGCACCGGTATGTTCAGCTGCCCTGTGCAATTCCCTGTTAGAGACGCGCTCCACGACCATGATGCCGGCATCAGTTAAGATTTCTTCTGCCAAATCATGGACACTGCGGTCAACCAAAACCATACTTACCCCTGCAGATGCCAGTTTTTGTAAATTTTGTTTAAAATGTTCCTTGAGTTCCAACGATAGGTTAAAACCTACTTCCGTGGCCAAGGCCTCGGGCTCTATTTCCTCCGGTTCTAAGGCATCATCGATAACCAGAACACCGGCGTGGTTAAATTTTTTGGGCGTTTGGCGACTTACCGGTTCTTTATTTATAATTACACCGGAGAAAACCTTATTATCTGATCCCTCTTCAGCTACCACCGTGTCGGAAAATTTAAAATTGGGATCCACAATTTTTTCTTTTCCCACCAGGCGTGCCGCCTCCACAACCAGATCTGCAATATCAAGGTAACCTCTCCCTGCTACCAAGGCCACTTGCTTTAACACCGGGTCATCCATATCATCTACAGGGCGCACCCGGGCTTGCATTAACCTTAGCCCATGCTGAAACCCAAACCTTAACCCTTCTATGACGCGGGCAACCGGCACCCCTCTCGCTACCTGATCTACCCCCGTGGAAACCATAGTTCCGGCCATAATCGTGGCCGTTGTAGTTCCATCTCCGATTTCATCCTGTTGAGCCCTGGCCACGTTGATTAGCATACGCGCAGCCGGGTGATTGGCCTCCATCAATGTGAGTATGGTTACACCGTCATTGGTAATCACCACATCGCCGTATCTGTCAACCAGCATAGTATCCAAACCCTTAGGTCCCAGAGTACCCTCCACCGAGGAAGATATAGCCCGCACGGCATTGCTGTTAGTAATTAAAGCGGCCAGCTGCTCATCAACTTCTGACCCCTTATTGGCCTGCTGCTTTAGGCTCAAATTAAAATCCTCCTTACCTGTTACGTCCCGTAATCAACCTGTGCATTACAAGGGATAAATTTCGAGTCATGTGCTCTACAACAGTCACTACCCGGGTATAATCCATCCGGGTCGGGCCAAGCACCCCTATAGATCCCATGGGTTCATCCCCCAGGCCGTAGGTTCCGATAACCAAACTGCATTCCTGCATCTTCTCATTGCTCAACTCGCCGCCGATCCGCACCGTAATGCCGCCGGCATCAAAGACTTCGGACATCAACTTATGCAAAAGCTTTTCCTGTTCTAAAAGGCTTAGCAGCGTTTTAACCTTTTCCACATTATGAAATTCGGGCTGGTTAAGGATATTAAATACCCCTCCCAGGTAAATCTTATCCTCTGCTTCCAGTGTTAAACCTTCATTGATAAGGTCCATAGCTTTATTTAAAATTTGTTTCTGTTTGGCAAGTTCAAAATAAATTTCTTTCATTAACGTAAGCCGTATATCTTCCATAGCCCGGCCTTGCAATTTACGGTTCAATACGCCGGATATTGTTTCTAAATCTCCTGCGGTGATACTTTCCGGGATGTCTATTATGCGGTGGTGAACAGCACCGGTTTCGGTTACTACTACCACCATGGCCTGCCCTTCACTCATTTGTATAAGCTGGATATGTTTAAAAGCTGTTCTGCCCCTCTGAGCGGTCATAACCACCGCGGCATAGTTGGTCAGCTGGGATAACATATCACCGGTTCCCTGAATGACATGGCCTACATCTTTCAGCTTACTTTCATAACCATTTTTAATGATATCCTCTTCGTCCTTGGTAAGCTCTCCACGCTGCATCAAATTATCGACATAATAGCGATAGCCCAAGTCCGAAGGAATACGACCGGCGGAAGTATGAGGCTGTTCTATTAAACCCATTTCCTCCAGGTCTGCCATTTCATTTCTAATGGTAGCAGGGCTAACCCCTAATTTATATTTGCGGGCTATAGTTCTGGAACCAACCGGCTCAGCGGTAGCAATAAAGTCCTGAATAATGGCCATTAAAACTTGCTGTTTGCGACCATCCATTTTCATCCCGCAATACCCCCTTGTTAGCACTCACACTACTTGAGTGCTAAACCTTAAATAAAACATAGCACCGGAACTAACTTTTGTCAAGCAATTACAGCCAGTAAGAAGCACCTCTTTTCCATAGTTTAAGGCAAAAATTCTATAAAGACCCTGTTCGCAACGGGCAATCCGCGCCGGGTGAGTCTTAGGTAACCACCGGCAATTTCCACTAACCCCATATCTGTGAGCTTTTGCAATGGCACGGGATAAACTTCATCAATGGCACACCCAAAGCGCTTCTTGAAACAATCTAAACTTAATCCTTTCAGTAAACGGAGTCCTAGAAAAACTGTTTCCGCCATTTCCGTTACAGTATCGATTTTTTCCTTATTAGCCACAGGCAGGCATTCCGCATCAAGGACATTTTTATAAGCAAGTATTTGCTGCTCATTAGCATAACGGTAACCATTGATAAAGGAATGTGCCGCCGGTCCGATACCCAGGTATTCTTGGTTGTGCCAGTAAATCAAATTGTGCCTGCACTGTCTTCCTGGAGTGGCAAAGTTTGAAATCTCGTAGTGATCGAAACCATATTCGCCTAGGAAGTCTCCGGTTTGCAAAAACATTTCCAGCTCTTCTTCTTCGCTACAAGGAGCTAGCGATCCACTTTGGACATCTTCATAAAGAGGCGTTCCTGCTTCCAACTGAAGACCGTAAGCGGAAACATGATCCGGTTCAAGAGCAATAATATTCTTAAGGGTTTCCATCCATTCCAGGGCGGATTGCCCCGGCAGGCCAGATATTAAATCCACACCTATATTATGCAGTCCTGCTTCTCTGGCCATAAGAAATGTCTCCTTGGCCTGTCTAAAGGAGTGAATTCGCCCCAGCAATCTGAGTTCATCATCGCGGCAGGACTGCACTCCCAAGCTTAATCTGTTAACTCCCGCCGCTTGGACCGATGCCAGAAGGTGTGGATTGACTGTGCCCGGATTTGCCTCCATAGTTACTTCGGCACCGGTATATACATGGAAATATTTAAAGACGTCATTTATAATTTTTCCCAAATTGAACGCAGATAAACAAGTGGGTGTGCCACCGCCAATGTATACGGTGGAAATCTCCCGGCTCTGAAAAACCGGTGATTGGGAATATAATTTCATTTCCTGCTCCAATCCCACCAGGTATGCTTTTACGTCCACTTCGTGGTACGGATAGGAAATAAAATCGCAATAATTACACTTTTTGATGCAAAAAGGTACATGAACATATAATCCTGTTTCCAATATCCATCGCTCCCGTAATACAGTTGCTAACAAATAATATAAAACAACCATTGCCCATGCAATGGTTGTTAGGTGTTAATTAAGCTTTTTTTATCCTGTCTCTTGCGCCCGCTCATTCATTTCATCTCGCAGGCCAGGCTAGCGCTCAGTCTCACGCTCCAGCGGGGTTCCCGCCCCATTCGCCGTCCTGGCTCAAGG
>JADQBQ010000043.1 GCA_016278505.1 Clostridiales bacterium
AACCAGAGACGTATATATTACAGGTAACAATGTAAGCCGGTAATTTATTAGGTACAAACCTAGGATTACAATCAAAAAACACTCCGGAACAGAATAGAAAACAATTACAGGCCAAGATAAATCGTACATACTACCAAACCTCCTCCAGGTTTTTACTGGAGGTTTCGCCATATTTTTTCAATATCCTGTTTTTAAATTGCATTTTTGGCAACTAGAATCCTTCCGGACGGGTCTGAAATGCCGGTTTAGGGGCGCGAAATGCCAGGTAATTATGAAGATCTAAAAAGGTTGTAGGGCAGTGAGTATTTTCAGGTTAATTTCTTCTGGCAATTCGAACCCTTAAAGCGGGAGGTTAGGCCCAGGGTATTGAAAAGGCAGTCTTTGGCAAATACAATTGGAATAGCAGTAAAGATATGGTGATAGAAAGAAATGTTTTAGGAATAATTTATGAGAGTATTTACAATTTCAGATATATATAAATTTTGATGAAAACGACTACAAAGATGACTTCCTTATTATGGCAGGAGATATAACCGACTCAATTTCTTCATATTGCAGGCTTTTTCTGAGCTTAGAAGACGATTCAGTGAAGTTTTATATTCCCGGCAATCATGATTTGTTGGTGAGGCGTGACAGAGGAATAGATTCTCTTGAAAAGTAACCCTCGTTAAAAACCTAACAAAGGGCTTGGGCATTCGTATGGAGTTAGCCCATTTTTGACCGCTTTCAATTGTTCCTCCCTAGGGTGGTACGATTATTTTTTCGGTGTTATGTCAGTAAATATACTTGTTTTTTGGGCGGACTACTTTGCTTGTAAATGGCCTGATAATATGACGAAAAGGCTATTACAAGGCACTTCACCTCGCTTAATGAAATAAGCTTGAATGCAATAAATAAATATGTAACTTCATCAACCGATACACTTACTTATAACGATCTTACTGCATTACCAAATAATAAAAAAACGAAAAAATGAGGATAAGGTGGCATCCACCAGATCGAGCCCTCGCAACAGGTCCGATAAGGGAAAGTCCACCCTACCCCTGGAATTAGTATACTACTGGGGATGGTGATTTTCAATGGTTGCCACCTTCTTCTAAATCTACATTTGAAGGGGGTTATCAACAGTACAAAAAATCAGTAACTAAATGTTTAGGACATGTTAAATGTTAGAATTACACTGATATCGTGGAAAAATGAACTTACTTTAGCAAGTATTTGGGTTATTTATCACACCCTGCAAGTAGGAACTAGAATTCATCTTTTGGGTGCCTCAGTGAAGATTGTCCCTATGAGGGGAAGGTGTCTCTTTAAACCTATTTTACGAGCTCAATTAAAAATATTTGCGATAGGAGGAAGATTCTTGTTGATAAGAAAAACTTTTCATTTTACTGTGATTTTTACTCTTATTTCGCTTATGTGTATGAGCCTAATATCTACAGCATTTGCAGCAAGCAATGGAGATAATGGTAAAAAATATTTACCAAGTAAAGTTATAAATGCTTTAGAACAAAAATCTAAAGGCATTCAAACAAGTGAATCAGATCAGATTTTAGGTAATGTTTTAGCACCAAGTTCCATGAATATTGAGACTCCAAATATTAATATGGATAAAGTAGTTATTACAACACCTTTGAGCGCCTTTAAATATAATTTCAAAAAGGATTTAAGGCAACATGGATATACGGAAAACGAAATTGAAAATTTTTCCTTTGGGGATTATAAAAAGGCTGAAAGCAGTTGGAAGCTTAAGAAAGAGCAAATCATTGTCGCAAAAAAATTATACCCAAAATTGAAAAACGTGGATATAAGTAGCTGGACAAATGCAGACTTCAATAATTATTTTTCTAAGATGAATAAGGCTAGTTTGGCAAAACGTTTTAAACAGGAACAGCTGCAACAATTGAAACAAAAAGGAATAAATTTTGAAGATGTAATCTATCTTTTTAAAGAGTTTCATACGGTTGATGCGGTTCTATCCCAACCTGATGCAAAGCTAAAGGAAACAATAAAAGATTACTATCAGTTTAAACTTGATCAAGTTGAGCTCTTAGCTACTAATCCAGATCAATCAAAGTATACACAATTAGATATGCCCCGGTACGGAGTCGACTGGTTTCTTAATGATGTTGTGACTAGTGACTATTGGTTGCAGGTTCAGTCTGACCGTACATTAGTTTCACTTAGGGCACTGTATAAAATCGGTCTCAGTAGCTTTAATGGTTATATTACGAATATGTACGGGACTTATTCGTTGAGCCAGGGAGGAGCACATGAAGGAATTGATTTTGCATATGGTGGCATAGGAACAAGCATATATGCAATATTCGATGGAACTGATGTACTTACAGGTGGATATTATCACCAACTAAGTGTTTATGATGACGACGTCAATAAAACTTATAACTTTTTGCATATGAGTGAGGTGGATGCGCCAGGCGAACCAGTAACACATGGGGATTATGTAGGTAAACAAGGAGACGAAGGTAATGCAACTGGAGCCCATGTACATTTTGAAGTTCATTCCGGAGAAACAACTGGTTTATCCGGTGAGCATGATGATGTTTTAGGCTCTATTTCTCCTTATCAACTGCAAATATATTTAGGCGAATTATAATGATATAAAAGCTAAAAATTTATTTGTTAGTAAAACATTTTTTCATTAGGCTGTCGAAAAAAATTCGGCAGCCTAGTATTTTTTGAGACATGATTATAAAGCTTGATCAGGAACCCCTCATGTCAGGGAACATATGTGCTATAATATCTGTAGCTATAAATGGGAGAGGAACCAAGATTATGGCACAGCAAAAAGATATGAGTTTATTTGAATTTCAGCAGCGTTTTAACAGCGAAGATGCCTGCCAAGAACACCTTTTCAATATGCGTTGGTCGGAGGGTTTTAAGTGTCCGCGTTGTGGATGTAATGAATACTACCATTTCTCAACACGTCGGCTCTATCAATGTCAAAGTTGCAGTTATCAAGCGTCACTCACAGCCGGGACTATTTTCCATAAGACCCGCACAGCGTTGCACAAATGGTTTTGGGCCATCTTCTTGGTTGCCAATGACAAACGAAATGAGGTGTTTATAATGAAAAAAAAATTATGTGTTATTCTTTTGTTGATACTGGCAATTTGCGTAGGATGCCAATCAAATACATCAAACAAAAGGCCTGTCAAGAAGATTGATGGCGTGACAATGGTACCAGTTAAAGAAATGAGCAATTTATTGTCATTTGCATATAAAAAAGTAAATGGAAATATTTTATTAAAACAGGATAATATAGTTTTGAAAATTAATCATGACTCAAATCTTGTGTATAAAGATGGGTACATTATGGATATATTGGAAAGATCTCCTGCCGATGTGGGTGGTAAAGCTTATCTACCTATGAGTTTTTTTACTAATTATTTGCAAGCCAATATAAAAATAGATGAAAATAAAGACGTTAATCTATTAAATAGTGGCATTTCATTTTATAGTGCAGTTAAATTTCTACCCAAAGAAATTCTTAATATGACTAATAATGAAAATTACCCATTTAAGAATAAAATGAAAAAAGCAATTACACTAACAAGTTCCATGAATACAAAAGAGACAAAAATAAACGCAAAAAAGATTATTGATACACGGCCATTGGATTATCATGCAAAAGCGGATTTGAAGGAGCATGGTTATAACATGATTGAAATTATAAACTTTGCCTACGCAGATTACAAACTAATAAGAAGTGAATGGAAAGTTACTAATAGCCAAATTAGGCAGGCAAAAGAGTTATTTCCTGAGTTAAAAAATAAAGATATAAGAAACTGGACTAATGAAAAATACGAAAATTATCATGTTAGTGCAGATAAATCCTATTTCACTATTGATCAGATTAAATCGTTGGCCCTAAATTACCACGATAGAAAACATGATGATGGGAATTATAAAAAGAAACTTAATACTAGGAGTGTTAATGGGGTATTAATGGTGTCAGCAAAAGATATTAGTAATTTGCTAAAAATTAATTTTAATATTGACGAGCAAGGGGGTATTGTATTTAAAGAAGATAATATTATGCTTAAACTTAATTTTGATACCCCATATGTGTGTAGGGGAACTTATATTCTTGACGTATTGGAGGCTAAGCCAACTATTAGAAATGATATTGTTTTTATACCTTTAGAGTTTTTGACAGATTATTTAAATATTTCATTGAAATCGGATAATAATCAGATATATATAGTCAGTATTGATGATTCTTCTCTATACGATGTGGTAAAATTTTTACCCAAAGAGGTTGTTAATGCAATTGATAATAAAAGCTATCCATACAGAGATAAGGTGATTAAAGCCATTGGACTGCCCAGGTCAATGAATATCGAGATTCCAAAAATAAATATGAAAAGAATTATTACAACAACTCCTTTGAGTGAATTTAAATATGATTTTAAGCAAAGCTTAAGACAACACGGATATTCAGAAAAACAAATTACAAATTTTACTTATGGGGATTATAAAGTGATAGAAAAAACATGGAAAATTCCAAAAAAAATGATTAAATCCACAAAACTTTTGTATCCAGAATTAAAGCGCAAAGATTTAAGCAATTGGACCTATGGTGATTTGGAAAACTACTCCACTTTTAAGGATACAATAACCCCAAACAATCGTTTTACAGAGGAACAAAAAAAACAATTTAAAGAAAGAGGAATACTATTAGAAGACACAATTTATTTGATTAAAGCGTTTCATCAACCTGACACAATTTTAGCTCAATCCAATGAGGTACTGAAGAAAATAATAACAGGGTATTATAAATTTTCTATAAATATGTTGAGAACTTCAAAAAATGACGGCAACCTGTAAGGCTGCCGTTATTTTTTGCCCTCACTGCTTAAGATTCTCTTAACATTATCCAGTATGATATTGCCCAGTTGTTCCTTATCCATCATGGCAAGGGTTTGAACAGTTCCGTCAGTAAATACCAGCTTAGCGACATTGGTATCAGTACCAAACCCCGCACCGGGAACCGTAATATCATTTGCCACCATGATGTCTAAATTTTTCTTACTCATCTTTTCCATGGCATTATTTTCTAATTCGTCAGTTTCAGCCGCAAATTCCACCAGCAATTGCTTCTGTTTTTTCTTTCCCAGTTCAAGCAATATATCGGGCGTTCTTTCCAATTCCAATGTCAAAGTGTCACCGTTTTTTTTTGATCTTTTGCGGTGCAACATATGCAAGGCAATATAATGGTACAAAGCACTTTATTCCCGACATTTTGTAATTCTACTTCACCGTGATAACTGTCAATAATCCTTTTAACGGTATACAAACCAACCCCTTGGTGTCCTTCCTTACCCGATACCCCCGCTTTAAAAGGTTGTATGTCTTCCGGAATCTTCCCCGAATTAATGATCTCAAAATATACTTTAGAATATTGTCCGGAACAACTCTTCCATGCTATCAGAAAAAGCCGCCTGAGAATTTAGTTCCGCTTCATTTTCTACCAGTTGAAGAAGTGATCTGATTAAAAATCCGTTTACAATCAACCCCGCAATAAGTGAAAAGGAAATACCCGTGATGAGAATATCTTTGGGTATGTTGGAAAAGACATTTTGAGAACTTACATACAGGCTACCGTTCATGATACTCAACAGCATAATCAAGATAACAAACGACATGATCAAGTATAATGTCAATTTTCCCCTCACGATAAAAACGGAATAAATCCAGTTCTCCAGCCTTTTGCCACAGCAGTTGAACTGCCCCGTGAGACCGGGACCGCACTTTCTTGGTTAGGGGGTCGTTCCTTAGTTTATGCAATAATTGCTCGATCGTGCCCAAATGCATCAAAACAACAGGGCGGGGGTTACCATTAACCCGCTTGGATTCAATGATTTTGACAATAGGTATACTTGCCGATTATTTGTTTGCGAATGGTAGCCATACTTGGTTTATACCATACTTTGGATATCAACTGGAAACTAACTATTTTAAGCTCAATAGTTAGTTTATACAAGCGATCGCTTTAATGTCTGTCCTTAGCGCCATTTTCAAGATAACCTACTGTAGGGTATCCTTAAAGAGGCTCTTGAGCATTTCATTTACGTCGTCGACTGTGTGACATTCCTGTGCCAATTTCTTGATAGTCGTATCCTTCACGTTTTGCATAAATGGTTCAGCTCCTTTATTGGTAGTTATAACCATTTGTACAAAACGAATTGCTTTCTCGGGAGTTGAAAATAATTGGATAATTTTTTTTTAGCCGATTCTAATTCAATTAATTTAAATTTTATTATTTATATTAGAAATTTATATTATTTGGTTGCCATTAGAAGAAAAGATTTTATTAAACGATATTTGCTTTGATACTAAAGCAAAGGATTTATGGGTAACCATATTTGATTCAGTATCTGAATCTATAATTAATACTACTGATTTAAATAAAAAAGACTATGAATACTGGAATAGCAATAAATTTGATTTTAGTAGTTTGTTTAGTCTAAATTATGTAGAAACTGATTATTATGAAAAAATAAAAAAGTCATTTGAATCTTGGTATTGGGGAGTTGGAATTCGTATGTGTAATAAGTTTTCCGGTAGTATTATAGAAAAGTACTATTTTGATTTGATAGATATGGGAAAAGCGAAAAACCTACCGTTAAAAGATATAGTTTTTCATTTACAAGTGGTTTACGATAACCCCCCAAAAGAGTGGAAATTAAAGAATGAGAACATGATTATAATATCTCCCCAAGCCATGCTCCCTACAGTTGAAGAAATATTCAATCTTTTGCTTCGCTAATTAGGGCCTGCTGAACAGTCCTAATTTTTAATAAAACATCACAAAGAGGGTGTACCAAAAGCCAGCTTATGCTGGAACAGGTATCGCAGAAAAAAGGACAAAAGAACACGGAGCCTATGCTCCAAGTTTATCACCAAGAACTGCATATAGATTACGCTTTCGGCGGTCTCTTTTAGCCTACATTCCCAGTCAAATTAGGGCTTGCTGAACAGTCAACTTTAATCAATTAAAATACCATAATGAGGTTCCAACAAAAGCCAAATTATGCCGGAACAGGTGTCGCAGAAAAAAGAACAAGGAGCCTATACTCCCTTTTTCGGGCGGTCTTTTTAAGGCGCGCCATAATACGTGCCAGGCCATATCGGCGCTTGCCTTCGCCGAATTTTGCCTCCACTGCATTACGTTCACTGGCATCTTGTCGTTCCAGGCGTTTCTGATCTTTCTGTTTCTCTTTGTCAGCCGGTGGTCTCCCTAGCTTTGGCCCGCTGAGTCGTATATCACGTTCCTCACAGTACCGAAGGTTCTCTCTGTTTCGGTAAATCTTATCGGCCTGAACGACTTTAGGATAGTGCCCGTACCGTTTTCGGTAGCGTTCACACGTTTCTATTAAGGTTTTACCCTCATTAAAGGCGTCCCAACTCAGCGTTTCCACGTAGGCGTAACCGTCTACAATGCTGATGGCAACTTTGGCACCAAACTCAACATTGGCTGTAGCTTTACCTCTAACGATGGGACGAACATGCGGCTGACTGATGCTGACAATACGATCGGTTATCTTATGGGTGCGGTGGGTGTACATGTAGAGCTGCTGTTCGTAGAGTACACGAATGGTGCTCAATGCTTCTAGATGTTTCTGACTCAAGCCATGACCATCGCCGGCCACAGCAAGCAGGCGATCTACAGCACCCAGGTTGCGTCGAACATAGCGTAGTTGCTTGCCAACGGCTTTGCGGATACCTTTCTTTCCAGGTTTCTTGTTTCGAGCAATGCTTAGAAAGGCTTTACGAGCTATCTGACGGTAAGTGCGCGGTCTTTTGCCTGGCTTACCAAGATTCTTATGTACTATGTCGATAATGTCATCCAACTTCTCCCTGGCTTCGTTAAGTAGGGATAGGTCAGTGGGATAGCGTATGTCTGCGGGGGCGCAGGTAGCGTCCAGGATGAGTTTACCTTGGTTGACCGGATATGTTATGAAGGAAGAAGCTTTTCTTCCTGACTTATTGGATTCTTCCGGTTTATGGCCATCTGAGGGCGGTCCCGATTTGTTGTCATCGTCGTCATTTCTTTTCTCTTCCGATTTCCTGGCTGCCATGCAGATTTTTTCGTTGATATCTTTTAGCGCTTCGCTTCCAAAGCGCTTACGGAAGTGGACCATAAGGGAAGGGTCAAATGGTGGCCGGTCCTGGTATTCCTTTAGGCCGATGAAGGTGAGTAGCACGGGGGAGTTTCACCCCCAGGACAGCGATAGGTAAGGGTCTTCCACGCATATTACCGATAAAGTAATATCGTTCGGAAGCCCTTTTCCCCCGCTTCACACCGGACGTGAGACTTTAACCTCATCCGGCGCTCCATCAACCTTTAACGCAAGCGTAATTCAACTTTTTTCTCATCCTGTTTAGTTTGTTTTGTATCGCTTTGGTCAGCTTTACATTGTCCGAATTACTATGAATCAATATGTGGCATGCTTTGCAGACACTGGCTAGATTAGGCACCCGATTAAGTGATGCAAGAGGCAAATGTTCTTGAATGTGGTGAAATTCAATATTGGTTGCATTGAGTTCTATATTACAGATTCTGCATTTGCTTTTGTCTCTGTTAAGGGCATAACCCCGGTTGAGAAAGTACTCGAAGTTGTACCTTGGGCTTCCCCGGTTATGGGTGATTTTTTCCATCAAATGATTGCCGAGTAATTCATCATTTCTTGGAAGTGCTTGCCTTTTACCGGTACGCTTTTGATACCGTTCCCTACCTTCTGGGGTATATGGGGTTTCATCCTGAGTCTTCAGCTTTGTTTTAGTCCATTTACAAAATCGTAGTGAGGTGACCCCAATTGTTTGATTGTAATATTCGATAGCGGGTATCTTGGAAAGGTACTGGCTATGAACGGTCATCAGGTTGTTTGTTTGATGTGCCGGAACCCATTTGCCTCCCAGCTTTTTGATTTCCCGATAGGCCAATCGTGAGATATCCCAGGCATATTTCGCAAGGTCTGAATTAACATAGGTTGCAGCCTGATAGTAATTAATTAAGCCGCGTATGATACCATTGACCCTGTGAATTTGATAAATTGCCAGGTCTAAGTTAGCACGTTTCCTAATCCGTTTGACCTGTTTTCGAACTTCAATCATCTTATTCTTCAGTCGGTTAGGGTTGGGTCGAGTTCTGGATTTATGTCCTATCCTGGATATCCCTGATGGGACAACCTTGTAGGTAAATCCAAGAAATTCAATGGGCCTTTTTTTAACGCAGGTAATTTTCGTCTTTTCATTCGACAGTGTCAGTTTGAGTCGCGTCTGAAGGTAATTTTGCAATCGTTTTTTCCATTTTTCTGCGTTGGATTTCGTATCTGTGATAAGAACCCAATCGTCGGCATACCTTACCAAATAGGCTGGTTTTAGCTTGCTTCGTTTCCTCAATGATTGAATTTTATTACTCTTGGCTGTATATGGATATCGGGTTTTTTTTCTTCCCATGCCTTGGCGATGGACCAGTCAAACGCATTAAGGTAGGCGTTGGCCAATAAGGGGGCTTATGCTAAGCTTAGCATAATGCCCCTTGAGGTGTTCCGGAAGTCCTCTCCTTGGTCTCTCCATTGGGCATTATCATAGGTATTTTAAGCCATCTAGCAATGTAAAGAAGCACCCACGGATTATCAGTGTGCTTAGCAACAGCCTTCATTAGCAACTCATGATCTAGATTGTCAAATAGTCCTTTGATGTCAAATTCCACTACCCAGTCTGTCTTCCAGCACCTTTCTCGGGTTTTCTGTATGGCGTCCAATGCAGATTTGTTTGGTCTATAGCCATAGGAGTCTTCGCAGAAGATTGGTTCCACCAGGGGCTCGAAGTATAATCGGGCAGTCATTTGGGCTATGCGGTCTTCTACTGTGGGAATCCCCAATAGTCTTATTCCGCCGTTCTTTTTCGGAATCTCAACACCCAGTACCGGTTTTGGGATATAACTGCCTGATGACATCCGGTTCCAAAGCTTATATAAGTTGTTTCTCAGATTTTGCTCATACTTCTCAATGGTGGTTCCATCAATTCCTGCTACGCCTTGATTTGCTTTGACCTTGCGAAAGGCTAGGAGTACTGCTTTTTGTGATATCTCGTACGGTTTCCTTCTGTCCAAAATGTTCCTCCCATTACGAATGGTTGACATTCCCAGAATTCGATGACCCTGCCCCTTCGCTCCACAACCATTACAGTTGCTTCCTCACTACTACGAGCAGGTCCGCCCCTTATCATGTCATTCGTATTCACTCTTATGCTTCAAACATTTGAGTTTTCCGTTGGCATCCATGATAAGGTTCTCACGTTCCCTATGAAAGCCTAAATCATGTTCTCGCCGCATTTACGCCGATTGCCGCCTGGTCAGTAAACAGGTTTTTTCCAGGCTTATCCCTGGGCCCAATACCTGCCCGGTTTTGACAATTCTAAATACCGTATTACGACGCGTCATCCGCGGTTCGCTTTCGCTCGACTCCATGATTTACACTTGACTGTTTCGTACAGCCTTTTTCTTCAACGCTCAGCACCACAGATTTTGACTGCAGCACCTTGAAGTAGTTTGACACCCCTTCCTGTAAAGCGATGCCGAGGGGCCCACCCTCATCTTTCATAGAGCATGACATGAAATTTTAGTGTTGCCACCATCCTTTCATGTCTTCGTGACACACATATTGCAGATACGGATTTTCAGTGATCTGCTCCACTGTTTCACGGTCGCTGTAGCCACACTTTTCTTTTATGATCAAGGCACCAAGTGCCATTCGAACGGGTTTAGCCTTCTGCCCACGGTTGCTGGGAAAAAGATTAGCATAGCGTTCTTCAATGCTCTGCCAAGGGATAATTTTAGCCAGTTTTACCCAACGATTATCAGCTTTTAATTTGCCTTCAAAGGGCAATACAAATTCTTCGAGATATAGTTGATTTTCCATTTTACGGAACATATTATGCCTCCAGGTGCACGGTTTTTTCAAGTTTTGCCATGTTTTCCATGCATCTTACTTCGACAAATATGCTCCTAAACCCTTGATTTTATTGGGTTTTTGTTGTGTTCAGCAGGCCCTAGATAGATAACACTTTCAGAGGTCTCCTTTAGACGCGCCATGATACGTGCCAGGCCATAGCGACGTTTACCTTCTCCAAACTTGCCCTCGACCGCATTACGTTCGCTGGCATCTTGTCGTTCAAGGCGTTTCTGGTCTTTTTGTTTCTCTCTGTCAGCCGGTGGTCTTCCAAGCCTTGGTCCGCTGAGTCGTATATCACGTTCTTCACAGTATCGGAGATTCCCCCTGTTTCGGTAAATCTTGTCAGCTTGAACGACTTCGGGATAGTACCCGTATCTTTTGCGGTAGCTTTCAACCGATTCTATTAAGGTTTTACCCTCATTGAAGGCGTCCCAACTCAGTGTTTCCACGTAGGCGTACAATGCTGATAGCTACTTTAGCACCGAACTCGACATCGGCTGTAGTTTTACCCCTACGATGGGACGAACATGCGGTTGACTGAGGCTGACAATACGATCGGCTATCTTATGAGTGCGGTGGGCATACATGTGGAGCTGCTGTTCATAGACTTCACGGATGGTGCCCAATGTTTCCTGATGCTTCTGACTCAGGCCATGACCATCGCCGGCCACAGCAAGCAGGCGATCTACGGCACCAAGGTTGCGTCGAACATAGCGCAGTTGCTTGCCAACGGCTTTGCGGATACCTTTCTTTCTAGGTTTCTTGTTTCGAGCAATGCTGAGAAAGGCTTTACGGGCTATCTGACGGTAGGTGCGCGGTCTTTTGCCTGGCTTCCCAAGATTCTTGTGTACTATGTCGATAATGTCATCCAACTTCTCTCAGGCATCGTTAAGCAAAGATAAGTCAGTGGGGAAGCGTATATCTGCCGGGCGCAGGTGGCGTCCAAGATGAGTTTGCCTTGGTTGACCGGATATGTTATGAAGGAAGAAGCTTTTCTTTCCGGGTTATTGGATTCTTCCGATTTATGGCCATCTGAGGGCGGTTCCGGCTTGTTGTCATCGTCATCCTTTTGCTCTTCCGCTTTCCCGGCTGCCAGGCAGATTTCTTCGTTAATATCCTTTAGGGCTTCGGTACCAAAACGCTTACGAAAATGGACCATCAGAGATGGGTCGAATGGTGGCTGGTCCTGGTATTCCTTTAAGCCGATGAAGTATTGCAGATAGGGATTCTCAGTTATCTGCTCCACTGTTTCACGATCGCTGTAGCCGCATCTTTCTTTTATGATTAAGGCTCCAAGGGCCATTCGTACGGGTTTCGCCTTCTGCCCGCGGTTGCTGGGAAAAAGATTGGTATAGCGTTCTTCGATGCTTTGCCAAGGGATAATTTTAGCCAGTTTTACCCAGCGGTTATCAGCTTTCAATTTGCCCTCAAAGGGCAGTACAAATTCTTCGAGATAAAGTTGATTTTCCATTTTACGGAATATATTGTGCCTCCAAATGCACGGTTTTTTCAATTTTTACAATGTTTTCCATGCATATAATTTCGACAAATATGCTCCTAAATCCTTGATTTTATTGGTTTTTTGTTGTGTTCAGCAGGCCCAAGTTATTCCATCTTAGTACTGGACCCCCAAAAAAGGACACACGTACCCTGTGGATAACGGTTTTTGTAAATTTTAATCTATAACATTGATATGCATTAAGCACTAGATGGGTAGGCATAATGCTTGACTTTCATGGCCTCCAAGGTTTTGTCTCTCCCTTCAGGAACGGCTATATCCTGCATGTGTCGTATCATGAGTTTGATTAGCCTGAAGGTATCCGCCATAATACTGAATATCTCTACTCTGGGAAGGCGTCTGACCGGCAACTTCTTATGCCGCATAACTGAGTCCAGGGAATTTGATTCTATAGCAAAATTGAGCTCTACCTGTTTGCGAAACTTTTGAAACTCCTTGTGCAGCTTCGAGCCAAGCGGTACCGGGCTGTTGATCAGAGGATTCTCCCAATAGTTCTGGTGAAAATACTTATTGCAAGTTGGGTTGAAAAGACAGCGTTGGCAGTGCTTTTCATCTCCTATAAACCATATATCCATAGTTTCTTTATCAAACCTATCCCATATTAGTGGCTTGTCTTGTGGGCAAAGGAATTGTCGGTCCTTATTCATATCCTCTGGCAGCACAGTGTTTTTCTTAACGCCAGTTGTTAAAATCACATCGTGCTTGGCCAGGGTTTCAACGTTCACATCATGATCAAAATAACCGAGGTCAGCCACCAGGTATTCAAGCTTAAGGTCTTCTACCTGATCTAGTTTTTCCAACAGTGGGAGTAGTACCTTTACGTCATGTACATTAGCAGGTAAAGTTATCGAGATCAGCGGTACCGGGCCTAGCTTAGAATGGCTAACGATAGTATGTTTGCGATAGCCGACAAAGTATTTGTTCATGTTGGTTTTGTTACGCATACTGCCTACAGCGGCGTCCGGGTCAGTGAATGTTTTTGGGCAAGAGCATTTCTTTTTATCAGCACAATCACAGTGCTTCTTTCCCGGCCGGCCAACATTTGCAAATAGTGGTCTGGAGTCTACAGCAGTAAGGGTAGGATTTAGGAAACCGTCGAGCTTCAGTGCTTGTGCAACAATTTTGAACAGTATCTGGTAAAAAAGCTCAACTCCAACTTTAGCTCTGAAGTCACTCATGCTATTATGAGAAGGTATACGTTGTGATCCTACGAAATTGCGGTAACTTTGGTTCTGTGGCTTTTTTAAATTACGCTCTAAGTCACGATAAGAGCTGATTTCATTTTTGGTAAAGTACAGATAATGAGCTCGGAACATGGTTATTGGATTATGGGGAATGCGTCCGCCCTTCTTGTATAACGGTAAGATGAGATCAGATACAAACGAATCGTCTACAAATTCAATATAGTCAATGAGTTCCCTATCAAATCCAAGTGTGTTATAATAACTCATGGGAAAAAGATCCAACTGAAGGTCTGTCATAAATGTGCACCTCGCTTGGTTTTGGTTATTGTTGGGGAATAATAACTCAAAATTCGACAAGCGGCGGTGCATTTCCTATTTCCGGTATTGCCCGGGAAGCAAAAAAACCACTGGTGGGTGAAAAGCTCGACATCGTAGATTGCAAGTCCAGCCTGGCTTACGGTAATAAGAAGCGTAACTATAAGCTGACCAGGTTTGCATATGCCAAGATCGACCAGAGTATCGAGAGCCGGGCACGCAAGGAAGGTGTTGTTGTTATCCGGAGAAATGCCGCCTATACCTCGGTCATTGGTAAGATGAAGTATATGCGAGCGCTGGGAGTGTCAATTCATACCGCAGCGTCACTTGTAATCGGCCGGCGCGGGCTGAGATTTAAGGAGAAGGTGCCTGCACTGTACCGGCAACTTATCCCGGAGAAGAACCTTAATAGGCACCACTGGAGTCACTGGCGGTTTTTGCACCGGCACTTAAAGCAGTATAAAACACAAAGATTCTACAAGGTACCGTTAACCGGAACACCTTTCGATAGTATGAAAGCTTGTAAGTCTGCAGTAGCTTAACTATTTAAGTTAACTGATATCAAAGTACAAACTCTGGCAGCATATTACCGGTCAAAGTGCGTGGTCATAACCGGAGGATTGTGAGCGTATCCGGCCGGGTGCAATAATATGTCTGCCTTGCTTACCTTTTGAGGATGGATTCTCTGGCCAGGTCTGCTCGCGCGGGCTAATACTTTCGGTTCTGCCGTTGGTATATAAGGTCAGGAAACCCGGCTCAAATTGTACAGTTGAACGGGGTTTCTAGGGAAACCAAAATCTCCCGCCTCTTATAGGCGGGAGTAGTTCAATTAGGCCCTCCAGTAACCATGGTAATGGCTTGGGCCGCATTTGGTGACAGGCTCCAACTGATGGACGTAGTCGGCTTGATTATTGTGGCCGTTGGTGTATTATTGACACAGGTAACATCAAGAGGTGCCTCCCGAATGCACAGAGAACATGAAAAAACCACAGTTTAAAGATTGATTCTGTACAAGAGGACAATGTGAGCATTGCAGCACCCTTGCATTGTAAACCTCAGACGTTTTGAGGTTTACAATGCCGTTAGAGTCTGGTAGAATTTTTAAAAGGTTATTTATCTCTTAATTGTAAACCTTTTTGTTTTCATGGTTAACGATCCTCGGAAGAGAAAATAAAACGCAAGGAGGAAATAAAAAATGCGGGGTTTCTTTATTACCGGTGCCGACACCGGGGTGGGGAAGACGGCCTGTACTGCGGGGCTGGCGGCCAACCTCAAACGAAGAGGGTTTGACGTGGGCATTATGAAACCCGTGCAGTCAGGAAGTGAAAAGACCGGTAACGGCCTGGTTTCCGTTGATGCCCTGTATACCATGACAGTGGCGGGAATAAATGATCCCGTGGAATTGGTGAGCCCTTACCGCCTGGAACCGCCCCTGGCCCCGTCGATGGCAGCCCAAATTTCCGGGGTTAATATTGAAGTACACAAAATTGAACAAGCCTACCGGGAATTATGCAAGCGGCACCGGTTTATGCTGGTGGAAGGGGCCGGCGGAATCATGGTGCCGGTAACGGGCAGGTTTTTGATGGCCGACCTGGCAAAGATGCTTAACCTGCCGGTTTTGATTGTGGCCAGGCCCGGCCTGGGGACGGTAAACCATACCCTGCTCACTATAGAGTACGCCAAATCCAGGGGCATTCAAGTGGCCGGAATTATTATCAACGGGTTCAATGAAAGTGAAGCCGGCCCGGCGGAGAAAACCAACCCGGGTTTAATTGAAGAGTTATCCGGAGTCCCGGTGGTGGGAATCATTCCTTATGATGCTGATTTAGATGTTGATACATATAAACCGGGCCGGATAACCGAACTGGTGGGGGAAGGAATGAATTGGGAAAAGTTGTCCCTTCCCGGGCCCGAGGGGGATAACGGTAATGCAATGGATATTAACTGCAAGGGAAATTGAAGGCATAATCCCTCACCGTTACCCTTTCCTGCTGGTGGACGGGATAAGTGAGCTAATACCCGGCAGCCGGGCCATGGGACACAAACGGGTTTCCGCCGGCGAATTTTTCTTGCAGGACGAGCCGGGTGGCAAACAAATACTACCCCGGGCACTGGTCCTGGAAGCCATGGCCCAGGTGGGGGCGGTGGCCGTTTTAAGTCATTCTCTGTACCGGGGCAAAAGCACCCTTCTGGCCGGAATTAACGGAGCTGCTTTTATGAAAGATGTGGCGGCAGGAGATGAAATCCGCCTGGAAGCCGAAGTAACGAAGATTAAAGGGAATATCGGCAAAAGAAAATGCCGGGCGCTGGTGAGAGATGTTTTAGTGGCCAAAGCTGATATTTTATTTGCCTTAATTTGAGTAAAAGATGGGGTGACCGGTAATGGAAAACCACTCTAAAGTGGCTCTGGTAACAGGTGGCGCCCGTGGTATAGGAGCTGCTATTGTACATAAGCTGGCCGCCGGCGGGTTTGACGTGCTTATAAATTATAAAAACAGCAGCCAGGCAGCCAACCAACTGGCACAGGAGGTTATCTCCCGGTATAAGATTAAGGCTTTACCCTGCCGGGCCGATGTTTCCCTTTTCGGTGATGTTGCGGAAATGATAAGCCGGGTCAAGGAAGAATGGGGACGCATAGATGTGCTGGTAAACAATGCCGGTATTGCCCGGGATGCCCTGCTGGCCAGGATGACCGAAGATGACTGGGATCAAGTGATAAACACCAACTTAAAAGGCGTCTTCAACTGTACTAAAGCCGTCCTGAAAACAATGCAGAAACAGCGCCGGGGGCGCGTAATCAACATAGCTTCGGTGGTGGGACAAAAAGGGCAAATGGGCCAGTCCAATTACGCCGCGGCAAAGGCCGGCGTTATTGCCTTCAGCAAGTCGCTGGCCCTGGAGCTAGCCCGCTGGGACATAAAGGTTAACGTGGTGGTTCCCTGTTTCACTGAAACCGACATGACCGCCCAATTGCCGGCCGGAACCAGGGAAAAAATACTGGCGAATATTCCCTCAGGCCGCCCCGGGAGCCCGCAGGATGTGGCCAACATGGTTTATTTCCTTGCTTCCGAAGAGGCGGGCTACATTTCGGGTCAGGTCTTCAATGTCGACTGCCGGGTGGTGTAAGTAGCATATGCAAAACCGGGTGGTTGTGACCGGATTAGGGGTTATATCGCCCATTGGCACCGGTAAAAACAATTTCCGGACAGCCCTGGAAAAGGGGAAGGTGGGCATAGATAAACTCACGCGGTTTGATGCTTCGGGGTATCGAACCGGCATAGCGGCAGAAGTTAAAGATTTTAAGGCAGATAAATATATGGACGCGGAAATGGCCAGCCGGATGCCCGGGTTCTGTCAATTTGCCCTGGGCGCCGCAACCCAGGCTATTGCTGACGCCGGGTTGAACACCGAAAAAGAAGACCGGCAGCGAATGGGAGTGTTAATGGGAACCAGCAGGGGAGGGATAGCCGCCTTGGAGGAGTTTGAGCCGCAGGCGAGTTCTGTGGAAGATTTAGAACCCGGTGCTGCAAGTACATATTCTTTTCTGTATTGTTTCCCTAATGCAGCAACCTCATTTGTGGCCGGTATGGCCGGCGCCCGGGGGCCTTCCGGTACGGTGATGGTGGCCTGCGCCTCGGGCAGCGCGGTTATCGGCAACGCATTTCGTGTCCTGCAGCGGGGAGATGCGGATGTAATCATAGCCGGGGGAACCGAAGCCCCCCTTTCACCCCTTATTTTTGCCGGTACCTGTGCCTCCAGGGCCATGTCCACTCTCAATGAAAGCCCCCAAAAGGCCAGCCGCCCCTTTGATAAAAACCGGGACGGTTATGTAATGGGCGAAGGGGCCGGGGTGGTGGTACTGGAAACACTGCAGCACGCTTTAAAACGAGATGCAAAAATATACGGTGAAATCACCGGGTATGGTTTAACCTGTGACGCCCATCATATAACCGCTCCCGACCCGGACGGCAGGGGAGGTGCCGGGGCCATGAGCCTTGCCCTTTCGGAGGGCGGAGTTTCGCCGGCGGATGTTGACTATTTAAATGCCCACGGAACATCCACACAACTGAACGACCGTAATGAAACACTCAGTATCAAGCAGGTTTTTGGTACTCATGCTTACTCCCTGCCGGTGAGTTCAACCAAATCAATGACCGGACACCTTTTGGGCGCCGCCGGGGCGGTGGAATTCATTGCCTGCCTGCTGGCCATGGAAAACAGCTTTATTCCCCCCACCGTTAATTATGAAACCCCGGACCCGGAATGCGACCTGGATTTTGTACCCAACCGGGCCCGAAAGCGTAATTTAAATCTTGTTATGTCCAATTCGCTGGGTTTTGGAGGGCATAATGCCAGCTTACTAATTAAGAGATATGTAGATTAAACAAGGGAGGTTTACCTGTGCATAATTTTAAACCGGAACAGATAGAAAAATGGGACAAGCAGTATGTTTGGCACCCTTTTACGCAAATGAATGAATGGGAAAAAGAAAAACCACTGATAACCGCAAGAGGGGAAGGCAGCTATCTATATGACATAGAGGGCAACAAATACCTGGACGGTATTTCTTCCCTGTGGGTTACTGTACACGGCCACCGAAAAGAAGAAATAAACCGGGCCATTAAAGAACAGCTGGATAAACTGGCTCATAGCACGCTTTTGGGTCAGGCCAATGTTCCGTCGACGTTGCTGGCTAAAAAATTAGTGGAAATAACACCACAGGGCCTGAACAAGGTTTTTTATTCCGAAAGCGGTTCCACTGCGGTGGAGATCGGCCTGAAGATAGCCTACCAGTACTGGCAGCAAAAAGGGGAAGAAAAATATAAATCCAAGCGCAAATTTATATCCCTGGCAAACGCATACCACGGTGATACTGTGGGCTCGGTCAGCGTAGGCGGTATCGATCTCTTCCATAAAATATTTGCCGGGCTGCTGTTCGAAACTGTGAGCGCGCCGGCCCCCAACTGTTACCGTTGCCCGTTAAACCTGAGCAGAGAAACCTGCTCCATGGATTGCATTAAAGAGATGGAGTCACTGTTAGCCCGTCACCGGCATGAAATAGCGGGTGTGGTGGTGGAACCTCTGGTGCAGGGTGCGGCCGGTATGGTGGTGGCGCCGGAAGGTTACCTGGCCAAAGTCCGGGAACTTTGTACCCGGTACAATGTTTTGCTTATTGCCGATGAAGTGGCGGTGGGATTTGGCCGCACCGGTAAAATGTTTGCCTGTGAACATGAAAATGTAGAGCCGGATATAATGTGCCTGGCCAAGGGAATAACCGGCGGCTACCTGCCACTGGCGGCCACCATGGCTACTGATGAAGTATATAATGCATTCCTGGGTAGTATAGATGAGTTTAAAACCTTTTATCACGGCCACACCTATACGGGAAACCCGCTGGGAAGCGCCGCCGCTTTGGCCAACCTGGAATTGTTTGAGCAAAATAAACTAATTGATGCTCTGCAGGAAAAGATTTTGTTCTTAACTGAAGGTCTAAAAAAATTTAGCCAGCTTCATCATGTTGGTGACGTGCGGCAAAAGGGTATGATGGTGGGAATTGAAATTGTCGAAAACACAGAAACCAAGGAACCTTTCCCGGCTAAATACAATATTCCCCACCGGATCGTTTTGGAAGCCCGGAAAAATGGCTTAATCATCAGGCCCCTGGGGAACGTAATGATACTTATGCCAATCCTTTCCATGAGCCTTGCAGAATTAAGAGAAGTCCTGGACATTACTTATGCAGCTGTTAGTAAGGTAACCGAGGAGGAAGACCCGTGCTAAAAACAATAACAGAAAAGATAACCACGGGCCTGCCCGTAAATAAACAGGAAGCAACTCAAATTAATCAATTGGAAGGGAAAGAAATCTATGAACTCATAACCCTTGCCGGAGGGGTTACCCGTCAATCCTTTTCCGATAGCGAAGTGGAATTGTGTTCCATTATCAATGCCCGGTCGGGCAGCTGCAGCGAAAATTGTGCTTTTTGTGCCCAGTCGGCCCATCACAAAACCGAGGTGCAGACGTACCCCATGCTGCAGCCGGAAGAGATACTCCGCACCGCCGTTAAGGTAGAGGAATCAGGCGTAAAAAGGTTTTCCGTTGTCACCAGCGGCAGGGGTATCTCCCAGCGTGACCTGGAAACCGTGCTGGAAACTCTCCTGCTTCTGCGTCGGGAAACTGACCTTAGCCTGTGCGCGTCCCTGGGTATCATTGACCAAAAACAGGCGGGCATGCTTGCAGAGGCTGGACTGTCAAATTACCACCACAATCTGGAAACGTGTTCCGGCTATTTTGAGCAGATTTGTACCACCCACACCTACCAGAAAAGGGTGCAGACTATAATTAACGCCCAAAAAGCAGGGTTACGGGTCTGTGCCGGGGGAATACTGGGCCTGGGTGAATCCCTGCAGCACCAGGTGGAAATGGCCATGGAATTAGAAGAGCTTAATATTGATTCGGTACCTTTGAATTTTCTCAATCCCATCCCCGGGACACCGCTCCAGAGCCGGAGGGCACTGTCTCCCCTGCAAATATTGCGGGCCATAGCCATATTCCGCCTGGTACTTCCCGGAGCGGTAATACGCCTCTGCGGCGGCAGAAAAGAGGGGCTTCGCCGCTTGCAGCCCCTGGCCTTTTTAGCCGGAGCCAACGGCCTGATGGTAGGCGATTATCTAACCACCCGCGGCAGTGCTATACAGGAAGACTTTGCAATGCTGCGCGATCTGGAATTTTTCAATTGAGTAAAAGGGCAAGCAAGAACCGTCCCCACTTGCACAATCTTCTAAATTAAGTTTTGGGGCATAATATATTATCAAGGATTGATAGATTGCATAAAGGGTGGTATTATATGAATAAGAAGGAAAGAAATAAACTGAATAAGGAGGCTGGAAATATGCCCCTTGTTGGAACTGCTAAAAAACGGCTGGGATTTAAAGCAAAACTAGATAAAATAAGTGCTAAAGCTAACACATTAACTGGTAAAGATCGCATGATAGAGCTTGATCCGCAAAACCCTTATCACAAAGTATGGTATGAGGAAGATCAGTATAAGGGTAAATAGAAGTGCCTAATATTGGAGATATTTTTACAGCTTTAGTTTATTATAAAGGGCAAGCCGGGCCAGCGAAAGCTAGACCAGTGTTAGTTGTTAATGATCTTGGAAATGATTGGTATACTATAGTTGAAATCACGTCTGTGCCCCCAAAAAGTCCACCAGGATATTATGATGGTTTCAAAGAACCTATTAAAAACTGGTGGGAATGTGGCTTGGATCAACAATCATACGTAAAATGTAGCCCAAATAATGTTCATAATGTTGAAGGGATCCGCTTACACCAACATATTGGAACTATGAATACGGATGATTTTGATTATATAACTGATAAAATTATTGAATATGGAGAATAAGACCTTTTCTTAAGGTCTTTTTTTGTTGTTTAGGAAAGTATACTTTTGGAGATACCGCTCCTGAATTATGGGGTTTTCTATTATTAATCCCATAACCCGGAACACCTTCCCAAAAACCAAAGGGCATTGTTTCCCATGCAAATAATATCCCGCCTGGTACTTCCCGGAGCGGTAATATGCCTCTGTGGCGGCAGAAAAGAGGGGCTTCGCCACTTGCACCCCTGGCCTTTTTAGCCGGCGCCAACGGCCTGATGGTAGGCGATTATTTAACCACCTGCGGTGGCACAATACAGGAAGACTTGCAAATGCTTCGCGACCTGGGACTTTTTGAAGAGTAAAGGGGCAAGCAAGAACCGTCCCCACTTGCTTCCTGGCGTGAAGTTCTTTTGACGGGATCAATGGGGTTAAAGGCGTTGTATGTAGGGCTTTGGGGCAAACAATTTTTTTGGACAGGATTAACAGGATCTACAGGATTATTTAAAAAGCCACACCCAACCCGAAAGCCGTGATCATATAACCGGAGCTAATGGACTAACTTATAATTATAATATAAAGAATTATTTTTTAATAAATTGCCTTTAAAAGACCTTAAAGCCACTGACCCCAGAGCATCCCATTAAATCCCGTTAATCCCGTCGAAAAGAAGACCCAACAGGCACGACCAAAAACTCTTTTTGAATCTTTTTCCCAAAGACCCCAAAGCTACTGACCCTTGAGTATCCTGCAAATCCTGTAATCCTGTCAAATAAATGTTGGCCCCAAAGCCATGACCTAAACAATCTTTATCTAATGAAGCAAGCAAGAACCGTCCCCACTTGCTACAAAAATTCTATGAATTTAACAGTTTTGTAACAATAGTATGTTATGATAGCTAAAACAAAAAAGTTATTTAGGTAGCTCTTATCGAGAGTGGTGGAGGGAAAGGCCCTATGAAACCCGGCAACCCGTTCGGTATTATAACCGGACTTGGTGCTAAATCCTTCAGGGCAAGTTTGTCCTGGCAGATGAGAGGTTGTTAATATTAATTAACCCTTTCCATCTGTGAAGGGGTTAATTTTTTTAAAACATTACCCATTATAAGGAGGGAAATAATGGCAGGTAAAAAGTGGGGTTTTGAGACTGTAGCGCTGCATGCCGGTTACCAGCCGGATAGTGAAACACTTTCCCGGGCAGTACCCCTATATCAAACCACATCTTATGTTTTTCGTGATTCAGAGCACGCGGCAAATCTGTTTGCTTTAAAGGAAGAGGGTAATATTTACAGCCGCATTGGTAACCCCACCGTTGAAGTACTGGAAAAGCGTTTGGCCGCACTGGAAGGAGGGGTAGGAGCGCTTGCCCTCTCCTCCGGTCATGCCGCCATTTATACCGCAATATTGAATATTGCATCGGCCGGTGATGAGATTGTATCCTCAAGCAGCCTTTACGGGGGAACGTTTAACTTATTTAAACATACCCTACCCCGCCTGGGGATTAAAGTGCACTTTGTGGATCCAGACCGGCCCGAAAACTTCCGCAAGGCTATTTCTGATAAGACAAAAGCCATCTTTGCGGAAACTATCGGCAATCCCGGGTGTGATGTGCTGGATATGCAAGCGGTTGGTAAAGTGGCCCGTGAAGCCGGCATACCAATCATCGTAGACAGTACTTTTGCAACCCCCTTTTTATGCCGCCCGTTTGAATTTGGCGCTGACATTGTTATTCATTCCATGACTAAATTTATTGGTGGCCATGGTACAAGTATGGGCGGCATCATAATAGATTCAGGAAATTTTAACTGGACACAAAACGATAAATTTCCGGGATTATCTGAACCTGACCCCAGTTACCATGGAATTTCATATACAAAAGAAATGGGTCCGGCGGCATTTGTCGGCAAGGCCAGAGTACAGCTTTTGAGGGATATAGGCGCTTGTTTAAGCCCCTTTAATGCCTTTATGATACTTCAGGGTATGGAAACCCTTTCTTTAAGAATGGAACGACACGTAAGCAATGCGCAACAAGTGGCTAACTTTTTAGAAAACCACCCCCGGGTTAACTGGGTTTCTTATCCAGGGCTAAGTAGTCACCCGTCCTATGCATTGGCAAAAAAATATTTGTCCAGGGGCGCCGGGGCGATAATGACATTTGGCATTAAAGGCGGTTTGGAAGCCGGCAAAAGATTCATAGAGAACTTGCGGGTTTTCTCTCATCTGGCCAATGTGGGTGACGCAAAATCCCTGGTGATACACCCGGCTTCAACCACCCACAGTCAATTATCCGAAGAAGAGTTGCTAAAGGCCGGTGTCTTTCCTGACATGGTGCGCCTATCCATTGGGCTGGAAAGCGTCGATGATTTATTGGAAGACCTTGACCAGGCTCTTGGAACCTCAAATTCATAGGAGTAATTTTCAAAAAATGATCCTTGCATGAAGTAAGAAGATAGCGGTTTTTATACTGACCTAAGGGGATGTTTTTATGCCAATTAAAATACCTGATAATCTTCCAGCAGTGGAAATCCTCAATGGAGAAAATATATTTGTAATGACCGAAACCCGTGCCGTTCACCAGGATATTCGGCCGCTAAGAATTCTAATACTAAACTTAATGCCAACGAAAATAATTACAGAAACACAATTATTAAGATTGCTCGGCAACACTCCCTTGCAAGTTGAAACAGAGCTTTTGCGAACCAAAACACGTGACTCTAAAAACACTCCCGCAGAACACTTGGCTGTTTTTTACAAAACTTTTGAAGAAGTAAAAAAGGAAAAGTTCGATGGTCTTGTTATTACAGGAGCACCGGTGGAACACTTTGAATTTCACCAAGTGGATTATTGGGATGAATTGAAAGAAATAATGGAATGGTCAAAACAACATGTAACCTCAACTTTTTACATCTGTTGGGCGGCCCAGGCCGGACTTTATTATCACTTTGGTATTCCAAAATATGAATTGAACCAAAAGTTGTTTGGCGTGTTCAAACATTATGTCAATAAAAGAAATGTCAAGCTTTTGCGGGGTTTTGACGATGAATTTTATGTCCCGCATTCCCGGTACTCGGAAGTGCGCCGGGAAGATATTGAGAATGTTCCTGAACTGGAAATACTCTCTGAATCCGATAAAGCGGGTATTTACTTGGTGGCAGCCCAAAACCGCCGCATGTTTTTTATCACCGGTCATTCCGAATATGACCTCCTTACCTTAAAAAAAGAATACGAACGGGATATACAGAAAGGAATCAAAATTTCGGTGCCGCAAAACTATTTTCCCGGTGATGACCCGCAAAACACTCCAGTGGCGAGATGGCGAGGACACGCCCATTTACTATTTTCGAACTGGTTGAACTACTATGTCTATCAGGAAACACCATACAATTTGACGGAAATCGGGTGATAAACACCGATACCGTCACCGGTGGAAGGGCCGGTACCAGGGGTGAAACGATAATAGACAGCTACTAAAAGGTAACACCGTCAAAGGCTAATTGATAATAGAAAGCAGTTAGATTCACTAATTGCAAATGTTGAAAAAACAATTGCATCAAAGGAGAGGAGTGTAGTAATGAGTGATAAAGAAAAATTTGCGGGCTTTAAGAAAAAGTTAATTGCAGACAATGAAAAGGAATATGGCCCGGAAATCCGTGAAAAGTACGGAGACAAGGTGGTAAATAGATCCAATAATAAGCTGGAAAACATGACCCGGGAACAATATGATGAAATTACCGGGCTGGAAAATAAGGTTATGGAAACACTTCAAGCAGCATTAAAAACCGGTGACCCCGCGGGGAAATTGGCCCAAGAAGCAGCAGATTTGCACCGTCAATGGCTAATTTTTTATTGGGATAACTATAATGAAGAAGCCCATGCCGGAGTTGTTCAGATGTATGTTGATGACGAAAGATTTAAAGCTTATTATGACAGGGATCGACCCGGAACAGCAGAATTCCTGAGAGATGCAGTCATTATTTATTTAGGTTTATAGCCGTATTTTTGCCATTGTCAATGCGTTTGAAACAATGTATTTATAATGTAAAGATAAGCGTTGGATCAATAGATAGTTATTAGGATAAAAAAGAGTCTTCAGTCAATTAATCACTATACTGATAATATGTGTTATGATAAGCTAAAACCCAAGAAAACTATTGGGAGGTGATGGCCATCATGGAAGAGTTTAAGGTTGAAGAAAGCCTGGGCCACCTGGCGGCCAAGGTGCACCAGATTTTTTCAGCCCAGTTTAAAAAGGAGCTTGCCGGTTACAATATTACGCCTCCCCAGTTCGGAACTCTGGCATTTTTGTGGAGGCATGACGGTATTAGTCAGATCCAACTTGTCAACAAAATGCATAAGGACAGGACCACCACCAGCGGGATAATTGACCGCCTGGAAAAGGAAGGCCTGGTCACAAGACAGGGGAGCCCTGATGACCGGCGCTCTCATATGGTGTTTGTTACCGATAAGGGATACAGAATAAGGCCCGCCCTGGAGGGGCTGGCGTTACAAGTAATACTGGATGTTACAAATATGTTAACCGGCGAAGAGAGGGAGACACTACGTCTGCTGCTGAAGAAGGTATATGATAATGCACCGCACTCTCTATTTTTATGAATACTGGGAGGGATAGAATGAGTCAAGAAGCTTCTTTAAAGAGATATACACTGCTTGTGGCCGCCATGGCCTCTTTTCTGACACCCTTTATGGGTAGCGCTGTAAACCTTGCCATACCGTCCATAGGTCATCAATATAGTAGTAGTGCCTATCTTTTAAGCTGGGTGGCCACCAGTTACATTTTGGCCGCGGCCGCCTTTTTGGTGCCTATCGGTAGGCTGGCTGACATTGTTGGGAGGAAAAAGGTTTTTATTGCTGGAATCTCTTTTTTCGCACTGGCTTCAGTATTATGCGGTCTGGCCTGGTCGGTGGAGGCGCTGATAATTTTTAGAGCGGTACAGGGTATAGCCAGTGCCATGATTTTCGGCACCTCCATGGCCATTCTGACCTCTGTTTTTCCACCTCAGGAAAGGGGAAAGGTGTTGGGGATTACTGTGGCCTCGGTGTATATTGGGTTATCACTGGGGCCGGTGCTCGGCGGTTTTCTAAATCATAATCTGGGCTGGCAATCTATTTTTTATTTCACGGCTTTGATAGCGGTGCTGGCAGTGCTTTTTACTTTGGCCCGGCTAAAAGGGGAGTGGGCCGGTGCCCGGGGAGAAAAATATGATTTTGCCGGTGCTGCTCTTTATGCCGTCGGATTGGTGGCCCTTATGTACGGAGTATCTTCGGTGACCGCGTCTCACTGGGCTAAGTACTCATTATTGCTGGGCCTTGTGATGTTGGTGCTGTTCATAAGACATCAGCTAAAAGTGGAGCACCCACTGTTGCATTTAAAGCTGTTTAGTAAAAATGCTACCTTTGCCTTTTCCAATTTGGCGGCCTTTATTAATTATAGTGCCACTTTTGGTGTGGCTTTTTTGCTTTCCCTTTACCTGCAGGTAGTGTTAGGGTTCAATTCGCAAACCGCAGGTTTTATGCTTCTTTCCCAGCCGGTTTTGATGGCTCTTTTGTCACCCTTTGCGGGTACCCTCTCAGATAGGATTCAGCCGAGGGTGGTGGCATCCCTGGGTATGGCAGTTACTGCCCTGGCCCTGTTCATATTCTGTTTTCTATCCATGCAAACACCGCTGTGGCTTGTGGTGGCGAACCTTGCTCTCCTGGGTTCCGGGCTGGCACTTTTTTCCTCTCCCAACACCAACGCAGTGATGGGCTCGGTGGAAAAGAAATTTTTAGGGGTTGCTTCTTCCACTATCGGTACCATGAGACTTACAGGCCAGGCTGTTAGCATGGCCGTGGTAACACTGATACTTGCCCTTTACGTGGGGAATGTGGAACTAAGTCAGGCACCTGCTGATATGTTGGTAAAAGGCACCAGGACATCAATGTTGGTGTTCGCAGCCACCTGCATCGGTGGTGTTTTCGCGTCCCTGGCCAGGGGAAATATGAGGAAGCAAGGAGAGGTAGAACAACCTCTATGAAGAAAAAAGGCAGTGGAAAGCATAAAGAGGCAAGTGGGAACCGTCCCCACTTGCCTCTTTATGTACTAATTGCCGTTAACCTGGGTTGCCAGATCGAGTATTCGGGCCATGGTTTGTTCCCTTCTGGTGTTGATGGCCTCGAAATCCATGTAAGGTACATAGTATTTTTCCATTTCGTCGTGTTCCTGTTTGGCCTGGGAAATGAACCGGATGGCCTGTTCCATGCTCAGGCGGTACAATTCCCGGGCTACTTTCTTCTCAGCCAGGAACTTTTCATTGATAACTGCGTTTACGAACTCTGTGGTGTCAACAACCTTATCTCCGTTTAAGGGTTTAAAGTAGTGAGGTTCCACGGCGTTGATCACCGCTATCCCGATGTCCGGTATCACCAGGTGGTCTACCAGTGCGGGATCCAGAGCGCAGTGGTATGCTTCTACGTGATGTCCTCTCATTAATGCTGCTTCCATGAGTCGGCGCACCAATGTATTTTTGCCGGTGCCGTCATCGCCGTTAATGATGTAGCGTGTTTCTACATCAGCAACTATGCTGTCCAGGTGGCTTTCCGGCCCTTTAGGGGTAATGGCGGTGGCGAATAAATGCCTGGCTTTGGGGCTGTCAGTCTGACGGGGCTTACCTTCAAATATTTGGTGAGTGAGTTCCAAAACCTTTTTATCCAGAGCCCCCACATCTAGGGCGCCTGTATCCCGGTAATAGGACTTTACTTCGTCCAGGAATATTTTTGCCGCACCCAGGTAGGAATAGGCGCGCTTGAAAAGTCTTCCCACTTCCTTTTTAATGGCCAAAATTTCTTTTTTGTTGGCTCTTAGACCTTCTTCGTTCCAGTGGTCGCCTAAATGAATTATTACGTCCACGGCGCCCGGGTTTTTGGGATCTACTACGTGAAGGGTCGTTCTGGTAGCCAAACATGGTGAAAACAAAACTAAAAACAAAATAATAACGTTTATAGGTCAAATTGCCTTAACCCCTGGCAATTAAGGCTTGATAGAGCTTGCAGTAGTAGCAAATTAGTAGTAAAATAGTCTAAAAAATTTATGCGAGGAAGTTGATGATAATATGAGTGAGCCAAATGAGCCAATTGCACCGGAAGAGATTTCAGATTTGGACAAATTATATGAGATATTCACAACAAGATACCTTACTAAAAGGGAAATTATGTATCGACTTCCTCCTGGATTCAAACTCAATGAATTTTGGCCAAAATTCATTGAGTACAGAAAGAAAATTGGCAAAAAAGTACCTTTACTAGATCAACTAGGTGAAAATTTTTGGTTATGCCCAACTCCCTATCAGGAACAACTGGATATAATTGAAAAGCATGCAAAACATACGGCATATAGTTACATAGATGCCATTTTTAAGAAAGTGCCAAAATCTGAGAAAGCACTGATTATGGACGCCCTTATAGACGAGGCCTTTAATTCTAGTGTTATAGAAGGAGCTTTTTCGACAAAAAAGAGGTCAAAAGAATTAATAGAGAAACAAATAAAGCCTGTAAATGTAAGTGAACAAATGATTCTAAATAATTACAAAGCATTAGAGTATGTTCTTGAAAATATCCATAAAGAAATTGATGAAAATACAGTTCTTGAAGTGTATAGAATAATAACACAGCACACTTTGGATAAAGAAAGTATCTGTGAAAAATATAGGGATGATAGTGTCATTGTTTGGGATTATACCAATCAAAGGACAATCTATGAAGGACCACCACATACGGAAGTTCAACCGATGATGGATGACTTGATCCACTTTATTCAATCCAAACAAAATTTACATCCCGTTGAAAAAGCATCTATCATACACTTTTATTTTGTATATACCCATCCCTTTTTTGACGGCAACGGCAGGACAGCTCGTGTATTTCAATATATGTATTTGCTACAACATGGCTATGAGTTTTTTAAGTTTTTTTCGATATCAACAGTGATAAACGAGCAAAAAAATAAATACTACAAGGCAATTCAAAACACTGAGGACAACTCAAGTGATCTAACTTACTTTATCGAATTTAACATTAAAATGATGATAGATTCGATCATTAATGTACTAAGTAGACTTGGCAAGGAATATGGTAGGTTGCTTATCTTTGATTACCTAGAACGCAATGTTATTTTGTTAACTATACGTCAAAGGAAATGTTTAGCATATTTTATAAAGACAGAAAGGAACTATATTACCATAAGCGAATATGAGAAAAAATATAAAATATCGTATGAAACTGCACGCAAGGATCTAAATAGGTTAGAGGAAATCGGTCTTTTTAAGAAAAGAAAAGTGGGAAAAAAATACATCTACAAATTTATTGGCCTGGAAAAATTGGGTTTAGGTCAATTTGCAATAACAAAACAACTATATTTTAATAATTAACAGAAAACAAGCATTAGAAGAGCAGCTTGAAACAATAAATGACCGGCTAAGTGAATTGACCGACATATGAAACAACGGTCAGACACTTAATCAACGAGCAGGTGGAACCGGAAAAGCAGGAAAGGAAGGCGGTAAGCATGAATTTGGATAATACCGTAGCTTACAGTGGAATAGCCAGGACATAAACCCGGGATTAAATATAAATCCCGGGTTTTTTTAGTTTTAGGACAATCATTGAGCAGCGTAGAATCTACTGAAAAGATATTATGCGAGGGGTGTCCATTTTGAAAAATAAACTGGGAACCAAATACAAGGTTGTAGTTAATTATGCCGACAAAAATGATGGCCGCGAGGTACTATCTGAAGCGAGGAGGTATATCTATAATCGTCTGGTAGAAAAGTTGCACAAAGAAAAAGGAGGGACTATAGCTAAACGTTGTTAGCTATCATTTATATACGCGTATCTACTGAAGAACAGGTAAAGCATGGATATAGCTTATCAGGACAGGAAGAAGCTTGTCTTGAAAAGGCTAAAGAAATCGGTGCCGGTACTCTAATCTTTAAAGATGAAGGTATTACGGGAGCAGTATTAGAGCGGCCAGGGCTGCAGGGTGCATTAGAAGCCTGCAAAAACCCTGAATGCAAACACTTTATTGTTTATGACCCTGACCGCCTTTCCCGTAAACTGGCCCACCAGCTAATGTTAGTTGATACTATTGAAAAAGCAGGCTGCCAGCTTGAATTTGTCAATTTTGAATGGACAGACACTCCTGAAGGGCGGCTTTTCTACAGCTTGAGAGGGGCTATCGCAGAATATGAAAGAGAAAAATTCAAAGTTCGCTCTAAGTTTGGAAAGTTATCTAAGGCACGCAGCGGCTTATTGACCCATAACCCCAGGATATAAGGCTATCGTTATCTATCGGAGAAAAGCAGCCTGGCAATAAATGAAGAAACCGCTGCAAGGATTTTTACAGCATTTAGGAAGGGTTTAGTGGAGCTGGACGAATTTGAAAAAGCCTCTAAAGATATAAACGAGAGCCGAAAAAACTGTGAAGATAGGCTTTTGAAATTGAACAAAAGCTTGAAGTGAATGAGCAGCAGGAAGGTGGTTTAATGAAGTTAAAGGAACTCGCTATGCAAGTAGTAAGTAGGTTAGAGACCCTGGACAATGAAGAACGTTCACATGTCACCAGGTTATTGGTCAAGAAGATTACTATCTTTCCTGATAATGAAATTGTGATAGAGGTTGCCTTTGGTAGCGCTGATTAATGTTATGATAAACCCACTTATGGTTGCTAAAAAATCAAATTCAAGAATTTTTTAACTAATTCCGGATCAAATTGAGCCCCAGCCTCTCTTCTTAGTTCATCTAAAGCTTCCACTTTGGAAATACTCTTTTTATATGGTCGCCCATGGATCATCACGTCAAAGGCATCCACTATGGCAATGATTCTTGAATGAAGTGGTATTTCATTTCCTTTTTGCCCCTGGGGATATCCAGTTCCATCCCAGCGTTCATGGTGCGACAAAATAGTTTCGGCTATATGTGACAGCTCGAAAGACGCCTAAGCAATACGAAAACCTATTTCAGGATGTTTCTTCATGGTTGCCCACTCTTTATGAGTAAGTTTACCGGGTTTTTTCAAAATTTGGTCAGGTATTGCTACCTTACCTATGTCATGCAATGATGCTAAAAGGGATAACTCGTCCAATTCATTACTCGATAGACCAAGGGCTTGTCCCATACTCTTACTAAGCAGCCTCAAGCGCTCGGCGTGTTCTTCTGTTTCATGTGTTTTTTCCTTTAAAGTACGCTGTAAAGAATAAATAATAGCACTACGACTACTTTTTCTTTCAGTAAGCTTGTTGCGATACATACGGTCCTCTGCTTGAGCAATAACCATTTCAACTTTCTGTAAAACATCTTCCTTGGAGGCAATGCCCAAAGCGATACTTGGTTTGATCGGTTTTTTAGCCGCCTTTTTACAGGATTGATTTATGCGACAACCAATCTGCACAGCAATGTCCTTGTTAGTTTGTGGTAAGAGAATTGCAAATTCATCCCCACCCCAGCGACAAATGATATCTTCTTTCCTGCAGGAATCCTTTATAATCTGAGCTATGTTTGCTAAAAGTTCGTCACCTTTATTGTGTCCAAACGCATCATTAGTCAACTTAAGGCCATTGACATCCGCGATTATTATGCTCAAAGGCAGTTGCCTTGGAGCATTTAAACGTTTTAGTTCTTCTTCAAAGAAGGTCCGGTTGTGCAAGCCTGTTAATTTGTCATGAAAACTTAGGTATCTAATTCGTTCTTCTACTCTTTTTTGTTCCGTAATGTCTAAGAGGGAAATTATTTTTTCCCTCGTGCGGGGCATCATTTCAACCATAGTAAAAACATCTCTTTCGTTCCCATCCCTGCGGCAAAATTTAAACTCATAGTTGCCAGGGGATAAATCGTTTCCTGAAACAAATTCCGGCCAGCTTCTTATTCCCTCCAGTTCAGCTTTGGTATAACCTGAAAGTTGTTGAAACTTTGTATTTGTCAATGACAATGTCATATCCGCTTCAATTATTACAGTGGCAGTCCCGGTGTTTTCAAAAACCGCGCGGTATCTTTCCTCAGACGCTTGAAGTGCTTCCATTGTTTGCTTACGTTCTATAGCATGGTGGATAGTTCGTATTAACATATTAGAATTAATTTGGTTTTTAGAAAGATAATCTTGGGCACCATGAACACAATGGGACGGTTCTTTTGTGTTGAAAAAATAAATTTTTATGCTAGACCCTGCCATGGTGTAGCAGGTTTTTCTATGAAAAAAAATCTCCTCCTGGGTTACATCCCGGTGAGGAGATTTGTGTAATAAGAGACTTGTTAGTTACCGTTTACTTGGGCTGCCAGATCCAGTATGTGATCCATGGTTTGTTCTCTTCGGATATTGATGGCCTCGAAATCCATGAAAGGCACGTAGTATTTTTCCATTTCGTCGTGTTCCTGTTTGGCCTGGGAAATGAACCGGATGGCCTGTTCCATGCTCAGGCGGTACAATTCCCGGGCTACTTTCTTCTCAGCCAGGAACTTTTCATTGATAACTGCGTTTACGAACTCTGTGGTGTCAACAACCTTATCTCCGTTTAAGGGTTTAAAGTAGTGAGGTTCCACGGCGTTGATCACCGCTATCCCGATGTCCGGTATCACCAGGTGGTCTACCAGTGCGGGATCCAGAGCGCAGTGGTATGCTTCTACGTGATGTCCTCTCATTAATGCTGCTTCCATGAGTCGGCGCACCAATGTATTTTTGCCGGTGCCGTCATCGCCGTTAATGATGTAGCGTGTTTCTACATCAGCAACTATGCTGTCCAGGTGGCTTTCCGGCCCTTTAGGGGTAATGGCGGTGGCGAATAAATGCCTGGCTTTGGGGCTGTCAGTCTGACGGGGCTTACCTTCAAATATTTGGTGAGTGAGTTCCAAAACCTTTTTATCCAGAGCCCCCACATCTAGGGCGCCTGTATCCCGGTAATAGGACTTTACTTCGTCCAGGAATATTTTTGCCGCACCCAGGTAGGAATAGGCGCGCTTGAAAAGTCTCCCCACTTCCTTGTTGGTGGCCAAAATTTCTTTTTTGTTGGCTCTTAAACCTTCTTCGTTCCAGTGATCGCCTAGATGTATTATTACGTCCACGGCGCCCGGGTTTTTGGGATCTACCACGTGTGGTGCTGTTCCGTCCAGCATGGCTACCCTGATGGACGGTATTACGATGCCGTCCAATGAGTCGTTATCTGAGGAGCAGCAGTGGAATTCCACATCATAGCCTTTTTCCAGCATGGTCTCGCCTATTTTACGCATAAATGTGGACTTACCCACCCCCGGTCCGCCTTTGATGACAAAAATACGGGTGGCATCGGGTTCGATGATATAATCATAAAATGAGTAAAAGCCTTGGCTTGTGTTCCCGCCTGGAAATACTTTTTTAAATTTTCCTTTGCTGTTCAAAAATTTACCCTCCTTAATCCAACTATACCAATTATCGAGAGACAAATGAATGCACTTTACGCCTATGCCGGCACCGTTGGCGGCATTAACAGACATTGTACACTATTATGTTTATGCATTTATGGCCTCGGATTGCGACAGAATTAACCCTGTCTATTATTTTTTTTTCCACCGTGTTAAAATATTACAAGAATAGACGCTTTAGAGGTGTCCGAATGAATGGTGCCAGGATTGTAATTGCAGATAAGGAAAAAGGCTTCAGGAAGCAGTTGCGGGAAATACTCAAGCAGGCGGGTTACCTGGTGGTCGGTGAGGCGGAAGATGTAAAGACTACTTTGCACCTGGTTTCCCAGACAGAGCCTGAATTACTGGTACTGGATGTCGATTTGCCGGGTTTCGGAGAAATGCAATTAATAAGGGTGCTGGAGGAGCGGCGGGTGGTGTCGGTGGTTTTAACCTTTCCCTATGATCACCGGCTAATAGTAGATATGGCCGCTGCCGGGGGGGTTTTCGGTTTGCTCACCAAACCGGTACAGGAAACCTCGGTTTTCCCTATACTTGAATCGGCCCTGGTAAATTTCAGGCGGGTAAAGCTTCTGGAAAAGGAAACCGGAAAGCTGCGCCAGGAACTGGAAACACGGAAAGTGGTAGAGCGCGCCAAGGGATTATTGATGGAAAAGAAGGGCATGAATGAGGCGGACGCTTTCCGATACTTGCAAAAGCTTAGTATGGATCGTTGTGTAAGTATGATGAAGGTGGCCAAACAAACTGTTATAACCTTGCAAAACCGGTAACTAATATCCTCCATATATTGTATGTTGTATAATAAAAAAATAGGTATTGCTTTTATAAATTTAAGTGCTATACTTATAGATAAATATTATGCAAATAAAAGGGCAATGGCGTCCTTTCCACGAGTTAATGTTAATCGCATTAACCCCTGGAAGGACGCTTTTTATTTTGTTGGAAATTATTGGAGGAATGACAAGGTGAAAGCTTTTACAAAGCAAGATGTAATAGAAAAAGCACGTGAATACGACGTAAAGTTTATACGCCTTCAATTTACCAATATACTGGGGTCTTTAAAAAATATCGCCATTACCATTGAGGAGCTGGAAAGAGCACTGAACGGCCAAATCAGTTTTGACAGTTCGGTTATAGAGGGATCCACAGGCTTTAGGGAATCGTCTGTTTACCTTTACCCGGACCCCAGCACCTTTGTTATTTTTCCCTGGCGACCGCGGGAAGGGGCGGTGGCCCGGCTTATATGTGACGTGGCCGCTCCGGACGGGTCTCCATTTGGAGGGTGCTCTCGCTTAGCACTGCGTAATGTGATTAATGAATACTCTAATGCAGGATTGGACCTGCAGGTGGGGGCAGAGGTAGAATTTTTCCTATTTCATACTGATGAGAGGGGTAAGCCCACCGTGGTTACGCATGACCAGGCCGGGTACTGTGACATGACCCCGGTAGATATGGGGGAGAATGCCAGGCGTGACATGGTGCTTACGCTGCAGGAAATGGGTTTTGATGTTTCCTCGTCCCACCATGAAATAGCTCCAGGACAGCACGAGATTTTCCTGAAAGAAGATAATGCTCTAACTATGGCGGACAGTATTGCAACTTTTAAATTTGTGGTCCGTACTATTGCCCAGAGACATGGGCTGCATGCTACATTTATGCCCAAGCCCCTTGCTGATCACAATGGTTCGGGGATGCACTTGCATTATTCCCTCTGGGAAGAGACGGAAAATATCTTTCATGACCCACAGGCGCATAAAGGGCACAGTGAAATTCTTTACAACTATACCGGGGGCATTTTATACCATGCCAGGGCTATAACGGCCATAACCAACCCGCTGATTAATTCATATAAACGGCTGGCCCTGAATGATCTGGCACCTGTGCTGGCCAGCTGGTCCGCGGAAAATAGGAGCACCATGCTGCGGGTTGAAAATCAGCCTGGCAAAGGTCCCAGTGTAGTACTAAGAAGCCCGGACCCGGCCTCAAACCCCTACCTAGCACTGGCGGTAACTATGAAGGCCGGCCTGGACGGGGTGGAAAAGAAAATGTCCTGTCCCGATGCGGTATCCGGAGATTCCAGCGAATCAGTAGATATCCGTAGACTGAGAAGGGAAATGGGGCTGCCACCCAGGCTGGAAGAAGCGTTAAAAGCGCTAAATACAGATGACGTCATAGGCGAGGCACTGGGCGGACACATCCGGCAGCGCTTCATGAAAACAAAGGAAAACGAGCTGGAACGGTTTCACCTGCAGGTGCACCAGTGGGAGATTGAGGAGTATTTGAAAAGTTATTAAAGGTGAACAACCTTTTATATATTTAACTTCAACAGGGAGGTCGATAGATGGTTAAAGTAGTTAAGTATGTTGAAAGAGATATATAAAGATTAGAGAGATAATTTTACTTAATGTACTTTATTAAGTAACTATATGATTAATTTATTTTAGGAGGATGGAAAATGAGTTTTAGTAATGGAATTAATGCCAGTGCAGCAACCAGAACCAAACTGCGTACCGGTGACAGCAAATGTCCTTTCAGCGGTATGTGTGTAACCTGCTTGGACGGATGTCCGGGCCTGTGTGAAATCGGAAAATCTGCCATCAGGGGTAAAGAAGTGCTTTACCCACAGCCCTTTGGGAAGACTACTTCCGCTTCGGAAAAAGATTATCCTGTCGATTATTCACATTTTAACATAATGGGTACAGCAGTGGGTGCTCAAGGGATCGAAGCTGATCCTGATAAGGCTATTTTCCCGGCTGTCAATCTTGAGACCGCCTTTGGTTCCAAGGGTGACCTCAAGTTGGACCTGCCCATCGTTGTAGCCGGTATGGGTTCTACCAACGTGGCTGCTAATAACTGGGATCACCTGGCTGCAGGTGCTGCCATTTCCGGTGCAGGCATAGTAATTGGTGAGAACGTCAGTGCCATGGATCCCAATGTGGAAATTAAAGATGGCCGTGTAGTACATTCCCCAAATCTGGAGCGCAGGGTAAAGGATTTCCAGGATTGGTCAAACGGTAAAGGTTTTATTGCGGTACAGGCTAACGTAGAAGATACAAAGCTGGGTGTGCAGGAATATGCTTTGGATAAACTGGGCGTTGAGGCCGTGGAAATCAAATGGGGCCAGGGCGCCAAGGATATTGGCGGCGAGGTGAAGCTGGATACCCTGGAAAGGGCACAGCAGCTGAAGAGCCGTGGCTATATAGTGATGCCGGATCCAGATGATGCAAAGGTGCAGGAAGCTTTCAAGGCCGGATCATTTACAGAATTTGAACGTCATTCCCGTATTGGCATGGTAGAGCAGGAAAGCTTTATGGCTCGCGTGGAAGCACTGCGTAATGCCGGAGCCAAATATGTATTCTTAAAGACCGGTGCTTACAGGCCTGCTGACCTGGCCCGGGCCGTAAAATTTGCTTCCGATGCCAAGCTGGATCTTTTGACCGTTGACGGTGCCGGTGGTGGAACCGGTATGAGCCCCTGGCGGATGATGAACGAGTGGGGAGTTCCCACCGTATACCTGCAGGCAATGCTCGTGAAGTACTGCGACAAGTTGGCAGCAAAAGGTGCTTACGTACCTCCTGTGGCCATTGCCGGCGGATTTACCCTGGAAGACCACATGTACAAAGGTCTGGCCATCGGTGCCCCTTATACAAAAGCTATTGGTATGGCCCGTTCCGCCCTTAGTGCTGCTATGGTTGGTAAGACCGTAGGAGAGGCAATTAAGAACGGTAAAATTCCCGCCGAATACAAGAAGTACGGTGAGACTATGGATCAAATCTTTATCGGTGCTACCGAACTTAAGGAGAAACTTGGGGCCGAAGCGTTTAACCGCCTGCCGGCAGGTGCTATCGGCGTACACACCTACTTTGAGCGTCTGGCTCAAGGACTGCGTCAATTCATGTGTGGATCCCGTAAATTCGCACTGGAATACCTCAACAGGAATGATGTGGTTGCACTAACTAAAGACGCTGCCGAGATTACCGGTATTCAGTATATAATGGATGCAGATGCTGACGAGGTTGAACAAATTTTGAGTTAAGCCCCGGTAGTTTGGGAATATAATTTGTAGGGCAAAGATGTCCTCGGCAGGTTTACCTGTTAGGGGACATCTTTTTCTTAAGCTGCTGTTTACAGTAAAGGCAGCACATTATAAAGGAGGCAAATTGTCGTGGGGAACCAGAGAGTCGTACTGGCAGATAATGACAGTGCCTCGAGAAAGAATATTAAGGCTCAGCTCTCACGATTCGATAACTGGGTCGTGGGTGAGGCTGGTGACGGTATAACTGCGCTGAAGCTGGTCAGGAGCAGGCAACCGGACCTGTTGGTAACTAAAGCATTTCTCCCGGGTATGGATGGTGTGCAGGTGGCTAAAATAATGCGGCAGGATAATCTGGCACCCGTGGTTTTAGTAGGGTCGTCCTTCCAGCAAAGTGTGCTGGAAAAGGCAAGAGATGCAGGTGTTTTCGCTTTCCTGCAAAGCCCTGTTGAGGATTCGTCCCTGCTCACTGCGGTGGAGTTGGCAGCTGCTAATTACCGGGAAATGATGCGGCTGGAAGGAAAAATACAAGACCTGGAAAGAAAGCTGCAAACCCGGAAAGTTGTAGAGAAGGCTAAAGGTATACTAATGGAAACAAAGAGTGTGTCAGAGGCAGAGGCATTCAGCATGATGCAAAAACAGAGTATGAATGAGAGAAAAGGGATGCAGGCCATCGCTGAGGCTATAATAATGGCCTATAATCTAATGCAAGACATATGAAACAAGGCCCCTGACAATTTACCTGAAGATTTGTCAAAATAAATTGTAATGTTTAGCTACAGGTGATATACTATCAACAGTCATTATTACATTACATAAACGGTGCGAGATATCGCTTAATGGGCAATGGGGCCTGCATGTTTCAGGGTGAGTATAATCACCCTGATATACTGTGGGCTTTTTATGTTTTTATAGCTTAGAGAAGGGTGTGACAATCTTTGTCCAAACTTACCCACGACGATGTGCGTAATTTGGCCCGGGAACTGGGAGTGAAATTTATACGGCTCCAGTTTACCGACATTTTCGGCGTATTAAAGAATGTATCAATTACAGTAGAGCAGCTGGATAAGGCACTTGATGGTGAATTAATGTTTGACGGCTCTTCCATCGAAGGTTTTGTGCGTATCGAAGAATCGGATATGTACCTGCGCCCGGACCCCTCTACATTTGTGGTTTTTCCCTGGAAACCCAGGGAGGGGGCAGTAGCCAGGCTTATTTGCGACATCTACGATTCCGAAGGACAGCGCTTTATAGGTGACCCCCGCAATGTGTTGCGGCGCGCTATTGACGATGCCGCGGAATTGGGCTACAGCATGAATGTAGGTCCCGAGGCGGAGTTTTTCCTGTTTCACGTGGACGGGGACGGTAGGCCCACTACAATAACCCATGATCAGGCCGGTTACTTTGATTTAACACCGGTGGATTTGGGTGAAAACGCCCGCCGTGATATGGTGATCACGTTGGAGCAGATGGGCTTTGAGATTGAAGCCTCGCATCACGAAGTGGCGCCGGGGCAGCATGAGATTGACTTTAAGTATTCGGACGCGCTGGATATAGCGGATAAAATAGTTACCTTTAAATTTGTAGTGCGCACCATTGCACAGCGGCACGGGCTGCATGCAACCTTTATGCCCAAGCCAATATTCGGTATTGCCGGGTCGGGGATGCACCTAAACCAGTCACTGATGAAAAATGGAAGCAATGCTTTTTATGATCCCGAGGGGGATAACAAGCTCAGTAAGGACTGCCAACACTATATTGGAGGCCTTATGGCTCATGCGGCTGCCATTACGGCGGTGGCCAACCCTAATATTAACTCGTATAAGCGCCTGGTATCGGGCTACGAGGCTCCAGTGTATATGGCATGGTCTTACAGAAACCGCAGTCCTTTGGTGCGCGTGCCTGCAAAGCGCGGGCCTTCAACTAGAGTTGAGCTGAGAAGCCCGGATCCTTCCTGTAACCCGTATCTGGCTCTGGCAGCCTGCTTGCGGGCCGGCATGGATGGTATCAAAAACAAAATTGAGCCCCCGCCGCCCTGTGATCGTAATATATATGAACTAACAGCCGGTGAGCGCAAGGAATTGGGTATTGGTACCCTGCCTGAAAGCTTGAACGAAGCTATGTTGGAACTTTCCACCGACGATGTAATTAAAGACACTCTTGGTAAGCATGTATTGCAGCGTTTCATGGAAGCCAAAAAAATAGAGTGGGACCGTTACCGCACCCAGGTTCATCCTTGGGAGCTTGAAGAATACCTGAGCAAATTTTAAAAAATACCCCAAATCTTGCGTATACTGTTAATCCTGTCCAAAAAGACAGGATTACAGGATTTGCAGGATACTGATTAAATATTACCAAACCTCAAAGAAATACCCAACAATGTTTTAATTACAATTATACCTGCCAAATTTCTTATATCTTTTTAGCCAATTGACAAACCTGCCGATAAAAAATAGAATTAGTAATATCTATTTTAATGAGGAACGGGGTGTAGATTATGACCCATACTGTAGCTGTACTGGTGTCAAATAAACCGGGGGTTTTAGCGCGTATTTCGGGGCTTTTGAGTAGACGTGTCTTCAATATTGAGAGTATTGCCGCCGGGTACACTGAAGAACCGGACGTTACCCGTATTACCCTGGTTATTAAGGGTGACGAACAGGTATTGGACCAGGTCATTAACCAGCTGTCCAAACTTGTGGACGTGATTAAAATACAAAAATTGGAGGAAGGTTCCGGGTCTATTGAGCGAGAATTGGCTATGATAAAGGTAAAAGCTGACCCAGCTAAAAGACGAGATATTGTAGACATTGTCGAAATCTTTCGAGCCAATATCGTTGATGTTAACCGGGAAACCATGGTCATCCAAATTATCGGTGACGGACAGAAGATCAATGCCTTTACCTGTGTGCTGGAAGAGCAAGGTATCGTGGAAATGGTCCGTACGGGTAAGGTAGCACTTTCACGCAGTCCTATAGCGGCTAAGAACGAATAATTAAGGCAAGTATTGACAAATTTCCTGTTAATGTGTATATAATAGAGTATATTTTTGGCGACAATAAAAGTATAGGGGGGGTCTAACAGGTGTCCCAGGTAAAGCGCATCATGATTAGCCTTCCTGGTAATCTACTGGAAGAGGTAGATGGTATTGCCGCTGCTGAAAGGCTCAACCGGAGTGAATTTATTCGGGAGGCTATGAAATTGTATATTCACGAACGCAAGCGGCACCTGTTAAGGGAACAAATGAAAGAAGGTTATATGGAAATGGCCAAGATCAACTTGGCTCTAGCAGTTGAGCAGTATCGATTGGAGTCTGAAGTCGCGCCGGCTTATGAACCGCTGGCGGGGGTCAAGTAAAAATGCAGATTCGCCGTGGAGACGTGTATTATGCTGATCTAAGCCCGGTGGTGGGGTCAGAACAGGGAGGCACTCGCCCTGTTCTTATTTTACAAAACAACATTGGTAACCAGTACAGCCCCACCACTATTGTAGCCGCCATTACCTCCCAGATTGCCAAGGCCAAGCTACCAACACATGTGGAAATGGGGCCTACTACGGACGGTCTGGGAAGAAGTTCAGTGATACTGCTGGAACAGATAAGGACCATTGATAAAAGCAGGCTGTTGGAAAAAGTAACTTCACTGAATGAAGAAATGATGGAAAAAGTTGATCAGGCGGTGGAAATAAGCTTGGGGCTGGTAGATATATAAATACATATGAAGCACTTACTGCATACACACTTAGGAAGTTCACCCATAGGAAATCTTATACATACTAAGTTCCTTTAGATTCCTTCAAACATAGCTGAAATACATCTCATAAAGAGATGTATTTCTTTATTTATGCGTCCCCTCATACTATAGAATATAATTTAAAGATTGGGGATGGCGCGATGCTTCCTATTATTGGTATAACATGCTCGGCAGATGACAGTGCCAACCGCTTTTTTTTAAGTAGGGACTATGTGCAGGCAGTGGTAAAAGCCGGCGGGATACCGGTTATACTTCCGCCTGGTGGTATTGATCCGGAAATGCTTGTTTCCTCATTGGATGGTTTACTATTGTCCGGTGGCGGAGACATTGACCCGCTTTTTTTTAATGAGGAACCCCTGCCGATAACCGGTGATGTGGACCCTGAACGTGATTTGTTCGAGATAAAAGTGACGCAGCTGGCCTTGGAGTGCAGGTTACCCGTTTTAGGTATTTGTCGGGGGATGCAGGTATTAAACGTGGCGGCAGGTGGGACAGTTAGCCAAGATATATCTTTAAAAATAGCAAAACCCTTGAAACACAATCAACAGGCGCCCCGCTGGTATCCCACCCACAGTATTACGGTGAAGAAAGAAACGCGGGCAGCACATATTATGGGTGAAGGTGTGCAGAGGGTAAATAGTTATCATCACCAGGTTATAGGAGATCTGGCGCCCGGGTTTATTATTTCAGCTACTGCTTCGGATGGTGCCGAAGAAATTATAGAGTGCACAAAAAACACCTACTGGGTGGTGGGTGTGCAGTTTCACCCGGAAAATATGTGGCGGCACAATTCGAGCTTTTTAAGACTTTTTTCGTGCTTCGTCCGACATTCTTTTTAGGAGGAAAGAAGAGGTTGGGGGCGAATTTGAAAACTGTAAGTTCATGCAAGAAAATACTGTAATAATATGGAAGATGAAAGGGAGTAGTGTACAATTGTTGGCAATTGTCGGTGGACAAGTATGGACAATGACAGGAGATGTGCATCCTCAGGCTGTAGTTTTGGTGGACAAGGGTAAAATTGTCGCCGTAGGCCCTAAAGTGGATGTACCTGCGGATGCCGAAGTTGTTGATGCAGCAGATAAAATAGTATTACCCGGATTTATTGATGCTCACTGTCACCTGGGGATAATGGAAGAAATTTACCGCATCGAGGGTGATGACGGAAATGAAAACACCGATCCTGTAACACCACAGTTGCGCGCTATTGATGGCATAAACCCCGGAGATGAGGGGTTCGGTGATGCTGTCGCCGGAGGCATTACCACGGTTGTTTCCGCACCGGGCAGCGCCAATGTAATCGGCGGTGAAATGGTTGCTATCAAAACCCACGGTCGGGTAATCGACGATATGATTATAAAGTTCCCTGCGGGGCTCAAGGCTGCACTAGGGGAAAATCCTAAGCGCAATTACGGCGAAGCTAAGAAGATGCCGGCGACTCGTATGGCTAATGCGGCTCTCCTACGGGAAACACTGGTGGAGGCACAAAATTTTCTGTGCCGGCAAACACGGTCATTGAAGGAAGATAGCGGTCTGGTGGAGCGTAATCTGAAAATGGAAGCGGTGGCCAGGGTCTTGAGCAAAGAAGTCCCGCTAAGGGTGCATGCGCACAGGGCCGATGATATAATGACGGCCATCCGTATTGCCAGGGAGTTTAATATTCGGTTGGTGCTGGAACACTGTACAGAGGGGCACTTGGTGGCGAAACATATCGCCCGCGCCGGGGTGCCGGCGGTGGTGGGTCCGGTAATTACCAGTAGGGCAAAGGTGGAATTGAAAGAAAGGAATTTGGAAACCGCTGCCGCCCTAGCTAAGGCCGGGGTGCCCTTGGCCATTATTACTGACCACCCGGTGGTGCCCATTCAATACTTACCCTTATCTGCAGGCCTTTGCTGTAAGGGTGGGCTTACCGAAATGCAGGCATTGAAGGCTGTTACCATCGGGGCGGCCAGGGTTATCGGGTTGGAGGAATCTCTGGGCAGCTTGGAGCCCGGAAAAGATGCGGATATTGTCATTTGGCAGGGACATCCTTTTGACCTACGCAGTAAAGTTAAGCGAGTGTTGATAAATGGAGAGCCTGTGGTTTAATTTAGGTAATTTGTTAAAAAAAGTTAGCAATGTGGAAGGATAACAAATTTTACCGTCGAATAGTCCAGTTAAAGAAGAAATATTACATTTTTTTCATGATGTGTTATACGGGGGGTTGGGCATGGTTAATAAATTAGATATTTTGGTGGTTGATGATCAGCCGGGTGTACGTCAATTGTTGGGGATAATTGTTTCAGAACAGGGCGATAATGTGCGCGAAGCACAGAACGGCAAAGAGGCTGTAGAACTGGTAAAAAAGTGGAAGCCGGACTTGGTAATTATGGATATTCGGATGCCTGTTATGGGTGGAGTAGAGGCCCTGGAAAAAATGAAAATACATACTCCCCATCTGCCGGTGGTAATGATGACTGCTTATGGATCGGAGGAAGCCCTGAAGGATCTGCGCAAGAAAGGAGCTGTTATGTGCTTGACCAAGCCCTTTGATGTGGAATTTATTAAGATCCTGCTAAATGATTTTCGCCAAAAAAAGTGCAGTAATAGTGTTGCATTAAGTTGTTAAATTATTTCCTGACCATATTTCTTATCGGAAAGGGGTTACAGCCGAGACGGCATTGGTTATAATAAAACAGAGGTGGTAAAATGCCTGTGTTAAGAACAACATCACCCCTGGAAACTGAAGCTGTGGGAGAGTATCTGGGCTCTCTGGCGGTTCCGGGGGATATTTTTTGTCTTTATGGAGATCTTGGGGCAGGCAAAACGTGTCTGGCCCGTGGTGTGGCGCGGGGCCTAGGGGTAAATGAGCCTGTCACCAGCCCCACTTTTACGTTAATTAATGAATACCAGGGGCGCATCCCCTTTTTCCATATGGATGTCTACCGGTTGGAAGACTCGGAAGACATGGTTGACCTGGGCTATGAAGAATACTTTTTTGGTGAGGGAATAACTTTATTAGAATGGGCAGGGAGGATAAGTGAAATACTTCCGGCCTCGCGCTTGAATATCTTTATAATGACAGCGGGTGAAGATGAAGATATACGGGAAATCACCCTGGAAGGACTTGGTGACCGGTATATTCACCTGGCCGAGGAGCTGAAAAGAAATGTACGTACTGGGAATTGAAGCGGCGACGCCGGTTGCTGCGGTGGCAGTAGTGGCGGAAGACAAGGTGCTGGCGGAGCGTATGGTCAATAACCGCAAAACCCACTCAGTTAATTTACTTCCTATGATCAAGGCTGTGCTGGAGGAAGCAGGAATAGAATTAAGTGAGTTAAGTGGGATTGCAGTTTCTGCCGGGCCGGGTTCTTTTACCGGGCTACGCATTGGTATGAGTACTGCCAAAACATTGGCCCATGTTACAAACCTTGACATTGTAGGCGTTTCTACTCTGGATGCGCTGGCTTTAAGATTTTCTGCCGAAGATAAGCTCGTGTGTCCCATTCTGGATGCCAAAAAGAATGAAGTCTATGCCGGTATATATAGAAGTGGCATCTGCATAAAGGGCCCTGTGGCTTTGGATATTAAAAGCCTTGTCCGCATACTCAGCGCATACCAAGAAGACGTGGTGATGCTGGGGGACGGAGTATTGACTTACCGTGAACAGTTGTCGCAAGAACTGGGCCCGAAGGTTTCTTTTGTACCTGTATCTTCTCTTCTCCCCGGGGGGAGCGAGATAGCCTGCCTGGGCTTAAGCCGCATTAAGGCGGGCGAATATACCACCTCTTTTGAGTTGCGTCCACAGTATGTACGCCTGTCTGAGGCAGAAGTGAAGTGGATGGAAAAATACCGGTGCGGGGTTGAATGCAGCTAGGAGGGAATGAATTGCTTGAATTTGAACAGATGCGGTTTGACTATATAGAGCAGGTGGTGCAAATAGAAGAGCAGTGCTTTTCTTCCCCATGGTCCGCCAGTGCATTTATGTACGAAATCACTTATAACAACTTAGCTCATTACATTGTAGCCTTAAAGGAAGATAAAATAATTGGTTACGCGGGTATGTGGGTGATCCTTAGCGATGCCCACATTACTAATATTGCTGTCTGCCCCTCTCAGCGGGGTAACAAGTACGGTAAAAATATAATGTTGGAGATGATGGCCCGAGCCTGTTTTTTCGGGGCTTCCAAGATGACATTGGAAGTGCGTGTTTCCAATACTCACGCCAGGCAATTGTACCGACGCCTGGGGTTTGTGGATCACGGTTGCCGTAAGAAATATTATTCAGATAATAACGAAGATGCTATTATCATGTGGAGGGATCATTTAGATCCTGGTCTGGCGCAAGAATGGACTAATATTGCGAAGTAATTTAACCAATAACTATCAAAATGGGACCGGTTCCTTTTCTCGCTATTTTAAAAAGGTGCCTGTCCCTTTTTGTTATCTCCAAAGGAACAATCAAAATAGTGAATAAATTGGCAGGAATTTTCCTCCTAAGCATCTAATTAGTTTATAAATATGTAGAAATATGTACCATAGCTTCCTTTGGAGTTGATATTTTGTTGGGAGAAAAGATTAGGCCTTCCCGTTCTCGGCCTTCTTCATTTACTTTAATGTTCATACCGCATTCAAAACAATCTGTTTCCAGTATGAGTATTCCCGGGTGGTTTTTAAAGATTATTTCAGTAGTGCTTGTCGGGATAGTGATTTCCCTCATTTGGTTTGGTTTTAAGTACTGGTACATGAGGGAAAGTATCGATGAGCTTGATATCCTGCGCTCTATCAATAAGAAACAGGAGTTAAAGTTAAAGTCACTGGAAACCGAGGCCACTAAACTGCATGAACAGATGCAGGAGGTGGAATTTCTGGAGAAAGATGTCCGCAATTTACTTAAGGACGGGAAACTTGCTAATAGGTCCGGAGCCAGATCCTATCGCGATGATTCTTTATCCGGTAAGGGCGGCGGCCCCGCTCGGCCTGAAACCGGGGAGCGTAAATTCATGCTTTCTTTGTTAGGGCGCCCGTCTTTAGGTGAACAGTCAGAAGAATGGAATACCAGGTATTCTACTGTTGATAATATAGTATCATATATGTCTGCGCGGACAGGTGATATGAAAGAAGAGCTGCAGGTACTGAAAGAGGATGTAGAAAAAAGGAAAGATTACCTGGCAGCCAGGCCATATGGTATGCCGGTGATAGGTAATATTACCTGTGCCTATGGCTACAGGGATTCACCTTTTTCCGGGGGAACTGAATTCCACCCTGCTCTGGACATAGCTGCTTCGTATGGTACATCGGTGGTTGCCACAGGAAAAGGCAGGGTGATTTTTGCCGGTTACAGAACCGGGTACGGACGGACAGTCATAATCCAGCATGCTTACGGGTTTAGAACCATGTACGCACATAATTCAAGTCTTTTGGTTGATGTGGGTGATATTGTACAAAGAGGTAAAATAATATCCCGAGTAGGAAGTACCGGGAATTCCACCGGTCCCCACGTCCATTACGAAGTATTATCCAACGGAGTAAATGTAGATCCCGGTATTTATAGTTAAAAAGCACGGATCCGGGTAAAATCCCTGACAGAAGGAGTAGATAGGTTTGTTTGGAAAGGATAACAAGCATGTCATTAATGAAAAGCTTGATACAGTGATCGGAAATGGGGCTATGTTTACCGGTTCACTTAAAGTGGAAGGTACGCTGCGTGTGGACGGTAGGGTGGACGGTGAAATAGAAGTGCAGGGTGATATCATAGTGGGAAAGTCGGCGGTGATTAAGGCTGTAATCAAAGGTCGCAATGCTACCGTGGCCGGAGAGGTAAGCGGAGATGTGTTTCTGGAAGGCAAGCTGGAACTGGACAGAACTGGAAAATTATACGGCGATATAGAAGTGGACAAGCTTGTGGTTAACGAGGGCGGGGTGTTCAAGGGTAAAAGCGAAATGAGTGAGCGCGATGAGTCCCGCAGTAAAAATAATAAAAAGTTAAAAGAGCGCGAAGAGAAGGATAACAACAAAACGGCAAAAAACGCAAACAATAAAGATAAAAAAGCAGGATAATCATTCCATATCCCCTTTAATGCGTAACATTTGGTACATTGAAGGGGATATTATTATGTTTAAACTAGTGGATATACTTACCTATGCTTTTTGATAGGTTACCGGAACCTCGCCGGAGAAGATAATAATTTTACGGCTGGTTCTTAGCATATGCTGATCATGATAAATGTTATGAAGGAGATATAGTCTGCCATGCCTCAGGGGAAAAATGATAAAATCAAACGCTTCTTACTCGGGCTGCTGGCCTTTTTAGGGCCCATTGCCGTGGGTGCTGCCGCTATTGAGGTGGGTGGCTACATGGCTTTTTGGTTTTTATGTTATTTTTTAATGTTGTTTATTCCGGTAGCTTTTCTGTTCTGGCTTACTTACAGTTACGTTGTTCATATATCGGCTGAGAAGGTGGAAGACAGGCTTAATGATCAAGGGGAGGTATTTTTATCAGCGCTGGAAGAGCGGTTTGATATTATAGACGGAGTGGTTTGGGACCGTTCCTTTCGCAGGCGTTCCAGGTTTTCAGCCAGGAGGCCGTTTGACAAGCTGGCAGTATCAGTATCGGAAAGATGGCCGGTTTTGTCCCTGGAGGAAAGGCAGCAGTTGGCGGAGGAATTGTCCGGCATGTTACGCAGGTGGATTAAAAAAAACGGGGTAGAACGCAGGGGCCACGATATTAAAGTTGACTTTTATTACGGCCAAGAAGATCCGTCCCTGGAGGGCAAATACAGCGGCGGACAGTTAGAGCTTTTTGATTAGCATTAGACGGGCTATTTGGGTATTCCTTTGGGTCTTTTAAATTATATGTTATGAAAAATGAATTATAATCCGGTAAGCAAGTGACCCTAAATTTGTTGTGTGTTATTATATTAGTATTAAATTATTGATTACACTGCAAAAAGTCTAAATTTAAGAGTTGTCCATATATAGTTAAGAGCAGAATTTATTACGGTCATGTATTGTAGTTGGCTTATAAAAAATGGGGTTTTTGCAGCAAAATTAATTATTAAGCTCTTTATTTACTGTTTTTTATGTTTTGAAATCCTGTTGATCCTGTTAATCCTGTCTAAGAAAAAATTTTTTGTCTTTAAGTACTTAAAAAGCAGTACGGTTACCCGTACTGCTTTCGTCCAGATGGTGCGCCTACCAGGAATCGAACCTGGGCTTCCGGCTCCGGAGGCCGGCGCTCTATCCCCTGAGCTATAGGCGCCAAAATAATATTATAAAATTAGCCGCAAAATCTATTATACCGAAAATAAATAATAATGCAAGAGGTAATGTTTTGGTTGGGTTGAGATTTTGAGGCATTAAGGTTGTTTAAAAGTTATAAGGGGGCAAGAGTATGTGTAATATAATTTCCGCCTACCAAGAAGCGGTAAAAGAGTTTAGGCAGCATGACCCCGGCGACGTTACCCTGAGAAGTGGTGCGGTGTACCACGCCAAGCAGGCTATATTTACCATCTCTTACTTCAATCTGGAGCATCAAATCGACAGGGAAGGCAGGGTCACTTTAAATGGAAAAAGTGTGCCCTATAATGATCGTACCTTGATCCTGCAGTATTTATGTTATGCAAGCGGCCTTCCACCCCGGGAAAAATGGATTTCCTTTCTTGAACTGCCGGACGGGAGGCATCACTATATACCCTTCCAGACAGACGCCACCATCCCGGTGGCCAATCAATTTGGCTGCAGCCCGGAGGAATTTGCCAGAGCGGCACGCCAACTGGGTGGGACACTTATAAAAATGGGAGACTTGGGTTTTTCCGTACCCGCCCTGCCCAAACTTCCCCTGGCTGTAACGTTATGGGAAGGTGACGAAGAATTTCGCGCCCAAGCCAACATTTTGTTTGATTCTGTGGCGTCTACTCATTTAAGTACAGCCGCCCTGTGGGTGCTGGGAGTTGAACTGGCCACGAAATTGTTGGGCCACATTGATCAGAGAGCAGCAGCTAAACAGGAAGTTAATTGGCTGGGTAAGCAGGAATAGTACATTAATTAAGATAGCTATACTTTCTCTCCCTCTCCTTTACCCAGACCTTCCAGAACTATTCGCTGCCTGGGAGGGTAGTAATCGCTGGAAATATGTTCCTTACCTATCTCATTCCCGTCCTTTATCAGAATGCGGAAGACTTCTGCCTTATATCCAGGACTACCTGAATACTTAACTTCCCGCAAACCGGTTTCTAATGTCGAAGTCTTTTTGACCACTACATTGGGCATAATTTTGTTTATCTTTGTTATCAGTTGTACACTAGTACTGTTATTATTTTGTCCACCCAAAATAATGACAGAGAGACGGTTATCCTGCAAAGAAGATAAAATATAAATAGGATTGTCATAAGTGTTTTTGAACTTAAAGTCTTTGTAACCATATGCTACAGTGGCATCTAACCCGGGTGTCACGTATCCTACTGCCATGGAATGAGGGTAACGTTCAACGATATGGAGATTAGCAAGCAGTACTGCATCATAAAGAGTTGTTGATACCTGGCATATTCCCCCGCCCAGACCCGACAAAATATTTGTATTACTAATTATTGGTGCATTTTTGTAGCCGCTTTTTTTATCTCTTTTTCCAACTAGTTGGTTAAAAGAAAATATTTCACCGGGCCTTAATAGTGTATTGTTGATTTTTTGCGATGCAAGCTCAAGATTTGTTACTCTGTTAGGTGAATAGGGGTTAAACTTTGTCTCGCACTCACCTAATATATAGTTGATGGAAGATAAGTCAGAGGCCTTAACCTGTGGGTCAATAGTTTCAATTACTGCGGGGAGCGAATCGTGTATTTCCAGTTGCCCTTCTTTTATTTTTTCTATTGTAGCCCCTACATTAATGCGCCGGCCTTCCCGGTGTCTAATCATAGTTATTTTTTTGTTCTGCAAGAGAAGGCGGGCATTTTGTGGGCTTTGCTTATAATTGTCATTGATGGCAATTATCTTATTTCTGAGTTTTTTGTTTTGAAATGTATAACTAACCGGAATGTCTAACTGCAGGTATTGTAATCTGAGGGCTTGAAGCCCTTGTTTTACTGAACCACCATTTCTACCCACTGTAAATGCTTTATCTACAGTCTTTTGATAATCAATGTTAACGCCGATTTCTTGATAACTAATGTCCCACTTTTGATCATTTGCCGTTATCAGCAGTTTGTTTTTATCCGGTGTGTCCAACCTTTGCTTTAGTTTAGATAGAGCTTCTTCTTTTGTCATATCTCCCAGCGGTATACCTTGAACCCGGATGCCAGGCAGGATATTCCTTTCTGCCTGATTCGCCACAAAATAGGCTCCACCCAAAAGAATAATGATTATTTGGGAAGTGAGGATAGTAAAAATGCATATAAGCTTGCGGTACACCGGATCACGTCCTTAATGTTTGCGCTTACTTGGAATTCATGGTCAGCTCGACATACTTGCCTGCATCGGATACCTTTTTCACCAATTCTTCAGTTATTTCTTCGCCCTCTTTTACAATTACGTTATTATGTTCATCCAGTATGTCTTTAGATGTGTGGCGCCCAAGAAGGTACTTGCGCTGGTGTTCTTCAAATACTTTAACTGGTTTTTCACTTTCATCTTGTTCTTTCTGCTGTTCCACCTCGGTAGTGTTTAAGGTTGGCTTATTTTCCTCGGGCTGCGTTATGTTTTTCGATTCTTCTTCCGGTTTTTGATATGCATTTTCATCTATTATGATCATTTCGCTGCCGAGGGTCAGGATTAAAGCCGCAGTAATAAAGTCAGATCCGTTTTCGGCCATCTGGTAACCGGAGATTTTGCCATCATCCTCGGCTATAAAAAACTCGCTTACGGATCCCAATATTTCCCCCTTATTGGTCATGACTTTCGCATTGAGTATATTAGTGTTTTTATTTAATAGCTCTATTGCAGAATCATTCATGCTGAGAGGTTTTACATTATTGCCATCCTGTGTAGTAAGAGCAGATTCACCAATGCCTATTACATCCGTATAGTTAATTACACGCATTTCTTGATACCATTTTTCTCTGTTTATCAGGAGAAATTCCACGCTTTTAGTGTCAGGGTTTACTACCAGAGCCTCAATTTGCCCCAGGTTTTCCCCCCCATTAATAGCTATTACTGGCAAGCCATTTATTTCTTTTGTTTTTTTCATGTCTTTCCCTCCGTTTTTGATTCGTTGTAAATTAATTTTGTAAACGTTTCATGTTAGAAATTAGATCTGTTTGTATTTGCGGCTCTAATTGATCCCCCCATGTATCAAATAATATTTTTAAGATCTCCGCAGCCTGCCACCTTTGGCCCATTAGATTGTAAATTGCACTTATTTCTAAACCCAGCTTTACATTGAGTTTGGCATCTGAGCTAAAATGCATTGCATCCATAAAACAGTTAACTGCTCCTACCATATTACCGGACATTCGGAGTGAGAATCCCTTGGCTATGATAGAACTGATATTCACATTTTCTTCAAATTGTTCATTGTTCTTATCTTGGGCTTCCCCCTCAGGAACAGGTTCGTGTTCTTCTTGGTTGTCGGAAGTAGTCATCTGATCAAGAGTGTTGTCTTGTTGAAGTGCATCTTCCTTATGTTCCATATTAATCTGTCCCGGTTTCAGGTCGACTGGGATTCCAATAACTGACTGCAGCTTGTCCATCTGTATAATATTAAAAATGGGAGCAGTGATGTCATAATTTGTTTTTACGAGGCCGGGATCGTGAGCTCTTTCATCACTAGCCAGTTCTTCAGTAGGCGTGAAAGACATTATGCTGTTTTCTACTGCTTGATCTTTTATTTCTTTGGTCTTTGTAACTCGATCATTTTGTTGGGGATTAGTGGCAGATGTCTTTGAGATTTCTATATCATGCGAGGCATCCTCTGCATTCGCATGACTAGGAATATTATGGGTAGGAACATCATTTTGGTCAATTAGATAAATAACAAAAACACAAGGTATTATGAATGATGCAAAAAGAAGAATCGAATTATGCCACTCCATCATGCTGCTCATAAAAGGAAACATCATGGTTAAAAGGAAGGATGTGAGGACAATTAGGAATAATACAGGAGTACGCAAAGGAAGATAATAGCGTAGGAAATACAATAGTAAAGCAAATAGAATAGTAGTAATGGCAGCGAATGTTGCAAAATACCCCACTTCTTCCGCCTCCTTTATCATATATATATACAATTAGTGAGGTGAAGTGCAATTTCCTGCTTGTAAAGGACAAAAATTGCTAATTTTTGTCCTTAGGGTGAAAGTCACTTGCTATTATAAATATAGCCAAAATAAGAACCACAAATTCAATAAAAAGCCCGGCTTAGACGGGCTTTTTATTGCTATTTTTGATTTTCTGGTCTACGGTCTTTTCCTTATGTGGTAATTCTACATCGACGAAGACTATTTCGAAGGAGGATGGTATGAATTATTATTTTTCATTAACTTGGCTCTGGAAACCTGTATTCTTTCTTCCAACATACTGCTTAGGATTCTGAGTTCTAATTCGTTAACCTGTTCCGGGCTTTTGTATTGAAGCACTTCGATTATCGCATATTCCACCTCATCAGGGTGATATCCATATGAAACCAAGCATTGACATACTTCATTCAGTTTCATCATAATCACCCCTAAATTTCGATAATTTACCTAGTTTCATTTTGTGATTTCTGTCGTGTAAAGTAAATAAGGATTTTGTCACCATTATATGGGACCAAAGTCTCATTTTGAGGACAAACTTCAAGGTTAGATAACAATCCAGTCATCCTACTGTCCGGTATTAATAAAACTTTCTACGCTGCATGTGGTCCTGCACATCCATAAGGGTTTCTCCGAATCGTTGGAAATGAACTACTTCCCTTTCTCGCAGGAAAAGCAACACATCTTTTACCTGAGGGTCGTCGGTCAGGTGCAGTAAGTTTTCGTATACAGCCCGGGCTTTTTGTTCTGCCGCCAAATTTTCATGCAGGTCCGCCACCGGATCGCCTGTGGCGGAAACGTAAGCCGCTACCCAGGGGTTTCCGGCGGCGTTTTCCCAATACAGAGCCCTGTCATGGTCTGCATAATGAGCTCCTAGATCGGCGGCCTTAATAGCCTCGATAGAGGCACCCTCCAGCAACTTGTATACTAGTGTGGCCACTACTTCCATGTGGGCAAGTTCTTCCGTACCGATATCGGTCAATACCCCCTTTGCTTTGCCGGTGGGCATTGTGTATCGCATGTTTAGGTAACGGAGCGATGCTGATAATTCTCCCTCCGGCCCACCGTACTGAGTGATGACATATTTAGCCATGCGGGGATCAGGAGCTGTAACCCGGACGGGTACCTGCAGTTTCTTTTCATACAGCCACATATTAACATTCCTTTCTTAAAAATTTTGATTTATACTAACTTAGTACTTTATTTCCCACGGCCATGGGCTTTCCACCCAGGTCCAGCTGTCTTGCATAACCGGAGAATAACCGAAATTGACCAGGGGTCCGTATACCTTTTCATATTTGCGAACAGCTTGCATTAAGTCGCGGTGTACATTGTTGTACATTTCCAACGCCCGCCGATCTCCCGGGTGCGTATCCAGGAATAAGTTCAAATCCACCGCTACAAAAGACAACTCCTGTATTTTGCGCAGCAATAGGGATTGGCTGCGAGAGTCCATTAAAAATCACCTCCGTTTTAATAGTGATAAGGACGGTACAATTCGGGAAACATGGTACCCACTTCCAAAGCTTTGCCTGGGGGGTAAACCTGCCCGAGTCTTTGGATGGGTACGTACGCCCGTGCCAGTTCCATACCCGGTGAGGGTGGACAGTACCCGACCGGCTGACTTTGATCTTGATATGGCACTGCTTGAGTACTCTTAGGCTCAGGGTTTTGATCACTGTTCCTATACATGTAAAACACCTCCGGTTTTAGTATTTATTTACAATAATATGCAATCTGCGACAGATGCGTTCCATTTCAAGCAAATCCCATGCAAAACGATACCTGGTAATACAGGCGTGGGACAGTAGGATAAAAGTCCTTATGTAAATCCACCCACAGTCCGATTTACATAGGGGCTGCTATGTTAGACAATATGGATGTAGAAAAAAGACAAAATTCCAACTATATTAAGGATTTATGCTGAAAATAGAACCGAAGCATTAAAAATTTGAAAAGCTTGACAGCATGCAAAAGTAAAAAGGATTCTCTTAAACAGATTGGAGAGTAATACCATATCGCAAATTTCCTTTCCTTCCCCACTTTTTTGTGGGGGATTTTTTTTGCTTTAAATGAGGCAGTGGAATAGGGGGCAAGCAAGAACCGTCCCTACTTGCTGCGTGATTTTTTTTCTGTTATCCGGAGAAAATATGACGGAACTATATTTAATCGATTGGGAGGTAATTTTGATGTTAAACCCCGGAGAGCGTTCTATACTGGCTTATTTCGGCTCCAGCGGGGATGCCGAAAAGGCATCGGAAAAGCTTAAAAATATGGGGTATAAAGATGTGCAGGTGGACCGGGTTTCTAAGTTTGGAGTGAACCATGACGATGAATACAATAATCCCATGATGGGCAGGGCCGAAACAGGCACCGGCCTCACCCTTTATTCTGCCAACACTGATAAGTTGAGTAATTCCGATACCAGGGTGCTAATGGGAGCCGATCCGTCGGTAAGCGGCTTTGCCGGCAATGAAATGGCCGGCGGAGAAGCCTTCTTGGTTACTGTGGTTACTACCGATGTCGGTTTTGACCTGGCAGAAAAGGTGCTCAAGCAGCATGGGGCCCAACTCTAAGAAAAAAGGTGGTGTTTTGCATGGATAGGCCTGATAAACTTCCCGCACTGACTGAAAATTTGCGCAAAAATATGGAGAACCCTGTTCTTTCTCCCGAACAGGCGGATTTGTTAGATTCCGGTTATGTAGATAATTTCGACGAAGCCTTAGAACTCCTGGAAAAATCAGAGCAAGTAAAGCCAGATTATCTGGACAAACCGTATTTTTAAATGGAAATTGCCGGTGTACTGGAAAGAAAACAATTAGGGTCGTAACTTAGGGGTTAAATTTTAGGCAGGATTACAGGATTTGCAGGATGCTTTAGGGTGTGCTTTGGGGCCTTAAAAAACATTTTTAAATCATTTGTATTAATATTTTGGAATGTATACACAAACTAGAATGAAAATTTATTTCCGTAAATAAAACATCTTGGGTCGTACTTTTGGGACAACAATTTTTGACAGGATTAAAAGGATAAGTAATGGAGTTTATCTGATTTGGAAACAAAAATAGTAGAGTGTAAATTTACATTTGGTAAATACCTAAAGAATGCATGCAAAAATCCCATATATCCCGGGCATTTTCGTAAAAACCTTACCCAAAAGAAAATCCCAAACAAAAAAGACCTCAAAGTACGGCCTTAAATGCTGCGACACCCCGATATGCTTGTGTTTGAAGCTGAATTTGGATAAAATGGTACTACAGTTCAATTGGTCCAAGGGAGTGCTTTATTTTGAAACGAGTAGTAAGCGTAAGCCTTGGCTCGTCCAAACGGGATCACAAAGTGGAAACCGAACTTTTGGGAGAAAAATTTGAAATCAGCCGCAGGGGAACAGATGGCGACTTTAAAAAAGCCATGCAGATAATTCAGGAATTGGATGGCTCAATTGATGCCATAGGTTTAGGCGGCATAGATGTTTACGTATATGCCGGCAAAAAGCGCTATGCCTTGGCCGACGGTTTGAAATTAATGCGGGCCGCTAAGGTTACTCCGGTGGTGGACGGCAGCGGTCTTAAAAATACACTGGAACGGGAAACTGTTCGCTATTTATTAAAAAATACTAATTATATTAAACCCCATACAAAAGTGCTCATGGTGAGCGGTGTGGATCGTTTCGGCATGGCCCAGGCCTTTTCCGAAGCCGGGTGTAATTTAACACTGGGGGACCTGATGTTTGGTCTGGGTATTCTCCATCCTATAAAATCAGTGGAAAAGCTGGAAAGCGTGGCCAGGAAATTGCTGCCTATAATTTCTCATTTGCCCTTTGGCTTGCTTTATCCTACGGGGAAAAAACAGGATGCCCAAAATGAAGCGAAGGCGAACAAGTTCGCTCGTTTTTATCTGGAATCAGAGATTATTGCAGGCGACTACCATTATATCAAAAAATATCTACCCCCCAAATTGCCGGGCAAACTGGTTATCACCAACACCACTACCAGGGATGACGTAAACATGCTGAGGGAGCGGGGTGCGGCAGCGTTGATTACAACGACACCTGTGCTTGACGGACGTTCTTTTGGGACCAATGTCATGGAGGGCGTTCTGGTTGCCCTTGCCGGTAAGCCCTGGGACCAAATTACCGTGGATGAATACGTGGATTTACTGGCTCGGCTTGAATTTGAGCCGCAAATAATACAATTACAGAAGGATTCAACCATAGGTACGGCATAAAAAATGTAAAAAGGGTACAGGCACCTTTTTTTTAAAAAAATCAAAATCAGGAGCCCTGTTCCCTTTTTTATATGCCTATAGCCTTGTATACCTCATTGTCCACGGCATTATCATACCGCATGCCTTTGTCTTTCCTAAATTGTATTACTCCTTTTTCCATACCTCCACCCCATATCCCATCAATGGGACCGTCATAATAACCGTATCTTTGCAACAACCTTTGGATCTCCATCACGTCGGATCCCCTTTCGTTGTGGCGCATCATTCTGAAATTAGGTGCCCTGTAGGTGAATGGGTTGCCGATAATGATAATGCGGCTGTCTGCTTGCACCCAAGGGTAAATCTCCTCTACATTGATGTTATTCATACGTATACACCCGTGGCTGGCATAACTGCCGATACTGTTAGGTTTGTTAGTGCCGTGCACTCCGTATAATCCCCAGGGAACTGTAATACCAATCCACCTGGTCCCAAAACCTGTTCCCCAATTCAGTGCCTTTCGCTGTACCTGCCAGTTCCCAATGGGAGTGGGAGTTTTTCTTTTTCCTACGGCCACCGCATATTTGCGGTAAGGCTCGCCGTTATCCAAAACAGTAAGTACTCTGCTCCTGGTATCTATTAACAAATCAACTTTTCCCGCAGGTGGGGGTACTTCATTTTTGGCAGTCATGCTACTTGCGGAATTTGCTACTGTTTCTTGGGTGGTTAGTCCTGCCACCCCATCCGGTGTTAAGCCCTTTGCCCTTTGAAAGCTAATCACCGCTTGTTCGGTTTTGGGGCCAAAAACGCCGTCTATTTTCCCATTGTAAAAATCCATTTGTGCTAACTCTTTCTGCAGCCTCAATACATCACTACCACAGATATTCGGTGTTATCAAAGCTAGGTCCCTGCCTGGGTCGGTAAGTGCTTCGCACGCAGAACACTGAGCAGCGACCGTGGGTAACATTACCGTTAACTGGGCCGAACAAAGGATGACCAGAAAGAGAACGATTTGTGGAAGTTGCTTTTGTATAATACCACCTTCTTCAAGAAAGATATAAAAACAGTCATATCTTACCCTGTTGTCTGCATATATATAAGTAAATGGACAAACCCGGCAGGAGGGATGATATGAGAAAATGCTCCATTGGAATTATTTTGTTGCTGGCTATTTGTTTAGTGGGATGCTCTTCACCACCGGAGGATTCAAGTAGCAGTGAACAAATAACGGAGGTAAACGGCAGCGGTCTGACCAAAACCCCTGAGATGCCGAGTGATTCTTCTACCGTCGCCGAGCCCGTTAACGGAGAAACCACCACCATAGTGCTTTACTTTGCCGGAGGTGACGGTAATCTTGTTCCTGAACAGCGGGAAGTTCCCAAAGTAACAGGGATTGCGCGTAAAACCATGGAGGAGCTGTGCAAAGGGCCTCAAACCGATGGACTACAGAGTACGCTTCCGGCGGGCACCGAGCTTTTGGATATAAATATCAGGGACGGCCTTTGTACCGTGGACTTTTCACAGGAATTGGTTGATAACCACCCCGGTGGATCTTCCGGTGAATTGCTCACTATTTATTCCATTGTGAATACCCTTACTCAGTTTTCCAGTATCCATCAGGTGGCCTTCCTCATTGAGGGGCAGCAGGTTGAGACTTTAGCCGGACACATGGATTTAACGATACCGATACAAAGGAACCCTGATATATTAAAAGGTTAAAATAACCCTTGCCAAGGGTTATTTTTTTGTTTGAAATTAAACAATTGGAACTATTTGTAGATATCTTCCGTCTAAATTTATAGGAAATACTGGGATTCTACATGCTAAACGGCTGGTAGATATATGAAACAGTTATTTAGTGAAGGATTTCCGGGAAAAGTGTTGAATTTAAGGGGGTGTTTGGAAACTATTTTAAAAAATGATAAAACGGAAAAGGAGTTAAACCATGCCGACAGAGACAAAAAGACATTGGCGTAACACAGGTTGGTTGATCAGTTTGACTTTTTGCCTTGCTTTTTTGCTTGGATATCCAGGGTTGGGCGCCGCCGCTTCAGTGGCAGTGGTGGATGCTTCCTCGTTAAATGTGCGCAGCGGGCCGGGCCCGCAACACGGTATAAGTGACCGCGTCATAAAAGGAGACCAATTGCCGGTGTTGGAACAGCGGGGGGATTGGTACAAAGTTCGTCTGGCTAGCGGAAGTGCCGGCTGGGTCGCCGGTTGGCTGGTAAATATAAAAGAAGAGCAAGTAGTAATCAAGACCGGTGTTCTGAATGTGCGTGGGGGGCCGGGAACCGGAAATGCCAAAGTGGGCACAGTACATAGCGGAAACAAGCTTCAGGTTCTGGATTCATCCGGTGATTGGTACAAAGTTAAACTTCCCAGCGGCAGCAGTGGCTGGGTTGCCGGTTGGCTGGTAGAAGTGGAGACAACACAGGCACCAGAGAAAGGCACCGGCCAGCCAAGTCAGAACACAGAGAATGAAAATAAAAAGGCTGTGGTAAAAGGTACTTTAAATGTGCGGTCCGGTCCCGGTACGTCCAATAACATAGTAGCCCGCGCGGAAAGTGGGGATAAACTGCCTATAATAGAATCCTCAGGTGGGTGGTGTAAGGTGCAACTGCCCGGCGGGAAGACAGGTTGGGTAGCCGGTTGGCTGGTAGAAGTGGAGACAACACAAGCACCAGAGACAGGCACCGACCAGCCAAGTCAGAACACTGACAATTTGAATAAACATGCCGTGGTAAACGGTACTTTAAATGTGCGGTCCGGTCCTGGCACGTCCAACGACATAGTAACCCGCGTGGAAAGTGGAGATAAACTGCCTATAATAGAATCCTCAGGTGGGTGGTGCAGGGTGCAGCTGCCCGATGGGAAGACAGGGTGGGTCGCCGGTTGGCTGGTGGACATAGAGGGGACAACTGTTCCTGGTACCAGCAGCGATACTGGTACCGGGAACGGCCAGCCAAAAGAGGATACGGAAAGTATAAGCAAACAGGCCGTGGTCAAGGAAAGTGCTCTAAATGTGCGTAGTGGACCTGGGACCTCCAACGATATAGTGGCCCGCGTCAAAGAAGGAGATAAGTTGCCCATAGTAGAGTCCTCAGACGGGTGGTGCAAAGTACAGTTGCCCGGCGGGGGCATGGGCTGGGTCGCCGGCTGGTTGGTCGATATCAAATCTATATCAAAGCAGCCTGAAGAGAGCGAAAGTGATGAAGGTAAACCGGACTTGGATTTGGGCAGTGAGCCAGAACCTGATTCCGGTGAGGAGCCGGGACAGAAGGAGGAAGATGCGGCTAATCCACAGTTGACTAAGTTACACGTGCGGGAATCAGACGGTCGCGTAATGGTAAATATAACCGCCACCGTTTCCATGGAACACAACATTTTTACCTTGACCGGACCTGATCGATTGGTTGTTGATTTAATAGGTGTTAAGCCCGGCGATATCCCGGAAGAACTGGATGTAAGCAGTAAGTTGGTTAGTCGGCTGCGTACCGGCTGGTTTGATAAAAACCCTAATACTGTACGCCTGGTATTTGACGTTAAGGATTCTATTTTATTTTCTGCCCAATCGATTAACGACGGCAGGGAATTGGCTTTGGAAATGTATGTACCTGAATTGGGGGACTCCCTGCGTAACAAGGTAATAGCCATAGACCCCGGTCATGGCGGGAGTGAGCCCGGCACACACGGGTCCACCGGCATAGCAGAAAAATATATAAATTTGGATGTAGCCCTTTTAACTGCCCACTTGCTCAGACAAAATGGGGCCCGGGTGGTATTAACCAGGTCAGATGATACATTTGTAGGTCTGGAAGAACGTACGGATATAGCCCGCAGGGCCGAAGCAGACATTTTTGTCAGCATACACATGAACGCCAACCCCGTCACTTCTAAGAGCGGCACCAGTACCTATTACCGCCGTGATGATATTACCGGTCTGGGAGTGTCGCAGGCGGATAACCTGAGTTTGGCCCGGGGGGTTCAAGGTGAATTATTAAAATCTTTGGGCCGCCGTGATCTCGGTGTGAAACAGGCCAATTTTGTAGTGTTGCGCACGGCTGTTATGCCGGCTGTGCTGGCGGAAGTATCCTTTCTCTCTAACCTGGAAGAAGAGAGGCTATTGATGACCGATTCTTATAAGGCCAGGGCGGCTGAGGGAATAACCAAGGGAATTGTCAATTACTTCGCCCGCAAAGGCGAATAAAAAACGGGGACCGTGCCCTTGAGATTAAGGGGACTGTTCCCGTTTTTTAATGTCTATTCTTAGAAAAGGGTATTTTCAATCCAGCTACGAACTTCTTTGTTAATGGGATAAAGCCCGTCTTTGTCGGGCGAGATGCCCTGGACCCGTAAAGCTTGCTCTAGCATATCCCCAGGAGGCTGTATGTCTAAGGTGGTGCTCTGGCTGTAATTTTGCTTCATATGGTACAGTGCCAACCGGGCCTCGTTGTCCAAAACATCGATTACAAAGGTATACCCGGCCGGCCTGGGCGCTGTGAATTCACTTTCTAAGGAAAGGTTCCACCGGATCTCTTCCTTAGTTTGTGGGTAATACATCTGCTCACTCCTTGTTTACTTGGTATGGATTTTTAGAAAGCTTACTAATTTCTTTACTTACATATTTGCCATTGTATGTTTATGGGATACCATTTAGTGATAAATTAATGTACACTGGCCTCAGACCAAGGATAAGTGTGCCGCCAGTACGGGACGGTAGCTTGAAAACATGGCCTTACTTTTGGATATAACTATGGAAGAACCTTTAAGTGGGCTTTGCCCTTCAGCTAGGCATGGTTTAGGGAAGGAGGATTTATGTTGCAACTTACGGTATTAGGCCGTTGGGCCCCGTACCCACGGGCCGGCGGGGCCTGCTCCGGTTACCTGGTACGGGCGGGAAACACTAATATTATGCTGGATGCGGGTAACGGTACATTCAGTAACCTGTGCCGGAATATGGATATGCGGCGGCTTGATGCTTTACTGCTCTCTCACCTTCACCCGGATCATTATACGGACTTGTATTGCCTGCAGCATGCCATGGATTGGGCGGTGAAACAGAGGGGGCGACCGTATCCTTTAAATGTATATATGCCTACGGAGCCGGCGGAAGTCTTTAATGCATTTAAGTCAAAACCGGGCCTTAATGTGCTCCCTTACGAAAGGCTGCCCCTGGATCAGGAGCAGGGTCTGAATTTGCGCCGGGCAGAGGTGGGGGGAATGTCCCTGCGGTTTCTGGCGGTGCCCCACAGCAAGCCGGGTTATGCGGTTTCGATTAAGGCAGGCGAGAAAACGCTGGTCTTTTCCGGGGACTGTGCTCCCAACGAAAATCTAACTACCCTGGCCCATGGAGCGGATATATATTTGAGTGAGGCAAGTGGCCTGGACGGGGACGCTGATTATTTATACGGTAAGCACCATACTGCCCGCCAGGCAGGAGAAACCGCCTCCCGGGCAGAGGTGAAGAGGTTGATACTGACGCATTTCTGGCCCGAGCACCCGGTGGAGGAATTGCTACGCCAGGCAGGGGAAGGCTTCGGCGGCCCGGTTGAGCCGGCGGTGGAGAATGAGAGCTATTATGCGTGAAATAGTGTATGTCCTGGCTTATGGGTCATTTTTTGACAGGATTAACAGGATTGCCAGGATTCTTTGGGGATGTTTTGGGGGTCTTTTAAGAGATATAGGATAATAAACATAATAATTTTATATCTATTTCCCTATGGTAATTCCTTTTTAGACTTACTTCGATACAAGGATTCTTATTTAAAATTAAGGCTTTTATTATTCTAAAATGATTTTTCAACAATCACTTTGACTTATATAGACAAGGTCTCTTTGTTGTAATGACCAAAATCCCACAGATCCCGTTAATCCCGTCAAAAAATACTTTTCTGACCCGAAAGGAATGACATTAAATCTCTATCTTGTGAATCCTGTAATCCTGTCTAAAGTGGTTTTGAAATGAATGTAGTGTTAATATATAGGAGGCGTTAATTTTGCAACGAACAGACGGTAGAAACAGCAATCAGATGAGGCCCGTGAAAATGCACAGGGACTTTACCAAACATGCTGAGGGATCGGTTTTAATCGAAATGGGGGATACCAAGGTCATCTGTACCGCTTCCGTGGAAGAAAGAGTGCCCCCGTGGCTAAGGGATGCAGGAAAAGGCTGGGTGACCGCCGAATACTCCATGTTGCCCCGCAGTACCGGAACCCGCACTTCGCGTGAGGCAGCCCGCGGCAAGATTGGGGGACGCACACACGAAATACAGCGGCTCATAGGACGTTCCCTGCGTGCAGTTATTGATTTAAAAGCCCTGGGTGAGCGTTCCGTGGTACTGGACTGCGATGTAATACAGGCCGACGGGGGTACCCGTACGGCATCAATCACCGGTGCCTTTGTGGCCCTGGCAGATGCCCTGGGGAAAATGGTTAAGGACGGGCGAATCAGTAAAATGCCGCTGCGGGATTTCGTGGCCGCTATCAGTATTGGCGTAGTAAAGGATGAAATACTGCTGGACCTTTGTTATTCCGAGGACTCTACCGCTGAAGTGGATATGAACATTGTCATGACCGGTGCCGGTAAGTTCGTGGAAATACAGGGGACAGGCGAGGAAGCCTCCTTTGGCCGGGATGAGGTAAATACAATGCTGGACCTGGCCACAGAGGGAGTACAAGATCTTATCAAATACCAGCGCGAAGTGCTGGGAGAAGTGGCGCAGTTAGTAAAGGGGTGATTTTTTGCGCTTGGTGCTGGCGACCAAAAACCAGGGTAAAGTAAGAGAATTGCAAGAAATGCTTCAGGATACTGGTTTTGAAGTGGTTTCCCTAGCAGCGTATCCGGACCTGCCTGAGGTGGAAGAAGACGGCGACACCTTCCAGGCCAATGCCGTTAAAAAGGCCCGGGAAATTGCTGCTGCCACGGGAGAGCTGGTTATGGCGGATGACTCCGGGCTGGAAGTGGACTTTCTAAACGGGGCCCCCGGGGTGCACTCAGCCCGGTTTGCCGGAGAGCATGGGGACAATGAAGCTAATAACCACAAGCTTTTAAAACTCTTGGAAAACGTGCCGTGGGAAAAACGAACGGCCCGTTTTAAGTGCGTAGTGGCCGTGGCCGCCCCGGACGGCAGAATTGAAACTTCCGAAGGGGCATGTGAAGGAATAATTACCACTGGGCCGCGCGGCAAAGAAGGATTCGGTTATGATCCGCTCTTTTACTTTCCACAATATCAAAAAACGTTTGCCGAGCTTGACGGAGACATAAAAAACAAAGTCAGCCACAGGGGAAAAGCCCTCGGTAAAGCCCATAAGTTTTTAGCCCGCTGGAAGGTTTAGTCTATAAATGGAGTGATTATTCTTTTGCGTGTACTGGTTTTTGGTGATACTCACGGTGACATTGACCTTGCTTTCAAAATCATTAAGAAAGAGCGGGCAGATATGGTTTTACATGCTGGAGATTTTCTCCGAGATGCACATGCCCTGGCCAATGAGGCCCAGTTTCCAGTCCATGGAGTGACTGGAAACTGCGATCTGCCGGGATCTGGCCCCCATGAAAAGTTTTTATCGCTGGAGGGTAAGGATTTTCTGCTTACTCACGGGCATCAATTTAGAGTAAAGGCCTCCTACCAGAGTATATTTTACAAGGCAAGTGAAAACAAGATAGATGCCGTGGTGTTCGGGCACACCCACGTACCCTTAAATGATCATCACCAGGGAATATTGTTGTTCAACCCCGGCAGCATTTCCCGTCCCCAGCCTGGCAGTCAACCCAGTTACGGAATAATAACAATAAAAGACAACGACATAAACGGTGAAATATATTTTGTCGATGGCCAAAAAAGGAATGTCAAAAACCTTTGACTAACCCCATATTTTTATGTATAATAACATTGTTGTCGCAAAAAAAGATGTTTGAAAAGTTCCGGGCGGGTGTAGCTCAATGGTAGAGCCCTGGCCTTCCAAGCCAGTCGCGTGGGTTCGATTCCCACTACCCGCTCCATTTTTATCTTCACACAGCCTGTTAGACCCCGCCCTCTTAGGTCGGGGATCAACAGGCTGTAAGCTCGAAATAAGTGCGACTAAGGTTCAGATGGGGTGAAAACCCCACCTGAACCAAGTCTTCTTTATCTCTAAATATCTCCCAGTAGCTCAGCTGGATAGAGCAACGGACTTCTAAGTGGTTAAAGCGTTGTTCGAAGTCTAAGCGAGAGGCCAAAACGAGAAATCAAGTATTGACGCGGTTTTGAAAGGTCGGAACGTTCGTTCGTTCCGGCCTTTTTTGCGTCCAAATTTAAAAATCCGTGTGACTTGAAGAAGGGCCAAAATTAAAAATCCGTTGGACTTTGGGAGGGTTAAATTTTGAACAGGCTTTTGAATTATTTTATCATGGCGAAGACGTCGGAAGGAAGGGCGGAACGAACCATTAACGATTACAAAAGTTATATTGGTGATTTTTTACAATGGATTGACGAAGAAATGGACGTTAAATCTCCAACAAGAATTAAAAAGAATATGATTAGGGAATACATCAATTTTATGCGGTTTGAAAAAGGTTGGTCGCCCGGGACGGTTAATATGCGGTTAAGGAATATAAAGGCATTTTATAACTTCCTTGCAAGCGAAGACGAAGAAATAATTGAAAAATCACCAATGAAGGGCATTAAATTAATTAAAGAGGATACTGACAAAGTAAACGCGTTGACGGCGGAACAAGTCAAAAGGTTATTAGAACAACCAAACAAGAAAACGTTCCCGGGTTTTAGGGATTACGTTTTAATGTTGATGATATTAGATACCGGCGTTAGGATTGGCGAATTGATGCAACTAACACTTAATGACGTTGATATAGAACAAAGGTCAATTATAATACCGGAATCAGTAGCCAAGACCCGAAAGACAAGAGTATTACCGTTAAGCAGTTACTTGACCAAAGAAGTAATTAAGTTGATAAGTTTAAGGGCCGACGATTGGCCAAGTGACAATTTATTTACCTCTTATACTGGAACGGCGTTACAAAGCAATTCTTTCCGTAAGCGATTGTATGAATACGGGATAAAAGCAGGATTCAAAACCCGGGCTTACCCGTACCAATTAAGACATACATTTGCAACTTTATATTTGACTTTAAAACAGGGGGACGCGTTTTCCTTACAAAGACTCTTAGGGCATTCAACGTTATCAATGACCCGCCGTTACGTTAACTATACCCAAAGTGACATAAGCGAACAACACGCGAAATTTTCCCCGGTTCAAGCGTTGTTAGGTAAAAAAGATGGCGGCAAACGTTTAAGAAATATCAAATAAAAAGGAGGGGGTAACCGGATGGATAGACTTACTCAAATTATGGTAGAACATACGCGGTTAGCAAGGGAAGCAAGCCGCCGGGATTTGTCGTTAGAGGAAAAATACAAAATACTGGAACAAGTTAAGGCTTTAAGGAAAGAAAGAAACCGACTTATAAACATTTGCGAAGCCGCAATGTAATTTGTGGGGGTATTTGTCAAAATTGGGCAACAGAATTATTATGGAAAAGATCAAAGTTTCAAAAAAGGGGTTGTTACCTTGAAAAATGTTATCGCGACCGTTGCTTTGGCGGCCTTGTTGGTTAGCGGTTGTGGCAGTACGGGCAACAATGCGAACGTCAATGCAAACACCAACCAACCAACGAACCAACGAAAAAATCAACAAAGCAACGAAGTCAATTCGTCGCCGCTTGCGTCAAATTACAAACCAACACGAAAACCAATATCTAAGAATGAAGAAAAAGAAGTTAAATTAAAAACCCAAAATGAATTAAACGAATTGTTGGGTCATTCCGCTTATACTATTGGGGCCGCTTTATCTCATAATTATTTTGGTGAAATTGGCGACGGGATTCTTTGGCTAAATGCACAACGAACTATTCTAAAACTTGATTATTTAAAATTCCATAAGCTTTACGGAAATGAAATTTTGAAACGTTGGGAAGAAAACGAACCGTTAGGTGAACTTTGGAAAATTGACGAAGCTTACCTTGGACTATTAAACGCAATGAAGACGCCAAACGACCGATTCACACCGGAAAACAAAGAAAAGTTAAAAGATTCCTTTGGCTTCTTTTCCGAATATCTAACAGAAGAAACTTTTAAAAAGTATTGTTCTTCTAAAAATAAAGAAGAAAAGTTTAAACAATTTAAAAAATATGCCGCGAATAACTTTGAATGGGAAAAGGGGTTATTTGAATGAAAAAGTTAATTATGGCTTTAAGTATTTCCGCGTTAATCATTGCCGGGGCCGGTTGTGGGGCTTCACCGCCGCCCAACGGTTTAACGCCTGGGAAACTCGGCAAAACGTTTCCAAAAACGTTATTGGGGAATTTGAACTTGACCGGGCTGAGTAAGGTGTAACTATGAAACTAAATAACATAAATCCCAAAATGGTTTTCTGCGGCATATTTATTTTGGTTTTGGCGGCAATTAGTTTAACATGGTATGAAAATAATAAATCTCCCAATACCGAACTTGTTAAAAAAATCCAGCAAACCGTAAATACCGGTGACCAAATGAAAACGTTGATTTTTATTGCCCATTCAGATTTGAACAAGGCGGTTTGTTGGGGAAATTGGGAAAAACTCGAAAGCAAGGATAGTGCTTTACGCTGGTATTATGTTAGGGTGAACGAATTATCTGACGCAGTTGTCAAATTAAGAAAAGCCCGCCAAATTGCAATAAATAACAGAACAAAAGAAGACTTGGATAATGCTTTGCGGCTAATTGATAAAGGCGCAAAACAGTGTAATGTTGACTTGGTATTAAAAGCCCACCGAATTATACATGACCTTGACCGGTTTGTATTTAATCCAGTTGAGGGGAAGAAATATTTTGGCGTTACGGCCTTAATTGAAAAGTAAGGCCGTAAGGATGGCAACAGTGTTTTTGTCATTTGGATTCCCTTTTTTATAATGGACGCCCACGTATTAATTGTTGTCGGCTAAGTCGGAGGGATTGCTCCCTCCTTCTCGCCTAAGAACTGTACGTGT
>JADQBQ010000003.1 GCA_016278505.1 Clostridiales bacterium
TACATAGTTGAAAAACATAAGTAAATCAGTTCGGTATTCCTTAACTGTATTTTCAGAACGGCCCCTCATAATAGAGAGGTACCCCAGGTATTGTTCGACTAGTTGACAAGTTCTATTTGATTGCATAAGTTCATCTCCTTGCAAATAGTTTTGACAGAATTGGCAGGAGGTAGCGATTGTCTATTAGGATAAGTTAATTATAAGGAATGTTAAATTCTTTTAGGAATGGATCTAATAAAGCAAAACATGCCAAGGTAGATGTAAAAATATAGCTATATTTTTAAGCCATATAAGGCAAGGGCTGTTTGTGTCTGGACAATATGAAAGGGGTTAATGAATATATACAAAGTAGATGTATCCGTATTATCAAGTTTATATAATAAGACCATGTTGTATTATCTAATCCAAGCATTTGATAGCTTTAACCTCGAAAAAGAGGATGTTATTCATTTTATTAACAATGAAATTGGGAATTATGAATATATTTTTGAGCAACTAGAGCAAAGAATAGATAATTTGCAAAGAGTGACAAATCTTATAGATAATGCTATCGATTATTCTACTTTTAATGGCGATAATTATTATAATGCTGCAGTTAATGTTATTATGATGGATAAAGTTCATAAACTATTAAAAAAGATTGATTTTAAAACGGACACTGAAAGTATTGTTAAAAATGTTCGGATTTTGAATCAGATAAAAGAAATAATTATTCATCTAAACCTTGGCGTTAACGATTATGCTATTAGGAGGGCCCAGGCTAGTGGTGATTTTAATTTTAAAAGCAAGTACATGCCTAGTCCATTATTAATTGGTTATTTGGAAGATTGTATACAAATGTGGAACTTATTCGCTCAAAACTATATTGATATAGAGAGTGAAGAAGTTAGAAGAATGTTGATCTTAAAATTCGGAGTAGATATTGATTTTATAAAGAATAAGGTTAATTTTATTGAGTTTATGCTTTCTATTATATGCATGTTAGAATCTCCATTTTACAAAGAAGATTGCAAACGAACACTATTTGAAATGTATAAAGCAGTTCAGGAGCTCATGCATAATAGTAACATAGGATCATTTTTTATTGAGTATGGAAATATTAGCAATATTCCGCAACAGAAACGAACATCAAAAGACAGAACAACAAGGATTCAAATATTATTTATTCTAGATAATAATAGACCTTACAGTTTGAGGATAGATTTGCCGCATGAAGGGGAGCCTTATGTTCACTTAAATATTGAGGGTATAGATAGTGGTAATGCTGTTCCCATAAGCATAGGAGCATTCAAATATTTGAAGAATCAAGTGTCTAGGGGGAGTGAATTAGGGAAAATATTTTCCAAATATGATGACAAATATTGGTTTTGTCCAAAATTTGAAAAAAATATTTTGGATTTAAACTTACTTGATGAAGAGAAAAATATGTTGGAGCAGTTGTTTAAACAACAGAGTCATTTTAAAATTGCTAATGTTGATGATGGCCAAGAAATTAAAGTAATTACGTGTTTTGATGAGCTTAAGACCTATATAAATAGAAATGTGCATAATAGCCACTATGCACTAAACAGTCAAAAACTCAACCGTAATGAATTATTGAAGAAATTACAATTAATAATTCAGCTTAGTACTATTTGCTCACTATGTGTTTTGCCAACTTGGCTTAGGGATGAAAAGGATAGAAAAAACCAGCTTGAGGATATTAAAGAAAAGTTTGTTGATTTACTTTATGATTATTATCAATATTGTGATTATCCTCAAAATGAATTAAGATGTTTGGATTTGCTAACAATTTTAGAATTAATTGCCGAAGAACTATATTAGCCGTGAAAGTTTGAGTCAAGCTAATAATAATGAGGAAACTGAAATTAAGACCTGTCTGGGAATGGATCGCTTGGCAGGCAGAAGAATCAAGTCCTAAGTTTGGAGTAATAGGCTTGCGTGCTTTCATGGTATATGAACAACCATGCATAACTTCTCATTATCCATAATTGTATTAGAAACAAATGGAGGAAATGTTTTGTCTCTACTGACTTTAAACCAAGAGATTGTTAATTGTAAAAAGTGTAATAGACTTAGGGAATGGTGTAACACAAGGTATGGAAATAATCCGCATTACATTGGCCAAACCTACTGGGGACTCCCTGTTCCTGGATTTGGTGATGGTAACGGAAAAATTCTGATAGTAGGACTAGCCCCTGGTGCTCACGGTGCTAATCGGACAGGAAGGGTATTCACAGGTGATACAGCGGGAGACCTTTTATATAGTTCTTTATACAAATTTGGTTTTTCTAGTTTAGAAATATCAATAAAAAAGGATGACGGGTTAATTTTAAATGACGTATACATTACTAATGTAGTAAAATGCGCTCCTCCAGGTAATAAGCCAACATCATATGAATTTGCCACCTGTAAAAAATATTTGGCTCGCGAAATAAAAAAACTAGTTAATTTGAGAGTGATTTTGGCACTAGGAGAAAAGGCTTTTTATAATATCAAATCCATATTTACAGAAAACGGTGTCAACACGCGTGGTGCAAAGTTCGAACATGGTAAAACTTATAGATTTTGTAACAGTAATATTGTGATAATCGCTTCATACCATACGTCTAAATACAACATAGATACTAAAAGAATGACCGTCGAGAAATTTGACCATGTTTTACTGAATATTAAGAAGGTGTTGAGTTCAAACGACTAGCAATGCTTAGTTTCGCATTATCCATATTATAAAATTAATGTATATAATTACCATGGGCGAGAAAGATGGCGGAAATAATGAGCGTTAAAAATTAGGCTAGCAACTATTATATGCGCAGAGATAATTAGTAATATAAACGCTTCCTGCTGGAAGGTGACATATAAAGTTATTATAACTGACGGTGGTCAGGAAAAAGGTGCGTGCAGTAGTGAATATCTATTCGCCGCCCTGTGATATTGAAGCCGAGTTGGTTCCTGTCTCCTCGATTGATGATCTTCAGGGCCTTGAAATAACAGGCAAAATTGAGGTATCCAGGGGTTACGGAGAATATGTACAGGGTTTATTCGTTGAAAGTGACCACAGCTTTTTCTGGCCGTTGGTGATTCCGAACCTGGCCTTTACGTCCATGTGTATGGACCTCCTTTGCGAAGTTACCCACACCGAAAACGATACAATGTGCCGGTCAGTGGCAACTAAAAAATTGATTGATAAGTGGGTGATAAAGTGGACGCAGTCATCCTAACTATTAGCTGGAGCAAAGCGAGTAGAATATCTTTGGGGTTTATTTAATGGATAGAATCCAATATAAAAGAAAGCTTGCAAATTGATTGTAAATACAGGGGGAGTATTTGTATGAATTCCTGGCTCAAAGAATTGCTAAAGAATATAGATAATAATATAAATGAACAAACTAAAATAAAAATAATGGAAGCATCTGGTGAAAACTGTACTTTTACCCATCTTACCGATAATAGATTACTGGAGATAAAAAGCAATTCTAAAAATGAATTTGATTTCTTAAAAAAATTGTCAGAAGAGTGGCGAGTGAAAATCGAAGGTGACAATATCTATGTTGTCTTTGATAAATGTTATTGTCCACTTATTAATGAAGACATAAAAGGTGCTTCTAAAACTCTCTGTTATTGTACTCAAGGCAATATCAAAAATAAATTTAGAATTGGATTAGATAAAGATGTAGACGTTTTGATGGAAAAGACAATTCTTGCTGGTGATGAAGAGTGCCGATTTAAAGTGTTCTATAAAGGAGGATAATCACAAGGTTTGAAAAGGAGTTAAGGAAAACGTGCTATCATAAATATAGAAGTCGTGATCAGCTTCCATTATCCATATGATGAATGCTTTTATTGCCAACATTTTTTATCCCTTTAACGTATCCAATTAGGATTGTTCAGCAGGAACCTATTTCGAGGACTATCCCGTTTTTAACCATGGGGTAAGTCTTTTTGTTAAAAAAAATACGAGGTGCATCAACTTGTTTAAAAAAATTCTCTCTTTATTAGTTATTTTATTAGTAATAAGCATCAATACCAGTTTTTCGGAAGCTGCTCCCACATCTGAAGTCAAAGTGATTGTCAACGGTAAACAAGTCAATTTTCCCGAATCGAAGCCGCTGCTGGAAAATGGCATTGTATACACCAACATTTCATCAACCTGCCGTGCACTTCATTGCACTGTGTGGAGTGACAGTAAAAACACAATAATGATAAAAAAAGGAACAACTACAATTAGCTTCCCTGTCGGTTCCACCAGGGCGGTGGTTAATTATGAAGAGAGCGCCATGGACGCCCCGGCAAAAATAAACGGAGGCACGATACTGATACCGCTAAAAACAATCAGCGAATTTTTAGGCGCCACAGCCAATTGGAACGACACTACAAAGACGATGGAAATCACATACTCCCCGGCTTCTACCATGCAAGGTATTGACATATTTAACTCGATTACGGAAAGACATACCACTTATCAGCTGGAATGGGCTTTAGCCGTCTCAGGTATCCTTAAAAAAATCAACAATAATGCTTTTGATATAATGGGGGGTATACCATTCCCCAATGAGCGGTTTTTAAGTGAAACTGAAAGCAGCCTACAAGAAATGTGGGGTATTTATAATCGTCAAAACACACTGGACACAATCGCTAACTTAAAGGAACAAGGACAGCGGGCGGAGTTCAATCACTACGCGGGTATTATCAGCAAACTTACCGAGACCGAATTTGAAGAACTATTAAGCATTAACGCCGAAGATCAAGAGTTGGTAAGAAAACTAAGGTTTGTAAAAGAACATTATCAAACACTGGGAGAAAAAAGCCTACTGGGATGGGATTATTGCAGGTTAATGGAAGTGGCAGAAAAAAGTTTTAAACTAGGATATATCACTGCAGAAGAAGCCTGGGCGGAGATAATCCCGGCGGCGCAAGTTGTCCAAAAAACATTTAACTCCTGGGAAGACCTGGGTAACAATTATATGTTGGGTCGTTTATTTTGGTGTGGTGAAACCGATCCGAAACGGGTCGAGGCCATGCGATGGCTTTTGTCGGATCCCCAGAGTCCGTGGATGGATCTAGAATGGGATGCCTATCTCGGCAAATCAACAACAAACTATGCCATGGAAAAGAAAATTTTGGTTCTTAATTCCGGTGAAGCAGGAGTCCATATAAACGGCTTGCTGCATTATTTGGATTCTGCACCCGTACCTGTGGGTAACGAAATTCTGGTACCGGTTGAACTAATGGAACTTGCTTTTAACTGTGAAGTTGAGTGGCAAAAAGATGGGAAAACAATATTGGTTTCCTATGGTAATCAGGAAATAAAATTTTGCGTTGACAAAAACTATGCTTACGTAAACGACAAGCAGAGTACCGTCACCGCCCCGGCCAAAATCATTAACGATAGATTCCATATCCCCTTCAAATTCACGGCCGACAACATGGGAATCACTATCTACAAATATCCTGGTTCGAATAAAATTATGGCGGTTATGACTGTTTATAATGGACATGACGTTAGCTTTATATTGCCGCCTGGTTTTACAATACTAGGTATTGATTTTGATTTTATCTCTTTCGTCACTCCCACCAATGCTTTCTTTCATATTGACGGCGTCACTAAAGGTAGTTTTAATAAGGATTTGTTTGGTGAATTTGTTTCCCGGTCTGCCAACTCCTTTAAAAACAGCCCGGTTCATAACGTACAATCAGCCAGCACAACAAAGTACGGCGATAGTGCTGTAACCATTTTTAACGAAACAAAGCATACCGGTGTTGTCACAAGCAAGTTGCTGGAACAGGAAGGGATATTTTTTATTAGAGGTTATTACAATAAAGGTGCATTTGCCAATATGGCCCAAAAAGAATATTACCTGGTCGCAAATTCACTGACCTTGAAAAAAGAATAGGGTTTTTGTGATGTTACAAGACAATATTGTAAATTCTGCCCAGCGTCAATCACTATAAATTGCTTTTCATTGATGATTTCATTGTAATACCTGCTGCAATCGGTACATTATTAATCAGTCTTCTGTTCTCCTGGTTAACCAACTGGGGATTCTTTAAATTCCTTGGGAAAGCATTGGGGTCAGGCTTGAATTATTCACTAATTCATGATAGAAAAGAGTTAATAAAAGATAGGGGATAGTACTATTGATGCTGCATTAGGCCGAGCTTGCCTTCCAGGTGTAACCCGAGTAGCAAAGCCCGGCATTTTTGTTTAAGTTATAATATCATTTACAATTCCAGAGCAAGCCTTGCTCCTTCTTCAATTGCCGCTACAGCATTTCGTGCCTCTGCTGCATCGCCAATTACGTGTAGGGATTCAATTTTATCCACTAAATCCTTTTTCAATGGGTTATAAGACTTTGCACCCAGAGCTAATATCACCATATCAAAGCCGGAAAGTTCCGTTTCCCCGGAGGGATTGGTGCATATTGCTCCATCCTTCTTAAACCTTTCCACCTTTGTATTGATCAGTATTTCAACGTTTTTTTCGTCCAGGGACTTAAATATAAAATATTTTATACTGGGGTGCATATCCTTACCAATAGAATCTTCCATTTCCACAATGGTTGCTTTACTATTTTGACTGAGAACATGTACACAGGTTTCCAGACCGACTAACCCACCACCCACGATAAGCACATTTTCTCCTAGCCTCACTTTGCCCGACAACACATCCAGTGCTTGTACAACTGTAATACCTTCGTTTGGTATTTCAGGCTCTATGGGAACAGCTCCGGTTGCCAAAACAACCACATCGGGGCCTAGTGATAGTATCTGCTCAGCACCCACCTCACTGCCAGGTCTTATATCTACGTTATACTTTTTACACATTTCTATATAATATCGAATACCCCGGGCCAATTCATGTTTTCCGGGCGGCACCGCTGCCGGTATAAACTGACCTCCAAGTTTATCGCCCTTTTCAAACAACGTAACCTTATGACCCCTTGCCGCCGCAACCCATGCCACTTCAAGTCCTCCGGGACCGCCGCCCACGACGATAACTGATTTTAGATTTTCAGTTGCGGTGATTTTCATGTTTTCCTCGTGGCCGGTAAATGGGTTAATCATGCAGGATACACCGTAATCGTTCGGCATAATACCCGGTACGCCCTGGCACCTTGTCATGCAAGCTACACAAGGAGAAATTTCATTAATTTTATTTTCAGCAACTTTATTAGGAAATTCCGGGTCGGCGAGTGAGCCGCGTCCCAATGAAACGAAATCAGCCATTCCACTGGCGACAACGTCCTCGGCCATAGTGGGGTCATTAATGCGTCCAACTGCAATGACAGGTACATTGACAGCTTTTTTAACCGCCTCTGCTGCATCAAGAAGATATCCGTTCTGAACATTGTAAGGAGCGACCATCCAGGGCATACTGGCATAAACCCCCGTGGATACATGAATTGCATCGGCGCCTGCTTCAGCAAGTGCCTTCGATATCATTACAGTTTCATCAATTTTACTGCCGGCTTCTACCCGCTCGTCGCCGCTAATTCTAAATATAAGCGGAAAGTCATCCCCGCAATTTTCCTTTATATTTTTGATTACTTCAATAGCAAAGCGCATTCTACCGGCTAAATCCCCACCAAACTCATCAATACGCTTATTGGTATAGCTGGATAGAAATTGTGCCACTAAGTAGCCATGAGCACCATGTATTTCCACGCCGTCAAAGCCTGCCTTTTTTGCTCTAAGCGCTGCATCGCCAAACTTTTGAATTAAATCATGTACTCCTTCTATTGAAAGCTCCTTTGGAAGATCACGATTGATGGGGCAGGGGATTGCCGATGGCGCTACCGGCTGTGCACCGGTAGTGGAACTGTGTGTCTGACGACCTGAATGCTGAATCTGAACGGCTATTTTCCCACCTTCTTGATGAATCCGGTCCGCTAAATTGCGAAGGCCAGGGATATGCTCATCAGAATGAATCATAAGCTGCCCAGGTAATGCCTTACCTGGTGGATCTATGCATGCAAATTCGGTAATAAGTAGCCCAAAACCCCCACGGGCCCGTGCGGCGTAGTACTCGATTAATTCTTTACCGACCTTTCCATCAGGTTCACCATGTCTGGAACCCATTGCCGGCATAATGAATCTGTTTTTAAGCTCAAGCCCTCCCATTTTTCCTTTATTTAAAATGTTTGTAAACATTGATGGTGCCCCCTCAGGTTGAAATTATAAAGTCTTTACAATAATAAATTACTATTATTATTGCCCCTAAAACCGCAAAGAATTATATAAATTTAAAGGGCGCCAAGAGACGATGAGGAGAACTATTGACAATCAATATACATTAATCTTATAATAAAAGAAAATTATAAATAATTAGTTATGAAATAAGCTGAGAATAGTTAAGTGAGTTAGTGTGAGTAAAGCTGAGATGAGCCGTAAATAGTAAAAAACACCGGCGCTCATTTTGAGTGCCGTTTTTTATTTTTACTTAATGGTATGAAAATATACTATAAGTAAATTTTCAACGGTCATCCTGTGGGCTTTACACAAGAAGAGCTTAGCAAAGATTATCCACAAAGTGGATAGAATAGCAGAGTTGAGTTGAGTGGAGTTGAGCCGTATTTTATTATCAAGCCGGACTCTGCGTCCGGTTTTTTGTTGTTTAGGTAAATATTTACAGGAGGCTGAGAAAATGAACAAGACATTGATAGACAGGATAAAAGCTTTGGTATTTTTCAACAGTGTAACCAGGGGGTGTGTTATATGAAAAAAGGAAGATTTGGCCATTACGGCGGGCAGTATATGCCGGAGACATTGATGATGGCCGTTCAGGAACTTGAAGAGGCATACGGGTTTTACAAAAATGACCCTGATTTTATTAATGAGCTGGATGGTTTACTGAAAAACTACGCTGGCAGGCCATCACTGCTGTATTATGCGGAGAAGGTGACACGGGAGCTTGGTGGCGCAAAGGTATACCTCAAACGGGAGGACCTTAACCATACCGGCTCCCATAAAATCAACAATGTCCTAGGCCAGGTGCTCCTGGCTAAACGCATGGGAAAAACCCGTGTGATCGCCGAAACGGGCGCCGGACAGCACGGAGTTGCCACTGCTACGGCTGCTGCATTGATGGATATGGAATGCGAAATCTTTATGGGCAAGGAAGACACCGAACGTCAGGCGTTAAATGTATTTCGCATGGAGCTTTTGGGTGCCAAAGTCCATACGGTCACCAGCGGAACTATGACGTTAAAAGACGCTGTCAACGGAACCATGCGCGAGTGGACAGCACGTATGGATGATACGCTGTATGTCCTGGGTTCGGTCATGGGACCGCACCCCTTCCCGGCCATTGTACGGGATTTCCAGAAGGTCATAGGTAAAGAGATAAAAGAACAACTCATGGTGGCCGAAGGAAAACTTCCCGATGTAGTCGTCGCCTGTGTCGGAGGCGGTAGCAACGCCATGGGAGCCTTCTATGAGTTTATTCAAGATCCGTCAGTAAAACTTATCGGCTGTGAGGCTGCCGGGCTTGGCGTAGACAATCCAAAGAATGCGGCAACGATTGCTAATGGTACAGTCGGCGTGTTTCATGGCATGAAATCCTATTTCTGCCAGGACGAATACGGTCAGATCGCACCGGTTTACTCAATCTCGGCAGGACTTGATTACCCGGGAATCGGACCGGAACACGCAAATCTCTCTGACACAGACCGGGCACAGTACGTACCAATTACGGACGCTGAAGCCGTAGATGCCTTCGAATATCTTTCCCGCACCGAGGGAATCATTCCCGCCGTTGAAAGTGCACACGCCGTTGCCTTCGCTAAGAAACTGGCGCCCACGATGGCTAAGGACCAAATCATCGTCGTCAACCTCTCGGGCCGAGGAGACAAAGATGTAGCGGCAATCGCCAGATACAAGGGGGTATCAATTCATGAGTAGAATCACTAACGCCTTTGCAAATCGTAAAGCATTCATTCCCTTCATCACGGGCGGCGATCCCGATATAGAAACCACGGAGAAACTGGTCCCTGCTATGGTGGAAGCGGGCGCTGATCTGATTGAAATCGGTATACCGTTTTCTGATCCGGTTGCAGAAGGCATCGTTATTCAGGAGGCAGACGAACGTGCGTTGAAGGGCGGCTGCACCACTGATAAACTTTTTGATATGGTCCTGCGAATCCGGCAAAAAACGGATGTGCCGCTGCTGTTTATGACTTATCTTAATCCAATTTTCACTTACGGGAAAGAAAAGTTTTTAAGCCGGTGTGCCGAATGCGGCATCGATGGCATCATCGTCCCTGATATGCCGTTTGAGGAAAAAGACGAATTGGCAAATGTTTGTGAACTCCACGAAATTGATCTAATTTCTATGATAGCCCCCACCTCGAAAGAACGGATTACCTTGATCGCCAAAGAAGCCAGAGGGTTTATTTATTGCGTATCTTCCCTTGGCGTGACCGGCGTACGCAGCGAGATTAAAACGGATATTGGCAAAATGGTGCAAAAGGTTCGGGAAGTTACCGGTGTTCCATGTGCCACCGGCTTCGGCATTTCTACACCTGAACAGGCTGGTAGTATGGCCAGGCTGGCCGATGGCGTCATTGTCGGAAGTGCAATTGTAAAGTTAGTGGCAGAATTCGGCAAAGACAGTGTTGAACCCGTCTCAGAATATGTGCGCAGTATAAAAAAAGGCATTGAAGATGCCCTTAAATAAATCACGAACAAACGGAAACCTTTTTAGGAGGACACAATTATGTATAAGAATATTTTGAGTAAAACAACAAACAATCAAGAACTGACTGAACAGGAGATTTTTCAACTCATTAAAGCCATAAACAATGAGGAAGTCAGCGACGTCCAGATTGCCGGTTTTCAGGTCGCACTTCTGATGAAAGGCGCTTCTCTGCAGGAAATAGCCTTCATCGCCAAAGCGATGCGTGAAAACTGTGTACCCCTGAAGCCTAATGTGGAAGCAGATCTTATGGATACCTGCGGGACTGGCGGGGGCTTGAGTACTTTCAATATTTCCACCGCAACAGCCATTGTTGCTGCGGCAGCAGGTATTCCCATTGCGAAGCACGGCAGCCGTTCCATTTCAAGCCTGTCCGGCAGCGCAGATGTACTGGAGGCACTGGGTGTCAACATCAACCTCACGCCTGCACAGGCTGAAAAGTTGATTGAGGAAATCGGCATTGCTTTCATCTACGCACCTTTGTTCCATCCGGTAATGTGTAAAGTTCTGCCCGCGGAATCGGATCTCGGTATTAAAACCATCTTTTATACCATCATTGGTCCATTAATTAACCCCGCTTTTGCACCCAGGCATGTCCTAGGCGTTTACAAGCCCGAGCTTATCGATACCGTGTCTTATGTAGCTAGAGAGCTCGGATATACCAACGCCATGTTTGTACACGGCCTGGATGGTCTGGATGAGATCTCCCTGCTTGGCAAAACCAGAATTAATGAGCTAAAAGATGGTGAGAGCACAACCTATGAGATTCAGCCCGAAGACTTTGGTATGGAGCGCTGCACCCTTGAAGAGATTAAAACAGGCACTCCCGAAGAAAACGCAAAAACAATCCTTGGTGTCTTCTCAGGCGCAATAACCGGCCCCAGACGCAATGCGATTATACTCAATGCTGCCGGTGCATTGATAGTCGGCGGCAAAGCAGCCAGCTTTGAGGAAGGCATAGTCCTCGCCAACAAGCTGATAGACAATGGTGCTGCGGCAGAGAAACTCAATCAGCTGCGTGAAATGTCCAACTCATTTGGAGAAAAATAGTGCATACGAAAATTTCCGCTTCGATTAGAGCAAGAAAACTGGCGGGGTATATTCCCGTCATCCCCGATATAAAGTGCTCTTCCCCCAAAGAGGGCGATCTCCTTCGAGGAAGAGATCCGGTGGAAATGGCTAAGCTGCTGGCTGAAGCAGGTGCGCCCGCACTGTCGGTTGTAACAGAATCAAAGAACTTTGGCGGCTCCATAGAACTCCTGGAGCGGATTGCGACGTTAACAAAGCTTCCTACACTCCGTAAGGATTTTATTACGTGCGTTGATGATTTGAAGATTACAAAGGCTTGTGGCGCAGAGGCAATACTACTTATTTGCGCCATGCAACCGTTTTCATTGCTGATGGAGCTGTATGAAGAAGCGTTGAAAATCGGACTGGAGCCATTGGTTGAGGCTCATACGAAAGAAGAATTAATCCTGACCGGGAAAATTGGTGCTAAACTTGTGGGTATTAATAATCGTAATATCCTTGAACTGGAAAGAGATGATGGAACTGTTTCTGCTACAGAACTACTGGCCAAATATAAGCCCAATGATGCAATACTAATCAGTGAAAGTTCCATTCAAACCCCTGCCCAAGCCCAGGCAGCAGTTAGGACGGGTGCCGATGCGGTACTTGTCGGAACAGCAATCTGGCAGGCAGAAAACATGCGTGAGTGCTATCTGGATCTCAGCAGAGGAATGGGAGATCACATTTAATGAGCAGCATCAAAGTGAAAATATGCGGCTTGAAACGCGAAAAAGATGTACAATTGTGCATGAAGCTGGGAGTGGATATTCTCGGCTTTGTAACGGAATACCCCATGCCAGTTCCCTGGAACTTAAGTCGCACCGAGGCGTTACCGTTATTGAACATAGTCCAATCTCCGCACGGAAGCTGCATTGTTACCGGCGGTGCTCCCGAGAAAGTAATTGAACTGGCAGCCGACCTGCGTCCATCCATGGTGCAGCTTCATTACAAAGAAACGCTTGAGGAAACCATAATTATTTCAGAGGCACTTCAGAAACTGAATATTGATGTTATTAAAACAGTTCCTCCTGTAATGGAAGATCGCATTTCACAATTTGGAACTGCGGATATTGAAACGATCATAGAGGAACTATGCAGGACCGGTGTTTACGGATTGCTTGCAGATTCACGTGTGCCATCAAATGCATCCGCAAATGGTACCAAACTGGATCTTAAGTTCTGCTCGCAGATAATGAATCTTTCTTCAAAGCCTGTTGTTATTGCAGGTGGAATAAATGCCGATAATGTTTGCAATATTTTAATGCAGACGGGTGCGGACTTCATCGATGTCATGACGGGCGTAGAGAACAGCCCGGGAGAAAAGGATGCTGAATCATTGTCGCGTCTGTTAGCATCTATTCAACCGCTCAAGAATCAAAGACCCCATCATTTTTAGGGGGGCGTGCTATTAATAGTTTGCTCTGCGACACTAGATAAAGAATCCTGGGACTTCGCGTTATTTATATTAGTCCAGCACTGATTCCTGCAATTGTATTGCTCCTAGCGGCTTCTGGACTGGAGATGCCATCCGATAGGTTATTAGTCATCGCGTTGTCCTTCGGAATTTAATAGTTATGAAGATGAATAGCAGGATGGCAACAGTCAATGTCAGATAGGCGGAGAGCGTGTAGATTAACTGAGTTGTAGCCTGGCCCACTAATCCGGCGGCAGAATCCAGGAGAATCGGTGACATGAACTGGCCGAAATACATAAAGGTTTGCGTAATCGCCATCGCTGTCATCATCTGTCTTTTTTCAGCGACATTAGAAATTTTATTATAGATAGTGGGAATGAGCGTGCCGGCACCGAGTCCCAGGGTAAACACACCCATAGATACGGTAACGGCATGGGATGTGAAGGCAATGAGCGAAAATCCGGCTCCTACCAGCAAAATTTGTACCGGGACGAGATAATAGCCTAACAGGTGTTTGAATTTTGCAAGCATCATCCCCCCGGACATTCCCCCTAAACTGGACAAGGCAATAATAAATCCGGAAATAGTGGTATTTGCGATATCGTTTTCCTGAAGATAGATTGACATGTTTGTCGGTATTGTGTAGAAAAAGATAAAAACTGTAAACATCCCGAGAGCTAACCCGTAAATCTGTTTGGGTAATTTGGTGCGTTCAGCCCGCTGCTTTTTACCTGGTGCAGGCTGTTTCGGTAAGTATAACCAGACAAGGATGAGAACGAGCAGAGCCAGTCCGTATACACCAAATGCGTAACGCCAGCTTATGGCTGCTAGAATTCCGGCAGTTATTATCGAAATCATTCCACCGAGTTGATTGGACGCGGACAATTTTCCCATCATATCCGTCCGCTCATCCCCATCGTAAAAATCAGGTACGAGACTCGTAGAAATAGGCATAATTAATCCAACAGCTATTCCAAGTAGTGTGCGGGTGGCGAGAAGGAACCAGATATCAGTTGCCAGTGCACCACCAGCACCACCGATAAGGTAAAGCAGCAAACCAACTGTCAGAACGGATTTTTTTGAATACCGGGTTGTCAGCCAGCTGGAAACAAATGTAAACGGAATAACCCAGAGGGCGTGCAGCGTATTGATCAGTTTAACGAGCGTCTGGCTTGCATCGGGAAATGCAGAGGATATTCCTCCCAGCGCTGGGGCGATAGTGGCACCAGCCATCACGGTAATTAAAGAGATAGATAATATTGATAGTTTTTTTGACATAGTAGAAGACTCCTTTTAGTAGTCTTCATTTTACCAATGATTAGTTGTAGGTGCAACTAATCATTGGTAAAAGCTATAGTAAATTCCCATGTTACTTAAAAACGGTAAATTGCGTATAATAAACATATTAACCGGTGAGCCATTGGAGATTACGGAAGTAAAGCATTCTGGAAATTGCCGGAGAAATTCCAAAGGCTTAAATTAAATGAAAGGAGACTGTTTATGTATAACCGTATAATAGCTGAGCTTGTAACAAGTGGGGAGGGATGTGCAAAACAGTAAATGCATAATACCTCCCCAAGGCTGATATTAAAAACTTTGAGGAGGCAATAAATTGAATAAAATAGATATGTATAGTGTAGGGCTTACTGAAAGATTTATTGAGGAAGCCAAGATATATGAAGGTCTTAACACAGGCCGTATTTCATCTCAATATAAAGACCTGTACAAGGTTATCACCGCGGCAGGTGAACTCACAGCAGAGATTTCTGGAAAATTTCGCTACCATGCGAGGGCAATGTCCGAATACCCTGCTGTAGGTGATTTTGTTATGCTGGACCGAACAGATAACTACACCGGTAACGGAGTTATTCATCATGTACTGAAACGAAAAAGTGCTTTTGCAAGAAAAGTGGCCGGCACCACAAATGATATGCAAATTGTTGCTGCCAACATAAATATGGTTTTTATCTGCATGTCGCTCAATAATGATTTTAATCTTCGCCGGTTGGAGCGTTACCTTTCTATTGCCTGGGACAGCGGGGCAACGCCTGTTGTTGTGCTCACCAAATCGGATTTATGTGATGACATTGAAGCCAGGCTTAATGATATAGCCCCTTTAACGTTTGGTGTAGATATACTTGTTACCACAAGTATATCCGGTGATGGATACTTATCGTTGAAAAGGTATATTTCAAGTGGCCGGACAGTAGCGTTTATAGGCTCGTCGGGAGTTGGTAAGTCCACTTTAATTAACAGGCTTCTCGGTAAAAATACATTTACTACCAATGCGATAAGAAATGACGATAAGGGCAGGCATACAACCTCAAGACGTGAGTTGGTTGTGCTGCCGGAAGGCGGTGCTGTTATTGACACTCCCGGGATGCGAGAGATTGGAATTATAAGTGCTGATTTAACAAAATCCTTTGCTGATATTGATGAGCTTGCATCCAAATGCAAATTCCGCGATTGCACCCATGGGAGTGAGCCCAACTGCACAGTGCAAAAGGCAATAAACGACGACATCTTACCGGCGGAAAGGCTTGAAAGTTATAACAAGCTAAAAAAGGAAGCGAAGTATGACGGCTTGAGTTCAAAGCTGATTGAAAGAGAAAAGATCAATGAAATGTTCAGTGGCGTGGGCGGCATGAAAAACGCGAGAAAGTTTATAAAGGAAAAGAACAGGAAAAAAAGCAGGTAGAATTTCAGGGGCGGGACATGAGACAGGGTACATCTTCTCATGTCCCGTAATTGTAGATAATTTGTCATTCCATAATTTAACCTGCTGCCTATTAATTCGCATGTTAAAAAATGTTTTATACATGACCGTGAATAAAAAGGTATTTTTTTTATACATGTCAAATACTATTTTATACCATCGTAAATACTATAGGCTACTATGTCCAAAAAAAGTTAACGTATTGGTATGATATTTCACCTTGGGTTGTTTATAAATTCTACACGGAGGTAACAAAATGCAGGTTGGCAGACACATCCATGCCTTGAAATTTCCTTTCCAGATAAATGTCAGTCCAAGTGTATCTTTGGACAGATTTGTGTATGCATATCTTATTTACGGTTCCCGGATTTGCCTCATCGATACAGGGGTGAGTTCCGCCGAAACGATCATTTTTGACTATTTGCGTAATACGGGCAGAAGCCCGGAAGAAATTGATATGATTATATTAACGCACTCCCACCCGGACCATATTGGAGCGGTACAGTCCATAAAAGAATCTACCGGCTGTGTCATTGCAGCACATCCCCGGGAAAAAAATTGGATCGAAGATGTGGATCTGCAATGCAGAGAACGTCCCGTTCCGGGCTTTTACTCTCTCGTGGGAGGTTCTGTTAACATTGACTACCTGGTTGAGGAAGGGGATATTCTGGATTTAGGAGATGGCTTGAGCATAGAAGTGATCCATACGCCGGGCCACTCTGAAGGTTCCATCTCCCTGTGGCTTCCCGCAGATAGGGCACTATTCTCCGGTGATGCGGTACCGTTGCCGGGAGACATACCCATTTACGATGATTATGAGTCATCTATTAGCTCAATTAATAAGTTAAAGGCCGTGGAAGGTATCCACAATCTCTTGTCAGCCTGGGATGTCCCCCGGGATGGTGACTATGCATACAAACTGATGGGAGAGAGTATAAATTTCCTTAAACAGATTCACGAATTGGTTGGCGAAAATGCCACCGGGTATACCTCACAAACCGATATAATGGATTTGTGTAGAAGGGTTGTACGTGCTTTGGGGTTGCCTGCAACAGCCGCGACGCCTATGCTGGCCAGGTCGCTTCAGGCCAACTTAAGGGCATTTGGGCGTTAGGAATTTATTTACAATGTTATCTTTGGGGTAAATGGTATCTAACACACGTTGTTTATTAGATTGTAGGTAAGAGGTCTCCGTTTCTAAATGTGCCACACGGCAAAAATTAGCTGTGTGGCTTCAAATTTCTTACAAGAGGAAATAAGATTGGCGCAACAGGCGGGTGAACCAATGAAAACAAGCTTTACCCCTTCAACACTCGCCGAAGAAATTACACCGCTCCGTCTACGCATCAAGGAGAATTTAAGCCCGGCCGATATTGGTGAAAAGTACTTTCAGGGTCGTATGGATGGTTATTATGCCTGTGAACATGTGCATCTTGTGCGGGCAGTTATCGAGTAATTATATTGTAGCAATTGAATAACCACCCACTTCCGTGGGAATAGAAATAAAATGAAAGCCAGTTATACTATAAAAAATAAATTATAAAGAGGGTACAAGATGATAGAAATAGGGAAGATGCATAAATTGCAAGTAATTGGAAAGAGTGAAATGGGGACGTATTTGAATTTTAAAAACGCCAGAGGCAGGGATGATATTTTATTGCCTAAAAATAAGGAGCCCCAGGAATTTGAAATAGGTGATGAAATAGAGGTATTTGTTTATAAAGATTCTGAGGACAAAACAATAGCTACGCTTAAAAAACCAAAGTTGACAATGGGAGAGTTGGGCCTTTTAAGAGTAGTAGATATTACAAAATTTGGTGCTTTTTTAGACTGGGGTCTACCGAAAGACTTGTTATTGCCTTTCAGAGAACAAGAGGGTGAGATTACAAAAGGAGATTTGTGTCTGGTAGGTTTATATATTGATGATAACGATAAAATATGTGCAACTATGCATATATATAATTTGCTAAGCACCGAATCTCCATATAAAAAGAATGATAGGGCCCGCGGAACTGTTTATAGCATAAATAAAGATTATGGAATGTTTGTAGCTGTGGATAATACTTACCATGGATTAATTCATAACAATGAATTATACGGCAATTACACTGTAGGTAACAATATAGAAGTAAGGGTTAAAAAGGTGAGAGAGGATGGTAAGCTGGAATTAAGTTTAAGAGAAGAGGCTTACAATGAAATAGAGGGTGACGCGCAAAAGATTATGGAGCGTTTAAACTCAAGCGGTGGTACTCTTCCAATCAATGATAATAGTTCTCCTGATTATATAAAGGCAGAGTTAAAAATAAGTAAACGTGCCTTTAAAAGGGCCATCGGGCGACTTTTAAAAGAAGGGGCTGTCAAAATTACAGAGGAAGGCATTGAGAGAATGTGGTAAAAAAATTTGTGAACTTTAGCAGGTGGGAATAGTCTTCCAACGGCAGTAGGCAGGGGCCATGATCAGTATATCCACCGCAGATTTTTAACCTTTAGGTGTAGATGGGTTTAAGTCAGATAGAAATTTCGACTTCGGGTTTAAGGCCCGAAGTTTTCTGCTTTTATGGGGTGATGGGTAATAGTTGCATCTGTAAGTCTAAAAGATTATAATCATGGTTGCATATACAACCATTAACCTAATTAATAATTCCAAGACTTGAGAGGGAGGAGAGGCAAATATATGCATAAATCCCAATACTTGGGCGAGGAAAAAATTCCAAAGTTGTTATTGAGGTTCTCCATACCTACTATTGCGGGAATGTTAGTTAATGCCATTTATAATGTGGTGGACAGAATTTTCATCGGCAACAGTGTAGGATCTCTTGGCATAGCCGGGATTACTATCGGTTTTCCTATAATGCTGATTACTATGGCATTTGCAATGCTGGTTGGCTTAGGGGCGACCTCTCTGATATCCATCAAACTGGGAGAGCGCAATGAAAAAGAGGCCGAATTAATCCTGGGCAACGGTATTGTTTTATTGATATTGGTTTCCGTACTTATTTCCGGGGTGGGATTATTATTTTTGGATCCCCTTTTGAAACTCTTCGGCGCCAGTGAGGAGGTTCTTCCCTATGCCAGGGAATACATCCAAATTATCCTACTGGGAACTGTTTTCATGTCCACGGGCTTTGGAATGAGCAATTTCATTCGGGCAGAAGGAAAGCCTGTGATATCCATGTATACCATGTTGATCGGGGCAATTTTGAACATTATCTTAAACCCCATATTTATCTTTGGCTTTGGTTGGGGAATAAAGGGGGCTGCGCTGGCCACCGTCCTTTCCCGCACAGTTTCCACTGTATGGGTAGTTTATTACTTTTTAAGTGCGAGAAGTTACCTAAAAATACAAGTAAAGAACTTTAATTTACAAATGCCGTATGTATGGAAGATACTAGCTATTGGCTCCGCACCTTTCGCCATGCAGCTCTCTAACAGTCTATTAAATGTAATCATGAATAAAAGATTAAGTGATTATGGCGGTGATGTGGCAGTTGCAGGTATAGGGGTTATAATGAGTGTTGCAGTTTTAATGCTGATGCCTGTTATCGGCATTAACCAGGGGGCCCAACCTATAATCGGGTATAATTACGGTGCGGGGCAGTTTAAGCGGGTTAAGGATACTTTAAAGCTGGCCATTGGGGCGGCAACATTAATTGTGTGTGTGGGATTTGTTATCATCCAGTTATTCCCACAGCAGATTATTTATTTATTCAATAGAGAAGACCAGGCACTTTTGCAATTTGGCACGCATGCGCTTCGCATCTTCTTATTATTTTTGCCCGTTATTGGCTTCCAAATTGTGGGGGCTAATTATTTCCAGGCAGTTGGAAAACCCAGGCAAGCCATGTTTTTAAGTTTATCCAGACAAGTTCTGGTCTTAATCCCTCTAATTTTGATTCTACCTAACTTTTACGGTTTAGACGGTATATTGTATGCTGCTCCCGTATCGGATCTAACTTCTGCAATACTAACGGGGGTATTCTTATATATGGAAATAAAAAACTTGAATGAGAAAACTAAAGCTAATCTGCAACCTTGCAGTGAAGGAATATAAGAACCGGCTGTGGTAATTATCAAGTATTCGATTCTAAATACAATCGGAGTGAAAGTTTACCAATGAATAAAGAAAATTCAATTGGCCGCTGGATATCAATACTGTACAGGTATGGACAAATCTATGTCGGCAAAAGATTAAAGCCTTTCGGTATTGGAAAAGGACAATTTATGTACCTGATGAAGCTTTTCGAAAAAGACGGTCTTACCCAGGATGAGCTGTCCGAAAAGCTTAATATGGATAAAGGGACTACGGCGCGAGCTTTATTAAAGCTTGAAGAGCAGGGGTATATTGTCCGCAAAGAAAATAAACATGACAGGCGTTCCAATCAAGTTTTTTTAACTGAACAGTCGAAAAATATGAAATCTGATCTTTTTTCAGTTTTACATGACTGGACAGAAATATTATCTCAAAACTTAAGCGAGGAAGAACGACAACAAGTTTTAGTCTTACTGGACAGAATGTCGAATAATGCAGCAGAGTATATATACGAACACAGATAGGCTCCCACCCCATGTAAGGGGTGCAAGGGTTGCGCAGGAGGAGACATCACAGGAGGTATTAAACAATAGCAATGGATTTAATTGGTCTACTAATTATTCTCATAATTTTAATATGCTCAATTTTGGCTGCAGCTAGAACAGCTCAAATTTTAGAAGAGCTAAAGGAAATCAAGCAGGCCTTGGGGATCGATGTTAGCAAGGATGGTAAATTGTTTACGGATTGGGTAGAGGAAATGGAACGACAGTATAACTGCGGGCCAAAATCCGGCAACAAAGAAAACTAATATCAGGATTAAGGCTAATTATGTGTCAACCGTTGAAAGCCCCAATTCACAAAATGTCTTCCATCCCAATTTTTATGATGTACCAAACAAAGCTCAAAATCGCTTTTATACCAGAAACTTGATATTGTTAAATTATCTCCTTCTGCTTGTTTTTCAACCATATACGCTCCGAATTCCTGCCTATAAAATTCCTGAAGTTTTATGTAGAGATTCTCAGCACCTGTTTTATCATTGAACTCCACGGAAAACCCGTATCCGTAAAGTTTATTATCTTCAAAGTTGAACTCCAACTCGGCCATATAACCTAACACATTTGTAGGCACAGTGGCTTCCGTTAAACTTTCCTTAGCATCAATCTCAGGATGGCCCTCAGGTTTATTGGGGCCGACATCCGGGAATTTTTGTTTTACTTCCTGATAAGTAACCCCAAACGCCAACTCTTTGATCAACATCAACTTCTCATTGTCACTTAGAGCTGTTTGGCTGCTGCAGCCTGTGAATGTAAAGATAAACAACAATCCTAGTAAAAGGAACTTTCTGATCATAAAATCCTGACTCCTCTGATTTTATAAATTAGTCATTATAATTAATATTACAGAAATTACTTTATCTTCCCTTTTCATACCTTACTCCCCCATGCAGAACAATCCAAACCTTCACCTTTTTTATTTGTTCAGTTGACTCGACTTTATCCACCTCTATATGTATAAGTGTCCTGTACGTGAAAAATGTTACACAGGTTTTTAAAAAATTTCCGGATCATACTACTGGTAAAAAATATACTTGATACTATACCGTCCGGATGGTATAGTAATAAAAATGTGGTAACGGGGGAGAAAATTGATTAGAAAATCAAAACGTGTAGCTATCCTTCACTCAGCTGCCCGGATTATCCAAAACAAAGGCATCTTTAATTTAACCCTTGATGCAGTTGCCGAGGAAGCAGGGGTTAGCAAAGGGGGTTTACTGTATCACTTTCCTTCCAAAGAAGCTTTGGTTTCCGGTATGGTCCACCATTTAATTCAACAATACGTCGATCGCATAGAGGACAGCGCAAGCAAAGATAAACACCACAAGGGCAAGTGGACTCGCGCATTTATGCAGGAAACGTTTTACCAAGTCCAAACCAATAAAGACATGGAAGCCAGTTTATTGGCTGCTGTGGCCGTAAACCCCAGCTTGTTGGAACCTATTCAGAAAGCTTATCATGAGTGGCAGGAGCAGATCGAAAATGACGGGCTGGACCCGGTTGATGCCACCATATTGCGTTTAGCACTTGATGGTTTGTGGTTTTCAGCATTATTTAACCTGGCACCGTTGGATAATGATTTTAAGGAAAAAATTTTAAACGCTTTAATTGAGAAAACAAGGTAAACTCGTTTCAGCTAAAGCTGAACATCAAGGTGGAAACATTAAAAACTGATGCAGAAATAAAGAGGTAGTCATGTTAAAACAATTCATAATCGTCGCACTGCTGTCTATGACTCCCTGGGGCGAATGGGCCGTGGCAATTCCTGCCGGTCTGTTAATGGATCTGCCTTTTTTCCCCATACTGATTGTTGCTTTTGCCGGTAATTTGTTGCCCGTGCTTTTGATCTGTGTTTTATGGCAAAAATTTCAATATATACTAACTGACTGGCAGCAAAAAAGAAAGCATAAGACTCAAAGTATTTATAAACGTTACGGTGTTTTAGGCCTTATCTTTATTGCACCTGTTTCCGTAGGAGTATACCTTTCTTCAGTCACGGCCCTCTTAACCGGCATTTCGGCCCGGAGGACCATTTTCTTGCACATGTATTGCCTGGCCTTTTGGGGAGCAGCTATTAGTATCCTGTATCTATTGGGACTAAAAGCCTGGGGTTTTTTAGCCCTATAAACAAGGCAAATGACGACTGTTAAGACCACAGCCGTCATGAGGTATAACTAGCTTTGCACCCCAGGTGTGAAACCCTCGCGGGTAACGAGCGGCCCAGCGTTTCTTCCAGTAAGCGCGTGCAGCGGGCAATACCCTCCAGGTCGATGGATGTTTTTATACCCATGCTGTGCAGCATGAAAATAAGATCTTCCGTAGGGACGTTGCCCGTAGCGCCGGGTATGGCCGGGCACCCCCCAATACCGCCCACGGAACTCTCCAGTATAGTTACCCCGGCCTGGATGCCCGTGATGATATTGGCCAACCCCAGGCCCCTGGTATCGTGAAAGTGCAGGGCCCAGGTAACTTCCGGGTAACCGGCGGCAAGCTCTTTAACCAAGGTGTATACCTGCCGTGGATGCCCCAGTCCGGCGGTGTCCGCCAGAGTTATCTCTTTTATGCCCGCTTCCAGCATGCCTTCTACCACAACACTTACCTGCCCGCGGTCTATCTTACCCTGGTCGGGGCAGCCAAAGGCCGTAGCTACCGCCCCCCTGACCCCGGTTCCGCCACCGGAAGCCAGGGGGCTAATTTCCTTTAGGGCTTGCAAAGATTGGCTGACGGACATCTTCACGTTGGCCCGGTTATGGGCTTCGCTGGCGGAAACAACCACCATCACTTCCCGAACACCTGTATTTAAAGCTCTCTGCATACCCATTACATTTCCCACCAGAGCACTAAGCACAACCCCGTTCGGGATATCGCCTATACCGTCCAGAATCACTTCGGCATCACTCAATTGGGGTATGGCCCGGGGGTGGACAAAAGAGGTGGCCTCAATGGCGCTGACCCCAGCCCGTATTAGCGCTCTCAGCAGTTTTATTTTTACCTCACTGGAAACAAATCTGTCCTCACTCTGTAACCCGTCTCTGAGGCCAACTTCTCTAATTTTTACATAATCAGGCCACTGCACCTTCTCACCCCTTAATAACTATTCTGAGGAGCTGGCTAATTCTGCAACTCGGGAATATCTTTATAGTAATCCAGCGCCTGTGGGTTGGCCAACGCGTCCTTGTTTAAAACAGGCTGGTTGTGTATCACGTTTCTCACGGCTAGTTCCACCTTCTTGCCGTTTATGGTATAAGGAATGTCCTTTACGCTGATAATTTTGGCCGGCATGTGGCGCGGGGTGGCGTTTTCCCTAATGGCCTTTTTGATTTTCTTGCTAAATTCACTGCTTAACTCCTGCCCTTCAGCCAGCCTGACAAATAGAATCACCCGCACATCGTTGTCCCAATCCTGTCCCACCACCAGGCTGTCCAGAATCCCGGGCAGAGTTTCCACCTGGCGGTAAATCTCGGCTGTGCCTATCCGTACACCGCCTGGATTAAGGGTGGCGTCGGAACGCCCGTAGATGATTACGCCGCCCGTTTCGGTGATTTCGATATAGTCCCCGTGGTGCCACACGTTGGGGTAAACATTGAAATAGGCTTTCTTGAACTTCTGCTGCTCCGGGTCGTTCCAGAACCCAATGGGCATGGAGGGGAACGGCTTTGTACACACCAGTTCACCTTTTTGGTTGGTTACCGGTTTTCCTTCGAGGCCGAAGGACTCAACCTTCATACCTAGTCCCCGGCACTGCAGTTCCCCGGCGTAGACCGGCCCCACGGGGTTGCCCAGGACAAAACAGGAAATGATGTCCGTGCCGCCCGAGATGGAGGAAAGGCATAGGTCCTGCTTAACCTCCCGGTAGACGTACTCGAAAGTTTCCGCAGAAAGGGGAGAGCCCGTGGAAAGAATGGCCTGCAGGTGGTCCAGGTCATACTCCCGTCCGGGTTTAAAGCCTTCCTTTTCTAAAGAGGCCAGGTACTTGGCACTGGTCCCGAAAACTGTTACCTTTTCATCCCGAGCCAGCTTAAACAGCGCACCGGGACCAGGATAGAAGGGTGAGCCGTCGAAAAGCGTGAGGGTGGCTCCCACGGCCAGGGCACTCACCAGCCAATTCCACATCATCCAGCCGCAGGTGGTGTAGTAAAAGATGTTGTCCTCTCTGGTGATGTTGGTGTGCAGGATGTGTTCCTTAAGGTGCTGAATCAGGGTGCCGCCGGCCCCGTGCACGATACATTTGGGCACTCCGGTGGTACCGGAGGAATACATGATGTAAAGTGGGTGATCGAAGGGTAATTGTTCAAATTCTATTTCCAGGCCGGATTCCTGCGCCAGGAAATCCTGGAAATACACCGCGTTAGGTACTTCGCTAATATCGGGCTTTTCTTCCGTGTAAGGGACCACCACCACTTTTTCGATAGACGGAATATCTTTTAAAAACCCGCCGATACGCCCCAAAGAGTCAAAGGTCTTCCCGTTATAGAAATAGCCGTTGGCGGTGAAAAGCACCCGGGGTTCTATTTGACCGAATCGATCCAACACCCCTTTAAGACCGAAGTCCGGGGAGCATGAGGACCAGATGGCGCCGATGCTGGTGGTGGCCAGCATGGCGATAACCGTTTCCATCATGTTGGGCATGAAGCCGGCCACCCGGTCTCCACTTTTAATGCCCATTTCCCGCAGTGAGCGGGCCAGGCGGGCCACCCTGTCGTAAAGCTCATTATAGGATATCCGTACCGGGTCCTGCATTTCACTTTTAAAGATCATAGCGGTGCGATCGTCTCTGTAGCGCAACAAGTTCTGGGCGAAATTCAGTTCGGCTCCCGCAAACCACCTGGCGCCGAGCATCTCATTCAGGTTTTCCACGACGCTGTCATAGGTTCGGGAGGCCCTGATGTCACCGAATTCCCACATAGCTGCCCAGAAGTCGGGGATGCTGGTGACGGACCACTGGTATAGGTCTATATATGTTTTTAGCTCCAACCCGTACTTTTTATTAACAAAATTTATAAATCCAGTCATGTTGGCTTGTTCTTTATGTTGGTCAGACGGCTCCCAAAGTAGCTTTTTCATGAATCGCATACCTCCTTATGATGACTGGTTAAAATCCTGTGGGCTCCTTGGGAATGCGCCCGGTCTTAATGCATTCACTACGCAGCCGGCGCCCAACGATCTTTTCCATCATCTGCCCAATTTCCAGTACTCTGTCCACATCCACGCCAGTGTCGATGCCCATCTCGTCCATCATCACCACCATGTCCTCGGTGGAGGTAAGGCCAACGATGTTGGGGTCTTGGTAGTAGTAGGCGCCGGTACCGGATACGGGACAGCCGTCCACGAAGTTGCTGGGCTGGCCGCCGAGACCACCTATGGTGCTTTCATATTGGGTTATCCCGGCCTGCAGAGCCGCCAGGACGTTGGCCAGGCCCCAGCCCCGGGTAACATGGAAATGGGCCACGTGCAGTTCTGGGTTGGGTAGGGCGTCCATGATCATGGAAAAGTATTCGTAAACTTTATCCGGAGGTGCTGAACCGTCGTGGTCTGCGTGCTCGATGTCGTCGGCACCGATATCCAGATAGCGTTTGGTGAATTCCACTGCCTTTTGCAGTTCGGTGGGGCCCTCAATGGGGCAGCCCCAGATGGTACTTACCGTGCCGCAGACCTTTATTCCCGCGTCATGGGCCTTTCTAATGCAGCGCTCGCTTTCGGCCCAATATTCCTTGTGGCCCAGCCCTGAGTTTTTAAACATGTGGGAGGGCGAGGTGGATACCATCATTAAGATACGGTCCGGGCCGTAGCCCTCCTTTCTAGCCTCAATGGCCCTGTCTACCGCCCTTTCCCGGATGGTAATAGCGGTCATTTCCACATCGTCCAGTTTGTCCTTAACCCGCTTGCTGGCGCGGATAGCTTTGAAGAGTTCATCGGCATCGGCAAACTGGGGCATCCCCCTGGGATTGCCGAAATTGGAAACCTCAATACGCTTAAACCCGGCCAGAATCAATTCTTCCAGGCACCAGAGCTTAGCCCGGGTGGGGATGAATTTTTCTTCGTGCTGAAAGCCGTCCCGTACGGTGATGTCTCCAATAACCACTTGTTTGGGATAATTCAGTGTTAACAAGCTATTCGCCTCCTTTGCTTGAGTAATCTACTAACAATGCACTAAGGGAATAAATTTTCAAAATACCGGATTCTTCCTGAAAGGGTCACTTTTCTTCTATCTAGCCCGGTAAACCGGCTTGCGTTTCTCATTAAATGCCCGTAGCCCCTCGTCCCTGTCCTCCGTGGCCAAGCAGACGTTGTAGCACTCGGCCTCCAAGGCCAGAGCGGTATTCAATTCCAGTTCCACTCCCAGGTTGATAGAGCGCTTGGCCTGCTGTAGGGCAATGGGACCATTTTTGGTAATCTCCCGCATCGTTTCCATGGTTTTTTCCATAAGTTTTTCCGGGGGTGCTACGTGGTTGATCAGGCCCAGCCGGTAGGCTTCCTGTGCTGCGATTTTGCGGCCGGTGAAAATCAATTCCTTGGCGCAGGCACGGCCGATCACTCGCGGCAGCAGCTGAGTACCCCCGCCTCCCGGGATGATGGCCAATCCCACTTCAGGCAGGCCAAAGGTCGCTTTTTCGGAAGCCATTATAAAGTCACAGCATAGAGCAAACTCGCACCCGCCGCCCAGGGCGAACCCGTTAACAGCCGCTACCAGCGGCTTGGGAAACTGGGCCACGGCGGTAAAAGTTTTGACGAAAAGCGCCCGCTGTTTTTTCATTTCATCACGGTTCATGGTTTTTCTTTCTTTGAGGTCCGCGCCTACACAGAAGGCCCTGTTGCCCGCTGCAGTAAAGACCACTGCAAATACCTCATTATCCAGTTCCAGCTCCTCAAGCGCTGCCAGCAGTTCCCTGGCCGTCTGGGTACTAAGGGCATTCATGGCCTGAGGCCGGTTTATTTTTATTATAGCGATGTGTTCTTGCCGGGATATTTCGATATTTTCATACTGCAAGAAGATCACTTCCTTCATAATTTCAAACTAAACTGGGTAAACCGGGTGCTTGCGCTCGGCAAATCTAGCGTCCTTAGATTCATAGAGCTTGAAGCGGCTGATCAATTCCTGGCGCAGGGATTTTCCACTGACAATATGATCTATAACCAGTTCCGAGGCCAGCTTATAGATGTCAATATTTTGCATATATTCTTCGCGTTTCCGTTTTATAAACTCAGGTCTTTCTTCCGGCGGTAGGGCATTAATCTTGTTCTCGTACACAGCATTAACTGCCGCCTCCGGGCCCATGACCGCTATTTGCGCGGTGGGAAGAGCCATACAGCAGTCGGGCTCGAAGGATGGACCGCACATGGCGTATAGACCAGCCCCGTATGCCTTGCGTACTACCACGGAAATTTTGGGCACCGTGGCTTCAGACATGGCTGAAATCATTTTGGCCCCGTGACGGATGATACCTTGACGCTCCACATCGGAGCCGATCATAAAGCCGGGAACGTCCATCAAGAACAACAGGGGAATGTTGAAGGCATCACATAAGTTAATGAAACGGGCCGATTTGTCCGCGGAGTCCACGAAAAGGACGCCGCCCTTTGTCCTGGACTGGTTGGCCAGAATGCCCACCGTCCGGCCGTCAATGCGACACATTCCGGTAATCAGTTCCCTGGCGAAAAGCTTTTTGATTTCAAACCAGCTTCCTGCGTCTATGATTCGATCAATTAGTTCGTACATGTCAAAAGGCTCATTCGGGCGACCGGGTATGATTTCTTCTATCGCCCGGCCGTCGTACGGCTTTTGGCCAATAGCCCTTGGGGGGATCCCCCGCCAGTTCTGGGGAAAGTAACCCAGGTAGGTGCGACAGGCCTGAATGGCTTCCTCTTCGCTTTTGGCCAGTAGGTCACCACAGCCACTGACGCTGCAGTGCATGCGTGCACCACCCATTTCTTCCAGGCTAACTTTTTCGCTGATCACCATCTGGGCCATACGTGGCGAGCCCAGGTACATGCTGGCGTTTTTATCCACCATAAAAACCACATCGCAAAAGGCCGGAATATAAGCGCCGCCGGCGGCGGAAGGGCCAAAGAGCAGGCAGACCTGGGGGATCATACCGGACATTTTAACCTGGTTATAAAAGATTCTACCGGCTCCACGCCGGCCCGGAAACATTTCCACCTGGTCGGTGATCCTGGCCCCGGCCGAGTCCACCAAGTAGAGCATGGGGACTTTCATATCTATAGCTATTTCCTGGATACGGATAATTTTCTCCACCGTGCGCCAGCCCCAGGAGCCGGCTTTGATAGTAGAATCGTTAGCCATAACGCAAACAGTACGCCCGTTAATTCTGCCGGTGCAGGTAATAACCCCGTCCGCGGGAAGGTCTCCGGCCAGATTGTTGGCCCAAAGTCCGTCCTCGCTGTAAAAACTGTCAGGGTCCAACAGCATTTTCACCCGGTCCCTAGCAAACATTTTGCCCTTCTTGGTGTTACTCTCATGGTACTTAGGTTGCCCGCCTTTATTTATCTGTTCCACCTTTTCGCTTAGTTCTTCTTCCATGGTTTTCAGGTTAGTTTCATTCATGCTGTTCATCTCCTTGTCGTTAAGGTCCAAGCGTCTTTTTTTTGATTTATCTTTTCAGCTTTTCCATAGCCTGTTCGCGTAGACGGAATTTCTGAATTTTACCGCTGGCGGTAGTAGGATATTCATCAATAAAGAAGAAAAATGCTGGTATTTTGAAGCGGGAAATCTTGTTACCGCAAAATTCCTTCAATTCTTCCTCCGTAACGGAGGTACCCTCCTTTAGCTGAATGAACGCTGCAACCTCTTCACCGTACTTCTCACTAGGCAAACCTACAACTTGAACGTCCTTAATCTTGGAGTGGGTGTACAGGAACTCCTCAATTTCGCGCGGATAAATGTTTTCACCACCGCGGATGATCATATCTTTGAGGCGCCCGGTGATCATGCAGTAGCCGTTCTCATCCATAATTGCCAGGTCGCCTGTATGCAGCCAGTTATCCTTATCTATGGCCGACTTTGTAGCTTCGGGCATATTGTAGTATCCCTTCATTACGTGGTAGCCCCTGGTACATAACTCTCCCTGTATCCCCGATGACACTTCCTCACCCGTATCAGGATTGACTATTTTCACCTCCACATTCGGCAGCGCCCTACCCACGCTGCTCACTCGTAGTTCAATGGGATCATCTGTCCTGGTCATGGTGATGCCGGGGGAAGCTTCCGTTTGACCGTAAGTAATACATATCTCGCTGGCACCCATGGTATTTACAACCGCTTTCATCACCTCAGTGGGGCAGGGTGCACCGGCCATAACACCGGTGCGCAGGCAGGCAGTGTCGTATTTTTTATTTTTCATGGCCTCCAGCTCAGCTATAAACATGGTAGGAACTCCGTGAGCGGCAGTGCACTTTTCACTTTCAATAGTTTCCAGCACTTTAGCCGGATCAAATTTTTCCACAGGAACCATCGCAGCGCCTGAAACGGCACAAACTAGAGTACCAATTACACACCCAAAACAATGGAAGAACGGTACTGGTATACATAAACGATCTGCCGACGAAAAATTCATGCATTCTGCCATACTTACTGCATTACCGATCAAATTTATATGAGTAAGCATAACCCCTTTGGGAAAACCCGTAGTCCCTGATGTATATTGCATGTTTACCACATCATCAGGCTTACAGGTTTCTTGCCTTTCTTCCAACTCTTGATCACTTACCTGGTCAGCCATAGCCATGATATCGTCCCAGTTAAACATCCCCGGATATTTTTCCTCACCTATATAAATTACATTTTTCAACTTGGGTAGTTTTGGAGAATTCAGTTCACCCGGCTTACAATGCTTTAGTTCGGGGCACAGCTCATACATAATGTTCACATATTCATCCGAATCTCTAACACCACCGACCAGTATAATGGTGGTAGAATCCGACTGGTTAAGCAGATATTCAAGCTCAAAGGATCTGTAGTTGGTATTCACAGTAACAAGGACGGCTCCCATCTTCCCGGTGGAAAACTGGGTAATTACCCATTCCGGTACGTTGTTGGCCCATATAGAAACGTTTTCACCCTTGCTAATTCCCAAACCCATGAAGCCTTTTGCCGCCTGGTTACAAATGTCCCTGAACTCCCGGTAGTTGTATCTTATGCTCCTAAAGGGGTAAACCAGTGCATCGTTTTCAGGATAACGCTCCGCCATCTCATCAATAAGCTTTCCCATTGTAATCTTGCCAATTTTTGTTTCCATACTTTAGCCTCCCTTATTAATGGTCTAACAAAATTATTTGTTGAAGCTTAAAAGCCTCTACGGTATCCTACCTGCACACACCGCCCAGTAATTGACGAGCGATCACTATGCGTTGTATTTCGGATGTGCCTTCACCGATTTCACAAAGCTTGGCGTCCCTCAGGTAGCGCTCCACAGGAAACTCCTTCATGTAACCGTACCCACCGTGAATCTGAATTGCTTCCAGTGCCGCCCTGGTAGCGATTTCTGAGGCAAATAGCTTAGCGATAGCAGCTTCCTTGGTGTACGACAGATCGTGGTCCTTAAGCCAGGCCGCCTTTAAGTACATCAGCCGGGCCAGTTCTATATGCGCGTCCATATCAGCCAGCTTAAACTGGATGGCCTGAAACTTGCCGATGGGCTGCCCGAACTGGTTCCTCTCCTGCACATACTTTAGGGAAGCATCCAAGCAGGCCTGGGCGATGCCCACGGACATTGCTGCGACCCCAATTCTCCCACCATCCAACACTACCAGGAACTGTTTAAAGCCATGGCCTCTTTTGCCGACAAGGTTCTCTTTCGGAACCCGCACATTGTCAAAGAATAATTCCGTGGTATTGGAGCCGTGCAGCCCCAATTTTTCATAATTAGCATTCACGGTAAATCCAGGGGAGTCGGTGGGAACTATAATGGCACTGATCCCACTGGTACCTTTCCCCTTGTCTGTTACGGCAGTGGTAGTTACAAAGCGGGCATAAGTGGCATTAGTGATAAAACACTTGGTGCCGTTGATGATCCATTCGTCCCCGTCCAGGACCGCGGTGGTCTGGGTACCGCCCGCATCAGAACCTGCATTGGGCTCGGTAAGACCGAATGATCCCATACATTCGCCCTGGGCCAGCGGGGTCAAATACTTTTCCTTCTGCTCCTCAGTGCCGTAAAGGTAGATGGGCATACATCCCAATGAAATATGAGCCTCATAGGTAAGCCCGGTAGAACCGCAGGCACGGGATATTTCCTCCAACGCCAAGCTGTAACTGATATAATCGGCGCCCGCGCCGCCGTATTTTTCCGGGAAAGGTAATCCCATCAGGTCCATCTCGGCCAGTTTTTTCACGATGTCCAGGGGGAATTCCCCTGTCCTGTCAATTTCCACCGCACGTGGGACAATTTCATTCTGGGCGAAATCCCGCACCACATCCCTTATCATCTGCTGATCCTTATTTAAATTGAAATCCATAAGCAGACACTCCTTTTTTAGAGGCCATGGAGCTGGTCCTCACGCTTAATTTTGAATATTGCTTCTTTTCTAACATTTTAATGCCACTCGTAAAGGCTATGCATAATGAATAACAAGTTTCGTGCCAGTACCAGCCACCCGTATTTTGTCGATTATATTAGATTGTTAACCAAATAAATAGTGCGCAATTGATTACATTTGTGCTAAAATAAAATCAATTGTGAATATTGCGATAATTTACATAGGGGGTATACAACAATGGATAATGCCGGAACCATCTGTAACAATTTAACGGTTTTCCTAAAACCTGAGGATACCCTGCTGGAGGCCATTGTTAGCTTTTCCCGGGCACGCTTGGATGCGATCCCTGTTGTCAGCGAGAAAAATGAAGTGTTGGGAGTGATGACAAAGCATAACCTTTATAAAGCACTGTTAAATAAATTATCCATGGATACACCGCTGGCCGATCTGTACACACGCCCGGCCATATGTGTAGGAGAGGAAGACCCCTTTGAAAAAGTATACATGACCATAGTCAGAAAGAGAATTGGCCAAGTTGTGGTTACCAAACCGGAACATAAGCCGGTAGGCATGGTCACAAAACTTAATTTGATAGATAAATTACACAACCGAAGTGAAAGGATGGCCGGAGAACTGGCATCTCTCCTGGACGCTCTGGAAAACGGCGTACTGGCTATTAACCGCCGAAAGATAATCACGGTCCTTAACCCGGCGGCAGAAAAAATGCTGGGCGTGGAATCAAAAAATATGCTGGGACGGGAAATTACCACCGTTCTTCCGGAAATCAAATTAAGTGACATATTGTTTACAGGCACTGTGAAAAATTGTAAGACGATTACCGGCTCTCCCGGGGTAGTTGCCAAATATTTACCTGTATTCCGGCATGGCATTATCAACGGGGCAATTGCAGTATTGCATGATCTGAGAGAGTACGAGCAGGTGGCGCAGGAACTGGAAAGTGTAAAAAAACTTCAGCAAACTTTTGCCACGGTATTGGAAATGGCTTATGACGGCCTGCTGGTAATAGACCAAAACGAAACTATTACCACGGCCAACCGTTCTATTTTGGAATTCCTGCAATTGAGGCAGAAAGACCTGTTGGGAAAAAAGGTACAGTCAATAATACCGGAATTGGAACTGGAGGAGATAATCCATACCGGCCTTAGGGACCAGGGGGACGTGCGGATTATTAGAGGGATAAGGTGTATCGTTACTAGGTTGCCCATGATCAACGACGGCAAAATTATGGGCGCCGTAGCCAAAGTAACTTTTCGCGACCTGCACCGCCTGACGGATCTAGTCAATCGATTGGAAAAGTTGGAGAACCAGATTTCTTTCTACCGCGATGAGCTGTCACGGGTTTCCCATCATGATTTACGACTGGACGATATTGTGGGGGACAGTCCCGTGATCCAGCAAGTTAAAAATATGTGCCGCATGGCTGCTCAGAGCATCTCTACAATTCTGCTGATCGGGGAAAGCGGTACCGGCAAGGGGATTTTTGCCAGCGCAATTCATAATGAGTCCCGGCGCCCGGGTCCTTTTATTAAGGTCAACTGCGCGGCTTTACCCGAGAACCTTCTTGAATCTGAGTTTTTTGGATACGAGGCGGGAGCCTTCACCGGAGCCCGCAAGGGTGGCAAACCGGGAAAGTTTGAACTCGCAGACGGTGGCACACTGCTTTTGGACGAAATAGGCGACATGTCGCCGAGCCTACAGGCCAAAATTTTACGGGTACTACAGGAACGTGAGTTTGAAAGGGTCGGGGGCACTAAGACAATAAGTGTCAACGTAAGGGTCATTGCGGCTACCAACCGGGAACTGGAGCAGTTAATAACAGAAGGAAAATTTCGAGAAGACCTGTACTACCGGCTGAATGTGATTACCGTCAGCATCCCTCCATTACGTGAACGAGTAGATGACCTGCCCTCCCTGTCATCTTATTTTATAATGAAATACAACGAAATTTTGGACGCCAAGGTTACAGGCCTAGACTCGGAGACTATGAAGCTTTTCATGCAGCACAACTGGCGGGGTAACGTCAGGGAATTGGAGAATGTAATCGAGCGGGCATTAAATATTACCCAGGAGGGAAAAATCATACCGTTGCACCTTCCCCAATACCTGCAAAATCCTTCCGGTGTAAAACCCGTAAAGCCGCAGATAACTGGTACAGATCAAATAGACTTGTTTTCTACCGTGGCCAGTGCGGAAAAGGAAATGATATTGCGGGCCATTGAAAAGGCAGAAGGAAACCGGACCAAGGCCGCCCAATTGCTAAGCATCAGCCGAACCTGTCTTTATAAAAAACTCAGGCAGCACAATATCCAATATAAAAGATGAGGGGCAGGTATACTGTGATCCATTTTTTGTTTTGGTGTGACTTATGTCATATCGCTTTTAATACTTGGGCGATAGAATTCACATAACACAGAATCCCATGGGGAAAAGTTAAATCTTTAGAGGAGTGATGGCGTGAAAATTATTCGCATGAGTGAAATGGAGACATTTACAACACCAAAGAAAGTACAGGGACGGAAACTCTTAGACAGGGACGGGTTAGTGGTAATGAATCTATTACTCAAGCCCGGCGAAGAGGTGCCCAGCCATAAAACACCGGTAAATGTGTTGTTTCAAATAGTTAAGGGCGAAGGTACTATTGAGGTAGGTGAAGAGAAGGGTGAAGTTCAGGAAAACGACCTGGTCTACAGCCCCAAAAATATCCCACATGCTTTAGAGGCAAACAAAGATAAAGAATTTCATGTTTTGGTAATTAAATTGCCACAATAATTTTGGTGTGCCTATTTACCAACCGTTTAAAGATGCTTAAAGTGGCCGGTATCCCTGTTTCCTAACGTAAAAAGTGAAGGGTGCCGGCCTTTATGCTTTCTATATAGGTAAGGACATAGCTTGATATAATTTTCAGAACAGTGACAAAACTCACAACACAACAGTGATCCAAATTACTTACGCTAGTCAAATAATGGGTTATTATTTTGACAAAGGAAGTAATTCGGAGGTGGATTTATGTTTAACAGATGTCCCGGTTCACTGGCGGGTGCCCCTACGATTAAGGTTAAGACTTGTCCAGAATGTGGCGGCGAAGTTGAAGTTTTCTCCAACGACGTAAAGGTAGATTGTGAAAACTGTGGGTTTACTGTATATAACGACGTGGAATCTTGCATCCAGTGGTGTAAATATGCTAAACAATGCGTGGGAGTGGAACTTTATAGCAAGCTTAAGCGTCAAAGGGTGGCTTTCGTTGGTGTGGCTAATGCCGCACGCAGCATGCTGGCTGAAGCATTGGCCAAGGAGATTAATACCTCTTCCAAACTGGGTTTTGTAAGCGCAGGAATAAATCCTGCCAGCGAAATTAATCCCAATGTCCTGGAGGCACTACAAGAAGAGAATATCGCTTGGCGCAAAAAACCCAAAGATATTAAAATGATGGGTAAAGCTGATATTATTGTTTTAATGGGGCCAGAGGTGGAACTGCCCCACGGGATTAGAAAGGATGCTACGGTAATCCAGTGGGATGTCCCCAGCCCCAATGGTAGAGGAGTTAAGGATTGCATCCATACAGCAAAAACCCTTAAAGTAAAAATAAACGAACTTATTGAGGAGGTGACTGAAGGTGAATAAAAGAAGCATTATAAAAATAAACGAAGGAAAGTGCGACGGCTGTGGTCAATGTATCCCGGGGTGCCCGGAGGGAGCGCTGCAGATTGTGGATGGAAAAGCACGTTTGGTGACAGAGAGCTTTTGTGACGGCCTGGGCGCTTGCTTAGGGCATTGCCCTCAAGGCGCTCTCCACGTGGAGGAAAGAGATGCTGAAGATTACGACGCGCAGGCAGTACTTGATCACCTGGAAGAGCAGTCACCTGAGCTCGCCCAAAAACACAGGGAGCATTTACATGCCCACGGGCTGGCTCAGCCGGGTGGGGTACAAAGCAGGCCCGCAGAAAGCTGCCCTTCTAAACAGGTTTACTCTTCCACCCTTACCAATTGGCCGGTCAAACTATATTTAATCCCACCCGCGGCAGAATTCTTAAAAAATGCTGACTTGCTCCTGGTGGCGGATTGTGTTCCTTTCGCCTACGCTAACATGCATAAAGATTTTTTTGCGGGACGGACAGTGGCCGTCGGGTGCCCCAAATTTGATGATCCTGAAGCTTACGAAGAAAAAATTTGTAATATACTTGAAAGTGTAAACATTAACAGCATAACGATACTATATATGGAAATAACATGCTGCCAAGGGTTCATAAGTATTGTCAATAAGGCGGTCAAAAAAAGTGAAACCAACATTCCACTGGAAACTGTCCTTATAAGTATTGAAGGGGAAGTGATGGAAAGAGAAGTTATTTGTCACTAGTGCCATAAAATCTCCCCCTAATGTTTTTCGTAATACTGCAAGGAAAAAGTAAAAACAAGTACCTGCAGGACAAAATTAGCCGCAAATCCAACTATATAGGCCATAGGTTCTTACCACTATCAAGAAAAAAAGGTTGCATTTTTATAGATAATTGGAGAAACAATATTAGCAAATCTAAATGAGGAGGATGTACATGACTGCAGAACTAGGAGCACATGAAACAATGGAACTACATGAAGTTATAACCGACACTGTTGACGGAATTAACCAGTTTGAACTGTACCGGCCCCATATTAAAAATCCGCAACTGCTTTCCATGTTGGATAACCAAATACGGTTTATGACAGAGGAATACAACAATATTGTCCAAAGCGTTACACAGCATACCATGGCGCAGGATATTCCTTACCGTGGGGTAAAAAATACTGCTCCTTCATATGGTTTAAATAACCCCTCGCCCAATGCCCCCAATATATCACCAAGGGAAATGGACAACAGGGACATTGCCAGCGGAATGCTGGGATGTCATAAAGCATCCGCAAAACTCAGGATGGAGGCTTCACTGGAATTTGCAGACCCTTCGCTAAGGCGTACCCTTCAACAAGGAGCCATTAACTGCAGTGAACAGGCCTTTGAGGTGTGGAACTTCATGAATCAACAAGGGCTATACCAGGTCCCCACAATGAAGCAGACCACCACCAGTACAATGATCAACTCTTTTAACACTACACAGATGCCGCCAATGAGCTAAATGACAAAGACTTATAACAGTTTGAGCAGTAAGAACTAGAAAAACACCGGAAACAATCCGGTGTTTTTTCAATGCCTGCGACAGATAATGATAAAAATCTGATTTTCTTGTATAAAAGGTTAAATTGTTGTTCATAATAAAAAGGTGAGGTAAAATAAAGTATATTAACAATATTTAGCAATTTAGCCTTTACTGTTCCATTTGTTTGGCGAGAAATGATGCAGCCGTTTCTGCCAATTTTTTTTCTAAATTTCCCATTTGCACTTTTTCAACAGATGCTATAATAATCGCCCCGATTGCATCACCATTGGTGACTATAGGTGAGATGATGCTCGTTTTGAACTGGCCATGTTCGTCCGCCGTAAGGTAATGTTCTTCCTCAACGGATTTACTTTGGCGCTCCTCAATGGTATCCTCAAGCATACTCCCTATGGCTTTTTTAATTAAATCTTTTTTGGGACTTCCGGAAACAGCAATAATTTCATCGCGGTCAGAAATACAAACCACGTGCCCCGTAGCATCATGAAGTGAGATAGCATACTCCTTCGCGAATTCACCCAGGTCACTGATGGGAGAGTATTTTTTCAAGATCACCTTTCCATTTCTATCAACATATATTTCTAAGGGGTCACCGTTACGAATCCTCATCGTCCGCCTGATTTCCTTCGGGATAACAACCCTGCCTAGATCATCTATTCTCCTAACAATTCCAGTTGCTTTCATGTTCATCCTCCTTTGATAATAATAGTTTAGTGTAGTATATTTTTCTCACAAAACTTAATAAACATTACTGGTAAAATACGAGAAATAGTATTGTAAAAAAGTCATAAGACGTTTTAATTTTCTTAAACGTATCTAAGAATAACTCTGTCGTGATTTTTCGATCTGGAGCAGGAACCCACACCGATAAGTAGAAATTATTAAATAAGCTTTTCAAATCTTTTAAATAGAAACCGTTTAATCTAGTGAGGAGGAGAAGAAAATGATAATAAAGGCCAAGGATATGACAGACGGGCAGATTACCCATACATTTTGCACTTGGTGTAAATACCGCCTCTTACTGGCAGGTAAAGACTACTGGGGCTGCAGCCTGGATGAAGCAAAAAAAGAGGAGCTCTGCTCATATAGACAGGCTGTAAAGGAGCAAGAAGAAACAGAAGAAAACAGTGCAGCTCATTAATTAAAATTGGTGTAATCCGGGATGATTTTTTAAAAAGAGGTGATATCGTGGGCGACACTGTCGACAATTTAGTTGTGATTTGGACAAGCGGCGACAAAGAAGTTGCTAAGAATATGGCTTTTATGTATGCCTTTAATTCCAAGCTAAGAGAATGGTGGAAAGAGGTAACCCTGGTTGTATGGGGACCTTCAGCTAAACTGCTGGCCACTGATGAGGAATTACAGGGACAAATAAAAAAGATGCTCGGTACCGGTGTTAAAGTATCCGCATGTAAAGCTTGCGCAGACAACTATGAGGTCTCTGAAGAACTAGAAGGGCTGGGCATAAATGTTAAATACATGGGAAGTCCTTTGACCAAATATTTAAAAGGCGACTGCAAAGTGCTAACTGTTTAATAGTTAAAAATTCAAACCGCAGTGACATCTCTCGCCTCAGTATTACTTGAGGCGGGTTTTTTTTAATACTTTAGGCCAGCATGCCTTATCATCCCCTACTGTATTATGATAAAATATGTCTAATAAAATTTGAATATTCTCCACAAATCCACTTTTTACAACAGGACGTGGTTAAATTGAATGACAAACTTTTAAGACCTATTACCGAGGCAACATACTTAACCACGGGAAATGCCTGGCGTTACAGATCCATTTTGCGATATTTTTATATCCAGCACGAACGCCTGCGTCACTACCTATTTCCCGATGAAGTGCAGGAATATTTAAGTCAAAGCCCACACTTTCAGGATTACACTGAGGAACAGCTGCAGCAGGACCTGAGCCAGCTGGTGGAATGGAAAAACCTCATTCCCCGCCAGGATACAGGTAAGGTTAGCTCCATTCAGGAGTTTAAAAAGAAAAAATTTCGCTACCAGTGTACTCCTTACACCATAGAAATCGAACGTATGGTGCAAGGGCTGGAGCGGATGGGAGAGTCCTTTGGAGGTTCGCTGGAACGGACATTGTTTGATCGCTTACTGGAATCCCTGATGAAACTGGTTGCTTACCCGGACAGTAATTTATCCAATGAGGAACTGTATGTGCTCTGGGACGACCTTTACGGCAATTTCCGCAAGCTTACTGAAAATGCCACCGACTATCTGGCCCACCTGCAAAGTGAAAAAATAGAAGAGATGATGATGACGGAGGCCTTCCTGAGTTACAAAGACGCCATTACCGAATACCTGCGCAATTTTATGACTGTACTACAGCGCACTTCTTTTCGTATTGAGGCGGTATTCGGGGATGTTTCTTCCGAATTAGTGGATCAGACAGCCAAAGGTCTGGCTGAATATTATTTGAGTATTCCTCGCCTGGACGAGCAACCCTCAAAAGAAGAACTGAGAGAAAGGTACCGGCAGCAGTGGCACAGTATGAAAAGCTGGTTTCTGGGCCGGGCTGGAACGGAAAGCGACCTTTTATACCTGCAAAATGCTACCACGGAAACCATTCGCCGGATGACCCGTTTTGCCCAGCGTATCGGTGAGCGGCACCATAACTTTAAAAGCCGCCGGCAGGACTACCTGCACCTGGCCGAATGGTTCTACAAAGTTAATGATATTAAAGAGGCGCATAATCTTTCAGCGTGTGTTTTTGGTGTTTTTCATACGCGGCACATCTATGCGTCCTCCAAGGATACCGAAGATATATATGCCGAATTGTGGCATCAACCGCCAACTAAATTAACTGTCAAGCCCCGGGTAAGAAATTACCGCGAAAAGACTAAGCCCGGAGCTGTAATCAGCCATAAAAAGGAAAAGGAGCAACAATTAGAAGATTTTTTGCGTCAAAAGGAAGCTGAGCAAAAGCTTGTAGAGCGGTTAATCAGTAACAACCGCATTGTGCTCGGAAAACTGCCGGAGGTTGACCCTTATGTGCGCAAGACTTTACTTTACTGGATAAGTAAATGTATGAGTAGTTCCGATTGGACTGCTAAAACCGAAACCGGACGTAAGTTCCAGCTTACCCGGCAGGATGAACGGGAAGTGACCTTAAAGTCGGAAGACGGTATATTGCAAATGCCCAACTATGTTTTAAAATTTCTGAGTTAGGTGATGTCCCGTGGAAGGTGAAAAGAATACATACGGCTTTGATGAGGTGGCACGCGAAGCAGCGGAACACCTTTTAGAACAGTTTTGGATAATCAGGGACAAAGAGCCGGTAAAGTACCGTATGGTTCGGGACCGGGAGCAAGTGCTGCGCAATTATTTCCTGGAAAAGACGGGTTTCCGGCTGATTATGCACCGCCATTTTATTAAATTGGAGAAAGTGCCGGTACAACCCGAAACATGGATGGGTATACAAGCTTTCCGTACCCCCCGGGATTATGCGGTTTTTTGCTGTCTTTTGGCTTTCCTGGAGAGCAAAACCGTAGATGAACAATTTTTACTATCTGACCTTTGCGAAGAACTGCAAAGCTTGTTTCCCAGTGAAGAAAGTCTGGACTGGACTCATTATGAGCACCGCAAATCACTGGTACGGGTCCTACAAACCGGTGTGGAGCTGGGAATTGTGCAACTGGTGGACGGTGATATTGCGCAATTCAACTATTCTGAAAGCAGCGAAGTGCTTTATGAAGTTCCCGTGGTTTCGCGTTACTTTATGCGGTCTTACCCCAAAGATTTGCTGGAGTTTGAAACCAAAGAACAAATCTTGGCAGCCGAATGGTGGGGAAAGGAAGATATATCCGGGGTACAGCGCCGGCACCGGGTGTACAGGCAGTTATTTCTATCTCCCGTCACTTACCGCAACGAAAAAAACGATTCTGATTTTCTCTATCTGCGCAACTTCCGCAATCGTATCCGGGAGGACATTGAAAGGCACACGGAATTTCGATTTGAATTGTACCGTAATACAGCCCTACTAACCCTGCCGGAAAGAAAAGCCCGCTTTACCCTGTTCCCGGATAATAAGGCCATTTCCGATATTGCCCTGCATTATGCTGCGGTAGTTCGGGAGCAGCTGGAAAAAGAAGAAATCCAAACGCAGCCAGATGGTACATTACGCGTGACACCCGTTGATTTCGAGGGTTTGGTGCGCCTGTGTAAAGAGCGGTACGGAGTAGGATGGAGCAAACAATACCGGGAAGGCACTGTCCCGGTAACGGCAAAGGAACTGCTGGAACATTTGACAGACTGGAAGATGGCTGACCGGGACGGAGAAACAGGGGTCATTATACTCTATCCTCTCCTGGCACGCCTTACCGGGGACTACCCCCGGGACTATAAAGATAAAGTATTCCGTGAGGTGAATACCGGTGAAAAATAAATGGCAGCTTAACCGGGCCGGGCTTCTAAACTTTTGGTACTACGATGATGAGGAATTTAATTTTTCCGGTGGCAAACTCCTTTTACGCGGGAGTAACGGCTCCGGTAAATCGGTAACCATGCAAAGTTTAATTCCTGTACTTTTAGATGGCAGGAAAAGCCCGGACCGCCTGGACCCTTTCGGCTCTAAGGCCCGCAGAATGGAAGATTACCTGCTGGGCGAAAAGGAAGTCACCAACAGAGATGAGCGTACAGGGTACCTTTATCTGGAATACAAGCGCACAGGTTCGGAGCAATATTTAACCACAGGTATAGGGCTGCGGGCGAAGCGCCACAGCAACCTGGATTTCTGGGGTTTCATTGTGCTGGATAACCGGCGTATAGGCCAGGATCTTTTGCTGTATAAAACGGAGTACAGTGTGGAAGAAGGCAAGGAGCAAAAAATCCCCCTCACCCGCCGCGAGCTGGAAAACCGCCTGGAAACAGGGGGTAAAGTGGTTAAAACTCAGCAGGAATATATGGAACTGGTCAATAAGCACGTTTTTGGCTTTGAGTCCCCGGATGCGTACAAGGAACTCGTTAAGCTCTTGATCCAGCTCAGAAGCCCCAAATTATCTAAGGATTTTAAACCGACGGTAATTTATGAAATACTAAATGAATCTCTGCCCGGCCTGTCCGATGAGGAACTACGTCCGCTGTCGGATACCATCGAAAATATGGACCAGACCAAGCAGCAGCTGGATATTTTACAGCGCGACCGGGGTTCTCTGAAAAAACTCTGCCGGCACTACGATTTGTACAACCGTTTTATTTTAACCGAAAAGGCTAAAGGTTTTCAGCGGGCAGCAAAAAAACAACGTGGTTTACTCACCCGTGGGGAAGAACTGGAAGAGAGCCTTAAAAACCTGGGGGAGCAATCAGAACAACTGGCGGGCACAATGGAAAAAGTGCGCCGGGAAGAGGCAGTTTTAAAGCAGGAACAAAATGAATTAAAAGACCATGATGTGTTTAAGGCTGAAGAGAAAAAGGGAGAAATTGAAAAACAGATTAGCAGCACCAAGGAAACCTTAAAACGCAAAAATGAGGCTTTAGACCAAAAGAAAGCTGCTGAGGCAAAGTGGCAGGGCTATCACGAGGCGGAAGAAACCAAAATGGCCCGTGCCGAAAAGGACATCGAAAACATTCTGTACGAGCTGGAAGACACCGCGGACGAAACAAAGTTTTCCGACCACCAAATCGCTGCCCAGGAGTTTGAAAACAATTACAGGAAAAACTTTGCTTTTGACCTCTGGAAAAAAGATGCCCGTACATATAAAGAAAAGTTGGAGCATGTTTTACGGACTCTAAGGGAGCAGAGCCGGATCAAAGAGCGGCATAAAGATGCCGACCGGGAACTGGCCGAGGCCCAAAAAGATTTAGACCTCAAACGGGAAGAAACCCGCAAATGGGAAGACTTTTTTCTAGAAGAAAAGGATAGCTTCTTAGCCGCTTTTCACCAGTGGCTTAAAGATAATAAAGTGCTGGAGCTGTCACCCGAGGAAATTCAGCTCACCTCCCAGCGCATTACACAGTTTTATGAGCCATACCAGGCAGCAGAAGTGCGGGAGACAGTTGATACCGCCTACAGCCGCTACAAGAATGATATCAACGAGGAAATAGTAACTAAAAAACACCGGCTTAAAATAAAGGCGGAAGAAATAGATGTGAAGCAGGAAGAGTTGAAGAAATGGAAGGAAATGACTGATCCCGAGCCCGGACGCCATCCGGATACCGTGGAGTCCCGTACCCACCTGGATAAAAACAGTGTACCCTACATGCCTTTCTTTGCCGCAGTTGAATTTCAGGCCTGGGTCACCCAGGAACAACGCGAGCGGTTGGAGGCGGCGGTAACACAAATGGGCCTTTTGGACGCTTTGATTGTGCCCCAGGCCCATATCAAAAACGTGGGTCAGTATGACAGGGTGATTAAACCCGAGCCTCAATTCCTGGCCAGTACTCTGGCAGATTATCTTTATCCTACACCGGTGGAAGGTAGCGGCGTTACCGGCGAGGACATTGATAATGTTCTCCGCAGTGTCTTGATTGATAATACTGAACAGGGGCCGGCCGGGCTAAGGGAAGACGGCACTTATTACATTTCTCTGCTCCGGGGGCAAGCGCCCCGGGAGGCAAGTTCAATCTATATCGGCAAGGAATCCCGTAAACAATACCGGACACAGGAAATGACACGCATAACCAGGGAATTGGAAAATTTACAGCAGGAGCACCGGGAGTTGGAAACGGATAGGGCACAATCCGAAACAGAGCTGCAGCAGTTAAATACTGAGTATAATCATTTGCCCGTTGATCGAGATGTGGCTGAAGTATATAAAAATCTATCTTCCCTACGGGATGAAGTGAAACTGCGCCTCAAAGAAGTCGAAAATAAAAATGAAAAGCTAAAAAACGTCCTGGAAGAACTACAGCATGTAAGCCAGCGGCTCAGGGACCTGGCCCGGGATATGACCCTGGAACTGGGCGAGGGTGCTTATGAGGCCGCGGGGCGTGCAATGCAGGACTATCTAGGCTATCTGCAGGACCTGGAACTTACCTATAAGGATTATATCAACAGCCGCAGCTTAATGCAGCAGTATGAGCACAGCCGCTCTGAAGCAGCGGAAGACGCAGACGATTTAAAGGGCGAAATCAATGTTTTAAATGGCGAATTGGATAAGTACTCCATGCACCTCGAACAGGTTAAAAAACAGCTGGAGGAAATGGGAGCCGAGGAAATAAGGGCACGTATCAGCCAGGTGATAAAAAGGCTCAGTGAAATTCCAAAAGAAATGCTAAAAATACAAGACAGCATTTCCAATACCAAAAACAGTATTGAAAGTACCACCAGGGATATCGAAAACAACAAGTCAGAACTGTACTTTGCCGGTGAAATGTACAGGCTGTGGAAGCAATCCTTCCAATCCGATGTCAACCTGGGGTTTGTGGAACAAGACGTACAGTGGTCAGAAGAAAAAGCCCCCGAACTGGCTAAAGACATTTTACAGCGGCACCAGGAACTTTTGACTGGTAATCTAACCAGAGAAAAAGTAAATGATAGGCTGAACCAGGCCTTCTACCAGGAGCAGGCGGTATTAGTGGAATACCGTTTGACCCAGCAAGATATATTTGAACTGCAGGACCTCCCGCAGACGGATGACAATGAGACCTTCGAGGCCCAAATGGCAACTCTGCGCCAAACCGCCAGGAGAGTACAGCTTTTAATGGAATATGAGGGCAGCATGGTCAGCCCTTACTATGTACTAAACAGAATAGATAATGATATTGCACTGCAAACAGAAATCCTCAGTGATAAAGACAAAGAGCTTTATGAAGAGATCATCATGAACAGTGTAGGCAGGATAATTCGCAACCGCATTAATCGTGCCGAGCAATGGGTGAAAAAGATAGACCGGCTGATGCAGCAAAGAAACACTTCCAGCGGCCTTACTTTCTCTATCCGGTGGAAACCCCGCACCGCTGAAGAGGAAGAAGAAATGGACACCCGGGATTTGGTAACCCTGCTGCGCTCCGACCCACGTATTTTAAAAGAAGAGGACATCAATTCGGTAACCCGTCATTTTCGCTCTAAAATAGAACGGGCCAAGGAAGCGCTGGAGGAAAAGGGTTATGGGGAAACCTTACACCAGGTAATCAAGGAAATACTCGATTACCGCCGCTGGTTTTCCTTTACCCTTTATTACCGGAAAGAGGGAGAGCAGCGGAAAGAATTAACCAATAATGCATTCTTCACCTTCAGCGGCGGGGAAAAGGCCATGGCCATGTACATTCCCCTCTTTTCCGCGGCTTATTCCCGCTATTTAGAGGCCCGAGATGACGCGCCATACATTATTTCCCTGGATGAAGCCTTCGCCGGAGTAGACGAAAACAATATAAGGGATATGTTCGACCTGGTGGAAAACCTGGGCTTTAACTACATCATGAATTCCCAATCCCTGTGGGGAGACTACGAAACAGTTTCGTCCTTGTCCATTTATGAGCTGGTGCGTGCCAAAAATGCGCCGTATGTTACCGTTGTACGCTACTACTGGGACGGCAAGGTAAGGCGTCTTTTACATTCCTTTTCCGAACAGACCGAAGAAGCTGTGCCCTTGTCGGGACAAATGTAAAACCTCAGGAACCGGTTGCGGGAGTTGAATTAACTTGGATCATCAAAATACCTCTATATTAGACAATGCTGTATTAGCCAATGCGGTGCAATTCTTTAAAAGCGAAGCCGGTTTTCACCGGCTTTTAAATGCTTTCATCAAAAGATATCAAAGCCTGGGCCGGATTGGCGGCAGTGTACGGCTTGCCAACCCTACCTACCAGGAGCAAGAGGCCATCTCCAGGCTTTTACGCAAGGATTTAAGTAGCAATAAATCTATCACTGTCAAATTATCTAATTTTGAGCAAGAACTAGAAAATACAAAGTTCGCCGGGATCTTATTAAAAGATTTGCTGGATGGGTATGCCGGTTATGAAATATTCACCAAAACGGAGATGCAGAAACGCTACGAGGAAGAGAAAGATAATTTTTTACAACACTTAGCCGGTATTTGTCCTCAATTATACTGCCGGCAATGGCTGGAACATATACAAACCAAAGGCGCCGGAACCCGTGGTATTCACCAGGCTTACGATGACGATCCCCAAATCCTAGAGGACAGGTTAAAAAACGTATTAAAAGCACTTGCCCGCCTGCCGTCGCCTGGTACGGGAAAAGACCCCGCCCAGTTTCAAAGGCTACCGGTATTTGCCAATGGCGTAACCTGTGACCCGCACGGGCTCGACCTGGATACAGCCCAGGGAAGGTTTTTTATTGCGGCGCTACAGTTTATTCGCAGCCAACAAGATGATAGTTACCTGGTAGGCTCCTCCCCGGCAGCAGAAGAGATAAATGAACTTTTAGGTTACTTCGGTATTATCCGGGATGACCTCTTAAATTTTGTCACCTGTGCCGGCATTTTGGCCTTTGATGCTGCCGGCGCTGTCCAAAAAATGTGGAATAATGCCTGGCAGAGCGGAGCGGTAATGAATGTACCCCTAAGAGAGCTGGTAAAGTCAAATGCTTTTATGCCCGGCATCTCCTGCACCGCTCCGGAAAAACAAAAAGTCATTTTCGTAGTTGAAAACTCAGGCGTATTTTCGGAAGTGGCGGACTGTTTCACTGACCGCTTACTTCCGCCATTGGTATGTACTCACGGCCAGGCTAAACTAGCGACATTATTACTACTGGACCGTTTAGCAGCAAACGGTACCACTATTTTTTATTCCGGGGACTTTGACCCTGAGGGGCTGCAAATGGCCCAGCGCCTGGCCAGGCGTTACGGAGAAAATTTAAAGCTTTGGCGGTATGACGCAGGTGACTACGAGGAAAGCATCTCAGAGGTGGTACTTTCCCCGGAAAGGTTGAAAAAACTTAACGGTATTAACCTTCCCGGTATCATACAGGTGAAAGATAGAATTAATTCCACACACCGGGCCGGATACCAGGAGTACCTGGTACCCAGACTTGTCGAGGACATTAGGAAATATATATGATATGATTTAGTATATTTTATTTATCTCTTTCCTGCGGCAATTTTTTCAGCTAACTCGTTTAAATAAACCCATCGTTCCATCTTTTCACTTAGCTGTTTTTCCAGTTCTTCCTTTTCAGTGAGTAATTGCTGCAATAAAACATAGTCGTCCGATGCATGATCAATCTTGTCCTTTATATTTTTAATTTGGTCTTCTATTTCTACAATAACATGGTCTATGTCTTCAAATTCCTTTTGTTCTTTATAAGTAAACTTTAATGGCTTTTCCTTTTTTCTGCCCGGGGCAGTTTTACTATTTGTTTTACCCTGTGAAGAAGGATTTTTATTAGCATCTTTTTTAACTTCATTTTGGCCCTGACTACTCTTTTCTTTAAAACTGGAGTAGTTGCCCATATACTGCACAATATGGCCGCTTCCTTCAAAGGATAATATCTTTTCCGCCATTCTATCTAAAAAGTATCGATCATGGGAAACAGCAATAACAGCCCCCTTAAAATCCTCCAGATAATCCTCTAAAACTGTCAATGTTTCTATATCGAGATCATTAGTTGGTTCGTCTAAAAGCAGTACATTAGGTGCTTCCATAAGTACTTTAAGCAGATTCAACCTTCTTTTTTCTCCCCCGGAAAGCTTCTCTATGGGAGACCACTGTAGTGCCGGAGAAAATAAAAACCTCTCCAGCATTTGTGATGCGCTAATTCTGTGCCCCTCTGCTGTGCTTAAAAATTCTGCTGTTTCTTTTACATACTCTATAACTCTCAGGCTACCATCCATATGCTGTATTTCCTGCGAGTACAGCCCAATCTTTACCGTTTCTCCTACATCTACCTTTCCACTGTCTGGTTGAATCTTGCCGTATATTATATTTAAAAGCGTTGATTTGCCAATTCCGTTTGGCCCTACTATGCCGACCCTATCATCACGCGGCAATATAAAACTAAAATTGTCTATTACCCTGCCATTATCGAAGGCTTTACTTATCTGATCCAGCTCTATAATTTTTTTACCCAAACGGCTGGACGCAACGGAAATGTCCAGCCTGTCAGCTTTTTCATCCACGACATTTTCACTTAACTTGTTAAAACGGTCTATTCTAGCCTTCTGCTTGGTGGTTCTTGCCCTGGCACCTTTTTTAATCCAGGCCAGCTCTTTCCTTAGTAACCTCTGTTTTTTCTGCTTATTAACTTCTGCTATCTCCTCGCGCTCCAGTTTTTTCTCCAGAAAATAACTATAGTTACCTTTGTATAAAAAGAGATTTCCACCATCCAGCTCAACAATATGATTTGCCACCCTGTCTAAAAAGTACCTGTCATGAGTGATCATTAAGAGGGCACCTTTTCGCTTATTTAGATATTGTTCCAGCCAGTCGATGGTAGCATTGTCCAGGTGGTTTGTCGGCTCATCTAAAATGAGTAACTCTGAAGGGTTCACAAGCGCCGCTGCCAAAGCTATTTTCTTTTTCTGCCCCCCGGAAAGGGCACCTATCTTGGCACTAAAGTCGGTACAGCCTAACTTGGTCAGCACTGACCTTGCTTCGCTTTCTACGTGCCAGGCATCCATCAGATCCATTTCTTGTGCCAGATTTGTTATTTTATCACTGGAAGTTTCCTGGTTATGAACCGCTTCCTCATACTCCCTGATCAGCCCCATAATTTTGGAACTCCCTTTAAAGACTTGCTCCAACACCGTAGCCTCCGGATCGAAATAAGGGTTCTGGGGAAGGTATTCTATCCTGACTGAATTGCCCTTGATTACTTCACCTTGATCTGCTTTTTCCACACCGGCAATTATTTTTAGTAATGTAGACTTGCCGGTGCCGTTAACACCGATTAATCCAATTTTGTCCCCTTCATTTATTCCCAAATTTATTTTTTCAAGCAGTTGTTTTTCACTATAGCTTTTAGAAATATTCTCAGCAGTTAACAAATTCATGTTGTAGACCATCCTCCATGCAAATTGGGCTTAGCCGGTAAACTCTGTCCTAATACTATCTCAATTTCTATAAATTTGCCATTATTCATGTAAGCCATAAATTTATGTTATAATGAAGGGATCATTATTCATCGATATTATGCGGGGTGCAGCTATGTTTACTATAACAGATGGCATGATAGAAAAGTTGGCCGCCAGCAGGCAGGTCTATCATAGGGGACTTTCCTATTTCCGTGGGGGACGAGTGGTTAGGTTTAATTTTAGTGAGGAAACGCTTTATGCTTCGGCCATAGTTCTGGGCACAGAAGAATACGAAACTGGAGCAGGCTTTTCCGCGGCAGGAAAAGTTATAGAAGCCCAATGTGAGTGCCCCGCCTATTACCAATATGACGGGGCCTGCAAGCACATCGTCGCCCTTGTAAAAACATGCCAATTCAAGTTCAACCGGGCGGCCAGGCCAAATGCGGCACGGCGGCACCAGCACAACACCCTTGCCGAGGGTATACTGCAGCACTTTGAAGCTAGTACACAAGCCCCGGAAAGGATTCCGATAAATTTAGAAGTCACCTTTGAAATTTATTACAAAACCATTTTTTACAAGCGGGAAATGGTTAGTGCACTTTCCCTGCGTATGGGTGAGGACAGGCTTTACGTGGTGAAAAGTGTAAGGAAGCTCTTAGAAGCTATCGACACCGGGGAAACCCTTGTTTTCGGTAAAGGATTTGAGTATTCCATTTATAACCATGCCTTTCAGCCCCAGGACCAGCCGGTAATCGAATTATTGCGGGAATTATACGAAACGGAGAATAGTATCACCGAAGCCCCATGGAACTCTGGTGTGCAAAATGGTCAGGGAACATTTTTTAAGGGCAAGCATGCCTTTCTGACTAAATCCGCACTAAAGAAATTGTTTTCTGTTTGCGCCTCCGGACGGCTCAATTTAATCCTGTTCGGTGAGAAATATGAAAACGTGGAAGTTGTGGAGGAAGACCTGCCCGTTACTTTTACCGTGGATAATAAGGACGGCAACCTTTTGCTTAAGTGGGAGGCGCTGGGGTTGGTTCCACTGGTTAAGACGGGAGAGTATTTCTTTTATGAAGGTAAAATATACCACATTTCAGAACGTCAAAAAAGATGTTTAGTACCGCTTTTAATCGCCTTTAATCAATCTGCCAATAGTATTCAGTTCACAGATGAGCAAAAGGAACGCTTTGTGGTGGATGTTTTGCCGGTCATCAAAGAGTCGGGGCGGGTGGAAATCTCCCCATCCCTACAGGAAAGTCTTTATGAGCCCGGCCTGGAGGTTGAGCTATACCTGGACCGGGAGGGGGATGCCATTACGGCCAGGGTGGACTTCCTGTACGGCGAAATAAAGTTTAATCCCTTTACCGGTCGCCCGGATAGCGGGCTGCAGGGTAAAACACTGGTGCGTGATGTAGAAACCGAACGGGCGGTTTTAAACCTGGTGGAGCAGGCTGACTTCAAGAATTTAAATGGTAAGCTGCATCTGGATGAGGACGAAAAAATCTATAGTTTTGTGCATCAAATACTGCCCAGGTTACAGGAATGGAGCAACATCTACTACTCGGAAGGCTTTCGCAGCCTTAAGATTAGAAATACAGCTAGTTTTTCCGGCGGAGTTCGCCTCAGCGAGGACAGCGACATGCTGGAATTTTCCTTTCAGCTGGGGGACATTGACATGGCAGAGCTGGGCGATGTTTTCTACTCCCTGCGGGAAAAGAAAAAGTATCACCGCCTTAAAGATGGCTCATTTTTACCGCTGGACACCTCTGACCCGTCCCTGGCACAAGCCGTGGACATGATCGATGCCCTAAACATTTCAGAGCGGGATCTAAAAAAAGAAACAGTACATATTCCCAAATACCGGGCCTTATACCTGGACCGGTGTATAAATGACCAGGATCTGGACGTAGAGAGAGACCAGGGCTTTAACAGGCTGATACAGAACATCACCCACCCCCGGGATACCGACTTTAAAGTACCGGAAAGCTTTGAGGGGGTACTGCGGGACTACCAGACGATAGGGTTCAAATGGTTAAAAACACTGGCCATGTATGGTTTGGGAGGCATTTTGGCTGACGATATGGGGCTGGGAAAGACCATCCAGGCCCTTGCCTTTATCCTTTCCGAGCGGGAGAGGGTGGCAGCACCGGCGCTGGTGGTAGCCCCCACTTCCGTAGTCTTCAACTGGCAGGATGAAGCCCGTAAATTCGCCCCGGAATTAATAACAGTAGTAGTAGCGGGAACCCCCAAAGATCGCGAGGACCAGCTTAAAGAGGCCCGGCATGCGCATCTGGTCATTACCTCCTACTCCCTTATCCGGCGCGATGCAGAGCAATATGAAGATATAAATTTCAGCTATTGCTTGTTAGATGAGGCCCAGCACATTAAAAACCCGGGATCTTTGGGCTCCCGGGCCGTTAAAACGATTAAGGCACGGGGCTATTTTGCCCTTACCGGCACCCCACTGGAAAACAGTTTATCCGAGTTGTGGTCCATCTTCGATTTCGTAATGCGCGGCTACCTGTTATCTCGCCAAAAATTTATTAAAAAGTACGAGCGCCCGATTACCAAAGAGCAGGACCGGGCGGCCATGGATGAATTGCAAAAGCAAATTGCCCCCTTTATTTTGCGCCGGATGAAAAAAGACGTTCTTAAGGAACTGCCGCCTAAAACGGAAAGTAGGATGCTCACTGAACTGACCCAGGAGCAGAAAAAAGTATACCTTAGCTATCTGCACCGGGTAAAGGGCGAAATTAATGCGGCCATCGCGGAGAAAGGCTTTGAAAAGAGCCAGATCAAGATATTATCGGCCCTGACAAGGCTCCGCCAAATCTGCTGCCACCCGGGAACTTTCCTGGAAAATTACCAGGGCGAGAGCGGCAAACTGCTGAGCTTAAAAGAAATGGTGCAGGACGCGCTGGCCGGAGGACACCGCATTTTACTTTTCTCCCAGTTTACCAGCATGTTGGCAATCATCCGTAATCATCTGGATCAAGAGGGAGTATCATACTTTTACCTGGATGGCTCCACAAAAACCGAAGAAAGAGGACGGTTGGTGCGGGAGTTTAACGAAGGAGCAGGCGACATCTTTTTGATTTCTTTGAAAGCTGGTGGCACCGGCCTCAACCTAACGGGGGCAGATATGGTCATCCATTACGACCCGTGGTGGAATCCCGCTGTGGAAGAGCAGGCAGCAGACCGCGCCTACCGCATCGGCCAAGAAAACCCGGTGCAGGTAATAAACCTCATCACCCGGGGCACTATCGAAGAAAAAATATTCGAGCTGCAGCAAAAGAAAAGGGCCATGATCGACTCTGTGATTAAACCGGGACAGACCCTGCTCTCCCGGATGACCGAGCAGGAATTGCGGGAAATCTTTAAAGCGTGAAACAAAGCAGGGATGGAAGGTTGACCAAGAATAGCTTGCCAATTAAAATAACCACGGGCTTACAATTTTGTCCGTGGTTGTTAGTATCAGAGAGATAAAGTCTATTTCCTTCCAAAAATTAGCCTTTGACAGTTATGCTGGTTTTAGGTATAATTATTTTTGTGCCTCACATGAGAGACAAAAGCTACTAGCATCATCTTTGTTGAGTCCCGGGCCCATAGCTCAACGGAAGAGCATCCGGCTCATAACCGGCTGGTTCCAGGTTCAAATCCTGGTGGGCCCACCAATTTAAATGGCCCCATGGTCAAGCGGTTCAAGACACCGCCCTTTCACGGCGGTAACCCGGGTTCGAATCCCGGTGGGGTCACCACGGGCGATTAGCTCAGTTGGGAGAGCGCCTGCCTTACAAGCAGGATGTCGGCGGTTCAAGCCCGTCATCGCCCACCAGTGCAAAAGAACACCCACAAGCTATTGCTTAGGGTGTTCTTTTTACGTTTCCTCGCTAATCATATTCCATTAAAGGTAAAGAATAAGTTAAATCGAATATTTATTATGACATCTTCCATTCCTTTCAGATCGTCTTTGTTAGTAAAATCTCCTTTAACAACCGGATTGATACAGAGAATTTCATCAGAAAGGGGTTGTACTTATGTCTCAGGTTAATAGTCCGTTAGAAATTTATAAGGTTCTTCCTAAATCAAACTGTAGAGAGTGTGAGATGCGGACATGCATGGCCTTTGCCGATGCAGTGCTAAAGGGTAAAAAGAGCCTCCATCAATGTCCCTACTTAGAAAACAGCATCATCGAACAGTTTGAGGGAAGGATTAGCAACCGGTCATTGCGCATTGAACAGCAGCAGGAACAAATGATGGAACATCTGAAAGCAGAAGTTGCTGCTATTGATTTTGCCTCATCGGCCGAAAGACTAGGGGCCTCATATTCCAACGGGAATTTGATCATTAATGCTCTCGGCAAAGACTTTATCGTTGACGCCAAAGGGAATATAACCTCAGAATGCCATGTAATTACGTGGTTAACAGTACCACTGCTTAACTATATTAAACAGTGTCAGGGAAAAGATCCGGCCGGGAAATGGATACCGTTTAGGGAACTACCGAACGGAAGAGCCAGGCAGCCCCTTTTTGGACAGAGATGCGAAAAGCCGTTACAAAAAATCGCCGACACTCACATGGATCTTCTCTTCGATAAAGTTGTGTATATTTTCGGCGGTAAGTACGTGGAGACCAATTTTGCCTCTGATATTGCGCTGGTTTTACATCCTTTACCCAAGGTGCCTATGCTGATCAGCTACAGTAAACCGGAAGAGAACCTCTCCAGACTAAATATTTTTTTCGATACTTATGCCGAAAATAATCTGGATGCGGAATCAATCCAAATGCTGTGCACCGGACTTGCAACCATGTTTGAAAAGATAGCCTTCAGACATGGTTAAAAAAGCGTTGAAATATTGAGCAGTAAATTCGGATAGCATAAATACCAAAGAATTTAAAAGAAATTTGTTTTGACCGGCAGCACATCATAAAGTACAAGGAGTGCTTGAAACAAATGCAGCAGTTGGCAAATGAAGTAAGAAAACTGAGATCCAAATTCATACTTTCAGAGGCTGAAATGATAGATACCGCTAAAAAGTTTCAAAGGGCCATGCAGGCCGGCAGGGAGGGAAAGGGCAGTTCCTTGAAAATGCTGCCGGCCTTTTTGGCCAAACCTACAGGTAATGAAAAAGGGGTATATTTAGCTGTAGATCTTGGCGGTACAAATGTACGTGTAATGATCATCGAGTTAAAGGGAAAAGGGAATTATAAAATTTTAGACCGGCACGCCTTTCCGCTGAAAAATAGCCAAAAAAGTTACGACTTTACGTCCGAAACCTCGAGCGCCGCAGCACTTTTCGGGTATATTGCCGAAAGAATTAAAAGTATGGTAGCACCGAATTCATTTTACCCTCTGGGGTTTACCTTCTCTTTTCCCAGCAGGCAAACGGCAGTCAACCAGGCGGTACTTATAAAATGGACTAAAGAGATTAAAACACCAGGGGTGGAAGGTGAAGATGTGTCAAAGATTCTTGCCGGTGCCCTTGATGATAAGAACCTGCACCAGGTTGTCCCCAGGGCCATCATCAACGATACCGTGGGCACACTATTAACAGCTTCCTACCGTGACCCTTGCACAGATATTGGGTCCATATGCGGTACGGGCCACAATTCCTGCTACGTAGAGCCCCAAGCATTGACCTCCGGTGAGGTTATTAATATGGAATCAGGTAATTTTAACGAACTGCCGTTTACCTCATATGACACCAGGCTGGATAAACAAAGTGATATACCGGGAGAGCAATGCCTGGAAAAGATGGTCAGTGGAAAATATATCGGGGAATTGACCAGGATCATACTGCAAGACTTTATCAAACAAAACCTCATTTTAAACAACAACCAGTCAGATATTTTTTTCTCACCCTATATGATTAAAGCCGAAGACATTTCTTTATTTTTGGCTGACGAAAGCTCAGAATTAACCGGTATATTCCAATGGCTGCAAAATGTATGTGGGGCTTCCGGCGCCCTTTTAGAAGAACGCATAACCCTTCGTACCATTGCCTCTATAGTTGTCACGAGATCGGCGCAACTTGTGGCAGCATCTTACTTTGGTGTATTACAACATATCGACCCCCGGCTGGAAAGAAAGCACAGCATTGCCATAGACGGTTCTTTATACGAGTTTACCCCTGGTTATGCGGCTAAACTAGAGGTTACGCTGAAAAACCTGCTCAAGGAAAAATCAGCATTAGTGACGCTAAAACTGACTAAGGATGGTTCGGGAATTGGAGCAGCGGTAGCAGCTGCACTTGGGGACAAGGGGCAGCTTAATGATTGATTACAATGATGTAGTCAAAAAACAAGTAAGGGTATGGAAGCTTCGCTCGTTGAAAAATGAAGGCTCGTTAAGCAGAATGACGAAGGGCATACAAGTCAGGATAAACCAAAAGATACCCCAACGTGTTCACGCTGCAATTACCCATACCGTAAAAGGTATCATCCATTCTGTTATATTTAGCTTAAAGTTCATCCCCAGTGAACCACCACGCACCGGATTAGATTTAGAAGCGCGTGATAGACTAGCCTGGCGTACCCTTGTAAAATATAGAAAAATTGCTTCCCTGGAAGGAGCAGGCACCGGTGCCGGTGGATTTCTACTGGGCATGGCCGACTTCCCGGCTTTAATTGCCATCAAAATGCAAATGCTATTTGAATTGGCGCATATTTATGGTTACGACACGCGTAACAAAGAGGAACGTTTTTTCCTGTTGTACATATTTCAAATCACCTTTACTACAGCAGACCAGCGAAAACGTCTTTTCCCAATTATTGAAGGGTGGAATGAAGTCGCCTTAACCGACATTGACTGGGAGCAATTTCAAAAGGATTATAGAGACTCACTGGACCTGCGCAAGATGCTGCAGCTAATTCCCGGGGTGGGAGCTATTGTAGGAGCCTGGGCTAATTATGGGTTATTGCGAGAGCTCGGCATAGCTGCTATAAACTGTTTTCGAATACGCCACCTGGGCTTAAATGAACTATAAAGAAAAATGGTTCCGTTAGACAAGGAGTGGTTTAATGGGGTTTTTTGACTGGTTAATTTATTATGGATATGATGAAGACGGCTATGATGGAGAAGGGTATGACCGGGATGGTTACGACCGGGATGGCTATGACCGAGAGGGCTACGATAAAAAGGGCAACAAAAAGCACCCCTGATGGGTGCTTTTTTTAATGCCTTTCAGGTAACGTTTTCCTCTATTGTCGAATATTATAACAAATGATTACTGGAGGTGAATTTATTATGTCAGAAGAGAAGAAAGAAACTATGAAAACAGCTCAGTACCAAACAAATTACGAACCACTGGACAGCATGTACCCGGATGTTTATTACCGTTGTTACCCGTATGTAAAACAGGCTTGTGAAATGTACGATAATCCCGATAACCCTGGTTTTTACCCGTATCCCACCAGAGCAGCTGTCGAACAGATGACTGAATATGTTTATCAAAGAGTCGATGCCGGCGGCTACACACAATCAATGGATAGGCAATATTACGGCGGAGGTATTCTAAGGCCTTTAATAGGCATTCTGGTTATTCGAGAGTTATTAAGAAGAAGAGGACCCTACTACTATTATTAATCCAACGCTAAATATTCATAAAGGCATCCGTATCAAATTTAATGGCACAGGGTTCATGTTTTTCCTGCCTGTCCTTTTCATCGGAGTAGATTAATTCTCCCGATGCCAGCATTTCTTCCACCTGTTCCAAACGCTTGTCCAAATTGGTCAGCGTTCGCTGCAAAGATTCCATTAGCCCTAGTGCTTCACGCATCCTTTTACTACGAGAACCCGGAGGATACTGCCATATCCAGTGGTCAGACGGCAGGCGAAGTTCCAAACGCTTATCCTTGGTCATGCTACGGAATCCTCCTTCCTTTAACTGGTTAGTGTGCATTCACTACCTTCAAAAACCCTGCTGCGTTTGCCCACTGGGGTTCAGGTAATACGTAAGCTTCAGGGAAAAGCGAAGTCATTGAACGCAGCATTTCGGCACCACCGCCTGCCAGGTAGACCTTCTTAATGAAAGCCAGCCTGTCACCGAGGGCAGCCTTCACCTGATCTGATATAGCCAGTGCTATATCAGTACGCGCCTGGTTGATGACCCCGGAAAAGTCTCTTTCCTTACCGTAATAAGTTATCCTACCGGACTGAGAAATAATTTCCGGCACCCTTATGGCTGCCAGTGGCATTCCAGTGGAAGACAGGAACTCCTGGGCTACAATCTCGTAAATGGCCTGCACACCCGTTTCTACCGAACCACAGAGACTGGATACCGGCTTCACATTGCCTTCAGCCACTTCTGCTGTAACATAATCGGTAGTCTTTTGCCCGATATCCACCAACAGAACCATTCCGTTCTGTGGTAAATCAGGTGCCATAAACAAGGCTCCCGCCCCTTGAGGATAAACCACCGCTTTACCGAAACTAATTCTTTTCAGCTTATTTCCGTTTACAGACACCTCTGCATGCAGGCCCTCCAGATGATTTTTTAACTCTTCCCTCTGGGTACGATAATAGGCTACCGGCAGGCCTGCCACCACCATCGCGCCCGGGCCGGTATTTAAAACCCTGGCCGCGGCCAAGGCCAGAATGTCATGGTTAGGATGGCGGTGTTTCTCACGGTCCAAAGAAAAACTTGCCCCGTGCCCTTCCCGTAAGGCCATTTCCCCTACAAAATATTTACTTATTGTACCGTCAACCCGGCGTATTTCCACTACATGGCCACTATCACTTGGGGAGGATAGGTCCACCAGTGAAAGTTTCCTAAAAGGCGCCACAACGGAAGGGATAATGACTCTATTACTCGTGGTTATACTTTTGACATGGCTGTATCCTATATCCATAGCGATATGCATTGAATACCACTCCCTTTTACATTGATGTTTTTCAACCTCTATCTATTATCTTCCAGAACCGGTGTTCTATTTATTATAGCGAGAACAAACGTTCTCAGTCAATGCATTTTTTACTGGATTAGCACCCACCATATAGATTTTACATCAATTTGTTAAATCCTTCCTCCGCTTACTAAATAATTCCACACAGATTTTGACGCCCAAATATTTAAAAAACCTATAATTCGACAGTTTTCCCGAAGGTTATTGGAATTGATCCTGCAATTCTTGATAAGCTGGGCACCCCATTTTTGACCACCAAAGATGAGGGTACAGGGTTAGGACTGGCAGTCTGTTATAGCGTAGCTGCCAGGCATAATGCAATTATTGATGTAAAGACAGGCGCTGAAGGTACCACTTTCGTCGTTAGATTCCAGGTACCCCGGTATTAATTATAAAGGCCCCCTGAGAGAAATCCCCAGAAGGCCTCGTGACAATCAATCTATTAATCGGTACAGCATCCCGATTAGGAGTGAAGATAAGCAGGGACTACCTTAGTCCATCCTTTTACCTTACCGTATTTTAGAAAAGCACCGTAAAGGTTTAGTTCCTCTTTCAATAAATCAAAAAACATTTTACGCACGGAATCATTTCTGACTGCTTCTATTACAGCTCTGGCATGAAGGTCAATAGCCGACTGAATCCCCGTTAATATAGTTCTGTAAACAAACTTGTCCTCCATTGCCTCAGGATCAATTACACTTTCCACTTTTGCCGGCGGGCGTTCCGGCAGTGGAATATCGTATTTTAAAGCCTTTTTTTCCAGCATAGTAATCTGGTCTTTTAACCGGGATAATCCTTGTTTTAATAGCATTTTGAAGTCGGGATCATGTACAAATTCTAAAAATAAATTGGTCAGCTCTATTTGGTCATAGCGAGTGTTTACATGATCCCAAATGTGATTTGCTTCACTTACGGATACTTGTTCCTTTTCTTTAGTCTGAGCGGATTTGTACGCCGGTTCAATATCAGTCCATCCTTTTATTTTCCCAAACTTGTATAAATTTTCAAAGTTTTTCAGGTGTCCTTCAAAAAATTTAACAAACATTTCCATTAGTTTATCATTGGTAGTAGTTGTTCGAACGGAACGACTTAGTGAATACATCTCAGCTACAATGTCGGAAAATATTCTCCTAAAAATGAACTTATCAGTCATTGACGGCAACTTTTGGCTAATTTTTATCTCTGACGGTGGTCGCTCCGGTACTTTAACTTTATACTTTTGGGCCTTTTCTTCCAGGATATTTACCTGCTTTTGAAAGTCATTAACCATTTCTGATACTAAGATAACAAAATCACGATCATGGATAAAATTTCTATAATATTTGCCCGATTCTACGCTAATATATCTGAGTCTCAGTGTGTTCCATATGTTAAATGCTGTTACCGAATCAATCATCTCTGCTTTATTTTTGTTGGCTTTAAAGATCGAGATTGGCACCCAACTAAGTCTCCTATCTGTTTACATTATCTCATAGTATGCACAGATGGAAACATAATTTATGCTTTGGTTTAAAATTTCTCTAGTTACCCTGAGCTCTCCGTCGAATCTCCTGCCATGTTTCTTCAGCTAACTGGTCGAATTGAGTTTTTGTCGCTGTGTTGCCTTCCTGTTCTAAACGTTTATTAAATAGGTGGTCATAAATTGCATGCTGCATGGCTTTAATGGCCAATAATGAACAATGTTTTTTACCTTCCGGCAGCCCGCCCAGGTAATCAACAACATCATCATCGGTTAATCGTAAGGCAAAATCTATGCTCTTTTTCCTGGCTATTTCTGTAACCACACTGGAGGTTGCTATAGCACCGGCACATCCATAAACCCTAAATTTAATCTCTTTTATAATATTATCTTCAATCCGCAGGGTTATTTCACATATATCTCCACACCCTGGTTCTCCAATCTTCCCATAACCATTTCCATCCTTAGCCACGCCCACATTACGGGGGTTTTGGAAATGTTCCAGCGTTAACTCGCTATACTCTAATGTACTCATAACCGTTAGCAGTGACCGTCACAGCCATCATGCTGGCCATCAGGATGGGTACATAGACTTTCTCCCGATTGAAGCTTTCCACTCACAAAATCGTTCATAATCTGGTCAACCTGCCCTGATGCCCCTATAATGGGCTTGATATTATTTTCAGCAAATAAGGCCAGTGCTTTTTGACCCATGCCGCCAGCAATTACACAATCTACATTTAACCCCTTCAAATAGGGAGGCAAGAAACCGGGCTTGTGCCCCGGGTTGGTCACATTTTGAACATTTTCCGACCGGCCTTCTACAACGTCAAAAAGTACATATTCCTGACATTTACCAAAATGTTGAGCCACATAACCACCATCAACAGCGATTGCCACTTTCATATCTATTCCTCCTGTAAATTATTTATAAAACTTTGGTACCAAAATTCTATTACTATTATGAACATATGTCAATATATAAGTAAACTATTTCTGTAGACAATCACCTAAATTGGTGGGATGAGCTGGCAATCTTCGATTACAGGAGGCTTATCAGAGGGAAGGGGATAAGAGCGGCCGGCATAATTTAAACCTTATGCAAGGTTTTAACCAGCTCTACCGGTACCTCATAGCGGGCCGCGAATTCATAAACGGTTTCTCCTGGGTATGGGTAGTGTCAGTATCCTTTTTCAATTCTAAATAGCCGGCCGCCTCTAATAGCATTTCATACTCCATAAGCTGGGCACGGCCCGGGTGGTGATCTTCGACGACGTTGGAAAAGAAAAAATAACCGACTGGGTGCAGGTGCAGTACTACCGCATCATCAACCAGCGGTATGCCCTCACCAGGGACAGGCAGGTCTATGTGCAGGCAGAGGACTACCGGCTGGCGGGCCGGTGATGCCAGTAAAAAGGGGAGATACCATGAACATAATCAAGGTGGATATCCAAACCGGCGAGGTTTTGGAAAATAAACTGCGACAACTTTGGGCCCGCGAGTATGGGTTCCAGAACCCAACAGAGCCGGCCAAAGCAAATAACCCGTCCCGTCATTTTCACCTCATGGAAGGCCACCGGCCGGAAAAGGTAGACCCTACCCTTATGAACCGTGTAAAGAATTTTAGCAGCAAAATCAACAGAAAGTCCCATTCCTGGCAAGAGGACGAGCATTACCAGCTGGCAGTGCTAATGGGGCGGGAAAAGCTGCCCTACAAACAGGCCGGTCTTCACCTGCCCCGCAGCCCCGACGCCTGCAGGTATATGTACCGGAAGATGAAAAACGCGGGGGTAATCTAACGCCTTGTCATTGTACGGAGTCCCTTTTCCCTTAAATTTCAAGGCCCCGTAAACTAACTTTATAAGGCATGTCCGTACAATCTTACTGACACCAAAACCCCATTAACCAAGGTTCCGTACAAAATTAACCAACAACAAAGTAAACCATGTTTAACACATTCACAGAACACCTGTTTTACCCATAAGAACTCAGCTTTTAATATTAGGTTCCGCCGCACAAACTTAATAATTATATATCGTACATTACACAGTACTTCGCCTGCGGTTCAACGTAGGTACCGACACCCAGGGAAACCCGGAATTCAGCAACAAGAACCTTTACCACATCAAGCCTGCCGCGCTGGATCCAGATCTACACGAAGTGGTCGCAGCACTGGCCGGCCTGGTGCAGGATCCCCTGGACTCTGTAACACGCATTGACACCGGGGAACTGGTTAACCAGGTGGTATAGAAAAATTTGCCTGATGCGCTGCAAACCACGGTAATTATGTGAACGGAATACAATAGGGGCGGGTGTTTGAGTTTACCCGTCCTGCAAGGAAAGGAGGGAAACTATGCCCACTACCACTCAGACCCTGCGTATGGTGTTTAGGAGCCAGGGGGGAACCAGCATGACCATCAGCCTGGACAATCCCCGCACCGATCTCACTGCTGCTGAGATTGAAGCGGTTATGGATACCATCATCGCCAAGAATATGTTCAGCACCAACGGCGGGGACCTAGCATCCAAGTACGATGTGAAAGTAATCGACAAAACTACCAACGATCTTTACGATCCTGCATAGTCACACGAACAGGGGAGGGCGCGAGCCCTCCCTGATTTATAATTGGGAGGGATGTGAATATGGAAGAAATTCTTCAGGGAATAGCAAATGTGGGCTTTCCCATTGTAGTGGCAGCTTACTTACTGGTACGCATTGAAGGAAAATTGGACGAGCTTACGATCAGCATTCACCAGCTGGCCTGGGTTGTCGGTGAAAAACTAGATGCAGGGGGGGTAGCAAACCATGCAACACACTCATATAATTGTGCACCACACCGGTGCCGAGGAAAATGACGCGGAGCAGGTGAAACAGTACCATTTATCCCTGGGTTGGAGGGATATAGGCTATAACTATGTAATCGAACGCAGCGGCCAGGTAGTCGAGGGTCGTCCGCTGGACCTTCCCGGAGCCCACTGCCGGTCCGGGGATATGAATCATTGCTCCATTGGCGTAGCAGTAATCGGAAACCTGGAAAAGAACCCATTGCCGCAGGTACAGCAGGAAGCCCTATGGGAGCTTTTACAGGAGCTGGCCGACCGGCACCGCATCCCGTTGGAAAACATTCTTGGCCACAGGGAAGTACCGGGAGCGGCAACAGCCTGCCCGGGTAAGTTTATGGATATGGAATTGCTGCGGAACAAGCAACAAACACCACATCTTTGGCGAGTCCAGGTAGGAGCTTTCAGCTCCCGAACAAGAGCAGAAGATTATGCCCGGCAGTTACATCAGCAAGGAATTGATGCTTTTGTTGTCCCAGAGTAAGGATTTTACCGATTATATCTTAATATGATATGAAAACATCTAGGGTATTCCTTTTGGGAAAACATTTGGGGTAGTCCTTTGAGGTCGCCTTTTTTGACAGGATTGACAGGATTAACAGGATTGTTTGATTTTGCTTGTATTTGATTATTATTCCTTTGTATACAAAAGTGGTCAATAAAAGTTTGCTGCCGACCCGAAGAGTGGTAAAAAAATACCGTTTTTATGCCGGGTTTAGGCGCACTCTGGCTTAGATAAAATAGAGGAGTTTCAGGTGAATTACCGAAAGCCAGTGTGCCGGGGAGTGGTAGACGGGTATGGGGGCGCTCCGGGCCGTAACAAAACATTAAGGCATCTATTTCATTGTAAATCCAAATAAGGTTCTTCAAACAGGTCATTTTCTAAGTCAAGAATTATAGAGTGGACTTTGACAAAATATCTTTGCGCTGAAATAAAGGCATTATCTACTTTATATTCACCTTGCTCCCTATAGATATTGCTTCCACCATGACTTGAACCGCTGCCTGTTCCACCTCCAGGCATAACTTCCGTACCATCATAAATACCTGCTATCTTATCATGTACTCTAAAAATATTACCCAGAGAGGATCTGGTCTCTTGGCTTACAATTAGTTTCTGCGCATCATCCCGGTCATCTAACCTTAGTCCCAGGTGGTAACTACCTATGCCAGGAAACTCGATTTTATTTATCCCCATTTCTATATCAAATTCTTTCGATACCTCTGTTAGTAAGCTTCCCGGCGAATTTAGATAAAGCCTATACGTGGCATTTTCATCATAATGAGGCAGATCAGTGAAGTAGAAAAGGGCCTCAAAATAATCCCCTTTTGCATCTGTTTTTTTACGGACATCAGCTGCCCTAACTATATTTTCCCTATAACTAACGGGTAACGCGTCTGGCTCCGACTCTAATGGCGGATTTTTTCTATAGAAAACCTTGGCGTAGAGATATAATCAAACCCAAGTTCTTTAAGCTCCTCGTCTATATCATATCTAATAACTACCCGCATCCCCTGATAGCCAATAGTCATTCCCTCTGGATAAAACTCTACCATCCCGTCCGTTGTAACAATCTCGCCTGATAATGGTACTGTTTGTTCATTGCCAATTCTTCTTAAGTCCCAATTTGCATAAGTACTAATTCCCCAAAATAACGCTACCAGAAGAATAGTCACTACTATGATTTTTTTGAAAAATACTAAATTCATTTTCATTTAATTACTCCCATTATGCTATTTAACAGATACTGCTTTAAATTTACTTCAAACATCTTCTTTGCAGAATAGGAAAAACCTTTTCAAGCATGGGAGCTTTTCTTCAAACCAGGTGATAAAAATGGCACTAAAAGCACGGATCCATTATCCAGGAGCCTTATACCATGTAAATGGTAAGAGGCAATGATGCAGAAGAATATTTAGTAAAAGAACTTCAGAAAAGAAATATATCCAAAAAGTATAAAAACAATTCTCCTTCGAGTTATACGTATACAAATACATTATTGCGATAAGAGCTTAACATACTGAAATGGACCCCTTTGTCAAGACACGTTTTTTAAGATTTTAAGCGACAACGTGGTAGTTAGGTTAGCAGAGCCATTGGGAATAAAATAGGGGCATAATGTCAAGAAGGGAAGCACGGTAACGTTGGCTGAGTTTTGAAAATTTCAAAGTACCAAAGGTTACCTTATTGTTATTATGGTGTGTTTTTAATTACGTAGTCGTGGCTGTGGTCAGTGTGGTTAACCGAAGCGTTATCCAAGCCCTGTGTGTCAACCTGTAGCAAAGCGGAGGGTTGTCCTCAGGGTGGCAAATGCAAAGCTTTGCATTTGCCACCCTGAGGTGCCCCTGCTGGTGTATCATACCTAATACCGGCCTCTATAACTCCGGACTTTAATAAACGGCTTATAAGCCGGAGTATATTGGGGT
>JADQBQ010000011.1 GCA_016278505.1 Clostridiales bacterium
CTTAGTCCTTAATCCTCTTTTATCCTGTAATCCTGTCAAAGGTTTAAAGGTTTAAGGGTTTAAAGGTTTAAAGATTAAAGGCTCTTAGACAGGATTACAGGATTTGCAGGATAGATAAGTTAGGTTGGGCCCTGGGTTGATATCTTGGTTTTCCTAACGCCTAACCCCTAAAAACAAACTCTCTGCCAATTTTGTCTTTTTGTGGCGGAGAAAACAGGATATAATAGAGCTTAGTGTTGAAAAGTGCTCAAGAGGTGATTGCAATGCACATAGTAGAAAAATTACGTTCAGAAGTGCGCGAGGCATTAATAATAGCAGTGGAAAAATCCATAGAGGCAGGAGAACTACCTTCATTGGAAATCCCCTCCTTTACCCTAGAAGTGCCCCGCGAAAAGGACCACGGCGACTTTGCCACCAACCTGGCCATGATGCTGGCTAAACCGGCCCGAAATGCTCCCCGGAAAATTGCAGACATACTGGTTAAAAACTTAAAGGCCGGTAATAGCCGGGTCAAAAATATTGAAATTGCCGGTCCCGGTTTCATTAATTTCTACCTTGATCAAGGCTGGCCCCTGGAAGGTTTCCCAGCTATCTTTAATGAAAATGAGGATTACGGGCGGGTCGCTTTAGGTGGCGGAAAAAAAGTACAGGTGGAATTTGTAAGTGCCAATCCTACAGGCCTTTTGCACATGGGTAACGCCAGAGGAGCGGCCCTGGGGGACAGCCTGGCGGGGATACTTGACTTTGCCGGCTATAATGTTTCCCGTGAATATTACATAAATGATGCCGGCAAGCAAATAGAAAATTTCGGGCTGTCATTAGAAGCCAGATATTTTCAACTGCTGGGAAGAGAAGGGGATATCCCTGAAGGAGGCTATCACGGGCAGGATATAACAGATACAGTTGAAAATTTTGTAATACAGTTTGGTGACAAGTATTTGGATGCCGAAGAAACTAGTCGCCGCAGCGCCCTGATAGAATTTTCCCTGCGGGAAAAATTGGATGCCATTAAAAAGGGATTAAAAGAATTCGGAGTGGAATACGATGTTTGGTTTTCCGAACAGTCCCTGCACAACAGCGGCAAGGTTGACGAGGCCATAAAGTTGCTTCAGGATCGTGGTCATACCTATGAACAAGACGGCGCTTTGTGGTTTAAGGCCACTGAATTCGGAGTGGAAAAGGATGAAGTACTGGTACGCAAGAATGGTATACCCACCTATTTTGCCGCTGACGCAGCCTATCATATGGATAAATTCCTGCGGGGCTTTGACTGGGTAATAAATGTATGGGGAGCCGACCACCATGGCCACGTGCCCAGGATGAAAGGCGTGGTGGACGCACTGGGTTATGACCCCAATACCCTCGATGTAGTTATTATGCAGTTGGTGCGGCTGTTCAGAGGTGGTGAAATGGTACGCATGTCCAAGCGTACCGGCCAGTTCATTACCCTGGAAGAATTAGTGGACGAAGTAGGAAAAGATGCTGCCCGTTATTTCTTTGTCATGCGCAGTTCGGACAGCCACTTGGATTTTGATTTGGACCTGGCCAAATCAAAAACTAATGAAAACCCTGTCTACTATATTCAATACGCGCATGCTCGTATTTGTAGTATTTTACGGCAGCCTGGTGCTGCTGAAATTAGTGAGCAGGCGCGAGAGGAAATGTATCTACAAAAACTTTCTAGTGAAGCCGAATTGGCTCTGGCCCGCAGGCTGGTGGACTTGCCGGAAGAAATTACTTATGCGGCCGGTCAGCTGGCCCCGCACAGAATTGCTCGTTATTTGCACGAAGTGGCAGGCCTTCTGCATAGTTTTTACAATGCGCACCGTGTGATTACTGAGGACAAAGAATTAAGTATTGCCCGCCTGGCGCTGGTAGATGCCACCCGCATCATACTGCGCAACGGATTAAATTTGCTGGGGCTTACTGCACCTGAGAAGATGTAAAAAATGTTTGGGCTGTTCTCTTGGGCAAACATATTTTTAGACAGGATTACAGGATTTGCAGGATAGATAAGTTAGGTGGGCTTTGGATTGCTGTCTTTCCTGATTAAAGGAAGTTGTTCGTGTCGACGGCTTAAAGATTAAAAGATAAGACCTTTTTTCGACGAGATTAACGGGATTTATGGGATTATTGAATTACGAAGGCTTGAAGTAAGTGGCTTTATTATTGGGCAGAAAATTTTTTTGTGGGTCTATTTATAAAAAGATTTATTATTTAAGTTCATTATAGGATAAGTATTTAACATAGTGTCAAAAAGATAGAGATGACCCCAAAGGAATACCCAAGGCCTTAGTTTTTAATCCTCTTTTATCCTGTAATCCTGTCAAAGGTTTAAAGGTTTCAAGATCTAAAGATTAAAGGCTTTTAGACAGGATTACAGGATTTGCAGGATAGATAAGTTAGGTGGGCTTTTGGACTGATGTCTTGGCTGATTAAGGGAAGTTGTTCGTATCTACAATTAAAAGATTAAAAGATTTAAACCTTTTTCGACGGGATTAACGGGATTTGCGGGATGGGTGTGCATTACGAGGGCCTTGAGTGAGTGGCTTTACTAATGAGCAGATAAGATTTTTCATGGGTCTACTTTTTAAAAGGTTACTATTCTTTAAAATCACAATAAGATAAGTACTGGATATAGAGTGGATCAGGTTACATACGCTGACTATGCAACTGCGCATAAAAAAATCCCGTTTGATCCCGTTAATCCCGTCAAAAGATAGAAAAGACCCCAGAGGAATACCAAGGCCTAATCTTTAATCTTCTTTTATCCTGTAATCCTGTCAAATAACTTGACCCCAAACTTTGACCCAAATTTATTTTTCTAGGGGGATTGTCTATGCGTGACGTAGTGCTGGCCCTGTTGACCGGTTTTGTGCTGGGACTTATTTTTTGCCGCCTCAAGCTGCCCGTACCTGCCCCCCCTTCCCTGGCCGGAGTCATGGGGATCGTCGGCATCTTTCTCGGGTATGTGGCGGCCACACGAATATTCGGATGGGGAGATTGACACCATATTGTTTCTATTGACACTTTAATGACCCGGCTATAGAATAAAGAAAGTTGGGCGAAGGTAGTTTACCTTTGCCCAACTTTCATGCATAGCTTTTAAGCAAATACAAAAAAAGCAAACAAGAATTGTCATCCGGAGGACTAACCAATGGCCAAATTTATATTTGTAACAGGCGGAGTTGTATCATCACTGGGAAAGGGAATAACAGCCGCTTCCCTGGGGCGTCTTCTGAAAAGTCGCGGCTTAAAAGTAGTAATTCAAAAATTGGATCCATACATTAATGTGGATCCGGGTACCATGAGCCCCTACCAGCACGGAGAGGTCTTTGTGACCGAAGACGGAGCTGAGACCGACCTGGACCTGGGGCATTACGAACGTTTTATAGACGTCAATGTAAGTAAAAGCAGTAACGTTACCACAGGTGTCATATATTCTTCAGTAATTAATAAAGAGCGCCGGGGAGATTACCTGGGGGCTACCATTCAAGTCATTCCCCATATCACCAATGAAATTAAAAAAAGAGTCTTACGCCTGGAAGAAGAATTTAAACCCGATGTGGTAATCAGCGAAATTGGCGGCACAGTTGGTGATATTGAATCCCTTCCCTTTTTGGAGGCCATTCGTCAGCTGAAAAGCGATCTGGGGCGGGACAGGGTAATGTATATTCATGTAACCCTAGTACCGTACTTAAAGGTTGCCAATGAACTGAAAACTAAACCAACCCAACACAGCGTAAAAGAGCTTAGAAGCATCGGTATCCAACCCGATGTAGTGGTTTGCCGTTCTGAAAAGCCTCTCTCTAAAGAAATGAAGGACAAGCTCGCCCTTTTTTGCGACATTGACAAGGACGCCGTAATTCAGGGTCTGGATGTAAACTCCATCTACGAGGTGCCTTTAAATATGGAAGAGGAAGGTTTGGCCACATTTACGGTAAATCGCCTTAATCTACAGTGTAAACCTGCCGATATTTCCGGTTGGCAGGACATGGTGGAGAAAATGCAGCAGATTGAGGATAGCGTAACTATAGGGCTAGTGGGAAAATATGTTTCCTTACCGGATGCTTATTTAAGTGTTGCTGAATCCCTCCGGCACGCTGCGCTATTCCACGGTTCAGCTGTTAAGATAAAATGGATTAATTCCGAAGAAGTAGAGCCGGATAATGTTGCCGCCTACCTGCACGATGTAGACGGCATTTTGGTGCCCGGCGGGTTCGGAGACCGGGGAATAGAGGGAAAGATTACTGCCATTAAATATGCCCGCGAGAAGCAGATTCCCTTTTTAGGCATTTGTTTGGGAATGCAGCTTGCCGTGGTGGAATATGCCCGTCATGTGATGGGTTGGAAAAAAGCCAATAGCTGTGAATTTGACCCTGCCACCCCGTACCCTGTAATTGATTTGCAGCCGGCGCAAAAGGAACTAGAAAAGATGGGCGGAACCATGCGCCTGGGCAGGTACCCTTGCCGGCTGGAGGAAAACTCGGTGGCTCACCGGGCCTACGGAAGCCTGGAAATTTCCGAACGGCACCGTCACCGTTATGAACTTAACAATAAATACCGTGACGTTTTGATTGAAAATGGTCTGGTCTTTAGTGGATCCACACCGCCGGACAGCTATCTGGTGGAAATAGTGGAATTACCCAATCATCCCTGGTTTGTGGCCACACAATTTCATCCGGAGTTCAAATCAAGGCCTTATAAGCCTCACCCGTTGTTCAGGGACTTCGTGGGAGCGTCAATAAAAAGTAAGTAAAAGGTGAAAAATATTAAGGAACTACTAGACACAAGCAGCTTTGGATTATAGAATATCCAAAGCTTTTTTGTTAGCGAGGTAGGTTCGGTGATACCCGGAGTGAACTTATGAGGGTAAATCAAAGAGCGAACGGAGCGGAGGATCAGCGGCGAATCTGTCTGAGCGAAGCGAGTTATGCAGCCGCCCGGAGCGCAGTGAGCTCTTACAATTAAAAGGCCGAATAGGGAACGGAGGGTATCACCGGACCTTTGCAACGCCCCGGGTATAAGGAATGGTTTTTTCAGCATGCTACACAAGTAAGGCAAAATAGGAGGTGTTTTGTAAAATGCAGAGAAAAGTGATAGCAGGTATAGTAATGGCAGTTTTTCTCCTTTCAGTCATAGCGGCCGGATTACTGGCCCGGAATTCCACCCCCCTTGCGTCATCGGATACCAGGGGTGATATAGGTTTAATTAATATTGGCGGCATGATCACCACCGGCGGCTCACAATCCAGCATCTTGGGCGAAGTGACATCCGGCTCAGGGGATATTAATCGTCAGATCCGGGAAGCAGCTGATAATCCAAATTTAAAGGCGGTTATTTTGCGCTTTAATAGTCCGGGAGGCACGGTCGCCGGTACTCAGGAAATTTCCCGCGAGATTGACAAGCTTAAAAAAACCGGCAAAGTGGTAGTAGCGTCCATGGGTGACGTAGCGGCTTCCGGTGCTTATTGGTTAGCTGCGCGCTGCGATAAGATAGTGGCCAATCCGGGTACCATGACCGGCAGCATAGGCGTCATTATGAGCACGCAAAATATGGAAGGGCTTTACGAAAAGCTTGGTATTGAGCCCATCACTTTAAAAAAAGGCAAATATAAAGATATGGGTTCAGCGGCCCGGGAAATGACGGAAGAAGAAAAAGCTATTTTACAAAGCATGATTGATGACGACTATAATCATTTTGTCCAGGCAGTTGCCGAGGGTCGGGATATGAGTGTGGCCCGGGTGAGGGAGCTGGCCACAGGCAGAGTGTTTAACGGCAGCCAGGCCAAAGAAGTGGGGCTGGTAGACCAAATGGGCAATTTTTATGATGCGGTAGATTTAACTGCAAAACTGGCCGGGATCAAGGGTGACCCCAGCGTAGTAAATATGGAGCAAGAAAAAAGTTGGTTAGAATTAATTGGTAATGTAAAGCTTGATTCGTTAAAAGACAGTGGTCTGCAACACATGCTGCAGGCCTATCCTGCAGCATGGCTTATATATTCCCCGGCTTGGGGGGCGGAGGTTCTTTATGAAGGATGAAAAAGATATTAATAGTGTCAGTAGTGAAAAAGAACCGGTGAGAGAAGATAATGAACGTTTTTCGAAAAATGTGGAAGAAACGGGAGGCGTACCGGGACTGCCGGCTGCTGCTTCTGCTCCGGACCCGGATGGGCCCGGAGCAGGCCCGGAAAAGCCAGGGTTTAATTTTTTAGACCTTGTTTACGGGGTGTTATTTGACCCGGCACGTACCTTCCGAAAGGTGGCGGCCAATCCCCCGCTTTGGCATGCGGTTTTAATTTACGGTATAATCTCTGTTCTTACCGGGGCTATGGGGGTATTTGTTAACTTTAGAACCATGTCTTTTACCGATTCGGAATTGATGGCAACAGTTACCGGTCTTGTTCAAGGCATTCTTCCTTTACTGGCTCTGGGCGGAATTTTTTTGCTGTTTATTAAATGGTTTACCTATAGTGCCCTTCTGCATTTGCTGGCTGACTTTTTCGGCGGTAAGGGGGCGGCCCGCGGGGTCTTTACCGTTTACGGGCTGGCCGGATTACCCACACTGTTTATAATTCCTGTTCAGTTACTGGTACTGGGAATCAACCCGGGCAGTTCTTGGCTGGGTATTTTAACTATACCGGTTTCACTTGCCCTTGGCATTTGGGGTGTGGTTCTTTTAATTCTGGGTATTAGAGAGGTGCACGGTTTTTCCACCGGACGCGCGGCGGCAGTCGTTTTTACACCGGTAGCGGTAATCGTGTTGCTGGTTTTAATTACAATTATTATTATGGTTTCTGCTATGACATCCATGTACCCACCGCAAAACTTGCACTTTCTATAAGAGAGCAATAGATGCGAACTCCCATTTTATAAGCGGGGGTTCGACAGTGATGACAAACCTGCCTTTTGCGCATAGCGAATGAATTGAATCGAGCCGTGGTCAGGCTTGGCGAGGTCGATAAGCGTAAGCGGGACCGAGCACAGGACGTGCGGGGCCGCCCCTTGAGCCAGGACGGCGAATGGGGTGGCCCCGTTGGAGTGTGAGACTGAGCCTTAGCCTGGCCCGGCGAGATGAATTGCTATGAGCGGGCGCAAAAGGCAGGTTAGCTGCACAGCTTTGTCAACAAAGTAAAACTCCCGCTATACTTAGTGGGGGTTTTAATTTGAGTTAGTATATAGTATAGAAAAAATTCGCCATGACTAAAGGTATTCCTATCTTGTTGGAGAATAACTGTGTATTCGCTTTGCGGGTTTGGGGGAATTTTATATGAGTAAGTGCTGTGACATCTTGGTCGTGGATGATCAGCAGGGTGTTCGTAGGCTTTTGCAGGAAGTTTTAACCGAACAAGGCTACGAAGTGGTAACTGCTGCTAATGGCATCAAAGCCCTGGATTTATTATCTCGCTTTAAACCCCGTGCAGTAATTTTGGATATGAAAATGCCCGGCCTTGACGGCCTTGAAACTCTAAAAAAGCTACGGGAGAGAAACAGTGAAATCCCGGTAATTATGATGACTGCTTATGGCGAGTTGGATACGGAAGAGAGATTTCAGCAGTACGGGGTGCGGCAATTCTTGGTCAAACCCTTTGATTTAAACGATGTATGTTTTTTAATCAAGAAAGTTTTAGAGACGGCAGAAAAGCCTGGCAATTTTCAAAATATTGGTCGCTAAATTATTATTGTATAATGACACTGGGAAAAGGGATTTTATTATTATCGGCGAAACAGTATGTGTAAATGAGTAAAAAACTCAATGCCGTTGTAGCGAAAACAGTTGTTCAACAAGGCATTTAGGGCTGTTTTTGGAGGAGGAGAGTGAATGTTTTTAGTTACAGATACTTATTTGGCCATACGTTGCCCTGAATGTGGGAAATTGGAATATACAAAATTGTCCCGTTTTCAGCTTAATAGAAACCGAAGCTTTAATGTTGACTGCTCGTGTGGTGCTGCAAAGTTAATTGTAAGCACCAGGAATAATAAGGATTATTGGGTGCAGGTACCCTGTGTGGTATGTGAGACTAAACACCTGCGAAAAATCTCAGGCAAATTGCTTTGGTCAAAAGGTGATGTTCAATACTTGCTCTGTCAGGAAACCGGCCTGGAATTAGGCTATTTAGGGCCGGAAGAAAAAGTGAAGGACATGAGCAGTGAGTATGAAGACGAATTGCAGGTTTTAACCGGTGAATTTGGTGATGACGATTATTTCCACAATTCAGAAGTAATGTATGAGGTATTAAATTGTCTGCATGATATAGCTGAAACCGACGCTCTTTATTGTCAGTGCGGAAATAGAAACGTAGAAGTGGACATTTTCCCTGATCGGCTGGAATTGCACTGCCAGGAATGTGATAGTGTAAATATTATTTATGCTGAAAACGACGAGGATCTGACGGTAATCAAAGGGGTAGAAAACATCGAATTGACCCAAAATGGGTTTGAGTGCCTGGATAGCCTGGCCAGCACCAGTAAAATTCATAAAAAACCCAAACGAAAGCGCAATAAATAATTGGAAACACCCCCTCTGGGGGTGTATAATTATTTTTGCCTGGGATTGCCAAATTAATATGACTTTAACAGGGCATATTAAGAAAAAGTGAAAGGAGGAAATAATTTTTGAGCTTTGTACCGTTAACAGATTTATTAAAGGAAGCTGTTCAAGGCAAATATGCAGTTGGAGCATTTAACTGTAACAATATGGAGATAGTGCAGGCTATCATCGGCGCTGCAGAGGCGGAAAAGGCACCGGTGATTGTACAGGCCAGTCAGGGTGCCATTAAATATGCAGGAATTAATTACATTGTGGGCCTGACCAGGCTGGCTGCCGAGTCCGCCAGCGTGCCGGTAGCTCTGCACCTGGATCATGGGACGAGCTTTGACCAGGTAATGCAGTGCATCCGGTCGGGATTCAGCTCCGTTATGTTTGATGGCTCAAAGTTACCTGTGGAAGAGAATATAAATATTACTAACCAGGTTTTGGCTGCTGCCCGGCCGGTAGGGGTATCAGTAGAAGCGGAATTGGGTAAAATCGGTGGTACCGAAGATGATATTACCGTGGATGAAAGGGATGCCATGCTCACCGATCCAGATGAGGCCAAGTATTTTGTGAGCAAGACAGGGGTAGACGCTCTGGCTGTGGCTATCGGTACCGCGCACGGTATATATAAAGGGGAACCCAAATTAGATTTTGCCAGGCTGACCAATATACGTTCGTTGGTGGACACTCCCATAGTGCTGCACGGATCATCAGGAGTCCCTGATGAGGCCATTAAAGAGGCAGTTACCCGTGGTGTAAGTAAGATAAATATAGATACCAATATCCGTGAGGCCTTTACCGGGAGGTGCCGGGAAGTAATGGCTCAGAAGCCGGAAGAAATAGATCCCCGAAAAATATTAGGGCCGGCCAGGGAAGCAGCCATGGATATAATCAGAGAAAAAATTAGATTGTTTGGGAGTTCAGGAAAAGCTTAAGTGAGTTTCCGAAGGTGGTGATTGACCATTAAGCTCTTTATTGATACTGCTAATGTGGAAGAGATTCGTGAGATTAATAAGTGGGGCGTTATCACCGGTGTAACTACTAATCCTTCTTTAATAGCAAAAGAGGGGCGAGACTTTAAAGAAGTTGTCAAGGAGATAACCTCCATTGTGGACGGGCCGATAAGTGCCGAAGTGGTAAGCATGGAGGCAGAGTCTATGGTCCGGGAAGCCCAAGAATTGGCTGCTATTCACCGCAACATTGTGATCAAGATCCCCATGACCGCCCAGGGGCTTGAAGCTACTAAAGAATGTGCCCGGAAAGGAATTAAGACCAATGTGACCCTGGTTTTTTCTGCCAACCAGGCCCTTTTGGCCGCCCTTGCCGGTGCTACTTATGTCAGCCCCTTTGTGGGCAGGCTGGATGATATAGGGCAAAACGGCATTGATCTGGTAAGTGAGATCGTAGAAATATTTGACGTGCACGGCTTGGAAACGGAAGTGATATCGGCAAGTATCAGACACCCGCAGCATGTAATTTCCTCAGCCCTTGCCGGCGCACACATTGCAACTGTTCCATATAATGTATTAAACAAAATGCTAAAACATCCCTTAACTGATCTGGGTATCGAAAAATTCCTAGCAGATTGGGAGAAAGTCCCCAAGTAGTCCGAAAACAAATCAACTTTTGACAGGATCTACAGGATTAACAAGATAAGCAATGAAGTTTATCTGACAATGGACCATGAAGTATCTACGCTCTCAAAGTAATGATCCTGCAAAAAAAATCCTGTAAATCCTGTTAATCCTGTCAGAAAACGACCCCAAAGGAATACCCCAAATGTTTTCCAAATAGGAATACCTGAGATGTTTTTATATCAAATAAAACCCCGAAGTTCTAACTTCCAACCGATTATAAATCTCATATCCTCATTTTGGTGTCTTGACTGTTTGTCTGCCGAAGGATATACTTTACAAAAAAATGTATGTAATTGTAAGCTTTGTTTGGTAAGATTTAAGGAGATGAAAGTGTTTGCGCATTGTTGGGCGCTTCAAAGGTTATTACAACCGTGTTCTGGATTTGCCGGATGCGCCCGTGAAAGTTGCCTGGGGAGCGGCCCTGGGCACAGCATTGGATTTTTTTCCTATACCCATCGTTAGCATTCCGGTTGCCTACCTATTGGCCCGCCTTATTGGAGTCAACGGATTAGCTGCTGCCCTGGCGGCCGCATTCTTTAAATGGGCGGTTCCTTTCTTTTACTTTTTCAATTTTGCAATGGGACAAATTTTTATCAGGGATAGCTCAAAGACCGCAGCCGTTTTCAGCGGCTCTGTCCGGGAGAATTTCTTTGATACCTTAAGTGCCCTAGGTTACCCGTTTTTATTAGGGGCATCTTTGAACAGCCTGCTTGCAGGTGTAACAGTATATTTTCTAGTAAAACGTCTTTTACTTTTTCGCCAAAAAAGGCGTGATATAAAAGCCGGAAGTTTAAAAGACATTGAGGTTGAATAACCGAAGCATGACCTTGAGTATTAACAATTTAAACAACAGGAGCAGTGGTCTGCTGTTTAGGAAACAATGCAAACGAATCTTAAAAAGAAAGGGGTGAACAGCCTGGTTGACTGGCATGTTCACCGGAAAGAACTGTTTGGTATAGGTAACCTGATAGATGAGAATCTATGGCCCAGCAGTTGAATCCCGTGACACTGCCGCCCGTTTGTCGGATGGGTGAAAAACTTATTAGAATCTGTTATTGATAGATTTCGATTGGTTTTAAAACCAGGGTTGCCATTGAACTATTCGGAATTAGAAGGTAAAACTATAGCCGAGCTTTATAAAACCGCCAAAAAAATGAACCTTACAGGTTATTCCCGCTTACGAAAGCAGGAACTTATATTTGAGCTAATGAAGGCTCAGACAGAGAGTAATGGGTTGGTCTTTGCCAAAGGAGTTCTGGAAATACTGCCCGACGGTTTTGGTTTTTTGCGCCCGTTTCAATATGTACCCAGCCATGATGATATTTATGTGTCCTCTTCACAAATACGGCGCTTCGATCTGCGCACCGGTGACCTGGTTGCCGGCCAGGTTCGCGGCCCCAAGGAAAATGAAAGGTATTTTGCACTTTTAAGAGTGGAACAAGTAAACGGGGAAGACCCGGACGTAGCCTCGGAGCGTCTGCATTTTGAAGGACTTACCCCCCTTTACCCCCAGGAACGTATTAACCTCGAAGTTTCTCCTGATCACACCGCCACAAGGATCATAGACCTTCTGGCACCACTTGGTAAGGGCCAAAGGGGGTTGATTGTAGCCCCACCCAAGGCCGGTAAAACCATGTTACTAAAAGAAATTGCCAATAGTATTACCAAAAACCATCCCGAGATGGACCTGATAGTGTTGCTTATAGATGAGCGTCCGGAAGAAGTTACTGATATTGAACGGTCTGTTCAGGGTGAAGTGGTAAGTTCGACCTTTGATGAGCCTCCGGAGAACCATGTGAAAGTGACAGAAATGGTTTTAGAAAAGGCAAAGCGCCTGGTTGAACACCAGCGCGACGTAGTTATCCTTATGGACAGTATTACGCGCCTGGCCCGGGCACATAACCTGGTGGTGCCGCCCAGCGGGCGCACTTTAAGCGGCGGAGTGGACCCGGCCAGTTTACACAAGCCAAAAAGGTTTTTCGGTGCCGCCCGCAATATTGAAGAAGGCGGCAGCCTGACTATCCTTGCCACCGCTCTGGTGGAAACCGGCAGCCGTATGGATGATGTTATCTTCGAAGAGTTTAAAGGAACAGGTAATATGGAGCTTATTTTGGACCGCAAACTGGCCGAAAGGCGTATTTTCCCGGCCATCGACGTAGTCCGCTCCGGTACACGTAAAGAAGAGATGTTGTTAAACAAAAATGAATTGGAAATGGTATGGTACTTCCGCAAGGCCGTTGCAGGGATGTCAGCCATTGAGGCCATAGAGATGCTGAGTAAGCATATACGCAAGACCAAAAGCAACAGCGAATTGATCAAAGCCTTCCGGATTCACAATAAATCTTCCGTACCCTTTTCCGCAGTGCATTCGTAAAAAAATGATGACAACCTGCCTTTTGCGCATAGCGAATGAATTGAATCAAGCCGTGACCAGGCTTGGCGAAGTAGATAAGCGGAAGCGGGACCGAGCACAGGACGTGCGAGGCCGCCCCTTGAGCCATGGATGGGGATTGGGGCGGGAATCCCGCTGGAGCGTGAGACTGAGCCTTAGCCTGGCCCGGCTTGATGAATTGAAAGAGCGGGCGCAAAAGGCAGGTTAAGAAACACTTAGGCCAGGGTTTTTTAAACCCTGGCCTTTTGCTGTTTAAAAAGGATAGGTGGCACCAGCTTGTTCCCATGTATAAATTGCCCAACAAGTGGCAATAATGGTATTGACATCCTGCCCCGCCTTTGTCTGATTACATTGGCACAGCATTATGGAAGTGAGGTTTGAGAAAAATGAGGAAATCAATGAAATATAATAAGCTAATGAAAAACACTTTTGCTATAGGTATATCACTGGCTGTTCTTTTCACTGCAGTGCCTGCCGGAGCCCGGTGGGATGAACTTATTGATCCGGCGACTCCCTATGCGGGGCCTGTGGTGCAGGAGCAGCAGGAAGCGGCTAAATCTTCTCCCCAGGGGATTTACCGGGTTGAACGGGGGGATACCCTGTCATTGATAGCCCAAAGGCTGGGCTTTTCAGTTGCTCGCCTGGCGGCTATGAACAGCATTTTGGATAATGACCGCATATTTGAGGGACAAATATTACGTTTGCCGTCAACCATAGTAAAGCACCGCGTGGCAGCAGGAGAAACCCTCTCCGGCATCGCGTCTGAATACGGCGTGGGTATGGCTTTAATAGCCAGCTGCAATAATATTAAAGATTATGATACCGTTACAGTGGGAACACGGCTCTCCATTCCGGCCCCGGAAAAGCAGTCCGCCCGCTCTACAGTAGATAGGAGCATCATGGCGGGACAGCTGCCCTGGCCGGTGACCGGTTGGGTAAGCTCTCCTTTCGGTTTCCGAGACGGGCGCATGCACGAAGGCGTGGACATTGCGGCTGACAGTGGTGATCCTATTAAAGCGGTGAGTGGCGGCCATGTGGTCTTTGCCGGCACTCAGGATGGATATGGCTTTACTGTAATTATTGATCACGGAAACGGCATCAGCACCCTTTACGGCCACTGTTCAAAACTTCTGGTTAAGAACGGGGAAAGGGTTGCATCGGGACAGTTGATTGCCAGGGTTGGCAGTACCGGCCGCTCCAGCGGCCCGCACCTGCACCTGGAGGTCAGGGTAAATGGAGTACCTCATGACCCCTTGCAATGCCTGCAAAGGACGTACGCCTAACGAAAAAAAGGGGACAGGCTACTTTTCCAATTCAAATAAGTAGCCTGTCCCTTTTTGTGTATTTCTTTTGGGTCTTTTATATTTTGACGGGATCAATAGGATAAGCGGGATAAAGAGGCTTTGCATGTGGGGCTTTGAAGTAAACATTTTTTTACGAAAATACCCGGGATATATAAGATTTTTGCATGCGTTCTTACGGTTCTTTGATATAAGAACATCTTAGGTATTCCTTTTGGGAAAACATGTTTAAAAGCAGATCCACAAAAAAATCATATCTAGCTATTAATAAAGCATACACTCTAAGCCCGAATAATCCAACAATCCCGCCAATCCCGTTAATCCCGTCGAAAAGGTCTTAATCTTTTAATCCCTTAATCTTTTATTCCTTAATCGTAAACACGAACACCAATTCTTGATCAGCAAACACATCGACCCAAGGCCTACCTAACTTATCTATCCTGCCAATCCTGTAATCCTGTCTAAAAAGGTCTTAAGTCTTTTAAATCTTTAAAATCTTTAAATCTTTGACAGGATTACAGGGTAAAACACGATTAGGGCTTGGGTATTTCTCGGGACTGCTGAAAAAGTCCAGATTCGTGTCATAAATACTCAGATTCTTCGCTGCACTCAGAATGACAATCTTGGCTCCTTGCTATATTTTTCAACTTTTTCACCGGTCTCGCCCTTTTTTTGGGGCCCTTTTTCTTTCTTGTCACTGTAAAAACCCTGTGATATAATAATTTAGTGTGCTTAAGCTTAACACCTATATAAATTAGTGTCTGGAAAGAATCTGGAAAGAATCTGGAAAGAATCGGGGACATTCCCCGAAGGGGTGTGTCCCCTTTCATTATTATAATTTAAACACCACAAGAAAGAGGTGAGTCCAGTGAAAGAAAAAATCCATCCTAAGTACAATGAGGCTACGGTTACTTGTGTTTGTGGCAATAGCTTTACAACCGGTTCCACGAAAAAGGAAATCAAGGTAGAGATTTGCTCCAATTGCCACCCTTTTTATACCGGTTCCCAACGTACTATTGAAACCGGGGGACGTGCAGAAAAATTCCGTAAGAAATACGGCCTGAACAAGTAGTTATAATAAGCCGAGTACTAATAAAACAAGTACTGATAAACAATGTGGCAGGGCGGTGCGCTCTGCTATTTGTTTCTGGAAAAGGGGATGAGATATGAGCCCTAAATTTTCTTACGGCGGTCAAGCAGTTATTGAAGGTGTAATGATGCGGGGTCCTGCTACCCGGGCAGTTGCTGTCCGGCGCCCGGACTCCACCATTGTCATAGATGAACAGCCAGTGGAATCCATTACCAACCGTTATAAGGTTTTAAAATGGCCCCTTTTGCGGGGAGTGATAGTTCTATTCGAATCTCTGATCATGGGGATGCAGGCTCTTTCCTACTCTGCTAACCAGGCCATGGAAGAGGAAGAAGAAGATTTAACTTCCAGGGATATTATTATCACCATGATCATTGCCTTTTCGCTGGCTATTTTTCTTTTTGTGGTTATACCCACCGGGGCGACTCATTATTTGACCCGCTGGGTCTCTGGAAGTGTGGCCCAAAACGTGGTGGAAGGTTTTATCCGCATAGGTGTATTTCTGATATACGTAGTTTCCATCTCTTTTATGGCAGATATCAGGCGGGTTTTTCAATACCACGGTGCGGAGCATAGGGTAATTAATGCCTATGAGGCAGGGGAAGAGTTAAGCGTGGAAAATGTACAACGTTACAGCAGTTTTCATCCACGCTGTGGAACAAGCTTTTTACTGATTGTAATGGTGGTAAGTATCCTGGTGTTCTCGCTCCTGGGTGAGCAGGTGTTATGGTGGCGAATTCTGTCAAGAATATTACTACTGCCGGTTGTTGCAGGTTTATCTTATGAGCTATTAAAATTGTCTGCCAAATATGAGGGCTCAATGCTTTTTAAGGCTATTATAGCACCGGGTAAGTGGCTGCAAGGGCTTACTACCCGTGAACCTGACAACAGCCAGGTGGAAGTTGCCATTTCCGCCCTGGGAGCTGTTTTGAAAGATAACAGAGGTGAAGTAAATGTTCGATAAGCTGGATAGGTTGGAGCAGCGCTATGAAGAGCTTAGCGGTCTTATTAGTGACCCTGAAATCATTGCCGAACACGATAAGTGGCAGCAATATGTTAAGTCCCACTCAGAGCTGGGCGATATAGTAAATGTCTACCAGGAGTACAAGCAAACCATGCAGGAGATTGAAGATGCTCGGGAAATGCTTAAAGAGCAGCAGGAACAGGACTTTAAAGAAATGGTGGAAGCAGAGCTGGCAGAGCTGCAGAAGAAAGAGGAGAAACTGCAAGAACAGCTCAAGTTTCTACTTTTACCCAAGGATCCTAATGATGATAAAAATGTGATCATGGAAATACGGGCCGGTACCGGTGGTGACGAGGCAGGTCTCTTTGCCGGTGATTTGTACCGCATGTACCTGCGTTATGCCGAGCGTCAAGGGTGGAAGGTAGATGTCATGGCCACCAGTGATACAGATATGGGAGGCGTAAAGGAAGCTGCCTTTATGCTTATAGGTAAGGGAGCATACAGTCGCCTCAAGTTTGAGAGCGGTGTGCACCGGGTGCAAAGAGTCCCTTCCACTGAGTCCGGGGGGCGTATTCACACCTCGGCCGCCACGGTGGCTGTGCTGCCCGAGGCAGAGGACGTGGATGTGGAAATTAGTCCCGAAGATTTACGGGTAGATGTCTTCTGTTCCTCCGGCCCCGGAGGACAGTCCGTTAATACCACCCAATCGGCAGTGAGGATTACACATGTTCCTTCCGGGATAGCTGTTTCCATGCAGGACGAAAAGTCTCAGCATAAAAATAAGGATAAGGCGATGAAAGTGCTGCGTGCACGCTTGTTTGACCAGGCCCAACAGGAACAGCATGCTGAAATGGCCAGTACCCGGAAGTCTCAGGTAGGGTCGGGTGACCGCAGTGAAAGGATTCGCACTTACAATTTCCCTCAAAATAGGGTGACGGATCACCGCATTGGCCTAACAACCCACAGGCTGCAGCAAATCCTTATGGGTGAGATTGATGAAATAATTGATGCCTTAATCACTACCGACCAGGCTGAGATGCTAAAGCAGGTGGAAGAATGATTACCGATATAAAAAGCGCCCTCCGGTGGGGGCGCTTTTTGCTTATGGAGGAAAACAATATTGATTTTGGCTCGCTGGATGCCGAAGTCATTTTAGCTGATCTCTTGGGCAGAGAAAGAAATTTCCTTTACCGTGAACCGGATTATCCTTTAACACCCGACCAGCGATCACATTTTCGAGATTTAATCACCAGGCGTGCTCAAGGTGAGCCGTTGGCCTACCTGTTAGGCCGGCGTGAATTTATGGGCCTACCGTTTTATGTGGACAACAGTGTTCTGGTTCCCCGGCCTGAAACGGAGTTACTGGTGGAAACCGCGCTGGTATTGCTGGGTGGCCCTTCTCCCCCCGAAGGCTCGGCGGTTAACCTTCCTCCGGCACCCGTAACCGGCACAGTAGTGGATGTGGGTACCGGCAGCGGAGCCATAGGCATCAGCCTGGCTCATTATAGTACTCAAATAAAGGTTTGCGCCACCGATATTTCTCCGGCTGCCCTGGAAGTGGCGCGGCACAATGCCGCCCGGCTGGGAGTGTCGGATAGAGTAGCTTTTTTTTCCGGGAACTTGTTGGACCCTCTTGATCCCCTGAGCATCAAGGGAAAGGTGTCCATAATAACCGCTAATTTACCCTATATCCCGTCGGTGGAAATGAGTCAGCTGCCCAAAGACGTAGGGGCATACGAACCTCATAGCGCGCTGGACGGCGGGCCTGACGGGCTGTACTTTTACCGGCGGCTGCTTCCCCGGGCCGGGGAGTATTTGGCACCGGAAGGATATTTGTTAATGGAAATAACCCCCGGGCAAGGCCAGCCCTTGCAAGCCCTTGCTCCTGCGGGATACACCACCCGGGTTGTAAATGACCTCGGCGGGAGAGAGCGCCTGGTGATTTTTCGGGCACCGCAAGCGAAAAATAAATGAAGGTATTTAAAAGGCGCGCTAAGGGAACTAATTTAGTGCGCTTTTTTATGTTTCTTGGGGCAATGATTTTTTATTTTATTCCACATAACCTTTTCTTATAAATGGGACATTAATAAAGAATATATCGTGAACAGGGCATGAGCAAATCTTAATTGGGGGAGAGAATGTCTTTGGAAAATGTAAGCGCCTATTATGCCGGTTTCATATTCATAGCCACCTACATAATGATTGTTTGGGAAAAAGTGCACCGTACGGTAGTTGCCCTGGCCGGGGCCGTACTTGTTCTATTGACCGGCATACTTTCCGAAGAAGCAGCTATTCACGCCATCGAGTTCAACACCATTGGCCTTTTAATTGGCATGATGATGATAGTAAGCATCACCCGCAGTACCGGGGTGTTTGAATTTGTAGGCGTTTGGACTGCCAAACAGGCCCATGCTGAACCCACTAAAATACTACTGGGGCTCTGTGGTTTTACCGCTGTATCCTCGGCCCTCCTGGATAATGTTACTACTGTCCTGTTGGTGGTTCCCGTTACCATTGAAATTGTCAGCATACTGCGGCTTAACCCGGTTCCCTTTTTAGTTGCAGAAATAATTGCTTCCAACGTGGGCGGTACGGCCACTTTAATTGGTGACCCGCCAAATATAATGATTGGAGGTTTCACCGGTTTAAGCTTTTTGGCTTTCTTAACCAACCTGGCCCCCATAGCATTGTTTATTTTGGTTATCACCCTTGGTATTTTATGGTTAATTTACCGCAAGCAATTAAATGTCGACGACAAAAATAAGCGTGATTTAATGGAATTGAATGAAGCTGAAATGATTAAGGACAAGCCCCTTTTAAATAAATCACTGCTTGTTCTCGGGCTGACTATACTGGGCTTCACTTTGCATGGGGCCCTGGGGTTGGAATCCTCGACTATAGCTCTCAGCGGCGCGGTTTTACTTTTAATACTGGCCAGGGCGGAGCCTGAGCATGTCCTGGAAGGAGTGGAGTGGCACGTTATTTTCTTTTTTGTGGGGCTGTTTATCATCGTAGGTGCCCTGGTGGAGGTTGGTATCATCGAAACCATTGCCAGAGCCGGGCTAGCTTTAACCGGTGGGGAACTGATGACCACGGGGTTATTGATCCTATGGCTGTCTGCCATCGCATCAGCTTTTGTGGACAATATTCCCTTTGTAGCCACTATGATCCCCCTCATCGATGAGTTGGGGCGCCTGGCTAACGTGACCAACATGAACCCCTGGTGGTGGTCACTGGCCCTGGGCGGCTGTCTGGGGGGCAACGGTTCTTTGGTAGGGGCAGCTGCCAATGTGATTGTGGCCGGCATGGCCGAGCGCCGTGGTGTCCCTATTTCATTTATGGCATTTTTAAAGATAGGATTTCCCATAATGATTTTATCAGTTTTTATGGCCATGATTTACCTGCTTATTTTTTACCTCAGGTAACGTTTCAACCGGTATAAATACTTTGTGCCGCTTTAAGGGCGGTGAAGACTCCCACGCCCATTACAACCACGCCGGCAGCTGCTGCCAGGTGGGTCCAAGTACGTTCGCCGGCTATTTTGACGGTCAGGGAGGACATTTTTATAAAGAGCATTCCCACTATGATCAGGGCCAGGGCAGCACCGACACCGAAGGCAAAGACCACTATTAAGCCTGCTCCTAAAGTGCCCGTATTGAGGGAAAGAAGCAGCACTGCAAGGGCTCCGGGACATGGAATGAGCCCATTGGTCAGACCCAGGATCAACAAGTCAAATATTTTTAGAGAACCTGCGCGCGGGTGGGCATGGTGACTGTGGGAATGCCCGTGGCTGCAGCATGATGACTTATTTTGCTTTGGAATTAAGCGGTAACCGATAAAGACAATTAAAACACCTGTAACTAAGTGCAGCCATAGCTTTACCTGCTCGTTGGCATCACCGGAAGCACTCTGCAGTGTCGCCGCTGCCGCGTGGGCGGTAATAGCCAGCAGTACCACCACCAGTGTATGGGATAAGGCTGAGGACAATCCAAGAATAATCACGTGTATGGGCCTGCCGCGGGAAAGTACCAGGTATGTACCCATAACTCCTTTACCATGCCCGGGCTCCAGGGAGTGAAGGGCTCCCAGCCAAAATGCGGATATAATCTGAAGCAAATATGACACAGCTTTTCCTCCCCGTGTTTGTCCTACTTTATAGCCTAAATATATTAGCTAATTAATGTATTTATTACGTTCAGTAATTGGCCAGTTTTTTAGTTTTTTAATTTTCCTGGTAAATGGTATAATAAACTGGGAGGATTTGATGTGTTTTGACTATTTTACCGGGTCAACGTAAGCAATACATACAAGATAAAACACCTGAATTTTGGCGGTCCACCCTGGCTTTGAGCGTTGGCGGCTTTGCCGTATTTTCTAATTTTCACTTAACGCAGCCTCTGCTCCCTCTTTTCTCCAAGGAGTTCGGTGTTTCGCCGGTTACGGCCAGTCTCTCGGTTTCCCTGGTTACTTTAACTCTGAGTATTTTTTTACTTGTTTTTGGGCCGGTTTCGGATGCTGTGGGCCGTAAAAATGTGATGGCCTTTGGGCTCTTAGTACCTTCCTTAATCTCTATCGGTGCTTTTTTTGTACCTGATTTTGGGTTGCTACTCGTGCTGCGCACTTTACAGGGACTGGCTTTAGCTGCCCTGCCGGCCATATCTTACGCTTATATCGGCGAAGAATTCGACGGCAAGGCGGTAGGAGTGGCCATAGGGCTCTACATCAGCGCCAATTCCGTGGGAGGAATGGCAGGGCGTATAATCAGCGGTTTTGCTGCAGATATTTGGGGCTGGAGGTATTCCTTTTTAATTATGGGTTTTATCGGCCTGGCTTGCCTCGTATCATTTCTTCTTTTGCTGCCCAAGTCGCGCCATTTTGTGCCCCATAAGCTGTCCTTGTGTGGTGCCGGCCGGGAAATGAAGCAGCATATAAAAAACTCTGTTTTGCGCGACGCCTATTATATCGCTGCAATCCTATTTTTTGTATTTATAGGCCTGTTCAATTATTTAAGCTACCATCTGCACGCGGCACCTTATTTTTTGTCCACGGCCTTAATTGGCTTGCTGTATCTTTCATATTCGGCCGGCACCTTTAGCTCCACACTGTCGGGTAAATTGGAATACTTGTTTACCATCCCCCAGCGCATACTAATAGGACTGGGGATAATGGTCGCCGGGATACTGTTAATGACAACCACCCCCTTGTTTACAATCCTTATCGGGCTGGTGGTGCTTTGTTTTGGTTTCTTCTTTGCCCATGCCGCATCCAGCAGCTGGGTGAGCCGGCATGCCAAAGACGCCAAAGGCAGCGCCTCAGCCCTGTATCTGTTTGCATACTATATGGGAGGCAGCATAGGCAGTACACTGCTGGGCTACATCTGGGACCCCTGGGGATGGAAGGCGGTGGCGTATGTCTGTATTGGATTCGTTTTGTTGGGCATACTCCTCACCCTGCGCATGAAAAAAACAGCCTAACAAGTGGGGACGGTTCTTGCCTTGCCCGGGCAAGGCAAGAACCGTCCCCACTTGACCCCTTAGGAGTGGAATTATATGACTATGTATTGGAAGGTAGATGCAAAATGGCCTGACCTCCAAATTATTCGCCGGGCCGGGTTCACCCTGCTCCGGGGCGGTTTGGTGGCCTTTCCCACGGAAACGGTTTATGGCCTGGGGGCAAACGCTATGGACGGAGAGGCGGTGAGCTGCATTTTTGCAGCCAAGGGCCGGCCGGTGGATAACCCGCTTATTGTCCACCTGGAAGATATGCACAAAGTGGATACAGTCGCGGCAGGTATTTCCCCATTAGCCACAGCTTTAATGCAAAAGTTTTGGCCCGGACCCCTAACTCTGGTGCTGCCGGGTACAGGGGTTCTGCCCGGTGAAGTTACAGCCGGATTGGATACGGTGGCCGTACGCGTTCCGAATCACGCCGTGGCCTTAGGTTTAATCAAGGCGGCAGGAGTTCCGGTGGCTGCTCCCAGTGCAAATACCTCAGGGAGCCCCAGCCCCACCACTGCTGGGCATGTGTTGGCCGACCTGGACGGAAAAATAGACGCGGTGCTGGACGGCGGGCCGGCAGGAGTGGGAGTTGAATCAACCGTGTTGGATGTTACCGGTAAAATCCCTGTGATTTTGCGTCCCGGTGGGGTTACCCCCTCACAAATAAAAGCAATTGCCGGGGCCGTAGAGTTGGACCCCGCGGTGATGGTTTCCACTGTTCACGAAGCTGATAGACCTCGTTCACCAGGAATGAAGTATCGCCATTATGCTCCCGGAGCCCCCCTTGTACTGGTAGAGGGTGACGAAGACAAAACGGGGGGAATGCTGGCAGAAATAGCTACCGATTATGCCCACAGCGGCAGGCGTGTGGGTGTATTGGCAGTTACCGAAGATATTAATTTAAATGGTAATGTGCAGCTGCTGAAGCTGGGGTGTAAAAGTGATCCCGGCACTCTGGCGGCAAACTTATACAGTGCTTTACGTGATTTTGACCGTAGAGGGGTAGATGTAATTGTCGCCGAAGGGATAAGTACACAGGGGCTCGGTCTGGCTGTTATGAACAGGCTTCGAAGGGCTGCGGACCGTATTATAGTGGTGTGATATCCTGGGCTTTCGGGAAGTATATTAAAAGTAAGTGTAAAAGTTTAGGGGGTTTATTGTGACAGTTATTACCTTACTGATCTTGGCCGTGGCTCTAGGAACAGATGCTTTTTCTATGTGCCTTGGCCTCGGGATGACCGGGGTGAGAAGACGACAGATTTTAATAGTAAGCTTTACGGTGTTGGCTTTTCATGTGATAATGCCCCTGGTAGGGTGGTTTGCCGGTGAGATTGTTGGGTCGCTGCTGGGTAAGGCGGCCAGTATTGCCGGTGCTCTGGTGCTTATTTATCTTGGTGTGAGAATGTTATATTCAGCCTGGAAGGGTGGAGGGGATCTCAGTAGCCAGGACGCCCTTGTTACTACCGGTGGCATGCTTCTTCTGGCGGCCAGTGTAAGCATGGACGCTCTGAGCGTAGGGTTCAGCCTGGGCACTCAAAGTGTGGATCTGCCGCTTACGGTGAGTGTGATTGGTGTTGTGGCGGGTGTTATGACTGCGGCAGGCCTTATTTTTGGCCGCTATGTGGGCAGCCGGATGGGAGAGCGCGCCGTGGGCGTCGGAGGAGTGCTTTTAGTGGGTATCGGGGTGAAGTTGTTTTTTTAGCGGGTGCAAGGAAAAGAGAAAAAAATTTTTTGATAGGATTACAAGGTTGATAAGTTATATGGGCTTTAAAGAATTAAAGACTAAAGACCTTTTTTGACAGGATTACAGGATTGCAAGGATAGATAAGTTAGGTAGTCTTTGGATTGGTGTCTTTGCCGGTTAATGGAAATTATTCTTGTCTACTAAGGATTAAACATTAAAGAATTAAAACCTTTTGACGGGATTAACGGGATTTATGGGATTGTTGGGTTGAGGGTTTGACCCAAAAGTAGTGCCCAAGGCCTTAATCGTCTCTTATCCTGTAATCCTGTCCAAGATTTAAAGATTAAAAAGACTTAAAGACCTTTTTTTAGACAGGATTACAGGATTGCAAGGATTGATAAGGTAGGCTGGTTTTGGATTGGTGTCTTTGCTAATTAATGGATGTTGGTCTTGTCTACTAAGGATTAAGCATTAAAGAATTAAAACCTTTTGACGGGATTAACGGGATTTATGGGATTGTTGAGTGGTTTGACCCAAAAGTAGTGCCCAAGGCCTTAATCGTCTCTTATCCTGTAATCCTGTCCAAGATTTAAAGATTTAAAAGACTTAAAGACCTTTTTTAGACGGGATTACAGGATTGCAAGGATAGATAAGTTAGGCGGTCTTTGGATTGAAGTCTTTGCTAATTAATGATGTTGTTCGTGTCTACGGTTTTAAAATCATTATAGGACAAGTACTTAATATAGGTTGGCTGCCTATTAAAGGAATGAGTGCGGAAATACAGAAAAGCAAAATCCCGTTTGATCCCGTTAATCCCGTCAAAATAAAAAGACCCCAAAGAAATACCCAGGGCCCTAATCGTCACTTATCCTGTAATCCTGTCCAAGATTTAAAGATTTAAAAGACTAAAGACCTCTTTTAGACAGGATTACAGGATTGCAGGATAGATAAGTTAGGTGGGCTTTGGATTGAAGTTTCTGCTAATTAATGGATGTTGATCGTGTCTACGGTTTTAAAATCATTATAGGATAAGTGCTTAGTATAGGATGGGTTCTTTATAAAAGGAATGAGTGCGGAAATGCAGAAGAACAAAATCCCGTTCGATCCCGTTAATCCCGTCAAAATAAAAAGACCCCAAAGAAATACCCAAAGCCTTAATCGTCACTTATCCTGTAATCCTGTCAAAGAACTAAAAGACCCCAAAGCAAAACCCCCAAAAGCAAACTTCCAACTACTAGGAGTGTGCGGAAATGGCTAAGAAAAAAGTAATTTTTGTCTGTACCGGGAATACGTGCCGCAGCAGCATGGCTGCTGCGCTGGCCAAAGACATCCTCCAGCAAATGAATACCGGAGCGCAGGAAATTGAAATTGCATCGGCAGGTACAACGGCCCTCCCCGGTATGCCTGCGGCAGAAAACGCCATCAAAGTTCTGAGCTCTATGGGCATAGATTTGAAAGGGCACAGTGCCAGCCTGCTTACCCAGGAGGATGTTCAAGGGGCGGACCTGATCCTGACTATGACCGGCATGCACCGCCGGCAGGTGCGCAGCATGGTGCCGGAGTGCGAAAGTAAAATCTTTACCCTGGCCGAGTATGCCGGGGCCGGAGCCGATGTACCCGATCCCATCGGGGGGCGGGAAGAAACATACAGGGCCTGTGCCAGGGAAATACAAACCATGGTTAAGCAAGCATTGCAAGAGTTTTTATACAGGGAAAAAAAGGACAAGCCGGATTAGAATAAATTCTGTCCAAGGTAAAGGAAAAAGGCAGTTAATGTAGAAATTTTGAAGAACTATTGATTCTATCAGAAAAGGAGATATTCCATTGCAACTGGCAATAGCATCAGACCACGGTGGACTCCAACTTAAGACTGAAATTATAGATTATCTAAAGGAAGTAGCAATTGATTGTCAAGACTTTGGTACTTATTCCGGGGAATCAGTTGATTACCCGGATATCGTTATGCCGGTAGCCGAGGCTGTGGCTAAAAAAGAATTTGATTTGGGTATACTTTGCTGCGGTACCGGCATTGGTGTTTCCATCGCTGCCAACAAAGTGTCCGGCATCCGCGCCGCACTCTGTCACGACAGCTTTTCCGCCCGGATGGCCCGGGAGCACAACAATGCCAACATAATTACCATGGGCGAACGGGTAATTGGTGCGGGACTGGCCCGGGATATTTTAGCGACCTTTTTGCATGCTCAATTTTCCGGTGGGCGTCATGCACGCCGGGTGGACAAAATACACAACATAGAAAAAAAATATTGTTGTCGCTGATTGCGGCTTTGCGGGGAGGAATTACATAGCATGACCTTTTTTAACAGCCCTATTGCTGATATAGACCCGGCCATTGCCAGGGCCATAAAGCATGAAACGAAACGGCAGCGTAATACCCTGGAACTCATTGCTTCGGAAAATATTGTCAGTGCTGCCGTTTTGGAGGCTCAGGGTTCGGTACTCACCAATAAATACGCAGAGGGTTATCCCAGCAGGCGCTATTACGGTGGCTGCGGGTGTGTAGACATAGCGGAAAGCCTGGCCATGGAAAGAGCAAAACAAATTTTCGGCGCCGAATATGCTAATGTGCAGCCGCATTCAGGATCACAGGCCAATACCGCAGTTTACTACGCACTGTTAAAGCCCGGAGATACCATTTTAGGTATGAGCCTGGCTCACGGCGGACATTTGACTCACGGCAGCAAAGCAAACATCTCAGGCAAATTTTTTAGTGTTGCTTTTTACGGTGTAGACCAAAATACAGGCTGCATAGACTATGAACGGGTGAGAGAAATAGCCAGGGAAAGCCGCCCGGCAATTATTGTTGCAGGGGCCAGCGCATACCCGCGGGCCATAGATTTTTCTCTATTCAAGGATATTGCTGACGAGGTTGACGCCTATCTATTGGTGGATATGGCGCACATTGCAGGACTAATTGCCGCAGGCGAACATATGAGCCCTATGCCCTATGCCGATGTGGTTACCACCACCACCCACAAGACGCTCCGCGGACCCCGCGGGGGTATGATTCTGGCCCAAGAAAAATATGGCGCTGCTTTGGACAAGGCTATTTTCCCGGGCATTCAGGGTGGACCTCTTATGCATGCTATTGCCGCCAAAGCTGTAGCCTTTAAGGAGGCCCTGCAGCCTGATTTTAAAGATTACCAGAGGCAGATAATCAGGAATGCTAAAACCCTTGCCAATTCCCTGGTGGAACGCGGCTTTGAATTAGTATCCGGGGGCACGGATAATCATATGATGCTGGTGGATCTGCGTCCTAAAGGAGTTACAGGCGCTGATGCTGAGAACATCCTGGATGAAGTGGGCGTAACAGTGAACAAAAATGCCATTCCTTTTGACCCCCAGCCGCCGGCAGTAGCCAGTGGGATCAGGGTGGGGACTCCGGCAGTTACCACCCGCGGGCTGAAGGAACCGGAAATGGTAGCCATCGCCGAGATCATGGAAATGGCTCTTTCCAGCCCTGACAGCCGCGCCAAAGCACGTTCCATGGCCCGGGAGCTTTGTGAAAGGTACCCTATTTATTAGAATAGATAATTATGGTTGGAGCGATGCCCAATGGAAAACCGCCCGTCATGGGATCAATATTTTATGGAAATTGCCGGCCTGGTGGCCACCAGGTCCACGTGCCTGCGCCGCAAAGTAGGGGCTGTGGCGGTACGCGATAACCGCATATTGTCAACCGGGTATAACGGTGCTCCCAGCGGTTTGACTCATTGCCCCGAGGCCGGCTGTTTGCGTGACCGTATGAAAATCCCTTCGGGGGAGCGGCACGAATTGTGCCGCGGCCTGCATGCGGAGCAAAATGCCATTATCCAGGCGGCGGTTTACGGCACCCCCATCGGCGGGGCTACCTTTTATCTGACTAACCAGCCATGCAGCCTCTGCGCTAAAATGCTGGCCAACGCCAATGCTAAGCGGGTAGTTTTCGCCGGCGACTACCCGGATGAGCTCGCAGAAAGTATACTAAAAGAGGCAGGTATACGGTTGGAACGGTTTGTTGACTGAGATAGCAGTTTGTTGCTGTAAGGTCTTTGACAGGATTACAGGATTGCAAGGATTGATAAGTTAGGCTGGTTTTGGATTGAAGTCTTTGCTAAATGAAGGATGTTGTGCGTGTCTACGGTTTTAAAATTAATATAGGACAAGTACTTAATGTAGGATCGGTTCTATATAAAAGGACTAAGTGCGGAAATGCAGAAAAACGAAATCCCGTTCAATCCCGTTAATCTCGTCAAAAAAGGTTTTAATCCTTTATGTTTTTATTCCCGTCAAAGGTGGTGGACTCGCATGGAAAAGAAACTGATAGCGTTGCCGCGGCTAAATAACCTTTCCCCCACCATGGAATCCACCGCCCTTAAACTCATGGAAGAAGCCGGTGAACTGGCCCAGGCCATCGGAAAACTGAGAGGCATGAGCGGTGAGCAGCACAAACTTGACGAACACGAAGTACTGCGCCGTATTACCGGAGAACTACTGGACGTAGCCCAAACCGCCGTCTCCATGATGTTTGTACTGGAAGAGGCACACGGAGTGGATATAGACAGTGAATTAGAACAACATATACAGAAACTAAAAGATAAAGGCTACCTCCGTTAGTACATAACCAAAAATCCCAACATTTTTAAAGGGAATGATCATATGTTAAAAGTGATGCCCGTATTCGGTACCCGCCCGGAAGCCATTAAAATGGCCCCCTTGGTCAAGGTGCTGGAAAATGACCCCGCTATAGACTGCAGGGTTGCCGTAACCGCGCAGCACCGTGAGATGTTGGACCAGGTGTTGCAACTTTTCCAGATTACACCGGCGCATGACCTGGATATTATGCGCACCGGACAAACACTCTTTCAAATAACCGGCCGGGTTCTGGAGGGGGTACAGGAAATATACGAAAAGGAAAAGCCGGATCTGGTACTGGTACACGGAGATACCACCACCACCTTCGTGGCGGCTTTGGGTGCTTTTTACCTGCAGATTCCGGTGGGGCATGTGGAAGCTGGACTGCGTACCGGCAACAAGTATTCCCCGTTTCCGGAAGAAATGAACCGACACCTGGCCGGAATCCTAGCCGATCTGCATTTTTCCCCTACTCCCGGGGCCTGCAAAAATCTGGAACAGGAAAATGTACCTCAAAACAATATTTTTATTACTGGAAACACTGTCATTGACGCCTTGCTCGATATAGTGGAAACAAATTATAAATTTGCTGACCCGCTGCTGCAAAACCTGGATTTCGATCACAGGCGGGTGCTGCTGGTAACCACCCACCGCCGGGAAAACCTGGGGGGGAGAATGTGGGAAATATACAAAGCTTTAAAGGATATTACGGAACAAATTCCCGACGTGGAAATAGTTTTTCCGGTGCATAAAAACCCTGCTGTTCGCCGCCCCGTGCAGGAAGTCCTGGGCGGGCTGGACAGGGTACACTTGATTGAGCCGCTGGACTACCGGCCTTTTGTGAACTTGATGCAGAAATCATACCTGGTGTTAACAGATTCCGGCGGCCTGCAGGAGGAAGCTCCCTCCCTGGGTAAACCTGTACTGGTGCTGCGTGATACCACAGAGCGCCCGGAGGCGGTTAGTGCCGGCACCGTAAAACTGGTGGGCGCGGCCAGGGAAAATGTGCGGGATCAAGCGCTGCGCTTGTTAAACGATGACCAATATTACCGCAGTATGGCGGAGGCAGTAAACCCCTATGGTGACGGCAAAGCCAGCAGCCGCATACTGGAATATATCAAATACCGCCACGGTTTGCGGCCCGAACCTCCACAGCCTTTTCAAGCCGGCCCCTCGGTGTAGATAAAAAATTTTTAAACGTGACGACAAGCTACGCACAAAAAAAGGGGCAGGCACCTTTTAAAAAAGCGAAAAAGGAGCCAGTCCCCACAGGCTGCCGACAAACCTGCCTTTTGCGCATAACGAATGCATTGAATCGAGCCGTGGCCAGGCTTAGCGAAGTCGATAAGCGAAGGTAGGAAAAAGAAACTTGCGAAAAGAAAATTCATAGCAGGATTTAATGATACCATGACGAATAGTTTTCTTAGCGGACGAATAATTTTATGCCAGTTTGTGTTTCACGTCACAAACGTTAACACATTAGATTTTACTGAGTAAATCTAAAAAAAACATTTATCAGTGGAGGAATAGAGATCTTTTTGTAGAACACTATTTGTATGTTAGAATGTAAGCTAGCCGACATTATTTTTAAATAAATGGCATCACTACATATATGAAAGTACTAATCATAACAATTAAAATTAATTATTAAAAATGGGGTTTATTGATAAATATGAAAGATCTGAAAGATCAAAAACCCAAGCAGTCAGGTGGTATTTTAAAAGCAATATCAGTCACCACCACCATCGGCGCGGAACTTGCCATTATGGTGACCCTGGGATTTTTTGGGGGTAAAGCTTTGGATCAAAAACTGGGAACAAATCCGTGGTTGATGGTTACGGGCATCTTATTAGGAGTTGTCGCCGGTACGTGGGGCATTATTAAAACTCTGGATCGTTTTTGGAAAGAAGGAGAGTGAACCGGTGTATAAGCCACTACCCATAAACCCCGTCGATAAGCAGTTTTCCCGCAGTGCCAAGCTCACCGGCATTGTCCTGTTGGCAGTAAGCTTTGGTTTGATAAGTGATGTTACAAACCCACTTATTTGGGGCTTTATAGTAGGTGGGTTAACCAGCATTTTGAATGCCTTTTTTTTGCGAAATAGGCTTTTAGGCATGTTAGTCACAGACACACAAGAAGCAAAAAAATCATTAAAGCAAAACTTTACCATGCGCATGGGCCTTATCGTAGCAGTGGCTTTTTTCGCAGGTAATGTGGACTTTTTGAACCTGTACTTTGTAGGGGCGGGCTTTCTGTTGACTCCCTGTCTGACTTCAATTGACGCGGCGGTTACGCTGCATCGGCATTTTGCCGCGCGTGATGCCGTTGATAAGATATAAAAAATATTAATAGGAAAGGGGTGAGAAAAGATTGTCAGCAGAAGCAGCAGCTCACGGAGCAGGTGGTGAGGCTAGTGCAAGCATGCTTGATCAGGTTCACCATGCGCTAAATATTTGGGGATTCCATGACCCGGTTACTATTACCGGTCTCGGGCAGCTTAACCTTAAAACAATCGTTATGACCTGGGTTGTTATGTTGCTGGTAATTCTCTTCACAGTTTCCGCGACCCGGAGTATGAAAGTGGACCGGCCAAGCAAACTGCAATTGATGGTTGAAGAGCTATTCCAGTTTTTGCGAGGCCTGGTTAATGACAACCTGGATCCCAAAAAAGGCGCCAGTATAATGGTATTAGTTTTTAGTCTCTTTATTTTCCTACTGTTTAGTAACTTATGGGGTTTGGTACCCTCGATGATGTCTCCCACGGCAGATGTTAATACTACATTGGGCATGGCTATTATGGTGTTTGTATTGACCATACTGCTAGGGATTAAGTTTAAGGGCGCCGGTTACTTTAAACATTTTGTACAGCCTTTCGTGTTCTTCCTCCCACTGGTAATTGTTGAGGAAATAGCCAAACCCATCACGCTGGCCTTCCGACTTTACGGGAACATTTACGCCGGCGAGGTGTTGATTGCCGTGTTGTTGGGGCTGATACCGCTGGGGGCTACCATATTCGGCGGCTTTATTGCATCTGTTATCTGGTTAGGTTTCAGTATTTTCGTCGGATTTATCCAGGCATTTATTTTTACCATGCTTACCATTGCTTACACTTCACAAGCTGTGGAAGAAGCCGAGCATTAATTCAAGTGAGTTTTAGAACAATCTCTTTAAGTGACTTTTTGATTAACAAGCTTATCTCTCTAATTAATGGAGATAGCCACCATATTATGGATTAAAATTTAAGCAGAGAAGGGAGGGGAATGGAATGGAAGTAGGATCTGGTCTTGCAGCTCTCGCTACTGCTATGGCTGTTGGTCTGGGAGCATTAGGTGCCGGTATCGGTGACGGTATGGTTACCGGTAAAACTGTTGAGTCCATCGCTCGCCAGCCTGAACTAAGAGGTAACTTGCTGACCACAATGTTCATTTCCGTAGGTCTGATTGAAGCTCTGCCTATTATCGGTGTTGTTATTGCATTTATCCTTATGGGTAAGATTTAATGCAGGGTAGATCTATTTATTATGTGGTTGGTTGGTGCGGCAAAGGCGGTAGAGCGAGATTTGGGGCCTCCTGCCCCAAATCCGCTATCGCCTTCCTTTTGTCCACTAGCACACGGCAATTGGAAGGAGGGTAAGTTGTGGGTAGTGTTGTTCAAGCTTTAGGCCTTAATGCAACACTGGTGGCGCAAATTTTTAACTTCTTAATCCTTTTGGTTTTCCTCCGCCTGGTGGTTTATCCGCCTATTGTTAAAATTTTAGAGCAGCGGCAAGAGGCCATTCAAGGCAATGTGGCTGCTGCCCAGGAAGAGAGAAAACAAGCCGAGGAACTGCGTCAGCAGTACCTGGGTGATATGCAAAAGGCTAAGGAAGAAGCAAATGAAGTCATCCAAAAAGCCACCAAGGCAGCCGAAGACGAATCCCGGAGCATTATTGATGCTGCCAAGCAAGAGGCTGACCGGATAAAAGAATCGGCATTACAAGATATCGAAAGAGAAAAGGAAAAAGCAGTTTCCGAATTGCGCGAGCAAGTGGCTTCATTATCCATCCTGGTTGCCAGCAAGGTGGTTGATGAAAAAATCACGGCTGACGTGCAGCGTGACCTGATAAACGACTTCATCAAAGAGGCAGGGGATCTGCCATGTTAAAAGGGGCCGTGGCGGGGCGCTATGCTGAGGCCCTTTACGAGATTGCGGTGGCAAATGATCTGGTGGGTAAGCTGGAAGAAGAACTGCGGGCAGTGGTAAACCTCTTAGAGGGCGAACCGAAACTGAAGAAAGTTCTTTACCACCCGCGGATTACTGCCACTGAAAAGAAAGATGTTATGAAGGCCGTGTTGGAGGGCAAAATTTCACAAGTAGCCATGAATTTCTTGTGCCTGGTTATTGATCGCCAGCGTGGAGTATACCTGGCTGATATGGTGGAAGTGTTTGTCGATTATGCTAATAAGGCCAGGAATATCAGCCATGTTGAGGTTGCTTCGGCCATTGAATTAAGTGAAGAGAATCAAAAGCGCCTGGTTGAGGCGCTGAGCAAGATGACAGGTAAGGAAGTCAGGGTAAGTTACTCCGTGGACCAGTCCCTCATCGGAGGGGTAGTGGCCCGGATCGGCGATAAAATTATAGACGGCAGTGTTAAAAGCCGTCTTGAATCCCTGAGAGAACACCTCCGGCAAATTAGTTAAGGATAGGGGTGAACTAGTGGATGAATTTGCGACCTGAAGAGATTGGTTCCATATTGAAGCAGCAAATTGAAAAGTACCAGTCTCAGATAGAAGTATCCGATGTTGGTACAGTTATCCAGATTGGTGACGGTATTGCCCGGGTTTACGGTCTGGAAGAGTGTATGGCCGCTGAGCTGCTGGAATTCCCCGGCGGTACCCTGGGTATGGCCCTTAACCTTGAAGAGGACAACATCGGTTGCGTTTTAATGGGGCCCTACACCCACATTAAAGAGGGAGATACCGTAAAGCGTACTGGCCGGATTATATCCGTTCCCGTTGGAGACGCTATGTTGGGCCGTACAGTTAACGCCTTGGGACAGCCACTGGATGGTGAAGGTCCTGTTGATACCGATAAGATGCGTGCGGTTGAGAATATTGCTCCCGGCGTTATTGAGCGCCAGCCGGTTCATGAACCACTACAGACCGGTATCAAGGCCATTGATGCTATGATTCCCATCGGCCGCGGCCAGCGGGAATTACTTCTCGGTGACCGCCAAACCGGTAAAACTGCCATTGGCGTTGACGCCATTTTGAATCAGAAAAATACCGACGTTATTTGTATTTATGTTGCAATTGGTCAAAAGCAGTCCACAGTTGCTAACGTAGTGCAGACTCTAAAAGACCATGATGCTTTAAAGTACACCGTTATTGTATCAGCGACTGCATCTGACCCTGCACCCATGCAGTATATCGCTCCCTTTGCCGGTGCCGCCATCGGTGAAGAGTTTATGGCACAGGGCAAGCATGTGCTGATTGTTTATGATGATCTGTCCAAGCAGGCTAATGCTTACCGCGAACTTTCACTGCTGCTGCGCCGTCCTCCCGGACGTGAGGCATTTCCGGGTGACGTGTTTAACCTGCACTCACGCTTACTGGAAAGGGCATGTAAGCTTAGTGATGAATTAGGTGCCGGTTCCATGACGGCCCTACCCATCATTGAAACCCAGGCCGGTGACGTTTCGGCCTATATTCCCACGAACGTTATTTCCATTACTGACGGTCAGATCTACTTGGAACCCGACCTCTTCTACTCCGGGCAGCGTCCGGCTGTTAACGTTGGTCTGTCAGTATCCCGTGTTGGTGGTGCTGCTCAGATTAAAGCTATGAAGCAGGTTGCCGGTACCATGCGTATGGATATGGCCCAGTATCGTGAGCTGGCTGCTTTTGCTCAGTTCGGATCCGATCTGGATAAAGCAACTCAGGCCCGGTTAACTCGTGGTGAGCGCTTAATGGAACTGCTCAAACAGGGGCAGTATGTTCCCATGCCGGTTGAAGAGCAGGTTGCTTCCATCTTTGTGGCCGTTAACGGTCTTCTCGATGACCAGCCGGTGGAAAATGTAGACGCATTTGAGGCCGGGTGGCTGAAGTTCCTGCGCTCACAGAAACCGGAGCTGTTAAAGAAAATTGACGAAGAGAAAACAATTTCCGATGAATTGAAAGAACAGCTTAAAGCGGCTTGTAAAGAGTTTAAGGAAGGTTTCGCCAAATAAATGCAAGCACCCGGTTTATCTTATAGCGAGGTGGTGAATTTATAGATGGCTAGTTTGCGCGATCTCCGTCGCCGCATTAAAAGTATTGAAAAAACTAAGCAGGTTACCAAGGCTATGAAGGCCGTGTCAGCTGCTAAAATGCGGCGTGCGCAGGAGGATGTGCTGGCTGCTAGGCCCTTCGCGCGGCGGGTGCGCGACGTTTTAGGGAGAGTTGGATCTGCATCTGTTGGGGTGCAGCATCCTCTGCTCACAGTGCGTGAGCCCAAAAAGGTAGCCTATGTGGTTGTCACCGCAGACCGTGGTTTGTGCGGTGGTTTCAATACCAACATTATACGTAAGGCCGCAGAGGACATGAAAAGACACCAGGATGTTGAACTAATTTGCCTCGGCCGTAAATCACTCAATTATTTCAAACGACGTGAGTATAACATTGCCCGGGAATATATAGGTGTCGGTGAAAATGCCGACCTATCACTGGCCCGGGAGTTGGCCACCTATGTATCGGAAAAGTACGTGGCCGAAGAGTACGACGAGGTTTACCTGGTGTACAGTGAGTTTGTGAACGTGCTGGTGCAAAAGCCCATAGTACAAAAGCTGCTTCCGGTGGAAACACCGGAGGAAGAAGGCGGGGAAGAGGCTAAAGGCGGTAAGGTGGAATACATCTTCGAACCCGATGTAGAGTCTATGCTGGCCAAGCTTATCCCCATGTACGTGGAAAACTCAGTTTTCCAATGCTTGCTGGAATTAAAGGCCGGCGAGCATAGTGCACGGATGACTGCTATGGACAGTGCTACCAGCAACGCAAACGACATGATTGACACTCTCACGCTGTCTCTCAACCGTGCCCGTCAGGCTGCCATCACCAAGGAAATCTCCGAAATCGTCGGCGGCTCTGCCGCTCAGGAATAACACCCGTGGCGGGGGCTTCCGTTCGGTTGGCCAGTAGAACAAAAGGCAAAGGAGGTACAGAGAAGCTAATGGCTAAAGTAGTCGGTCAAGTAGTACAGGTCATTGGCGTGGTGGTGGACATACGTTTCCCACCGGGCCAGGTGCCTGAAATATATAACGCCGTTAAAATTGAAAGTGACCAGGAAGATGTATTTGGTAATAAAATTGACTTAACACTGGAAGTTGCCCAGCACTTGGGTGACAATATGGTTCGTACCATTGCTATGTCCACTACTGACGGTTTGGTTCGGGGTATGGAATCTTACGATACCGGTAAGCCTATCAGCGTGCCGGTGGGGCAGCCATCTCTGGGCCGTGTTGTGGACGTGCTAGGTAACACAATTGACGGTAAAGGTCCCATTGAAAGCGATAAATACTACCCTATTCACCGTCCGGCTCCGCCCCTGGTGGAGCAGTCCACCAAAGCTGAGCAGTTGGAAACAGGTATTAAAGTTGTTGACCTGCTGGTTCCTTACCTCAAGGGTGGTAAGGTGGGTATGTTCGGTGGTGCCGGTGTTGGTAAAACCGTTATCGTGCAGGAACTTATTAACAACATTGCGCAGGAACACGGTGGTATCTCGGTGTTTGCCGGTGTGGGGGAACGTACCCGTGAAGGTAACGACCTCTACCGGGAAATGACTGAGTCGGGCGTTCTGGCCAAGACCACCATGGTGTTCGGTCAGATGAACGAGCCTCCCGGTTGCCGCCTCAGGGTAGCTTTGACCGGTCTCTGTCTGGCAGAATATTTCCGGGATGAAGAGGGTGCCGACACCCTGCTCTTCATCGATAACATCTTCCGTTTCACCCAGGCCGGTTCCGAGGTTTCGGCTCTCCTGGGCCGTATGCCTTCCGCGGTGGGTTATCAGCCTACCCTGGCCAGTGAGATGGGTGCTATGCAAGAGCGAATCACATCCACCACTAAAGGTTCAGTTACATCAGTGCAGGCCGTATACGTGCCGGCTGATGACTTGACTGACCCTGCTCCGGCCACAACGTTTGCTCACTTAGATGCCACCGTTGTGTTATCCAGGGCCATTTCTGAGCTGGGTATTTACCCGGCGGTGGACCCGTTGGATTCCACGTCACGTATTTTGGATCCCTACGTAGTGGGTGAGGAACACTATAAGGTAGCCCGTGGAGTGCAAAACATTCTTCAGCGTTATAGAGACCTGCAGGACATCATCGCTATTCTGGGTATGGAAGAATTGTCCGATGATGATAAACTGACCGTGGCCCGTGCGCGTAAGCTGCAGCGTTATCTATCACAGCCTTTCCACGTTGCCGAAGTGTTTACAGGTATGCCGGGAACGTATGTACCGTTAAAAGAAACCATTCGTGGCTTCCAGGAAATACTGGACGGCAAGCATGATGCCCTGCCGGAAGCAGCCTTCTATATGATGGGAACCATTGACGATGTGGTGGAGAATGCTAAGCGGATGGCAGCAGAAGGCGGTGACTAAGTATGTCTGAAAAGACTCAGCGCTTGGAAATAGTAACCCCGCAGCGTGTAGCATATAAAGAAGACGCTCGGTTCGTGGTAGTTCCAGGCGTGGAGGGGGAGCTGGGTTTTTTACCCGACCACGCCCCTCTCGTAAGTGCCCTTAAAGTGGGTGTTTTACGAGTGCAGAAAGACGGTAATACCACCAGTGTGGCACTGCACGGCGGCTTTGTAGAAGTGCGTGACAGCCGTGTTACAGTGCTTGCCAATGCCGCTGAAAGATCCGATGAAATTGATATGTCCCGGGCCGAAGAGGCCAAAAAGCGGGCGGAAGAACGCCTGGCAGCGAAAAGTGAAGATGTGGATACGCAGAGAGCCGAAGCGGCTCTCCGGCGCGCATTGACCAGGCTTAAAGTTTCAGGATAATGGAAAGTAGAAAGTTGGAAAGTAAAAAGGGACTATACCCTGAGGTGACTTAGGGTACGGTCCCTTTCTTTTTTGCAGCTTAACGCTTGTTAGTGCGGGGCTTAAATGTTTCACACGCCGTATCGTCGGAAATACTAATCATCATGTCTGCTGTTGAAGGCTTGACTTGAATACTGGAAGCCTTACATTCGCTACCTTCCTGGTACAGACAGTCATCCACGCCACACTTAATCCTGGGCATTGATATCCCTCCATATAGTTTTTTAACTTTCCACAAATTATTTTGACCAAATGCTAAACTATTATGTTTGGCAATTAAAAACAAAAAGATAAAACCAAAAAGACAGAGTGCATATTTAGACAGGATTACAGGATTTGCAGGATAAGGATTAAAAGAATTATTTTAAAAAATGAAAGAAATATCTCAAATAGCTTATATTAAACAGCTTTTGTATCCAAAGAAACAGCAAAGGAACCCAAGCAAAACAAAAAATCCTGTTTGATCCTGTAATCCTGTCAAAGAAAATTGTTGGCCCCAAAGAAATACCCCAAAATGTTTTTAATCTTTAAATCCCTTACCTGTTAATCCCGTCCAAAATCAATCTCCCCTTAACTAGTTTCCAAAAGCCCTAAATTGGAAAGAATAACCTCAAAAGAACAATTAACGGGGGTTTAAAATACAGTGTATGAACTGGCAATCACAGGCGGGCAACCGCTGCAAGGGACAGTACGCATCAGCGGGGCCAAAAATGCAGTCCTGCCCGTCATCTGCGCCGCCCTATTGGCAAAAACGCCCAGCGTAATCGAAGACGTACCGGACCTGGCTGATGTCAGGACCATATGTACATTAATAGAACACCTGGGAGCACAAGCGGATTTCTGCGAGGGCAGACTCCGCATTGTACCGCCGCGAAAATTGCAAACCGAGGCACCATACCAGTGGGTGCGCTGCATGCGGGCCTCCTTTCTGGTATTAGGCCCTATGCTGGCCCGGGAAGGCAAAGCAAAGCTTTCCCTACCCGGAGGGTGTGCCATTGGCAGCAGGCCCATAGACCTGCACCTCAAGGGTTTCCATATGTTAGGCGCAGACATTAATTATGGTTATGGCACCGTAGAAGCAAAAGCTCGCAAACTGGCCGGAAACAGCATTCACCTGGATTTTCCCAGCGTTGGAGCGACCGAAAACATTCTCATGGCAGCAGTGCTGGCCAAGGGTAATACAACCATCGAAAATGCAGCTGAAGAACCGGAAATAGTGGACCTGGCGAACTATCTTAATTCCATGGGGGCCTGTGTCAGAGGTGCCGGCACCAAGGTAATTCGCATCCAAGGGGTGCCCGAATTAAACGGCACCACGCACAGAATAATTCCCGATCGTATCGAGGCAGGCACATTCCTGGTGGCTGCTGCATGCACCGGAGGAGAAGTATTGGTGTCCAATGTCATTGCCGAGCATCTCAAGCCCGTGATTGCCAAATTAGGAGAATCAGGTGTCCCGGTATTGGAAGAAAAGGACGGGCTGCGAGTGTATCCGACCCGTCTCCTTAAAGGTGTAGACGTAAAAACAATGCCCTACCCCGGCTTTCCCACCGATATGCAGCCTCAATTGATGGCTATGCTATGTACGGCATCGGGTAATAGCATTATTACCGAGACCGTTTTTGAAAATAGGTTCCAACACGTAAGCCAGTTTGAAAAAATGGGGGCGCGTATAAAACTAAGCGGGCGCAGTGCCATCATAGAAGGTGACCGGCCGCTCCACGGGGCATTGGTTAAGGCCAGCGACCTTCGGGCCGGGGCAGCACTGGTTCTGGCCGGGCTGGCAGCACAAGGCGAAACAAGGGTGGGCCGCCTTAATCATATTGACCGCGGTTACGAACACCTGGAAGACAAACTCAAGAGCCTTGGTGCACGCATTACCCGTAAAATTGCAGCAGGAGAAATGCCGCATCATATAATCCATCCGGGAATATATATAGGACAAGACCGTTTAAAAGACCAACCTGAAGAGGGGAATTACAAGTGAAAAAGATTCTGTTTCTGGCCATTATATTGATTGTGATTATAACCCTGGGACTGCCGCTGCTGGTAAATCTGATAACAGGCCCGGAGCCGGAGGCGGGCAACATGAAAGTTCACCTTTTTCACCATGACAGCGGCCAAACTGAAGAGATAGACCTGAATGAGTATATTACCGGGGTTGTGGCCGCGGAAATGCCGGCGACCTTTCCCGTGGAAGCATTAAAGGCTCAGGCCGTAGCGGCTAGGACCTATGTTCTGAAACGCCTTATGGCCGGTGGAGTTATTAACAGTGAACACCCCGGGGCTGACATTTGCGATGACCATCGTCATGCGCAGGCCTGGATATCCAAGGAGCAAATGAAGGAGCGCTGGGGAGTTATTGATTATTACCGGCACTACTATAAAATTCGCCAGGCAGTGGATGCTACCGGCAACACTGTTATAACACATGAAGGCAAAATGATAGATCCTGTTTACCACTCTTCCTGTGGGGGAGTAACCGAAGACTCCGGGTCTGTTTGGAAGTATTCCATTCCATATTTAAAGAGTGTTAACTGCCCCTATGAAAACAACCCCCGGTTAATTCAGACGGTACGTTTTACCCTGCCGCAAGCACAAAAAGCCCTGGGCATAGACCTCACCGCCATACCGGTGTCCACCGGCAGCAGCCCGGTAGAGACCATAGAGCAAACCGCAACGGGAAGGGTGAAAACCATTCGCGTGGCAGACGTCGATCTACCTGCGTTACTGGTAAGGCAGCGCCTGGGCCTGCGCTCCACCAACTTCAGTGCCAAAATTGAGGATAACCAGCTTGTCTTCACCACAGTGGGCTATGGCCACGGAGTGGGCATGTGCCAATATGGAGCCAAAGGCTTCGCCGAACAGGGATACAGCTATAAAGAAATATTGAAACACTACTATACGGGTGTGGAAGTTGGGCCGATGGATTAAAGAGAAAAAAGAATGTTACTGCTTATGGCCAAAAGCAAAAGACTTTTTTGACGGGATTTACGGGATTAGCGGGATAAATGATTAAAAAAATGAAAAAAGGCAAAAGGCATAAGGCAAAAGAATTTTAGACAGGATTACAGGATTAAGGGATGAATAATTAAAAAAGGTATTAAAGAAAGGGCTTAAACATAAGCGAAAATTAAATTGAAAATAATTTTTTGAATATAATAAGACAAGCACCATTTTATCAGCACCAGGCAAATAGTAGAAACAACCAAAATGAAATAAACCAAACAAAACCAAAATCCCAAAAATCCCGTTAATCCCGTCAAAAAAACCGTGCTCCAAAATCACAAAGCAGCAAAAACCCAAGCCCCCAAGTAGAAAAATAACTTCCCAATGTTTTACATAACCTTCACCCGGCACAAAAAACCAACCCCCACCGCAAGGGTCAAAGAATCAAGCAACCCCCAAAATCCTGTTTTATCCTGTAATCCTGTCAAAAAAATTGTTGGCCCCAAAGAAATGCCCTAAAAAGGGTTTCTAGTCCCACGCACCAATTCACTCCAAGGAAGAAATTAACGCCACCAATCCCATTATTAAATCAGCCCCAACCGGGCACACTGTAAATAAGCAACAAATTAAAGGAGTGATTTTACAGTGTGGCCCTTTGGTGAAAGACTTAAAGACCAAAACGGAACGGAAAAATACCGCCGCTGGCTGCGCCGCTGGCTAATGGGCTCATGGCAATATATAGCCGCCGGTACCATTGCAGCAGCGCTGCTGGCAGGGATCGTATGGGCGAGCTTAAACACTTGGAATAACGACAATGCAGAACCTGCCGCAGGGGATAAATCCAGCGTACAATCAATATCAAGCTATTCCCCTGCCAAGGAAACTTTATTAACCGACCCGTCAAAAGACAAACAAACTGAACAGCAAAAACAAGAAAATAATGCCACCACGACTACCCCGGTGGCAGATAGCGTGCCTACCCTGGCCCTGCCGGTAAACGGTACAGCGGTATCTTCCTTCGGCTATCACTATTCCCCGCTATTTGAAGATTACCGGTTTCACAGCGGGATAGGCCTGGAGGCTCAGGGAAACAACGAAGTCTATCCCTGCATGCCCGGAAAAGTGTTAAAGGTTGCAGGAAATGATGAACAAGGATATTCAGTGGAAATGAACCATGAAGGCGCTTGGAGCAGTGTATACGAAGGGCTGGCTTCGGTGTCCGCAGCTGCAGGGGAAAACCTGGATAGTAGTGATTGTTTGGGACAGACAGCAGGCACAAACGGCACCATTACTTTTACCCTTTATAAAAACGGAAAAGCTGTAGACCCGGTGCCGTACATGCAAAAATTCTAGCTCGTGGTCAGAGAGATCAGCAAAATGAGCAGCAAAAAAACGTCACGGAATAAGTTCCGTGGCGTTTTTTGTTCCCCGAAGGAGCATTTATTCATACTGCATGCATATATATAGAGTAGCTTTTTTTTAAAGGGCCCCCGGGGAGGTAAGGCAATGCAGGAGTATATCCAGAAGCGGGTGCTGGAGATCTGTGCTTATATACTGGAAACAAAGTCCACTGTTCGACATGCAGCTGAAATTTTCGGGGTTAGTAAGAGCACAGTACACAAGGATATGACCGAAAGATTGCCGTCCTTGAACAAGGATCTGGCTCATAAAGTAAAGGTGGTCCTTGAGCATAACAAATCCGAACGGCACCTGCGCGGTGGAGAGGCGACCCGGCGCAAGTACAGGCATTCAGTGTAAAAAAACTGACTTGACTGGAGGATTTTGTCCCTAAAGGTAGAATTATACCTACCGTTGGCCGTATGATTACGGACAGCGGTATGGCTGTTTGTTATATATCGTCCGGAAGGATGGAGGACAAGCGTTTTTTTAAGGGGGACAAAAATAATGCTGCGTGCGGGAATGGATATAGGTGTGGACCTGGGAACTGCCAATGTGCTGGTTTATGTTAAAGGAAAAGGAATTGTTTTACATGAACCCTCCGTGGTAGCCATGGATAACAACAGCGGGAAAGTTATAGCTGTAGGGTCGGAAGCAAGGCGGATGCTGGGCCGCACACCGGGAAATATAGTAGCCACCCGTCCCATGCGGGACGGAGTTATTGCGGACTACGATGTTACCGAGAAAATGCTAAAATATTTTATCAGCAAAGCCGGGGGGAAAAAACACTTTTGGCGCCCCCGCGTTATGATATGCATTCCGTCCGGTGTAACCGGTGTGGAAGAGCGGGCGGTAAAACAGGCTGCTCTTCAGGCCGGGGCAAGGAAGGCATTTGTCATAGAAGAGCCGCTGGCCGCTGCCCTGGGGGCCGGGCTTGACATATCGCAGCCTACCGGTACCATGGTGGTGGATATCGGGGGTGGGACCACTGATGTAGCTGTATTATCCCTGGGCGGAATAGTACAAAGCTGTTCCCTTAGAGTTGGTGGGGACAAGTTTGATGAAGCGATTGTCAGATACGTGCGCCGTGAATTAAATTTGGCTATCGGTGAGCGTACTGCTGAAGAAATAAAGATGGAAATAGGCAGCGCCTACTTGGAGCCAGGTCAGGAAAAAAGTATAGAAATCCGAGGCCGGCACCTGGTCAGGGGACTCCCGGTGGCAGTGGAAATAACCAATACCCAGGTTTACGATGCCGTAAGGGAAAATCTTGTGGCCGTTGTGGGGGCTGTGAAAGAGGTACTGGAAACTACTCCCCCCGAACTGGCCGCTGATATTGTGGAGAAAGGCATTGTTCTCACCGGGGGAGGGGCATTGTTGAGCGGGCTGGACTCTCTACTGAGTAGGGAAACAGGCTTGGTGGTCCATATTTCTGAAGACCCCTTATCCTGTGTGGCCCGTGGCACCGGTAGAGCGTTGAGTATGATTCACGTGCTGGAAGAAGGCAAGCAAAAAAAACGTAAGCAGGAATATAAGCGCAAACAAGTGGCCCAATTTTAGTAATAATTAACACCGTTAACTATTTAAATATAGAAGCATTCCCGGCAGGAAGAAAACCCTGGTGTGTTGAAATTAACTCCTGTCGGAAAACTTAAAAGACAAATTTTTGACAGGATAAACAGGATTGACAGGAAAATGATTTAAAAGATGGAAAAAGATTTAAAAGCGATTAAAGATTAAGACTGTATATAAAAAGAGAATGAGGGAAAGGCACTGCTAGTTGCTTATGACCAAAAGCAAAAGAACTTTAGACAGGATTACAGGATTGCAGGATTAAGTGATAATAATTAAAAGAGCGGGGAACCAAAGGCAAAGACCTTATAAATATCATTTTCAAAAAATAAAACAAACACAATCTTATTCGCACTGAGTAAATGGTGTAACATCAAAAAAGCAAATAAACAGAACAAACCAAAATCCTATAAATCCTGTTAATCCTGTCAAAAAAACGTGTGCTAAAATATCTTAATAACCAACTAACTCAGCCCCCAAGCTCTTCCCTTTAGGAATCATGTCAAAATTAAGTTCTTCATCTTTTAAGTTCCTTTCACGGAAAGGAGCTTTTGTTTTAAAAGGGGTGAAAGCGAGGTAAGCCCGTTTGCATAAATATACTCCATTGGTACTTATTATTTCACTATTAATCATGACTGCAGTCGGGGCAGCATGGCTGACCGGCCCGGAAAACAATAATCAAACTCCCCCGCAGCAGCCCTTGGATAATAACACCGGCGGCGAGCAACCAGACCCGCCCCAAGAAAGCAAATTAAAGCAATATGCCCTGCAATTGTCCCGGTCCCTGACCACAGACGAAAAGACAAAACTGGAATCCATAGCGGAATCCGCGGGTTCTCTGGGGGGAAACACTATACTGGTAAGAGCCCCAGAAGACCGTCAGGGCGAATTACAATCCCTTCCCTTCGTAGAAAGTACAAGGGAATATTTACCGGTGCAAAAAACCGGTGACAAGATCAAAAGCAGTACCGGGCAGAGCCAGAAAGTAAAGGTTACCATCACCCTTTTCTCCGGTGATGACCAAAATGATGTCATTAACTTGATACAAAAGCTGGGAGGCTCTGTTACAGAGAAGCAGGGCCGTTATTTGCGCGCGGAAATCCCCGGTTTTTCAATCGATAAACTCACCGCCTCACCTGCGGTAATGTTCGTGGAGGAGAATGAAGAACCGGAGCTTTTAAATAACCGGGCCAAGGATATAACCGGGGCCAGGCCTCTGGCTATTCCCGGCTTTTTAACTGAGCCGGGTCTTACCGGTGAGGGGCAGACGCTGGGCCTTGCGGACAGCGGCCTGGATACCGGTTCCATGGGTAACCTGCACCCGGACCTAGAAAGCCTGCCGGGGCGAAAACCGCGAGTGATAATGCTCAAATCCTGGGCCGGGGTGGAAACCCCTGCCGATACCATTGGGCACGGTACCCACATGGCCGGGACCATGGTGGGGAGCGGTCAGGCTTCCGGAGGTTTATACGCCGGTCTGGCGCCGGGAGCCAGCCTCTATTTTCAGGGTATTATGGACGAGCAGGATAATCTGGCACCCCCTCTTGACCTTAGACAACTATTTAGCCCGGCTTACGATGCAGACGTACGTATCCATGTAAACGCCTGGGGCAGAAAAAGTAATATATACAACAGCTCAGCATCACAAATAGATAAATTTGTTCGCAGGTATCCCGACTTTTTACCCATATTCGGAGCAGGAAACTCAGGGCCCCGGGTGGGCAGTCTTACCTCCGAGGCCAACAGTAAAAACTCTTTAACTGTGGGTGCCTCTGTTAGTCCGCGTCCAGCTTTTGATGACGTTCTGGGCTCAACCGGTGAGACTGCCGGCTTTTCCAGCCGGGGCCCTACAAAAGACGGGCGCATCAAGCCGGACCTGCTTGCCCCGGGTACCAATATCATTTCAACTGCTTCCAGAGTGGTGGAAAGCGGCCTTCCCGGCAGGCCCGAGTATACTTCCCTGCAGGGAACAAGTATGGCATCCGCGGTGGCGGGGGGAGCGGCCGCTTTACTGCGGCAGTACCTACAGGAAAATGAAGGCATGGCCGAGCCTTCGGCGGCCTTGTTAAAAGCAGCCCTGATCAATGGAGCGCGGCATCTGGATGGCACGCCTTCGTCAGTGGGTTTTGGGTTGCTGGATATAAGCAGTACTGTTATTGCTCTGAAAAATGGGCTTTTTAATGCGGTGGACAATTATGAAGGTATTACTACCGGTGAAAGTGCGGCCTATGAAATAAAGGTTACCGACAGCACGGCACCTTTGAAGGCTACCCTGGCCTGGACCGACCCCGAAGCAATGCCCGGCTCTCCCGCCACCCTGGTCAATGACCTCAACCTGGAAGTGACCGCACCCGGCGGCGAGAAATTTTACGGTAACGACTTCAATCAAAAGGGTATTTCAGATACCCGCAATAATGTAGAACAGGTATACATTCCAAATCCCCGGCCGGGAACTTATAAAGTAACGGTCCACGGCGAATCCGTAGCTGAAGATGTTACGCTGAGCAAAGGTACTACCCAGGATTACGCCCTTGTATTCGGGCAGCCGCCGGTGCAGGGTGTTGTTACTGAAAGTGCAGGGGATAAAGTTATTTTAGGCGGAGGGACAGAATTGTCCCCCGGGAAAGACATCACACTGGCGGTGAATGACCGGCTGAGTTCAGTACCAGAAAAATTGCTGCCGGGTACTGAGTTGTATATGGCCGGTAACCCCCCAAATGGCAAAAAAACGTATGCTGTTCTACGGGCCGGCCGGGTGGACGGCGTAAAAGCCCTGGTTGTAGATGATGTAACGGTACTGGTGCGTATGAATTCCGAACAGCGGGAAGGCGGTTATGCCGTAGATAACCAGGCGCAGGGCGTGTTATCCCTCAATGGCCACCCACTACAACAAGGGACGGTAATTCCGCCCGGATCCAGTGTCACCCGTTATGTTAACCCACACCGGCAAACTCTCTGGAAGGCAGACATTACAAGCCGGGAAATAAAAGGAGTACTTTCCGGTATAGACCCGGAAAAACACCAAATAGAAATATTAAACACGGATAACATATACCAACTGGCCGGTGAGGCATCCCTTTCCTTTTTTGATGTCATGGTGGGCGGTGACCTTGCCGACCTGCCCTTTGGGACTTCCACCCCGGCTGATTTAAACAATCTACTCCAGGGGATGCCCTTGAATATCACACTGGGCTCGGACGGACAGGTGTACCACCTGGCGGTCAAAAGATATATGGTAACCGGCAAGGTAAGTGAAGTGAAAGCTGCCACAGACCACATTATTCTCTCTTCAGGCGGCGAATACCATGTAATGCCGGGGATTAAGGTTGTGCGGGACGGGAAACCCGCAGGGCTGGAGGAAATTAGAGAAGGCGACCTGGTAATGGTCAACCTGGTTCCCGAATCTACAAGAGCTTTAAGCGTTAACGCCTTTTCCAGTGTAGGTTACGGGCGTGTTATCTATACGGAAGATGATACCCTCTACCTGATGGACAATGAGGATGGCTTTAGCATGTTAAGCTTTCACCCGGATATAACTGTTTTCAGGTGGGGGATGGCTGCAGGTACTTCGTCTTTGAGTCCCGGCCAGTGGGTACGGGTGATCAAAGATCCCGTTTCCGGTGAGGCAAGGCGGGTTGATATTGCTGATTTGGCCGGCAAGGTAGAAGCCGTATTGGAGGCCTATAACCCGGGGGGCAATATCATAAAAACAGCGGACGGTGAAAGCTATCGGTTGAGCTCTGTTTCCCAGGTCACCAAAAACGGCATTGCGGTAAAACCGCGAGATTTGCTGCCGGGAGAACAGGTTTCTATCACAGTGCTGCACGGTCCGGAGGGCGAGAAAATAATTGCCGCCCTGGAAGCCGAAACCCGTGCCGGGGTGAAGCCTCCGGAGTTAAAAGTAAAATCAACCGTACCATTTGAAGACATTTCACTTATTTCCGGTAATACCACAGCCTCTCGTCTTTATGGGTGGTTTCCGGGTGGAAAGTATAAAGACATTGAACTTTCCGATGCAGGAGAATTTTATTACCCCGTTCAAGGGGCGGAGGCTGAAAACATCAGGCTGGTGGCCGTAGATACTAAAACGGGCGGTGTGGCCTCACTGCAGCTGAGCCTTCCCCGCAGGGCTACCGGATTCCCGGACATTGAGGGGCACTGGGCGGAAATAGATATTGGCAATCTGGTCTCCAGGGGTATGTTAAAGGGTTACCCGGACGGCACCTTCCGGCCGGACAGGGAAGTAAACCGGGTGGAATTCACCGCCATGCTCACCCGTTTGATGGGGGGCAGTGCCGCGGGAGCTGATATTCCATATGACGATGCAGAGGATATCCCGCGCTGGGCCAAGGGCGCGGTGGCGCTGGCGCACAGCCGTGGCCTGGTGGGAGGATACGAGGACAACACCTTCCGCCCCTACGCCGAAATCTCCAGGGAAGAGGTAGCAGTACTACTGGTACGGGCCTACGACATCCTAAAGGGCATTCCACAGGATATTGAGGATAATGCTCCCCCCTATGCCGACCGAGGCAGTATCGCCGCGTGGGCAAGGGAAGACGTGGCTCTGGCCAGGGAACTGGGCCTCTTGGGAGGCAGACCGAACAACCGCCTAGCGCCCAAAGACCACCTCACCCGAGCCGAAACCGCCGCCGCCTTGAGCCGCCTACTACACGACCTAACCAACCAAACAACCAAGCAGCCCACCTAAAAAAAGGGGACCGGCACCTTTAAGCTTTTCAAAAGGTGCCGGTCCCCTTTTTTTGTGACACAACGAAAACGAAAAACATTATTAGACAGGATTACAGGATAAAACAGGATAAAGGCCTTGGGTAATACTTTAGGGTCTTAAATATTTCGACGGGATTAATGGGATCAAACGGGATTTTTTAAGCTTAACAGGTATAGAATTTGGATCTTAATGGAGTATAATATAGTATAAAGAGGTGATTCAAATGGGTAAAAATTTTCCGGTTATATTAGAACAAGATGAAGACGGAAAATTTATTGTTACGTGCCCGGTTTTTGAAGGATGCTATAGCCAGGGAAATACATTCGAAGAAGCCATGAAAAATATTCGCGAAGCTATTGAACTTTGCCTGGAAGAAAAGGCCGTGACAGATATTCCACTTAAATCGGTTATTGTTGGGAATGTGGTGGTTAATTAAATGACTATGAACTTACATAATAAATCTCTTTTAATTAGACCCTCAAAAAACTTTTCTGCCCAAATATAAAGCCTCTCACTACAAGCCTTCATAATTAAACAATCCCATAAATCCCGTCAATCCCGTCGAAAAAGGGTTTTAATCTTTTAATCGTAGATACGAACAGCTCCCCTTAATCAGCCAAAACATCGACCCAAAGTCAACCTAACTTACCTATCCTGCAAATCCTGTAATCCTGTCAAAAAGTTCTAATCTCTTAATCTTTTAGCCTTTTAATCCTTCCCCCAAAAAACAAAAAAGCAAGGAGCACTTAACCGCTCCCTGCTTCATTACATCCTAACTCTCCAGCCACAAAATAATCGTATCCGTATGAGCTTCCTTATCCCAGGCCTTCAACTGAGCCTGTATGCTCGCCATCCTAACCTGCAGCTGTTCCCGCTCAGTATCATCCTCAGTGCCTGCCAGCTGAGCCTCCAGCGACCGGTATTGTTCCACATTTTCATTATACCGGCTAGTAATATCATTTCTCTGCCGGTCATCGGTTACAACCTGCCCCAAAGCCTTAAGATTCTTAAGCAGGCTTTCGGTCCGGCTGCTTTCCACCACCACTTTTACTGTTTCCTGGCTACCGGTGGCTGTACTTTCAGAACCGAGAACTTCAAATTGTGCACCCATATTATTGAGGTACTGCACCATCTGCTCGTGGGACGCATCGAAATCATTTACCGCCACCCTCAAAAAGGTGCGCTCAATAACCCGGTCCATATCAATGTTCAGCCATACATATTGTGCCGGGTCAGATTGAATTTCAACATTGCCTGCCGATGGATCATCATCGGGTACTTCAGTGTCCTTTTCCTCAGGATTCTGAACACCGGGGTCTTTCTCACCGGCACCGGGCTGTTTCGGAGTATCTTTCTCAGAACCGGTTGCACCGGTTTCATTGCCCGGGTCTTCACCGCCGCTGTTATCCGGGGCAGGTGAAGGAGAAATATCCGGGTTATCCGTCACTATTGCCGGCGGATTTTCATGGGCCACATGTGTCACCGCATTGCCGCCCCACTGCAGATAAGCTCCTGCAGAGCCCGCGGCCACCAACAGAAATGCTGCTGCAGCGGCTACACTGCGCTTCCAACCGGCAACCACTCTCCGGGCCGCATTGTTTTGCTGCTCCGGCAACCGTGCCATAACCCCTGCGGCAAAGTCCGCCGGTGCCTTGATAGCATTCCCCTCATCACGCAGGGTGGTGCCTATCCCCTGCCAAAAGGAAACCTCATCACGGCAGGAAGGACACTTATCAATATGCTTTTGTATCGCCTCAGCCTGAAAGGCTTCGGTCTCACAGTCCAGCCAATCGGGTATCAATTGCTGAACCTGTTCGCATTTCATCCCTTTTCACCTCCCCGGCGCCTGTCCTTATAGGGAAGACTTCTGCCGTTTTCAGCGGCAAGCCTCGTTATTTCCTTTTTCAGTGTCTGGCGCGCCCTGTTGATCCTGGATTTGATTGTCCCAAGGGAGCAGTCCAGCATACCGGCTATCTCGTCATAGGAGTAGCCCTGCATTTCCCTTAGTACCAGCACCGTCCTGTGTTCCGACGACAGTTCCCAGAGGGCATTGCGTACCATGCCGCGAAATTCCTTATTTTCATAGGCCTCTTCCGGGCTTTCGCCATTCGATGCCACCATGCGCGGCATTTCCCCTTCCTGGGTTTGTACCGGACTGTCTAAAGAAACATCAGGTTTCTTTTTGCGCTTTTCATTAATAGAAAGGTTCACTGCTATCCGGTGCAGCCAGGTACCAAAATCCGCCTCGTTACGGAACTTCGGCAGGGCCTTGTAGGCTTTAATGAAAGTATTCTGGGCCAGGTCCTCAGCATCGGCGTGATTGCCGGTGAGCTGGTAACTGAGTCCATAGATCCTGTCCTGGTACATGGTCACCAGTTCCTCGAAGGCCCCGGTGTCGCCCTTTTGAGATCTTTTTACCAGTAGCTTAGCGTTATCCAAAGGGTATCCCCCTCTGGCCTTAAGCTCCGAACTACTCCTTAGACACAAGTATGTAAAGAAAAGTTCCGGGCCAGGCCAAAAATTACTAAAAAAAGCTTCTTAAAATCTTAAAGCCTTAAAACCTTAAAACCTTAAAACCTTAGACAGGATTACAGGATAAAACACGATTAAGGCTTTGGGCATTCCTCTTGGGTCTTTTATTTCGACGGGATTAACGGGATCAAGCGGGATTTTGGTTGTGAGCATTTGCGTTACTCACGTATATAAACTAATCTACTCCGTGTTCAACACTGTCCCTATAATGATTTTTAAATAATAAATGCTTTTAAAATTAGACCCACCAGACATCCTTATGTGCTAAATAACAAAAACCTCTTACCGAAACCCCAAGCAATCAACAATCCCATAAATCCCGTTAATCCCGTCGAAAAAAGGTCTTTTAAATCTTTTAATCTTTAAAAAGTAGACGCGAACAGCATCTATTAATCAGCAAAAATATCAATCTAAAGTTCGTCTAACTTATCTATCCTGCAAATCCTGTAATCCTGTCCAAAAAAGTCTTAAATCTTTAAATCTTTAAATCTTAGACAGGATTACAGGATAAAACACGATTAAGGCCTTGGGTATTCCTATTGGGTCTTTTATTTAGACGGGATTAACGGGATCAAGCGGGATTTTGGTTGTGAGCATTTGCGTTACTCAGCGCATATAAGCTAATCCACTCCGTATCAAGCAATTATCCCTATAATGATTTTAAAATAATAAATCTTTTTTAAAATAGCCCCACCAAAATTCCTAATGTGCTAAATAGTAAAAGCCTTTCATAAAAAGCCCAAGCAACCCACAATCCCAAAAATCCCGTTAATCCCGTCGAAAAAAGGTCTTTTAAATCTCTTAATCCTTAAACAGTAGACACGAACAGCATCCATTAATCAGCAAAGAAAGCAATCCAAAACCTACCTAACTTATCTATCCTGCTAATCCTGTAATCCTGTCCAAGAAGGTCTTAAATCTTTAAATCTTTAAATCTTAGACAGGATTACAGGATAAAACACGATTAAGGCCTTGGGTATTCCTATTGGGTCTTTTATTTAGACGGGATTAACGGGATCAAACGGGATTTTGGTTTTGAGCTGATGCGTTATTTAGCCTTTTAGAACTGATTTACTCTGTTACCAGAGCCTGCCCTACAATGATTTATAAATAATAAATTCTTTAAAATAGAACCACACAAAAAAGCTTATCTGTCTATCAGTGAAGACCGGCATATAAAATTCTTTAATTTAACAATCCCGGAAATCCCGTTAATCCCGTCAGAAAAAGGTCTTAAAATCTTTTAATCTTTAAACCCGTCAACACGAACAACATATCTTTGTCATCAAACACATCAATCTCAAAATTAACCTAAATTATATATCCTGCACAATCCTGTAATCCTGTCCAAAATATGTACTTATGTTGTCCCCAAAGCAAAGCCAACTAGATAGTTAACCCTCTTAATAATTTACTCTAAATCATAGCACATTTCAAAGGGTACAGGTGCCATACTGTCCTTATTTTTCAAATAAACTATTAGAATTTTTCATCCTAACCCCTTGTCATAACAGGTTTCTTAGGACATTCTACCGTAAAACGGTGACATATAATGAAGAAAAACTTTTTCATATTAATTTTGTTACAACTGGAACTTTTGGCAAAACCACCGTGTCTAACTAATCGAGTATAAACAAAGACATGCCAATTAAGCCAAAGCAATACAGTAAACCCAGCACCGGAAAACAGAGCCATGGTAATAAATCAAAATTTCTACAAAAAATTTTTCACCAAACGGAACTTTTGACAGAAACCATGTGTCTAATTAACCGAGTGAAAAACAAGAACATCCACTGCAAGAAATACATAAGCTACTTGAAGGATCCTGGAATTACAGCTATAATGTTCCATGGAAGTGGATGGAGAACTTCTTCACAAGGCGAGTCAGCGGCCAAGCCGCTTCTCTATATTAGTAAGTTAATAAATTAACTGATACATCTCAAAGGGGGGATGTGAAACACCAGTAAGGGCTTCACCTTTTCAAACTTAGTTTGGAAAGTAAATAAGGCTGAAAGGCCAAAAACAAAAATCAAGGAGGGAAATAAATTTGTTTAGAAGCAAAAAGTTTTCACTTTTAATGGCTCTAGTATTTGCTTTCACCGTAATTATGCCGGTGGGCGCAGCATTTGCTGGCGAAGACAACACCGATATTAGTGGTACCTACAACTATGTAGAGACCGGCGAAGATGTTAAAGGCGGTAATGTGCGCGTTGTATCAGATACTTGGGAATTTGATACCAATGATGTAGTAGTTCAATTGAGCCTACCAGAAGGCGTTGATTTTACTGATGATGGCGAAGCTGAAGATAGTGTAGGTGATTGGGTATATGCTAACTTGGACGGCGGTACTTTCCAGTCACTCGAAAATTACACAGAAAACACTGATTATGAGCTAGTAAATGTAAGCAGTGACTATGTTGAAATTAAGTTTGTTTCTCCGACTGAAGCTTCCTTTAAAGCTGAATTTGATTTCGGTAAAGCAGTTTCAGACTTAGAAATTGATGATGATTTCACTGGTAACCTGGATGTAGCGGTTGATGTTATTGGTATTAATACTGGTACTTCAGAATCAATCACATTTACTGATAATGCAGATGTTACTATCGCAAAAGTTTCCGGTGGAGAAGTAGATGTGGTTGTCGGTGATACCAAGAAGGTTTCCATTGGTGGAAATGAGGAAGTATCCGATATTACATTAGAAGAATCCATGGCGGGTGCTTTCAATAATCCTGAAGAGATTAAACTAGAAATTGAAACTGACGGTGTTGAATTTAAGTCCGTAAAAGTAGATAGCTCACGGCTAGATATAAGTCGCATAAATGTTGACACGAATGGTGATGAAAGTGATGTTGCATTAACTGATGGTGATGAAATAACTGCTTTTGAAGAGGACAATGAAGTTCTTCGCCTTAAGGTCACAGGTAACTCAGAGAGCCTGCCTGGCGAAATAGCTTTAGATCCGATTAAACTTGATATTGCTCCGGATGTTAGTGGAGAAATAGAGATATCAATAACCAGTGACGAAGATGGTGCTGATATTGACGAGACAGTTACTGTAGCCACTGTAGGCGATGTTACCGCTGAGGTAGCCGACATTGAAGATAATGACTCCACCGCATATGCTGGTCAAGATACTGATCTGGATGTAAGCTTTGACCTTAAGACAACTGACGGTAGTGATTTTGAGGAAGGCGACATGGTTATCTTTGAGCTAAACAAAGGTAAATTCGCGAACAAGCCTTCAGTTGATCTTGGCGATGCTGACGATGTAGATTTGTATAATGACGATGCAAGTTTCTATTACACATTCCCCGACGATACAGATGAAATTACAGTTGATGAAATCTCTGTAGTTTTAGATAACGATGCTGAAGCCGGTGACCTCACTCTTGCTATTAGTGGAGACTATGGTGATCTTGAAGAGGTCGTAATTGGTCAGGTTGCTAAGCCCTTTACGGTAACTGCTGATAAAACTGAAATTCTCGCAGAAGCTCTCGGCCAGGATGCCGGTGACATTACCATCACTGAAGCTGCTGATGGAGCATTTGTAAAGGATCAGCATATCTACGTTGAAATGCCTTCCGGTATTGAGCTCAGTGGTAAGCCTAGCATAGAAGTGACCGAGGGCAGTGCTGATGCTGATATTGAAGACTATGACGAAGATTTCTTTGTAGTCAAGATTACTGAAGAGAGTAGTAGTGAGCCTAGCACATTACGCGTATATGACCTGCAATACGATACCGGTAAATTGGCTTTAACTGGTGACGTAGAGCTTGAATTCCGTGGTGACATTGATGAGACACTAAACAACAATCACACAGATTACGGTGATGCTCTTGGCACAAATGAAGACAAAAAAGTTGAACAAGATGGTGAAGATTGGGAATTTGATGATGAAAGTATCTTTGCAGTTGTTGCTAACGCTTCCGTAGTTGACCAAAACGCAGTAACTGCTTCCTTCACCGTTGGTGATGAAGGCGTAGCTATCAAGAATGGCCGTACTCTGGTACAGGTTAATCTCTTGACCGAAGTTCTTGGCCTTCAGAAGAGCTGGGATGCAGCTAGCAAGACTGCATACTTCGTAAAAGACGGTAAGGTTGTAGCATTCCCCATCGGACAAAACGTAATCATGATCAACGGTACCGAACTGCCGGTTGATCAAGGCGGCGTAATCATTGATGGTGCAACCTACGCAACCCTGCGCGGTATCCAGGCAGCCTTTGGCGGCGAATTGACCTGGGACGGCGTAACCAAGACTGCTACCTTTAACTTCTAGAGTTAGCCAGTCAATTAAAGCTTATAAGAGTCCGGGTTCTGATGAACCCGGACTCTTTGTATCTAACTGCAAATTAGGCTTAGGAATTGTTATTAATTGGTTCCTTTACTTATGGTGTTGACTTCCCGCTAATCCGTGGTTATACTTAAAAAGAAATAGTTAACTGGTTTAACTAATTAAGGAGGGATGGCAGTTTGCGGCGGATAGTCGTAAATATTACAATTATATTTCTAATGACCTTTTTGTTTGCCGGGGTTTGTTATGCAGCCGGTGAGGACATGCAGTCGGCGGATAGTGAGCAATCCGGGCTGACGTTATCGGAAACTATGGAGATGGCCCTTATCAAAAGCATACAGTTGGAACAGGCTGAAAAGGATGAGGAGCGGGCTGAGGAGGTTCGGCACGCTTCCAGGAGCGGTTACATACGTGGTGTTGCTAATACTCCCATGACCGGTGAATTGTATGTAAGTGCATCAGGAGCAGGGGAGCCCTTCTTCCAGTTCTTGAGTGCTGATGCCCAGTGGGGCATCAGTAAAAAGATGCTGGAAATCGCCAAGGATTCCATCACCCTTCAGGCCAAGAAAGGCTATTTTGATGTACTGCAAAAGCAGCAAAAAGTGGTGAAAGCACAGGTTGAACTGGACAAGGCGCAAAGGGATTATCGTAGCGCTGCAGCCAGAAAGTCAGTAGGTATGGCCTCGACTTCTCAAGTACAGGGGGCTAAAGCCGCCGTGGAGCAAAAGGCGAGTAATTTGGAACAGGCCAGGGCGGACCTGGAAAAGGCATATCGTTCCTTAAATAAATTAATCGGTAATAAGCCCACGGAACGACCGGAATTGGTAACACCCATAGAATATGAAAAGTTGGAACCACCGGCCCTGGAGAATAAAATAGCCACGGCATTGTCTTCCGATAATAACCCGTACATGTGGGTTAAGGAAGAGAATTATGACCTCAGCAAATATACATGGACCTTTGCACAAGTTGAAGAGGCCGGGTTGATTGATACGGAAAAAGCAAATCTCAGTTATCAAGATGCGCAAAAGGATATGAGAAATACAATCCACGAATTATATGACACTTTAAAGACCCTGGAGGCGTCATACGAGTCTGCAAAACAGGCGGTGACATCCGCTGAGAGTGCACTGGCTACGACGCAAGCCATGTTCAATGTGGGCATGGTCACCAAAAGCGAAGTGTTGGAAAAAAAAGCCACCCTGGAAACAGCAAAGGACGGCTTATTAAAAGTTAAAAGCTTGTATGCCATAACTAAAGAGACCTTTGAAAAACCCTGGCTGGCCGTAACCACAGCCGGAGCAGGGAGTTCAAGCCAAGCCACCTAATTACGTGCCGGGTTAAATATCATGAAGGGGGACAATACTTTGTCCCCCTTTTAATAATTCAAGAAAGAACGGTGACAGTCACCAAAACCTTGAATTATTTTTTGGAACAAATTTCAGATTCCACTCGTCATTACATTAGATATACAATAATTGGGGGGAGTGATAGGCATTGCCTCATCGTACAAAGTTTTTTCTTGTGGTATTATTTCTTTTTGCCTTAGCGGTGCCGTACGGTGCCGCTAAGGCGTCGGACACCGTAATAGTCAAGGTTGGCAGCACGTATGCCGTGGTGGATGGCACAGGCAGTGATTTGCAGGCGGCACCGGCCATAGTCGACGGCACCACCCTTGTACCGCTGCGGTTTATGGCGGAAGCTTTCGGAACAGATGTCTTCTGGAACGCGGGAGAAAGGGAGATCACCCTGCGCCAGGACAGTAGTGTTATCAAGATGAAGCCCGGCACAGAGAAAGTTATTATTAACGGTGAGGCCAAGACTATTTCCGAGGCACCGGTGGTGGAGAACAGTGTTGTGCTGGTACCCCTGCGCTTTTTGGTGGAAAGTTTGAATTTCCAGGTGAGTTTTAAGCCGGCAACCAAGGAAATACATATCAACCGCTTGCCACCACCAAACCAGCCGCCGGTTGCCGAATTCACGGTCTTAAATGATACTATAGCCCAGGGGGAGACTGTATATTACACAGATAAAAGCTATGACCCGGAAGGGGACCAATTGGTAGCAGAAAGCTGGACCGGAAAGGAAAGAGCTTTTTTTGTTCCCGGAGAATATGAGGTGTCTTTGCAGGTTAAGGACAGTAAGGGCGCTTGGAGTGAATCTTATACCAGGGTTATCACGGTTACTGATAAGGTGAAGATGGACGAGCTTGCCTATAACCTGGACAACCCTTTACCCGGACAGCCTTTGAATGTGTCTGACATTCCGGTATTGGACTACAGAACATTGAATCCAGTGGTTATCACCAATAAAGAAAAAGTAATGATTAGTAATAGCCCGGAAACGGTTTTGCGGGATGGGGTTCTCTTTAGTGATACTTTAAACGGGGACAACCGTTTGTATTACCACCATTTAAACGGTTCAAGTCAAACTAAGGGTATTTATGTGCTGGCTGTGAACCGGGAAGATGAGCCGGTCAGGCTGAACGTAAAAAGATGGGGCACTGCGGGACCTGCGGACCCCATTTCCGTTGGACGGGCAGCGGCCTACAGGTACCTGGACTTTAGTGCAATAGATGCGCGTTCTTATGAGTTGCAGCCCGGCGAATGGATGGTGGTGAATGAAGGGGCCGCTAACGCCGTCAAACCTAATCAGGCCGTTCACGGCATGTTTGATGTTCATAGTAATGGGGATCTGCAATTCTTGGTGGTGGCCGTAGGCAGTAGACAACAGTTGGCTGCTTTTGAAAAACTCCCTGTACTTGCTCGGGACGGCAAACACATCGGAGGGACCTTTTTAAGGGCTAACCGGAATGTAGCGGTGCGACTAAATGTCAAAGAGCCTACCAGACTAGTGGTGGCTGACGGTGAAGAGGACAGGTTTCTCTACGGCAAGGACGGAGAAACCCTAATCCGTAACAAAGGCAATTATGGATTAAGCTACAAAGTATTTATACAATCGCAATACCGGGTAGGCGTATTATTCTCTCCCCGGGGCGGCGTTTTCGGTGGGGCCGGAGCCTGGGAAGGGGAAGCTTTTAACCTCCCGAACCAGGGGGTAATGCAACCGGGAGGCTTGGCTATGATCGGTGTCGTAGAACCTGGACAGGAAAAGGTTTTAGAATTTATCCCACCTGCGGGTTCCTTTCTGCCGGTAAACTTAATTTTCATTCCATTTTAGGGAGAAAAGAGGGCATGCTTTAACGAGCTGCTCTCTTTTTCTTCAGAAGATAATTATTTTTACTAACAGAAAGGAATTACATAATTACGTGTTGAAGTATATGTATCAAATAATCAACTGTCTAAAAATTCTTAATATGCATGAATGATTCATCATTCATATTGCTATTTAAAAGTTGGGAAGGAGGTAATTTGATTACCGTTAAGTGTACCTTAGAGCTTGTTAAGGGTAAAGGCATACTTTTTAAAGGAGGAAATCACCTTGATTAAAAGTTCCAGATTGTCTCTATTCATGGTCGTCTTGTTTGCTATTAGCGTAATTATGCCGGGGAGTGTCTTTGCAGCAGAGGATAATACCTCTATCAGCGGAAGTTACGAATATGTAGAAGCAGGGGACGAAGTCTTTTGTGGTGTGGTTCGTGCTGTTTATGATGAATGGGAGGATGGCACTCAGGATATTACTGTGCAGCTGACACTGCCTGATGGTGTGGAATTCTCCGATGAACCGTCAACCATGGCGTGGGTTGGAGACCAGGGGACTAAGATTAATTCCGGCAGTAGTTATTTTGAAGCTGAGTTTAATGGTGTAGATACTGCTTTTAACGTGGAATTTAATTTTGGTTATGATGAAGGAACACAGGAAGAATATGATAGTGGAGATGTTGCCCTGGATATCGATGATGATTTTTCAGGTAACTTAGAAGTTAGTGTTGAAGTAATAGGACAGGATGGAGATGGCGCCATCCTATGGGCAGATAGTGCCGACGTGACCATAGCTAAAGTCTCGGGTGGGGAAGTAGACGTAGTTGTAGGAGACAATGAGACTATAGCTATAGGTGACGAGGAAGTTGCGGATATTACCTTGGAAGAAGCCACAGCGGGAGCTATTAGTAAAAATGAGTGGATCTTTCTTGAAATTGACACTGATGGCGTGGAGTTTGAATCACTGACGGTGAATGAAACAAGAGTTGATGTGAGCGACGGTAATTACAGCAGGGACGACGCCGGCATTGTTTATGATGAAAATGCCAGTCCCGCGCAGACATATTATTTTGACAAAGACTTTAAAAAATTTGCAGTTCAAGTGCAAAATGTATCGGAAGGTTTACCGGGTGATGTGATGTTCGAAAATATTAAGCTGCAAATTGATCCGGATGTAAGCGGTGAAATTGAAATGTCTGTGTGGAGCGAAGTGTCTGAGGATGTTGAGGACGAGTCTGTTGTAGTTGCTACAGTTAAAGACAGTGAAATTACAGTAACGTCAGATGAAGATACGGGTATGGAAGAGTATATGCGTATTACTGCTATAGGCGAGCTTTGGGAATTAACCCTGGAAAGCAGTGGGGAGTTTGAAGATGGAGATAAGATAACGGTTACTTTACCCGATAATTTTGAGTTCTATAAGAAGGCCGTCGAAAACTTACCGGTTAATGATTCCAACTTAGTTGACAGTGTAGGCACATATAACGGTGATCAAAGCTTATGGCTCGAAGTAAATGCCAATGGTGACGGAGAAGATGAAATTGACCTAAAGAATTTATTCGTTGCCGCCCTGCCTGGAGCGAAATACGGGGACATTAATGTTGAGATTGGCGGAGATGTCGGAACGGCCACGGCAAAGGCAGGTTTTCTTAAGCCGGCAGTGATGATTAAGCCGGAGCAGACCTATGTGGTAGCACCGGGTTATGGACAACCCGCCGGAAATATCACCTTTACTGAAACAGATGATGATGCCGTCTTTGACGGTATGAACTTGCATATGGTGCTTTCGAACGGGGTGGAATTTGCCTCAACTCCAACTGTTAAGGTAAACGGGGAAGAAATTGACGAGGTAAGAGTGGGCCCGGATGAATATGGAAAAGATGTATGTCAGTTTACAGTGGATAATTCCAGGAGTTCAAAGATTGATACGCTGGTTGTGTCGGACATCAAGTATGATGTTGAAAGTTGGTTTACAGCAGGGACTATGATTAATGTCAGTCTCGGAGGAAATGACCCTAAGTTAGGCGATACCTTTAATAAACTGTATGAAAGTTACTTGGCATTTGCGGACAAGGGCTTAGAGGGCCCACCTGCGGACCCCAAATATTGGGATAACTTTCAATTTAATAGTGAAGCTGACGAAGAAATAATTGCTATTCCCAATGCCATCGTGGTTGACGCAGATCAAGTTAAAGTATCCTTTACCGTAGGCGATGAAGGCGTATACGTAGAAAACGGTAGAACCTTGGTGCAGGTTAACTTGCTGAGCGAAGCTTTAGGACTCCAAAAGAGCTGGGACTCTGAGACCAAGACTGCATATTTTGTTAAGGACGGAAAGACTGTTGCCTTTCCCATCGGACAAAACAAAGTTACCGTCGGTAAAGCAGATCTACCTGTTGACCAGGGAGCAAAGATAATCGACGGCAATACTTGCGTAACGCTGCGCGGTCTGGAAATGGCCTTCGGCGGCAAGCTCACTTGGAATGGTGAAACCAAGACGGCTACCTTTGTATTTAACAAGTAACCAACATTTTAAACGTCTAAATTAACAGAACCTTACCAAAAAACAATTAGTTAACCATTTGGTTACCTGGTGCGCACTATGATACTGCTGCATCAAATAACACAAGTTTTCGGTGCCTGGCACCAAAAACTTGTGTTATTGTTCATCTCTAACGGGACAAAGGGACAGGTCCGGCGTCCCGTATGTCAACACCAACCAAAGGGAACGTCCCCTTTAGCTGGTGTGTTATTCTATATGGTTTTGATTGATGCTACATTTTTTTCAAGCCATTGTACCAGTTCTTCTTTTGTTAATTCCCCGGATGCCAGTTTCATCATCATATATGTTTCTTTCTCTGGTCTGAATGAGTTGTTCATGAAATAAAAGGATAAGCCTTTCAGGCAAAAAGATTATTCTTCTCATTTTGCTAAAGTTTTAAGTGACAGTCACCAAAAACTTGAATTATTTGTATTGCAGGATCGGTCAGAGGAAAAGAACAATCCCCTCTCCGGGTAAATCCCGCGAGGGGATTTTGAAACCAGCCAGGGGGATGCTCCCTGTGGCAGGTACGGTCCATGGTCCATAGAGAATACCGGTTTAAACCTTGCTAAAAAAGTATTGAATGGATATACTATGTATAAACAAAAAGGAGGTGGGTAGGCGTGTATGTCTCAAAGTGGGGTAATAGTTTGGGAATTCGTATCCCAGTGACGGTAGCTAAGAAAGTCGGCTTTGTTGAAGGTACTCCGGTTGAGATTGATGTGGAAAACAATAGTATTGTTATCCGCCGAAAAAGCTATAGTCTACAAAAACTCCTATCAGAAATTGATACTGACAATCTTCATGATGAGGTGGAAACCGGTGAGCCGGCTGGACGTGAGATATGGTAAGCACATATAATGATTATGTTCCGGGCCGTGGTGACATTGTTTGGTTACAGTTTAACCCGCGAGCAGGCCATGAGCAGGGTGGTCGCCGGCCGGCGCTGGTGGTCTCACCGGATGTGTATAATAGAAAAGTCGGTATGGCCCTTTTGTGCCCGGTAACTTCCAAGCAGAAAGGATATCCTTTCGAAGTGGTACTGCCTCTAGAATTAAAGGTCAGCGGGGTCATTCTTGCGGACCAAATAAAAAACCTTGATTGGCGGGTGCGGCAGGCGGAATTTGTCTGCAAAGTTACCCCGGAAGTAGTTGAGGAAACATTGGATAAAATCCGAGTGTTGCTTGATTAAATTTAGCAGCCAAGGGACGTTCCCTTCGGCAGGTTGCCGGGTTTCAATAATTCAAGTTTTAGGTGACAGTCACCCAAAACTTGAATTATTGAGCTCAGCATGTTTTTTATTTTCCGAAAACAGCCAAGGGGACGTTCCCTGTGGCAAGAAAAATTTTGCCGTATAGTACAATAAAAGAAAAAACTCCTTTTCCAATGGGTTTAGTAGTTTTAGAGTGAAAAATATAGGAATTAGACCCACGTGGTTCGGAGGCGGCGCTTATAAAAACCGGTAAAATAGGCAATAATATTGACAGTAGTATAAGTAAATGTTAGAATATTGTTGCGCATAGCAATTGATCTGTGCGCGATTCGGGCAGGTCCTTGGACCTGCCTTGTTAATTATTTGAGGTGTTTCCATGGGCACGTGGGTATTCTATGTAGATGAAAGTGGAAATTGTGAGGGACATCAAAACCCGATCCAAAATGGACAAACGCCATTATTTGTTCTTACAGCAGTAGCATTACCCCTTAGTCAGTGGAGAAAGTACTCCAATCATTATGTAGCATTAAAACACAAATTTTTTAAAAAGGAAATAAATAATAGTAGTAAGCCTCCTACTCAATATGAAGTCAAAGGTAATTATCTTTGTGCTCCTAGAAATGCAGTAAGCCGGGGGAATAAACTATTTTTATGTAAAGTTATTGAACTAGTTGATAAATATAATGGAAAAGTTTTCTCAGAGATATTTATAAAAAATTCAGAACGCCCAACACCAGCTCATTCATTGTATACTATGGGAATCCAAAATCTATCCCAGCGCTTTGACTATTTTCTTGAGGAAAATATTGGCCAGGGATTTATCATTGTTGACAATAGAATGAGTAAAATTAATTCTAAGGTCACTCATTCTTATTTGAGCTATTTGTTTGGAAATGAATTAGGAAGACAAATTGAACGAATAGCAGCAGAACCGTTGCTATTTGGAGATTCTAGAATAACCTGTGGACTTCAAATCGTTGACAATATAAGTGCAGGTATATATGGTTATCATTTATTTAAAATATTGCTCGCATATAGGCAACACCTTGGATTATTCGCATGTTGAAAAGTTTTATTGGCCAAAGCTTAAAACAATAGAGTATAGCAGTTGTGTTCCATGTGAACGCGCCCCTTTTAATGGCAGAAATATAAATGGGTATCGGTTAATTGATTTTGGCCATCGGTAGGGTTAAAGGGAAGCCGCCCAAGTTTTAGGTGACAGTCACCCAAAACTTGAATTATTTGTGTTAGAGCATGTTTTCGAACCAGCCAGGGGGACGTTCCCTTTGGCTGGTGTGTTATTCTATATGGTTTATGATTGATGCTACATTTTTTTCAAGCCATTGTACCAGTTCTTCTTTTGTTAATTCCCCGGATGCCAGTTTCATCATCATGGTATAAGTTTCTTTCTCGGTGGCGGTAATTTCGTAACCATTTCTTTGCAGGAAAACATCCATAACCACAAGTGCAATTCTTTTGTTTCCATCAATAAATGGATGGTTGTTACATATGTGGTACCCGTATGCTGCTGTCATTTCTATTAGGTTATCATGCAGAAATTTACCTTCAAAAGTTGCTTTGGGTTGCCCTAAAGCAGAATCGAGCAGTTTTTCGTCCCGAACTCCGTGAGAACCACCGTAGGTCTGAATGAGTTGTTCATGAAATAAAAGGATAAGCCTTTCAGGCAAAAAGATTATTCTTCTCATTTTGCTAAAGCTTTTAGAGTGTTTTTAAATTTACTATTGGTGTTTTCAAAGCTAGAAGCCCATTTTTCAAATTCCGGGTCGTAAGGTGTTAGCTTAAAGCCGTCTCCGGTTTCAATAATGTATAATTCCTTACCTTCTTGCAGGTTGTACTTTTCCATAATCTCTTTAGGAATGGTAAAACCGAAGCTATTACCTATTTTTCTAAACTTAACTGTTCTCATAATCTCACCTCGGCAAGATTATAACATTTGTATTACATTGCTTTCAAGTTCAGGGATTCAGGGGATTTGGCAAACCCTTCAGATAACAGGCCAATTGCCGGGTGAGCTAAAAAGGGACAAGGGGACAGGTCGTGCGTCCGAGAAATGGCGTGTCATATAGTGGGTG
>JADQBQ010000039.1 GCA_016278505.1 Clostridiales bacterium
CCGGTGTATTCGAAATAAGGGGGTCAGCGAGAAATCGGTGTATGATGAGCGGGGGATTTTGGTGTTGTAAAATAAAAAGACCACTTATTCAGTGGACTTATTGTCAGTAGAGGCAGCAATCTCTTTTATAGTATCCGCAAGATTATTTATATAATCTAAGCTTTTCTTCTAAAAGATTGAAATTACAGCAGGTGTAGTTGAGGGGATGGTTTTTGTTACCCCGATCTTATAAACCTCGATTGCTTTTTTATAAATTTTATCAGCATTTTGGTTGCAGTATTTTATTTCTGCATTCACCAGATCCTTATAAGATTGTGGTTTGCTACCAAAATCCGTTAAGGTAAGCACTTGGTCAAAGGTTGGAAACATAAAACTAAAGCGAATAGAGCTGATAGGTCTTCCTTTATCACGAATTAAAAAATTAGTGCGCTGCTGTTTATTAAATGAGGTAACTGGGGCAAAGTAATTATACCGATCGATTTGTAAAACAACACCACAGAAAAATTTACTGAAACGGTCATAATCTATATCAGGTATTTTGTTATCATAGTGTTTCAGATATTTAATATAATCTCTGCTAACATCATAAAATTTTAGCTTGGCCATAACAATCCCCCGAACAAAGAATTAAGGCTAGAGATTAACTCTAACCTTAACGCATTAAACCTCACATAATTACTAGGGCAGCGAACTACCCTGTATTAAACCTAGCGCAATTAAGGACGGCGAATCATCCTGCATTAGTTATTTTTATTATATGCTAGGTTAAGCTATGTGTCAAAACAAAAAGCAAATCTAGCTTGCTAATAGTTTGACACAAATTGGCTGCTCAATCAAGTATGAAGGCATAAAAAATATAGAAATTTTAACTAAATTACTTCTAACCTGGGGAGTACAAGCTCATTTTCACCACCAGGGCTACCAAACAAATCGCCCAGCACTATGGGGATCTCGAAAACCTCGGCAATAAGCTGATGAACACCAAAGATTTTGAACTTGCGTTGGACGAAGTAGTGTGGCTGATTACCTTACTGGCTAATCAGTCTTTTCTAATCCACAACCTAAGGAATAAGGAAGATAAGAAGGATCTACTTACAGAAGAAGAAGTGGAACTCCTAACAACATCCTTTGATTTAGCAGAGTATAAAAACGCCATTATGGCCAGCATGCTCAGGGGCACCAAACGCCATGTGGAGAGTGAACCGTTAAAAAACGAGGAGGTCGGGTAAGCGACCAGGAGTTGTTTATCCGGCTTATCTACTAGGGCACTGCTCACTTAAACCGCAGGGAAGAAGAAGTGTGGCTCATGCCTATTGGGTACCTGATGGATCTATGGGAATGCCACAAGCAGTTTAATTTTTTTACATCGCAGCGAGAAAATAAGATAATTTTGACACAGAAAAGTATTAGCCTAATATATAACTGTAGTTATATAACACATGTTATTTAAAGGGGAGGGGGATAAAGATATGCCACCTAAAACTAAGTTTAATAAAGAAAATATTATAGAAGCTGCATTTGAAATTGCCAAAGAAAACGGTTTTTCTGCTATTACGGCACGCAGTGTAGCGAAACGCTTAGGCAGTTCCGTTGCTCCAATTTACGTTAACTTTGAAACAATTGAAAATTTAATTGAGTCTGTAGTTCAACGTGTTTTTGCTATCTCGAACGAGCTAATGGCAAAGCAAACAGGACCCAATATTTTTGAAAATATCGGAAAGGCGAGTTTACTTTCAGCCATGGTTGCCAATGGTCATATACCACCCTGGCTCAATGAAAGGGACGTTGAAGAGCTACTTATGAAAACCGGTGAGGACCTTTTGCTTGTCCAAAAAATAAAACGGGGGAAGAACAAACAATGAAAAAAATAGTTATAATTGGTGGAGGAATTGCTGGGTTGAGTGCTGGTATCTTTGCCCAGAAAAATGGCTTTGAGAGTATTATAGTGGAAAAGCACCATACCTTAGGTGGGGAATGTACGGGCTGGGACCGTCAAGGCTACCATATAGATGGTTGTATTCATTGGTTTGTGGGAACGAAAGAGGGAACCCCGATTCATGATCTTTGGACCACCGTAGGCGCTCTAGACGGGGTTAAGGTATACCATCCTGAGAGCTTTATGGCTGTTGAACATGACGGCGTAACAGTAAATTTCTATCGCGATCTTGATCGGCTTAAGTCAAGCTGGCTAGGGATATCACCAGAGGATAAAGAAGAAATAGAAGAGTTTTGCAGTGATATAAAGCGGCTGCATTCATTTTCAGTACCGGCAGGAAAGCCTTTAGACCTGATGAATCCGATTGAAAAAATAAAGTACATTTTCTCGATGAAAGATGTGGGCCCTATAATGCAGAAATACGGAAAGATTAGTGTGACGGAATTGGCCAAGAAGTTTAAACACCCGGCCTTGAGGGAAGCTATAGCTTCCTTTATGCCAGAAGGAGATTATGGTGCAATATCTGTTCTTTTTCCTCTTGGTACTTTTACTAGTGGGCAGTCGTCTATTCCTAAAGGGGGCTCCAAAGCACTAGCTAAGCGCATGGTAGAGCGATACCTATCGTTAGGCGGAACAGTGGAAGCTTCCTGTGAGGTAGTGGAAGCAGATATAAAAGGAGGTACAGTAAAGGGTATTAAATGTACAAACGGCAAACGGTTCGAAGCAGATTACTTTATTGCCGCTTGTGACGCTAAGGTTTTATATGAAAAGCTACTAAAGGGACGTTACCCTGACCTAGAGTTTGAGGAAAGGTACAATAATCCAGATACATATCCTTTGGCATCAAACATTTATATCGGAATAGGCTATGAAGGTGAAATGAACGACGTTCCCCGGACACTTAAGTTTCCTGTGGAAACGGTAGATATTAACCAAAATCAGAAACCAATAGAGCATTTACAAATGACTCATTATGACTATGAGCCTAACTTTGCTCCAGAGGGGCATACCGTAATTACTTTTGCCATTAATCAATTTGAGCCGGAACTAGATGCGTGGGAAGCCTTAATAAAAGATAAGGAAGCTTATGCTAAGGAAAAAATGCGGATTGGCGAAGCAGTAATCGATGCAATGGAAACTCGTTTTCCAAACAAAAAAGGAAAGCTGAAGCTGTTGGATGTGGCTACCCCACAAACTTACGTACGGTACTGCAATGCTTATCGTGGTGCTTTTATGGGTTTTTGGCCGACTATTAGTGGAAAGTCTTTGAATCATACAGGACGTATCAAAGGCCTTGATAACATGCTATTAAGCGGTCAGTGGCTACAACCACCTGGGGGATTACCTGTAGCAGTAATTACTGGAAAAGACACAATTATGCGGATTTGCAAGAAAGAAAAGCAGCAATTTGTAACTTCTTAGGTCGATATCAGACAAGATTTGTGTTTATCCTAGTACAATAGGAAATGAGGGGGCCTCTCTATTGCTAGATATTATCATCTCGCACTCAAAACACATGTGGAGTGCGTGGCGTTGATAGAGCGGGGATAGGCTTGAATAATTCACTAATTGTTGGTATTATTAACCAGATGTGAGTTATGGCGAGGACACTACGATTATTATTAGAGGGTTTTTTATTGCTAAAAAATATACAAAGATTTGTTTTAAGTCATGATCCCTGATCACCTATTTCCAGTAGGCGAACTCTGGAGAAACTGCACAAACGGGCAAAACCAAAAATCGCTATTCATTTGGTAAATATGGCTCTGGGGAAGTATGATGACGCTATCAAACACTTAAAAAGCTATTATATAAACCGGAATGACGAGGTTCACCTTTATATGCTTTTACGCTGGCTTTTGTACATCAAATAACCGAATTGTGGGTGTGGGAATACGAAGTTGCCGTAATGACCCATACCTGGCAGCGATTTTGACGGGAAGAAATTAATCCTTCCTTTCCTTGGATCCATATTAATGCTAGCTAGGCGGTTAAAAAACAAAGAAATATTTTAAAGAAATATTTTTAGGAGGTGATAATAATGACCACCAAAATCCCGGATATTACCCGGTTATACAAAGGGGCTCGGCATGAGTTCGAGGTGGAAGTAGTTTTTGCGCCGGGTGGCGGCCAGTCCCCCCGGGAAAGTCATAATTTTGATGAAATTATTGTTCTGACCGAAGGTACTATTACCTTGGAACGCAGTGACCGGGAAGAAGTTGTTCATTACGATAAGACTCCGGCTTTCATCGAAATTCCGGCGGGGGTTGAGCATGTAATTGGTTCTACGGCACCGGCAAAATTGGTAATAATTCACCCCAACCGTAATGTTTAAATGATGGCCATAGGGATACTGCCGAAATTTAGCGGCCCACAAACTTAAAGAAGCCTATTGAGGTTATACCGAAGGAGAAACAGCAGGTGTGCTATTGCATTAAACAGTATAATTTTTGTAGAGCGGTCAGTGCTGCTGAGTAAAAGGCATTGCAATGTAACAAATACATTGTTAATGCGAGAGCTTAACTGACCGTTATCAATGATAGCGAAAATAAAAATCGGGTATTCGGCAAGGGAACAGACTATGTTCGGGAAATTATCCTAATTTTGAAAAGGAATAAGTGAATAATTCAAGCCTGACCCCGTAATGCGAAATCCCCGGGAGGAAATTTTAAGCTTCTTGTCGAAATTGCAGTAATCTTTACATATTGTTGGCAGGGGGTATAATGCCTTATGCAAGGAGCCTATTATTGTTGCCCGGGAACGGAACTTTTGGAGTTGGATTGTTTGGAAATGGACGATGTTCTGCGCTTTATAGTGCAAAAGTTTGCTCCGTCCGGGGTGGTAAAGCTGGTAAATGCCAAAAATAAACAGCTTAAGTGCACTGCAGACCTGGAAGAAAATATGCTCAAGGCCCGTGGCCTGGGTAGGTTTATACAGGCGTTGAAAAGGGAATGTTTTTTTGTCACACCTGCCGAAGGGGAAACTCTTTTTCTTGTGGCCGATAACCTTTGTCGGCCACTCTTTATTTCAGACAATTTTTCTCATCCCCGCATTTGTTTTTCTAATACCGGTGGGCCACAAAACATATTAGGTAATTTCAGCGGGGATAGAGCTGGAATTGAGGATTATTACTTACATCACCAGGGGTTGACTTTCGCTCTAAGCCCTGGTTTCGATACTCTCCTTTCTACACATATCGTGCGCAATGTACAACCTTTTGACTATCAGATTCGAACGGTACAGCATGTTCTGCAGCACATGCGCGGCAGGGCTCTTCTATGCGATGAGGTAGGTCTGGGCAAGACAGTTGAGGCCGGTCTTATTATGATGGAATACATAATGCGTGGTCTGGCCAAAAAGATTCTTATCCTTACTCCTCCCTCACTGATTGAACAATGGCAGGAAGAAATGCGCTCCAAGTTTAATTTGGACTTTAAAATAGCCGACGGATCAGAATTTAAAAATAACGGGCAGGGCTGGCAGCAATATGACCGCCTGATAGCGTCAGTGGATAAGGCTAAACGTAAGGGGACGGCAGAACAGGTCTGCCAGGAAGACTACGATTTGGTCATTGTGGATGAAGTGCATCACTTGAAAAACCGTAAAACTCAGGGCTGGCAGCTGGCTAACCGGCTGAAGAAACGTTATATTTTACTGCTTACAGCCACTCCCGTGGAGAACGACTTGGAAGAAATTTTTAATTTGATTACCCTCTTGAGTCCTGGGCAACTGGATACGGCAGGTAATTTTCGACGCCGTTACATTTCCAAACATGACCGTCTTAAGCCTAATAATGTAAATGATTTGAAAGGGTTTCTGAGGGATGTCATGGTGCGCAACCGCCGTAGCGAAACGGGATCCATTTTAACCCACCGGCACGCTGACACTATTGAAGTGGAATTAACCTCGGAGGAACACCATTTATATGAGGAGGTTACCGGCCTGGTACGTGGACAGTTTCAAGGAAAAGGAAATAAGGGGCTTAATCGGTTTGTGCTCAAAACGTTGCAACGCGAGGTGGGTAGCAGCAGCAGGGCCGTAATTCCCACTTTGGAAAAACTGGCCGGCAACAGAGAAAATCCTGCCGAATTGCAGGAAAAGCTGGCAGAGATGGCAGCGAAGGCAGCACAAATACAAGACAATGCTAAAGCCCGGATGCTGTTGGAACTGCTATCCCGCCAGGATGGTAAGGTGATAATATTTACCGGTTTTCAGAGTACCAGGGCTTATCTTTTTGAATTGTTAACTGATGCCGGCCTGGAGGCAGCCACTTTCCACGGGGGTATGCGTCGTGCTGAGAAAGAACAGGCGATTAAGGATTTCTCCGGGGCTGCTCGGGTTTTGGTTAGCACGGAATCCGGTGGTGAAGGGCGTAATTTGCAATTTTGCAATACCATGGTTAATTATGATTTGCCTTGGAATCCCATGCGTATTGAACAGCGCATCGGGCGAATCCACCGGGTAGGACAGACAAGAGACGTTTATATTTATAACCTTTCCGCCCGGGATACCATTGAAGCCAGTATTTTAGAACTCCTGGACGCTAAGCTGAATATGTTCCGGCTGGTGGTGGGGGAACTGGATATGATCTTGGGCAACCTTAAGCAAAAACAAGATTTTGAGGATTTGCTACTGGAGATCTGGGCCGGAAGCAAAAAGGAAGAAGATTGTTTGCGGCGCATGCAGGATCTGGGCGAGGAACTGGTTCAGGCCCGGGAACATTATCGGCAAGTTAAAGAAGTGGATGAGCGTCTGCTGGGGGAGTTGGTGCCTGATGTGGAATAATGCTTATTCTGTCCAGAATTTCGTTACCCGTACCCTGGAAAGCCATGGGGCCATGGTGGAGCAAACGGGGTTTGCTCTGGTGGAAGTGCTTCTGCCGGAGGATCTGGGAGAAGTATTTGACGGGAGAAGTTTTTTGCGCCTGGCCTTTGACTACGAAGTGGCCGAGGAAACTGAAGACTGCCAGTTTGTAACTTTCGGTAGTTATTTGTTGGATGCGGTAACCGGGCTCGCTCTTTCTACCGGGCGCGTGGTGCAATGTTACGTGCCAGTGCCGAACCTGGAACTGCCGACAAAGGCTGCAGAGCAGATCGGGCAAACCGTCAGTTTTATCAAGTGTAAGCCGCCCCGACTGAAAAAAAATTACCCCTTGGAGTTTATCTATTACCAGCTCAACTTTCGGTGTGTGTTCAGGTATGATGAAAAGCGTGAGGAATTATATTCTGTACTGGTGGATATGCATACGGGAAGGCAGGACAGCGAAGTACAGAAATTGTTACCTTTGTTGCAAAAAGCAATACCCCTTGAAAAAAGGGAGCATATACTACCTCAGGCCCCGGTGATTACCATGGAAGATGCTTATAATCGGGCCTGTATGGCAGTGGGTCCCATGGTGAGGATGAAAATGGAAGAGATTGAGGGCGGGCAGGCCGGTCTCAGGGAAAAAGAATTGTCCAAAGCTACCCGTTATTACGATCGAACCTATGAGGAATTGCGCCGCAAGTTATTCCGCAGCCGGGATTTAGAAAGGCAAAAAAGGTTTAAACAGCAAATTGCAGCCACTGAATCTGACCGGGAGCGGCGACTGCATGATATTCGAGAAAAATTTGTCGTGGAGGCGGAAGTTACCCTGGACAGTATCGTTATCTATCACTTGCCCAAGCTGAATTTGGAGTTGGAGGTTCAGCAAAGGGAAGAGCTTTTCCCATTTGAAGTAGTATTTAACCCTTTAAGCCGTGAAGTGGAGAGATCTCTGTGCCCAAGTTGTGGTAAACCGGTAATGCAACTGGCGCGCACCGGGGGTAATATTCATTGTTCGGAAGGATGCGCAAAGTGCTAAAGTGCGGTAACGCTTGCTTCCTTCTGCTTAAATAGGCTGTCAGCTAGCAAGCGAGGACCGTCCCCACTTGCCACATATTATCGGGGTCAGGCTTGAATTATTCACTAACTAGTGAAAGGTAGCAGCCATGAAGAGCAACATAAATAAATTCATTCAAGAACTTCAAGCCTATGAATCACCGGAAAATGTCTTTAATCCATGGAGTGATTTTGACGAAAGTTATGATATAAGCTCAGAAGCCCCAAATATAAGGTCGAAACAAATT
>JADQBQ010000023.1 GCA_016278505.1 Clostridiales bacterium
CAGACTAAGTCTGCACTAATCTTTCGAGAAGAAGCCGCTTCTCGTCGCACTCGCAATCCAGACATAATGTGCAGCACGTTTTCTCCCGATCTGGATATCCTTTGTACCATAAAGTGTTAATAATAAACACAGCCTATGGTTGAAATACTAAAAGAAACAGTAGAATATAGGAGGGTATCATGGTCCAAATTGGTAATTACCATATCGGCAAAGGTGAGACTGCTAAAACACCCACCTTGGATAGTGGAGAGGCATTTTTGCTTTGGGAAATGCTAGTTTCACGTTACGATGTTATTGAATTGACACAGATTTATCATAACTATGGTCACGATCCAGATTTTAAGGCCTCATTAAGCCATGGGTTATATAAAACACTGGAAAGAGAAGTAAATATTTTAGAAGATGAATTAAACCGGTATCGTATCCCCCTGCCTAATCGACCACCCAAGAGCGTCAAGCTCCCTGCCAATACAGAAGTACTTGAAGATGAATTTTTGTTTAGACAGATTTTTAAGGATATGCAGTCTTTTTTAGATAACCATATTCGCACCATCCGTTCTATTATAAATAATGATCCTTTACGTGAAATGTTTATTGATTTTTTAAAGAAAGAGTTAGATATTTTTAATGGCATTTGTAAATATGGAAAAATGAAGGGGTGGCTGCAAAATCCTCCAAAATACACTCCAGGTTAAAGATCCCGGCCTCATCTGCCTCTTAAGAGGCAGATGAAAGTTGGGTTGTTATGCCCTTTGTCTTGGACAGTTTTTTTATAGGTAAAATGGACGCGTATAAGGTAATTCCTTACTTACGGATCTTTTGCGGGAGCGCCCGGTAACGGGCGTTCCTAGTTCGCCCATCGTGTGAAGACGCCCTATGATTATTAACGTTGTCATCGCTGTCGCGACTGCGGCGGCAGCTGCATGACAACGCGCTTCCGTGCAGTAAGACATTATATGCAAATATTAGACAAAGTAGAAGGATTGTCCCTGTTTATTATTGAAGATAAAAGCTATGCTTTAATGTACAATAACATTGCTGACTTTTACGGCATAGCGGGAGTGGACATTTTTGGGACAGAATTATAAATTTTTGCGTGACCTGGCTTTAATTTTTTTTGGCGCTTTTTTTGTCTTTATTAATTTTTATACATCCATGACAGTGATTCCCCTCTACGTTATGGAAATGGGCGGGGATGAATTTTTTTCGGGCCTGCAGGGTACTGTTTTTTTTATTTCCGGGGTGATTTTGCGTTTGTACTTTGGGCCCATGGCAGATAAAAAGGGTAGAAAAATGCCCCTTTTAATAGGGGCTTTTGTTTTTGCCACAACTCCTTTACTGTTATTAATGGTTTCCAGCTACTGGATGTTTGTTCCTATCCGAATTTACCAGGGGATCGGCCTGGCCGCTTTTTTGTCCAGCAGCAGCTCATTTGTAGCGGACATTGTACCCAGAGAAAGACTGGGGACTTATGTTGGGGCTTACCGTTTGGTGATTACGCTGGCTCTGCTAACCGGGCCGGCTGCCGCGCAGCTTGTGATCATTGATTACGGTTTTGCTGCGTGTTTTGTGCTCACCTTCTTAACCGGGTTTTTGGCAGTGATTTTAATTGCCTTAATCAATGCTTCACCGCTGCCGGGAAGTGAGGAGACAAGTACCTATAAAAATATGCTTTCGGCACTGCAGGATAAGACACTTTGGCCCATTTACGGCGGGGTTTTTTTATTGTCCCTGGGATACGGTGGCATTTTGAATTTCGCCACTGTCTACATTTCCCAGGTAACAGATGTACTTAATCCTGCTATTTACTTTACATATTTCGCCTTAGCCGGTATTGCAGCCAACCTTACTATGGGTTATATTTCCGATCGCCTGGGCCGCAAGGCTGTGGTGTGGCCGTCGGTGATGATGCTGGCAGTGGGGTGTGGCTCTCTGTATTTCCTTCCCGGAAATCCAGGTATTCTTATTTTAAGCAGCTATCTGGCCGGAATAGGCTTTTCCGGCGGCATTGCGGCCCTGGTGGCCTGGCTGGTGGATAAAGCGGAAGAGAGAATAAGGGGTACGGTACTATCGGTGGAGGAAAGCTGTATTGATTCAGCCATTGCGCTGGGATCGCTTTTGATTGGTGCCACCGGCGCCATGGTGGGATTACCAATTTCCTTTGCTGTGGTAGGTGCCATTACGTTTGTTGGTGCATTGGCCCTTGCGGTAACAAAAACATCTTAATATTGCTAGCATTCTTTTAAAGTTCTATGCTCTGCAATATCTGAAACCGGGTTAGAAATGAATCTTCGGTGTCATCAGGGTTAAGTGCATTTATTGCTAACCGATTAGTTGGCGGGTATGGTAATTCCCAGTTATTAAAGGGCATTAAAACATTGGCTTCTACTGCCAGTACCTTTAGGTCTATTTCTTCTATTAATCGCTTTTCATCCTCATCGGGTTCAGGAATGGAAAAGGCATCAAAGACAGCCTTTTGCACCTGCTCTTCTATTTGATTAAAATTATGTACGTAAGGCTTTACCGGCCTGGATACATCAGAAATATAGGCCTCAGCTGCATCGTGCAGTAGTGCCAGTAGTTCCATTCTACGGCCCATTCCCTGTTTTAACGCCATTTCACTGCAAAGTAAAGAGTGTTCTCCTACACTGTAAAAGCATTTGCACTGGCCGTTAAAGCGGCAGAGTAAAGAAAGGGCGTGGGCTATATCTTCAATGCAAACATCTTCCGCACGCGGGTCCAGCGGCCAGAATTGCCGCCCGGTAAAGGTTTCAATCCAATCTCCTTTTCTTTCATTGTTTATTTGATTAATATCTAACATATTAACACCCCATTTTGATTGGTAATTATAAAAAGGGGGACTGTCCCCCTTTTTATATGTGGGCCATTTAAAAAATTATGGCCTGATGCGGTAAAGCATGCGTGGGAACGGTATTGCTTCTCTGATGTGTTCCAGGCCGCAGATCCAGGCCACAGTTCTTTCGATCCCCAGGCCGAAACCGGAGTGGGGAACCGATCCGTAGCGCCTCAGATCCGTGTACCATGCAAATTCTTCTTCCGGCAGGTTGTGCTCTTTAATCCGCTGCTGCAGTGGTTCCAGCTCATCAAGCCTTTGCCCGCCGCCTATTATTTCTCCGTAGCCTTCGGAGGCTAAGAGGTCGGCCCCTAAAACCACCCTGGACTCACTGGGGTCAGGTTTCATGTAAAAGGCTTTTATATCTGCGGGGAACCTGTGCACAAAGACCGGTGACTCATAATGATCGGAAAGCAACGTTTCTTGGGGGGCACCGAAATCTTCTCCCCACTGGAAATCTTCCCCGCTATCCTGCAGTATTTTTACGGCCTCGGTGTAGCTTAGGCGGGGGAAGGGCAGTGTTACCGCCTCCAGTTTAGATATGTCTCTTTTCAAGGTGTTTAGGTCCAGCCGGTTTCTTTCCAGCACCCGCTGTATAATATAATAAACCAATTCTTCCTGTACTTTCAAATTTTGTTCAAAGTCACAATAGGCCATTTCCGCCTCAACCATCCAGAATTCCAGCAGGTGCCTTCTGGTTTTGGATTTTTCAGCCCGGAAGACCGGACCGAAATTATAAACACGCCCTAAAGCCATGGCAGTGGCCTCGCTGTAAAGCTGCCCGGTCTGAGCAAGGTATGCTTTTTCTCCGTGATAATCTATTTCAAAGAGGTTGGTGGTACCCTCTGCGGCCAGGGAGGTGATAATGGGGGAGTCAGCCAGAATAAAGTCCCGTTGGTAAAAGAAGTCCCGTATGGCCTGTTCAATTTCCGAGCGGATGCGCAAAATAGATGCCTGTCGTGGTCCGCGGATCCAAAGGTGCCTCCTGTCGGCCAGGAAATCAACACCGTGTTTTTTAAGGGTGATGGGGTAGTCCTCTGAGCCTCCCACCACTTCCAGTCCGGTAACTGTAAGTTCGTACCCACTGGGCGCTCTGGGCTCTTCCCGCACAAAACCTCTTACCCGTATAGAAGACTCCTGGGTAACCTCACCGGCCAGCTCAAAAAGCTCCGGGTCCGTTTCCTGTTTGGCCATAACTCCCTGCACCTGGCCGCTGCCGTCCCTAACAATAACGAACCTTATTTTCCCGGACGAGCGCTTATTAAATAACCAGCCCTCAATTTGTATTTCCTGGTTAACGTGTTTGCCAAGGTGTTTTATCAATACAGTTTCCATAAATAATCACCCCGTCATTTGATTTAACTTATTTTATGATTATTTGTTCTACTCTAAACTACATTTTGTTTAATTTTGCCGGGCAAGCTTTTCCTCCAGAAGATCAACAATCTGTGGCCATGAGTCTACCCGCCGGACTAAATCAGGAATTTCACCCTGATTATAGGTGGCATTGAAAAGGTAAATGGGGATACCGCAAGAACTTACTTGTTCTGCGTTTTTTAATGAATCTTCAATGAATAATTGCACACACTCTTCCAGGCAGGTCTTGCGCTTATCATGTTCTCCCAGCAGTATGAGCTGGTCGTGCTTTATACCATGTTTTCGTAGCCAATCCACGGTGTTCGGGTAAAACTCTGTGGTGCGCGCGGAAATGATGGTTATTCGGCATCTTTCTTTGAGCTTATGTATTGCTTCTACTGACCCTTGTACCGGTCCTGCCGCTTTAATCAGCCGCAGCTCGCGCTCTGCTATGAAATCGTATAATTGCGGCCTGTCAATGTTATAAGCTTCTTCAGGGGTCATATGATAAAAGTCATTGACAGTGTATGTTTTATCAAAGTAAGCATTCAGTTCGGAAATTATCAAGGGTTGCGTGTTGGCGATAACTCCATCAATATCAATGCCCAAAGAGAATTTATTATTCATATTGCAACTAACCTCCAACAGCCAATCCCACAATTACCACATCTCTGGGTATTCCGTCCATCATGGTAACCGCTGGTAATCGTCCCAGTTGTTCAAAGCCCATCCCTTTAAATAATGTTAGGCTCTGTGTCCGCGGTAACCATTCGGGATGGCACTGTGGCATTATAGATTTCCACTATGGAGGGCAAATCGATTTCTGAAGCGTTACGAATAAACACAAGTGGGACCTTCCTTTATTTCCTTATAATAGTATATCGTTTTAATTTTCTCTTTCCTTATGTATATTCCTGCAAAAAGTGCTCCCGGTTAAGCAGGCAAATAATTTGGTGCCCAACTTATACTAGGCATTTAAGGTATGTACCTTCCCATATTATTTAATAGAGTTCTAAGCGCCTAATAAATAACGGGTATGGGGGTGCCGTCAATGGCAAGGGGTATCAGGGCGAGACACCAGGATGTTGTCATATCCGATCACGCGTGGCAGAGATGGACGGAAAGGGCAGGGATCAAAATCAAGCGCAAAAAGCTGGCCAAAAACATTAAAAGAAAATTGACCTCTGCAGTACAGGGGACAGGGATGTACCTGGATAAAACAGGGGCCGGCTGGCTGGAAATATCCCCGTGGCTGTGGGCAGCAGTACGTTTAACCAATCACGGCTGGCTGGTTACCACCTTTATTAATTGGAAGCATAAAAAAGAAGCAGGGTAATGCCATTTTATTCATCGTTTGTTTTCTTGCCGCTTGGGAACTATAACTACAAGTAGTTTTACTCTAAAACTAAAACGGAGGTGATGGCAATATTTAATAATCAAGATTTTTCTAGATCGAATTTGACTATGCTCACCATGGTATCCATCGGGTTAACCATTCCCTTTATTTTTTACGCCAAGGATATAGCAAAGTCACTGCGCATAGTTGCTGAATCTCAAGTGCGCCGGCCGTTATCCCAAAGAAGACCCTTCAGAACAACCAGGTAAAAGAAAATTAAACCGCCCTGCGCTGGTCGTGGGGCTTTCGTTTGTATTCCGGCAGGAAAGGAATACCACCTGTCGAAATCTTTGGGATACCGTTTACGGAAATTTAAACAGCCGGGGGGAAAAATGTGAGTGAAGGTTTTTCTTTTATCCACGCGGGGGATTTGCATTTGGACAGCCCTTTTCGTGGTTTTGAACATATAAGCGGCATTGATGAGCCCATTAAGGAAAATATACTACGCCGCCTGCGTAACTGTACCTTTGCTGCCCTGGAAAACATTGTAGATGCATGTATTGAGTATGAAGTTGATTTCCTGGTGCTCTCGGGTGATATTTATGACCTGGTTGACCGCAGTATAAGAGCGGAACTGCGTTTCCGCAATGCCATAGAAAGGCTTGCCGATCGAGGGATTCCGGTCTTTGCGGTGCATGGCAATCATGATTTTGATAATGGAATCAGGGCCCGGCTTACCTGGCCTGAAAATGTTCATTTTTTCAGCCCGGGAGAAGTGGAATACCGGGAGGTAATACGCCAGGGCGAAGAGATTGCTAGGATATACGGTATCAGTTATCCCAGGCGGGACGTCACTGAAAATTATGCCGCCAAATTTAAGCGACACCAGAACGCTCCCTTTGCCATCGGAGTTCTGCACTGTAATGTGGGAGGGGTACCCGAGCATGAAAACTATTCTCCGTGCCAGGTGAGTGACCTGGTGCAGGCGGGGATGGATTACTGGGCACTGGGGCATGTTCATTCTCATCGGGTTTTAAAGGACAGCCCGTGCATTGTTTATGCGGGTAGCCCGCAGGGGCGCAATCCCCGGGAAACGGGAGATAAGGGGTGCTGCCTGGTAAATGTCTCGGAGAATGGTCTTATTGACCTCCAGTTTTTGGCTGTGGACGATGTCAGGTGGACTGAGACACGGATTTCCATAGATAATATACAGAGTGAAGGTGAACTAATAACTCAGTTGGATAATCAATTAACCGGCATCCGGTCCATCCATAACAAAAAGTCGGTGGTAACGCGGATTATACTCACCGGCCGGGGCCCATTGCACCGAAAGCTGCAAAGCGGGGCTCCGGCTGATATCCTGGAAGAACTGCGCCTGCGCCTTGCAGGGGAAGATGGTGATTTTATTTGGCCGGAGTCAATTAAATGTACTACCGGGATCCCGCTGGATAAAGAAGCACTGCGAAAGGGAGAGACCCTGCTGGCCGATCTACTGGCTTTGCGCGGCAGGGCAGATAAGGATGAAACGCTGCGCTCAATGCTGCGGGAAAGTCTTGCCCCCCTTGAAGACAGGACAGGCAGTTATGTTTCATCTCCCAGTGAGGCTGAATTGGACCTGCTGCTGGAAGCCGCCGAAGATTTGGCCATCGATCTTCTCTGGGAGGATGATCAGTTGTGAGACTAGCCGGTTTACATATTAATGCTTACGGAATACTGCGTGATTATACAGTGGACGGCCATGAGTTGGATGGAAGCCCGGTACTGGTTTACGGTCTAAATGAGGCAGGAAAGTCCACTTTTATGTCGTTTATCCGAGGAGTTCTTTTTGGCTTTAAAGCAGAGGGTGCTAAAACAGTGCCTGTGCACGGCGGCCAGGTGGGAGGGTGGCTGCTGCTGGAAAACCAAAACGGTGAAATATATCGTGTGGAGCGTACCGGCAAGCGGGACGGTAAAGTGTCGGTGGAATTACCGGACGGCACACGGGAAGGGGATTCATTTTTGCGCTCCCGTATTCTGCACGGGGTCAGTCCGGTTTTATTTAGAAATGTTTTTGCCATCGGGATGGATGAACTCAGAAAACTGGAAGACTTAAAAAAAGAAGAGGTAAGTGCCCATATTTACGGTGTCGGCACCGGAGTTAACCCGGACCGGCTGGCCAGGGCCGTCAATACCCTTGAGTCCTCGGCACGGGATATTTTTAATCCCCGGGGGCGGGTGCAGAAAGTAAACGCACTTCTGAAAGGGTTAAAAGATGCCGATAGGCGGATTAAGCAGCTGGAACAGCAACCGGCACGCTACCTAAAGACAAAGGATGAGTTAGCAGAGCTGGAGGAAGAGCAGATTAGCCTGGGCAATAAGCGCCGCGGGTTAGAATCGAGGAAAAGCAAGCTGGAAAATTTGATTAAGGCCCGGGAGCCCTGGGTGAAAATACAGCACCGGATAAGCCGCTTGAAAGAGTTGGAGCCTGTTGAAACTTTTCCGGCAGACGGTGCTGCCCGGCTGGAAAAACTGCTGGAGCGCAGGGAGGCCAAGATTAATGCTTTGCGCCAATGTGACTTGGCAGTAAAGGATTTACAAGAGGCATTAAATAAGCTTGAAGTTGATGCCCGGCTTATGAAATACGGGCCACAGATAAAGGCTTTAAATGAGGAAAGATCTTTATACACGGAAAAGAGGCAAAGGCTTACGGAAGAGGAAGCCAAAATGTTTCAGCTGCAGGAGTATGTGCGGGAGAGGTTATCCGCCCTGGGCCCGCAGTGGGATGAACAGCGGGTGGCGGGGCTTGATCTTTCTTTGACTGTATACCGCACGGCTGAAGATTTTGAAGAGCAAATTCGGGCGCGGGAAGGGAATTTAAGGGATATTGTGCGGAAGATGGAAGCAGTACAGAATAACCTGCATCAAGCACAAGAAGATCTAAAAGATATTGAAAATGAGCTTTCCTCACTGCCAGTTAATAACGGCATAACTATTGCGCTGGAAGAGCGTTTTACAGCTCTGGAACAACTGAACTTAAACCTGCAGCAAACAGGTGCGGCTGAGGTTGAAATAGAGGGTGAGCGCAAGCGTGTCAGGGATTTACAGGCCCGCAAAGATTTTGCACAAAAAAACATGGAAGGTGAAACAGGTTATGCAAAACTGGCCTGGCTGCCCTGGCTGGCAGCGGCCCTAGGTATAGCGGGACTGGTGGCCGGCGGGCTGAATGCAGGAGGAATGCTGCTTTTAGCCGGAGGCCTGGGGTTTGGTTTTTTGGCCCAAGCCTTATTGAAAAAGCTCAAGCATCAAGCCATTACCCGGCAGGAGCAATTCCAGCGGGAAGTGGAGACACTGGACCATGAATTGGAAACCCTGCAAGCCAACGTGATAGCTTTGGGCAACCGTCTGCAATCCCTGCGAGAGAAAAATAATGTTCTGTCGAATAAACTTGACTGTACCCCGGACATTGTTCTAACGGATTTGCCGGAAATCCGCCGCAGGCTGGAGCAGGAAAGGGAAAAACAACACCACAGGCAGCAGCTGGAAACTGAAAAACAAAAGGCGATAAAAGAACTAGCCTTCAGGCAAGAAACTCTGTCAAAAATAAAAAAACAAGAGACAGGCAAACAAGAAGAGTTGGACCGGTTAATTGACAAATGGCGTCAATGGTGTTTGGAAAAGGGACTGCCGGAATTGAAACCGGCCGACATTGTCTCCTTTTTGTATTTAGCAGATAAGGCCAGGGACAGCGTTAATAAATTTAAAGTAAGCTGTGAAGAGCGCCATCAGGTATTAGAATTCGTGGAAAGTTATTTGCAAAGGGCAAATGTCATTGCGAGTGCATTAGATATGGAACAGGCTGACCGGTCAAACGCAGACAGTTTTATAGCCAACCTGGCTGTTACCCTGGCAGCGAGTGAGGCAGACGCGGAACGAAGAAGGGAATTGCAATCCCGGCTGGAAAAGGCCGAGGCTGATCAAAAATTGGCTCGCACCGGGCTCAGGGAAACGGAAGAGCATATAACTGAGCTGTTGGAACAGGGTGGGGCTAACGAAGAGGAAGAGTTCAGGTTACGTGCTGCTACTTATGCCAGACGTGAAGGGCTAAAGCAAAAGGTGGACGGCTGGAAGGAAAATTTACTATCCCTGGCCGGATCTATGGAGGAATACGAGGGATTTTGTGCCGAGCTGGATAGCTCCACCGGTGACCATAACCTGCAGGAGCTGGAGCAGGTCAAAGCTGAACTGGGCCTTTTGGATGACCATGCCCGTGAAGTCAGTGACGTGGCCGCCGAAAAAAGACTGCGCCTGGAAGAGATGGAAAAGGGGGAGGAATTGGCCCGGGCCCGCCAGGACCGGGATATGCTGAAAGAACGGCTGAAGCGGGAGGCCGGGGAATGGCGTGTGCGTACTCTGTGCTCCACCCTTTTAAACATGGCACGGGAAAAACACGAGCGTGACCGGCAGCCCGCGGTATTGCTGAAGGCATCCGGTTATTTGCAAGAAATGACCCACGGACGATATATGAAGGTGATATCGCCCATAGGTTCTCCGGGGCAGCTGGAGGTGGAGATGCCTAGCGGTGAAAGAGTGGAAGCACCGAATCTGAGCAGAGGAGCTGCCGGCCAGTTATACTTATCCCTGAGACTGGCCCTGGCCGGGCATTATAGTACTCGGGTGGCGCCCTTCCCGGTTATGTTGGACGACATTGCGGTGGATTTTGACCGGGAGCGATTAGCCGGCGCATTGACTGTTATCAAGGAAATTGCGGCTGAGCACCAGGTGCTGTTCTTTACCTGCCACCGCCACATATTAGACATGTTCAGAGAACAGCTACCGGGGCAGAAGTGCCTTGCGCTTTAATAGTTAAGATGCGACAATATTTTCCTGCTTTGGAAGTTTATTTGACAACTTTCCCGAAGGGATAGTTGTTTTATATGGCTAATTACTCACCATACCAAACTCTTTGCTGAATATGAGGGTGTTATTATGCCATACTTCATTAATCATTGCGAAAATGTCGCAAGTTATGCTGTTTATATGCAGGGAACAGTGTTTGATCCCGCGTTGTTTATGGCCGGTCTTTTCCATGACCTTGGAAAAATGAGAATCCCCTATTCGATTCTGGAGACAAGAGGTGTGTTGACAGTAGAGGAATATGAAGTTGTGAAAGAGCATTCCCATTATGGATCGTGGATGCTGGACAAAAGGTCTTACAGCGATAAACTAATTAGGGCTGTATTGCACCATCATGAACGCTGGGATGGCAATGGCTATCCAGGCGGGCTAAAAGGGGAAAATATTCCTTTATACAGTAGAATCCTGGCCGTAGCGGATAGTTTTGACGCCATGACGGCTGGCAGACCTTACAGAAGGCCATTATCACAGGATGCCGCTCTGGCTGAGATTGCAGTCAATGCGGGAACCCAATTCGATCCTAATGTTGTGGAAATGTTTTTACTGCAGATGAAGCAAAAAGGTTGTCGTTGTTCATAAAAGGCCAAAAAGAGAGCGGGATTTCAACAGATTACACTGTGAAATCCCGCTCTCTTTTTGGTGCCGAAGGTGGGAGTCGAACCCACACATCCGGAGATACGCGATTTTGAGTCGCGCGCGTCTGCCGATTCCGCCACTTCGGCCCAACACATTAACTATTTTACACTAATCGTTTAACTTTTGCAACTGGGATTTAAAACTATCTCCCACAAATGAAGTGCCTAAATAATATAACATCTAGCCAGGTTGATGTCAATTCATAATACGTGGAAGGGTTTTTGCAGCAGGATACTGTGTGAAATTGTCGAATACTATGATTTATGTGCCCGGTTACTAAGCGAGCCCGGTGAGGGGTGAATAACATGCAGTGTTCCGACGAACAACTGGTAGATAAGTTTAAAAGTGGAAGTGTAGAGGCCTTTGAGGAACTGGTGAACCGGTATGAGAGAAAGGTCTATACTCTTGCCTATCGCTTTACCGGCAATTATGCCGATGCCGGGGACATGGTACAGGAGGTATTCATTCGTGTGTACCGGGCTTTGCCAAAATTTCGTGCTGAATCCAGCTTTTCCACGTGGATTTATAAGGTGGCGGCAAATGTATGCCGGGATGAACTCAGGAAGCAGCGTCGTAAGAAAAGTGTTTCTTTGGAAAATATGGAGGCAAACCAAGGCGAGATCGCTGTTGCGGATGATGCCCAGTCACCGGAGGAATTTGTCGAACAGCGGGATTTGCAGGCACGTGTGCAGAAATATATTGACCAGCTTACAGAGGATCAGAGAATGATCCTTCTTTTACGTGAAATGCACCAGTTATCCTACGAGGAAATGGCGGATGTGCTGGAGTGTTCGCTTGGTACCGTGAAATCGCGTCTCAGTAGGGCCAGGCTGGCACTTAAAAATAAAATGCAAGCAGCCGGGGAACTTTCATAGCGAGGCGGGCGTCTAGTCAGGTAAAGGGGGAGAGAAATATGCAGTGTCAGGAAGTCAGACAACTTTTATCAGCTTATATGGACGAACAGCTGGAGGCATTACAGAAAGAAGATGTGTCTGCCCATTTGAGAGAATGTACTGTATGTGTGGCAGAGCTGGCAGAAATGCAACAAGCTGTTAATCTCTTGCGCCAATTACCTGAATTATCTCCCCCACCCCAATTTAGGACCCGGCTTAGTGAACAAATAGCTGCCAAGGATTTGAGCCCTAGCCCGGCCAGGCCACCCCGCAGTTTTTTCCTGCAGCGCTGGGTTCGTTTTGTTGCCGCGGCGGCAGTCATTTTTTTAACAGTAGGCATAACCACCTTATTATACGGGCTTCCTTCCCCGTGGGGTCATAAAGATTTGACCCAAAACTCTGTGCAAGAAGATGCAGCAGCGAAGGAGCAGTTAACGGCTAGTACAGATTTAAGGCATAGGCCCGAAAGTAATGTGGTGCAAGCGCCGGAAAGCAGTAATCAGCGCGGGCCACTGGAAAGCTTTAATGCAGGGGACAGCGTAAAGCTGCGCAAAGAGAGCAGACAGACAGAAGCTATCCCACCGGAAAAAGAGGACGGACCTACTCCTTCGTCTGGCATAGAACCGCGTGGAGGGCAGGGAGGAGGACAATCAGCCGGAGAAAATGACCGGCAGGTAAGTATAATGGCTCTCCCAGCTGAAGACGATAGCGGGGATATGTCTCCCGCGCAGCCGGATGACAGCCCGCAGATGGGCATTTCCGCCGTGCCGGAAGAGGACGCCAAATTACCCGCGAAATTGCCTGAAGCAGTGCCCGAGGCAGTAAATGAAGTAGGAAATGCAATGTTAACTCTACAGGTTCAGGATTTTAACCAGGCGCTAAACATGGTGAATAATATAGTGGAAAAATACTCAGGTGAGGTAATCAGACGGGAAGAAAAAACACTCGAATTACAATTCCCTGCTGCTATATACGATAAAGCTGTAATGGAAATGAAATCGATGGGTAAGGTTTTGGAATCGCAAACTAAAGATGCCGTGAGCGTGAAATACCAGAAAATTAATGATAAACTGCAAGCTTTATTGAAGGAAAAAAATGATTTGTTACAGAAGGAAAATATTACGCCTGTAGAGAAAGAACGGCTGGAAGATATGCAAAATAGTATAGATGAATACAGCAGGCAATTACAAGATGTAAATAAATTAATAACTGTTAACTTCAATTAATTTAGTTCCCAAAAATTTACTTGTCAATGCAGTTAATCAAAGGTAAAATGTCTACAAGTTTGTCTAGTTCACTGCACATAGAGAATAAAGCAAACTGATATAATACAATTATAGAGAAAGGAGGTCAAAAACAGTGTTGGAAAAGGTAAATGAAGTAATGGAAAAAGTTCGTCCTGCTCTGCAAAGGGACGGTGGTGATGTTGAAGTCATTGAAGTAACAGATGACGGTGTGGTCAGAGTTAAGCTAACAGGTGCTTGTGGTTCATGTCCCATGTCAACAATGACCCTTAAGCAGGGGATTGAGCGGGTACTTAAAGAGAATATACCGGAAGTAAAGGAAGTTGTGCAGGTTTAGTTAAAAGGCCTCTGCTGTTAACAGCAGGGGTTTTTTGCACTATAGAGAAATTAAACCTTGCCATATCTATGGCAAAGGAGGTTTTGCACATTGGCTGTTTTTCAACTAGCCGTATGCCAACTTAATGTTGCCGAGAATAAAAGAAAAAATATTGACCGTGCAGCAGAAATGGTACGCTGCGCCGCGGACAACGGTGCCCGGATGGTAATCCTGCCGGAAATGTTTAACTGTCCCTACCAGACGAAACTATTCCCTGAGTATGCCGAGCACTTTGCAGGAGGAGAAACCACGTCTATGCTCAGGGAAGTAGCCAGTGAAAAGCAGATTTATCTTGTGGGAGGGTCCATACCTGAAAAGGATGGAGACCAGGTATATAACAGTAGTTTTACCTTTGGCCCGCAGGGAGAGTTGTTGGGCAGTTATCGCAAAATGCATCTATTTGACGTAGATCTGCCGGGGGGGCCGAAGGTGCAAGAATCCAGCACACTTGATTACGGCCATGGTCTTACGGTTTTCGATACGGAGTGGTGCCGCGTAGGTATCGTAATCTGTTTTGATGTGCGTTTTCCAGAATTGATAAGGCTTTTGGCTTTGCAGGGGGTACAGCTGGTTGTGATCCCCGCAGCCTTTAATACTACCAGCGGGCCTGCTCACTGGGAGATGACCATGCGCACCCGGGCAGTGGATAACCAGGTCTATGTAGCTGCCGCTTCTCCGGCCAGGGATCCTGAAACCGGGTATGTGGTATACGGGCATTCCGTGGTAGTGGAACCTTGGGGGGAAGTAGTGGCCGAGGCCGGAGAAGGCGAGGAGACCATTACGGCGGAGATTGACATTGATCGGGTGGAAAAGGTACGCCAACAAATCCCGCTTTTAAACCTGCGCCGGCATGATTTGTATGATCTGCAGTGGAAGAAATAGTGGGATTAAAGGATTCTGCATGTAGGGCTTTGGGGCAAACAATTTTTTAGACAGGATAACAGGATCTATAGGATTGTTAAAAAAATAGAATAAAGCAATCGAAAGCCTTTATTATCTAAGTAGAGTTTATAGGGCAGTCCAAAATATTAAAAACAAAAACTTTACAATGTTTTTAAAGACCCCAAAGTACTACCCCAAAGCATCCTGCAAATCCTGTTAATCCTGTCAAATAAATGTTGGCCCAAAAGCTACGACCCAAACAATCTTTAAGCAAGGAGTATAGGAAACTTTGCCGTGCTTACTTGAAAGCAAGAAAAAAGGCTTTGCATGTGGGGATATGGGGCAAACAATTTTTTTAGACAGGATTAACAGGATCTACAGGATTGTTAAAAGAATAGAACAACACAATCGAAAGACTTTATTATCTAAGCAGAGCTTACGGAACAGTCCAAAATAAAAAGAGGTAATTTAAAAAGTTTTTAAAGACCCCAAAGTATTACCCCAAAGCATCCTGCGAATCCTGTAATCTTGTCAAATAAATGTTGGCCCAAAAGCTACGACCCAAACAATCTTTACCAGCTTTACGCTGTGTGGAAAAATATGCTACAATTCTTAAGTATTGATAAAGAAAAATCGGGAGTGACGATCTTGGAAATAGGACTTGTAGGTTTGCCCATGGTGGGGAAGACCACCATATTTAACCTGGTAACCAATGCCGGTGTGGAAACATCCAACTACCAGACCGGTAAAACCGAAACCAATGTCAGCATGGCCAAAGTACCGGACAAACGCATAGATTTCTTGTCCGACCTGTATAAACCAAAGAAAACTACCTACGCCCAGATTCAATTCAGCGACGTGCCGGGCCTGGTTCAAGGGGCCAGCCAGGGCAAGGGAGTGGGCAACCAATTTTTGGATTCCATCCGGAATTCAGATCTGCTGGTGCACGTGGTAAGAGCTTTTTCCGATCCGGATGTTCTTCATGCCGACGGCAGCATTGACCCGCTGCGTGATGTGGAGACTATCAACATGGAACTTTTGCTGACTGACCTGGATCTGGTGGAGAAAAGAATCGAGCGTATCAAGGGTGGCAAAAAAATAACGAAAGAAGCTGCCGCCGAGCTGGAAGTGCTGGGCAAGCTCAAGGATGCGCTGGAAAACGAAGTTTCTTTGCGCCAGCTGAATTTAAGCGACAGTGAGCAGGAAATACTGCAAAACTACAGCTTCTTTACCGAAAAACCCTTAATGATAGCTGTTAATACCGACGAAGAGCAGTTTAAGGCCGGTGATTATCCACGCAGGCAGGATTTAGAGGCCTGGGCAGCGGAAAGAGAAACCAGGCTTATTGAGGTTTGCGGGCAGGCTGAAATGGAGATTGCCCAACTGCCTGAGGAAGACCGGGAGTTATTTATGGAAGATCTGGGCATTCAAGAATCCGGTGTTGACCGTCTGGCCAGGGCGGCTTTTGATAAGCTGGGCCTGATGGCATTTTTCACCGTGGGAGAGGATGAAGTAAGGGCCTGGACCATTAAAAAAGAGACAGTGGCTCGCAAGGCGGCAGGAAAAATACATAATGATCTGGAGCGGGGCTTTATCCGGGCCGAAGTAATCCACTTTGATGACTTAAAGGCTTCTGGAAGCATGGCCGCTGCCAAGGATAAAGGCCTGGTTCGATTGGAAGGCAAGGAATACGTGGTCAAAGACGGAGACATTTTGAATATAAGGTTTAATGTGTAGCAAAGGATAAAAGGCTTTGCATGTGGGGCTTTGAGGCAAACAATTTTTTTAGACAGGATTAACAGGATCTACAGGATTATTTAAATAATAAAAACTAAATCGAAAGTCTTTATCATCTAAACAGAGCTTTGGACAAGTCCAAAGTTCTAAAGCAAACAATTTGAAAATGCTTTTAAAGACCCCAAAATATTGACCCTAAAGCATCCTACAAATCCTGTAATCCTGTCAAGAAAGAAGACCCATAAGCAATGACCCAAATAGTCTTAAGAAAAGAAGCACGAGAATCGGCCCCGTGCTTCCTTTCTTTTTTATTTGGCTTTCTCTACGGCCTTTATGAAGGCTGCTTCAGGTTGGGCACCTACTATTCTGGTGTCACCTATGAAGAAAGTGGGTACTGCCATCACCTCAAGCCTCTTGGCTTCTGCAAAATCAGCTTCCACTGCATCTTTCAGGCGTCCCTCTTCAAGTGCGGACCTGAAGTCAGCACTGTCCAGACCGGCCTCTCCGGCGATAGTAGTTAAAACATCTAAATCATTGATGTTCAAACTTTTGATGAATTGAGCCTCAAACATCCTTTGGTTGTATGCTTCAAATTTACCTTTTTCCTGCGCGTACTTGGCACCTTCCAGGGCCAAACGGGAAGAGCTGAAGTGAGGGTTAAAATTAACTTCCAGACCTTCTTTAGCAGCGGTCTTCTTGAAACTCTCGAACCCTTTTTCAAGCTGTTCGGAAGTCGGTCGCGGCCTACCTTCAGGCATTAGTTCATATGCTTTCCACTCTACCTGGATGTCGTATTCCTCTTTGAGTTTCTCCAGCCTCTTTTCCCCGATGTAGCAAAAAGGTCACAAGTAATCCGAAAATAAAAGGATCTTTAATGACATGATAATTCCTCCAGACAGTAGTATTAATTCTGCTGCAATAAGGACAGTTCTATTCTGTCCATGTTTTTCCTGCTGAATTTAGATCAAATTAAAAAAAGGGGATTGTCCCCCTTTTTCAATCTGTATTTTCAGTTTTAAATTGTAGGGCCAGGGAGTTGAGCTTGTCTGACATGCGGGTTAGTCGCCTGGCCGAAGAATTAATCTCTTTCATTATTTCACGCTGGCGGGTTTCATCAACTTCCTGCTCTTGGTCTTGTGACTGTTCCGACCGCTGGACAATCAAGCTTGATGCGTGTCCCATCTCTGATACGGTATTGCGAAGGGATAGAAAAAGAACTCCCAGCTGTTCATTCATGGTGTTAAAAGCATTGCCCAGGCGCCCCAATTCATCTCGGGTTGTAATTTGAACTTGTTCCGAGAAGTCCCCTGTGGAAACTTTTTCTGTAGCTTTAACCAGTGTTTGTACCGGGCGGTGTACAGAGCGCAAAATAATAAGACGAGTTAAGATCATGCCAGCAATTACTGCCAGTACAAAGTTAAAAAGAATGTTTCTGATGGTCTCTTGCAAGTGAGCCTGTACCCAGGACAGATCTACAGTAAGGTTAACAAAACCGGAAACCTTATTGTTATCGTCCTTAATGGGAGCCGAGAAGGAAAGGGCGGTGGCGGTTCCGTCGCTGCCGATTACATAATTGGCATGTTTTTCTTTACCGGATAAGGCTTCTTTAATGGATTGCCCTTCTTCCGGCCGGCTTAATATTTGTGGGTTGTTATGAGCCACAAAATTACCGGTAGCGTCCAGAATGGCCGCCTGGTTTATAAAAGGATCTTGTGCTAAATTTTCTGTAAGCTCATTGAGCAATCTGTAATTCTCATGTTTTAAGGGGAGTGCAGCCAAAGTTTGAACTGAACTTACAGTAGACCAGCCCCTTGAATAAGTTTCTTCCATAAAGGCACTACGATCCCGCATAAAGGTAGCAAACCCAACTGCCGCCATTAAAAAGGTGATCAGCAGGGTGATGCCCAGGCTTAGTCGGAAGGTAAGGGAAAAACCTGTAAACAATGGTTTCTTGGGAGGCCTCGTTTTATTATTCTTTTTTATTTTCATTAGATTCACCTCACAGGCTAAAGTTTAATTTGTCTCCGGCCTTAGTGTCTGTCTCTTGAACTACGCCGGCAGGCAGTTCCACTACCACGCGTGAATGCCTATATATTTTAGATGCTCTGTAGGGAGAGAGACTTTCCAGCACTGCCACAACCTCAAAATCACCGTTTAAGAATAAAACATCGATGGCAAATCGCATGAAAAAAGTATGGATTGATGAACACGGGTGTAGTACCAGAGCGTTTCCCGGTGGGAGTGATGGCCTGCCCAATAAGCCTTTGAGGCGTGCCTTGAATGTAGTTGCAAACTCTATTTGAGTAGCCAATACATGGCCATTGCGGCAGTTTTGCAGACCCATTTTCTCCCTCCTTATTGTGCAAAAGCTTTAATAATATTGATCACGGCAGGACCCAGCAACACTATAAAAATAGCCGGAAAAATAAACATAACCATGGGTAAAAGCATTTTTACCGGTGCTTTCATTGCCTTTTCCTCTGCACGCTGGCGCCTTTTTTGCCGCATCTGCTCGCTTTGCAGGCGTAAAACATTTCCCATGCTGATCCCCAGCTTATCGGCTAGAATTATTGAGCCCACAAAGTTAGATAAATCATCCACCGCTATTCTGTCAGCCATGTCTCGCAGCGCTTCCTGGCGCGGTTTACCCATTTTGGCTTCCTGCAGTACCTGCAGGAATTCATCCGCCAGCACACCTTTAAACTTCTCCACTACCTTCATTAAAGCGCCGTCAAAGCCCAGCCCGGCTTCTACGCTTACGGTAAGCAGGTCTAAAACGTCGGGCAGGTTCTTTTCCACTTCATCTTTGCGTCTTTGGGCACGTGATTTTAGCCAGATGTCAGGCATTATCCACCCCAGAGGGATTCCCGCTGCAGCCAGCAGGATACCCTGGGCTGTGCTGGTATTGGCTAAGCCTGCCAGCAGCCAGAGGAGGGTGCCTGCTCCTGCAGCCAGGAGGTATTTTATAACCAGCAGCTCTCTGGGCGCCAGGTTCCCTGGATTCCCCGCCTCGGTCATTTTTTGCGCCAGCGAGGCTTCACGGGCCGCGGGAACAAAACGGGTTAAAAGACCGGCCAGTTGGGCCAGAAATGGTTTAATAGCCCTCTGGTATAGTGGTGCAGACAATTCCTCCTCCCGCGCCGATACCGGTTCGTTTTGGTTGCCAACCACTTGGTCGACCCGCTCAGCCATTTTGATACGCTCACCGAAGATTAAGCGGTAGGAGGTAATGGTCCCGGTCAAGACTACACCAAATACACCTAATAAACTTAAATAAATCATCACCAGACCTCCTACACCTGAATGTTGACAATGCGTTTAATTAAGAGTATGCCTAACAATTCTCCGCCAATAGCTGCCAGCAGCATCAGCCTACCTACTTCAGAGGTAAAAAGAGTCATTATGTATTCAGGATTAAGTCCAGTCATTATAACGGCCAATACCACAGGTAAAAATCCAATTATGATGCCGGAAATACGTCCCTGGGCGGTAAGTGTCTTTATTTCCCCTTTAATCCGAATACGTTCACGGATAGTTTTACCGATGTTATCAAGTACTTCGGCCAGGTTTCCACCTACCTGGCGCTGGATCATAACCGCAGTTACGATCAATTCCATATCCTCACTGTTTACCCTGTGTACTAAGTTTTGCAGTGCTTCTTCGGTGGACGTACCCAGGTTAATTTCTCGGAAAGTACGCGAAAACTCCTTGCTGATGGGATCGGGAAGTTCCCGGCGTACCATGTCCATGGCTTGCAGGAAACTGAATCCCGACCGAAGTGAATTGGACATTATAGATAGTGCGTCCCCAATTTGTGCATTTAGTTTGGTTACTCTCCGGGCGTGGGCTGTACGCACAAACAAGAAAGGGAGCAGGGAAGAAGCAATGGCAGCCATTAAACCGGTTAACACATTCATTGTAATGAGTGAGAAAAAGGTTCCGGCTGTGATACCGGATGCAGCCACGATAACTACAAATTCTTCTCCCCGCAGTGGTATATCGGATTCTGTTAGCTGTTTTTCAACCTTACGGCCCAGGCGGCGGGCCAGTAATAGTTGGCTGGAATTGGCAAGCAGTCGCCGCCAAAAGTCAGTATGTTCTTCTTTATTATGCATACGGGCCAGCTTTTCTTTTACTTGCTTGGCACTAACGCGCTGCATGCGGTGGGCCACCAGCTGTTCTTCAGCGTTTTTTAGTTGGTAAACGCCAAGTACTACCAAGCAAGCCGAGATAAAAACCAGTATGGTAATAGTTGTAGGTTCCAATGGTACCCCCCCCCCTAAAAAAAGGCCGGCTCAAAAATACTGGGCGGCAATTTAAAACCGGCTGCTTCGATACGGTCTATAAACTTGGGACGAATGCCGGTGGACTGAAATTCTCCCTGTAACATGCCGTCCGCATCTACTCCTTGCTGCTGAAAGGTGAATAGATCCTGCAGGATTATTACATCTCCTTCCATTCCCTGCACCTCAGTAATATGGGTAATTTTACGGGTTCCGTCCCTGAGCCGGCTTTGCTGAATGATAAGGTCTACGGCCGAAGCAATTTGCTCGCGGATAGCTTTGATGGGTAGTTCCATCCCGGCCATAAGGACCATGGTTTCCAGGCGGGAGAGTATATCCCGGGGGGAATTGGCGTGTCCCGTGGTCAGCGACCCGTCATGGCCTGTATTCATAGCCTGCAGCATGTCCAGTGCTTCTCCGCTGCGAACCTCGCCCACCACTATGCGGTCCGGGCGCATGCGCAGGGAGTTTCTGACTAGGTCTCGAATGGTAATGGCACCTTTGCCTTCAATGTTAGGCGGGCGGCTCTCCAGTGTTAGTACATGCTGCTGGTGTAGTTGAAGCTCCGCGGCGTCCTCAATGGTTATAATCCTTTCGCTGGATGGAATAAAAGAAGATAAAACGTTCAGCGAGCTGGTTTTACCGCTGCCTGTACCACCGGAAACAACTATGTTCAAACGTGATTTTACACAGACATCAATAAATTCCGCCATTTGTTCCGTAAGCGTTCCAAACTTTACCAGGTCAGCTACCTGGAAGGGATCCCGGGAGAATTTACGTATGGTTATAGTGGGGCCATGCAGGGCCAGCGGAGGAATAACTGCATTCACCCGGGAGCCGTCGGGAAGACGGGCGTCTACCATGGGCATGCTTTCATCGATACGCCTGCCAAGTGGTGCTACAATGCGCTCAATAACATGCATTACGTGCGCATCGTCTTTGAACCGTACATTGGATGTAACTAGACGCCCCTTTTTTTCCACGTAGATTTGGTGAGGGCCATTAACCATAACTTCACTAACTTCCGGGTCGTTCAGCAGCGAGGTAATGGGGCCAAAACCGGTAATTTCATCGATAAGCTCACTGGCCAGGCGTAAACGGTCCAGGCGTGGTATACGTTTACTGTCTTCTTCGGTGAGCATCTCTTCAACCAATTGTTCTATACGACTGGCCAGCAATTCACTATCCTCTTTTTCTTCCGTCTCTACGTCTTTGAGGCCGGCCACCAATTTTTTATGCAGTTCGGATTTTAGCTTTTCGTACGGGTCAATATTGGGTTGGACCTTTTCCTTTTCTTTTTCATGGTCTCTGGCGGTTTTTTCCGCTCGCTGAGCTTCCAATCGTTCCAGTAAAGCCATATAACTCACTCCAATGACTAAAAGCTAAAGAACTTACTGATCAGTGTCTTCCTGGGCAATCCTTCTTCCTCCGGCATCCCTTCCGGGGAAGCCAGGCCCAGGGTGGATACCATCTCCCGCACGGATAAGGCCACCCGGCTGCCGGTTTGTGACATTACAAAGGGAAGCCCTTTATTGATAGCACTCCGGACAGTTTTGCGGTCATCCGGGATAATGGCGGATAAGTTGCCGTTGATGCTTTTCTCTAAGTCAGCTGTTTTGATACCGGCCTCGCTGCTGTGCTGATTGAGAACTATCCGTACCCGCGGGGCGTAATTAAGGGTATCCAATATTTTAAGCGCGGTAGTGGTTTGACGCAGGCTGGGTAATTCCTGCGTTAAGACCAGTACCACCTGATCACTGGACTCCAGTACGCTCAAATTGATCTCACTATAAACCGGGGCAGTATCTATTACGATATAATCATAGTTATCCTTTAGTACCCTTAGAATCTGTTCCACATGTTCCGGCTGTATTAGCTCTGCCTGCTCAGGGCTGGTGGGAGCAGGTAACAATTTAGTGCCCGAAAGGTGGGGAACGCAAAAGGAGTCAATGAGCCCAAAATCAATGGTATCCTGCTCTTGTACCAGGTCGCCCACGGTGCCTTTAACGTTAATGTTCAACAGAACCGCCGCATCGCCCGCGGTTAAATCCAGGTCGACCAGAACCACCTTTCCCTTAGTTTCCTGGGAGAGGCATACGGCCAGGTTAGTGGCCAGTGTTGTCTTTCCTGTTCCTCCCTTGGTGGAAAAGAAAGTGATAATACGCCCTTGCTGCCTGTGTGGGGAAGATGTATCTTTTTCTTTTGATGGCATCTGTAAATACACGCTGCGTCTTTGGTGTGTGTCATGCACCTTGCGGATGGTTTCAGCCAATTCACTGGCTGAAAAGGGCTTTACCAGGAATTCTCGGGCACCGGCGGCCATAGCCTTACGAAGATATTCCTGTTCCCCCTGAATGGAAACAATGATAATGGCAGTTTCCGGTAGCTCCAGGGATATGGCCTCTGTGGCACCGATACCGTCCAGGCGGGGCATGTTGATATCCATCAGAATAATGTCCGGCCGCATTTCTTTGGCCATGGCCACGGCCTCCTCACCGTCGCCGGCCTCTCCTATTACATCCATGTCATCTTCAAAGTATAATAATCTCTTTATATCTTCTCTGGTGTTAGCTATATCATCTGCAATCATTACAGTTATGGGGTTCATACTAAACACCTCATTTCATTAATGTAAAAGATCATTTTTCCGGGACGGAGGTATACCGGCGGCCTTGTCGTCAGCCGGTGCCCGAAGCAGTAATCGTACCGCACCTGTTTCTGTTGCCAGTATGAGTTCCTGGGCCTGGGTAGGTGTTAGCATAAGAGTTGCAGTTGCCGGGTTTGCTTTATCTTTATTGTTATTGGGACTTGTATTTTTGTTAATAGCCAGAACCGGTATATTATAAAGTACCGTAGTGGTTAAGGTACCGCCGTCCCCGGCAAGGGTTACCGCCACGTCAACATTGTCCCCGGGAGTGACCAATCCCGAAAGGGCAGATACTTGGTCTACCGCAATGGTGGCCGCCCTTTGTCCCGGGGTAATTTTTGCCGATAGCCCCCCGGCAGGATCATTTTTACCAATAAGCTTTTTTTGCAAAATTTGTTCTCCGGGGTAAATGTCGGTGCGGGCAAGTTTGCCCAGTGCATCCTTCCTGTCTATGACTGAACCCGGCAGTATATAGTCTGCCGGTACTTCTATGAATTTCAACATGTTTTCGGTGATGGGTGTTTTGGCCGGGATGCGAGTGGCAGCTACTGCAACATTGGTGTAATTGCCCGATTCCCGGTAAGTGCTTTTTAAATTTTCCAGGTATTTATATGTTCCGAAGGCGGCCACTAGAGCAAAGACCAGGGCCAATAATAAAATGAGCTTATTTTTCATGTTGCCGTCTCCTCGTATTTGGGTTTTACTCTACTAGCTTTGCGGCGTGGAGGCCGAAATCAGGAGCGTCGGGGTCAATAATATAAGAAGTATCAGGAGGTGGAGCCATTTGCAGGAAAGTCCCGGTTACTTCGGATTCATTTCCCGATCCGTCTACGCCCTCCAGCAGGAAAGATGCGAATCCTACTATTAAAACATCATCCCTACCCCCATCCAAAGTGGTTGGGTCGAAAACGGGTACTAAAATTACTCTTTCACAATCGGTTTCATAATTTTGTGGGGTGCAGCCATTGGCACATTGGTTTAAACGGTAGGTCACCCCGTCGTAGGTGGGCCCGGACATATTTCCTGTTTCTGTCACCACCTCATCTCCGATGGTAACCATGTCCCCTACGTTAAGCGCGCCGCCATAGCCGTATTTTAAATTTTCTTCATACGTACTCGCTCCCGTTCCTCCCAGCGCCAGTGCGCCGAAGTTACCGTGGATTCTGAAACCGTCATCTGTACTCCCACCGGAACCTTCCTTGAGCACATATTGCTTATCAAAAACCAGTTCCTGGTCCGGAACCGCAAAGGGGGTTACACCGCCGGCGGCACTGACAGGTCCGTAAATAGCCGCTGCTTGGGCCTCCACTATATTAGATGTAAACCCCAGCACCCGGGCAAAGGTATAATTTACAGTGCGAGAAGACTCTACGGTTATGGTTTTGTTATTTACTTCAATATTGAAGCTGTCTTCACCAAATATAATATTATTGTGTTCTAGGTAATCAGTTGCCTCTTGCATGGCATCAAGTGCGGACCCGGTTTCAGAATCCAGTTCGTGAGCTCCGGCCAGGGCTGCAGCGTCACATGCATTGATAAGACGGCTTCTGGTAAGATAAACTGATCCGATATCTACCACCAGTGCGGCAAATCCCAGAATTACCGTCATAGCTGCAGCCACCAGTACCAGGGCCAGCCCGTTTTCTTCCTTACAAAAACTACGCAGGTTGTTGGTCATTTATATCCACCTCTCTATTCCACCCGCATGGTACTGGAGGTTGAAATGACTATTGGATTGGGTATGATGTCAGCCAGAACCGGGGTAAAGAGGTCTAACTGGTATTCCACGGAAATGGTAAGGGGGACGCCGGCAGTTAAATTGGTGGAGGGGTTAACATCAATATCACTCAGGTCCAGCGTTATTCCCGGTGATGCATCCTGCACCTTTTGTTTTATTTGGGCGGCGTCCTTACTAATTATTCCGTACCGTGCTCCCTCCCGTGCCGCGTGGGTTATAACCAGGTAGGAGTGGAAAACACGGCCAAATTCCATGATACCAAAAAGGATAATTAATAAAATGGGTAGAATCAGGGCTATCTCTACAAGAGATTGACCTCTTTTAGATCTTCGAAGTTTTTTAGCTAATTGATATAACATTCAAGTTCACCTCATAAGGTAAGCCACTACCGTACCTGTAGTTATGGCCACTCCGTAGGGGAAGGCTATTGTGTTTTCCGCTTCCAGGGTTCCAAGCATGTTGACCCGGGGGGTAGTCCCAAAAAGGGAAAGGAGAGTGTACCATACTACCTTTAGGCTGGATAATAGTTTTTTATTCTTTATGAGTATAAGTATGGCCAATAGCCCGCCCGCCAGAGCAGTGGCCAGGAAGGTGAGCCATACAAAACCAGGCCCGCCACAGGCACCGATGAAGCCCAGTAGTTTTACATCTCCTGCTCCTATACCACCCATGGCGAAGGGGATGATTAGAAGTGCCATACCCAGTAGGAGGCCTTTTACGCTGGACCACAATTCTGCCGGACCACCCGACAACAACTGAAAAGCTAAGGCTATTATGGTACCCGGTAAGATAATCCAGTTGTAGATTTTTTTGTACCGTAGGTCGGTGTAGAGGCAGATGGATAATACGGCCAGCAGTAATATCTCCAGGGCCATAATAATCAGTCCCTTCGCTTTTGTCTTAGTTGCTAAACTGGCCCTACTTTAAATGTAGGGCCAGTTTAGCGGAACAATTATAAAAACATTATTTAGTGTTTATTGACTTGCCGGATTCTCAAGAGCATTCTGAGCGTCACCAAAGATTTCAGATAACCCACCCTGCAGACCTACAAGTGCTCCAATCAAAACTACGGCAACCAGTGCAATGATTAATCCGTATTCAACCATACCTTGTCCTTCCTCTTCAGATAAAAACCTTTTCAATAAAAGTTCCATTATTTGACCACCTTTCCTAAATTTTTATTCAAACTCTTGAGCAGCCTGTTTAATAAATTGCGAAAGACTTTGTCCCATTAATTTTAGTCCGGTAAAACACGCCAGGGCAATAAATACAATAATTAGCGCATATTCAACCATTCCTTGCCCGCTTTCATCATCCCAGAGTCTGAGGGCTCCCGTTGGCACCACCTCCGGTTGATTCTCTCCCGCCTTATGTAATATCAGTTTAGCATTTTCATGATTTTTTTACATGAATCGCCGGTACGGTTTATTTAAGGACATGTTTCCTTAAAAACTATAGGACCTGCGGTCTATGAGTGACAAAAAACCCGTTTCTCTTGGAAACGGGTCTCTTAAATCTGAACAATTTTATTTTTAATGGCGTATAAAGCTGCCTGGGTTCTGTCGGTTACTTCGAGTTTTTGAAAAATATTGGTTAAGTGATTCTTTACAGTTTTCTCACTGATAAACAGCTTTTCCGCAATAGATTTGTTGTTTTCCCCCTTGGCCACAAGTTCCAGTACTTCCAGTTCCCTTTTGGTAAGCCCGTGGTTTTCTTCATTGGGTTCGGAAGAGAGCCGGTTGAATTCCTGAAAAACCCGGGCCATAAGTTTGGGAGGGATAAAAGATTCACCCTGCGCAGTTCCTTTAATGGTATGTATTAACTGGTCGGGACTTACATCTTTTAAAAGGTAGGCAGAAGACCCGGAGCGAATCATTTCGAACAAGTATTCTTCATCCTCATGGATGGTAAGAGCTATGACCCTGGTTTGAGGTGACTTTTCCCTGATCAACTTGCAGGCCTCTATGCCATTCATTTGGGGCATGTTTATGTCCATGAGGACCACATCTGCCTTTTTTTCTAGGGTAATTTCTACCGCGTGGTTACCGTCTTCAGCCTCGCCAACCAACGATATGGCAGGGTCCAGAGATAGGACACGGCTCAATCCTTCCCGAATTAATGCGTGGTCGTCGGCTACCACAACTCTTATTTTATTACCAGCCATCGGCAAACTCCTTTTTAACTAAATTTTATTACCTTGAAAGTCAAAGTGAAATTTATTGTTCCTTAGGCGGGCCGTCAAACCATTCTTTTACGGGAATTGAAACATATACTGCCGTGCCTTTTCCGGGAGAGCTCTGAATGTCAATGTTTCCATTTAAAAGTGCTGTACGCTCCCTAATATTAACTAAGCCATATCCTTCCTGGCTGCTGTTTTGGTTTTCCGTGGTGTTTAATTCAAAGCCTTGCCCGTCGTCGCGGACTGTTACATTGAGTTTATCTTCCAACATTTCTACCTTAACCGTGGCATGCTTAGCTCCGGCATGCTTCTGGATATTGTTTAAGCACTCCTGGATAACGCGAAATACTGCAACTTCACTGGTGGATGACATACGCCTGTTGGGACCCATACATACCAGCTCGGTCTTAAAGCTGTTTTGTTCTTTATACTGTGTTAAGTAGCGTTTTAATGCAGCTATCAAGCCAAGGTCATCAAGCACCATGGGGCGCAGGTCGAATATAATTTTGCGGACGTCGTGCAGGCTTTGACGCACTGACTCTTGCAGGCCATGCAATTCATCTTTTACTTTCCTGGGCTCTACCTCCAGCAACTTAAGACAAAATTCAGCCCGCATTACTATATTGGCTAAAAGTTGTGCAGGCCCGTCATGAATTTCCCGGGCTACTCTCTTTCTTTCCTCTTCCTGGGCCCGTATTATATTTACTCCCATTTGCTGCATTTTTTGCAGTTCATTTATCTTGTCTGAAGCCAATTGCAGGTCGCTGCTGAGGTAATTGAAGACAACACCCAGATGAGACATCATATTCTCGGCTTTCTGTACCATTTCCTTTAAATGTTTTACTCTTCGTGCCAGCTGGTCTCTTTTAAAGCGGGCCAAGGTTTCCTGGTGTCTCCAGTCGTTTACCAAAAGCTGCAGATCTTGAGCCTCTTTATAAGCTGCCTTTACAACCTGCTCCGTGTAGCGGGAGAAATCTCGGTGTACTTCCATTAGCCTGATGCGGGAATTTTTCTCTTTCTTCTCTATTTGATCCACCCGCTTAATAATCTTGGTAACTTCTTCCTTTGCCTTTTCCAGCTCCTCACAGGCTTGTTGGTATTCTTCGCGCGTACTCTCTGCTATATCATAAAGCTGTTTTTTACCTTGTTCCAGTGCTTCAAGGGTGTTATTGATAATTTTGTCCAATACTTTTATGTCTATCATGAAAAAGCACCCCAAAAAAAATAGTATCAAAATAGTTATTCGTTGTAAAACGTCCCATTTCCTGCCTAATAATCAGAATATGCTAGAAAAAGTCGAATCAAGAAGGTGGCTGTCATCCTGCTTTTGATTGTAGGGTATAATATAACTCAATATAAGTGTTGGCAGCAAGGGGAGATTATAGAAAGAGGGTAGATAGGTATGAATGTGGTATGAAAGAAGTAAAGTCCCACGTGCGTGGGACTTTACCGGTAGGTTACTTATAAACCAGTGTTATTTTTCTCTCCTGCTCATTCCACCGGGTAGTAATTCCCGCCAGCAGGTTAAAAAATTCCAGTGGTACGTAAAGACCGTTGTTTTTTAAAGACGGTAATGTAGGCAGCCTGTGGAAGCGACCGTCGACCATAGTGGAGTCTCCTTCGACATCTATGAAAGAGCTTATACCTTCTTTTTTTATTTCAACAATGTTATATTTATTGTGCCATACCAGCTCGTAACCCAAATTTTCAACTGCCGGGCGCAGGGGGATCAAAATATGACTGCCCCTTTCTTCGGGGCCCTGGTTGTGGGGTAGTGATAATAACTTGTTGCGTACCACAAGTTTTATAGGTTTTGGTTTGGGCTTTTCAGCTATGATGCCTCTTAGTGGATTGCTTATAGGTGAACTATTGATGGTCACCGGAGTCCCTGTGGGCACATGATTAAATAGCCAGATAACATCTTGGTCGTACATGCGGATACATCCGCCGGAGGCATACGTGCCGATGGAAGCAGGATTGCTGTTACCATGTATACCGTAGGTACCTCCTCCGCCAATACTAAGACCTAACCAGCGTGGCCCCAGGGGGTTATTCGGGCTGCCGCCGGGAATTTTACCCCGCCCATAGTAAGGGTTTACTATTTTACTTACTATGGTGAATGTTCCTTCCGGGGTGAAAGAATGGTGACGGCCGGTGGCTACGGGGAAAACGCGAATCTGTTTGCCGTCGTCATATAAAGCCAGTTTATTGCTGGCTTTACTGATAGTTATGGAGTACCCGGCCCAAGCTATATTACAAATCATTAAAGCAAAACAAAGGGCCAGGCATAATGTTAGGCCTTTTTTCTCAACTAATTAGCACCCCCTTGGGAAAAAATTGTTATTTTTTGATGCAGATTGTGTTATCACATAATAATATTTGGTTAGAAATCAAATGATGCATGTCCAAATATTTGGCGAGACTTAAAATTTTATGGCAGGGGGTCATGTTTATGGAAATAATAGGTGAGGATAGCCAGGAAAAAGCAGTACTTATTGGCGTTGAACTTCCGGGCACCGGCAGTCAGGAAGTGGAAGACTCCTTGGAAGAACTGGCCCGGCTTACAGAAACAGCCGGAGCATACGTAGCTGATGTGCAGGTACAAAGGAGAAAACGGCCGCATCCCGCTACATTTATCGGCCCGGGTAAGGCCGAAGAGTTAAGGGATATCTGTGCTGAATTAGAGGCCGGAGTTGTTATTTGCGACCGGGAAATATCCCCCGGCCAGGCCAACAAACTGGAGAAAATTGTGGAAGTAAAGGTACTTGATCGCACTCAGCTTATCTTGGACATCTTTGCTGGGAGGGCTCGTACCAGGGAAGGAAAGCTGCAGGTTGAATTAGCTCAATTGGAATACATGCTGCCCCGCTTAGTGGGTACCGGTACTCAGCTTTCCCGCCTGGGCGGGGGCATAGGTACCCGGGGCCCCGGGGAAACCAAGTTGGAAATTGACCGCAGGAGGATTAGAAAACGTATATCTGATCTGAGGAAAGAAATTATCGAAGTGAGGCGGCACCGAGAACTTTTACGGCGTGGGCGCAAGGAAATCCCAGTTCCTTTGGTATCCCTGGTGGGCTATACTAATGCCGGTAAGTCAACACTATTAAACTCATTGACGGGTGCAGAGGTGCTGGTGGAGGATAAATTGTTTGCTACCTTGGATCCAACCACGCGGCGGGTAGACTTACCTAATAACCAGGAAGTCTTGTTTACTGATACTGTTGGCTTTATCAAAAATTTACCCCACCATCTGGTGGCTGCATTCAGGGCTACTTTGGAAGAGGTGGTTGAGGCGGACCTTTTACTGCACGTGGTGGATGCATCCCATCCCAATTATCCGGAACAAGTAGAGGCGGTAAACTCGGTATTGGAATCACTGGACGTGGGAGGCAAGTCAACTATAATGGTATTTAACAAGATGGACAGGGTGCAGGATTTACCGGTGTTCCAAGACCCGAATGTGCCCTGGGTGGCGGTATCGGCCCATACGGGAGAGGGGCTGGACAATTTGCTGGGTGCCGTAGAAGATGCACTGGGAAAAGAAAGAGTACGGGTTACATTTTCAATTCCTTATGATAAAAGCAGTCTTCTCGATACTATACATCAAAAGGGGCAGGTGCTGCACCATGAGCATGGTCAGGACGGGATAAGTTTGGAAGTTGAAATGGATCGCGTGTGGGCTGAGAGGATAGAGTCGAAGCTAGAGGGAGAATAATTAAAACCCAAAAACCTTTTGACGGGATTAACGGGATTGTTGGGATTTTAAAACATTTGAATATAGTTTAGTAAATGAAGTGGTGGTGAGCGGGAGAATTGGAATGGAGCAATAAACAAAAAGAGAAAATCTTAGACAGGATTACAGGATTTCAAGGATTTTTTAAAAGTAAAAGCCCAACTTATTTGCTTATTCTTGAGAGGCCTTTAAAAGGACCAGAGGAATGGCATGAAATTCTTAATGCAAGTAGTGTTTTGGGGTCCTGTTTTTTAGACGGGATTAACGGGATTGTTGGGATTTTTGAAACATTTTAGATATAGCTTTAGCAAATAAAGTAATGGTGGCGGGGGAATTGGAATGGAGCAATAAACAAAAAAGAGAAAGGCTTAGACAGGATTACAGGATTACAGGATTTTTAAAAAACATTAGTGGCAAGGCTTGTTGAATAATCTCATTTTGGGGTCTGTTTAAAATTTGGTTTTAAATTCCTTATGTAAATGAGACCGGCAATAATAAATGCTGAACTCATAAAGAAAGCAACTCCCAACTTTTAAAATCCCTATCCCGTGAAATCCCGTTAATCCCGTCAAAGAACTAAAAGACCCCAAAGAAAAAACCCACAATGTCTTAATGTTTAAATCTTTATCCTGCAATCCTGTAATCCTGTCCAAAAAAAGACTCCAAAGGAATACCCAATTATTTACCCCCCTGTTTTTACCAACAGGGGTTTTTACATAAAAAGTAACGATCGGTAAAAACTAGGCACAGGATCAGCTTAAAGGGGGTGATTTTGTGCACCAAGGACAGTTGACCGAGAAAGAGAAGCTTGTCATCCAGGAGCAATTAATGGCCGAACAGCTCTGCTCCAAAAAAGTTCAAATGTATTTAAGCCAGGTGCAAGACCCTGCTATCCAGGGAGTGTTGCAGCAAATGGCAGATAAAGGCCAAAGACATGTTAGTACCTTGAACAACATGCTGCAGCAGCAAACACTATCTGCTACCGGTGGTTACACCACTACCATGCAGTAAATATGATGTGAGTATATAGAAAAGTGAAGGAGGTGGAAGGAATTGCAGCTAAGTGACAAAGATATGTTAACGGATTTACTGCTCGGTACCAAGTCAATCTCCACGGCTTATCATCATGGGGTTCTTGAGGCGGCCAATAACCGCACAAGAAATACCTTTATCCAGCTAAATAATGAAGAGCTAAATTTTCAAAAGCAAATTTTTGATATTATGCACGACAGAAACTGGTACCAGGTTGAACCTGCCCAAATGACTGCGGCTTCGCAGCAACAACAAAGGACTGTCGCACCGCAGCAGATGAATGTGCGCGAGGATTACCAGGTGGAGCAAAGGCCATATTAAAATTCGTTTTACCGGGGTAGCCCTTGGAGAGGGAGACGGGGACAGGAACGTTGTCCTCGTCTTTTTCACGTAAAAATTAAAATCTTTGACGGGATTAACGGGATTATTGGGATTTTTAAGACATTTTAATATAGCCTTGGGTAAAGAAAGTAGTGCTGTACCGGGAGAATTAGAATTGGAGTAATAAACAAAAACAAAATCTTAGACAGGATTACAGGATTGCAAGGATTTTTAAAAAAATTTAAAGGCCATACTGGTGGTTGATACATATTTTTTTAGCCTGATCATAATGGTTTTAAATTCCTTATGTAGGATTATCATTCTGAGTGCAGCGAAGAATCTGAGTATTTATGCGACTTTTAAGATTCTTCATTTCACTTCGTTTCATTCCAGAATGACATGAATATGGACTTTTTTCAGCAGTCCCGGACGAGTCCTCTTGCTTCCTTGCTTAAAAGTATTGTTTGGGTCTTGGCTTATGGGTCTTTTTTATTTGACAGGATTACAGGATTTGCAGGATGCTTTGGGGTCATTGCTTTTGGGTCTTTAAAAGCATTTTTAAATTGTTTGCTTTAGAACTTTGGACTTGCCCAAAGCTCTGTTTAGATGATAAAGACTTTCGATTGAGTTTTTATTTTTTAAAAAATCCTGTTGATCCTGTTAATCCTGTCTAAGAAAATTGTTTACCCCAAAGCCCCACATACAAAGCCATTTATCCCTCTTATCCCATCAAAACTCACATAAACCATATACACGAACTAGAATGAGAATTTATTTTCGTACAAAAAGGGCTTAAATCTTTTAAATCTTAAAACCTTAGACAGGATTACAGGATAAAAGACGATTAAAGATTAAGGCCCCGGGTATTCCTTTGGGGTCTTTTATATTTTTTACGGGATTAACGGGATCAAACGGGATTTTGTTATGCGCAGTTGCATAGTCAGCATATGTAACCTTCCTCCACTCTATATTCATTACTTATCTTATGTGATTTTTTAATCTGCTCATTAGTAAAGCCACTCACTCCAAGCCTCCATAATTTAACCATCCCGCAAATCCCGTCAATCCCGTCGAAAAAGGTCTTAATCTTTAAGCCGTAGCCACGAACAACTCCCCTTAATCAGCAAAGGCATCAATCCAAAGCCCACCTAACTTATCTATCCTGTAATCCTGTAATCCTGTCTAAAAAAAATTGTTTACCCCAAAGCTTCACATGCAAAGCCTTTTATCCCGATAGTGTTTTTTTTCTTCCTAAAAAACTGCCCCTTCTGTATTAAGGCTGTTTGTCTCAAACCTGTCCGGTGAAAGCTTTGATGTATCCACAAGCTCACATTTCCCGTCAACGATAAGCTGCGCCGCTATAAGTCCCACTGCCGGGGCGTGCATAAACCCCTGTCCTCCGAAACCACCGGCCAGGAAAAACCCGGGCAAACCTTTACTCTCTCCCACTATACCGTGGTAATCCGGAGTTAAGGACCTTATCCCAACATAAGCCCGCATAAGTTCAGCCTGATCAAGGGTGGGGATCCTATTTACCGCCGCCTCAATAAAATTATCCAGGCAGGACCAGTCCACCGCGGTACTGGTGCCCGGAGCGGTATCCTTATCAGTGCCGCCCAGCAGCAGAGTGCCGTTTTTTTCCACGTGCATGTAAAAACCTGTATCCGAGTCCACCACCAGTGGGCTCTGCCGTGGGATATTCTCCATGGAAGCACAGACGTACACCTGCCGGCGAAATGGCCTGGAAGGCACTTCGAGGCCGGCCAAAGAAGCTAACCGGTTAAACCCTGGGCCTGCAGCATTCACCACCACCGGGGCGGACAATTCTCCCTTATCTGTCTTAACTCCTGCCATACGGCCTCCTCGGACCAATATCTCTTCCACCGCCTCACCCAGCCTTACTTCCACCCCCTGTCTTGCAGCCTGTTTGTAATAACCCTGTACTACATTTCCCGGGTCGGCGTAAGCGTCCACCGGGCAGTAAGTTGCTCCCTTGATGTCCTCTGTATTTAAAAAGGGGTACCTTTGCTGCAGCTGTTCCCGAGTAAAGAATTGGGTCGGAATGCCCAACTCCTTGGTAGTCTTCAACATGTTCTTAAATTCTGCCAGGCGTTTGTCCTGCCCGGTGCAAAATAGGTAACCCCGCTGCCTCAGGAAAATAGGTGTGTCCATTTGGGAGTTAAATTTTCGAAAATAAGGCATGCTTAGTTTGGTCAGATTAACGTTTAGTTTACTGGTAAACTGGTGCCTGATTCCGCCCGTACACTGTGCCGTGGAACCCATGCCCGGAAGTTTCTCTTGCTCAATAACAGTTATCTTTAAGCCTTTTTTCTTGACAGCCAGGTTATAGGCTATGCTGAGGCCGATAACACCGGCACCGGTAATGATTACATCTGCACTGTTCATATTACATCACTCCTGTTAAAATCTTCCCTGCCGGCTAAATGAATCCTCCCAAAGTAATAATACAGTGAAAGGTTTTATGGGTTCAGTGCAGAATAAATACTACCAGGAGAACGCGGGAGGAATCGACATGAAAATTTACTCTTTTGACGGAGAGGACCTCAAGATGATGCTGGTGGGAAGTGTAAACCTGCTGGCCAAGTCTAAGGCTGAAATAGATGCTCTAAATGTTTTTCCGGTACCCGACGGGGATACAGGTACCAATATGTATTTAACCCTCTTGGCAGGTGTTAAAGAAGCCCGGCAGGTGGAAGGTGCAGCCATAGGGGAAGTAGCTGAGGCCGCGGCCCGGGGTTGTTTGTACGGGGCCCGCGGAAATTCAGGCGTCATATTGTCGCAAATATTAAAGGGATTTGCCGATGCCCTTAGTGGACAGGCCTGTGCCGGTGCCGAAGATGTGGCCAGGGCCTTCCGCATGGCTTCCGATGCGGCATTCCAAGCTGTTGCCGACCCGGTAGAGGGGACCATATTGACTGTCTGCCGGGAAATAGCTGCTGCCTTTGAGAACCTGGCCCAGCGTTATTCCGATCTGGTCAGGATTACAGTACACGCGTACAAGCAGGCGCAGGCAGTACTGGATAGAACACCGGAACAACTGCCGGTTTTAAAACAGTCTGGAGTTGTAGATGCCGGGGGGCAGGGGCTGGTAACTATCCTGCATGGAATAATCCGTGCGTTAAAGGATGCTGCCGCCCAGCAGGACATTGAACTATTTGACCTGGCTGCCAGCCAGCAAAAGGAATTTGTGGAGACCAGGGCCAAAGATTATGCTGCGGAATTGAAATATACATATTGTACGGAATTTATCATACTTGGTAACCAAATTCCTATGGGAATTTTACGCGAAGAACTGGCTCCCTATGGCGATTGCCTACTGGTGGTGGGTGATAATAGTGCTGCCAAGGTACATATTCATTCCAACCACCCCGGACTGGTGATGGAATGCGGCTTAAAGTACGGAGCGCTGCAAAATGTAAAGATCAGTAACATGGAAGAGCAAGGCCAGGAAATGCGGTCCGGACCGAAAAAGAACGGTTCGGAATTGGGTGTGGTGGCGGTAGCCATGGGAGAAGGTCTAAACACAATCCTGCAGAGCATGGGGGTGGATACCGTAATCAGCGGCGGCCAAACTATGAATCCCAGTTCAGAGGATATTCTGGAAGCTGTCAATAATCTTCCCTTTGGTAATATTATCGTACTGCCCAACAATAAAAATATAATTATGGCCGCAGAGCAGGCTGCAAAGATGGCTGATAAGCCGGTGGCGGTTATTCCAACAGAAAGTATCCCCCAGGGGATTGCTGCTCTGCTGAGTCTCAACCCCATGGAGGGTTTGGAAGAGAATGAAGAGAAGATGAACTCCTCCTATCAAGATGTTGTGACAGGGGAAATTACCAGGGCGGTGCGAGACAGCCAGGCAGAGGGGCTGGAAGTTAAAGAGGGACAATTTATAGGGCTGGCCGATGGACGGCTTTCTGTGTGCGGCAGCGAGCTTGCCCCGGTGACAGGCGAATTAATAGGCCTTATGGCAGAGGAAGAAGGCAGCCTGGTTACTCTCTTTTTCGGTGCGGACGTTAGCAGTGGTAAAGCGGACGGTATACTGGAGGCGCTGGAAGAACAATATCCTGATATTGATTTTGAGCTTTATTATGGGGGACAGCCCCTTTATCATTTCTTAATTTCGGTAGACTGAGGCGGTGGATAAATTGCCTGAAGTATGCATAGTCACTGACAGTACGGCGGATATACCCGGGGAACTGGCCGAGAAGTATAATATAACCGTAGTACCTTTAAAGGTGTTTTTCGGAGAAGAGGTTTTTCGCGATGGCGTAGACCTTACTCCTGGGGAATTTTTTCAAAAATTGGAGTCCAGTACGGTATTACCCACCACGTCTCAGCCTACCCCGGCAGAGTTTGAGGAGTATTACCGCCCTCTCATGGACCAGGGGGCTTCCATCATATCTATTCATATTTCCTCCCAGATGAGCGGTACCTTTCAATCGGCTAAGCTGGCTAAAAAGATAGTTGATTATGAAGATCTGGAAATTATTGATTCCCAGGTAGTGAGTGTACCCATGGCCATGATGGTCATTGCCTCTGCCCGGGCGGCTAAAGCAGGGAGGTCCAGGGATGAGATATTGGCAATGATACGTGGGATAATGAAAAGCCAGCAGACGTACTTTGTGGTGGATACTCTAGAGTATTTACAGCGTGGTGGGCGTATTGGTAAAGCGCAGGCATTTCTGGGCACACTGTTAAATGTAAAACCGGTGCTGCATTTAAAGGAAGGATTAATCCACCCGTATGAAAAGGTGCGGGGCAGGAATAAGGCACTAAACCGGTTGGTGCAGGTGGCTGAAGAGAACTATAAGGATGACAAGGTATGGGTTTACCTTACCCACGGGAATGACCCGGAAACTCTTAAAACCCTGCGCCGCAAGGCGGAGGAAAAGTTAAATTGCACCGAAGTGCGGGAAAACCAGCTGGGACCCGTAGTAGGCACACACGTAGGCCCCGGATTGGTCGGCTTGGCTATATGTAAAGTAGATGGGATCATAGAATTTTAAAGAGCTTGGGTCGAGACTTTGGGGTCAAAGTAAAAACCTTTGACAGGATTACAGGATAGCAGGAGAAGGATTTAAACATTAAGACATTGTGGGGTATTTCATTGGGGTCTTTTAGTTCTTCGACGGGATTAACGGGATTTCACGGGATAGGGATTTTAAAAGCAAGGATTTGTTTCTTTAGTATTTAGCATTTAAATTACAAACGCAAAAGACTAAGACATTAGACAGGATTACAGGATATGCAGGATAAAGGTCAAAATCACGGGGTAAAACAGAGGCTGACAAAAACGAAAAAGTCTTACTGTAAAAATTTAGTAAAAAATAATTTTAAAAAAATAACAAAAACAAGTCGTACATAAAGAATAAAGACCTTTATAGACAGAGCAAAGCCAACCAGCAAAAACCAAAATCCTGCTAATCCTGTCAAAAAAATAACCCCAAAGAAATACATACAATTCTTTTTAGCAAAGGACGAGATATAACATGCAGGACTACATAATACGCGCTGTGGCTAAAAATGAACCGGTAAGGATCACAGCAGTTACTACCACCGGTGTGGTGGAAGAAGCACATATAAGACATAAAACCTCTCCCATAGCCGCCGCAGCATTAGGCCGCACCCTTACAGCCGCCCTAATGCTGGCCACCGAAATAAAAGGCAAGGACATACTAACCGTCCGCATCATGGGCGACGGTCCGCTGGGAGCCATTGTTGCCTCCGCCGGTGGAAACGGCACTGTGCGCGGCTACGTACAGAACCCCGAATTCGACCTGCCGCCCAACGAAAAAGGTAAATTACCTGTAGGGGCCGCTGTGGGGAAAGGCACGCTGCACGTATCCAAAGACCTGGGCCTCAAATATCCCTTTGTAGGCAGCTCCGAACTGGTAACTGGTGAAATAAGCGAAGATATTACTTACTATCTTTACAAATCCGAGCAAATCCCCTCGGCAGTGTCCCTGGGTGTACTGGTGGGCCCGGACGGGCATATACGCTCGGCAGGAGGAGTCATGGTCCAAATAATGGGCGATGTGGACGAAGTAACAGAGAAAAGGCTGATCAAACAGTTTGAAAGTATGGAGGCAGTCAGCAGCCTTATTGACCGTGGCTACAAACCTGAAGACCTGGTAAAAGAACTGGATTTTGAATTTGAAATACTGGCCAACTATCCTGTTGCCTTTCAATGCCAGTGTACTAAGGAGAGAGTAGAAAAGGCCCTAATCAGCCTCGGGGTGGAAGAAATAGAGGACATAATGGCCAAAGAAGGGCAGGCGGAAGCAAGCTGCCACTTTTGTGGAGAGAACTATATATTTGGCAAAGATGAATTAGGGAAGCTGCTGGTGGAAATGAGTAACACGTAATTTAAAAGAAAAAGAATTCTTTTGACGGGATCAATGGGATTCGCGGGATAGAGATTAAAAACGATAAAGAAAAGACAAAGACAAAAGACATTAGACAGGATTACAGGATTTGCAGGATAAGGGATTCACATGAAACATATACACAAACTAGTATGAAAATTTATATCCGCAAAAAAACATTTGGGGTCGTACTTTGCGGCCAACCAATTTTTGACAGGATTACAGGATTAAAAGGATACGCAATGAAGTTTATCTGGCAATGGAATTGTTAATAAATACTTTCATTTCGATTCAATCAATATAAGTCATTGTTTTTTCATTTTTTTCAATAATAGTGCTCTTTTTGAATCATGATGTGTCTACGCTCTTAAGTAATGATCCTGCTCAAAAACAATCCTGCAAATCCTGTTAATCCTGTCAAAATTCAACCCAAAAGGAATACCCCAGATGTTTTTCCTATCTAACACTAAATTCATTATTAGCCAGCGACAGCCCCAGTACAATCCAAAAAAGGGGCCAAACCATAATTACATCTATATTAAAAAAACCCTGTAAAAGATAGGTCGTAATCATTATAAAGTATAAAAAGCCGTAAAAACCTTCCCGCGGCTTTAAAAAATAAGCCAGGAAAGCAAGATAGGAAAGCAGGGCAAACAGGCCCATAGTGACTGCGATTTCCAGGTAAATATTATGTGTTTTATCCACCAGAGTTCCATTGGGAGTATGAATATCAGCCAACCCAAGGTTGTCCGGCCCCATGCCAAAGGCCCAGTATTGCGGCAGCAGCTGCATCGTTTCCTTCCAGATAAACATTCTTCCTGAACCTGCTTGATCATCCAACTGAACGGCAGCCTGCATCTGATCCGACACAGTAAAAATCCTATTAAACAGCAGGCCGTCCTGGACAGGTAACAAAAAGGCGGTTACCAAAAAAAGCACCAGAATCACAGTGCCCAAAGCTTTTCTTTTCCCGGGTAATTTATACACGTATATGGAGAGCATTATGAATGTCAAAAAAGACGCGATCCACACGCCCCTGGTGAGAGATACCAAAAGGCCGGCGTAGATAACGCCTGTATATATCAGTAAGCCTATTTTTTTATCTTTTAAATAAAAAAGGATGGCAGCAGGTAATACAAATGCTGTGTAAGTGCCTAAAAAATTAGGATTCCCCATGGTGCTGTAACCACGAATAGAATTGTCCCTAAATGGCTCATGAGGAACAATATTGAGGCCAAAATATTGCAATACTGCCAAAACTGAAACAATCGCGGCTGTGACAATCATAGGCAGCAGTATTTTTTCCTCCGGTTTTTTATTGGCAAAAGCAATTAAAAACAAGATCATGCAGAAAAATAAAGTGGTTAATCCTGTAAGTCTATGGGGGCTTCCTATTAAGGCAATTGCTTGGTTTTCGGCCAAAAATGTAGAAATTATAACAAAGGCCAGGAAAAAGGCGGCCGGAATCAAGACAGGATGGAAAACCTTTATTCTTTCTCTGAAGATTACATAGAGCGCTAATACGGATACAACAGTCAAAACCAGATACCTTGGCGCGTAAAAGTAATTCAAATTGTTGGGTATCACTATCAGGGGATAAATACTTACCATAAACCAAAGTATGACATAAACAATAGTTGGTTGATCAATAGATGGGTTAAATGTATACTTATCTGCTGGGATTTTGCCATTTAGCACCTTAACTGCCTCCTAATATCGCTAACTTAATCTTAACGGTACAAAAGTATATTTGTGAAGGTACTACGGTCCTAAATTGTACTAAAGCAATCTCTCCAGCGCGATAACAAATACAGCCGCGAAAAGAATCGCCGGCAGCAGGTTACCCACGCGAATCTTCGCCAGTTCCAGTATATTCAACCCTATGCCCAAAATTAAAAGCCCACCGGTGGCCGTAAGCTCAGCTATAACCCAGTCGCTTAGATATGCGGATGCTCCTGCTGCAGCCAGGGTGATGCCGCCTTGGTACAAAAGCACCGGTACGCTGGAAAAAATCACCCCGATGCCCATAGTGGAGGCGAATACCACCGAGGCAATGCCATCCAGCATGGACTTGGCAAAAAGGATATTGGGTTCCCCGGTGAGCCCGTCCTCAATGGAACCCATCACCGCCATGGCTCCTACACAGAATACAATACTGGCCATGACAAAGGCCTTGGCCACGTTTTGCTCTTCCCCGGCAGGAACTCCACGGGTTGTTTTTTTCTCTATCCAAGCTCCCAGGTTGTCCAACCGTTCTTCAATACGGGCCAATTCCCCTATAATACCACCTACTGCCAGACTGGAGATTACAATCAGCACATTTTCAGTCTTAAAGGCCATCTGCATCCCCAATAGTATTACCGAGAGTCCTAATCCCTGGGTTAATGTTTTCTTTATATTATCCGGAATACCCTTGGTAAGAAAGGCTCCTATCAGACTGCCCGCACAGATTGCCGCTACGTTAACCAGCGTTCCTGTCAAGAAAACTCGCTCCCTTTAATTTGGGTTACTCATACCAAAACATTTTCATTATATCACTAACTAAAAAATAATCTAAATTAATTTTTGGCGTTCGACAATCATTGGAAGCAAATAGTAAAACCTGGGAACCAATAGAATGTCCGGTGTTTAAAAGGTTAAGATGCTATGGATTAGGGGTTATCTGTAAGAAAATGTTAATATCATATGTCGAAAATTAATAATTATAATATTTAGTATTCGACATGTTTTCTGGGACAAGGTATTAATCCTTCTGATATATTAATACTGATCTCGGAAGGATGCAATGAGACGCGGCGATACTTTTTTGGGCACCGAAAGCTGCGTGGAGCAAGTGGTGCAACCGGCCTTCTGAACCTAAGGCTGGTTTTGTTTTGGCAAGAAGATAGCCAGTCAAAAATTTAGGGGAAGTGAGGGCCATTTTTGTGGATAAGATTCGCTTGGTGATTGTGAGTGAGGATTTATATTCACTGAAAGGACTAACAGCAATTTTTAATACTGAGGATGTATTCGAAGTACTAGGCGGTTTCTCTCTGGGCGAGGCTTTAGAGAATGCAATATCATATCAGCCTGATGTGGTATTGGTGGATATCCCGGATGACATGATGACAGATTACGGTGATAAAATCGTGGAAATCAAAGGTGGGTGCCCGTGCAGCTTAATTTTGGCCGTGGTGGGGGAAGAGTACCGTAAGACTCTGGAAGAAGTGTTGAGAAACGGCCTGGATGGCTGCGTGCCCAGGGGGATAATGCGTGGATGTCTGGTTAGAACCGTAGAACTTGCCTGTCGTTCGGGATTGCTGTGTCTGCCCCGTTCTTTTAAAAAGGGGGACAATTCCTCGAAGCATACTTCTTCATCCAGTAGTCCCTTTTGTAGAACTGCTATTCCCGGTCAGGTGGAAACATTGACAAGGCGTGAAGTGGAAATATTACAGTTAATGAGTGAAAATCTTTCCAACCGCAAAATTGGGGAAAGGCTGTTTATCAGTGAACCAACAGTGAAAACCCATGTGAGTAATATTCTCCGCAAACTGGGACAGAGTAATAGGGCCCAGGCCATAGTATATTCCTATAAAATGGGTCTGGTGACCGGAAACGAGCTTGTGGTTAAGTAGTTTTATTATAGTTATCTAACGCGAATTTAATCCACCTGTTGGATTAATGTGAATCTTATGAAAAAAGTCAATTAATAACATTTACAAAAAAGGACCTCCTTCATTTGGAGGTCCTTAAAATTTTGATCATTGTTTCAAGGGCAAGTCTTTGCCTTGGAGAACTTTGTGCAATTCATACCATTGAATGATAGAAAAATATTTTAAAATGATTTAACATTAATTATGCTCTTTTATTGTTGTTGATATTGTTATACCTTGAGAAATTTGATTCTAATATAGTTCGCAGGGGATTAAACATAATCGTATGTGCATACACTATTGTGATGTTTTTACATATAAACTGCCTGGTGAAATATTTAAGTTCCGGGTTATGATTATTTTTTGAATCTGAAATTCAAATTCTGGATGGTGGTGCTTCTGTTGCGACTAAAAGCTCTAGCTATATTAGTATGTATTACCGTGTTATGTTCCATAACTTGTGGTTTTTTTAAGATTGATGAGAAAGAGTCCAGCAGGCAACCAAATAGAGACTATAAAAAACAAACGAAGGCTTCTAACATAATGCCACAACCACTACAAAATAAAGGGCAAAAACCATCGAATGTTAACAGTAATAAAGATTTAGCCAAACAAGAAGAACCAGCAAGGGGAGGCCGTCAAGACCCTGCCATTATAAAGCAGCGGGTTGCTAAGGAGAAACTGCCTAAATCGCATAAAGAAAAAACTGTAACCGTTAGTGACATTGAAGAACGTTATAGCCCAAGGTTTTTAGCTCTTAAAGATGAATTTAATGGTGAACTGAATTCATTGATAGTCCAAGGTTTAGAGGAATATGGTACTTATCAGCAAAATAACATCGATCCCCCACTAATCAAATTGGTTTTAAAGTATCTTTCATTGGGGAGGGCGTTAGAGGACGAATGTGACCGCAGGTTTAATAATCTTGTAGGTCAAATGAAGCAGGAACTGTCGGCAAATAGCCTCCCAGTAAACCTAATTAAAAAGGCTGAAAGACAATATGAGAATCAAAAACTACAGGAGAAGAGACAGTTGATTAAAAACGGCATGAAGTATATCGGTTATCACTAAAGTCAATGAGCGGCATTCCTTAAGCACAAGGGATTGCCACTCATTCTTTTATATACTCACATCCTCCTTCCTCATTTACTATATCTCCACCATATCATCAGGTGATATTAATCTTTATCCACCAGTTTTTTTCCCTTATTATATAATGTTTGTTTGATACTTCTCTTTTTTAACCGGTATGCATATTGGGCATGCGCCACTAATTCCAGGGATAGGGACTTGGATTTAAGTTCTCGTTCCATTCTGTTTATGTAATCTTCAAAATGAGAGTCGTATTTTTCTTCTAGGATTCTCACTTTTCTCATATATTTTCCGGCCAGGGAATGAGGGGATGTGTCAGGGGCTTTAGCTTTGATTACTTGATATTCTTGGTATGCAGTATGTCCCATATCGGTCAGTTCTTGTCTAAATCTATTTTCCAGTTCAGATATATAGTATTTGCAATCCCGGGCAATGTCATGTTCTACAGGGCAGGATATTAAATCCGTTTGCTGGCCCAAAAAATAGTTCTTTTGTTCCATCCTGGTTCTTTCAGTTTCAATCTTAGGCATAAATGTGACCCCTGAATAGATAATTAGCGCTATGAACAAGTATACTAAGAATAAAGAAAACGGTATTTTAAAGCGTCTCATTTTAACAGCTCCAATTAGATCTTTTTCTTAATCTTTCCCTAATATGAATTGGGTTTAACCTGAAGGAGGATGCTTCATAGCCCATTTTGAATGCTTACTGGCAAAAAGAAAGTACACGCTTACAAAAACCAGGTACCAAAGAGGAAATAATACATAAATGGTCCAGAAATGAGCACTCCACAGGACATCTTCCCCGGCCAGGTGCCCGGAAGCAGCAATTATAACGATGCGGACAATGTTTTGCAGCCAGGTCCCGGCTACGCCGAATATTAACAGCGGTAATGCCCGGGACCATTCTATCTTTACGTCCAGCATCATCAGGGTAAATATGGCAATAAAAACGGCCATGGTGGCAGGCCCTGCGCAGGCGCCGGTTACCAGCACGGATATGGTTTCCCCGCTGGGATCGGGAAAACTTAATATCTGGCCGGATTTAGATACAGGTATGTCCAAAAGATTAGCGAGCCAGGTGGCTGGTATGACTGAGCCCATTGCGTACGGGGTATCTGCAAATTTATCAACCAGGAGGGGAAAGACAATGGTAAAAGCATAAGTGTTGAAAAGTATAAAGGGTACTAGCGCGCCCTGGCCAAACATAATCATAAAAAGACCCAACCAGGTTAGGGAGAGCTTAACAACCATATAATCAATATTATGGGGAACATAAAAAGCTAGTAGTATAAAAGATGCTCCCGCTATAAAAAAGAGTGGATTATTATTTCGATCCATCTTTGCCGCGATTTCTTTCCGTTTTAGAATAATCCAAATAACACAAAGAGTAAGCACGCCCCAGGGGGCAGCATTATGCTGGCCAATTATATAATCATATGAAATGGCATTTGACAGTTGTGCGAAGTTATCCTGTAGGTGCAGGGCACTGGTTAGGCCACTTAACAGAAAATATGTTATTAACCTTTTTTTCATACTTATCCTCCCGAACCGTAGTTGTTTTTATACTCTATTAGATGGTAAACGAGGAATATCCTTCTAATAAATGTCATTTTTTACTTATGAGGCGATTTTGCTTGGCGTTCTTGTTGCCCGAAAGGCTGTAGGTATCAGGCTGGTTTTGCCGGGTCTATATTACTTATCTTACGGAGACACTTGGTTGTGGTTGCATTTACGGCATCATACAAAAGCATGAGTAAAAGAATATACCTGCACGAAATGTGTACGGAATCGCCCAGTTATTCAGATCAAAGAACTAGGCCATCAAGTACTTTATTCATACTTATGTAGGATGGGAAAACATACCGGTTAGGGGACATTGCTTGCATTAGACACTCTACTTCTTTTGGTTGTCAAGGACAATTCGGTGGTGGTGAATCATCCCTATGGCTGATTTATTTTAAATATTTTTATGGTATATTTTGTTGGATGCACTGGACGATATTTTTACTATGTGTTTATACGAGGGGTGTGAAATGAGATTGGGAAGAAAGGCCACTGCTGTTTTAGTCTTGGCCGTATTAATGACTCTGATTTTCTCAGCAACAGCATTTGCCCAACCGTCTGATATCGAGGGTCATTGGGCACAACAACCGATTGAAGAATGGCTGAAAAAAGGCTTTGCAAGTGGATATCCTGATGACACATTCAGGCCTAATCAGGAGGTTTCACGATCAGAGTTTGTGGCCCTAGTGAACCGTGCCTTTGGCTTTGACTATGAAGGTGTAGCTACCAATTTTAGTGATGTCAATGAAGGAAGTTGGTACTACAAAGAAGTAGGCGTAGCTGGTGCTGCGGGATATATAGGCGGTTACCGGGATGGCTCTTTTGAGCCCTATAGATCAATCTCGCGACAGGAAGTAGCGTGCATACTGGTAAGATTGCTAAATTTGAGATCGTCCACAAAATTGGCCAATTTTACTGACGCAAATGAGATCCCGCAATGGTCTAGGGGCAGTATCGGGGCTGTAGCTCTAAAAGGCTTGATGGCCGGATTCCCTGATCAAACTTTTAGAGCCACAAGTAGTATAACCAGGGCTGAGGCAGTGGCATCCCTTGACCGGGCATTGAGACTAATGATTGTGGAAAGTGCTATTGAGGGTAAAGTATTTCTGGGAAGAGAAGCAGGGAATGACGTAACCATAAAGGTCTTTAAGGCGAATAGCAAAAAGGTGCTGGAGGAAACCAAAACCGACAGTGAGGGCCGGTATGCAATAAACTTGGAACCAGGGCAATACGATATTACTGCTACCACAGCTAAAGAAGTTGCTTACACATGTGACGTCGCAGTATATAAAAATAGAATCAGCACAGTAGATCTTTTTTTGGAAGTTGGTGTTGTAATCAGTGGAATTTTACAAGACAGATGGGGAAGAGGAATTGAGGGTGCCACAGTAATATTTACCACTAATCCCACTTTTGTTACTACCACCATCGAAGAAGGTAGGTTTACTTTAGTAGTGCCCCGTGACCGATTTTATACTGTGCGTGCGCAAGAACCAGACCATGAAGATGAAGAACCGTTAGTAGTTGCTAGAGAGATTGAAGTTGGTTTAAAGGCGACGCAAGATGTAGGCATCCTTATTATCGGAAGACATACCGGTGGTGGCGGTGGATCTACGAGCATGAGTGAATCGATTTCCTGGAATTCTTATTCTGATCCAGAGCGAACTGTACAAACCAGCAATTTTTCCGGAGACTCTAACACTGTATACATGGAAGGGAGTAACCTTAAAAGCAATAGTGATTATAAGGTAACATACGTGAATCCAAATGGGGACGAAGTCCACGCTCATACTTTTGATAATATAGCTAAAGGAGAAATCGAAAGTAGTTTAAAGTTATCTGATTACCAGAACACAGAATACGGTGTGGCCGGTGAATGGCATGCACACCTACTGATGCGAAAATCTGACAGTGGGGACTATGAGGAAGTTGCTAACTGTGCTTTTTATGTTGAGGAGACAGCTATCCCTGAATTTTCCTCTGTTGTTGCTGCTTTTTTTGTTGTAGCGTCATGTGCTGTCATTTATCTGCTTTTTAGGAGAAGGGCTGCAGTATGCTAAAGAGAATTAAGCAGACCAACTTTAAATGGGTCTATGCGCTGTCCATGGTGGTTTTGGCATCGCTCCTGATGGCAATGGTTTATTATGTCCCTCAGGCCGAAAAAAACTATACCGAAGTTCGCAGAGCGGAGTTAATAAAAACAAGCAGCGGTTGGGCTTTACAATTTGACATGCTCAATGATGAAGACAGAAAGAAGGAATATACGGTAGTGGTTACAAGTGACGGAAGAGAGGTTGACAGGCATGATCTGGTGGTGCACGGGGGGTGTAAGTATAAGTACAGTTTTATTCCCCGGGAAGATGCACAAGGGGTTTCTTTTTCGGTTTATAACAAGGCGGATTCCACAATAATGGCATCGGATACCTATTATTTATTAAATGATTAATTGGGTGGTTAATACACATGGGAGAAAAAGTGAGTCGATATAAGTTTAAGGTATTAATATTGTGGGTAGCAATCTTTTTGGCCGGTGTTTTTTTGATGGGAATTTATTATTCTTCGTTGCCGATAACTTTAACAGTGCTGCCGGAGGCTCCTAAAGAAGGGGACCCGGTGATTGCCCTTTTTTCTCTGAATAACCCTTTGCCTTCCGAGCAGAAAGTGAGGTATTCGTTTTATTGCAATGGCACCAAAGTACAGTCAGGATATGTCACACTGGCCGCGCTTTCCGGAACCAAATACCAGTATACGTCCAAGAATAACCTAAATGTTGGTGAGCAACAAAATTATACCGTTCGAATGAATACATCTTTCGGTAACTTTGAAAAAAATGCCTCGGTGCCTGCTTACCCACCACAGATATTTTGCAGTTTTACATCCTTTGCCTCTTTTTCAACATCGGTAATGAGTTTTATGACCAGTGCACCTTACTATGATACTACCTTTGCAGCAAATGAGGGACTCAATGTGGGTCTCTTTTGTTCACTGGTGCTTATTGCCTTATTAATTTTCCTGGAACTATCCGAGCCTTTGATTGCTGTGGACGGTACGCGGGTATCCCTTTTTAAGCTGAGAGTCAGGTTTAGTACAATTACCTGGATATTGTTGACCATATTCCTGGGTATAGTTTTTACAAAAGTGACTATGATTTTAGCCGCGTAAGGGAGAGGTTAAGTGAATGGAAATACCCATGAGGACCATATCAGAACCAGTGATTTCCCCAATGTCAAAGCAGATTAATGGGAATCCCGTTGAGGGACATATGGCTTTGACCCTGGTAGTTATTTTAGCTGCCAGTGCCTGTGGAGGTGTTTTTGCTTTTTACAGTAAATTGGGGGCTATTATCCTTTCAGTGGCTTTATTCCTTCTCTTGTATCTAGCTATTAATATTAAGTTCTCAATCGAAAAAACATTCGTATCACCGGTACAGGTAGTTTTACGGGGAGGGTACGGTTTTCCCCTGCAAATGCCGTATAAAAACGGGCATATTTTTATCCTGAGCATACTGGCGGCAATAACTACCTGTGAATGGATTTTTGCGTTTCGAAATGTTGCTCTGGGCATAGTGCTTTCATTGGTTTTAGCAATATTGGTGTATTTTATTGTTTCTGTATTCAAATGGGATCAAGAGTTCGTTAACGCCTCCGAGAGCCTCACTTTGATACCGTTGTATATTCTGTTTACCTCATCATTGCCATGGTTTTTTTTGGCCACGGAAGTTCGCCTGCCTGCTGTATACAGCATAATCATAGCGTTGTGTGCTTGGCACATATACCAGCGTGGGTTGCAACTAAAGGATTTGGGGTTTAAGCGGGAGAATCTCCTGCCCGTGCTACTTTTAGGAGTTGTTCTGGGAGTACAGGTAGGTATGATTGAGTTTTTTGTTATTAATGTAGAGCCTATGTATCCTGGTTTTTCGGTGGTCTATCTACTGCGGGATTTTTTCTATATGCTACTTTTTGTTGGCTTGGCAGAGGAAGTTCTTTTCCGCCGAATTATCCAAAGGGACTTAATCAAAATTTTCGGCTACCATGAGGGCATATTTTTACAGGCAGCTTTATTCGGTGTGATGCATTTAACTTGGCGTTCCAATTTGGAGCTTTTTTTTACCTTCACGGTAGGTCTTGTGTTGGGGTACTTTTACGAACGCACCGGGAATTTAACCGGCCCGGTTGTAATGCACGGGGTTGGTAACACTATGCTGGTGGCGGTGATGCCCTATATAGTTAGTTAGTTCCGGGCAAAAGGAATGCAATATGAAAGGAAATCTAAATAGGTGCAGCCCTAAAAGGTATCACCACATATCAGCCAGGAAACAGTGGACAAGAAGAATTAGAATTATCACAACCGTTCGTTCAAAAAGTATGGTTTTAGGGGATGGTTCTCTTGTACCAAAAGACTTGCCCCAATTGTAAGGGAAATTCCTATTCTTCAGCCGGGAGAGGAAAATGGATGTGCCCTTATTGTGGAGCTGATTTATCGGAGGTTACCCCGGTGCCGGCCGGAAGTGCTGACGAAAACGGGGTAAAGGTTAAGGGTAATGTAATACCCATAAGGAAACGCAGCCAAGATTAAGATAATTTAAAATTAACAGTTAACAAAACGCCCCTTATCCTGTAGAATTAAAGCCGAGTATGTAAACTTTTCTACAATGGGGGAAGTTATGGAGCCGTGGATGAAGGCAGATGGCATAAAAAGGCTGGCTATTATGGGGGGCACCTTTGATCCTATTCATTACGGGCACCTGGTGGCTGCGGAGGGGGCCAAGTGTGAATTTGACCTGGATCGGGTTATATTTATTCCTGCAGCCAGGCCTCCTCATAAAACTAAAAAGGAAATGACTGCTCCTTACCATCGGTTGCATATGGTGGAGCGGGCAATTTATTCTAACAGCCATTTTGAGATTTCCGCTCTGGAACTGGAGCGGGAAGGCCTTTCTTATACCATTAATACTGTGAATGCTGTGCGGGAAATTCACCCCCAGGCCAGCATTTACTTTATTACCGGGGCGGATGCCGTGCTGGAGATTCTTACGTGGAAGAACGTGGAAGAGCTTTTGAATGTGTGTAAGTTTATAGCGGCTACTCGGCCTGGTTACGATCTTGAGAATTTAGAACATACATTGAGCTGCCTGCCCCGGCAATATTTGAAAAATATATGTACAATGGAGGTACCGGCCCTGGCTATTTCGTCCACAGACATACGGGCCAGGGTGGCAGACAACAGGCCTATTAAATACCTTTTACCGGAGTTGGTGGAAAGGTATATTTTTGAAGAAGGTTTATATAAGTAACGTCTTTTTATTTGCATCATTATTCCCGCTTCTGCAAAACATAGTGATATAATAATTGGGAACGAGGTGGGAATGGTGACTACCCTTTATGTGGGTAATTTGCCTTGGGCGACCAAGGCGGACGAGTTAAAGGATGTCTTTTCGGGTTATGGTGATGTGCAGGACAGTAGAATAATCACCGATCGGAATACTGGACGATCCCGGGGCTTCGGCTTTGTTGAGGTCGGTGAAGGTGATGCGGAAAAGATTATTGCCGCCCTAAATGGCAGTGAGCTGGAAGGCCGGGTGATTACTGTCAGTGAGGCCAAGCCGCGTAATGACGATGCTTGAAAAGAAGGCTGTAGACAAGAAGGGTATAAAAAAAGCCCCCGCTGGATGCAGGGGTTTTTTGATTTTCACATAGGTTTTCTATAAAATATAGGGGAGAGTTATTTTTTGGAGGGAAAGCTGCTTAAACAATTATCCCAAAGTATCAGCACCCTTCGCCTGGAGCATTCTCTGGGTACCAGGGACTTGGCGGTAAAGCTTGGGAACAGATATGGGTTGGATAAGGAGCGAGTTGTTATGGCAGCCCTTTTGCATGACTGTGCTCGGGAACTGGGGAATGATCGTTTGACCGAGTTTGCGCTGCAGGAGGGCTTAGTCGTTGGCGAAGCAGAAAAGGAAATGCCGGTCTTCTTACATGGGCCGGTTGGTGCGGTGATAGCCCGTAAGGAATATGGTGTAACCGACCTTAAGGTCTTGAGGGCCATAACACTGCATACCACGGGAGCGCAAAAAATGGGTCTGTTGGATAAAGTGCTGTTTGTGGCGGATAAGGTGGAGCCGGGGCGTAAATATTCAGGTGTGGAAGAGTTAAGGGAACTGGCCTTTAATAATTTGGACAAGTGTCTGCTTTTCTGTCTGGACCGCAGTGTAAGACATAGCCTGGAAAAAGGGGTTATATTGCACCCGGAAATATGTGAAGCAAGAAATGGTGCCTTAAGGGATATAATCAAAATAAGACCGTAAATTTTCCTGCAGGAACTTTTTCGTAGGGAAAGAATAGAATAATAATGACTTATTTATCAAATTTAACCTTTAAGGGAGGAGTGCTGTTTGGTTCTAGATCCACAGGCTGTGGCCCGTTATGCAGTGGAGGCTGCCGAGGAAAAAAAAGCATATGAGGTTACGGTGCTGGACATCGGAAGTGTTTCCGTTGTTGCTGATTATTTTGTCATGCTAAACGGGAGATCTTCGACCCATACCAAGTCCATTGCGGAAGAAATTGAGAACAAGCTGGAAGAGGCAGGTTTAAGGCCCTATCGTAAAGAAGGTTTTCGTGAGGGGCGGTGGATCTTGCTGGATTACGGTGATGTGGTAGTTCATGTATTTCAGGAGTCGGAGCGCCGTTTTTATAACTTGGAACGCCTGTGGGGGGACGCTGAGGTTGTGGGCATGCCCATGAACGGTTAATAAATTGATTTTGTAGTGTTGACATTAATTTAAGTTTTAATTATAATATAGTGCAGTTGCATGAGCAAAGAAAAGCCTTGATGGGAAGTAGTAAACAATGTAACTGTCAGAGAGCCACCGGTTGGTGTGAGGTGGTCAGCCAAGTTGTTGAACTCGTCCCGGAGCTGTTTGGAGGAAATCATTATTCCAGACCGGCAGGTGACCGTTATCACTGTGAGCGGGTAAAGATATGGGGATGTAGCTCAGCTGGGAGAGCGCCTGAATGGCATTCAGGAGGCCAGGGGTTCGAGCCCCCTCATCTCCACCAGTATTGTCTTTACCAAATAGGGTGGTACCGCGAGATAAACCTCTCGTCCCTTCATGGGATGAGGGGTTTTTTTAGTTTTTATACACCCCTTGGGAGTGTTGGATGTACTACCCGTGTAATTTGTCCCTTTGAGTGGTTAATGTTTTAATCAGATAAAGAAGAACCTTATAAAGTATGACCCGGGAGGTTGCGAATAATGAATTTTGGTAAGATGACTATTGGTGAACTGTTGGATGCTGCTGTTGATCGGTACCCGGAAAATGATGCATTGGTTTATCACGAGCTTGGCCTGCGCTATTCTTACCGTGAATTTCAGCACCAATGCGAGGCAGTGGCCAAGGGGCTTATGGCCCTGGGTATTAAGCGAGGCGAACATATTTTAATTTGGGCAACAAATGTACCTGAATGGGTCATTCTACAATTTGCAGCAGCAAAAATGGGGGCAGTATTGGTAACGGCTAATACCAATTATAAATCCTTTGAAATTAAATATCTTTTAGAACAATCCGATGCCACTACATTACTGTTTATGGAGGGAACCAAAGAGATAGATTTTGTGGAAGTGATCAATGAGTTGTGTCCGGAATTGAGTGAATCTATGCCCGGCCGTTTGAACTGCTCAAAACTTCCCCGGCTTCAGAATGTGGTTTTCTTTGGTGAACAGGAGCATGCCGGGATGTTTTCCTGGGAGGATCTGTTGGAAATGGGCAAGTGGGTTTCTAATGAGGAATTGCATGCACGTCAGTTGTCCCTGGATGCAGATGATGTGGCTAACATGCAGTATACTTCGGGGACTACCGGTTTTCCGAAAGGGGTCATGCTGACCCACTATAACCTGGTGGGTAATGCCATCAGTATCGGACGGTGTATGAATTTGGGACCGGAGGACCGTATGTGTATTCCCGTGCCCCTATTTCACTGTTTTGGCTGTGTGCTGGGGACGCTGTCCTGTGTGGCCTGGGGGAGTACAATGTTACCCATGTTGGCCTTTAACCCTGCTAAGGTGTTGGAAGCGGTGGAGGCGGAGCGGTGTACCGCGCTGCACGGGGTGCCCACCATGTTTATTACCGAACTGGAAATAATGGAAAACAATCATTATGATACATCCTCTCTGCGCACCGGCATTATGGCAGGCGCACCCTGTCCCACAGAAGTTATGAAGGCAGTGGTGGAGCACATGGGAGCGAGTGAAATAGTAATTACTTATGGCCAGACTGAGGCATCCCCGGGAATTACCATGACCCGTACCCAGGATCCGCTGGACATTAGGGTTTCCACCGTAGGTCGTGCCCTACCCGGTATTGACGTCAAGATTTTGGATCCGGAAACCGGTGTAGAGGTTGAGCAGGGCCGGCAGGGTGAAATTTGCGCCAAGGGATACAATGTAATGAAAGGCTATTACAAAATGCCCGAAGCAACTGCTGCTGCAGTGGACACTGAAGGGTGGTTGCATACAGGCGATTTAGGTGTTATGGATGAAAACGGTTATGTTTCTATCACCGGGCGTCTCAAGGATATGATTATACGCGGCGGAGAAAATATTTACCCGCGGGAGGTTGAAGAGTTTCTTTATACCCATCCTAACGTAAAGGATGTACAGGTAGTGGGGGTACCCAGCGAAAAATACGGTGAAGAAGTAATGGCCTTTATTCAATTAAAAGAGGGTTCGCAGGTAAAGGCCGAGGAAATAAAGGAGTTCTGTAAGGGTAAGATAGCGCGCTATAAGATTCCGCGGCATGTACAGTTTGTGGCCAGCTATCCTACTACTGCCAATGGAAAGGTGCAGAAATACAAGCTCAGGGAACAAGGCATTAAAAAACTGGGCCTTGAGCACCTTATCGAAACAGCGTAGACAAAATGTGCCTGCCGGATACGGGTGTTTAAAACAGAAGAGGTTGCTTGGCCTCGATTTAGGCGCCCGTATCCGCCACATTCTTTTGTTTTCTTGTCTGTACGTGTCTTTTATGATAGACTTAAGCAGTTAAACTGCTAGAAAATGCACGGTGTCTCAAGCCGTGTGTTTGCTACGTTTAGAGAGATTTGTTTTAATACGAAAATAAATTTTCATTCTAGTTTATGTATATAGTTCATGTGAGTTTTAACGGGATAAGCGGGGTAAAGGCTTTGCATGTGGGTCTTTGGGGCAAACAATTTTTTTAGACAGGATTAACAGGATCAACAGGATTATTTAAAAAATAAAAACTCAATCGAAAGTCTTTATCATCTAAACAGAGCTTATGGACCAGTCCAAAATATTAAAACAAATAATTTAAAAAGTTTTTTAAGACCCCCAAGCACTACCCTAAAGCATCCTGCAAATCCTATAATCCTGTCAAAGAAGAAAAGACCCATAAGCCCAAGAATTAAATTTGCTACCAAAGTTGAAGGAGGTGTCCAACCGGTTTTTATCATTGATAGGACCGGGAAGGATTGTGAAGGAACGTTATGATTTTAAATCAATTGAACAAAAATGGCAGGCCCAATGGGAAACAAAAGATATCTATTCGGTGCCTGATTTTAGTGACAAGCCCAAATACTATTGTCTGGAAATGTTCCCGTACCCGTCAGGTAAATTACACATGGGCCACGTGCGCAATTACTCCATAGGGGATGTTGTAGCCCGTTTTAAGAGCATGCACGGATATCATGTTTTGCACCCCATGGGCTGGGATGCTTTCGGCCTTCCGGCAGAGAATGCTGCCATTAAACATGGTGGCCTGCACCCTGCGGAATGGACCCGGGATAATATTGATGCCATGCGCTCACAGCTTAAACAGCTGGGTTTGAGCTACGACTGGAACAGGGAAGTAGCCACCTGTCACCCGGGGTATTACAAATGGACCCAGTGGCTTTTCCTCGAGCTTTATAAAACAGGATTAGCTTACAAGAAAAAGGCTGCCGTTAACTGGTGCCCCTCCTGCGCCACTGTACTGGCCAATGAGCAGGTTAAGGAAGGCGAATGTGAGCGCTGCAGCACCGTGGTGCAAAGGCGGGAACTGGACCAGTGGTTCTTTAAGATAACCGACTATGCTGACCGCCTGCTGGCCGATCTAAAAAAACTGGAAGGCTGGCCGGAAAAAGTAAAGATAATGCAGGAAAACTGGATTGGGCGCAGTGAGGGGTCGGAAATAGTATTTAAGGCCGAAACCGGTGATGAAATGAAGGTTTTTACCACTCGCCCGGACACCATTTACGGTGTTACTTATATGGTGCTGGCGCCGGAACATCCCCTGGTGGAAAAGATGATTCAGGGTAAGCCGGAGGCCCAACAGGTGCGTGAATTTGTAAACCAGGTACGTGACTTGAGCGAATTGGACCGTACCTCCACCGAGGCCGAAAAAATAGGACTTCCTACTGGTGCCTACTGTATAAACCCGGTAAACGGTGAAAAGGTACCTGTTTTAGTGGGTAACTATGTACTTATGGAATACGGTACTGGAGCGGTGATGGGTGTACCTGCCCACGACCAGCGCGACTTTGAATTTGCCCGCAAGTACGGCCTGCCCATACGGGTAGTTATACAGCCCAAGGGACAAGAACTGCAGTCTGAAACAATGACCGAGGCTTATACGGAAGACGGTTTAATGGTCAATTCAGGACACTTTGACGGCACTCCCAACCGGCAGGGTATCACAAAAGTTATTAAATATCTGGAAGAAAATAGATGGGGCAGTGGACAGATCAATTACCGGCTGCGGGATTGGTTGATATCCCGCCAGCGTTACTGGGGTGCTCCCATTCCCATGGTTTATTGTGATCAGTGTGGGATAGTCCCGGTGCCGGAGGAAGAGCTGCCGGTTACGCTGCCCCTGGATGTGGAGCTTAAGCAGGTAGGTAAAAATCCTCTCACCGAGTGTGAGGATTTCATGAATACCACTTGTCCACAATGTGGTGCCAAGGCTCGGCGTGAGACCGATACCATGGACACCTTTATGTGTTCTTCCTGGTACTATTACCGCTATACTAGTCCCAGGGATGAGGAAAATGCCTGGGGGAAGCAGCAGGTGGAGCACTGGCTGCCGGTGGACCAGTATATAGGTGGCGTGGAGCACGCAATTTTGCACCTTTTATACAGCCGTTTTTTCACCAAGGTTTTCTATGACCAGGGGTATTGTAAAAATGAAGAGCCCTTTGAAAACCTGCTCACTCAGGGCATGGTGCTTAAAGACGGAGCAAAAATGAGCAAGTCCAAGGGTAACGTGGTGAGCCCTGAAGATATTATTGCCAGGTATGGTGCTGATACAGCCAGGATGTTTATTTTGTTTGCCGCACCCCCCGAACGCGACCTGGAGTGGAGTGACCAGGGAGTGGAGGGTTGCTACCGGTTCTTGAACCGGGTGTGGCGGCTGGTGGCAGCGGTGAGTGAGTCCTTGCAGGAGGTTCCTTCCAGGCCGGAAGGGAATCTGGTAGGTGTGAACCGGGAAATGCGCCGTATCACCCACTATACTATCAAGAAAGTTACCGAGGATATTTCACAGCGTTTTAACTTTAACACTGCGGTGAGCGCAGTCATGGAACTGGTAAACGCTATGTACCAGTATAAGGATGTCCCGGCAAGCGACCGGGACCCGGCAGTAATGCGCGAGGGCATTGAAACCATATTGGTGCTGCTGGCTCCCTTTGCCCCCCATGTTACTGAAGAATTATGGGAAGGCATCGGTAATACCCAGAGCGTCCATACGCAGTCCTGGCCGCAGTATGACAAGGATGCTATTGTGGAGGAAGAAGTAACCATTGTGGTTCAGATTAACGGTAAGGTGCGGGATAGGATGATAATCCCGGCGGAAATGGATCCCGAGGCGATGAAGGAATTGGTTATGGGGCAGCCCAAGGTGCAGGAGTTAATAGAAGGAAAAAATGTAGTCAAAGTTATTGCCGTACCGAAAAAGCTGGTTAATATAGTGGTAAAGTAGAGATAAAAGCCGCCTGACAGGGCGGCTTTTTTGTTGGGGTCGTGGCTTGGGGGACCATTTTATTTGACAGGATTAACAGGATTAAGTGATGGATTAAAACCAAAAAATGTGAGGGTCATGACTTATGGGTCTCCTTTAGACGGGATCAATGAAATAGAGATTAGAAACAAAAAAAGAAAAGACAGAAAACATTAGACAGGATTACAGGATTTGCAGGATAAAGTATTAAAGAAGAGATATAAAGAAAGTTAGTAGCTATACTAAGGCATTAAGCTAATAAAATGAATTATTATAAAAAAACAAAACGCCCAATGGCTTTGCTAATAAAAGAATTTGTATACAAAGGAATAACATAGAAATGTAAGCAAAGCAAAAAATCATGTCAATCCTGTTAATCCTGTCAAAAAAATACCCCAAAGCAACGACATGCAAAAGCACTTTTAACGGTATCATATCAAAAAACCGCCTGTCCTAAATGCAGACACTCCCGCATATATATGAGCAGGGGGTGTTTAATATGACTGCACTTCTTTCCCTTATTACCGGTTTATTGGGGCTGGCGCTTTCTCTATGGTTTCTGGCTGATTTTTGCCTGGGTGTGGTGCAAGGGTTCGGTCGGAATAAAATTCTATGGTTGTTGGGGAAACTAATCCTGGCAATGCTTTTATTACACTTTCACTTTGAGCTGGAGATTTTTGGTTAAAGCCGCCTGGAAAAGGCGGCTTAATTTTTTTCGATATAATTACTTTTACCAGGGAATAATGAATGCAAGTAACAGAAAGGAGTGCATCTTGTGTCTCAAGAAAAGGACAGCAAATTAAGAGAAGAAATACAGTCCATGTTGGATTCCCACAAGGAGTTTAAAGGTTACGGCCTGGAAGTAGACGTGCATGGAGGAAAAGTACAGCTTTCAGGTATTGTTGATGCACTGGCGGATGGTAATCGCGCCGTTCAAGCAATTACCGATATGGATGGCGTAAAGGCGGTGGAAAATGGTACTACAGTTTGTACTGACGGTGCCATTACCGATTCCGGGGTGGCCATGGAAGTGTCGGAAGAACTGCAGGCCGATCCCCAGGTCAATATACGACACGTGGGAGTGAAAGCAGCTAAGGGTAGGGCGTATCTACTGGGCCATGTGGATAGCCCTGAAGAGGAGCATGCAGCCATTAACGCGGCAGCAAAAGCGCGGGGTGTCAAAGAAGTAATCAGCGAACTGAATGTGCGCCCCGGAGGTTTTGATACCGATGATCTGGGAGCAATCTTTCATCACCAGGTTAATAATGACCGGGAGGGTGAAGGGGAGACAAATCTCTATTGATATTTAAAAAAGGATAGACTCCGTAGTTTAAACGGAAATTTTATACTTTTATTCCGGGGCTAAAACATGGTCAAGATTGTCTAAGAATATTTGGGTTAATGTGGGGTCAAATTGTGATCCGCTTTGTCTTTGAATCTCATTCCGGGCTTCTCTTGGGCTTAAAGCGCTTTGAAAAGCACGTTCACTGGTTATCACTTCGTAAACTTCTAAAATTGAAAAAACCCTGGAAAGATACGGTATCTGCTCACCCTTTAGGCCGGAGGGATAACCGGTGCCATCCCACCTTTCCCGTAAGGCCAGCATTGCTTCAGCCACACCCGGCTCTCCAATAGACTGAGCCATTCTATAGCCTATTTCAGAGTAGCTCTTTATAATCTCCCATTCATCAGACGTTAATTGACCTTGTTTTTTTAATAGATCTTGAGGAATAGCTATTTTCCCTGCATCATGCAGCGAGGCCAACAAGATGAGATTTTGTGTTTCCATGGATTCTTCCGGGAAACCTAATACTCCGGCAAATTTCACAACTATACTCTTCATTCTCCTTATATGATCCGGCGGGATGATTCCGGTTGATTCCAGGACGGTTTCTATTTTACTGATGATGTTTTTTCGTACTGTCTTATTGTCCAGCAGCTTATTTTTATACATTCTGTTTTCTGCTACGGCAAATAATTCAGTAATATTAGCGTTGGGGATTTCCATGGTGGCTGTTCCCATGGACACACTTATGTCCACTATCTCTTGTTCAGTTTCCCGGCATGCCTTATTTATGGACTCTACAATTTGCAGGCATGCATAGGAATCAGTATTGGGAAGCAAGAGTAGAAATTCGTCGCCACCCCAACGTGAAACAATATCTGTTTCACGGCAGCATTTTTTCAATATTTGGGCCACTTTTACTATCAGCTGATCACCCTTTTGATGGCCGAACACGTCATTAGTTAATTTAAGGGCATTCATGTCCGCTAAAACAACACTTAACGGTAAATTGGACGGGGCAATGATCTTGGGAATAGTTTTGTCAATATAAGACCTGTTATATAAGCAAGTCAAACAATCATGCTCACTTAGATATTTGATTTGGGCATCCGTGATTGTTTTTTCCGTTACATCAGTGAGAATAGCCAAAATAGCATATTCGTCATCCAGGCGGTTGATTAATTTATATTTAACATCAATATTGCGGTTGTTGATATTAATATTAGAAGGTAAGTGTTCTAAATTACCTTCTTTTAGCTCTTCAAATACGGATTTAAATACATCAATGTATTTTTGCTGTGCACCTGAATCATTGCTTAGTAATGAAGAGATATGTTCTTTTCTTATCTTTTGACCAAATATACTGGTGCATTCAGCACTGTATTCTTCATCGACCAGTAGATCATTACCAAAGGTTAAAAATCCTTGATTGGAATTATTTAACAAGCTCTTTATTTTATACTCTCGTTTTTTTAAAACATTTCCCTGTGTATCGGCAATTTTCACTATCTTTTTGGTGAATTTTAATAATCTTTCATAATTACGCACAAGTTTTTGGTATTTGGGCAGTAGTGGGTTACCCTCAAACTCCCCGCTTTCCATTTCGGCCTTGCACAATCGAACAATTTTTTCTTCCTGGCCAAACAGCAGTTTGTTATCCTGGTTATTCCCCAAAGCACAACCGCCTTTCCTTATTCTTTAAAAATCTTAAACCCCATTACTGTTATATCATCCCGCTGTGGTTCATTACCCATATAGTCATGGATTGCCTGCAGGAATATTTTTCTCTGTTCAGAGAGGGGTTTTTGATAGCAATCATCAATTATCTGCATGAATTTTGTTTTACCAAAGCTGTAACCTTTAGGTCCTCCGTTTTGATCAATATAGCCATCTGTAGTCATGTAAAACATATCGTTGCTGTTCACGTTCATGATAGTATCTGTAAAGGAATAGTCCGGGTTTGTTCTGGTGTAGCCCAAACTCTGCTTGTCTCCTTTGATAAGCCTTAAATCCCGGTCATTTTTAATATAGAGGGAAGCTCTGGCACCTGCAAAGGTAATGTTATTTTCCTTGTCAATGAAACATAATCCCATATCCAGTCCATCGTCGGTTAAAGAATCACCGCTTTCTTGTTTTAAAGTCTGTTTAACTAATAGATTTAGTTTTTTCAGGATTGAGGAAGGGGTGTCTTTAGTGTCTTTTACCACCTGGTTTAAAATAGAAACTGAAATCATGCTCATTAGTGCTCCGGGAACTCCATGACCGGTACAATCGCCTATTGCAACAAAGAAGCCGTCATCGAATTCTTTTACCCAGTAGAAGTCACCACCCACGGTATCGGTTGGTTGCCAGATTAAAAAATAATCCCAAAATATTCTTTTCAAGGTATCGTCCGGTGGCAAAATGGATTGTTGTATTCTTTGTGCGTATTCAATACTATCTGTAATCTTGGCATTTTTCTCCTGTAGTTCCTGAGTTCTTTCCAGAACTTTCTCTTCAAGTTCCTGGTTTAACTCTATCGCTTTTTTATACGGGTTAACCAATCTATGGGACACAAAGTAGAAAAAGAAAGTAATTGAAAAAAGTACAATAATTGATGCGAATAAGGTATTTAGTTTTATGGTATTTAAAAAGCCAATTGATTCATCCCGGGGTATCTGAAACAATATGGACCACCGGGTAGAGGATAAGGGGTGAACTATTAAGTCGGTTAATCCCTGGTTAGTGCTTCGATACTCCAGTGCGTACTGCTTTATGTTACGGCCGTTCATATGCTTTATAACATTTATGCTTGCTTCCTTGGGCAATAGTTCATCAATGTTCTTTCCATTATATTCTACCTTATCCGATAGGTATATTTCACCTTGCGGATCAACTAACCAAAGATCGCTTTGGTTACCATACTTGAATTCCTGAAATTCGCGAGAAAGCCCTTGTAGGCCTAGTCCCACTCCGGTAACGCCCAAGGGGCTGCTTGTCTCACCAATCAAGGCATTGACGAACACAAAAGTCCCTTTTCTATCCTCATTATAGTCAAAGGATACAGATACTCGCTCCCCGGCAGAAAGGGTGTTGAAAAACCAATCGTCATCGGGGTCACTTTCACTCAAGGTATCAATTATATTACCCTTTTCATCCCAATAGTGGTTTGTCGTGGCGCTAACGATAAAAGAATTGGAATAATCAAATTGGGTTACCAAGCTTACTAGGTTGTTTATTTTCTGAATGGCGTAATCCTTTTGTAATGGGTCGCTCTCTCCGCTGGAAACCCATTCTATTATTTGCGGGTCATTTGCCATTACTAAAGATACTTCCTTGGCCCGTTCAATACGGCTGTCAATTCTATAGGAAATAGATTCGGCTATGCTAACCAGATCCCGATTTTTGAGCTTATTAACAACTTCATTCTTAGTGATTATGTAAACAATTGTTCCCACCAGGATTATGGAAAGGATAATAATTATACTTGCAAAAGCAATTATCTTGATAATATCGTAATCAGGTCCTATACCCTTGGTTCCAGGTGCGTTCTTTTCTTGTTCCGTCTTTAGTTTCATTTATATAAGTCTCCGTTCGATATACCTTAAACTCATTTACCGCGTTATAATATTAAAAGGTAGATTTAAGTCTTCTGTAAATTCTTCGGCACATTCCAATTCGCTTTCATTTTCCACATCATAATACCAGTAAAGGATAATATTTTTGCCCGACAAAAAAGCTTCATCGAACTTTTCCAGGAGCATCATAATACACTTAGAGCTGCTGGTATTGATGTAAGGAAGGGTAAAGTCTATTTTAACACTGGCCTCGGTTTCTAATTTTTGAATATATTCATCAACCCAGTTAAAAATGGATTCATAAAACTTAAATGCATTTTCGGGGTAAGACTGCCCTTTTATGGACAAAATATTATTTTCCGGATCAAAGTTAATTTCGGGCGTACTTTTTGAGCTTTCGATAATTAGTTTTTGCATCATCTTACCTCCCAATTAGCTTTCTATACAGTTGCCTTTAAAGTAAAGAAAGAATAAAGTTCGTCTATGTTTTCCAAAGAGAATTCCAGTGGCGAGCTTGACTTTCTGGCGATGTCAACTATACCCAGCCCGGCACTCTTACTTGTAAGGGCAATGTCCTGTTTGAGTTTTTGTTTGTATAACTTTTTTAATTCCTGTTTGTCCAATCCGTTTACTTCATTTATTACTCGCTTCAATTTATCTACGTCAATATTTTGAACAAGGTTACCTGAACATACATACTTTCCGCCACTCTCAGCTTTTCCGATTACAACAATACATGAGTTTGAAATTTGTTCATAAACACCGACCTCTTTTTTACTAACACAATAGT
>JADQBQ010000017.1 GCA_016278505.1 Clostridiales bacterium
TGTTATCCCAGTCTTTTGGGCAGGTTATCCACGCGTTACTCACCCGTCCGCCACTAGGTATACTCATGTCCGTCCCGAAGGATTTCTATGAGCAACCCCGTTCGACTTGCATGTGTTAAGCATGCCGCCAGCGTTCGTCCTGAGCCAGGATCAAACTCTCCATAAAAGATTTATATAAAGAGTTTAATCTCTTTCTCACTTGTTACTTTTACTCGCGCTTGACGAGGTGTTTCTATTTAAGAAACCATTGTCACTGTTCAGTTTTCAAAGACCGTTTTTGCTGGCGATTTTATTTTACATTTTATTTTACGCCGGCAAGAAATTATTATATCAGGTTTCTTATTATTTTGCAAATGAAAATGTTTCCCAACTTACTTTTCTTTTAATTGTCGGTTTTGCGCCGACGAGATATAATTGTATCAAACTTTCTTTCTCAGTTCAAGTGGAAATTGTTTCCTACTTGCTTGCTGGCTTTTCCACCGTTTTCTGCGGCGCAAGATATAGTGTGCCATAACTATGAATCTATTTCAAGAGGAAATTTGGTCCAGTTCCTTCTTTCTACATATGCCTACCTCTTATGTAGTTGCAAAAACTCCTTCAGCCGTCATTTTCACATAGTATTATATTTTCTTTATTTCGCTTGACCATTCCAGGTCATTAACTGTTTTAACTCTAACAATGTCTTTGTTTTATTAACTTGTTCTCTAAAGCGTGCTGCGCCGGGCATTCCCTTTGCGTACCAAGCTACATGCTTTCTCATTTCCCACAGGGCTGATTCCCCCTTATCTTCAATCATTAACTCCAAATGATACAGGGCCATAGCCATTTTTTCAGTTACATCAGGGACGGGAGAAAAAGTTCCGGTTTGGATGAAGTCCACCACTTGATTAAAAACCCAAGGGTTTCCCAATGCCGCCCTGCCAATCATCACAGCATCACACCCGGTGTCATCAATCATTTTCTTTGCGTCTTGCGGTGTGTGTATGTCACCGTTACCGATAACAGGTATCGAAACAGCATTTTTGACATCCTTGATAATATTCCAATCTGCATGCCCACCGTAAAACTGTTCCCTGGTCCTACCATGCACAGCGACCCCACTGGCTCCGGATTTTTCAACTGCAAGGGCAACCTCTACGGCATTAGCCCATTCTTCATCCCACCCTTTTCGCATTTTAACAGTAACCGGCAAATCAACGGCCAAAACAACGGCACGCACTATTTCCGCCGCCAGGGAAGGTTTTTTCATTAAAGTCGCACCTTCCCCGTTTTTCACTATCTTTGGTGTGGGACAGCCCATGTTGATATCAATTATAGCCGCACCGCGCTTAGCCACAACTTTAGCTGCCTTAGCCATTACTTGCGGGTTGTTGCCAAAAATTTGGACGCTTACCGGCCATTTTTCATCCACCGAGTTTATGAGCTGCCAGGTCTTGGCATTATTATGTACCAGTGCTTGGGCGTTAATCATTTCAGTATAAACCAGGGCACAACCTGCTTTTTGAGCCAGAATACGAAAAGCCCGGTCAGTCACTCCGGCCATAGGGGCGGCGACCACCGGGTTTTTAAGGGTTACGCTTCCTATATGCACATTCACTGCGAGCCTCCATCATGCTAATATTTATTTCTTTCATAAACTATTCTTAGTCCCGTAAGCGTTAACATCTGATCAACCTTATTTATTGTGTTGGATGCGGTAAAAATCAGATCTGCTAATCCTCCGGTGGCAATTACAGTGGGTTCAGACTTCATTTCGGTCTTCATGCGCCTCACTATTTCATCAACCTGCCCCACAAACCCATAAAAAATACCTGATTGCATACTGTTTACAGTGGTTTTCCCGATTACAGACGGTGGTTTAGAAATTTCTACACGCGGCAACTTGGCAGCACGAGAAAAAAGCGCCTCGGTGGAAATACCCATTCCAGGGGCAATGGCACCTCCTAAATACTCACCCCGGGCAGAAATAGCACAGAATGTGGTGGCTGTACCAAAATCAACGATAATCAGGGGACCACCGTAAGTTTCATAGCCGGCAACAGCATTGACAATTCTATCTGCCCCAACTTCCCTGGGATTTTCATATTTAATAGGCATACCGGTTTTTATACCGGGTCCCACCAAAACCGGCTGCAAGTCAAAGTACTTCTTGCACATCTGCTCCAGCGAAAAATTAAGCGGTGGTACCACTGAAGATATAACCACGGCATCTATTTGAGCGAATGCCAACTCCTGGGATGCAAATAAGTCCCGCAAAAGCATTCCGTACTCGTCTGCCGTCCGGTTGCGGGCGGTGGACAACCGCCAATCAACTATTAACTCCGAATTCTTAAAGATACCTAAAACCGTATTAGTATTTCCGACATCAAACACTAGCAGCAAAGTTATCCCTGCTTTCCCGAGATCATCATTTCAATTTTACCAGACCGCTTCCCTGGGTGCAACTTGTTTAACTCCCACTTTCCTGCATATTATAACTGTCTGGAAATAAACGTTTTTGTACTGCCCTGGCCAAACCGGCAGCAATAACAGCTTTCATTATATCCCACAAAACGAAGGGAATAAATCCAATTTGCAATACTGTCATTACCGGGAAAGACTGTCCCATGTAAAAATTAAGTATCAGGTACAGGTACGGCAGTCCAACAATATACAATACAGCTGTTCCTGCCAGTGTACCGGCCACATAACGTGCTATCCCCGGAGCATTGCTCCCGTGAACAACCCGGCCGGTTACATAAGCGGCCGGAATGAATCCCATAATAAAACCAAAAGTTGGTTTTATTACATAGGCAGGGGTTCCAAAAGGAGCTGTTTCGAATACAGGCACACCAACAAGCCCTATCAGCATGTATAAAAACATACTTAAAGCGGCAAGACGAGGACCGAGAATGCACCCCGCCAAAACTACAACGAAAGGAACGATACTGAAAGGTACTAAGGCAGCACCAAGCCATCTAAACACTATCGCTCCAGCTGCCGCCAACGCAGCAAACATGGAAACCAACACCATATCCCGGGCAGAAAGATTCTTCATTGGATTACCTCCTTAAAAATTAACTGTTAACCATAGTTATGTATGAGGTTTACAATTAAAGCATAAATAAAACCTTCTATTTTTCCTTTCGCAAACTAACCTCTCCGGCCAGAAATCGTTTGCAATTGCCGTCATTTAGCCTTACCACCAGTGCTCCGGTCTCATCCACGTCTTCCGCTACACCTTCCACGACCTCCTTTAGTGTAGAGACTTGCACCCTTTGCCCCAGAGTGACATTCCATTGTTTCCACTTTTCTAATATGGCATTGAAACCACTGCTAATCCATATTTGATACCAATAATCCATCTGACGAAGAATAGCCTGTAGGAGTTGTACGCGATTAATTTTTCTACCGGTTTCCATGGCGATTGAAGTTATAACACCCTGGAGCTCTTGAGGAATGTCTTCCTGATAAATGTTAACATTCAGGCCAATGCCGATGACAATATGCTGGATACGCTCCATATCAGCATTCATCTCGGTTAAAATACCACAAAGTTTTCTCTTACCGGCTAATAAATCATTAGGCCATTTTATACCCGGCACCAAACCGGTTTGTTCATTAATCGCCGCAGCTACAGCTACAGCTGCCACCAAGGTTATTTGCGGCACATCTACCGGGTTTATTTGGGGCCTTACTATTACACTGAACCAGAGTCCCCTGCCCCGGGGAGAAAACCACTCGCGGCCTAGCCGCCCCTTACCTACTCCTTGTTCTTCAGCTAAATATACGGCTCCATCAGGGGCCCCTTCCCGGGCCCACTCCTTAGCGTTTTCATTGGTTGACACTACACCGGCAGAATACCTAACTTCACTTCCCACTACGGACGTTTCTAAATCAGCCTGTACTTCTTCAGGATAAAGCCGGTCGGGAACTGAAACTAACCTATAACCGACATTAGACCGGGCTTCAATTACATAATCCATCTTACGCAGTGCCTCCATATGCTTCCATACTGCAGTACGCGATACACCTAACTGCCGGCAAATTTGTTCCCCGGAGATATAATGATCGCCATTATTTTTTAATAATTGAAGTAAATCAATACGTAACGTCATATTAATCCCCTTAGTAACAACTAATTACATAATATATGCGGGCAGCTCCTCTGTCAACCGAAACAGCAACAAAGGTTAACGTTCATCACCGTGAATTTCCTCGTCTATTACCTCGGTGATATTATTGTGCTCATCAACAAGTACAACGGTGGGGCGAAATTCAACCGCTTCTTTCTGGTCCATCATGGCGTAGGAAATAATAATTACGTTATCCCCCGGCTGCACCAGACGGGCAGCGGCTCCGTTGAGACAAATAACACCGGAGCCCCGAGGCCCTTTTATGGTGTAAGTCTCTAAACGTGCACCATTATTATTATTCACAATTTGCACCTTTTCATTGGGCAATATGCAGGCTGCTTCCAACAGATCTGCATCTATGGTTATACTCCCCACATAGTTAAGATTCGCCTCAGTTACCGTTGCACGGTGAATCTTGGACTTAAACATAGTTACAAACATTCGTCATACCTCCACTATGGCGTTATCTATCAAACGAGTTTTACCGAATCGCACGGCCAGAGCGATTAAGACCTGACCATTTAAAACCTGAATAGGTTCCAAATCAGGAATACTTAATATCTCAACATAATCAACATCTGCCAAGGACTCTGATCCAATTTTTTCAGTGATCTGCTTGCGCAAAGTCAACGCATCAGTTTCACCATTATTAACTGCTTGTTCCGCACCTTGAAGACTGCGGGACAATATAGTGGCAGCCTTACGTTCAGCGGTACTTAAATAAACGTTCCTTGAACTCATAGCCAGCCCGTCATCTTCACGCACGATGGGGGCATTAACAATTTTTACGTTCATGTTTAAATCTCTAACCATTTGCTTAATTACCATTACTTGCTGTGCATCTTTCTGGCCAAAATATGCCCTGTCCGGCTCTACCAAATTTAAAAGTTTATTTACTATCGTAGCCACTCCCCTAAAGTGACCGGGTCTTGAACGGCCACACAAGGGAGTAGTTATTTCCCCAACCTCAATATATGTTTGGTAACCCGACGGATACATTTCCCCGGGCTCAGGTGCAAAAATTATATCTACACCTTCTTGTGAGGCCATATCAATATCACGCTCAAAATCCCTGGGGTAATCCAAAAGGTCTTCACCTGGCCCGAACTGAGTGGGGTTCACAAAAAGACTCACCACCACTATTTGGCATTCCTGCCGGGCCAAACGCATCAGAGAGAGATGTCCTTGGTGAAAATAACCCATTGTAGGCACCAATCCAATTGTATTACCGGAAGACTTGGCGGAACGCACAAAAGATTTAATCTCCCCTATACTGCGGCATACTTTCACTGGCATCTCCCCCATCCTATACACACACGTTTTAATATAACTTTTTTATTACCTCTTCGTCCATACCAAACTGGTGCTCGCCGGCGGGAAATGACTTTTCCTCAACTTCCTGCCTAAAGGTTTGCATGGCTCCCTTAATATCTTCACGGACATTGATATACCGTTTCGCAAACTTGGGGCTAAATCCACCCACCAAACCTATCAAATCATGGGTAACAAGTACTTGGCCGTCACAATCGGCTCCAGCCCCTATTCCTATAGTGGCAATCCCCAGCTTAGAAGTAATAAGTTTAGCTAAAGGCGAGGGCACACATTCCAGCACCAAGGAGAAAGCCCCTGCCTCCTCTACCGCCCTGGCATCTGCCAGCAGTTTTTGCGCTGCCTCTTCATCTTTGCCCTGCACCTTATATCCACCCATTTGGTGGACAGACTGAGGGGTAAGCCCTAAGTGACCCATAACCGGAATACCGGCATCAGTAATGGCTTTTATTGTATCTGCCACTTCATGCCCGCCTTCCAACTTAACGGCCTGGGCACCAGCCTCCTGCATCAGCCGCCCGGCATTACGAATAGCGTCAGCAGTGGAAACATGGTAAGACAAAAAGGGCATATCAGCAACTACCATGGCTCTATTTACCCCTCTGGTAACTGCCTTTGTATGGTGGATCATATCATCCATGGTTACGGGAATGGTTGAATTATAACCTAACACTACATTTCCCAATGAATCCCCCACTAAAATAGCATCAATACCGGCCTCATCCACAAGCTGGGCCAGCGGGTAATCATAAGCGGTAAGCATACTTATGGGCCATCCTTCTGACTTTTTGGTTCTAAAAACGGCCGTGGTTACTTTACTATCTTTCATTTACTAGCATCTCCTTTGAAAGCTTTATATAATTTTTCTGCCTGCGCAGCATCAATAGTACCCTTTTCCAACCCTACCTGTACTGTATAGTTGCCCAGCTGCCTGTATAATTCCTTTTCCTGCGCACTAACCGCATTCAAGGCTTTCATGTGTCCTTCAATTGTAGGCACATCGCCCCGGGCAACCGGGCCGGTAAGCGCCTGAACAGGACCTTCCCGGTGAATATTCTCCACAGTACCCCGCACCAAAGGGAAAAGAGCTTCAAACGCTTCTTCCCTGGAGAGACCAAAGTTTTGATACAACCCGGTGGCCAAATGCATTACAGAGACTAAATAATTGGATGCTATGCACGCAGCTGCATGATACAATACTTTGTCCCTTGCTTGAATAACAAAACTTTTACCACTTAAATCTTCTACTATCTTTCTCCCCAAATTGACTGCATCCTCGTCACCCTCCAGGGCAAAAAATGAGCCGGGCAAATTTTGCATTGCACCTTCCACTTCCGCAAAAGATTGCAGAGGGTGAAAACTAAGCACCTTTGCACCCGCTTCCGTCGCGCCCAAGAGCTGTGCCGCAGGATGAGCCCCACTGGTGTGAACAACTATCTGTCCCGATCTGTACCCGCCCTCGGAAGCAATCCCGGCCGATACCTGACTTATTTCCCTGTCCGGGGTAGTGATAAAGACCAGGTCAGCTGTTTGTACAGCATAAGCACAATTTTCAAATACCGGACAATTTAAACGTTCAGCTAAATTTCTCGCAGAATCCGGTGTCCTGCTGGTTACTCCGGATACTGTGTACCCTTGATTATGTAACAGTATGGCCAGTGCAGAGCCTACTTTTCCCGCTCCAACCACCGCTATTGAGGGCTTATTCATTCTCTGCTCCTTTCCGCCGGACAGACCACAATAGATAATGCACCAAAAGTATAAAAGCCCCCCGGGCACGCTCCGGAGGGCATAAATATGCCGTCTTTAAGTACCCGTCTCGGTCCACATCCGGCTCCAAGCGGAATCTATCTTCCATTTAATTGTAAGAACAAACAACGAGGTACGGTTCACCAAGGATACCGCCCTTTATGTCACCAATTTTAACACATCGATTTTTAAGGGGCAATGGCAATTTGCAAAAACATTCAAATTTTTGATTTATGCCTGTCGATTTTAACGCCGCGTTGATTTTTCACGTGACCAGTGATAAATTTTAATCAAAAGAAGGTGTTTTTATTATATGCAATCACTAAAAATTGATAATGGTATTATAAAGGCAAAAAAGGCCCTAATGGGGCCAAGCCTGCACCCCATAAAAAATATCCACCTGGAAATTACCGATGGGGTGCTCACCCAAGCTAAAGCCCATCCCACAGCCACAACAAGGGAGGTACTCAATGCCAAGCACTGTACTTTGTTGCCCGGCCTTGTAGACTGCCACGTACACCTGGCATTAGACGGTATAAATTTTAAAGACTGCATGGATAAATGGCATTCCCCCGGATTAATGGCATCACATATAAAGAAACAATTAAATGCAGGGTTGGAACAAGGCCTCACCTACTTTCGGGACGGGGGAGACCGCGGTGGTCAGGCCCTTACTTTTAAAAATTCAAGCCCTACAAACCTACCAATTAAAGCGTCTGGAACAGCACTACGCATACAAAAAATGTACGGAACTTTTTTGGGCCCCGGGCTAAAGAAAGAGCAGATAAAAGAGGCCATAGCTTTCCTTGCCGGAAAAAATGCTGACCCCATAAAGGTACTGGTATCCGGGATAGTTAGTTTTAAGGAATACGGAAGGGTTGGACCACAACAATTTGACCTGCCAACGTTACAGCAAATTGTGAACAATGCCAAAAAAGTGGGACTCAAGGTTATGGCCCATGCCAATTCAGACGAAGCGGTCAAAATATGTATACAAGCCGGTGTTCATTCTGTGGAACATGGCTATTTCATTAGCCACGATACCCTTAAAATGATGGCGGAAAAAGGCATTTATTGGGTTCCAACCATTGTACCGGTTGCCAATCAATTAAAGAAACCCAACCGGGACAGATTTACTAAGGATGAACTGCACGTTATAGAAAAAACTTACAAGCGACAACAGGAAATGCTCTGCTGGGCCTGCGAATGGGGAGTGACTGTTGGAGTAGGCACTGATGCCGGTGCCTCGGGGGTTCTGCATGGAACGGGATTTCACGAAGAACTCCAATTATATCGAGAGGCAGGGCTTTCATGCGAAACTATTGTAAAAGCCGCCACCATCAATGGTGCAAAAATACTGGGGCTGAATTCAGGACTGGAACAGGGAAAACCTCTCCGATTTACGGCGGTGGCAGGAGACCCCTTGGAAGATTTAAATATTCTCAAGAAGCCTGAGTATATTTACTTACATTCCCCCGACTAATTCACTCCCCAAGAATATTAAAACCACCAGCAGAAAAAGCTAAGACAACCTGTCTTTTGCGCATATCGAATGATTTGAATCGAGCCGTGGCCAGGCTTGGCGAAGTCGGTAAGCGGAAGCGGGGCTGAGCACAGGACGTGCGAAGCCGCCCCTTGAGCCAGGACGGCGGACGGCAATGGAAATCACGGATTTTTTCGTAATACCAACTCTTATCTATGCCATTGCGAAAACAGCTGGTCTTAAAAAGGGGGTTTAGTAATTAGGGAACCCCGCTGGAGTGTGAGACTGAGCCTTAGCCTGGCCCGGCGAGATGAAATGAATGAGCGGGCGCAAAAGACAGGTTCAGAAAAGCTACTTCTATCAACAGCATGCGAAGGTGGTTTTTATGATCTTCAAGCCCAAAAGGGTTTACTTTGAAAACACTGCCCGGGATTACCCCCTGGGAAAACAGTTATACGATTATTTCCAAGGCCAGAATGTGGAAATTAAGATTATAGGCAGTCACAACAGGGTGACAGGCATCCCCGGCGAGACTCCTCAGCAAGCATACATGGAAGCCAAGCGCACGCTTGTGGTTGGGGTAAGGAGAACACTTAAGTTTTCCCCTTGCAAACCGTCTGCCCACTACCAACTGCCCATAGGTACCAGCTGCACCGGAAAGTGTGAATACTGTTATCTAAACACCACACTGGGCAAAAAGCCATACATAAGGGTATATGTAAATGTAGACCAAATACTTGAGCAGACCCGTAAATACATCGAGGAACGAAAGCCGGAATTAACTCTGTTTGAAGGAGCGGCTACATCAGACCCCGTACCGGTGGAAAGATATACAGGCTCATTAAAAAAGGCCATTGAATTTTTCGGTGAACAGGAATTGGGCAGGTTCCGTTTTGTTACTAAATTTAACGACATTGATTCGCTTTTGCACGCTAAACACCGAGGACACACCACTTTCCGCTTCAGCCTGAATACCGACCGGGTCATTAAAGACTACGAACATGACACTCCCGGTGCTGCAGAAAGGGTTGAAGCTGCCGGCAAGGTAGCCAGGGCAGATTATCCGCTGGGATTTCTCATTGCCCCCATATTTATTTATGATCAATGGGAGAAGGATTACCTTGCGCTATTGCAGTCTCTAAGAGAAACGGTGCCAAGCAATGTAAAAAATATCTCTTTTGAACTAATCACCCACAGGTTTACAGCCCGGGCCAAAAACCGTATTTTGGAAGTGTTCCCGCAAACAACCCTACCCATGGAAGAAAAAGAGCGCAAATTTAAATACGGGCAGTTTGGGTATGGCAAATATATCTATACTAAAGAAGAAATGAATGAGATAAAGGAATTTTTCACCAATAACATCAAAAGCGTTTTCAAAGGTGCTGAAATAAAATACCTAGTTTAAAAAAGGGTACATTCTTAGTGCACTCGTTCAGCTAAAGTTGAACATCGGTACTCAAGAGGAAAGGGAACACACCACCTGCGGAGGAATATCCCCAACAAGTGGGAGTCTTAGGACATAGATTAATTCCTTTTAATTTCTTGCAACCCTTTCAGTTCCTCAGCTATTTCCTCCGCCGTTTTCCCACCGGGGAGCAACAGATCAGGTGCTAAATCAGCAAGGGGAACCATCACAAAGGCACGCTCTAACATCCTGGGATGTGGCACCTCCAGCCCCTGCTCTCTGATTACATGTGTCCCATAGATTAAAATGTCAAGATCCACCACCCTGGGCCCCCAGCGAATCTGTCTCTTTCTGCCCAAAAAATCTTCTATCCCTAATATTTGAGCTAAAAGATTAGCAGGTTTTAGTGTGGTTTGAATTTGGGCCACAGTGTTTAAAAACCAATCCTGCTCCGTATACCCCACAGGGGCTGCACGGTAGAACGGTGCCACTCTTTCAATGTCAATCCCAGATTCATCCTTGAGCATTTCCAAGGCCTTTTTAATATTTCCCTCTTTGTTACCCATGTTTGAGCCTAGCCCTAAAAAAGCTTTTTCCTTATTCATGTTTGATCCCCACGGGCTCCCGGCTTATTTCAACGGCCATACTGCCGAAATGGCCGGGCACAGGCGCAGCTGGCTTTTTCACCCTGACAGTTACCCGGCATACCGTAAAGTGCTGCAATATGGCGGTGGCAATATCTTCAGCAACTGTTTCGATTAAATTACGCGGGTACCCCTCAACGATTTCTCTCACCAGGTAAAAGGCATCGGCATAACTCACAGTATCGGCACGGTCATCACTTTTCCCAGCTTTATTTAGACTCAAATACATTGACAAATCTATGATAAATTTTTGCCCCAATCGGTTCTCTTCGGGTAAAACACCATGATACCCGTAAAACTCCATATCTTTCATAATAATCCTATCCATACACGGACACCGCTTTCCTTAAACTTCTAACACTGTCTAACCATGGCATCGGTCATCCGGGCTACCCTTACCATTTCCTTAACATCATGCACCCGAACAATGTCAGCTCCCAAAGTTATTCCCAATGCCACCGATGCACCGGTACCCTCAACCCTTTCGTCCGCCGGTAAACCCAATGCTTTACCGATCATGGATTTACGGGAAGTTCCTAAAAGAATCGGTTGCCCCAAGCAATCCAACTCCGGCAATCTCCGCATTACTTCCAAATTTTGTTCCAGCGTTTTACCGAAGCCAATCCCCGGATCAATGATAATGTTTTCTCTTGGTACACCGGCAGAGTCAGCTATGTTCATACTTTCTTTAAGAAATCCCACCATATCGCCCATTAGGTCGTGATATTCAGTGCCTTGTTGGTTATGCATAATCACTACGGGAGCACTGTATTCTGCAGCCACGGCAGCCATGTCCGCATCGGCCCTTAGCGCCCACTGGTCATTGATTATGTGCGCCCCTACCTCCATGGCTTTCTTAGCTACTCCCGCCTTATAAGTATCTACGGATATAGGGACATCTATTTCTCTAACCAACCGTTCCAATACCGGAATTACCCGGCTAATCTCTTCATCCTGATTTACCTGTACATGCCCCGGCCGAGTAGATTCACCGCCAAGGTCAATTATATCTGCTCCCTCGGCAACCATTTGCCTGGCACCGTTAATAGCGTTTTCCATGCTAAAATGTGTGCCGCCGTCGGAAAAAGAATCCGGAGTAATATTCAGTATTCCCATGACAAGAGTACGACGGCCCAGGTATAATTCTTTGCCCCGGCAATATAGTGTATACGGTTGACGCCCTTCCGTATTTTCCAATACTTGCCTAACTTCATCTGCCAGCCTGGAAAGTCCAAAGGGCTGCATTTTTAATTTATTGGTCAGCCCATGAAACTGTTTTAGGGTTCCCATCAGCAAAACGTCCGTTTTTTCCACCGACCCATCTACTGTACCCCGCGAGACGGCTGCCTCGCCTCCTTTGCTCAGCATCTCCTGTTTAATGATATTGGCTTGTTTTGGCTCCAGGTCAACAACTTTCAACACTCTGTGTACTGCCTTGGGCGTCATCCACCGGCAGCCTGCGGCATCGCTGCCTACACGCGATAGTTCTTCCCGTGCCACCTGCCGGTTAGGTATTATCAAGTTACGTACCCCAAAAGACAAAATTACACCCCCATTTAGGACATGTCTTGCTATTCTAAACGCTACGCAACAAAAGCCGCGGCATCAACCGTTGGACCTCTAATAAACCAGGCCCGATGCCGCTTCCATTCGGTGCAGCTTTTTACAAGCATCTCTTGCTTCACACTGCCAGCATGGCCGGGACAAATCATCCGCCCGCCTGAGATATTGACCTAATACCCCACCACTTGTGGCACCGGACCTGTGGCTTGAAACAGCACCGGTTATTACCTCTATCTCCGTGCGACAAAAACCGGTCTCCTTAAGAACTTCCTCGGCAAAACCCGCACCAACTAGGGCATGGTCTTCACCGGTATCATATTGCACCCAACGTCCCATATCATGGGTAAGCGCTGCAGCATAAACTACCTCTTTTATTTTTTGGCGGGCGGTATTACCAGTTATAATACTTTCCAAGGCACCCTCTTCCAGAACCAAGATGTAGCATATTCTGGCGACATCAAGTAAATGTTGTAGGTCATGACGGCAAAAATACCTGTTTTGCTCTCGTTCTTGATTAAAGGATAGGCAGACTTGAAAGAATTGATGCTGCAATATTCTTTTAATTCTCTGCACAGTAATACACCTTCCCTGTTTCCAGCGCAAATAACAACCCCCGTTGACGGGGGTTAGTTAGACAGTATTATTTTGGCATTCCCTTCCCGCGCCGCCACTGACATGTAAAAGGTTTTCCTTCGCTGTCCACCCGAAATACTTCAACATGGGAACACTCCGGGCAGCCTCCTTTTTCTTTAGCACATTTAGCTTCCCATTCGTGCCCACAATGATCACATTTAAAGCGTTTCATTACAACTTTAAAATGTCCCCCTTCAACACGAATGGCCTTACCTTCTACTAGAGCCTTGGCAACCTTGCCACGGGCTGAAGAAAGTATACGATGAAAAGTAGGCCGAGATACACCCATCCTTTCCGCACAAGCCTCTTGTTCAAGTCCCTCAACATCTTTAAGGCGTATAGCCTCCAATTCTTCCACCGTCACCGAGACCTCCTCTAAATCTCTTAAAGGAACTCCGGCAGGCTTAAAAAAAGTAAGCTCCGGCATAAACTCAACGCGCCGACATTTAGGTGGTCTAGACATTATTATGCACTCCATTCAATTCTGTATTGAATAATTTTTACTAATAAAAATTTTGCTTTTATAGATTATTATAAAGTATAACTATTCTCTTTTGAATAGTTTTTATCCTGCCGGATTTTTATAAAAGAAAGTACCAAAAATAAAAATATTATCAAATACTCAAAGTAATGATAAAAGCTCCGGGATTACTCCCGGAGCTAACGTTACTATAGTTTTTATATATTTTAGAACAAACCCTGCACTTTGCCTGTTTCGGTATCCACATCAACTCTGCGATAAGCAGGGTCAGAACTTGTACCGGGCATCAGGCTAATTGTTCCAGCCATGGGGCAAAGGAACTTGGCGCCACCATATACCAGAACGTCACGGATGGGTAAGGTCCACCCCTTGGGCACACCCTTAAAGACCGGATCATGAGTCAAGCTCAAGTGGGTCTTAACCATCATAGTTGAGAAGTCTCTAAAGGCCGGGTCTTCTTCAAACCTCTTGGCCTTAGCTTCTGCCTCCGGAGTCCAAGCTACACCGTCAGCACCATAAACTTCCCTGGCAATTAAATCTACACGCTGCCGCAGGGGCATTTCCAGGGGGTACAGGGTCTTAAAGTCTACGGTATCATTACATGCATCAATAACTGCATCCGCGAGCTCTAATGCACCGTCGCCACCCTTTAGCCAATGCTCGGAGAGTGCACAGCGGGCACCGGCAGCTTCGGCTGCTCGGCGAACAGCGGCAATTTCATCTTTAGTATCGGTATGGAAACCATTAATACAAACAACAGGATTGATGCCGGCTTTCTTGACAGTCTTGATATGGTGAACGAGGTTGGCACAACCCTTTTCCACCAACTCAACATTTTCCTTAGTGTATTCTTCAGGCAAGGGACGGCCGGCTACAACCTTGGGTCCACCACCGTGCATCTTAAGGGCACGAATGGTTGCAGTGAGCACCGAAACATTGGGAATATTACCGCTCAGGCGGCACTTAACATTCCAGAATTTCTCGAAACCGATGTCAGCACCGAATCCACTTTCGGTAACATGGTAGTCAAACATCTTCAGAGCCATACGGTCAGCAACAATGGAGGACTGACCTATGGCAATGTTTGCAAACGGGCCTGCGTGCACCAAAACAGGCTGATACTCAACAGTACTCATCAAAGTGGGATTAATGGTATTTACCATCCAGGCTGTCATGGCACCGTCTACTTCCAAATCAGCAGTAGTGACCGCCTTACCCTTCTTATCATAAGCAACTATGATCTTGCCCATGCGCTCCCTGAGATCCTTCAGGTCGGTAGCCACGGCTAGAATGGCCATTAACTCAGAGCTAACCGCAATGCCGAATTTGGACTGCATCATGTAGCCATCCATCTTGCCACCCAGACCAATATTGATATGGCGCAGTGCCTGGGCACAGAAATCAATTACCCAGCCCATTTCTACATTAGTGGGATCAACATCCAAGCGCTTTAAATTGCGCTGGGCCAGCTGCTCATCATCATAGTTTCTTTCGTGCTGCATCCTGGCTGTAAGAGCTACCATGGCCAAGTTATGGGCGTTCATGATATCATTCATGTCGCCTGTAAGTCCCAGCGAAAATTCGGTCATGGGAATAGCCAGAGCATTTCCCCCGCCGGCTGCGGTACCTTTAATATTCATAGTAGGCCCGCCGGAAGGCTGGCGAATAGCAGAACCTACATTGGCTCCTCTTTTTCCAAGGCCTTCCACCAAGCCCATGCTGGTGGTGGTTTTTCCTTCGCCCAGAGGGGTGGGGGTAATCGCAGTTACTTCAATGAACTTACCGTCCGGCCTATCTTTAAGACGGTCCATTATTTTCATAAAATCAAGCTTGCATATCCTCCCATGAGGAATAATTTCATCATTTTGAAGCCCCAATTTCTCCTGCCATTCTGACGGCGTGGGCATATTGGCTTCTGCAGCTTCAGCAATTTCAAAGTCTTTCATTTTCGTTGCATCGTAAGCCATTTTTTCCTCTCCCTTCTTTGAAACAGATATAATCACCAAACCCCAAAATTAAAACCCAACTCCACTCAAAAGTGTCCTAATCCTCACCCCTTTTAGCCCTATTAAAACACCCTTAAAACAGGTGTCAAAACTATAATCAGAACATTCCAACAATAAATGCCATATTTCGACCTACTTTCCATAATAATGTCGAAATAAAATTATTTTTTTATTAAATTAGCTCTTGCCTTTTCCTTCGGCCCGGGCAATAAACTTTTCCAGGGGTACAATAAAACGCTCATGTCTTCCTCTGCCCACCAGTTCTGTCTCGTCTCGGGCCTCTACATTAAACACTAAACGACGTCCATCCACTTCTATCAACTCTGAAGTGGCAACAACGTTCATCCCTTTAGGCGTAGCTGCCAGGTGTTCCACTTCCAGCTTCATACCCACAGTAGAGGTACCCTTGTCCAGGAGCGAATCCACTGATGATAAAGCTGCCTTTTCCATAAGCCCTATCATAGCCGGGGTGGCAAAAACACTCACACTTCCGCTACCATAAGCAACGGCGGTATTATTATCCGTTACGAGAGCACCAGCCTCACCTTTTAATCCAACCTTTAACTCGTCACCCATTTTTTAAACACCTCTGCTGTGCTATATTGTTTAGTTTATAGACATTCGTTACATTATCAGATAATTCCTGCTAATTATAAAACTTTTTTAATTCTTGTCTGCCCGGGCAAGTCTATTTAGAATTATTATTTTATCCAAAAAAATAGCGGCTATTGCCGCTATTCATAAATCCAAGCTTCGGTTTCCATCCTATACTCCACCAGTTCATCCTGTCCAAAAAATAGATTTATTTCCCTTTCGGCACTGGTCGTAGAATCTGAACCATGAACAACATTCCGCCCTATATCCAAGCCAAATTCACCTCTAATAGTCCCGGGGGCTGCTTTTTGCGGATCGGTAGCACCCATCATATCCCTAGCCACGGCAACAGCATTCTTACCCTCAAGCACCATCGCCACCACAGGACTTGAAATTATATATCCCACTAAAGCTTCGAAAAAGGGTTTACCTTTATGTTCGCCGTAATGTTCCTGCGCTAATTCCCGGGGTATCTGCAGCATTTTCAACCCGACTACTTTTAACCCCCGTCTTTCAAAACGCGCTATAACATTGGAAACTAACCCTCTTTGCACTCCGTCCGGCTTAACCATCACATATGTACGTTCCAATCTCATTCCTCTCCTTTTGTTAAAAGTGTTTACAAAACATCCCTCAAATATCCCCGGCCAAAGGCCGCAGCCAACGATGGCGATATTTACAAACCTGTATTTTGCGCCCGCTCATTCATTTCATCTCGCCGGCCAGGCTAAGGCTCGGTCTCACGCTACAGCGGGATTCCCAAAATACTTAGCTTCATCGTTATGACCATCTGTTTTCGCAATGGCAAAGATAAGAGTTAGTATTCCGAAACAACCGTGATGCTATTGCTGTCCGCCGTCCTGGCTCAAGGGGCGGCCTCACACGTCCTGTGCTCGGTCCCGCTTCCGCTTATCGACTTCGCCAAGCCTGGCAACGGCTCGATTCAATTCATTCGCTCTGCGCAAAAAACAGGTTGCTTTGCTAAAAACCTGGCCGCAACCATCGCTGCGGCCTCCATTACTATACCTTATTTAGATCTATTTTATCTGGTTTATCTATTTTATCTAATTTAATCTTATGTGTTTCTTCCCCTGCTTCCCCTGCTTGCTTCATCAAATCACGAAATTCATTGGCTTCGATGCTTTCCTTTTCCATTAATGTATTGGCAACCAAATGTAGCGTATCAATGTGATTTTCGAGTATTTCCTTGGCCCGGTTATAGCTATCATCTATTATCTTGCGGGCTTCTTTATCAATGGCGGTGGCCACTTCTTCCCCGTAATCACGATCGCTAGCGATATCACGCCCCAAGAAAACCTGTCCCTGTTTTTTGCCAAGGGTCATGGGACCTAACGCGTCGCTCATTCCGAATTCAGTAATCATTTTGCGTACCATTTCGGTAGATCTTTCCAAATCATTCTGGGCCCCGGTACTTATCTCTTTTAACACTATGCTTTCGGCAACTCTTCCGCCCATGAGCATCACCACCTGGTCTAAGAGCTGTGATTTGGTCATATAGAAACGATCTTGTTCAGGCAGCAGAAGAGTGTACCCACCGGCCCTCCCCCTTGGGATAATAGATACTTTGTGCACGGGGTCAGTATAGGGGAGGAGGTATCCCACCACGGCATGGCCACCTTCATGATAGGAAACCAACCGCTTTTCAAAGTCACTTATTACCCTGGACTTCTTCTCCGGCCCTGCAATAACCCTTTCGATAGAATTTTCCAGTTCCTCCTGAGTAATATTTTTCTTATCACGCCTGGCTGCCAAAAGCGCCGCTTCGTTCACCAGGTTCTCCAGATCAGCCCCGGTAAAGCCCGGTGTTCTCCGAGCTATCACATCTACTTCGACATCTTCATTAAATGGCTTACCTCGCATATGCACTTGTAAAATAGCTTTACGCCCGGTGATATCAGGGATACCTACTGTAACCTCGCGGTCAAAACGCCCCGGTCTTAATAGTGCGGGATCTAAAATGTCCGGTCTGTTGGTAGCGGCAATTATGATAATACCTTCATTGGGAGCGAAGCCATCCATCTCAACCAGCAGCTGGTTCAATGTCTGTTCCCGCTCATCGTGCCCGCCGCCTAAACCTGCCCCGCGCTGCCGCCCAACGGCATCTATCTCATCGATAAATACAATACACGGGGCACTCTTTTTGGCCTGCTCAAAAAGGTCACGCACACGAGATGCGCCAACACCTACAAACATCTCTACAAAATCAGAACCGCTGATACTGAAAAAGGGAACCCCGGCCTCACCAGCGACCGCCCTGCCAAGAAGCGTCTTACCGGTGCCGGGAGGACCATACAATAGAACACCTTTGGGTATTTTGGCCCCAAGTTCATTAAATTTCTTCGGACTCTGCAAAAATTCCACCACTTCTTCTAACTCTTCCTTGACCTCATCCGCGCCTGCAACATCGGAGAAGGTTACTTTCTTTTTGTCTTCGGTATGAAGCTTAGCCTTACTTTTACCGAAAGACATTACTTTATTGCCCCCGCCCTGTGTCTGCTGCATAAGGAAGAAAAAAAGCAGCACAAATAAAAGAATGGGCACCAGGGTAGTTAACAGCCCTGTCCACCAACCCGGTTCCGGAGGCGGAGTCACCTCGTATTCTACCCCCTGCTGCATTAACAGCGATTCCAACTCAGGATTGGGGTATGTAGACCTGCTTTTAAATTCTGTATCACCTTTTGTTGTGCCGGTAATTAACAAAGTATCTTTCTCAGGCTGCAAGGTAACTTCACTGAGCTGTCCTTTTTCAGCTGACGCAAGAAACTCGTTATAGGTCCACTCCTTAACTACGGTCTCCTGCGGTGAAGCAAACCTGATAAGGGCGATAATGACCAACACTATAAGAAGATAGATACTAAGGTTCTTAATGACCTTGTTCAACAAAGCCACTCCTCTCCAAGCTTAAAAAAACCCCATAGGGACTAGTTTATCATGCCTTTTTTTTTGTATCAATTATTATTTTCCATAACTCTTTAAAATTACTATTGAAAAACTGAATCTAAGTCTTTACCAGCTTCTAAAACTATCATCTCACAAAACTATTTGCCCTAAACTAAAATTTTAAAGAGCTTTAACAGGTTTTATGAAAATTCATACCAGATACCCTTTTGCCTTACCAGTTTAGCAACGTTCACTCAAGGCAGATGGTAACTTCCTATTGCTTAATTAAACTTAAGTGCAAGAGCCGTTCCGAAGTCTCGCCCACCTTGAACTTTTCTGCCGGTCTGACTCCGGCAACCCAGGCAATTTCACCGTTACAAGTAACCAGGGGAATACTTTCTCTTTTTTCCCGGGGTATTTTTTGATCAATAAAAAACTTTTTCAACTTTACTTCGGCCCCGTTCATTCCAAGAGGTGAAAAGCGATCACCATGGAGTCGCGTGCGAACAAATAATTTACCGTTCAGCTTATCATAGTCAAGTAACACCTCTTGTGCCGGTAACATTTCAGGATCAAGAGTTTCGCCCCTAAACAACACATTTGCCCTGATAATAACCCCCAATCCCGGAATCTGAGTTTCACCGGGTACATTGATATGGTAGCGATCAACAGGGGCTTTCTCATTTGATTCACTTTCCTTTTTAAAATACAACTGATTATAGCTTCTTGTTACATGTATCCCCCTTGGCAAATGGCTTTCCCAGCTGCCCCTACCTTCTTGCAGCAAATCCAGTATAACTTCAAGGTGCCCAAACCCCAGTCCACCGGGTTCTCCAACCATTCTACTCCATAGTTTACGCATTACACGGCGCTGTAATGCAAGGGGCAGCGCCGACAATAAGTCAATATCCAAGACCCAACCATTACCTTCATTAAATATCATGGGAGAAGTACAAACCTTACCGGCTTCATTTTCCAAAAATTCATCTTCTGCTCTTAAAACTTCGGCTGTTTTAAAAAGTGTATTAACCAGTGCGGGGTTATAATCTTCCAAAACCGGAACTAATTCTAACCGGATTTGGTTTCGTTTGTAAACGGTTTTTTTATTGGACGAATCTATTCTATAACTTATTTTGTTTACTTTACAGTATTCCTCAATATCCTTTCGCCGCAACCTAAAAAGCGGCCGGATGTAAAATTCTTCCCGCAGCGGCAAAAACCCTTTCAATCCAGTCAATCCTGAACCTCTTAAAAAATTAGCTATTACAGTTTCCGCCTGGTCATCGGCATGGTGACCCAGGGCCGCCCGCGCCGCCCCAATCTGGGATGAGATACGTGAAATAAGGTTGTATCGTACTTCTCGGGCACCTTCCTGGTTCGACTTATGGTTTTGAACACAGTAAGCCGGCACATCAAATTTTTCTATGGTATAGGGTACACCCAAAAGCTGTGCGGTATCCTCAACCAGACGAGCATCTTGCATGCTTTCGGTTCCCCGGAAACAATGATTCAGATGAAAAACATGCAGTTGAATCCCTAATTGATCTTTCAAGCCAAAAAGGATATGTAACAAGGCCATTGAGTCAGGACCTCCGGACACAGCTACCAGTACCCTGTTCCCGGATTCTATCATATTGTACTTTTTTATGGTTAACAGTACATCTTGGACAACAGACATAGCCTCACCAATCAATTATATTTGTACTAGTGTTTTTCAACAAAAATAGTCACATTCCTGCCAGTAAGTAATATTTGCCACAAAAAAGCGCGCTAAATTAGTTCCCTTAGCACGCGCATGTAAACATTGGTTACAACTACTAAGATTTCAACTTTTAACCTTCTCAACTCTAACCGCCACCGCCGTCATATCATCCCTACAGGAACCGGTTTGAGCCAGATTTATTATGAGTTCCGCTACTTCCTGGGGTTTTAGCCCGGAAATTTCTCGTAAAACCTCAATCAACCACCCCTCTTTGTCACCTGTCCCCTCACAAGAATCTAACACCCCATCGGTAACCATGATTACCATATCACCATGGTTTAGCTGTTTTGATACTGCAAAAACCTCCACTTCATCAACTATACCCACAGGCAATGAATTTGCACGTACCGTTCCCACTTGCTGCCCACGCACCACAAATCCCGGACAGGCCCCTATTTTAGAAAATTCCGCCTCCGCAGTGTATATATCTATCACCGCCATATCCACCGTAGCAAAGCTTTCTTCAGATGAACGCAGTAAAAGGATAGAATTAACAGTTTTTATCGTAAGATCTCTTCCAAACCCTGAATCCAACAGTTTTGCAATCAGCCCTAATGTGGTAGTGCTTTCTACGGATGCACGTTGGCCGGAGCCCATTCCGTCACTTAAAAGCACTGCAAACTTGCCTCCGGCAAGTGGTAAGGATAAAAAACTATCTCCGGAGACTATACTACCGTCTTTACCAATACCGGCAGCGCCCATGGAAATTTGGTACCTTGGATTTGGATAAACCCTAAAATTGCAGAATTCATCATCTTTCTTATGCGGACAAGAAACGGTGGCTACGGACATAGAACATCCCATTTCCTTGGACAAAAAAGGTCCTATTTCATACCGGCAGAGCATACGCCCACCACAAGCCGGCATAACCACATGAACTTCGGATTTTTCTTCCCCGGCCTGATATACTTCAAGTGAAACCGCCCTAAAGCCCATTTTCTTTAACTTATGTTTTATAGCTTTTGCTTCCTGCCGGCAAAATTCCTGGGATTCCAATTCCCCGGATAGATTTTCTATAACTTCCCCAATCCCCTGAAGTTGCTCGGAAACAAGACTGTTGCTCTTTGTCAGCCGTTTTGACCAAAAGCGGTTCATTTTATTCATTTCATGCAAGCAAGTTATGGTTATGGCTAACTCCTTGGCTCTATTGCATTTAGACATAGTCTCTTCATCAAGGTCGTCCACCGTCACCCGCCCATAATTATCGGCAATGGTAAAAAGACCTAAAAGACTTTGATAAGTTTTGTAGAACTCCCTCTCCCAGCAAGTTGAGTAATGAGAACAACCCTTACATACCTTTTTACCCACCTCTCCGAACAAGTCCTGCAAATTCTTCTCATCCCCGGCAGGATAACCTGTAACAGCTGCCTGTTCAAAAGTCTTTGCTATCTCTTGAAATACACCCGACCAACTATTCATTCTTTCAGCAATAAACTGCTTAACCCTTACCTCCGGCCCGTTCTCATCACCATGCCCATCAACAGCCGGCACCAAGGAAGTCGTTAGCTCATGTACCCATTTTTTAGGAATGCAGAGGGTTAGCAAAGTAGCAAGGGCTGTTTGGGCCACAACGGCTGTCAATTGATTATAGCCAGATGTATACATGGAAAGAATTACATTGCCCAATAAAAAGCCCACTGCCACACCAGGCTTGCTGAAGGAACGGAAAAGCCCTGCCAAAAGTCCGCTGAAGGAATAGGCTCCTACAACCAAAGGAAATTCTGTATAAGCAAGACCGGGAATAATGCCCACTACAGCACCGGTAGCCGAACCGACTCCGGTTCCTCCCGCTAAGGCAGCCAATAAAATCAGGAAATAGCTGAGAGTGCTTCTCAAGGAGAACAACCCCCAGGCAATTTCATCCGTTCCAGCCACAATACCACCGGCCAAAGCCATAATACAAAAAATTTCTTCACTTTTGAGGGCTTCCGGCGAACGTATAACCAAAAGAGAAGGTATCGCTTTCATGGCTAAAATGGTAAATATGGCGGCAAATACCGCTTCAAAGGAGATACTCACATAGTCATATGGAATTGCGTTAGTAAAAGCAAGAAAGCTACTTCTCACTGCCATTATGACTGCCGCAACCATAACTGGTAAAATCAACCACGGGCGGCTAGTGTTGGAAGGAATAAAATTAGCACCCAAACCAACTAAAAGAACACAACTCATTAGTCCCATCGGTATTTCCCCGCCGGCAATAGTCAGGATCCCGCCCAACACCCCCACTGCTGCAAAAACTCCCTGGGGGCGAAGGTGCCAGAAAATCACAGCTACAAAGGCCACACCGAAAGGATAAAGCTCACCCAGCAGCACTGCTCGCCCTAAAAAAAATCCAGATGCAGCGATTAAGAGGTTAGCTGCTTTCACATGACCAATAAACCGTAAAAAAAAATTGTTTAGGTATTTTTGGAGGGGGGAGGCCTTTCCCCTGCGTTCCTCGTGATTGGTAACGGTATTATATTTTTGTTCCCTGCGGTACGCGTATACGGAATCAGCCCTACTTTGTTCCAATCATTACACCCCTTGTACTACGTCTATGATGGCCATTATAGTACAAGGCTGCACAGATTTTTGTCATTTTTGGTATGTATTTCCATCTTTTCTATCGACATTTTGTGCCGCCTCCAGGGCCAGTCCATAAAGTATGTCTGCCTCACTAACCTCTAGGGAATCAATTTGTAGATACTCCATTATAGCGGCAATAATGTTAGTCCCTGCTTCTATAATGTCAACTCGCTCCGGCTGCAATCCGGGAATGTTCTTTCGTTCTTCCACCGGGGTTACCTGCAGAACACTAATCAATTCCCGGACCTTACCCAGTGTAAGTTTATAACTATGAACCTGGGAGGAATCATAGACCTTGAGCATTAAAGCCATGGCTGCAAGGTTTGTAACCGTACCACCCACCCCGATTAGACCGCTGGGTCTTGACGCGGCAATTTGATCCAATACCGGCTTTAAAATAGTCTTTATTTTTTCCCGGCTATAATTGCCCTCAGTTGCACGAACCGCCCCTACGTTCACACTTTCCCGATCAACTTCTTTCTTTCCCGGCCATATGAATTCTGTGCTACCACCCCCCAAGTCAACAACGAGCATATGTGGTGATTCTTGCCGCAGCCCGGCCAGCACTCCTTGATAAGTCAAATAAGCCTCTTCTTTTCCGGACAGAATATTTACTTCCAATTCCAGTTCTTTTTTGGCCATGTCCACAAATTGATGACTATTCTGAGCATCTCGAACTGCACTGGTGGCAGCGGCAATAATGGCATCAGGTTTCAACGACCGGGCTACCAACAAAAATTCACCCAATGCCTCTATGGTTCTTTCCACTGCCCCGGGAAGCAAGTAGCGCCCATCTATGCCCTTACCCAGGCGCGTGGTAACAAGTGCAGTATGTACAGGAACCACCGCCTGTTTTTCCACGTCGGCCACCAACAGCCGTGCTGAATTACTGCCTACATCAACAGCTGCAATTCTCATCAGGTGCCTCCTTGTATAATTAAAATAAGCATTCCTATTTAAGGAATGCCTAAATTCACCCTTATCAATACATCTTCCACTTTCCTTCTAGTCGCGAATACTTGGGTCCCTTATTTCGGGCAACTCGTTAACAGGCATTATCCGCTTTTCGCCCTTTTTTACCAGCCCTAATTTTTCCCTGGCCACCTCTTCTACATAAGCATCACTTTGCGCTCTTTCCAGCTGATCATAAAGCCGGGCATTCTTTTGGGTCAGAACTTCCACTTGCTGCTGCATTTCCTGCACATCCTGCTGCATAGCATGCAAGGTATTAAACCGGGTACTGAACGAAAAAGTTACATAGACCAATAAGAGGATCAAAACTATAACAGGCAATTTACTCTTTGTAGGATTAAACTTTTTCTTTCTGGACGAAATTTTATTTACAGCGGGATATCCTATTACTTTACCCTCATCCGGCAGAGACCTGTCCATATTAATCACCCTCCTCTTGATCGGGGCCAAACAATCCCATACTGTTTCCCGGTATAACAATAACTACTTGATATCCTTTACTCCGTGCCCTGTTATAAAGAGTTGATACAGTACTTGGGCTCAGACTTAACTGCTTGGCTATCTTTTCCGAGGAATAACCCATTTCTTTCAGGGTAACTACTTGCCGCTCTCGATAACTAAGTTTTTCTGCACCCCGGATTTCAATTTGCACAGCAGCCACCCCTGGTCCGGCACACATTATCCTGGCGCTGAATTAATTAACATGCCGTCATCTCTACTTATACACTACTCTATTCATTACAATGTGACTACATATATTCTACATACTAATGACAAATCCTTTTTTGAGAGGCAAAATTTTGGTTGCTAAACCTATTTCTTTTTTCTCAGGCGCTCCACTAAAGACCTAACAGGTATCAAGATTTTCTTACTGCCACCTACCATGAAATACCATAGCTTGTTAGTTAATGTAAACGCGGTCTTTAAAGGCCAGGTTACTACAAAGTAAGCCAATTTAAAGGGTACCGTCACGCCTATCCATGACCATGTTAACACCTTGGCCATGAACAAAATAATTTGATGTATTATTTCCAAAACACGGTTTATTACCCTAGGAGAATGTTCCCCCAGTATACGCAAATAAATTCCGACCCCTGCGGCCAGTCCAACGAGCATGAACCCACGCATTTCCCCATCATTACTAAAAAGCAGGAACGCAAAAATAAGCACGCTCAAGACAATCCAAAACAAAATATCTCCCACACTTAGAGCAAATTTACGTATGTGAAAAAACCTAACTAGTGCTTTATATACATCAAAACAAAAAGCAGCCAGGCAACCGGAACTTATAGAAATGAAAAAAGTAAACATCTGCTCCTCCAGAGGCGCCAAAAGATATTCACCTCCTATTCCATCATGGTATGATGTAAAAAAAAGCGCATACGCGCTTTTTTCAGCCGTTACTTAAAAATTCGATTAATTATGTTTTTACCCCGATCTCTCGCTCCTTTAATCGACTTGCCCTCAATAAAATGCATGGATATAATATGTCCCTGTACCGCTAATTTACCTTGCTCCAGGTTTAGTTCAGTAATATGCATTCCTTCTCCCTTAAGAAGCAGGAATCCCTTATTGGTGGCCAGTGAAATCTCATTTTCATCGAATGTACCTACCTGCTCCACCCCGTCCAACATTAAAAGGCGCCGGTCGATTAATTCCAACCGGTTTTTAGGCTTCTCATCCACGCCTCAACCCTCCCCGACCGGATTTGCCCCAAAAATTATATCGATACTATATCTATGCCAACATCCTCCCAATATGCAAAAAAAGATGGCCTGTTTACATACAGGCCATCTTTACTAAAATCAATCCCATAATTTTTGCACCGCTATATTTTTATGATAAAACTTAATAATCTCCTCCGGAGACTTATCCTCCTGGGCCATCTTTTTAGCACCCCATTGACACAGCCCCACCCCATGTCCAAATCCTTTACCTTCTATAACCAATTTGTCTCCTTTAACCGAAAAATCGGATAAAAGGGTGGAGCGCATTTTATCAGCTCCCACCGCAAGGCGAAAGTCCATAGCATCAACCGTAGCATCACCAAAATCCAACTTCATTGCCCGGCCTGAAGGTCCTTTCCCGGCTATCTTAGCCTGCGATATGTTGCCCGGGTCTTTACCTGTTTTCTCCTGCAGTACTGTTCGTACTTCATCCAAGGGGATTTCAGCCTTCCAGTGCTTATTTTCAGCTGTGGTTATTTCTAAACACCCATCTTTGGCATTAGCTTTGAGATACCCGGTAGAACCTTTTTTTTGCGTCAGGCCTTCACTTGCTGCCGCAGTAATGCCACCACAGCAGGCCGAAAACCACCCCCGGGTATATTTTCCGTCATAGGTTATTACTTCTCCCTTCGTCTTCTCAACTGCCTTCTTTATTTTATCGTTAATCTTTGACGGTTCATAAGCTTGAAATTCCTCGTGATTTGTACTGGCATCGGCACCGTGAAACTTCCTGCCGGCATTCATATTTTCCATGGTAAAAGTGCGGGCTAAAATAGCCTGGGCGGCCAGCGCATTAACCGGCCAATCCGGTTCCATTTCTCCTGCTACAACCCCCGTCACGTATTCTTCCATTTTGATTTCCTTCACTTCACCTTGATCAGCCATATAAAGCTTAATCGTAGGTTCTTCTTTCGGAGCCTTCTCCGGTTTCTTCTGTGGCTCACCGGCACAGGCAGTCACGAAAAGAATAACTATGGCCACACAGACAGTAACAGCAACAACTTCTTTTCTCCTCACATAGGACCCTCCCGTTTATTTTTATGTTGATTATTCTTTGTGGAGAAAATAATAAATATCCACACAAAAAAAAAGCCCCATCTGTGGGGGGCTTTTTATAATTCGTGCTTGTTTTTATAATCTTCTATGAGTTCGTACAACATAGCTGCTTCTTTTGCCGGGACTGTATCTTTAACGGCCGCCACTTTAATCTTAAGCCGTCGTTGCCCCAGGTGAATGCTTATTAAATCGCCCGTATTGACTTCGGCTCCTGCTTTTGCCGGCCTGTCATTGATCAACACCTGTTTTTTGTCACAAGCCTCTTTAGCAATTGTCCTTCGTTTTATTATTCTAGCCACTTTTAAAAACTTATCCAGACGCAACAGATGGCCTCTTTTCGGAAAAGGTTACTTGCTTACACTTTCACGTAATTGTTTGCCGGCTTTAAAAACCGGTACTTTGGCAGCCGCTATGTCAATTTCTTCACCGGTTTGAGGGTTACGCCCCTTGCGCGCTGCCCTTTCACGGATCTCAAAAGTGCCAAACCCAACCAGCTGAACTTTGTCGCCAGAAGTAAGCGCATCTTCAATACTTTCTAAAATCGCCGTAACAGCCTTTTCGGCATCTTTTTTCGTAAGTGCTGCTTTCTCTGCTACACTGGCAATCAATTCTGCCTTGTTCATAAATACCCCCCTCAAAATTTTAGCGTGTACTACACCCCTATTATTCGCTGAATATCTATCAGTTCCTCCCCAAATGAAAAATTTACCTAGAATATTTCCCTAATTTTCAGCTTTTTTAGCCTTCTCCCAAAGTGAATCTAATTTTTCCAGGCTGCATTCTTCAATTTTATCCCCTTTTTCTCGAACTGCACGCTCTATGTATTGAAAACGGCGAACAAATTTTTCCACCGTACCATTTAATGCCACCTCTCCATTTACTTGAAAGAAACGAGAAAAATTTACTACAGAAAAAAGCAGGTCCCCCAATTCATGCTGGATTAACTCTTTATTGCCTGTGCGGCAAGCGGCGAGCAGTTCATCCTGTTCTTCATTTATTTTATCCCACGGCCCCCTGTAGTTCGGCCAATCAAAGCCCACACGAGCCGCTTTTTCTTGCACTTTAGAGGCTCTTAAAAGAGCCGGCAGCCCCCGGGGAATATTATCCAAAACGGACTGTGCACGGTCGCCACCGTCCTTTTCACCTTGCTTTATTTTTTCCCAGTTATCAAGCACCTGAGAACTGTTTTCCACAGTAACATCACCAAATACATGCGGGTGCCGACGAACCATCTTTTCAGTAATGGATGTCACTACATCGTTAATTGTAAAATGGCCGTTCTCACTGGCTATCTGGGCGTGGAATACTATTTGTAATAATAAGTCTCCCAACTCTTCACAAAATTTATACATATCCCCCTGTTCCAGGGCATCCAGCACTTCATAGGTCTCTTCCAGTAAGTACGGGGTAAGACTTTGGTGGTCCTGCTCCCTGTCCCATGGGCAACCATCCTGAGCACGCAATTTAGCCATCACTTCCACAATTGGGTCCAGTGGAAAACTTGTCCTGCCATTGTTGTCCTGCAAACCAAAACCTCCCATACATTCCCAGTTATGTACAACACAATTAATACTATACACCGTTAAACCGTTTCTTTTAAAGGGGTGTGATTAATATCTTCTCTCCCAACAAAAAAGGTAACCCCTTTACGGGTTACCTTTTATTGTTCCATTTGTTTGGCCAAAAAGCCTGCCGCCGTTTCAGCTAATTTTAATTCCATCTCGGCCATCTTTACATCATTTTCTTTAGAGGCAAGAATAACTGCTCCTATAGGATCCCCTTCGGCAATGATTGGAGCAATCACTTCGGAGGAATATTTACTTTCACTATCCTCAACAATTGAACATTCCTCACAATGGGCATCTTCACCGGGATTATTTATGATAACCGCCTTACGCTCTTCCATAACTTTTTCCACTGCAGAACTTATTGGTTTGTTTAAAAACTCCTTTTTAGGCGCCCCGGAAATGGCTATAATGGCGTCCCTGTCGGCAATGCAGGCGATATGTCCAAGTGCCTCGTGCAAAGAATCAGCATATTCCTTGGCAAAATCCCCCAATTCCCCGATAGGAGAATATTTTTTCAGGATTACTTCGCCTTCTCTATCAACAAAAATTTCAAGGGGGTCACCTTCACGGATTCTTAACGTTCTCCTTATTTCCTTGGGTATAACAACTCTGCCCAAGTCATCAATACGACGTACTATACCCGTGGCCTTCATGGTACCCTTCCCTCCTTTGTCTGCAAACTCCCCGCGAATTACCTTTCACTGATAGTATATAACAGGTGAAAGGTAATTATTCATTTTTTACCAATCCATAGTAAATTAATTTCACCTTTCACTGTTTCCTCTATTTTTGCGTAGATTTCTCATCTTTATTCGATAATTTATTATCAATCTTAGCTTCTTTTCTTAAATTTTCCACATAATCGGTAAATTCACCGGCCCGGCGAGTATCTTCCAAGCTGGTTTTTATCTGGTCTTTTACCATCTCCAAAGACTGCACCTCGGAGGGAATAATTTCCTCTACCTTTATTATATGATATCCATACTGGGTTTTTACCGGGTCGGGTGAAACTTCCCCTTCCGCAAGATTAAACGCAGCATCCTCAAACTCTTGCACAAAGCCACCGCCGCGGGTAATATTTAAAAGGCCTCCGTTATCCTTAGTACCCGGATCTTCTGAATATTCCTTAGCTAGCTGTGAAAAATCAGCACCCTGTTTAATTTTTTGCAAAAGGCGTTCCGCTTCAATTTTTGCATCTACCGGCGAACGTTCATTATCTATGCCGCTGCCTGTAGAACCAATCAGAATATGCCGAACTTTACGCTCTTCCGGCTGGGTAAAATTCTCTTTATTTTCCTGATAATACTGCTCAACCTCCTGATCGGTAATTTTAACATCGGCAGTTACCTCATCTACCAGCTTTTGTACCGCCAGTTGTTTTTCTACATAATCAGAAAGTTGGGGCTCATTAACACCATTTGCTGCTAGGAATTTCTTATATTCACCTTCGGTTTCAAAGTTATCCCTTATCTTTTTTATTTCTTTCTGCACTTCTTCAGAAGAGGGCTCTAAACCCCGTTTTTTCACTTGCTGCAGCAGCAATGTCTCATCAATAAGCTGCTTTAATACATCCTGACGCAGGCGGTCCATAATGTCTTTTCCTTCCTCACCGGAAAAATCCGCCCCCTGGTTTTCCAGGCCTGCCTTATACATATCAACCTCTTTGTCCAGTTCCTGCTGTGTAATGTTTTCTCCGTTAACAGTAGCTACAACTTTACCGCCACACCCGGCTACCAGTAACGACAGCGTCAAAGTAGCGGCTATTATAAGAATTATCCACTTTTTCATTTTTATTCCCCTCTCCATTTAAGTCATAACATGTATACACCAAATGGTATAACAGTCTGTCCCCATTATATATTAAGCTATTTTGAGGTTCAATTAATTAATTTAAGCCAAGATATGCAAAAACTCCTCCAATCTATCCAAAAGCTGCAGGGGTTTCATTCCGGCATCCCGGAGCTTCCAGCGTATCTCGAATTCATCCTCTGTATTATTAAACTTTATTTTACCGGCATACCGGTCACTAACTTTTACCAGCTTTTCCCCATCTAAATTGTGCTCCTGGGAAAATTGCATTTTGTAGAATTCCTGCTGTTTACTAATAGATTTTATTTTCAGCCGGCCGGCAAGATTTTTGACGCGCGCTATTCCCACCAAATTTTGCACCGGATCAGGCAAATCCCCAAACCGATCTACCAATTCATCTTCAATTTCTAACAGCCGGTCCTCACCCGCATTTTTGGCAATGCGCCGATAAATTTCAACCTTTTGGTTGGTATCCGGGATATAATGATCCGGAATATACGCTTCTACAGGAAGTTCCACGGTGGTATCCACCGGACTGTCTACTTTCTCGCCTCGGGCCTCTCGCACGGCTTCTTCCAACAGCCTGCAATACATCTCAAATCCCACAGCGGCTATATGCCCATGTTGTTCAGCACCCAGAATATTACCTGCTCCACGAATTTCCAGGTCCCTCATGGCAATCTTATAACCGGAACCGAATTCCGTAAATTCCCTAATAGCTCCAAGACGCTTTTCCGCCAATTCATTAAGGACTTTATCCTTACGAAAAGTTAAATATGCATACGCCATTCGCGTCGACCGCCCCACTCTTCCCCTAAGCTGGTAAAGCTGAGCAAGTCCAAAATTGCTGGCCTCTTTAACTATCAAGGTGTTTACATTGGAAATATCCAGACCGCTCTCAACAATAGTAGTACATACCAGTACATCATAGGCTCCGTCCAAGAATTCCAACATTACCTGTTCCAGCTCATCTTCCTTCATTTGCCCGTGGGCCACTGCTAAACGCGCTTCAGGCACTAGTTCCTGCAGCCAGGAAGCCACTGCATGTAAGTCCACAACCCGGTTATGAACAAAATACACCTGCCCACCGCGTCCTATTTCACGCCGTATGGCCTCCCTTATCATTACCGGATCTTCTTCCAGCACATAAGTTTGCACGGGAAAGCGATTTTCGGGTGGGGTTTCCAGAATACTGGTATCCCTTACCCCTACGAGAGACATATGCAGTGTACGTGGGATAGGGGTTGCCGTAAGAGTTAACACATCCACATTTACTTTAATTTGCTTGAGTTTTTCCTTATGAGCAACTCCAAATCGCTGTTCCTCATCCACCACCAGAAGGCCCAGATCGCTAAATTTCACATCACGTTGAACCAGGCGGTGTGTACCGATAACTATATCTACCATGCCGCTGGCAAGGCCCTCAATTACTTTTCCTTGTTCCTTGGCAGTACGAAACCTGCTTAACATTTCCACCCTTATAGGATAGCCCGAAAAACGTTCTCTGAAGGTATTAAAGTGCTGTTGGGCCAAAATGGTGGTTGGTACCAATACCGCCACCTGCTTACCATCCATAATGGCTTTGAAAGCTGCCCGCAGGGCCACTTCAGTTTTGCCATACCCTACGTCACCACACAAGAGCCGGTCCATGGGACGACTGCGCTCCATATCTCTCTTTACAGCTTCTATCGCCTTAAGCTGGTCCGGCGTCTCCTGATAAGGAAAAGTACCTTCGAATTCCTGCTGCCAGGCGGAATCTTGGTTAAAAGCGTATCCCCTGTCCGCTTCCCTGGCTGCATACAACTTTAGCAGATCATCGGCCATTTCACGTACGGCCTGCTTTACACGACCTTTGGCTTTCGACCATTCACTCCCACCCAACCGGGATAATTTGGGTGAATCGGCTTCAGCCCCTAAGTATTTTTGTAATAGTCCCACCTGGTCATTAGGAACGTAAAGCTTATCTTCGCCTGAATACTTAATTAATAAGTATTCCTTGCGAATGCCGGCTATATCAAGCGGCACTATGCCCATATATTTACCGATACCGTGGTTCGCATGGACTACATAATCGCCAACTTTAAGATCAACAAAAGGCTCCAGCCGTTGGGTTGCTTCCTGCTTATCTTGACTTTTACTGCGCCTACGAGGCTTTTTCTGCCGGCCGTAAATGTCCTTTTCCGCAATAATCACCAAACGCGCATTTACCAGTTCGAATCCTCCGGAAAGATGCCCGGGAGTAATGATCACATTGCCGGGTTTGACTTGTTCTTCAGGAAAACCGGTATAAAAAGCGTCTATTTTATTTTCACGCAATTCACTCAAAAATAGCCGACCCCGCTCTTCATTGGAAACCGTAAGTACCACGGCATAACCGGTGCGGCGCCAGTGTAAAATCTCTTCCGCCAGCATTGTTATTTTTCCTAAAAAATTATGCATAGCTTTAGCAGTAAAATTAACCACAGCCTGTGGCTGAATAAATTTAGGTTGGCGCGGTAAAAAACAGAAATATGCCGTATTATGTTTCTCCAGTGAAAGGGCTATATACCGCCAGTCAACATATCCCTCATATTGTGAGGGAAGTGCCTTCCCTTTGGCCATCAACTGGGAATACGTTTCTAGACGTTCCTTTTGTATACTTTCGGTGATATCTTTACACCTCTGGGGCTCATCCATTAAAACAAGTGAACCGGCCGGCAAATAATCAATAAGGTTTACCTCCCGGGAATAAAAGTAGGGCAAGAACTGTTCAATTCCCGGAAAGAATACACTATTATTTAGGTATTCTAAAATATCCTGCAAATTATCTTCAAACTCTCTGGTCACTTCCGGACTCCCATAGCGAGAGAGTTTACGATACTGCAGCTGATACTGATTTAAAACCGTCTCTCTGGCCCGTTCCCAAGCTTCTTCGTGCACAACCAATTCCAGCGCAGGCCCGATGGTTATCTCTTTTAATTTTTCATAAGAACGCTGGGTGAGAGCATCAAATATTCTAATGGAATCAACCTCATCATCAAAAAACTCCAGCCTGACCGGCTGGTGAAGTGATGTAGGGTAAAGATCAAGAATACCACCCCGGAGACTGACCTGTCCATTCGATTCCACGAGGTCTACGCGCTCGTAACCAAGCTTTACCAATGTTTTTAATAACACGCCCGGTTCCTGTCTTTCGCCAACGGTTAATCTCACTCTGGAACGGGAGAAAACGTCACAGGGACACAGCCGACGCATTACTGCTTCCACAGAAGCCACTACAACTTTTTTTTCTTGAAAGTTGCAAAGTGCCTCCAAAACCTCCAGTCTTCTGGCCAGAGTATTCCTATCCTGAGCCAAAATCTGAAAAGGAATAAGTTCCAAACTAGGAAAATGGTAAACAGGCATGTCTAAAAATGACCCCAGATTGCCTGTGATTTCCGCGGCTTCTTTTTCTCCTGGAGTCACAATTAAAACCATACCGTCTGAACCATGTGCCAGACCGGCCATGATATAGTCGCGGTATGACGATGTGACGCCGAAAACCATTTGCCTTTTCATATTTTGCCGCAAGCTTTTTTCTATTTCTTTAAATTCAGGTGTTTCATATAAAGGCTTTAGCAATCCACTCACTAATTCATCTCTCCATAAAGGGCACCACAAAAAGAGCTTTAGCGGCGCAGGCTAAAGCTCTCGGCCTTAAATTGACATCTTTTGAATTTGGATTCACACAATTATACCCCCCCTACCTGTGGCCCGTCAAGCCGGTACGCATAAGGACTACTCCGTTCCAAAGGAAATGGAATATGAGGGGAATGATCACGGCAAATAAAAACGAACCGGTTTTTTGGTAGCTTAAAGTAGCCATAAATCCAAAAAAACTATGGCTTATAAAACTAACCAGACCGGCCAGCCAACTTCCCCGCTGACCGCCGGTGATGTCACGAACCGCCTCTACAACCCCGAAAGTGAGGTGGCTTAAAAAAATGTTGGTACCCAAAAAAAGGGCTATACCTGTTTTAGACAATTCTTCCATACCGGGGCCGAAGGCAACAACCCACCAGCGCCCCACTTTATCCACCAGCAGCCCGTTTAAAAGCCAGGAGTATCCTGAAGCAGTGAGGCCTGCCAGTATAAATGTCAAATCGTCACATCCATTCAAAGGCAGTCTTCTTTAGGCAGCTATTAGTAGTATGAACCAAGCAGGTAGAGAACTATACTTTTTAAACATTGTATCTATTCATGGCCTGATTAATACCTTCTTTTACAAAAGCATATAGAGCATCCACCGCCTTCTCCACGGTGGCCTCTATCTCTTTTTTTTCTACACGGTCAAATTTTCCTAAGACCCAATCACTGGTGTCCCTTTGTTCCGGCTGAGGCTTACCTATTCCCACTCTTAAGCGGGCAAAATCTCCTGAGCCGAGGTGTTCCATAATAGAGGCCATACCTCGGTGCCCGCCGCTTCCTCCCTTGGGACGGATACGCATTACACCGGGAGTTAGGTCCAGATCATCATATACAACCATCAAATCCGCCAAAGAAAGCTTATACCAATTTAAAAGTGGGGCTACGGACTGTCCACTGGCATTCATAAATGTTTGGGGTTTGGCCAGTATTACTTTTTCACCAGCTATAAATACCTGTCCCACCTGAGCTCGAAAAAATGGGCGGGTTACCGGTATATCGAGCTTATCGGCCAGCCGTTCAATAACTAAAAACCCTACGTTATGCCTTGTTTTCACATATTTTCGGCCCGGGTTACCCAACCCCACCAAAAGCTTCATAATCTTTATCCCACCTAACTAATACCGCTAACAGTGATACTCGCAAGATGGCACATCCCACTTAGCGATACCGATTCCCTATCTTTATCTGAATTATAATATTCCAGGAGGTGTGTCCCCTTTACCTCTTTAGCCCCGGTGCTCAGCTTTAGCTGAACAAGTTCACTAATAAATTACCTGCCCTCACCAGAGGACAGGTAGTAAGTTTGATCAAAACTACAGTTGTTTTACCTAACAGGGCCAATAATAACTGAATTCATTAGCGGTATAAATACTGCCTCTCTGTTAGCATCCACCCTGCGGTGAATCTCTGCATAGTCCCTGCCAACAGCATGCAAAGAACCCCTTATTATGGAACCATCCGCAAAAACCGCAGTAACACTGGTACCTACCCAATCTTCCAGTCTCATATAGAGATAATTACCCTCATCCGGCTCAGTATAACCAGGACCGCAACCAGGCCCATAGTCCGGACCATAACCGGGGCCATAACCAGGAGGGTTGTAGCCGGGACCATAACCGGGCACACCCAATTCCTTCTTGCCAATATCATCAGCCATACACTTAACCTCCCTTGCTTTTATTTTTCTCGGTCATTTCAGATTATGCACAAGGGAGGTGATGTGTGTGTCGAACCAGCACAATTATTCTGCGGATTCTGCTTCGCCTTCTACCGGTTCTTCTTCCTCGCCTTCTTCCTCATCTTCAGGCTCAGCAACGGTTTCAGAGCTTACAGTAAGAATAGTAGCCTCAGGATCGTCTATTACCTCTACTCCCTCAGGTATCTCCAGATCATTAACACTAAGTGTATCTCCCACGTGCAACTTAGAGACGTCCACATTAATTCCCTCCGGAATATTACCCGGGAGACAGGAAATATTCAACTCCCGCAAGATAATCTGCAGTATACCTTCCTCAATCTCACCGTCAACATTAATGGGTATGTTAACTTCAATGGCATCACTCATAGATATCTGTTGGAAATCAACATGCATTAAAAACTTCTTAATGGCATCGAACTGCATATCTTTAACCATTACCTGGTAATCGCCTGCATTCTCCACTTTAATATTAATAATGGCATTACGACCGCCAGAGTTCATAACGTCGTGAAAGGATCGCCATTCCAATTCAACAGGAAGACTCTCCATTTTCTGTCCATAAACCACTCCGGGTACCCAGCCCCGGTTCATTAATTGTTTGCGGTAACTTTTACCTTTTTCTGTTCTAGCTGCTGCTGTTAAATCAAATTGAGCCATAATAAAACCTCCTTAATTTTAGCCAATTAATATTATTCCCTTTTTTTGTCATAGAAATCCATAGGCACACATAAGCTTTACTTGAGAAACTGTACGGAAAGGGGGCTGAGCATATGCGCAAAAGTAAACAGTTTTTATCCATGCCGGTCATAGGTCTGCAAGAAGGCCGGCAAATAGGTTCGGTGAAAGGTCTGGTAGTAGACCCGTCCCTCAAGCAAGTTGTTGCCCTGATTATCGAACAAAAGGGATGGTTCAAAGAACAAAAGTATGTTGATTTCAACAAAGTGAAAAGTGTCGGCGAAGACGCCGTCACCATTGACCAAACTTCAAGTGCTGAACGGGGAAGTAGCCTACCCAATATAATAAAACTGTTAAAAGATAACATTGAAATAATTGGTGCCCGTATTGTCACTGAAAACGGCACTCTTTTGGGTTACGCCGACGAGTATTACGTAGACATGGCTTCAGGACAGCTGGTAGGACTGGAATTCTCGGATAAATTCCTAAGTAGTGTAATGCACGGTAAAGCTTTTTTAGACACAAACTATGTTAACACGATAGGAAAAGATGTAATAGTGTGTGCCGATGAAGCCACGGATAATGTAATCAAAATAGAAGGCGGCATCCAGGAAACAATGAAATCCTTTAAGGACTCTACATCACATATTTGGGACAATACAGTCCAAAAAACCCGAAACTTTAGCACCTCATTAAATAAATCTCTGGGTAAAGCAAAAAGTCCTAAAGACTCCAAACAAAAAGAAGAACCGGCACAGCCGGACGAATATACCGGTAAACCTCCGTCATCTGAAGACTGATATAAAAATGTTAGGCCTGCACATTAACCCCCGCAGCGGGGTTTTTTTGTTGTTTAGCTGCCTTAGTCAAACAACTTGCTCACCGAAAGATCCTCGTGGATCCGTATAATGGCCTCTCCCAAAAGGGGCGCTACAGAAAGCACCTTAAGCTTGTCCATCATTTTCTCTTCCGCCAAAGTAATGGTATTGGTTACCAGAACTTCCTTAACAGGTGCTTGTGCCAGCCTCTGGATGGCCGGCCCGCTTAGTACCGGATGTGTGCAGCAAACATATATTTCTTCCGCGCCCCATTCTTTCATGGCCCGCGACCCCTGGTTAATTGTTCCCGCGGTATCAATTATATCATCAATCATGATAACTTTCTTGCCTCTTACGTTTCCTATTATATTCATTACTTCTGCCACATTAGGTTCAGGTCGCCTTTTATCGATAATAGCTATGGGAGCACCAATTCGCTCTGCCAGATCCCGGGCCCTGGTCACCCCACCCAGGTCAGGACTTACAACAACAACGTTATCCAATTTCTGCTGCAGGAAATATTCCGCCAGGATAGGGACACCCGGCAGGTGATCCACCGGTATATCAAAAAAACCTTGAATCTGGCCCGCATGCAAATCCATGGTAACCACGCGCCGGGCACCACTTGCATATAACAAATTGGCCACTAATTTGGCGGTTATAGGATCCCTGGCCCGGGTTTTTCTGTCCTGCCGGGCATAACCATAATACGGAAGAACAGCGGTAATGCGACGTGCGGAAGCTCTTCTCACAGCATCCACCATGATCAAAAGTTCCATCAAATTTTCGTTCACAGATTGGGATGTGGACTGAATAATAAATACATCTGCTCCGCGGACACTTTCATTGATTTTAACTTGTATTTCACCGTCGGAAAACCTTTTTACTTTTGATGAACCCAGGGAAACCCCCAGGTATTGTGCTATTTCTTCTGCCAGCGCAACATTGGAATTGCCCGAAAATAATTTTAATCTCTTACGGGAAGACATCCTGCGTACCTCCAGTTGTAAGTTCAATGGCCAAGCTAGTCCTTGTTACCATTCCCCGACTTCCACTTATCGTACACTTTCTGCTTGCTTCTGGCCACCCCCAATGCTGCCGGGGGGACATCCTTTGTAATAGTAGACCCTGCACCTATAACGGCTTTTTCACCAACACGCACCGGCGCCACCAAATTAGCATTACTACCGATAAACGCACCGTCACCTATGTGAGTAGGATGTTTATTTTTTCCGTCATAATTACAGGTAATAGTACCTGCTCCCACATTAACATCTTTTCCAACTTCTGAATCTCCTAAATAGGTCAAATGAGGAATTTTACTACCGTCACCGACAGAAACTTTTTTCATCTCCACAAAATCCCCAACTTTAACACCCTTACCGAGAACACAATCCGGCCGTATGTATGCAAAGGGGCCGACGCTGCTATTATCACCCACAATACTGCTATAAACAGTTGACTGTTCCACCTTAACGCAATGGCCTAATTCAACATCAACCAGCCTGGTGGAAGGCCCAATGCTGCAATTCTCACCGATGACCGTTTTACCTTCTATAATAGTAAAAGGATAAATAATTGTATCCTTCCCTATCTCAACTTTGCTTTCGATATAAGTGTTTTCCGGATCTACCACGGTAACGCCGGATAACATAATATCGTTCAAAACTTCTTGGCGCATAATTTTTTCCACGGCCGCTAACTGCTTGCGGTCATTAACACCTAAAATTTCCCACGGCCTGGCGTCACTTACTGCGGTAACCTTCAAACCCTTTTTCCTATAAAAGTCAATTATATCGGTTAGATAGTATTCTCCCTGTGCGTTATCAGCTTTGAGACCGGCTAAAGTATCAAAAAGACCGTCTATGGCAAAACAATATATGCCGGTATTCACTTCTTTTACCTCGAGTTCTTCCGGTGTGGCATCCTTTTGCTCTACAATTTTAGACACATTACCTGAAAAATCTCTTATCACCCTGCCGTACCCGGCTGGTTCTTCCATCATGGATGTAAGCACCGCAGCAGCGGAACCGGTGCGTACAGATTCATTGACCAGAGTTTGAAGGGTGGAGCATTTAATCAATGGGGTATCACCGCATACCACCAATATTCGTCCTTTAAACCCTTCAAATGCAGGGCGTGCCTGCATCAGTGCATGAGCTGTACCTAATTGTTCTTTTTGCATAACAGTGACAACCCGGTTTCCCAGTTCCTTTTTTACCTCTTCACCCTTGTACCCCACCACTACCACCATAATTTGGGCTCCCGCCTCTTCTACGGCATCAATAACGTGGGCAGCCATAGGTTTGCCGCAAACTTTATGTAAAACTTTGGGCCTTTCCGATTTCATTCTGGTACCTTTTCCCGCAGCCAGCACTACCGCTGCCAGATCCATTTAGGCCCCTCCCTGTTAAAATCTATTATTTAGCACCAACCCAAAACCGGCACCTTATTCACTTCCGACCGGGAATTCTCGTTATATAGTGCGCAATTATATCATTTCTCATAAATGCACCAATGAAAATTGTAATTCTACAAAAAAGACCGTTTCCCTCCAGGCCAAATATATTCTGAATATTAAATAAAAAAGAGAGCTAAAAACGCTCCCTTTTTTTTACCTAATTAAACAGCTGTTACGGTAGCTGCTTTTTCATAGGCGTCCAGTACTGCCGACTGGATAATCTCCCTGGCGGAGGTATTGATAGGATGGGCAATGTCTCTAAATTCACCGTCAGGTGTTTTACGGCTGGGCATCGCTACAAATAAACCCTTTTGTCCCTCTACGACTTTTACATCGTGAATAACAAACATATCATTCAGGGTCACTGAAACAATAGCCTTCATTTTGCCGTCGGTGAGAATCTTTCGCACTCTAACATCTGTAACGTTCACCGTCTCACCACCTTTCTAGCCATAAGTTGCCATTTCATCGAGTAATCCTTCGTCATTAGGATAGAAATTCCTGCAAAAAAACACATCAAAATTAGAAAATTATTCCTTAGTTAAAACTCTTTTGTAATGTATCCCCTTTCTTCCAATGCTTTTTTTATTTGTAGTATATGTTCCTGGTTCCTGGTTTCCAGTATCAAGTCAACCCTGGCTTTTTTTAAAGGTATGCCGAGATTTGTACGATCATGAGTAATGCTAATTACATTGCAATTGTGATATGACACCTCTGTCAGCAGCTTTTCCAAACTCCCTGGGGAATCGGGCAGCAGACAGCTGATCCGCAAACGCCGGCCATCTTTTATCAGGCCTCTTTCAAGGATCACCGACATCATGTTACTGTCAATATTACCGCCGGAAAGTATTACCGCCACCCTTTGGCCCCGGCAGACTATTTTATCCTGTAAAACTGCGGCCAGACCGGCCGCTCCCGCACCTTCCACCACCAGTTTGGATCTTTCTAACAGGAGCAGAAGGGCACGAGAGATTTCTTCATCATCCACCGTTACCATATCGTCCACATACCGGCAAATTATCTTAAAAGTGTTCCTACCCGGTTCACCTACAGCTATTCCATCGGCTATTGTACAGGCTGAAGATACAGTTTTTAATACACCGGCTTTTTTGCTCTCCAGTACGGCAGGTGCTCCCTTTGCCTGGACCCCGATAACCTTTATACCGGTATTTAATTCCTTGAGAGCATATCCCATACCCGCAATCAGTCCCCCTCCGCCAACAGGTACTACCACCGCATCCAATCCGGGCAATTGTTCCAAAAGCTCAATAGAAACCGTGCCCTGCCCGGCCATAATCCTATAGTCGTCAAAACCATGGACATACGTGGCACCGGTTTCTTTTTGTAAGCTAACTGCGTGGCGGTAAGCTTCGTCATAATTATTTCCGGCCAATATCACTTCAGATCCGTAATTAGAGGTGGCCATTATCTTAGCGATGGGAGCTCCCTTGGGCATCACTATAGTTGATTTGATCCCCAATCGTGCTGCTGCAAATGCCACTCCCTGAGCATGGTTTCCCGCGGAAGCAGCGATCACTCCCTTTTCTTTTTCTTTTTCCGCCAGGCCGGCAATGACATTAAAGGCACCTCTTATCTTAAATGAACCGGTTTTCTGCATATTTTCCAGTTTCAAATAAATGCTGCTGCCCGTCATGCCACTAAAGGTTTCGGAATAATCCAGGGGAGTATAATGTGCTATTCCCTTTAGACGTTCCGCGGCCTGCCATATATCATTCAAATTAATAGCTTCATTCATATTGTTTACCTACTCCTGACCAGTTAGAAATGGAGTTGGCAATATTTTTTATCAAAAATATACCTTATGGTATTTTTGCCATAATTTAGTTTTTTTATTATGATAAAAATAAAAACCCTTAAAAAAGGGTTTTTATTTTGCTATATTAAGTTTTTTACTTACCAAATCCAAATCACTGGGCTTATCCACATCAATACCCAGCTCGGGATCCATACTTATCACTACCTGACCCCTTATTCCCAGTAACCGGGAAACCTTTTTTTGCGCTTTTTCCAAAGTAACCGAGCGCATTAAGTAACGTATTAAAAACATGAATCCAACCAGCCGGCACAACTTTAAAGGGCTTTTTCTGGCATTAACAATTTCCTGCCCCTTGGGTAAACAACGCCAAACTACAGCGGGGTTGAGCAAAAAAACATTACCCCCTGTAAAAAAACCTTCTTTTAGGCTAACATAAGTCCGTTTACTACTGGAAAACCGTCTTTCTACCACTTCCCGTGGCACTATGGGATAATAAAGATCTGCATCACATCCGGTACACTGGTCCAGGAAATTATCAATGGCTGTTGAGTTTAGCAAGGGGATATCCGAAGTTACCACCAATACCTGCCGGGATCCCGGCAACAATTTAAGTCCACATACTACGTTGTCTACTAAATCCTCTTTAGGCTTAATAATGTGCACCTTTTGGCCGGGAAACTTCCCGGCCAGTTCATGCTCAGGCCCTACTACCACTATCCTGTTGATGCGTTTTGAAATAAGGAGCGCATCAACAACATGCTCCACCATAGACTTTTTTCCAATGGGGATAAGGGCCTCATAACGAACGGCACTGCATCTGCTAAGCGCCCCTTCGTTAAGGCTGCCTGCCAGCACCAAGGCGTCAATCATTTTGTTCTTCGGCCTCCTGTAATACTTTTAAAAAACTTTGTTCAGCGTTTTCAACATGTTCCCGGGCCAGCGCCTGGGCCAATTCCGCATTTCGTTCACCAATGGCATCTACAATATTCTTATGCTCTGCCACGGCATGTTTAGTACGCCCGGGTACAGCTAAGGAGGTAGTTCTAAAACGCTGTATCTGCTCCTGCAAATGAGTTATCATGGCCACCAAGCGTTGGTTCCTGCTACTTCGGAAAAGAAGTGCGTGAAAGCTAGCATCTTTTTCTGCTACTACACCTATATTATCTCCCGTACTCACTTCCTGTATTTGAAACAGGGCTCTTTCCAGTTGATCCAACTCTTCTTCGGTTATTCTCTCAGCGGCCAGCCCGGCGGCTAAAGATTCCAAGGATGCTCTAACTTCAAAAATGTCAATGATATCCTTTACGGAGATACCTGAGACATAGGCACCTTTTCGAGGTACCATGACCACAAATCCTTCCAACTCCAGCTTGCGGATAGCTTCCCTTACCGGAGTTCTGCTTACCCCCATCTGCTCTGCCAATTGGAGTTCCATCAAACGTTCTCCCGGCCTAAGAGTCCCATGTATAATAGCTTCTCTTAAAGACTCAAAAACGATTTCCCGCAGGGGTTTATAATTATTAAGTTTAATCGGCACAAGTTTGGGTTTATCCATAACCCCCGCCCCCTTCTCCTAATTATTTTAACCTTTATTAGGTAATTATTGCAAGTATAGAAAATAAGCTCAAAACAACAATGTTTTTTTCTTTAGGTGATCAAGTTCACTCTAGTACGGTTTTCGTAACTAAAACAGTCATATTATCTTTATTTAAATGCCGTGCCAATTCTTCGGCTTTGTTCTTACTTTCCGTCAAGGCAAAAACAGTTGGCCCGCTACCGCTCATCTGTACCCCTAATGCTCCGGCTTGTGTTAACACGCGTTTTATTTGGTGTATTTGGGGATGAAGACTTGCTGTAACCGGCTCAAGAGCATTACCTAAATTGGCGGCAATATTTTTTATGCTTTTATTATTAATAGCCTCAATCATTAAACCTGTACGGGGCTCCGGCACATAAGAAAGACTGTCAAACATTTTATAAACTTGTGCCGTACTAACCCCAAAATGCGGCTTTACCAATACCACTCCCATTGTCGGAGGAGAAGAAAGAGGAATCAACTTATCCCCTTTTCCGGTACCGAGGGCGGTTTTCCCCATAATAAAAAATGGGACATCGGCACCGATGTGAGAACCTATCTCCATCAATACATCCGTAGTAAGTCCCAATTCCAAAAAGCGATTCAACCCAACAAGGGCTGCCGCGGCATTGGAAGACCCACCTCCTAAACCGGCTGCCATGGGAATATTTTTATGTATATGAATATGAACCCCTCTTCCCGGACCGGCATATTTAATCAAATGTTCGAAAGCCTTGAAGACCAAATTATCATCGCCCAGGGGTATTGCCTTGCTGTTACTGGAAAGAGTTAAACCATAAGTTCCGCCGCGGATTTCCAATGTATCGTGAAAATCCAGAGCTTGCATCACCGTTGCAACTTCATGATAGCCATCAGGTAAAGTTCCCAAAACATCCAGTGTAAGATTAATTTTCGCACGGGCTGTTATCCTAATCAATTTCCCACTCCTAAAAGCCAAATGCCAATTCTATTATCCATTTCCTAAGCAAAACCCTGCAAACGCAAAGCATAGATTCAATAATTTTTATGTTTGCCATCTTACGGTTATAGATATTTCTCTCCTTTTAATCTCATAAAAATAAAGAAGTACAACGAAAGGAGTGATTAAATGAAAAGAGAAGCCGGCACCCGGTTAACAATTAATACCACCCTGCGCCGGTTATACCATTACAGGGGAGGACAACTGGTCAAAGTATACCCCGTAGCGGTGGGAAAAGCAGCAACGCCCACTCCTACAGGCAATTATAAAATTATTACCAAAATACTTAACCCGGGAGGGGTACTGGGAACAAGGTGGATGGGTATCAGCATACCCGATGGTAATTATGGCTTACACGGTACGAATAACCCTGCATCTATTGGGACGGCAGCATCCCTGGGCTGTATTAGGATGTATAACCATGACGTGGAAGGGCTGTTTCCCCAAGTTAATATAGGAACACCTGTACACATAACCAGGGTAACACATGATAGCCAGGAGGAACCGGGTCCTAATGCAACCCAGCCGGCCCCTAAAAAAAGTAACGTATATATAGTGCAGCCCGGAGACTCCCTGTGGGCAATTGCCAATAAATACAGCATTACCGCAGGAGAGCTGGCAGCTTATAACGATATCAAAAACCCGGATTTAATTTATCCGGGCCAAAAAATTATTATCCCGGGATTATGACCCTTTATGACGGAGATATTATTACAAGCACTTATTGCGGGCTTCGGGACATGTCTGGGAGCGGCTGCAGTTCTATGTTTAGGCCACTTGCGGGCTCGTTCGTTAAGTTTCCTTTTAGCCCTAGCCTCCGGCATAATGGGTTCCGTAATACTTTTAGATCTATTACCTTCTTCCCTGCGGCTGGGCGGAGCGGTTAGCTGTCTGTTTGGTTTTTTAGCCGGCTTACTTATTATTACCTTTGCCGATTTATTAATCAGTAAAATGGAGTTTGCCAATTATTCCAGGCATCCTTCTCTTTTAAGCATGGGTTACCTGATTGCCATAGGTATCGCACTGCATGACCTGCCTGAAGGACTGGCCATTGCCGCAGGTTTTTCCACACCCGGCTCGGTAGGGCCCATGATTGCCCTTGCCATTGGCCTGCACAACATTCCGGAGGGGATGGCTACCGCCGCACCCCTGAAAGCTGGAGGCGCCTCGACCCCAAGAATATTAACCCTTAACGCAGCTGTGAGCGTTGTAACGCCCGTAGGGACACTGCTGGGGTTGCTGGTACTCCAGACCACAGACGCTCTCATATCCATTCTTTTGGCCTTTGCCGCCGGAGCTATGACTTATATTGTTCGGGATAAGTTAATTCCGGTATCCAGAGGTTACGGGAAAGGTTTTTTTATCCTGGGCCTAACTTTGGGTTTTATTCTTATGTCTTGTGTTAAGCTATTTTTTGAGTAATAGCCATGCTCCTCCAGCCATAAGTACTGTTCCCGCCACCCGGTACCAGGTGAAGGGAATCTTATTTAAACCGAAAAGTCCCAGGTGATCCACCAAAGCTGCCGTGAATACTTGTCCCAGAATAATAGCTGTTGTGGCCACGGCCACGCCTAACGGAGGGATGGCTCGTACCACAGAATAGACTATAATCACTCCCAATACCCCTCCCAAATAATAATACCAAGGGGATTTGAAAATAAAGGTCAGGTTACCATCGCCAAGTCCAAGCACGAATAGAAGGGCACTGACCAGTAAAAGACCAACCACGTGTACAATAAAAGTGGCTTCCAAAACACCTATTACTTTACCCAGGGCAGAATTGATGCTACCCTGTAAGGCCATAGTTATTCCTGAGCCGGTGGCTATCAAGAGGGCAAATAATCGTCCTGTTACGTGCATGCAGATCCCCCTAAAGTAAACTTGAAGATGGCCGGTTGAATAGCCGGCGGCTTAAGCCCGCCCTTAGGAAAAGCAGGCTTTAGATAAAGCCTGCTTTTCCTATCTTACCCGGGGAGAATAGCCCAGTGAGTCAAGCGTTCTGGCCAAGAATTCATCTCTTATCACACCCGGGTCATAGCGTACATTTACGGCACTATCACTTAAGGATACATTCACCTGCTGCACCCCGTCGATTTGGATAAGATTATGTTCGACCTCTTTTTTGCCTTCTTCACTGAACAACCCGCCCACCAGGAAAGTTTTTTCGGTGCCAGGGCCTGTCATTTATTCACCCCTTCCCGAGTCTGTTGATCTTTAATTAAGTTTCCCTTTAAGCATCAAAATATACTGTATTATCCCTGTTCTTTATCGCCGAAATCCCACTTAATAACCTCCGACTTTTTAGGCTTATCATCCTTACCCCCGGTCTGTTTGCTTTTGGCCGGTTTTGGGGTTTGAGGTTGGGACACATTCTTCTCCACTTTCATTTTACCGGCTTTTTTTCCCACCGGGGTTTCAACAGCGGGTCTATCTTGTTTGGCATCTTGAGGATGTGGTTGTTGCGGCATCATACCTCCCCCGGGCATCCCTCCTAAAAAGTTACCCAGCAGTCCCATCAGTGAAGAAAGGTCAAAGCCCTGTCCCTTTCCCTGATCACTACCTTGGCCCCCACCCAGTAAACTCAACAGCATTGCCGGGTTAAAAGGCAGTTGCCCCAAGGGAGAATTGCTCTGATTAGCCTTGCCTTCCATCCTGTCTAAGTTACTTACAATACCTAAGAGATTTAATAAAGCCAACATGATTAATGTATTTTTTTCTCCGGTCTCCTTTTGGTATTCTACGAGCTTACCCAGTACAGCACCAAGTTCATTCTCATCCAACATAGTACCCCCCTTTGGAAAAGTCATCATTACCATATACATATTCAAGGTTCGCCAAGATTAACCGACATTTGAGACCGCCGCAAGTAACACATTATTTCCCATTGGCATAAAATATCAAAGGAGAATTGAAGGGAGGTTATGATTTGGCTGGTCAACAATACAATCCTTTATCTTTCTTAATAATGTTAGGGCTGCTCAGCTTTTCGCCCGTGGAAAATGTTAACAAAGGACTGGAATCTTTGGGTTTTACGCTGGATGCTACCGCTAGATCTCTGGAAAACGTTAAAACGGGCATAGATACCCTGGACAGTGGCTTACGACAATTTGCCCAATATAATACAGGCTACGCAAATTTGGAGTCCACTGATACCCACGGAACTAACTTCAATGATACCGACTTCGCTGGATCTGAATTCAATGCAACAGTAGATCAGAACCATGGCAATTCAGTTTCCTCAATGCCTGCAGACGCACCGGGACATAAGGGTGAAACTACCAACAGAGAAACGGAATGATAAGCTACGGGAAGTAAAAAGAGGGCTGCCCATAATTAGCGCAGCCCTCTTTTACCTGTCTTAGGTCATCCTTTATTTACGGGCACACGGCCAAAAGGAAGAAGTAAGTCCCCCTGCTTTCTTGCCTGGGGCTTTCCGGACTCTTCATTGATAAGCTCTATCAGGCCCATCAGGTTAACCATGCTTAAAAGAGCCAGAAAACTTGATGACTCCATGTTCTCCTTATTTTTCAATTCCAACACATTTGATAACAGCGCCTCCATGGCCGGCCGATCAGCTGCCAAAAGGTTCACCTCCCTTAAAACAGTCCGGGAATCGGCGGCAATCCCATCCCCCCGGTAACCTTTTTAATCTCCTCCTGCAGCATCTTCTTAGATTCAGTGAGAGCCTGGCTGAATGTTTCAGCAATAACCGCAGAAAGTTCGGCAGCATCTTTTTTATCAAAAACCTCCGGACCTATAATCACTTGTGTCAATTCCTGGTGCCCGTTCATGATCACACTTACTGTCCCGTCCTCCGAGGTTACTTTTACAGTCATATCACGAACTTTTTTTTGCATTTCCTGAATATATTGCATCATGCCGCCCATATCCATACCCATGTGAGGTCCCTCCTTCAGTGCAAACATAGATTTCTAAATTATATGTTAAGGTGACTATAAATCAGAACAAGAAAAGCGTGCTAAATCAGTTCCCTTAACGCGCGCTTTTCAGTACTTTTTTCCTTTGTCCTTGCCATTTATAAATGGCAAGGTATACTTTCCTAAAGTGTAAAAAAATAAAAAAAGCTGTTTTTACCAAACAGCTTTTTTTACTTAATAGTGACAGCAATTCAGTCTGGCATACAACCTTTATTAACGCCTTTCTTCATAGTAGGTGCCGTATAAACCAACCCTCATACACTCAAGGGTAACATTATCGATCTTAACACTACTGGTGTTGTCACCTATGGGCGCAAAGGTAAACCGGGCCACAGCGCTCGTTGCATCTTCCGGGGCTACAGCATCCAAGCAGAAACGCCGGAAACTGTCATCGGGAATTTGCGTGGGCAGCAAATCTTCCCGCCGGGCTGTTATTTCATTCCCGTCGTCATCGAAAAATGCCAATTCTACAAGCAGGTTGAAGGATGCTCCTTCCGCGCCTGCATTTTCCCTTACATACCAACATAACCTGTATTCATATCCACCGTTTATATCCACCGTTTGGAAAAGAGCAGAGTTTAGAAGGCCTTGGTTATCACCGGTTCCACCAAGTTCAGCGGAATAACTGCCCTCATAAACAATATCACCATTTCGGTTGAGGTTGGATCCTCCCCAGAACAACGGATCGGTGTCGGACCCCCAGTTCTCCAGGCCGCCGTCTTTAAGGATATTCTTACCTTTCACGCAAACCTCACCCAGCCTCGGGCAGGCCTGCACCCAAATTTGACGCTCTTCTACAACTTTAACCCTAAAAGTCATTTCCCCGGTTTGGCTGAGACGACTGCCCCCGCGCAGGCTCCAGCGCATATCAATTTTCTTTTCCCAAATTTCGCCGTAAACATCATCTTCGTCAACAACAGGAGCGGGTTCAGCTAATGTAATATCGTCAGAAAAAGGAATATCTTCGGCATAATGCCTTACGTCATTATCCCTGTTAACGTAGTAAATTTGCTTGTGCAGGGTTCCCTCGATCATAATCTTTTTAACAACAGGCAGTCTGCCTTCCGGGTGTCCCCAACCGAATCTTTCCCATCCTTCTTCTTCGATAATACTAACCCAATCATTACCGTCTTCATGCACGAAAAGGGGCCTTACTCTAAAATCCAGCAGGCGGGCATCGATATGGTCCACTTTCTGAGCCAACTCCGGCAAATGAGCGATATTATCTACCATCACGCTAATATCTTCATCGGCCAGGACAACGGGAACTTTCACCTTTACGCAAAGTACATTTTCGGGTTCCCTGTAAAAGTACTCTAATGCCATTTACATAAACCTCCTTTGTTATTAATCTAACCTTTAGCTCCGCAGGGAATGGTAATCGTATCACCAACCTTAAGGTTCTGAGGATTTACCCCCGGGTTGGCGGCAATAATGGCGTTAACAGTAGTACTATACCTTTGGGCCAGCTCGAAAAGAGTATCTCCCTGTTTAATGGTGTAATCAATTGTTTCACCGGGTAGACACACATCAGGTTCTTCTATCATTTCGGCAGTAACAACTTCCCGCTGCATAGATTCGGTAACTCTTACCCTTACCTTCATTACCAATTCCACATGTACATTACAACTTTCATAATCAGACTTGATGTACTCCACTATGGGTGTAACCATTACATTCATACCGTTCTCCGCACCCGGGATTTCCACAAATGTACGGAAATTAATACGCTGGTGCATGGAATGAACCGGCTGGTCATCCAGTGCAGCCACGTAGATAATATTCACATCAACATAGCCGCGTAGGATTACTTTGTTATTAATAACTTTGCTCTCTGTAATCTTTACTTCCTTGGCAGTGGTATCCAAAACCTTTTCCACATCAGGTTTGGGGTCCGGTGTCTCAAAGGACTCCCTTAAGACCACCTGGGCAGAATCTTCACCCACAACACTTTCAATATTGAGCAGTGTTTTCTCAAAAGATACCCCTGCAACCTCGGTTACCACGTTAATCTGCTTGGGCTCCATTACCCTGGCATTAAGTTCCAGCACAATGTAAGCAGTCAAGCTGTCGGCGTACGCGCCCTTGGTTTCCACATCTACATCTTCTACATAGGCATCCACTTCCACGTTCATGCCCGGAGCTGCCCCGGGGACTTCGATAAAGTGGCTAAAACTAAAGCTTTGATGCATGTTGTGCACCGGCTGGCTTGGTTCAAAGGCCACGTATGTTACTTGTATGGTCACTTCACCGTCAATGATAACCTTATCCTTGACAATGCGCGTATCCGTAATAGTAGTCTGAGTATCCACATCCAGAATCTTTTCCACGGGCGGTTTTTCCGCAGGCACCTCAAATTCATCACTAACAATTACCTGTGAACTTTCTTGGTTAACTAGATCATCAACATTAATCATTTCGGACTCTACATCATACCCGGGGACATCTACCACTACTTCAATCTGGCGGTTCTCGGTTACCTTGGCAGACACCTCTAAAACAGCCGCCACATCGAAATCCCGTGGTTTTTTATTACTGCGGTTCACGCTCACGTCCTCAATATCAATATCAACTTTTACATTCATATCAGGGGTAGCGCCGGGGACGTCAACATAACCGGTAAAATTAATCTGTTCGTGCATATGATGTACGGCCTGGTCTGGTTTAAAAGCCACATAGACAACTTGCAGCGTAAGCGTTCCCTCAATAATGACCTTGTCAGGGACGATGCTGATATCTTTTACCGTGGCCGTTCTATCCACGGACAAAATCTCATCCACATCCGGTTTTGGGTCGGGTACGGTAATTGTACCTCGCACAACAGTTTGAGCGGTTTGCTCATTAACCACTTGGTTTATTGTTAGTTGTTCTGTAACCGGTGCCACTTGTGCAGCCATGCATACTCCTCCTTTCATGGATGTTCTGTAATATAATATGGAGTCCCCTATAGAAGTGTGCAAAGATCAGAGCAATAGGGGCCATAAGAAAAAAAAGGAAGGACGATTTTAAATCGCCCTTCCTGAAAACTACCCAATAAACATCTGCACAAACATCTTTCCGTAAGGACCGCCGTCAACTACTCCAATGCCCACTTGATCAAAATTGTCATTTAATATGTTCCTCCGGTGGCCGGAAGAATTCATGAGATTGGTGTGGGCGGAAGAAACTGTTGGTGCCCCGGCCAGGTTTTCCCCGGCATAGCCGAACCTGATGCCAAACTGCCGCATCATATCAAAGGGTGAACCGTAAGTAGGTGAAGTATGCCCGAAATAACCCTTATCAATCATATCCCTGGCTTTTACCCGCGCCACTTTGGCTACCTCCAGATTGGACTGCAGGGCCCCTACCCCCCGGCTTATACGTTCTTTATTGACCAGGCTAAGCATCTGCTTCTCGTCCGGAGTCAAGCCCTGGGTATCACCGGGGTTAGGCCGGGGATCGGGTTCAGGTTCTGGCTGCGGTTGCGGTGTAGGTTGAGGACTGGGTTCGGGCTGGGAATCAGGCTGGGGCACACTCCCACCGCCTTGACCGCGGATAAACATTTGGACAAAGTATTTGTAATAACCGTCATTAACAACTGCAATACCAACACGGTTAAAGTTTTCATTTAATATATTTGCCCTGTGCCCGGACGAATTCATCAACCCGTTATGGGCGGAATTAACGGAACCGGCTTTGGCCAGGTTTTCACCGGCATAGAAATACTGCACCCCGGCACTGCGCATCATTGCAAAGGGTGAGCCATAAGTGGGAGATGTGTGGCTGAAATACCCCTTTTCTATCATATCCTGCGCCTTGAGCCGGCCCAGTCCAACCAGTGTAGCATCGGCCTTTAAAGGCTGTAGTCCCCTCTGCACACGTTCACGATTAACCAATTCCAACATTTGCCTCTCGCTGGCATTCATTATTGCCGTATCCCCGTTGTCAGCAGGGGGTGAGGGCTGCGGTTCAGGATCCGGCTTTGGTTGTGGATCTGGTGTTGGCTGGGGTTCCGGCTGTGGGTCAGGACGGTCCTCTTGAGGTCCATCTCCCACCAGAATTTGGACTATGTATTTTCGCTGCCCGTCATCCTGTACCGCTATACCAATAGCATCGTAGCGGGAGTCCAGCAGATCTTCACTGTGCGACTGATACCGCATTAACGCACGGTGAACAAGATTTACCGAAACAGATACCGAGGTGCGCGCAATTTTAGGCTTTACATAGCTGTACTCAAGACCTGCGTCATCCAGCATATCCCGGACATTTCCATAAGTGCGTGAATTGTAACTTAAGTAACCGTTTTCCACCATATCCTTAGCTTTTAGCTTTGCAATTTCGGTAATTTTCTCATCAAGGGCTAGACGGGATACCCCCGCTTCGACACGTGACTCGTTGATCAAGTCTGCCAGCTTACGTTCATCCTGGTTTAGGGAAATTGAGCCTACCGCCACGGAAGGATCAGGCCCCAGCATTACATCTCCCGTTTCCAACTTGTCAAATTGTTTTTTTACGCTTGCTTCTTCCATCAACTGGTCGAGCTTCTGGTAAATTGGGAAATTATCAGATGCATCACCAGCTGCTTCATCTACCGGCAAAATCTCTACTTCCGGAGTTAATACTTTTTCCCCCGCTAGTACCGGTGAGGGCACAAAAACAAGGGTCACCATAAAAATTGCCGTCAACATTACCAACAAGCTAAATTGTTTTTTGTCAGTCTGCACCATGATGCTCCTTTCTGGCTAACTTAATCCTAACTTGGCGTTATGAGGCTGGATTAAGTAAACATGGAAGTTGTACATGCCTAATGCTACCAAATGGGTCTATACTTAGCAATTTGTGTAATTTTACTTAAGCAGGTAAATCATTAACACACGACAGGTGTTTCCCCATAGGATTTTAATTTACATAAAATAGGTGCCACATGGCATAAGTAACCAAAAAAACCAGCAAAAAAATGCTGGTTTTAAAAAAATGAATTTTCGGTAGTTACTTAATTCAAAGCCAGCAATACAGCCCCCAAACCCTGCGTAAGAGCAAGGCACTCAATATCGCCGCTGTTATCTAAGCAAAAAGAGGTGACCACAAAAAGCCTTTTTCTCAGCCCTTTACGAAACCTCATTAACATTAACTCATCCAGATTTTTTAAGGCTTCCAACCGAACCTCATTTCGCTTGAGCACAAGAGAGTACGTTCCCTCCGGCTGCTTGACAAATATTACACTGCACCTGCTTTGACCGGATGTCAGGCCAAGGCGGTCAAAATCTACCAGATAATCATTGATCGCGCGCACAGCATCATCCCTGTTATTATAAAAGGGACCGATGGCCGGAATGTTGTCTCCTCCCAAAAAAACTAAAGCCACATCTTTTACCCGGTACACCCTTATACCCATGAGTCTTCCCCCGCATCAGATTCTTACCGCCCTGTATCCAGGTAAAAAATTGCATATTAAAAAGTCACTTTTAACCGTTTTAAAACATTGTCTATCCTGTTAAAAACGGAAAACTGGTCGGAACCGGCAAACACCAGGCCAACTGCCTCATTTTCGCGGTTTAGCATGAGTGACCCGCTATCACCGGGGTTGACTACACAATCTGAAACCACTTGATCGGAAAACCAACCATACTCTTCCTTATCTAATTCCACTTTTAAGCTTACTCCCATGGCTGTTACTTCTCCTTCGGTGAGGCCGCTGGAGCGCCCGCTTTTTTGCACTATCATTCCTACCTCCGGCTCGCCGGTACCAGCCACAGCCCCTAATTCCATAACTTCTCCGGCGATCAAATTAGGACTGTCAGGCTTTGCCACTGCAGCGTCAATAATATTGCTTGACCGGGTATGTTTAACCAATCTCATTTCATAATTGCTGCGAATCAACTTGATTATCTTATTGCCCAGTTTTTGCGACCCCGCCGCTACCGGACAACTAGGCTCCTGCACGGAACGCTCCAAGGGAATAAATCTTTCCAACCTGGCGATGCGGTCTTTATTAGTACCGCCGTCGTAAGGGCCGGGTTAGCACACTATATTGGAAAGGGAATTTAAAACAAAGAAAAAATCCGGAGAAACAATCACCGGACCAGATGGTTAACAAAGCTGTGTAGTTAACCTGTCTTTTACGCCCGCTCATTCATTTCATCTCGCACTTTAGTAAAGCATACCTTGCCATATATATGGCAAGGGCTACGGTGTAACGTATAAAAAAGTGCGCGCTAAGGGAACTGATTGAGCGCACTTTTTTTACAGGCCAGGCTAGAGCTCAGTCTCACGCTCCAGCGGGGTTCCCGCCCCATCCGCCGTCCTGGCTCAGGGGGCGACCTCGCACGTCCTGTGCTCGGCCCCGCTTACACTTATCGACTTCGCTAAGCCTGGCAGCTGCTCGATTCAATTCATTTGCTCTGCGCAAAAGACAGGTTGGTCATTAGTCTCGTCGGAGTAACAATCTCCGGATCTTCCTTCTAATTTTTCTCGCAGATTATTTTAGCAAGTTTCCTGCCGGTCTCTTTAACACTTTGCAGCTCATCGTCATCCGGGACATACTGAATATTGAGTAATTCGTGCGGAATTTCCCAATTCATATCCTTAAGAACCTCTTCTACATGTCGTGCTCCCTGGCCACCCCAACCGTAAGAGCCAAAAGCAAGTCCAATGCGGTTTTTGGGACGTAATCCCTTTACATAGGTTAGAAAACCGGCAACTGTGGGAAGCATACCGTTATTCAAAGTCGAGGACCCCACTAGAACAGCTTTGGATAGTAATACATCGGTCATTATCTCCGACATGTGGCTTGTTTGTAGAAAGCGGGTCGTAACCGGGATACCGGCATCCTCCAGCCCGTTGGCCAGCGCGTTAGCGATTTCCTTGGTGGAACCCCACATGGTATCGTAAACAATAAGCGCCTTTTGGTCAGTTTCATGGTTTGCCCACTTAGGGTAAACTTCCAGAAGTTGTGGTATAAAAGACCGCCATATCACCCCGTGACTAGGGGCAATCATATCAATAGGTAATTGTCCCAGCACATCCAAAGCTTTTTTTACCTGGTCCCCGTAAGGCAGGACAATATTAGCATAGTACGTGGCCGCCTCTTCATGGACTATGTCCCAACCCAGCTGATCATCGAAACGTTCCGTGCTGCCAATATGTTGCCCAAAGGCATCGTTGGGCAACAGCAGCTTGTCTTCAGGAATATAAGTAACCATGGAATCAGGCCAGTGAACCATAGGGGTCTGCACAAACTTTAAAGTATGGGAACCCAGATTCATTTCATCACCGGACTTTATAATCTGATATTCCCACTCCTTTTTGTAGTGCCTTTCCAGCCCTTTTTTGCCCTTATCGGAGGTAATAATTTTAGCCTCCGGGGCAACTTCCATAATTTTGGGGACACTGCCGGAATGGTCCATCTCCACATGGTTTACTACCAGATAATCAATTTTTGCCGGATCAATTATATCCTTTATACGCTCCAGCATTTCCTCAAAAAGATAGTGTTTTACGGTATCCACCAGGGTTATTTTATCATCCACAATTAAGTACGCGTTATAAGTAGTACCCCGGGGAGTCAGATAACCATGAAAATAGCGAAGGTTCCAATCAATACCGCCCACCCAGTATATTTTTGGCTTAATTTCCACAGCCTTCATATCCTTTTATCCTCCTTTCGCATTTTCTTTTTTACTTCTTAGCTTCAATAATTCTCGGCCATAATCTCATAAAAGCTCTGCGGGTGATCGCATGCGGGACATCTATCGGGCGCCCCGGTGCTCTCGTGTAAATACCCACAATTGCGGCATCTCCAGGTAACCTTTTGGTCACGCTTAAAAACTTTTCCCTGCTCAATATTTTCGATAAACTTTTTATACCGCTCTTCATGACCCACCTCTGCATTGGCGATGGCCCTAAAAACACCCGCAATTTTGGCAAAGCCCTCTTCCTCTGCTGTATTAGCAAATTCCGGATACATTATTTGGTGCTCGTGATTTTCCCCACCCACAGCAGCTTTTAAATTCTCCACCGTAGTACCGATAAGTCCGGCCGGAAAAGATGTGGAAACCTCTACTTCTCCGCCTTCCAGAAATTTAAATAAGCGCTTAGCATGTTCTTTTTCATGATCCGCGGTTTCCAGGAATGCGGCTGATATTTGCTCATAACCTTCCTTTTTGGCAATACTGGCAAAATAAGTGTAACGGTTCCTGGCCTGTGACTCACCCGCAAAAGCAGTAAGTAAATTACGCTCTGTTTTAGTTCCCTTTAAAGTCATTTTAATTTTCCCCCTTTAGAAACAGGCTCAAATATGAACCTTGTAATAATTATAAGTTAGTAACTATTATAATATAAATTCATAGCAAGTCAATAGCATTACCAGTTTTTTTTATTACAATTTTACCTTCATACTATATGTAATTTGATTAAAGAATATAATTTAACACCAGGATGACAATAACTCAACAAAAGTGCCTGGCACCGTATGTTGAGTTAAAAAACCGAGCCGGTGTTAGCGGCTCGGTTTAGACTATATTAGCGGCTTTTATGCTTTCCTGTCTTATTAATTCCAACGCATGTCTTTTATAGGCCAGGAATTCCGGTTTATCCTTTATTTCATAATTCCGCGAGCGAGGTAAGTCAACCTTAATCTTTTCCTTGATACGGCCAGGTCTAGCTGTCATCACGTAAATAGTATCCCCAAGGAAAATGGCCTCTTCTACATCGTGGGTGACGAACATTATCGTTTTCCGGGTTTCTTCCCATACATTGAGCAACAATTCCTGCATCAGGGTCCTTGTTTGGGCATCCAAAGCCCCAAAGGGCTCATCCATTAACAATACTTCGGGTTCGTTGGCGAGGGCCCTAGCAATGGCTACCCGCTGCTTCATGCCACCACTCAGGTTCACCGGATAAACATTTTCGAACCCTGATAAACCAATAAGTTCAAGGTAACGCCTGGCTTCCTTTTCCCTGGCATCCTTACCATTTTTTTTCAATTCCAGTCCAAATTCTATGTTTTTTTGCACGGTCAACCACGGGAACAAAGTATAAGATTGAAAGACCATACCCCTTTCTGGCCCCGGTGATGTTATCATTTTCCCGTCCAGCAGAACTTTCCCGGAAGAAGGTGCAACCAGCCCGGCAACTACCCTCAATATTGTGGATTTACCACAGCCGGAAGGGCCTAATATAGTCACAAACTCCCCTTCCCGCACATCAAAAGTAGTCTCCTGCAGCGCGGTTACGTCCGTTTTCTTGGTCTTAAAGGTTTTAGAAACTGACTTTATTACTAATTTATTATCAGTACCGCTCATTAAGTTCCCTCCTTGGTTAACCACGGGAACATAACCCTATAAAGTATTTTAAAAAACAGGTCTGTAAACATGCCCAGGAGACCTATTACCAGGATGCCCACAAATATAACATCGGTATGTAAAAAGCGGCCGGCCTGAATAATCACATAACCCAAACCTGAATTAGCTCCCACCAGTTCAGCAACTATAAGATATGTCCACGCCCAGCCAAAACTGATGCGCAGTGTATCTATTATGCCGGGGAGTGAAGCAGGTAAGATAACCTTTTTAAAAGTATTGAGTTGTTTAGCCCCCAAAGTATAAGAGACCTCTACAAGTTCTCCCGATACATTTTTGGCCACATCCATAACCATCAAAGTTTGTTGAAAGAAAGTTCCCCAAAAAATAACCGTAATTTTTTCTGCTTCCCCGAGACCAATCCATAAAATGAACAGGGGAATGAAAGCCGATGCCGGCATATAACGCACCGCCCCCATCAAGGGCTCAAAAAAGGCCCGCACTGAAGATAGCCTACCCATAAACATACCCAGTGGCACCGCAATAATCGCAGAAAGACAGAAACCGACCGCTACCCTGGCGGTACTGATAAAAGCATGATGTAAAAGGTTGTCTCCTGCCGGGTCAGAAATCATTTGATAGGCTGTTTCAATAACTTGTACAGGGGTGGGTAAAAAAATATTTGATACCAGGCCTGAATATGCCAGTGCAGACCACGCCATCAATATCAATGCAAAATTGATTATACCCAGGTAGCCATATTTTTCAGTTGTACCTTTTTTTAATGTATTCCTGATCGGTCCTTTCATACTTTCCCCCTCAAAAAAAAGGAAGTCGGTCCTTCATCCCGTCTCCAAAGGGGGGACATGCCCCCCTTGACAACCCACAACTATTTGGAAACACTCTCCAGGTAGCTGCTGTCAATCATTTTTGCCGTGTCCGGTCTTGCACTGATAATACCTTTTTCCACGTAAAAATCAGCAGCCCTGTTTAATGTTTCCTTAATGTCACCTTTAAAAAGTTGAATATTTTCCTGGTAATTGTACAGCTTTATCCCGTTAAGAAAATTTTCTGTTTCCATGCTTAAGCCCTCAGCCATAATTTTGACTGCTTCCTCCTGGTTCTCCTCATAATAGTCCATGGCCTTAACCAGGCCATTCACCATAGCCTGCATTTCTTCCGGATGAGTGTCGGCAAAATCCTTGCGGAATGCCAGTGCATCCAAAATCAGACCCGGTGTTTCCTTGGACGTAATTAATAAATGGCCGTTCCCTTCCTCTACTCCCTTGGTCAGCCAGGGTTCCCAGGTTACTGCTGCATCTACATTTCCTGCCACAAAAGCAGCACCGGCATCCCCGGAGGAACTAACCGGGACTATGTTTATATCGTCTTCTCCAAGGCCCGCCTTTTCCAGGGCCGTGAGCAGGAAAATGTGGCTGGTGGTACCCACATCAAGGGCCACACTCTTTCCTTTCATATCGGCCAATTCTTTTATATCATTGGAAGCTAAGATACCGTCCCCACCGTAAGAGGTGTCCAGGGCCCAAATAATGGATACCGGGACTCCTGCATCTTCTAATGTGGCTTCAATGTCCAGCGTAGTAGCCATGCCGTCCACCTTGTTACCCGCGAGTGCCTGCTTGCGCTCCGCAAGGCCCTGGATAATTGTAATTTCCACATCCTCCAGACCTTCTTCTGCAAAAAACCCTTTATCCCGGGCCAGGAAAAGCGGGCCGTATCCGGGCCACGTAGTCAAAGTAATGCTAACCTTGTCCAACTTTTGTCCATCTTCACCGCTTTGATTGTTTTCCGCATCAGGTTCTTCTCCGCCTCCACAGCCGGTAAGGGAAATTATTAACCCTAAAACCAGCATGAGAACAAGAACTTTAAGAGCACGCCCCCTCAAAAAAACATACCTCCCAATCAGTTAATAATTTATCTTGTTAAAGTGTTCGACGCAAAACGACATTCCCCTGCCAGCTGAAGGGAAATTGTAAATTTTTATACAACTACTCCCATTATTTCCCGCAGAGCACTGATAAACTCCCGGTTGGCTTCCTGGCTCCCAACACTTACACGCATAAAACCAGGCGCCCCGAATTGAGCACCAGGTCTGACTACAATACCCCGCTGAACTAATTTTTCATAGATTATACCGGCTTCACAACCGGTATTTATAAAGAGAAAATTGGCACAAGACGGCACGAAGTTCATACCCATACGATTAATTTCTTCCTCCAAATATTGCCGCTGGGCATCGTTTATACTGCGCATATCTTCCACATATTTCCTATCCCTTAATGCCGCCAGCGCACCTGCCTGGGCTAATCCGTTTACATTAAAAGGTGGCCTTACCTTGTGCACGACACAGACTGTTTCTTTGCCGGCAATTAAGTAACCTACTCTGGCCCCGGCCAGGCCATATATCTTGGAAAAAGTGCGAATAACCCCTATGTTCGGAAATTCATTGATAAGATTGATTGCCGTTAATCTCTTCGGGTTCGGTGTAAATTCCATATAGGCTTCATCAAACATTACTATCACATGCGAAGGGATTTTACTTAAAAACCTTTGTACTTTTGCGGGTTCAAGCATTGTACCGGTGGGATTATTGGGATTGCAAATATATATCAACTTAACTTTATCGTCAACTTCGGACAGCATAGCGTCCAAATCCACCGTATAATCAAGCAGCGGCACGGGCATCGGCTCTGCACCCACCATACGGGCTGCCACGGCGTAAGCACCGAAAGAAGGGGACGGAAAAATGACCCTGTCCCCAGGGCCGGCAAAAGTCTGCGCCACTAAGTTTATCATTTCATCGGCCCCATTACTTAAAAGTAAATTCGTATTTTCAACACCGAATTCCCCGGCCAGTGCTCCTGAAAGTTCTACACTGTAAGAAGAAGGATAGAAATTCACTTTGTCAGCGGCCTCTCGCATAGCTTTTACCGCAGCCGACGAAGGGCCGTTAAAATTCTCATTAAATGACAATTTATATACATTATCCAGTCCTAGTCTCTCTTTTATTTCCCCCACCGATAAATCCGGTAATTCCTGTGGAAAAGGCTTTATTTGCTTTATGTTGGGCCTAACCGATTCTTGTATAGATTTCATTTGTAATATCCTTTCAACCGGTAATGATTATGCAACGAAAAACTTATCCTAAACATGTACGGCCTACTTTGTCAGCGGCAAGAATAGCTTTCTCCACCATGCCCGGAGTCACTTTAAAGGGCATGTTGTTCATGTCTTCCGCGTCTACTGCTCCTTTTCCCACCAGGGCTAACTCTTTTTCCGACGGATCAATTACCCCCAGTTGCTTTAAAGTAACCGGAAGCCCCATGGGAACGAGCCTTGCAGCCAAATCTTGAGCATCGTGTAAACGCTCTTCCAACATCAGTTGGCCGAGAATGCCAAAAGCGACCGTTTCACCATGATACATTTGGTGCACATGGGGAAGATAGGTTAGCCCCGAATATATGGCATGGGCACCGGCAGTTCGGCATTGATCCCCGCCCAAACCACTGACCATGCCGCTTAACATGATGATTGCGTCAATTACCTGATCCAGCGCAAAAGAAACCGTTTTATTTTGAACACTGTGCACCGCATCTTCTCCATGCTCCAACAAAACCTGCCGACACAGCAGAGCTGTTTCCCTGGCGGCAAAAATTACAGCACTTTTTAAATTGCGTGAGGTGGTATCCACTTCATACCATTTGGCCAGGGTGTCTCCCACTCCGGCTGCCAACAGCCGCACCGGGGCTGCCGCAATAGTGGATGAATCCACCAGTACAGCCGCAGGAGTTTGGGCCTGGGGGGATAACTCCATAAATACACCTTCATCCGTATATGTAACCGAGAGAGGAGTCCAGGGTGCACATGTAGCAGCAATGGTGGGTACGGTAATCACAGGCTTGTCCAGTTGAAAGGCAACAGCCTTGGCTGTGTCCAGCGCCTTACCGCCTCCAACACCTATTATTATGTTTGTGCTGCTATCAATTTCCCGCACCAGGCTTTGAACATTGGACGGAGAGCATTCCCCCCCGTACCAGTGCACACCGCTCACGTTAATCCCTTTTGTCCTGCACCCACTTAAGATCCGGTCCTTGGCTACGGCCAGAGCAGTGTTGCCACCTACCAGTGCCACTACATTACCTTCTCCGCCGCAGTAATCGCCCACCCGGCCTAAAATCCCCGGCTCTCTCACATAGATACCAGGGGAAATTTTTCTATGCATAAATTTGACCTCCCAAGTTGATCTTTATCTATGGTCTATCTCACCATAATTCGACACCGCATAAACCATTCCTTCCATCTACCAATCCATCTACCAATCAAGGTTATAAATTAGTATGAGTCTACTTTCATCCTGCTCCATGGCATGCAGATGCTTACCGGATAACATTTGCAAACTATGCTTGCCCCATATATTTTGGTGTATTGTATCACCCTTTTCCAGGACAATAATCTTTTTCATATAGTTCTCCAGCAATACTCGATCGACATCTTCCGTATTTAACAATTCCGCGCTCAAAGTATTCAATAACTCGTTAACATCTGTATCTTTGGACACAGTGGTTGCTTGGTCGTATTGCTTTTGTATACGGTGTTTTAACAGCCCTATTTCGCCTTTTATAGCATCAACTGCCGCCAAATAAATCTGCTCTGAAATTATTCCCCGCACCCTATCCATGTAGGCAATCTGCAGTTGCCGGTTTCGCCGGGCAACCTCATTTTCTATTCGTTCAATGTTTGTATCTGAATTCTTTAGCCCACTGCTTTCTTGCCGGTATTTTTCGATTAACTGTTGCTGAAAGGAAATACCTTTTGCCATGTACTTAATGTCTCTAATTATATAGTCAGCCAGTGTTTTTTCATTAATATAATGGCTGGAGCAACCTTTCCGGCCAAACCTGTTGTACTGCCCACAAATATAACCCGCCGCCCCGCTTCTTTTCTTGCGGTATGTATGATTGCTTCCACAGGCTGCGCAAACTAAAAAACCGGTAAAAAGGTGAGGCTCGGCCTGGCCCTTCCTTTTCCTTCCCTGACCTTCCCGGCATCTTTTTTCCCGTATCTGCTGGGCAAGGGCAAAAGTTTCCCGGCTAATCACAGGTTGGTGAGTATCTGCAACCACAATCCACCTTTCACTGTCAAGTCGCCTGGTTTTCTTGGATTTAAAAGAAACCTTTTCACTCACCCCCTGCACAGTATCTCCGCAGTATACCCTATTCTTAATGATGCGGCGGATGTGCTGTTCGTTCCACCTCCTGGCCTGAGCAGCACCGGCATAACCTTTGTCCTGACTTGGCGTGGGGATACCCATACTCTGAACATATTCAGCTAGGGCCCTATAACCCCACCCGCTTATATATAAGTCAAATATTTCACCAATAATATCTTTATAACGCTCATCCACTACAAGTTTATTTTTCTGCTGCCCCGATTTTAAATAACCAAAAGGGGGTCGCCCTAAAAATTGCCCGTTTTGCATCTTCTTTCTTAAATTATAACGCACCTTTTTTGATATATCCCGTGCATAATGCTCATTGACCCAGGTTCTAATGCCAATAGTGTCATCATCATCTCTAAAACTGTCATAATTATCTCCCAGTGCAATTAATCGAATATCCTTTTCTCTTAAAAAATCTAAGAATGTTAGCGTTTCCCCGTTATTTCTCCCCAACCGGGATAAATCCTTCACGAGAACAGTATTAACGCTGCCTTCATTGATGTCTTTTACCAACTGTATCAATCCCGGCCGGTCAAAACAGGTACCCGATATATCACTGTCCACGTAAAAGCCAAAAGCCCCCAGTTCATATTGCTCTACGAAACTTTGAAGCAATTGGCATTGTGTTTCCAAACTTTCATCTCTCTCACCATTTTCGTTCACGCTCAGCCGGGCATATATAGCCACCCTGCCGCTGTTATCCACGGAACTCTCGTTGAAGGTCATGTTAAAACCTCCCTGGCCAGCTAACTGTTTTAATCTTCCCTACCAATTTTCTCTATTAGCTTTTTATACATTAAGAATACAATCATATCTTGGACTTTGTTATCTCCGGCTAAAATTATTACATGCCCACCCTTTTGAATAACTTGCACCTAAAACACCTCCATCATAATATATGCCTGCCGGAACAGAGTCATATATTGTCCACTGTACTTTTGTGAAGGTAAATAGTGACGTTTATAAGTTCAGTATAGAGTCGTAAGGGCCGGGCTGTAATATGGGATCGCCTATTTTAGCACGACCATCCTGCCCGTTGGAGCCGTTTGCTAAAATATGATTATTGGAAAGAATTAATGAATTGCCGGTTTCAATATCCTTTACCACTGCACCAAAAGTTCCGGCGGAAATTTTATAATGTCCGATACTTACCCCGGGATGGGCAGGGCGGTGACGTTCCTGCCTTGTGCCCAAGAGCCTGACCTTCCCTATTTCAATAACATCGGTTTCAAAACCGCTTACCTTTTTAGGTACTATTTCAGTTCTGGAGAGATTCTCCTTCTTTTCCTTTTTTTCCACAAACACTATCAAAGCAGGACTGTCGGTACGCTGCATATTCCGGTGTTTTAAACCTATACCTAAACCGCAAACATTAGGGAATGTTATTAGCCTGGATCTGTGTTTTTGCAATGCTTTATAGAATTTATCGAAATTATCCATAAAACCCCCTCCTTATTATCTTCAAGCCATCATATGCATCCGGGGAAGAAACGGTTACCTGTCTTAATAGGGTGACCGGGGAACCCCTAATCTATATTTGCCACGGGTTTCTAACCCTCCGATACCATCAAAACCGGTTATCGTTGACGCAATTATATCTCGCAAAGATATGGGGTCATAAATGGAAGTAAAAGCGACCCTTTCCACCACAAAAACCGGATCGTACGCATGTATTAGTACCCTTTGCGGTGAACTGGCAAAATTGGCACCGGCCTCTAAAATAGCTTCATAATGAGATTGACAGGCACCGGCAAATATCACCAAATCATCCCTGCTCTTTTCATATTTTCGGGCCTCTTTCACCGCCTTAACAAAATAACCTGAACTATGGTAATTAGTAATATCAGTAAAATCCTTTAAATCCTTTATAAAACCGTCGTGACCGGTTAAGACCAAAAAATCAGGACTGTGCAGCCGGAGCAACTCACGTACCTTTTGGGGTTGTTCCCTTTCGGGAATAAAATAGCCATGAACAGGAACATTCAGCTGTCTATAGGTAGCCAAACACAAATCTAGGTATTCCCCGTCACCATCTATATGAAGTACGGAACCGGGCACATCAAAGCTGTCCAGGTCACTAACTTGAGAGGGGTCTTCCTGGGATGCCCTTAAAAGAAATTTTTTGCGCTCATGCGTTCGCCGAATAAGAAGTCTCTGCAGTGTCTGGCTGTTTTCGGCAATACGTTGCCGCCAGTATTCGTTAACTTTTGATCCGTCAATTTTTTCCAGGTCCTCAATAGGTGCAGTTGCACACAGCCTGATATCAACACCCTTCAATCTGGCATACCGGTTTGCCTCATTATCTTCTATCAATTCAACAACTTTAAAATAGACATCAAAGTTGTACGACCTACGCCCTACCACATCACCCGGCTTAATTGTGCTCATTTCCTTCAACCTCTCTCCGTCACTCAGTTCATTCATACTATGATCATAAAGCTATTTAGGTGTTACTTTAATAATTGTTTGACTCCATAAATAGCACTTTTTTCCTCAGCCTCATATGTATGGTATTGGAGATTCTACTTAAATCATATTTGCACTTGCAGGGAAAGGAATGAGTACCGTGATAGCAGCCGTTATCCCCTCCCAAAATGAAATACTCACCATTCCCAAGGTTTTAAATTCTTTAAAACAAGTTCCGGTAGATATCATTATTCCGGTAATCAACGGTACTACCGATGGAAGTTTAGAATTTATTAGGAAACTAAAAGGTGAGCAACTGTACCCCGTTTGTTTTCCGGAACCCCTGGGTATCGACGTTCCCCGGGCAGTCGGGGCTAAGATCGCCCGAGACCTTAAAGCTTTCATGGTTATTTTTATCGACGGAGACATGTCCGGAGACATCGGCCAGAACATTAAGCAACTGGTTGAGAGTGTACTAGAGGATAGGCTGGACTTGGCTCTTACCGACTGCTACCCCCATTCCCATCCAAGGTATATTTCCCCCTTGGCAGCAAAGGTTCTGGAATTTAGGAAAAACCTCAATATTGAACTATCTCAAGATCACCTTGGTACAGCATCGCCATCCCACGGACCGCACGCCATTTCACGCCGGCTTTTAGAAATCACTCCTGTAGAATACTTTGCCCTCCCCCCCACATTGCTGGTTATTGCTGTACAAAAAGACTTTAAAATAGGTATAGGCACATCAGTTGATCACTCTGCTTTGGGCTCTCAATTGAAAACCGCCCTCCATTCCAGCCTTATAGCGGATACAATCGTGGGGGATTGCATAGAAGCTTCACAACTGTTTAAGGGACTTCCCCGCCACCGCTGCTTAGAATACAATAAATATATTGGTTACCATAACACCAGGCGGTGGGACCTACTTGCAAAGTTTTTAGAGCATAGGATAAAAACTGACTGTACTTAGAGAACGAGTTGAGAGTGAACTCGTTCAGCTTAAACTGAACACCGGAGCGAAAGAGAAATTCCCACTTCTAGAAGTGGGAATCTTAAGGGCTCCGTTATGGTTCATGTGAGTTTAGACAAAAAAGTCCGGTGCACTCGCCACCGGCCCCTCTGATCATAATATAGTTTTACTTGGTATGTTTATCGGCAACACTGGATGCACCATAGGCGTCAGGCTTTACCTTGGCATCAAACCCGCTACCGGTAACCATTCCCACCACTTCCTTAATCAAATCCCTGGTCTTACCGTTTTCACCGGCATCAATATGAATTTCCACAGGAAGATCAGCCAGCCCGTTGTTCGCAAAATATTTGGTAATCCTGCCACCTAATTCCAGGCTCAGTGCAGTTTCATAAAAAAGCTTTTGCCTCAGGCTGTTTATTTTTCGCTGCACCCTTTTTTGATAAAAGTACCGTGCGCCTTTTCCCAGGCGATGCACCACCACCGCAGTAATAAAACAGGTATCATTTTGCACCTGAGAATCAGATCCGATAATAATTTTGTAAGATGAGCTGGGCAAACCGGTAATGTAATGCAAAATTTCCTTCATCATGGCCTCAAAATACATTTTGCCTTTTGTAGGACTTATGAAATGCAACTACTCCCGCTCCTTTTCTCACAGCACCTGGCCAAAGCAGCAAATTCCTCTATACCAAACGTTTCCCCACGGGCAGAGGGGTCAAGTCCTGCTTCATTGATAATAGATTTCCACTGCTCCTTAGAAAGCTCAAAGGAAGAACCTGAAAGGGCATTAAGTAATGTTTTGCGGCGCTGTCCAAATGCAGCCCGGACAAGAGCAAAAAAAATTTTTTGATCTCCTATATTAACCGGCGGCTTATCCCTGCGTACCATCTTTACCACAGCCGATCCAACTTCGGGCCGGGGCACGAAAACATTTTTTGATACTTTACATACCACCTCCGGTCGTGAGTAGAAGTTTATGGCTATGCTCAAAGCACCACAATCCTTGGAACCAGGACGAGCTACCATGCGCCTAGCCACTTCCTCCTGCACCATTACAATGATTACAGAAAACTTAGAATGTCTCTCCAGTACATGCATGATCAGAGGAGTAGTAATGTAATAAGGTAAATTGGCCACTATTTTATAACCTGAAGGATATTCGTATCCTTTTTGGTACCCAGCATTTTGATTAACCAAATCGTCAAAATCAACTTTTAGGGCATCTTCATGAATCACTTCCACATTATCGTGGTCCTGTAATGTTTCCTTCAGGATTGGCAACAAATTTTTATCTACTTCAATGGCCAGTACTTTGCCGGCCTTTTTAGCCATTGCTTTGGTCATTGCTCCCAGACCGGGTCCAATCTCAACTATGGTATCACGGCTACCTATTTGGGCCGCGGCAATTATTTTAGATATTATATTAGCATCCACCAGAAAATTCTGTCCTAAACTTTTTCTAAACTTAAATTGATATTGTTCCGTCAAACGCCTTACGGCAGCAGGCGAGGCAAGGTCCATAAATAATTACACTCCTAGAAAATTTCTCTGTATAACAATAATTATATTCTTTCCAGTTCAAACCAAAATTTGCATTTAATTTAAATAGGAGGGTTACCCCTCCTATTCCAATACGTAAACCTTTACCTGGCGTACCCCCCACCTGTAAGCTTGTTGGCGGCTTTCTAAAAAGACATCTATCTTATTCCCTTTAATGGCACTGCCCCGGTCCAATGCCGTACAGTAACCATATCCGTCTACATATAGTCTAGTACCTAAAGGTATCACGCTGGGGTCTACGGCAACAACTCCGCGCCTGGGAGGAACACCTGAGGCGGTATTATTACCGGTATAAGTGTATGCGGTAGAAACCATATCAATTGCTTTTGCATATCGGACCGTTTTACCTCCCCTGGAAATAATCTTGGCTGAACCCACTTCAACGATTCTGTCTACAGGCTGGCGAATAATTTCTTTGGATTTAAGTTCGCGACTGTGTTCCTTCCCATTGCGGTAGGTAATTTGCCAGACCTTTTTTACCAAACCAGGATGCCCCTGCTGCACTACTTTAGTATTTCCCCGGGGAAGCTTAGCACTATTCTGCTTCACAGTTTTATTGGGAATGGAAACTTCTTCTTCTACAATCTGGGTCTTTTGCCTGACTACTTCTACTACCATTCCTCTTTCTATAGGCTTTTCCATAGCCGGACTAACACTGTCTTCCGCCTGTAAAGTTATGCCGAACTCCTCCAGAAGTGCTTGTACTGTTGAGCTGTGTGTATATACCTTTTTTATTGAACCGTCAGCCTTCAACGTTAACGGAACTGCCCTTTTTACAGTAACAGTCATCCCATCATGCAAAAATTCACTCCGTCCGGGCTTAACCCGGTCATTTTCCTGCAACTGTATATTCTCTGCTTTTAAAAGCTGTTCCACGGTTAGAGCGAAGGCCTGTATATTTTGTTTTTTATCGTCCATATTCAGTGTTACTGTTTTATTGGCCCAAGAAAACCCGGCAAAAATAAGACAACCCGCTAAAGTGATGATCAATAAAATCTTGTTTGCGGGTATTTTGCACTTTTTCTCCCCCTGGCTGCCTGATTGCACCAAACCACCTCTTCCATTTTTTAGACCATTATCACCTAATTGGTTTAATAGTTATTCTACTAGAAACTTTCTATTCCTGCTATCCTATTTTTGTTTTCCATTTTTTGTTACTAAGGTAAGCATTCGGATTTGCCTGGAACAGGTGGTTTGCATATAATTTAAAACTCTACTCCCCTTTGTGCTTTGATACCTTTCTCAAAAGGATGTTTTACCTCCTTCATTTCCGTCACCAGGTCGGCCAGGTCGGCTATCTCCGGCAGCACATCTCGTCCGGTAAGCACCAGGTGCAATTGAGGCGGCTTGTTCTGTACCATACTCAAAACTTGTTCCTTCTCAACCAGCCCGTAGGAAAGTGCATAGTTAATCTCGTCCAGGATAATCATATCGTATTTTCCGGACGCCATTTCCTCTTTAGCACTTTCTAGAGCTTGCGCTGCAGCCTTCCGGTGTTCGACCATCTTCTCCTCGTCATTATCCATGATAAAACCTTTTCCTGCCTGTCGCATTTCAAACCGTTCACCAAGTGCTTGAGCAGCCTTAAGCTCGCCGTATTTCCAATTACCTTTGATAAACTGCAGCACTAATATCCGCATTCCTTGTCCCCAAGCACGAAAGGCCATACCCAAAGATGAGGTAGTTTTACCCTTTCCGTTACCTGTAAAAACAAGTATTAAGCCGGTTGTCTCTGCCATATGAAAGCCCCCTTGATCTGTTATTTTAAGTTAAACAATTTCTTGGCGTTAACGCTGGTTGCTGCTGTTAAGTCTTCTGGAGCCATTCCCTTTAATTCAGCCACACATTGAGCCACATATTTAACATAACCGGGCTCATTCCGCTTGCCCCTTTTAGGCTCCGGGGCCAGGTACGGACAATCGGTTTCCAAGAGTAGGCTGTCCAGAGCAATCTTGACAGCTACTTCCTTCGCCTGGCGGGCATTTTTAAATGTAACCGGCCCGGCCAGGGATATGTAAAGTCCCATATTCATACACTCCCGGGCCATTTCCCAGCTGCCGCTGAAACAGTGCATTACTCCCCCTGCTTCTCCAATACCTTCTCGTCTTAGAATTCCCAGCAAGTCTCCGTGAGCATCACGGTCATGAATAATAAAAGGTTTTTTAATATCCTTGGCCAGATTCAGTTGTTCCACAAATACTTTTTGCTGTACGGCCCGGGGGGAAAGATCACGATAGTAATCCAACCCCATTTCCCCCATGGCTACCACTTTAGGGTGTTGTGCGTAGTCGGCTAATACCTGCAAGTAGTTTTCAGGCACATCTGCTGCATCATGCGGATGTACCCCCACGGAAGCATATATAAAATCATATTTTTCCGCCAAATCAATGGCCTTGGGAATAGAGTCCATATCGAAGGAAACACAGATGAGCTCTGCCCCTCCCTCTTCCCTGTATCTTTTTATTACTTCTTCCCTATCTTCATCAAAGGCTTTGTCGTAAAGATGGGCGTGGGTGTCAATAAATTGCATATATTGCCCTCCTTCTCAAAATGCGGATGTTGGATACTGGAAGTTGGAAATTAGAATATAAGGATTTGCATGTTTGGCTTTGGGGTAAACAATTTTTTGACGGGATTTGCGGGATGGGTGGGATTTTAAAAGATGTGCATGTCTGGCTTTGGGGTAAACAGTTTTTTTTGACAGGATTAACAGGATTTATAGGATTTTTAAAAAATAATATAATCATAAAATCAAATCTTCTCGATTTAAACAGAAACTTGCAACCATTCCCCAATAAAAACCAAAATGTTTTAAAAGACCCAAAAGCCCTGACCCTAAAGCATCCATGTAATCCTGTAATCCTGTCTAAAAAACGACCCCAAAGTTTCGACCCAAACAATCTTTTAATTGTTGTCCCCAAAGTTGGGCATGCAAATTTCCTAATCCCGTCAAAACCTCATCCCCAGCAACAACTACTCCTCCAGAGTCTCCAAGTCAATACGCGGGAACAGTGGCTTGCCCTTTTGCATCGTGGTCTTAGCCATATTGCCCCAGGTCAAAGAATCCCAGGTATGCAACTCAGTTTGCCCCTCCAGCCCCAAAAGAGGCCAGGCACGCGGCGGGAAATCAGGCATAATAGGAGTCACCATCACAGTAACCATACGCATACACTCCGCCACATTATACAGCACATCATTACACCGCTGCTTCCTTTCCGGGTCCCTTGCCAGGGCCCACGGGGAGGTTTCCTCCAGGTACTTATTCGCTCTACCCACCAACTGCCAGACAGCAGCCAAAGCATTGGAAATATCCATGCGCTCCATCAAATTTTCCACTGTTTGCGGCGTCTTTTGTGCTAATTCAATAAACTCTTGATCCGGTCCTTCAAGCGCTGTGGGCTTTTCCAAATGGCCGTCAAAATATTTTTTCACCATGGCCGCCGTACGGTTAAATAAATTGCCCAGGTCATTGGCTAAATCCTGATTTATCCGTTGTACCAAGGCTGACTCGGAATAATAACCGTCGGAACCGAAAGGCAGTTCTCGCAATAAGTAATAGCGTATGGCGTCTAACCCGTACTTATCTATCAATACCAGGGGATCAACCACGTTTCCCTTGGACTTACTCATCTTTCCGCCCTCTAATAGCAGCCAGCCGTGTGCAATAACCTGTTTGGGCAAAGGCAGTTCTGCCGCCATAAGAATAATGGGCCATATAATAGCGTGAAAACGAACTATATCTTTAGCCATCAGGTGAACATCAGCAGGCCAAAATTTATTATATTTGCTCTCATCTTCACTGCCGTAGTCCAGAGCTGAAATGTAATTGGTCAGGGCATCTATCCACACGTAAATCACATGCTTGTGGTCAAATGGCACCTGAATTCCCCAATCAAAAGTGGTTCTGGAAACGCACAAGTCCTCCAGGCCGCTGTTAATAAAACTAACCATTTCATTGCGCCTGGATACCGGCTGTATAAACTCAGGATTATCATCTATGTGTTGGAGCAACCGACTCGCATATTTAGACATCCGGAAAAAGTAACTCTCTTCCTCCATGAATTCCACCGGCCTGCCACAGTCCGGACAATTCCCTTCTTCCAGCCGGGCATCAGTCCAAAATGTTTCACAAGGCGTACAGTACCAACCTTTATAGCCCGCTTTATAGATATCGCCCTGGTCGTACAACTGTTGGAAAATTTTTTGTACCGTCCGCTGGTGCCGCTCTTCTGTAGTCCGAATAAAATCGTCGTTGGTTATTTTTAATTTGTCCCAGAGGTTTTCAAATCCCGCAACTATTTTATCTACATACTCTATCGGTGACTGTCCCTTGGCCTTGGCTGTGCGCTCAATTTTCTGGCCGTGCTCATCTGAGCCGGTAAGGAACCATACTTCATGGCCGGTTAGCCGCTTAAACCTGGCCATTGCATCTGCAGCCACCGTTGTATAGGCATGGCCTATATGCAAGTTATCGCTGGGATAATAAATGGGCGTCGTAATGTAGAATGTGTTATTTTGCGACATGGTTATTCCCTTCCTTTATTGTTTTTAATTCACTAAGTGCCTTCACTAAAAAAACCCTCACCCCTGGCCAGGGGCGAAGGTTTGCCTCCGCGGTACCACCCTATTTGGTATTTCCTGATGGAAATACCCTCAGTGAGAACAAGGAACTTTCCCCGGTTCTCCGAACATGATAACGGTGTTCACCCGTCCTGACCTACTAGCCCTGACAGGGCTTTCAGCCGGCAGCTCCGGAGCCATGTTCAGTCCTTTCCCCGGCGGGCTTACACCATCCCCGCTCGCTTTAACAGGTACATGAACCTACTCTTCTCCTTCTACGCCTAATAATGCAATCAGTTTGTGAGATTGTACATTAGAAATGTCCATCTTGTCAAGTTTTCCCTAAATAGGAGAATGATATACAAAAATAACCAAAGATTTTCAAAAAACGTATTGACTTTTAATGGCATCGTTGGTACCATTTAGATGTGATATCTCGTCGAAATTTGCGATAATTTTTTGGGGAGGGAAAGTCTTTGAAATCAACGGGTATTGTTCGTAAGGTGGACGAGCTTGGTCGAGTTGTAATTCCCATTGAGTTGCGTCGTACGCTGGGAATTGATGAAAAAGACGCGCTGGAAATTTACGTTGATGCAGAAAAAATTGTATTGAAAAAATACGAGCCGGCCTGTGTTTTTTGTGGTAATGCCGTGGATATTCAACACTATCGCGGTAAATTAGTTTGTCGTGAATGCGCCACAGCTATGTTTGAAAACGCCAAGGTAAATTCTAAAGAAGCTATCTAGCCCTTTAGTCAGCTAGCTTTGTAGTAAGCTTATTTTTGATGTTAAGAAAGAGAGGGAAAGAAATTAATTTTCTTTCCCTCTTATGACTTCATCATAAACTTCCCGCTTTGGGACACCCCTGAGGCGGGATACTTTTTTTATTGCTTCTTTGCGGTGAATTCCCTGGGATACAAGTTGAGATACATGTTCTGCTAGAGAAACATCCCAAATATCCTTCTGCCCTTCCTGTTCTTTCCCGGCCCCTTCAACAATTATGGTAAATTCACCCTTGGGTTCACTCTGGGCAAAAAACTTCACTATTTCCCCGGTACTGCCCCGTAGTACCTCTTCAAACTTCTTTGTCAACTCCCTTGCCACTGCTATCCTGCGGTCACCCAGCTGCCGGTACATTTCCCCCAAAGTCTCCCTTAACCGGTGCGGTGATTCGTAAAAAATCAGTGTTCGCCTATCCCCGGCCAAACTTTCCAATTTCTGTTGTTTTGCCTTTCTGGTTGCAGGCAGGAAGCCTTCAAATACAAAAGTACCGGTGGGCAGACCCGAGACCACCAGAGCCGATAAAGCAGCACTGGGACCCGGGACAGGAATAACTGTAAATCCTTCGGCCGCAACTTCCTGCACCAGTGCCTCACCAGGATCGGAAATCCCGGGCAGACCTGCATCACTGACCAATGCTATGTCTTTTCCCTTCTGCAGCATACCTAATAAATAGGACCATTTCTGTTTATGATTGTGCTCGTTATAACTGGTTAAGGAAGTGTGAATATCATAATAGGAAAGAAGTTTCCTGGTTCTCCTGGTATCTTCCGCCGCAATCAAGTCTACCTCCTGCAAAATTCTAAGAGCGCGTAATGTAATATCTTCCAGGTTGCCTATCGGTGTAGCACATAGAAACAATGTACCTTCAGCAGCGGTCAGATATACACACCTCCCTACTCCTGTTTTTTATACAAGAAGGCCGAGCAGAATAAACAGTCACCCGAGCGCAGGCGACCAAAATGCAAATTGCATACATGGAACCCTTCTTGATACAACCGTACTAAATTCTGCAGCGCTGCAGGGGGACTGTTCGTGTTACTTTGCACCCCGGCTCCGGACATGATAGACAACTGACGGCGAAGCTGGGAATTTTCTTCTTCTAAATCTTCAATGTGATTTTTCATTCTCTTTAGATCCGTCATCATATCGCTGATTCTGGTTTCCATTCCAATTATTGTTCTCATCAGAGGCTGCATCATTTTTTTTCACCGCCTTAGGGACAAGTGAATCAAACTGGTATTCTTGGATAATTTTGCTTTCTTTCAGTTCAACACTAACCATCTGTTTAAAAATATTCACACCTGTTACCCTGCCTTCGCCGTCCGGCGTGATTACCTTACTCCCGGCGGCAGGAAAAAGCTCCTTGGCATGTTCATAGGCCTCGCTCTCAAACTTAAGACAGCACATTAAACGGCCACAGATCCCCGAAATTTTAGCTGGGTTCAAAGAGAGATTTTGGTCCTTAGCCATCCTGATGGAGACTGAAGCAAAATCGGACAACCATGAACAGCAGCACAGTTCCCGGCCGCAGCAGCCCAGCCCGCCCATCATTTTTGCTTCATCGCGAACACCTATCTGCCTTAATTCTATCCGTGTACGAAAGACAGCTGCCAAATCCTTTACCAGTTCTCGAAAATCAACTCTACCGTCGGCAGTGAAGTAGAATATTATTTTATTGCCATCAAAGGTTTTCTCCACATCCACTAATTTCATGGGTAGGTCGTGATTATAAATTTTTTCTAAACAAACCTGAAAAGCTTCTTCTTCCTGTTCCCTATTTTCAATGACCTTTTGTTCATCTTCGGGCGTAGCTTCCCGCAAAACCTGTTTCAAAGGGAATACCACTTCTTCTTCTTCAACTTCCTTAGGCCCTGAAACCAACCAGCCAAACTCGATGCCCCTTGCCGTTTCCACAATAACACCATCATCCGAGGATAAGTTAAAACTACCCGGGTCAAAATAATAAACTTTACCTGCCGGCTTAAACCTTATACCTACTACTTTGGGCAAACAACCACCTCATTTATCTTCGCTCGAAATAAGTGCGACTAAGGTTCAGTTGGGGTTAAAACCCAACTGAACCAAGTCTTCTTTATCGTTAATCCCTGCCAATGAAAAGAACAGTCCTTCCAAGGCTAAGCGCGTATTGGTACGGAAAGCTAATTTTGTTTTCGTTTGTTCTACGACTTTCATATTCTTAATGATTCTATGCACTGATAACTGATGTGCCTTGGCGTTAATAATATGGGCATGATCCCTGTTTACTATTAAATTTTTGCTGCCTTTTTTACACATCAACATATCCCTATACCATAACATGAGCATATCCATAAAGCGCTGAAAATTAACTTCCTGCCCGGCCAGTTCGCCGGCTAAAAAAGTGACTTCAGTCGCCGCGGCACTATCAAGTTTATCCAGCAGAGAAGTTACTTGATTACGTTCCGTATCATTTTCCAACAATTCCAAGGCCTGTCCCAGGCTTCCACCGGCCAGTGCCGACGAAAGGCCACTTTCCTCTTCACTTATACCCTTTAACCTCTGTAAACCCGTACGGATTTCTTGATCGGAAAGGGGTCTGAAATTTACCTGCTGGCAGCGGGATGAAATAGTGGACAGAAGTGATTGGGGGTTATCAGATATAAGTATAAACACCACTCCCGCCGGAGGTTCTTCCAGAACCTTAAGAAAACTATTGGCTGCTTCCCTGGTCATACTGTGGGCCTCGGAAATAATAAATATTTGACGGGTACTTTGGAAAGGACGTAAAGATACGCCCTCGTGCAGCTGTCTCACTTGAGAGATTTTTATAGTTGCTCCTTCCGGCATTATATAGTGCAGATCGGGATGATTGCCGGACTCAAACTGCCTACAGCTCCGGCACAAGCCACAAGCACCTCCCCCTTGAGGCTCGCTACAAAGTAAGGATTTCACAAAAGCCATTGCCGTTGTGGTCTTACCGACTCCCCCCGGACCACTAAACAAATAAGCGTGAGAAATACGCCCACCTTTAAGGGCTCCGGCAAGGAGGCTTATAATTTCCACGTGACCGATAATGTCCTTAAAGCTGTTCAACGGACAGCCCTCCCAAGTAATTACATACCTGCCGGTGCACTTCTTCCACTGTCATCTGAGCATTTAAAACCTTGCAGCGAGCGGGAGATTTCCTGGCCAATACCAGGTAGGTCTCCCTAACCCGTTTATAGAATTGCAGGTCCTCTGCCTCCAACCGGTCAACAGCAGATTTCTTGCCCACAAGTCTTTTCATTGCCACTTCCGGCGGCATATCAAGTACAAAAACCAAGTCCGGGGACACATTCGGTGCAGCCAATTCATTCAGGCAACCCAGAAATTCGCTGTCCACACCTCTTCCACCACCCTGATACGCCAGGGTGGAATCAGTGAAACGATCACATATCACTGTTTCACCTGCGCGCAATGCGGGTAGTATTTTTTCTCCCACGTGCTGGGCCCGGTCCGCTGCGTATAACAAAGCTTCGGCCCGGTGTGTGATTTCCCCGTTGGCGGGGTGCAAAAGCAATTCTCTGATTTGACCGCCAATACGGGTACCCCCGGGCTCACGGGTAACCACCACATCTTGCCCCAGTTTATTAAATCTTTCTGCCAGCAATTTTACCTGGGTGGTTTTTCCACACCCGTCTATGCCTTCAAATACGATGAACAGTCCCCGCTGCACTTTAAAAACACTCCGCTTCCGTACAATTTATGGACCACCAATAAAACATTTTCCGATGTAAGAAAATTTTACGATTACAGCATACTATATATCATCTTTATCTTAAAAAGTACAAATTAAATAAAAAGGTATCCCTTTAGGGTCGTTTATTTATGAGATTGAATCGAAATGAAAGTATTTATCAATAATTCCATTGCCAGATAAACTTCATTGCTTATCCTGTTAATCCTATTAATCAGTCCTGTATATCCTGTCAAAAATTAGTTGCCCCAAAGTACGACCCAAGATGTTTTATTTACGGAAATAAATTTTCATTCTAGTTTGTGTATATGGTTCATGGGAGTTTAGACGGTATCAATAATCCAGAACCCTTATATAGTTTAGTTCAGGATCCTGCGGACCCTGGCAGTGTAGTTTCATTTTACGTACCGCCTGTAAATAATCCATTATTTCTGCGGTGATTTCCTCACCGGGATAAAGAACCGGAATTCCCGGCGGGTATACACAAACCATTTCCCCGCTTATTTGCCCGGATACCTCATTAATTTTCACGGAGCGGGTTCCGGTCATCCAGGCCTGCCGCGGCGACAGTTTAAGGGGCGGAACAGGCGGCAGTACCATGCTCACTTGTCCCTTTCCGGCATTATGCCTCTCACGATCATATAAATCATGCAATGCCTTTACAAGCAGATGGACATCATTGGGAGTTGTACCTAAACTGATTATTGCTACGACATTATTAATATCGGCCATCTCCACTTCCACGCCATAACGAGAACTTAAAATCTGCTTTACTTTGTAACCCGTTAAACCCAGTCCCTTAACCGAAATTACCAGCCGCGTGGGGTCGATACCGACAAATCCGGTCCCGGTATGTTCTTCCCCGAGAAGAACCGTCCCTTTAATTTGGGAAATAGATTTACGCGCCTCCACTGCCAGTTCCAGGGTGCGTTGCATAATTTGTTTGCCGTGTACCATCAACTGCAAGCGGGCCGCATCCAGAGAAGCCATCAAAAGGTATGAAGGACTGGTAGTTTGAACCAACCGTAAAGAATCCTTAAGCCTCTTTTTATTTATACGATCTCCCTTAAGGTGGAGCCAAGAAGATTGGGTAAAAGAGCCCCCTGTTTTATGCACGCTTTGTACTACACAGTCGGCCCCGCATTTAAGGGCGCCACAGGGTGTTTGGGCTTGAAAATATAGGTGTGTTCCGTGTGCCTCGTCCACAATAACCGGCATGTCCACCTGGTGGGAAGCCTGCACTAAACCGGTCAGATCACCAACCGTCCCATAATAAGTGGGGTGAATGGCTAAAACAGCCTTGTATTTGTTTTTGGTAGATATTCTATGCGCTACATCACCTGCCGGGATGCCGGACGCAATTTCAAAGTAAGGAATAATTTTCGGCTGTAGATATTCAGGGACTGCACCGCTAAAAATAAGTCCTCCCAATACTGAACTATGAGCATTCCTGGGTACAAGTATACGGTCACCTTCACCTGCGGCGGATAAAACCAAAGCCTGCAGACCGCATGAAGTACCATTTACCAGAAAATAAGTATTATCTGCACCGTACAGGCAGGCCGCCAAACTTTGAGCCTCGGCAATTACACCCTCGGGGCTATGCAAATCATCCAGCCCGGACACTTCAGTTAAATCCATTTTGGCTAGTTCCGGTGCCATATTTTGCAGTTGGGGCGGCAAACCCGCTCCCTGCCGGTGCCCGGGAATGTGAAAACGGGCCATGTATTTTTGACTGTAATTTAATATTTTTTCAAATAACGGTGCTCTTTCCATTAACTTATAATGCTCCCTATTTTACTCCTTATTCGACGTGGCTCTTGAGCTGGCTTTAGAACAACCTCTTAATTAAGTATTTTATCATACGTTGGAAGGCCTTCCAATAAACAAAGCTTTATTGCCAGTGTTTATCGTAATAAGTAATCGGTAGTGCGGTAAAGATAAAAAAAATCCTTCGGAAAGGATGTGACCAATAAATGGTTCGCAGATATGATAAAATTGACGATAAAGCTCTGTCTAAAAAGTACAGAACTAACGTCAAAAGAATTATTGCAGCCTGGAAAAAAGGATATAGTGATATGGAGATATCACAAGCTTTAGGTGTTGACCTATTTACAGTGCAACAAATCAAAACTGACATAGAACTAACCCACAGGCGCATGCGGATAGACAGAAAGCGAAAGTCACTGTCAGAAGATCATGCTCCCCGGGAACACCATATTTTCTTAAGCCCGTTCATATAAAAACCGTAATCCGGGTCGCCCGGGGATATATTCTTAATCCTGTCCTCACAGGCACGGCAAAGCAAAAACCCATGAATTAAAAGCCCCCGGGGTACCGGAACACTATTTCCACAAACCATGCAAGAAATTGCTTTTGCCATGCCTAGCCCCTCCTATTTGTGACTATATTATAAGATATGCAATTGCAAAAGCAAATGTCAGAGAGCACATACTAACGATAACTACCGTGCCCGGGGTGACTGTCTGTTCAGACTACAACCGCTCTGTTCAAAGTAAAGAAATATAAATACTTTTCCTTTACCGGTTGCTGCAGTATGGCACTTGCGGCCCTGCTATACAATTCCAACTGCACCCGGTAACGCTTGACAACTTCTATTAAGTGATTTTCCGTTAACCGGTCGGTTTTATAATCAATAACCACCAGTCCATCGTCTTCCACTAAAAGGCAGTCAATAACACCCTGCAACAAAATAGATTCTCCTGCCGCGACTTTCCCCGTAAGGTTCGGATAAAGCTCGGTCACATCAACATCCCGAGTAAAGGGCACTTCCCGGCGCAGGCGTCCCAGCCGGAAAGCGTCCAGCAGACGTTGTCCAAGGCTGCCGGCAAAGAACCGTACAATAGCTTCTTCCTGCACTAGTTCCCTCTGTTCCGGCCGTAGTATCTTTTGCTTTACCATCATATCTAACTGGAACTGCACTCCGGAGCTATCCAGCGGGGCGTCTAAACTCAGCCGTTCCATCACCAGGTGCACCACTTGCCCCCGCTCAGTCCCGCCCTGCCGGGCACCCGTGTAAAACGCCGGTAAATCGAGTCCGGCCAGCGAATCCTGCCCTTCACTGATGGATTCCTCTATAACGCTAATTTCAGCCGGAGAGCCCATGTTTCTTTCTTCCGTCTCCTCCTGCTTGTGCTTCCATTCAGTGACCGTTATCTTGGAGGGTAGCCCAGCCAGTTCTGCGTAAGGGTACCCCCAGAAAAGACGCCGGCGAAGTTCTTCATCATCCAAAACTTGATAGCCCTTTTCCCGGTGCCGCATCCAATCTTCCGGGAAGGGCTTTAATTGACTGATATAATCTACCCACGTTAGGTCCACAGTATCATTTTCTTGCTCTGACACTTCTCTTAAGTGAGCTAGACTGGATGATGGCCAGAGAATTAACCGCCAGTTATCACCATGAAATTCCTTGGACTCTACGCCGCTATGGCTACCGGTAAGTGCCGGGTGTGCCCACAGGGTAGGTCCCAGCCAATCCAAAGGCCCCTTTGCCCCGGCAATTAACGATGCACTTAATTTCCCTTCGGCCGGCATGGCAGTAACCTGGCTTCGCCACTTCTCCACCGCCCGGTCTAATTTTTTTAGGGCACCGGTGATAATTAATTTTTCTTCCGCCCTGGTAAAAGCCACGTATAAAAGTCGTATCTCTTCCGCTAGGGATTCTAGACGAAGACGATGCCGGATAACCTTGTGTAAGACTGTAGGATAACGAACCCCCCTGGACAGATCAGTAACAATAGGGCCACATCCCAGCCGGCGGTGCCATAGAAAACTACCGGATAAGTCCCTAAGGTTAAAGTTACGGCCCAGGCCGGCTACTATCACCACTGGAAACTCCAGCCCCTTGGATCTATGTATGCTCATCAGACGCACAACATCCTCATTCTCTCCCAAAGAGCGCGCTGCATCCAGATCCCCACCTTTTTCCTGCACCTGTTCAATAAAGCGGAGAAAACGAAACAACCCCCTGTAGACAGTGCCGTCAAAATGACGTGCCCTGTCCACAAGAGCACGTAAGTTAGCCTGCCTAACCGCTCCTCCGGGCAAAGCCCCTACTAGATCAATGTAACCGGTCTGGCGGTAAAGTTCTTCCAATAAATCCGCCGGGGACAGCCGGCGGGCCAAGTCACGCCATTCTTTCAGGTGAGTCAAAAAGTTGATTAGTTTTTGTTTTGCTCCGTTTTCAGCCGTTAAACCTGTTGCGGCAAAATTAAAAACAGCCGTATAAAAATTACTTTCCGGGCTCTCCAGCCGAATTGTTGCTAAGTCTGCAGCCTTCAGCCCTACCACAGCAGACCGCAAAACTGCAGCTAAAGGGATATCACGGCGGGGATTATCAATTACCTGCAGCAGTGCCAGGACAGTTTGCACCTCCGGGGCGGCAAAATACCCCCCAGCCCCGTCTGCATACGCCGGTATCCCCAGACGGCGAAATTCTTCCAGGAAAACTCCCACCCGCCCTTTGGGAGATCGCATCAGTACTACAATGTCCCGCCAGTTGCACCGACGGTATGAATCACTGTCCCGGTCGTAGACCATATACTCATCCGTTATAATCATACTGTAAATACGCTGTGCCACCCACCGCGCTTCCAGTTGGAGAAGGTCCAAATCCTCTTTTTCAGGCTCTCTCTCTGTGCCTTTGGATTGCGGATTGCTATAGTCCAGCAGGTGAAATTCAACCGGTTCTTCTTTTTCTGTTAACGCAGCACAAGGATGCTCAAGACCGGGATTAAGCCGGGCCCGTTCATCATAATCCACTTCGGCTACCCGCCTGCTCATCAGGCGCTGAAAAAAGTAATTAACTGCATCCAGCAAGTCGGGGCGGCTGCGAAAGTTACTGCTCAAATCCAGACGCCGGCCAGGCTTAGTTCCTTCCCGGTCATCAAAGTCCTTGAACTGCCTGTAACACTGTAAGAAAACCATGGGGTCTGCCAGCCGGAAACGGTATATGCTTTGCTTTACATCTCCCACTAAAAACCGGTTATCATCCCGGGACACTAATCCCAGTATTGCTTCCTGAATTCCGTTAATATCCTGGTATTCGTCTACCAGTACCTCTGTAAAATGTTCTTGATATTGCAGGGCCGCCGGCGACGGGAGCAGCTCTTGGTCCGGGTCTTCAGGCGATACATCTCCCCAGGGGGACCCCTCACCGTTGCTGGCCAATACTGCAAGCGCAAAATGTTCTAAATCGGAAAAATCCACCACGGCGCGCTCTCCCTTGGCATCCTGGTAAGCTTTTTTGAAGGCCAATACCACTTCCACCAGAGCCTGAACCAACGGCGCAACCTTGCCAAAGTCCTCTAAAATCTCTCCGGCAGGGCGAGATAAGAAATCCTTATATAATACACCTATTTGCTTTTTAACCTTATTCCTTAAATCCTGGATTCTTTTCTTAATCTCTTCTTCCGCTTCACCCTTTGTCACCCGAGGTAACTGCGGCCATTTTAATCCTTCTTTTACAACGGCCCGGAGTTCATCAAAGGAACCATTGATGAAGCCCTGCCAGCGTTTTATTTTTTCACGCTCACCGGTTAAAACCTCAATATATTGGGGGGGGCCGCCCGGAGACATAGCCAGCAGCTGTGCCTCTTCCAGGCTTGCCACCCAATTATCCATTTCCAGGCGCAGCATCTCGCGCCACTCTTCTACCCAATACTGATCTTCCCAGGGGAACCCTGCCGCATTTTGTAAGGATTTAGCCAACCTGTTTAACCAGGCTTCGGGCCGAGGCAGGCTGTGCGCGAATTCATATAGACTGAGCACTATTTGCTCCAATTGCCGGTCATCACCGTGCCGCCCGGCCAATGTGCGAGCTAGGTAGATGAAAGGGTCGTCTGCAGCCGCATCCTTATTCACCTCATATAATTCTTCCAACACATTGTCCAGCACTTCCGAACGCAGCATAGACATCTCATTTGCGTCCATGACCCGGAAACCGGGGTCCAATTTTAACATGTAAAAATAATTACGAATAACCTCACCGCAAAAAGAGTGTATAGTACCGATATGAGTCCTGGGTAACAGGAGTAGTTGATGCTGTAAATGTTCATTATCCGGCATGGCCTTAATTTTTTCGGCCAGTACCTTTCCTACCCTTTGCCGCATTTCTCCGGCTGCAGCCTCGGTAAAAGTAACCACCAGCAGCCGGTCTATATCCACCGGAGGCCTGCTGTCTAAAAGCGTATTGTTGATCCTTTCTACTAAAACTGCCGTTTTACCGGAGCCGGCAGCAGCGGAAACCAAAAGATTTCCCCCGCGGGTTTCAATGGCATCTTTCTGTTCTTTAGTCCAAGTCATAGAGGACAAGAGGATTTCCCTCCTTCCTTCGGGCCTCATGCTCTAGCCGTTGGCGTAATTCCTTAGCATCGTGGTTTGAAGTACGGTGACAGTTTTCCGGCAGCCAGGGGTCAAAACGGCAAACCGGGCCGTAAGGGCAGAACCGGCAGGCAGTATTCTGTCCGCTCTTTAAGGGCGCGATATCCACCCTTCCCTGGACAATATGCTTTCCAACCCTGGCCAACAAGTCGTTCAAGCCACTTAACAACCACTTAAACTCACCCGGTGTATACACCGAAGCTTTCTGGCGGCCGGAGATACTGCCATCTTTTTTCAAGGCAGCGGGAACAACCTCGGAAGCAAGACCCGGCCCTAAATTTTTATCCATAAAACGAAAGAAATCCGTTCCGTTATCCACCAACCAACCTGAAAGTTTAAACTGCTTCAGCAACTCTTTAGCTAAATCTTCCGGGTGCAGATTGGGATTATCTACGTCCAAAACCGGCCTTTGTACACTAAAGTAAAACGCCCCTGCCGGCTGTATTTTTTGTTCACCGCGGCAGCACAATGCTTCGAAATACTGCATCGCAACCCACAAATAAACCAGCAGTTGCATCTGTTCCCCGCCCAGTACCCGGCCCAGGTCCAGCTTTTCCCGCCCCGACTTGTAGTCAACGACACTTAAATAAAGTCCTTCTTGATTGGCACCCAGGTCTACGCGGTCAATTCTACCGCCAAGAGTCAACGAAACCCCTTCCCCCAGTTCTACTTCCAGGGGAGGTAAAAATAGTTCCGGCCAAAAGTATTGATTCTGTTTACTTTGCAGTTGGTCCGGCCTTCCCTTCGGACCAAAATAGACCTCCAGCGCAGCAGGGCGCAGACCGCTGCTTTTCAACTGCTCCACCAGCGCATAAGCGGAAGCGGAAACACGTTCCGCCAGGCGTTCTTTTTGTCGCCGCAAGCGGGCACTACTAAGCAAAATATTCCCCTGCAGGCTGGGTGCCAGCTCATCCACCAGGCCGGAACAAATTCCCGGCACCTCTTGTATTTGTAGATCATCCCATCCCGGTCCACTGGTGGATACATACTCCACAAACCGGCGCATAGCTTCGTGATAAAGCTGTCCGGTATCAGGGGGGTCTAATCTGTAAATTGCTCTTTCCTTAAGGCCTAATCCATGAGCCAAGAAATGAGAAAAGGGACATTTTACAAAGCTTTCCAGGCTGGAAACACTTCCCGGAATAGTTTTTCCCTGCTTCCTTTGTCTTCCCCAAATTCTGAAGGCAAGGTTGTCGCCCAAAGGCAGTTCCACATTACGGTTGGTGAAGCCCTCAACCAGCCAACCCAGCTTCTCAGCCCACCTCTCTTTCTCCAGCAGAATATTATAAATACGCCACCATACAGGGTGTACTGCACGCCCCCAGGACGATTCCTGCCAGCGTAATGGAAGGCGGGGAACCAATGCAGCGGGATGCTCAGCAAAAAAAATGTCATCATCACCACCGGGAGGCTCGGCAGGCAAAAGTCCCGCTTTCAACACCGGAAAAAGTTCTTGTACCCGGCGAAATACCGGAGAAGGGGTGACTGCCCGGCCCTCACTGTCTCCCAAAGGATAGCTAAGCCATAAATGCCCCCCGGTGCGGGTAAGCACCCTGTAGATTAAATACTGTTCCTGGCGCAGCCGGTCACCCGGGCCGGGTAACATGTCATAGTCATGGGCAGCCAAGCGATGGGATAATTCCTCCCGCTCTTTTTCCGTTAACACGCCGTAACGGCGGCTATTAGCCGGTAAAGATGCTTCTGTCAAACCCAGTATAAATTGAGCTTTTATGTCTCCAGGCGGCCGTGATCGTTCCACGCTCCCCACGGTAACGGCATCGGGCCCCGGCGGAATTTGGCTAAAGTGCACAGCCTCCAGACCGGAATCAAGCACCGCCATGACCTCCGGGGAGGTAAGTTCGGCATCACCCAGCAACTCTACAAATTCATCCAATAGTCCCCCCACCAGTTTCCAAATCTGCCGGTGTTCCCGGGACAGGTCAGGTTGACCACTATTCAGAGCAGCCACACCCCATTCATTCAGCCGGCGTGGAACCTCCAAATCCATACACAACTCTAAAAGGATACTTGCCCACTCACGGCCTGACATGCGCCGGGGCCTCCCTGCGGCAGCTTCATGCATTTTAAGCTGTGCAGCCCTCAATTCTTTAACTGTCTTGCTGCGAATTTGGTTGATGCTATCCAACATGCCGGCTGCTTTTTCATCCCCCCGCTTTTCCCCTACCCACAGCCTTTCCGGCACATAATGCCAGGGCCGTTCATTATACCAGGAACTTCCTCGGATGCCCGCGGCTAAAACATAGTTCTCCAATATATCCACTTCCTCCCGGCTCACCCGGGTCAGGCCACTTTTCAAATAGCGGAAAATAGGCTCATAGGACCATTGTGACTGCCATACTTCCAGTGTAGAACGGAGCAATTCCACCAGCGGGTGATGCATAACCGGTCTTCGGTGGTCAATGAAAAATGGGATTTCATAATCTGCCAGTATCTTGCGCAGCAGTGGAAAATAAATATCCACGTCCCGCACCGCTATCATTATCTCACGCAGCCGCATACCCTGATCCCTTAGCAGACGACGTATGGCACGTGCCGCACCCTCCACTTCAGCCCTTAGATTTACCCCTGACATTAGTGTTATCTTCCGTACATTTTCTCTGCAAGGGCGGGCCTGATAATTAAAAAAATTACTCTCCAGATATGACAGCTCCGGAGCTGCGGCAAACCGTGATGAAGGGCCGGGATTTAAAAAGATGGCTTTAATCTCTGTCCCCTCTTTGCCCGCCAGGCGCTGTATACGGTCAAATGTTTCTCTTGATTTAGTAAACGGGTGGTGTGCTGGCAAGTCACCCCGGATCGAATTTTTGTCAGCGCACAGCGTGAGAGTTACATTCCTTGCCTTACCCAACAGCCTTTGTATCACCGCCCACTCCTGCGGGTTAAAAGAGACAAAACCGTCTATCCATACCCTACAGCCGTCCAGCAATGAAGCGGCAGGAATTTGTTCAGCTAATAAGTCCAAATAGTCATCAGGGTCTGTTAGCTTATCCGCCAGTCTTGCACCCAAACTGGAATAAACAAGGCTTAAATCCTGTAGTTTCATTTCCATTCTGCCCTGGTCCTTCTTCTCCAACAAATCGCTTAAATGTTCCGGCAACACCTTACATGTTTTAAAGTCACTAATAATTTCTGATAAAGATGCTAAAAAGCCCGTACGGTTATGTAAGGCACCTAAAAGGTGTAAATTTTGTTTATGGTCTAAAAGTATATTTTTTAGGATCATGCGACGGCCCAATTCCGTAACCGGGTAGTTGGCAGCTCCCCCGGTTTCCCTTAGCACCCGATAAGCCAGGCGTTTAAAACTATAAACTTGTGCACGTATGCTGCCTCCCCGTGCCGCTAGTTCGCGCTCCATATTAAAGGTGGCCTGTGCAGGCACAATAAATATTAAAGGCGATCCCAAAGGGTCTGCCTTCATTTGTTTAGTTATCTCATCCAAGCAAGTGTGGGTTTTTCCTGTACCTGCCCGTCCCATAACAAGGCGCAAAGGCATTTAAAATCCTCCTGTGGTTTTGTTTTTATTTTACCAAATACCGACAGAGAGGAACAGTGTTAAAAGAGCAGCGGTTTAATTAAGCCGCTGCTCTTGACTGCTTCAATAAGTCAACAATCGTGCCTGGCACTTTTGTTGACTTATTGCGGGTTACGATCTAGGCTAATGATAAACCTGGCTTTTGCGCAGAGCGAATGAATTGAATCGAGCCGTGGCCAGGCTTAGCGAAGTCGATAAGCGAAAGCGGGGCCGAGCACAGGACGTGCGAGGCCGCCCCTTGAGCCAGGACGGCGAATGGGGCGGGTACCCCGCTGGAGCGTGAGACTGAGCCTTAGCCTGGCCCGGCGAGATGAATGAATGAGCGGGCGCATAAGACAGGTTGACCCACCAAGCCTTCGGTCACCCCCTTGATCTAAGAATGGCTTATGAGCAGGCGGAAAAAAGATGCTAGCTATACAACTTTGGCAACAACGAAAAAGAGAGCTGCGGCAGAATGCCGCAGCTCTCTTTTATTCTTAACTCTTAGTTTTCTTTTTTCTTCTTTTCCACCGCAATAGCGGTATCCGGACAAACGGTCTGGCAAATGCCGCAGGCGATACATTCATCGTTTATCTCCACTGCAGGAGTACCGTAAACGCCTAAAACATCGGACCAGCTCATGCATTTTTTGGGGCACTTTTCAATACAAAGCCCACAACCTTTGCATAGTCCAGGGAAAATACTCCACATTCCTTTTTCAACTTCCAGTGTCCGTCCCTTGAAATCAATGGACATAAGCCACCCCCCTTATAATGCCTCGGCCACTAACTGAGCACCACGTTCAATGGCCTTGAAATTCATTTCTCTTAATTTGGGATTCTGTTCAAATTTATAGCCTAATTTCTTCTCAATGGCTTCTTTAACCTTCTCTTCCGGTACAACGTCCGTAGCCTTAACAACCGCACCCATAATAATCACGTTAAAGACCCTGGGATGCAGTTCATTCTTGGCAACTTCCAAAGCCGGAATACCAAAAACCTTCTTGGCATTATCAGGCAGGTCGTCATCAGTAATTCCCTCAATACCGGAATCGTAAACGAAAACGGTTTCCGGACCTACATATTTGCGAGTACGATGAATAGCTCTATCACTTAGAGCAACTACAATGTCTGCAGTTTGGAACTTAGGAGCACCGATAGCTACGTCACCGATCTGAAGATACGCCACCGAAACTCCACCGCGCTGCTCAACACCAAAGTTAGGGATATAAAGAGCTTCCCTACCCTGCTCATTGGCAGCTTCGGCCAAAATTTGGGCTACTGATTGTACCCCTTGACCGCCTTCACCTGCTAAAGCTATTTTCCAAGCTCTACCCATTAGCCTGTCCCTCCTCATTCTGGGAACCGGGGGCTTTTAATTCACCCACTGTAAAGTACTGGGACATTTCCTTCTCCAGGAATTTCCAGGTATCTGTGGCATTGGTTCTCCAGTTAGTGGGGCACGTCGATAATGCTTCAACAAAGCTAAAGCCGTTACCGTTCATTTGATTTTCCAGTGCATTTTTAATGAATTTAGTAAGCTGCTTAACATTGGAAACCGTACCCCGGGCCACATAAGCACCGTCCGGAGTAATGGCGGAAACCATTTCCGGTCCCAGAGTAGGATTACCGGTCTTTGCTACATCACGACCGTAAGGTGAAGTCTCCGTTTTCTGTCCTGGTAATGTAGTGGGTGCCATTTGGCCACCGGTCATACCGTACTGGGTATTATTTACCACTATTGCCGTTATGTTTTCATTCCGTGCGGCTGCATTAACAAGATGCTGAGATCCTATAGCATAGCCACCGCCGTCACCCATGTACGCAACACCAATCACGTTGGGGTTGGCACGCTTAATTCCAGTAATAACGGGGTTAGTCCGCCCGTGGTGAGTCTGAATGGTATCAATGTTGAAAAAATCCCATGCAAGCAGTGAACAACCGATATCACAACCAAATACAGCCCTATCCTGAATACCTAATTCATCGATGGCCTGTCCCAAGGCTTTTAAAACAATACCGTGCCCACAGCCGGGACAAAACTTATGCGGCTTGCTTTCCATACGCCAGCAATTAGGCATGGCAAGCTGAACTGACATAAAAGGGGCCTCCTTTCTATCTCTCCCGTAACATTAATCTAGCCCGGAATAACAAATTTATTGCAGTCTAATTAACATATATCTGCGTCTCTAAACTATTTCTCTAACCCTGGCTTCAATTTCCTCCGCGGTGATACCAACGCCAGGCTTAAACAAGGACAACATCTCAGCTGAGCAACCATAGATGGCTTCTTTGAGCAAGCGATCCATTTGACCGTTGGCTGACTCAACAACCAAAATTTTATCGGCATTATTAGCTACTTCCCTGAGTTCAGGAACAGCTAAAGGACGCAGAGTTACGGGACGGAAGAAACCTACATTAAATCCCTCTGCTCTAAGGTCTTCCACAGCCGCCTTCGCTCCCCGGGCAACAACACCGTGAGCAATTACAACTACCTTTGATTCCTTGCTGCCTATTTCTTTGTATTCTGCGACTTCCGGTGTCATTTTATTGTAGTCTGCAAAATGTTCCTGCAAAACGTCGTATAATTCTTCTTCGACGTTATAAGTGTTGCGGAAATGTCCCGGCTCTCTGTCAACACCCGGTGTGCCTTCTTTACCTACAAAAGGCTCGGTGGGAAACATTTCGATTCCCTTTGATGCCGGATCATACATGACCAGAGACTCCCTCATCTTGGCCTGGTAACCGTCGGCCAGTACGAAAGTGGGGAAGCGGTATTTCCATGCAGTGTTAAAAGCCTTGATGGTGTAATCAAACAATTCCTGGTGGGTAGCGGTAGAATAAACAACGCGAAGTCCTTCTCCGTTACCACCCAGAGTAGTCAATGTTACTTCCTGCTGCGAGTAAATAACTGTAGCAGTAGACGGACCACCCCGCTGCTGAACAATAGTTACAGTCGGCAGGCGCATTGCTTCTGCCATGCTGATAGGCTCCTGCATTAAGGTGTTCCCGGGACCAGCAGTAGCGGTGAAAGCACGCCTACCGGCCATTACGCCCCCATTGGTTGTGAATCCTGCCGACAATTCATCTTCTGTCTGCAGAAACTCCCGCTCATTCTTGGGAGCCAACCTTGTCCAGTAATGCATAATCTCGTTTTGGGGTGTAATAGGATACCCATACATAATTTCAGCATTAGCTGCTAATGCACCCCAGGCAACCACTTCGTTACCGGTCATAAAGACCCGCTTTTCTTCTTGGATGACTTTTTCAGCCATTTAAACTGGATGCACCTCCTTAGATATACCTAAAAACTGCAGCGATAAAGTTAAAATTATATTGCTGCAAGCTTTAACCAATAATTAAAATTAAATCGATTGTTTTGACAACTCAAACAAGTCCTAACTATAAGTTAGGAAGATTATTTTAATTTTCAGCCCTTGTCACGCAAGTAACAGTTGCTACCACAATGTACAGGGCATATACCTTTTCAAGCCGCGCACAGGATTCCCCATACAATCACGCCAATTCATTTGCTCGGCAAGTTCCTGTACAGCAGCTGTAGCTACCAGGGGCAAACCCAGTCGTTTTGCGGCCTGGGATACCATCTGTGCTCCTTCCTGGATGATGTCAATATCAGTATCGTCACCCAGGTGGCTGTTATTTATCAGCCCGTGGACAGTGCCCATTCCGTTTACATATTCTACGATGTCATTTACTGTAGCTGTCATAGGTCGTGCTATATTAACCACAACCAGTAGATGTAAATTTTCTTCCTCTTTGGCACCTTCCAGGAGATTTAATGTTTTAGCACCCTCTGCACCGTAGCCAATATCCAGTATTACATCACCATCACGGCGTAAGGCCCATTTATTTTCTGCACGTAAAACATTACCGGCTTCACCCAGACCTATGGTTTCACGGGTTTCCCACGCTAACACATGTAAGCCCAGAGATTGCAATTCGTTTTTAATGGGGCGCAGTGTATAACAAGGTTCTACTATATCCAAGTCTACCAAAGTAACATCCTGGTGACCCTGGTTAAAAAGGTCAATTGCCCTATTTACTGCCACTTCACTCTTGCCACTGGCATACTCGCCAATGTAACCCTCCACTATACGATTAGTAATATCATATGCACCCCCAAGGGTTTTAAAATCTTTAAAAATTTTATTTCTAATTTCAAGAATTTAAAAATCATTATCCTTCTTAAATCGGGATAATGTAAATCAATGTGACATTTTATTAAAATATATTGCAAATACTGTACCACGTCAAGCAAGTGTTTACAATTATTCTGCCTGCACTCTAATTAATTTAGAAATAAATAATTAAGAATCAATAGCAGCACAATACCGGGGAGATGCAGTGCCCCGGCTAACAAGGCGGTAAAAGGGTTTACTCCAATGTGCATGCCCAGCATCTCCAAAAACAAATTAAAGGCCACAAGAAACACAGCACCTAAGGTAAGACATACGGTAACCTTCAGCAACAGCCTTAAGGGACGCAGCACTGACGATCCCATCAACAAAATACCTAAAGACCCCAAAAGCGCCATAATAATATATTTCCATTCCATATCCATACACCTCCATGGGAACCCCTTGTCCTCATTATATGGATAAGAATGGCAAATATGTCACTGCATTTCACGCCTTCCTTCCATTGCTTTGGCCAGGGTAATTTGATCCGCATACTCCAAATACGAACCTACCGGCAAACCATGGGCAATCCTGGTCACCTTTATCCCCAGCGGCTTTATTATCCTTGCCAGGTACATGGCAGTAGCATCACCCTCCACATTGGAATTGGTAGCTAAAATGACTTCTTTAACCTTGTCACCCTCCAACCGCTTTAAAAGCTGCCTTATGGAAAGCTGGTCAGGACCGATTCCCTCCGATGGCTGTAAGGCACCATGAAGCACATGATACAATCCCCTGAAACCATGACTTTTTTCCATTGCCATAACATCTTTAGAATCCTGCACCACACAGATCACATCCGGAGTTCTGTTTACATCATCGCATAGCCTGCACGGGTCCTTATCTGTTAAGTTGGCACACACAGAGCAATATTTTATGGAATTACGTGCCTCCAGTATAGCTTGGGCCAAATTATGACCGATCTCCGGTGAAGCACTTAAAAGGTAAAAAGCCAGGCGTTGAGCCGTTTTCGGTCCAATACCCGGCAATCCGGATAGTTCACGCACCAGGCGCTCTATAGCCCCACCACTTTTCATATACTCACCCTTTAAGTGAGTCCGGGAATATTCATACCGCCGGTGAGTTTACCCATTTCTGTATTCATCATGTCTCTAACTTGCTTTAAAGCGTCATTTGTTGCCGTCAAAATAAGATCCTGCAGCATTTCCACATCTTCCGGATCCACTGCTTCCGGTTGAATTTCTATTGATACTATTTCCTGCTTTCCGTTTGCAACTACTTTGACGGCACCACCACCGGCGGTACTTTCCAAAGTACGTTCATTTAACTCTTCCTGCATCTTAGCCATTTGTGTCTGCATTTTCTGAACCTGCTTCATCATTTTATTCATATTGCCACCCATTAAATATCCTCCCTTTTATTCACATTCATAAGTAATATATTACTCAGGAGGTGCCTTATCCACCTCTTCAGCCTCAAAAATCTGTGCAATACCTTCAAAATCCAAGCCCTGTTCCTCTTCCCGCCACTTTTTGGGTCTGTTTAGCCCGCTGCTACAGCGAACAGTCCAATTGCCTTTAAAAAAAGATCTCAAAACACGAATAAGTATTTTTTGATTACTTTCCTTTTCCATCATATCTTTAGCAATATCTTCGTCTTCAAAACCCACTGTTAACATATCTCCAACAACACTCGCGGGCCAAGATAATTCCAAATAGGCACGAGTAGCCTTACTTTCCTTGTTCACCGCCTCCAAAATTTGAGGCCACATTCTACTGATTCTTTCTACTGGTATACTGTCTTTGGGTACATTACCCTTTGGTGCCTCACCAACTGAATTGCTGTTTATGGTCTTTGCAACGACTTCTTCCTTTACATCAACTTCTTTCGTTACTACACTTTCCTTCTTTGCCTTAACTTCTTCCTTTACTTCAACTTTTTCCTCTGTTGTAGTATCATTCCCTGAACTACCATTTTTGTTTCCTGGCTCAATATGGTTTTCCCCTGACTCAGATTCATATTGCATTTTAGGTCCATCATAATTTATTTCTTTTGCTGTATATGTAGCATTTATTTCGTTAAAAGAACCCTTTGCATTAATGAATTCCTCTACCTTGGCCTCCAGACGCGCCAGGCGTAAAGCCAAATCATGGCCGGAATTGTGTCCTCCTCCGTCTACAGATTCAAACACAAACAATTCAAATAACAAGCGGGGCTGTGAACTCCATTTCATTTCTTGCTCATACTGTACAAGAAGTTTAGTAATCTGTAAAAGTAAGCGCCTGTCTTTTTCATCCCCGGCCATACTCTTAACTAAAAGTTCTCTTAAATAAGAACCCATTTGGCGGGCAAAAATACGTAAATCTTTTCCCTCGGCAATAAGTGTATCGATCATTCTTACCGCATCGGAAGTATTACCTTTGACCAGGTTTTCTGTCATACTTATAATTACATCTTCATTCACAGTTCCTAAAATGCGGTGTATCTCTTCCGGGGTAATTTTTCCTTCTCCCAGGGATGATGCCTGGTCCATAATGCTCAAAGCATCCCTCAAACTACCGTCTGCAACCCTAGATATAACATATAATGCCTCTTCGCTTATCTCCAGGTTTGTTTTCCCGGCCACTTCCTGCATGCGACCAACCATTTCGGGAGCGGAAATAGGTCTAAAATCAAAACGTTGACATCTGGATAGAATGGTTACCGGCACTTTATGCGGTTCGGTGGTAGCCAGTACGAAAATAACATGGGCCGGAGGCTCCTCAAGGGTTTTTAAAAGGGCATTAAAGGCCTCATTGGTTAACATATGTACTTCATCAATAATATAAACTCTGTACCTGCAGCTGGAGGGAGAAAAATTGATCTTCTCTCTTAAGTCCCTAATTTCATCAATACCCCTGTTGGAGGCGGCATCTATTTCTATTACGTCCATGGAGTGCCCTTCATTGACGGCCCGACAATTGTCACAGCTGTTACACAGCTGCCCCCCGGGGCCTTCCACACAATTAAGGGCCTTAGCCAATACCTTGGCTGTGGTGGTTTTGCCGGTTCCCCGAGTACCGCAAAAAAGATAGGCATGGGAAACACGTCCGGCAGCAAATGCATTTTGCAGCGTCCTCGTTACATGCTGCTGACCCACTATTTCGGAGAAATTCTGGGGACGCCACTTTCTATATAAAGCCTGGTAGGTCAAATATAAACCCTCCCTTAAAGAGGTTGTTGGAGGTTAGAATTTGATTAATCTCAAAGAACCTATTTCGCCATGATAAAATTTATTCCTTTTTTAAAAAATTGAAAAGACCATACCGCTTTTACGATATGGCCAAAATTAAAGCCGTGCACCCACCTTCGAATGATGGCTTCCGGGCGTTACTCCAGCAGGTAGCTCGAGTCAGGCACCCTCGCGGCACCCGGAGGGACTTCCTTAGTGCTGCTTCCGTCAGGATCTGACACAGTTCAGAAGACTCCGTCGCGCAAGACCCGGCCGTCAACACCCCTTACAGGAGCCGGACCCCACAAGCCAAACCCTCCGGCAGGAATTCGGCCCTGCTATAGCGGATTGCAGGTTCAGGGCACCGCTACCTCCCCACCTAGCACGGCAAATATAAAAATAAAAATGGCGGAGAGAGAGGGATTCGAACCCTCGAGACGATTTCAGTACCGCCTACTCGCTTTCCAGGCGAGCGCCTTCAGCCAACTCGGCCATCTCTCCGCAGTGCATTTATTTATAAGCTGTCTCCAACAATTGCGCACAGATTATTATACATATATTTTGAGCCGGATGCAAGGGTTTTTAGCTATTATTCCAGACCCTAAACAATAAAATTAATGGTATTACTTCCACTATGATCAAGGAAAGCTTATTTATCCCTCACACCGGCTTGGGTTTAAACCGCCTCCGTTTTTCTGACTACATCATGATATTCTTCGCCCAGCGTGGTAAGGCTGCAAATCTTACTCTTGCCTTCGGAATAAACATCCACCAGGCCCAATGCATAAAGCTGCATAATAACATGGTCCAGAACCGCTCTTTTCACCCGGGAAACCAGGGAAAGTTCCTCTTTGTTCATGTGTCCTTCCGTTACCAGCACATTGAGTACTTTATCCGCCTCTTCGGGTAACCGTTTGGAAACACTGGTTAAGTATTCCACAAGGGTCATATTTTTTATCATTTAATTAATACCTCCTTATTTCTAGTGTTAACCTTTTGTCCTTAATTAATAAGCCAATATTGAAAAATCGCCACAAAAAAATGAATTAATAAAATAACTAAGACCAATGACGACCTTACTTTTGCGCACAGCGAATAAATTGAATCGATTGCCATATATATGGCAAGGTATACTTTCCTAAAGTACGAGATGAAGTGAACTCGCTCAGTTAAAGCTGAACATCGGAGCTAAAGAGAGACTCCCACTTCTAGAAGTGGGAGTCTTAAGAATCAGATTAAGATGTAATTTTAGACCAATGACGACCCTGTCTTTTGCGCAGAGCGAATGAATTGAATCGAGCAACTGCCAGGCTTAGCGAAGTCGATAAGCGGAAGCGGGACCGAGCACAGGACGTGCGAGGCCGCCCCCTGAGCCAGGACGGCGGACGGCAATGGCATTAAGACTGTTTTCTGAATAGTAACTTTTATCTATGCCATTGCGGAAACAGCTGGTCTTAATTAGGAAGCTTAGTAATTTGGGAATCCCGCTGGAGCGTGAGACTGAGCTTTAGCCTGGCCTGCGAGATGAAATGAATGAGCGGGCGCAAAAGACAGGTTAGAAAAACTAAATTTTCAAGCCCGCAGGTTCATCAGTATGAGTTAGTTTATACCTTTAGCATTTTACAGATCTGAAAAATCAAGGGTGGAAAAATAATCATCGATGGTTTCGGCCCGCCTGATCAATTTTACAGTTCCGTCCGGCCTCAATAATAGCTCTGCCGAACGCAGCTTGCCATTATAATTAAAACCCATAGCATGACCGTGCGCCCCTGTATCATGAATGACAACTATGTCCCCGATATCAATCTTAGGAAGTTTGCGGTCAACAGCAAACTTATCTATATTCTCACATAATGAGCCGGTTACATCATAAGTATGATCATGAGACATGTCTTCTTTACCGGGCACAGTAATATGGTGATAGGCACCGTACATGCCCGGGCGCATTAAATCAACCATACATGCGTCGAGTCCCACATAATTTTTATAAGTCTCCTTCTTATGCAGCACTTTGGATACTAAATAACCATATGGCCCGGTAATCATACGCCCGCTTTCCAAAGCCAGCTTTAAAGGATGTAGGCCACCGGCCGTAATTTTTCTTTCGTAAGCATCCTTAACACCTTGACCTACATAATTTAAATCAACCGCTTCCTCCCCAGGATTATACGGTATCCCTATGCCCCCGCCAAAATTAACAAATTCAATGCGTATACCAAGATCACGGTATATTTCAACCACCAAGTCAAACATCATATTTGCCGTCTCTATAAAGTAATTAGGGTCAAGCTCATTGGAAATAACCATGGTATGCAGGCCGAAGCGTTTTACCCCCTTATCACGCATCAGTCTGAAGGCATCAATAATCTGCTCATGGGTAAGCCCGTATTTGGCCTCCTCAGGTTTTCCAATAATAGTATTACCGCCCTCACGCAGCGGCCCCGGGTTATACCGGAAGGAAATAATATCCGGTATTCCGGCATGCTTAGCTAAATATTCTATATGGCTTATATCATCGAGGTTTATGATGGCGCCTAATTCCCTGGCCACCTTATACTCACTGGCAGGGGTATTATTTGATGAAAACATTATATTTTCACCGTATATACCTGCCTTGTCAGCCATTATCAATTCCGCCAAGGAACTGCAGTCGGCACCGAAACCTTCTTCTTTCAATATTTTTATTATGTGTGGATTCGGAGTGGCCTTGACCGCAAAATACTCCTTAAATTCAGGTGCCCATGCAAAAGCCTGCAGCAATTTCCTGGCATTTTCACGGATAGATTTTTCATCATAAATATGAAAAGGTGTAGGAAATTTGCTTATGATTTCAATTAAAAAATCTTTAGAAAATGGTAACTTTTTTTTTGACATAAGATTAATGCTCCTCCCCTAACTGCACTGAGTCCTTTTTAAATTAATTCCCATTCGACATAAATTTACTATTTTCCTCCACAGTAAAACAAACACACCATATTTATTACCAACTACCTCTAATATTCTCATTAGAATTATTTTTACTTATAGATTACAATATAAATATACTATGTAAACAACTGATTTGAGGGGATTAAATGAACATTGCCAAAACAATTTTTCAGAGAATAAACCAAGGCTGGTCGCACACCAAAACTGATTTTATCATAAAAGCAGGCTCATTTATACAGAATCGGTTAAACACCCAAAGCCCACCGGGTAAAAACCGTAAAATATTAGAAAATAATACTATGGATTATACTACAACTAATTCCGTCACTCTCAATAATAAAAACGGAAAGATCAATTGCGGTCCTTTTAACCAGGGAATTTTTCGCGTATACCTAAGAGACAACAGCGCAAAAACCTCCTGGCACGAACACAACTCCTGGGCAGTAGATCTTACCAATACCGAGAAGTCTGGCTGGGAAATAAGTAAGAAAAGCGACACTACTGTTTTTACTTATTCGTTAGCCAACCAATCAAAAGCAAAACTAAAGATTGACGCGCTAAAAGGAAGCATCTCTGTGCAGATTGGCCAAGATTCAGTTATGGCTGATTTACTTCCGCCGCAGGCCGGTCAAGAATGGATTTGTGTGCAAAAACATTTATTGCACCCGGGTGATGTCCATATTTTTGGCCTTGGTGAAAACACACACCCTATGAATAAAGCCGGTCAAAAGATTACCATGTGGAACAGTGACAGGTCAAATTATAAAAAAGGAACCAACCCTCTTTACCAATCATGGCCCGTTGTGGTATTTCAATACAGCGAGGGGCCGGCTTTCGGCCTGGTCTTCGATAACCCAAGCTACTCTGTATTTGATTGTTCGCTTGACGGTAAAAAGATTGATTACGCGGTACAGGACAATGAATTAAACTATTATATTCTTTTGGGCCCCACCCTGCCGGAAGTAATGAAACAATTATCTATACTAACCGGTAAATTGACCCCATTACCAAAGTGGAGCCTGGGCTACCAGCAAAGTCGTTGGAGTTATATGCCATCAGCGCGTGTCCGCGAAGTAGCAGCTGAATTCCGTAAGAGGGACATTCCATGTGACACTATTTATCTTGATATTGATTACATGGAAAAATTTAAATGTTTCACGTGGGGAAAAGATTTTGAGGATTATAAAAAATTAGTTAAGGAATTACACGCCCAGGGATTTAAAATTGTTCCCATAATTGACCCGGGCTTAAAAATAGAAAAGGGCTATCCTCCATACGATGCTGGCATTAAACAGGGAATGTTTATTACCGATGGCAAAGGTAAACCGGTAACCAGAAAGGTTTGGGCAGGCTCCAGCCATTTCCCGGATTTTATAAATTCCCGTACTCGCGCATGGTGGGGAGAACTTATGCAAGAATTTATCAAATCCGGAGTGGATGGAATATGGTGCGATATGAATGAACCCTCCACTTTTGACTGCCGGCGCACGCTTCCCGGTAACGTTATGCACAAAATATCGGAAAAAGTTAGCATGCCGCATAAAAAAGTGCACAATATTTACGGTCTTATGATGTCCAAGGCTACGCACCAAGGGCTACGCAAAACAACCCAGCTGCCTTATGTAATCACGCGGTCATCTTATTTAGGTGGACAGAAATATGCCGTTACCTGGACAGGAGACAATGGAAGTGATTGGGAGCACTTCAGGGCCAGTATTCCTATGATACTAAACCTGGGACTTTCCGGCCAACCTATTTCCGGACCGGATATAGGTGGTTTTAAAGGTACACCGCCTGCAGAATTATATGAACGCTGGATCCTTCAAGGTGCTTTATATCCGTTCAGCAGATCACACACTGGACAAGGAACTAAAGATCAAGAACCGTGGTCTTTTGGGGAAGAAGTGGAAAAGAGTGCGCGCATGGCCATTAAGCTTCGTTACCGCCTCATTCCTTATATGTACTCACTGCTTTATGAAGCATCTCAAAATGGGCAACCCGTAATGCGTCCTATTTTTTATCACACCCCCACCGGTGAAGCATTAAAACCGGAACATTATGAAACGGAATTCATGCTGGGACCCCACCTTCTGGTGGCACCGTTAATGGATAGGGCATCAACCAGAAGTTGTTATATTCCTCCGGGCAAATGGTACTCCTGGTGGTGTCGTGAAGAACGTATTGGTGGACAGAACTATAAAACAACAAACAGCGACACTACGCTGCCGCTGTTTGTAAAAGAAAATGCCATTATACCCTTGTACCCAAAAGCTCCTTCATTTGTACCGAACAAGTCCTTGGAAAGCCTGGAAATTTTAATAACCGTAAATGACAGAGCTGAAGGAACTATTGTTGATTATTTTGATCAGGAATCTATATTTGCCTATCAAGTTCAAGCCACAGCCAAACAAGACCGGTTAGCTATAAAGATTGACTTACAGCAAGAGGGTAGTATTCCCAAGGACTATCACCCTCCTCAAACGCTGCATATGCTGCTTAATCGTCAAATTAGTGATCTGCAATTACATTCCATTCACCAGGGTTATTCTTTACTGCCCGACTCGATTAATAAAACTTGGACACGGATAACAATACACGCTCCGGTGTTCCCCTTTAGAGGGGAGGCAATATCTGACCTGGTAGAGCAAGCGGGGACGGTTCTCACTTGCTCCTAACTTTTCCTATTTTTTAGTTTTTATAGCCTTCTATATTGTACTCATCTTTAGCCTGACCTAAGTTACCAGCTTCAATTTCATAATTATCAACTTTAAATTTATCTATAGTGTTTTGCAACTCACCGGCTATATTGGCCAGTTCTTGCGCTGCACCGGATACCTGCTGCACTGTTGACGTAATTTGTTCGTTAGAGGCGGACAGCTGCTGCATACCTTCATTGCTCTGCTCTATTCCGGCAGCCAAGTCTTTCACAACTGTGGTATTCTTTTGTATAGCCTTGCTGATTTGTTCCAGGGCAACTCCGGCATTGTTAGCCACCTGAACCCCTTCACTTACTTCTGAGGCCCCATGTTCCATGGCGTTTATTGCTTCCCCCACACCCACTTGTATTTCCTTAATCAAACCGGTAATTTGATTTGCTGCTTCTGCTGATTGTTCAGCCAGTTTGCGGACTTCTTCAGCTACCACGGCAAATCCCTTGCCGTGTTCACCGGCTCTAGCCGCTTCTATAGCAGCATTTAAAGCTAAAAGGTTAGTCTGATCCGCTATGTTGGTTATAGTGTCAATAATGTTACCTATTTGTTCAGATTGGGTGCCAAGTTTATTTACGGCCGTGGAAACGCTTTCCGAACTATTGGCTATGGACTTTATTTTTTCCACGGTCTCTTGTACGGCTTTATTGCCTTCTTCGGCAACCTGCTGCACCTGTTCAGATTCTTGGGCTGCACTGCCGGCATTTTCAGCTCCCTGGCTGGAGGTGGCCGCCACTTCATTGGTAGTACTGGCCACCTCTTCCACTGTGGCGCTTACCTCTTCACTGGAAGAAGCTAATTCCTGGCTGTGGGAAGCCACTTGGGCGGAACTGTCCTGTACACTGGTAATCATAGTTTTTAAACTGTCCACCATCTCCGAAAATGCACCGGCCAAAACACCTATCTCATCTTTTCTGTTGCCCACTTCTACCTTACGGGTTAAATCACCGTGAGCAACAGCTTCGGCGGCCCGGCTTAATTTTACCATGGGCTTGGATACGGTATTGGCAATAAGTATGGCAATAACCAGCATAATCACCATGGCAATTATGGTCACCATTACACTGGTATTTCGAATAATACCCAGTGGCTCCATAATATCCGCCATGTTTGCTGATTGAGCGATAGCCCAGCCCGTTACTTCAATGGGAGCATAAGCCATCAACTTTTCCGTTCCCTGATAAGTGTAGGATCCATATCCTTTTTCACCCTGGCTCATCCGTTCAAATAAATCGGTTAACCGCTGGTCACCTGCATTTACAATTTTCTTATTTCCGACCCATTCATCAGTGGGATGAGCAATGGTGGACATGTCTGTATTTTGAATTAGCAATGCAATGTAACGCATACCCCCACCAGGCCGCTGGGTTCTGTTTGACCTGCTTGGAAGGTTGGTGCCACCACAACGATAATATCGTTACCGGTAGCCTTACTTACAATAGGATCTGAAATAACGGCCTCACCGGTCTGCATGGCTTGCTGGAAGTAATCTCTGTCCGTGATATTGAAAACGGTATCATTGGTACCGGCACTTTCACCATTTTGGTCAGAAGCATAAAGCAATTCAAATTCTTCATGTTTACTTAATACCTGTTTTAAAAAAGGGAGATATTTTTCCGGATCCCCGCTTTTTACAACTTCACTTTCTGCTATGTCTGCCATTTCACTTATCAGGCCTTTTAGCCACTGATCCACTATCCTGGCATTATATTCCGCACTGTGGGCCGCCGCCTTGGATAACTCCTCTTCCAAAATGTTAGAGGAATTGCTATAATTTAGATAAGAAACGGCCCCTAATGCTACCGCTGCAGCCACCGTTATGATCAGCATTAATTTTAATTTTAAACTATGCACATAATTACCCCCTCAGCTTGTTGAACTTTTCCAAAGTTACTAATTAATTATCTTCTCCATATCTAAAAAAAGAATTATATTGTTTTCTTGATGTATTACGCCCTTAATAAAATCTCCCGAGCTCTTCATAGCCTGTGGTTTTTCAATTTCATCATCAACATAAAGTGATACTGAAGAAACACTGTCAACGATCAATCCTAATTTTTGCTCTTCATTTTCTATAACTACAACGCGTGATTCATTGTTTAATTCACTTTCTTCCAAGCCAAGGCGCAAACTTAAACTTATAACCGGCACCACGGAGCCCCTTAAATTTATTATGCCTTTGCAGTAATAATCTACATTCGGCACCTCGGTTACTTCCATCACCCTGATAATTTCTGAGACATTTACTATGGGCAGTGCGTATTGTTGCTTGTTAAGCGTAAAAACCACTATCTGATTATTAACAGTCAATTAAAATCACCCCTTATCTGATTCTTAGGATTTACTCTGTGTTTAAAGTATCGTACAGTTTAATAAAAGCCTTTAAAATATCAGAAGAAGAGCGCATCAATTCCTCTACATTGTCAGAAGTACAATCTTGTGATAAATTCTCGGCGAATTGATGTACCCTCCGGTGAGGTTCATCTACCTCTTTAAAAGCTTTTAAATGACTATACCTTTCCCTATTTGTTTCATACCATTTTCCAAAAGCACATTCTAGATGGTTGGTAACTTTGACCCCTGTTCCGGCTTCATTTATGGTTTTTCTCAAAAACTTAGCATGGTCTACAAGCCTTGCAGCCAAAACGTTGATTATCGATTCACTTGCCGAGATTTTTAAAACGGGATTTACAATCTGTACCAAACTATTAGCTTCATCTTTTAACAAAGAGCTTATAAATTCCGTATTTTCGGTAAGCTCTTCAGATATTTTAGAGAGGTTGTCTGCTGTAGTAGTCTGCTGCTGTGTGGCACTAGTAATATTTTCTATCATTGTTGCGCACTCTTCTGTTTCCTTACTGGTCTCGCGAATAATATCACTGACGGTGTTGGAATTGTCTATATATTGGTTGAAAGTTTCTTGCACACTGGATATATTAGCACTGGTGGTGGATGATTTTTCATTCATTTGCTCGGAAATCTGTTTAACATTAGCAACTGCTTCTTTGGTTTGGCCGGCTAATTTACGCACTTCCTCCGCCACCACGTTAAAGCCTTTTCCTGCTTCACCTGCCCTGGCCGCTTCAATGGCAGCATTTAAAGCAAGTAAGTTAGTTTGATCAGCTATGTCGGATACATTTTGACTTATATCATCTATCTTTGTTACTTGGTCGCTCAGTTCAGTGGCATTACCAACCATATCTTTTAACACAGTTTTATTATTTTGCCCTAACTTAGCCAACTCATCAATTTTGTTTACCCCTTCATCCGCCCCAGCAGTAACTTTTTGCATAGCAGCGTTGATCTGTTGTACGGAAGAAAGCACCTCTTCACTCATGGCACTCATTTCTTGGCACGCTGAAGTAATGTCCGCAGATCGCTTTGATATTTCCTGCACTTTAAGCATGGCATGAAAGGATATAAGTTCGGAATGAGTTAAGGAAAACATTTGTACAGCTGAAATAAAGTCCGCCCTGTCAACTTCTTTATTATTGGAAAGGCTTTGCCGGTTTTTAAAAAACATATTCTCCTCCTAAGCAGATTAAGTCATACGAAAAAACTATTAAGCCCATTTGATACCCCCTTTGTGATTGCATAAAAAAAGCGACCACCTTCACTGGCCACTTAAATAAACCGCACTAGCACGTTTAAGCAACCTGGCAACCTTAGCAAAAAGCTTTAGGCCCATAGCTTTGCGTCAACGACTTTCGTCGCCTTTGCCCGTTCGAATAACTGATCGTAATAAAAAAGTAATCAATCTGTAAGAATTTATTAATAAAGCTTTAAGAACTTTCGTCATAAAATTACATATTCCTTCCTTTATAGCTCATTTTATGCAAAAATTTTATTATTTTAATTAAAGGTATATAAAAAGCGCCTCCGCTCACAGAGCATTGGCGCCTCTAATACTTTATATATGGACTTACTTTTTATTGATATAAGGAATGGTAAAATAAAAGACACTACCACCATTAGGTGCATTATCCACCCAAATGCGCCCTCCATGCATCTCCACCAACTCTTTACAAAGCGCCAAACCTAAACCTGTTCCTCCTACTGATAGAGCACTTTTTTGCGGTGCTCGGTAAAACTTTTTAAAAACACTTTCACGTTCTCTGGGATCAATACCCGGCCCGGCATCGATAACACTAAAAATAATTTCATTGTTAACCCATTTTGCTTTAATAGTAACAATACTTTCTGCAGGAGTGAATTTAAGTGCATTGGTTAATAAATTATTAATTATCCTTCTAAACGCACCAGGATCAAGACTTAAGTGTGGTACAAATCCTATACTTAATTTCAACGTCACATCTTTTCTTTCAAATAAAGGATACATACTGCTAACCACTTCATTTAGCTGCTTTTCTACAGAGATCCATTCGCGGTTTAGTACAATATTCCCATTTTCAATTCTGGAAAGCTCTAATAGCGTCTCAACTTCGCCCACCAGAACTTCTACGCCATTTTCTATTTCCTTTACGCATTCTTGCTGCACATCATTTAATGCACCAAGGGATATATCACGCAAAATTTCGGTATATGCCCTGATGCTTGCCAGGGGTGTGCGCAATTCATGGCTGGTATTGGTTAGAAATTCACTTTTTATCTTATTTACCTTGGATAGTTCAATATTTTGCCGTTTTATTGCCAAACTACTACTAATACTTGACGCAACGGTTTCCAGTGTTGATTTTTCACTGTTAGTCCAATGGCGCTCTGAATGGCAGTCATGGAAACTAATGAAACCCCATAAAGTGTCGTTTATGTGTATAGGCACTAACAGGATGGCACGTGTTCCCTGTTGTTCAAGATAATTTTGTACTTTACTCGGCAGAGCCGAAATGTGTTCGCTGGCTGTTCTGCCTCTCAAGAGCAGTCCTTCCCACATTTTGAGCATAAAATCCTTATAAGTTAGGTTGCTTAGATTAATATTAAAATTTATCTTCATGGCAAAATCGCTGTTCCATTGAAATCTTAGTTTAATTATCTTTGTATCTCTAGGTGGTGTTATAATCTCAAAAATTCGCACGCGGTCAACCTGTACCGCCTTGCCCAGTACCTCCAACGCTTCTTCTGCCGCAACTTTAAAATCCGGGCCGGTATGGATTTTTCTCGTTACCTCTGCAGAAGCAGCAAGTAAGCGCTCGCGTTTTTTTAATTTAAGCTCAGCAGCTTTCAAGGCGGAAACATCACGCGTTATGATACCAACTTTATATCCTTTTCTGGTTCTGATTGGAAAAGCCATACGTTGTATTACTTTATGGGTTTGGTCGGGGTAAGTTATACTGCATTCCCTTAGTAATCCCTCCGAGTTGTTTCTATAGCCTGTTTTTAATAATTGAAGCATTTCGGCTCTGATGCTTTTATAAAACTCTTTTTCCAGGTTAAGTATTGTGAAAAGCTTATCATGAATATCCCATATGTATTGTTCTAGTACCTGGTACCGTTTTAAACTCATTGTTTTTTCCATACCGTGATTCCATTCGACAATAACCCCCTGCTCATCGACCAGACCTATACCGTCAATTGAATTTTCAACGATACTACGAAATTGTTCTTCATTTTCTCGCAACTCTTTTTCCACTTTCAACTTCATTTCTTTAATCAATTTATTGTGCTCAAACCGCATCATTTATTCCCCTCACTATACTTGCATTTTTGTCTATGATTATACTGATAACAATTTTTTTTTAACAATAACATTTTCCATAAAATCAACAAAGGGTAATTACGTAAGATGCCGAAATATACAATATGTGACAATTATTGAAGATTTAAATAAAAGGTTATTGTGTAGCTATACGGTAAATATACTACATACGTCCAAAAGCAGGAGGTGTTTTATGCTTTGGCAAGGATCTTATTTGTCGATGACGATCTCAGACTGCAAAGGGCTGTCGAAATATTTTTAAATAATAAAGGTCATGAAATTTTTAAGGCCAGTAATGGAAATCAGGCTTTGGAATTACAGGCGGCCCTTAAACCCCAAGTGGTCATTTTAGATATCATGATGCCCGAATTAGATGGTTTCGAAGCCTGCAAAATTATAAAAGCCCGCAGTACAGTACCGATAATAATTCTAACAGCAATGAGTAAGGAGGATGACCGGATTAAAGGTTTTAAACTGGGTGCTGATGACTATATAACCAAACCCTTTAGCTTAAAGGAATTGGAATTACGCATCGAAGCTCTTTTACGCCGGTTCGAAAAATATCCGCCGTCAATATCAAATGAAAGGCTAGTTTATAGTGACATTACAATTGATCATCAACAAAAATCAGTTGTTATAAACGATAAATCAATTCAATTAACTAAAATTGAATTCCAGCTCCTTTGGCTGTTGGCCTGTAACCCTAACCAATTATTTACTCATTCTCAATTAATCGATGCAGTTTGGGGGCAGAAAAATAAAGGCAGCAAAAATGCACTTCATGTTTATGTTCGAAGATTAAGAAGTAAAATAAACGGGAATCAAGGAAATATAAATTATTTACAAAATATTTGGGGGCAGGGATATATTTTTAAAGTGTAGCTGGTGTGAAAAACCTCGCAATAAATCGCGAGGTTTTATTACTTTATAATAGCCTTATTTAAGTATAGCATCCAAGGATGAACTCATCTGGTTGTGGATAAAGGGAAAGAAAGGGGGATAGCATTATAAATATTATATAACTTCTAGTAGTAGTAGTAAGGGCTGTGGATATGTTAATATGCTTTAAAATCCAATTATTATGGTAAAAACAAGGTTTTTTATGATGTTAAAAAAATGTATATTAAGATGTTTTTTTATAAGTTAAAAAATTACAATATTCCCTATTTTAATAAATTAATAGTGTTATATTGACAGTAACCACAGGATGTTAATATTTATAGTCGTGATTTTGGGGATTTGTATGAACTGTAAAAAGGATAAGATTGGACTTTTTACCCGGATTAAAACCGTTTTATATGCTTATTTAAAAAATTATTAAATTTATATAATATTAAAAAAAATCAGAATTTAGTAGATATATAATTAACAAGGATTCGACAATATGATAATAAATTTGGTTTGTATTAACATCAGAATCCTTAGTTATATCAATTATTAACAGACATATCCACATTGTCCACAAGAATTTATTTATACACATGTGAATTTCGTCGAAACTATTATATAGACAAGTAGTTAAAAAACAGTTGATCAGATTATGCTTTTGCCATATAATTTGATAATAATTTTTAACATGTAAAGGTTGGGAAGGGGACCATTACCTGCATTAAACCGTGCTACAGAGAATCGGTGTATACTGAGAGCCGTTGCCGGCAACAGGCGAAGTATCACCCCGGAGCTGAATGGTATGGAAAAATCAGGGGCGCAAATACTGGTAGAAAGCTTGCCACAGCTGTACATTATGGTGAAGGTAGCCATAATGTACAGCTGTGGCAGGAATTCTTCTTTGACAGGCGCTATTCGTGCAGTGAAATGGATAACCCCGATTTTGCCAAGGTGGCTGAGGCATACGGTGCCGTTGGTATTAGGGTTACAAGCCCACCTGACATAAGACCGGCCCTAGAGCATGCTATGTCCGTTAAAAAACCGGTGGTGATGGACTTTATTACCGATCCCGAGGAAAATGTTCTGCCTATGGTGCCACCGGGAGAAGCCATTAGCAAAATGTTGGGGTGATTGTGGACTATCATCGGATGAGGCAGTTCTTTTTCTAGGCCTTAAATTTTAATACTATTTCCGGCAAGTATTTTTGCAAGGTTACAAAAGGCTGCTCTAAAAAAGCCTGTTCGTCGTCGAGCATGGTACTGAGGGAATCCTTTGTCATTTCAATGATGGGTTTACAAGAAAAATCAGGCATTAATTCCACCTTTAATATCACTTTGTAAACCCTCTTTATATTCTTGTGCATAAAAACCGTCATAATAACATGTAAACTCCCTGGGTTCTGCCACGGTTAGTATCCTGACTCCTACAACATGTTTCTTTTCCAGAAGATCCCCGGCGAGAACTTTTATACCCGGGTACTGGTTTAGCAATTGTTCTGCTATGCGCCGGTCTAGTTCTAAGGCCGACTGCACCAAATTGTTTACATCCCGTTCCATTATCTAAACCTCCCATAAGACAGAATAAATTTAGTATTGCCAGTATGGGTTTCCGCATTCTCATGAACAGGGTAACAATTAGAATATATTTTGTCAAAACACTTACCGAGTATATAAGTGCCTGTATTACTCTGGGATTTCACCGTAAACTTCATCGGTCACTATAATTAATTCAAACGGTATTTTAAAACCTATCTTCTTGGCAACCTCTGAATTAAATATTATTCTCGGGGCACATTGAAAGGTCTGAGTTAATTCCCGGGGCTTAGCCCCCTTAAGACATTTAATTATGGTGTCGGCTCCGAAACGTCCCGTGTTTAATTCATCCATAACAGATACCGTCATTAATGCCCCGTTTTTTACTTGTATATTTCCCAGTTGGGAAAAAATAGGCACATTATGTTCATAAAAAGGGGTAAATAATTCCGGCAGCTTTTCACTTTCCAGCGAAGCAATAGTAACGTACATGGCATCCACACGGGTCGCCAGCTTATCATATGCTTCTCGGACCTCGCGGTAATATCGCTGGTAGTCTTCGGGGCCTTGAGGTTCAGCAACATAATAACGTACTATTTCAAAGCCTTTTTCTGCAGCCAGGGTTTCAACTTCACTTACCGCCGAGTAAACCCTCGCTATATCGGAATCCTCGTAAACTATGCCCAGCTTTTTAAATTGCTTAATATCGTAAAATGCGTTGAGCTGGCGTTCAAAACGGGTCGGGTCCATATGAGCCCACACATGGTCAAGACCTGAATCTTCCACTGAATCAATAATTCCTGATCGCACTGCATTAGAGGCGGCAAAAATAAAAATATCGGTATCGTGTCGGTCGTTGCCCAAAACAACGCCCGCTTGCGTCCCCATCACCACCATGAGATCCACATCATTCTGCTCATTTAAGCGCTTTGTAATATTTTCACCGACGGCACCTTTTTTTAAGTTATAAAAGGCATCATCCACGAATTGAATATAAGGGCTTATATCCCTGGTAGCCAACCACCGCCATATTTCCCTGCTGTCGTCACTTTTACTAACCATATCAAATCCTTCCAGGTTGGTAATCCAACCCCTTTCATACAAACCTTTAACAATTCCCACCAGGGTTTTAGTATAAGTAGCAAATGTTTCACTTTCACAGTAACCTATTCGCCACTGGGTGCCATCGTCTTTGGTAATCGGGTTAAGAACATTGTTTTTGTTCGCGGCATGAGAAGAATCAAGAGTGAATAACACGTTTAAATTTATAAATAAAAAGCTTATTATAAGGCCGGAAATCATTATAGTTCTTTTCAAATTAATAATCACCTTCTTTACGTGGTTATTCCCCGGCAATGGCTAGTGAACCGATCTTTCTTACTGCCTACCTTATAATTAATTATTCTTTTGGCGAACATTATTTTTATACCTTCTTCATCTTTTAACTGACTAAAACCAAGGTACCCGTTATTAAGCAACTCCTGCTGCTCTTTAAACCATGTGCTGGGTACATGAACAATATCATTTATATCCAGTTGCAAAGGATTAACCAGGTTTTTGTACACAACATACCTGTCCCATTGATAATACATCTTACACAACTTGGCAATATTCATTCCTATTGAGGTAACTGTTTTTATACTGGGATAATTATAAGGTGATACTGTTGTAAATAGATACCTGTAATTTTTCTTCTTTGCACTGCGGGCAAGCATGTTCGCCATCTTATTTTGCAAATTGTTACCCCGTAAATGGGGATGAACCAGGGACAATTCCAACTGCGCCACACCGGATAATTCTTCGTTACTAAAGTTAAGCTGCCGAGCCATATTATCCTCACTCTGACCGGGAAATAGAATTGAACATATGGCGTATAATTTTCCCTGGAGAAACAACCCTATGCTTTCTCCGTGACCACACATTATTTCAAAATGTTCCGCCTGGGACAGGGGCACGCAAAAACTCCGGTTTTTCATGGAACTGAGTACAAAATCCTGTAACTGCAGTATTTGGGGGATATCATTGGTATCAAGGCCCCTTATAACGTATGGACATAATTGAAGGTCATGTTGATTGAGTATTTTTCCCTTTTCCATCATCTATTCACAACCTGCGGGCAGGTAGCGTTTGTCAAGCAAACCCTTACCGGCCATTTCTTTTATGTAGGACCTCATAAATTCAACGGGATACCCCAGCATAGGCAATTTATGTATACCGCTTACATAACCCATTGGACACTGTTCACTGGGCACATATTCTAAATAAGGTTCTTCAACGGCCAAAGCTAATAAGTACCGGTCAATACGAATTAACAATTTATTGTCCATGAGGGTTTGAATGGCGGCATCAACATCTGAGGCGCTGAAGTCCTTGCCGCGGAGCATCTCGCGTACCAACGTCTCATCCTTTGCCCGGTCACAGGCCAGGTATAACTCTCGCTGCGCACCAGCGAGGCGGAAAGAAGGCGCCACCGCAGCGGGACGGGTATCACGCACGATTATTTCCTCATCGCCCACCTCCATGCTTAATACCGGTGGAGTTTTACTTATGAACGCCACGGACCACTGAAAAACAGCCTGCCTCAAATTACGCAGCCCCGGGCGATTAAACAAAACTGCCATTCTTGAATCATTTTTAATTGAGGCGTAAAACTCGTCATCAAAGGTATAGGAAAGGTCTTTAATTGCCTTTGGACTTAATGGATAAATGAGGGCGTCCAAGGGTAAAGGGTTTAATTTCAGAGAATACTCGGCTGCCCGGTCAAAGTAGTGGCTGTTGCGCTGGTACTGGACATCGTTCAGTCCCATGGGTGGGTATAAATGAGTCAATAATGGCACCAGCTCAGACATCTCCTGGTACCAGCCGTCCTGATCGCCGGGGAAATCGTTAAGAATCGACCAGTAGACATGCATACCAAACTGGCGGAACCATTTTAGCGTCTGCATGTTTTGCCAGGCCGTGACTCCTTTTCTGAGCGTTTTCAGTGCCTCACTGTGCAGGCTCTCTATACCCGGCTGGCACCAGACGACACCGGCTTCGCGCAGCATTTTAATTTGCTCTTTGGACAAGTTGGAACGAATTTCGTAAAAAAGTTTGTAGGGAGCACCACGGTTAATAAGCTCGGGAATCAAGTCTTTAAAACATCTTATATCCAGTATGTTGTCAAGAAATTCGAAATGTTCTATCCCGTAACGACGGCTTAGTTCTTCCAATTCGGCCAGCACCCCCGAAGATGGGCGAGACCGGTAGGGGATCTGCGGGGTATTAAGACCGCAAAATTTACACTTCCCGTGCCAGCACCCACGTGAAGCCTGGATTGGTAAACCGGGACGGACAGATTTCCCCAGTGTGGGCAGTGATTTAAGAGTATCGAAGTAGTCCTGGTAAACAGGGGTTATCTGTGCCTTAAAGGAACCGGCAACGGCCCGCGGCAGGCCAGCCCCCTCTTTTATTCCATCACCCGGGTATCCGGATTGCCTGTGCCGGGGTGCAAACACACCCTCGGGTAAAGCTTCGAGAGGGACCTGTCGTCCAAATTCAAAAATGCGTTCAGCAAGCGGCAGTATAAGATCTTCGCCCTCGCCGGAGACTACATAATCAACCCACGGAAAATGCCGGTGCGCAGCGCGCCCCATGATTGTTTCACAGTCGGCACCCCCCATGAGGGTAATAACGTCACCATTAAGTTCCTGTATCTTTCGCAGCAAGGCCAAGGAGGGCACTCTCTGGGACAAGCTGGAGGTGCAGCCAACGATACGCGGAGAATATTGAAGAATTTGTTCCGCTAACCTTGTAACAAATTCTTCCGCCCTTTGTCGAACGAACCGCAGCTCTTGGCGACACTCTTCCAAACTCTGCTCCCGCACGCTGCCGAGCAGAGCATGGATGGCACCGGCGAAGTGGTCTTCACCCGGCTGAAAGTCAGGAAAAGCGGAGGAAGCAAATGACCATTCAGCTAGGGGCAGCCGTGGGTCAGCAAGGTGATTGCGTTCATATAAATCAACTCCAAGCTCTTCACAAAATAGAAGGTTGGCGTAAATACTCCTAGCCCTAATTCCCCCTTTTGCCAACGCAGCTTGCAAAAGGCCGAGAGCCAGTGAAGGTATCTCCGGATTGCTGTAAGGCATACATACCAGGCACACATCCGCAGGCGCCGGCGGCGACTTATAGAATTGTTTATTCAGATTATTAGCAGCATTCTTCATTGCACAAGTCATTACTCCTCACCTCTATCTGAGGCCTTTCATCGCCCAGGCCATCTTCCAGTAAGCCCTGGTCAAAAAGCCTTTGTATGGATGACATAATAGCCAAAATGTCTGTATGCTGGGCCAAAAGTTTATCCATCACATTGGATGAACTTAAATCTCCATGGGCAATTAACCGGCCTAGTGGAGCCAGGTGGGACGCCCCCTGCATTTTATGCAGCTGGTGTTCACTGCGAAGTTGGAATCCCTGGGGCAGTGAAGTAAACTCCAGGTCGCGGCGAAAGGCCAGAACATCCCCGGAAGCTACATGCTCAGGCATACATTTTTCAATAGTTTCATCGATAAACTTATCCAGTTCCACGGCAGTGTAAAAACGGCCTTCAGCGTGGATGCGATAGCCCAAAGGCCAGCGGTCGGAAGGAGGACAGGGACTTATCAGTCGTACGGACCGCTCTACCATATTAATTAAATACCCGGTCAGGCAGGCAATAGTATGGTCCCTGACGATGTCCAATTGTGGGCTTTCCGGTATAGCTTTCGAACGGTTACGCCCCGAATTTGCCATTAACTGTACCAGGGAATCGGAATGCTGCAAGATTAACTCTGTCCAGGCCAAATCCTCGGCGGAAAAAGTATCATGCACACGCCGCAGCATGTCAAGCGATAAGATGGAAAAACGATCCACGGAAGTAATATGTTTCCGGCGGAATTTTAATAAATCATTAGTCCAGGTCAGGTTGAGCAATGGGGCTGCAGTGGTGGTCTGGGGGTACGTTCCTGTGATTTCGCCATAATCCTTTATGAACTTCAAATAATCAGGATTATCACTGGGTTCGGTAGCCCAGTAACATACCCCGGTGCCTGCGGTGGTACCGAGACGTTCCACCGCCACCTGCAGGATATCCTGCCAGAGCCGGGCATTCCCTTCGGTATACCTGTAAATTCCTTGCAGCGGTTCAGCGGCAAGGCCGCAGAAAGAACAGCCCATCGAACACCCTTTACTCAATTCAAAAACCATTGTGGCGTGCACAATTTCCTGGTTTGTCTCTTTACCCAGCTGGCTGTGACAACGGTTTGCCTGGCGCCGGTGCCAGGCATTAAAACGATTGCTGGGCGTTTTTTCGCTTCGCTTCCGCCAATTTTTCCGAAACCGCGCGGTGGCTTCGGTCCACCGTTTCCACAACAACGCTTGCGGCTTGTCAGCTAATTCCTCAGGGGACACTTCCTTTAATGCAGGCAGTTCCGGAACAAGTGCCGCCACCTGCACAGGGTCCACGCCGTATATCCCCCTTGATTCCAGCAACGGGCCACACCCGGCGGCATTCTCCTTCACGGCCGCGTAGAACACAGGATCCCCCACAGCACATTCAAAAAATCTCTTTATATGTGGAATCAACCTTTTTTCTTCAATACTTATACTATCGTTGAAATCTCCACAGAAATACAGCTCATCCATAATGTTTGTTTCTCCTCACGTTATAATAATGGCCCGGGCCGCTTATGGCTCGGGCCATTAAACTAAATGCGCAGCTTTGATTTATGCATAAACAGCAACTACACCGACCACGGTGACAACTTGCAACAGGGCCCCGGCAATACCACCGCCGGCGACATCATCCAGGTCACTGTCACTGAGTTCGCCACTTTGCGCCTGGCGTTTTTGGAGATCTTCCTCGGTAAAGTCAAATCCCCTCTCATTTGCAAACCGGATAAGTTTTTCTACGTCTGCACCAATGGCCTTAACCTCGGCCAGCATTTCGGGATCATCACGCACTGCTTCGTTGAAACGATCAATTTCATTTACCGTCATTATAAAGTTACACCTTCCTTGGTTTATTAAAAAATCGCCACAACCTGAATATTACCGCTTGCCACAAGAACGCCCCCGGCAACGTTATCCAGCTGGTCTTCAGACAGTTCCCCGCCTTGTTTGGCACGGGCTTCCACGCCGGCTACCGTGAATTTATAGCCCTTGGCGTTGGCATAGGCAACCAGCTTGTCCAGGTCGCTGCCGATACTTTTTATTTCTTGCTGCATTTCCTTGTTCTCACGGACGTCCTGGTTGAACCTTTCAATTTCTGTCATTAATTTTTCTCTCCTTTACCGGTTCAATTGCTAAAATATGGCTACTGCACTGAAAACACCTTTGGCAACTAAGACGCCGCCGGCCACATTATCCAGCTGGTCTTCAGACAACTCCCCACCTTGTTTGGCACGGGCCTCCACATCGGCAACCGTAAATTTATAGCCCTTGGAGTTGGCATAGGCCACAAGCTTGTCCAGATCGCTGCCAATGTTTTTTATTTCTTCCTGCATTTCCTTGTTCTCACGGATCTCTTGGTTAAACCTTTCGATTTCTGTCATTGTTATTCTCCTTTTCTAATATAGTGTTTTATATTAAACAGCTTTTTTATCAGCTGATTAACTATCACCTGGATGCGTTTAATTAGTTATACAACCGACAATAAAAAGTATCTCGCGCCTTTTTTATTTTTCTTTATCCCTTTTCTTCCCCTCATCTAATATATCGTCTAATTTGACTCCACCGGCAACCATGTCCAATTCATCATCTTCCAGTTCATCATTGTCCTGTATTTTTGCTATTAACTCCTGCATCCGGTCTCCGCCTTCCGGGGTGTAATCCGCTTGCACCAGCAAACGGGCAAGAGATAGTAAATCTTTATATTCTTCATCACGGTGCTCACAGTCAGATGCACTTATTGCATCCCCGGATACGATTTTATCAATATCTGACATAAAAGTCTCCAAGGAGTGTTTTTCGCTCATTAGCTACACCTCAAATTATAAGTTTTGCTTAATGTATAACTTCCTTTTCCTTTAAAATGTTTTTTAATTGTTTTAAAGACCTGTATAGTATTGTCCCAACATTACTTTCCTTTAAGCCAGTCACCTGAGCAATCTGGCGGTTTGTCATACAAGCACCGAATTTAAAGGCTAGTATATTTCTTTGTCTCTCATCCAGGCATGCAATGGCCTTTAGGAGGACATCTTTTAATTCCCGGTCAACAATCAAGTCCTCCAGCCGGTACTTTAATTCCACTTTATCAAAGTCAATGGGTATCCCCTGCCGCTGATTCTTCCTGTAAAAGTTGATTATCACATTATTGGCTATGGTAAACAGCCACGTACTAAACTTACCTTTAGCCGGGCTGTATGTATGGTAATTAACCAGCACTTTTTCAAATACTTCACTAACCAGATCTTCTGCTGTGTTGGGGTCACCTACCCTGTAAAGCGTATACTTATAGAGCTTGGGAAAGTATTTTTGATATACCTCGGATAATATGTCTGTTTGGGCTGTTTTAAAAGGCATATTGTTGACGCTCAATTTTTCCGCACCTCTTCCCTACAAAAGGCTTTCAGCCCGTTTTCCAATAATTTTTTTTCGCAGTCTTCGGAAGCCAACTCCATTAAATTCATCTTTGTCACGGTCAAAAACATGTTGTGCTTTCCTTCCCCCGTATTGATAGCCGGGGCATACTTTTCGCTGATAATCTCCAAATTCAAAGCTGCTTTTCTGACATAAAACTTTATATTCTCAAAAGCGGTTTCAGATAATTGCCTTTCATTTAGGTAGTTAACCAGCCTTCCTCCGGGTCGAAAAGCAGGATAATTTTCCAAGCCCATAAAACAAAGAAACCAGTTTGCCCTGTAACTGCCCGCGGCAGCAACTATTCCCGTGTAATCGGCGATCAGTTCATCCAGCAAATGATTACGCGCTGACCGGAGAAGGCGCAGCGTGCAGTAATGCGTGGCTTCATGCTCACGCCGGATGACCAGGGACAACCGTCTCCATTCATCACGGTCCATACCCAGCATCCCGGCTGAGACGTTGCTGTATTCCGTATCTGTCAGTATTAAGAATGTATCCTGGTATAATTCTCTTTGGGATTTCATTTTTTCAAATTCCATGCCCCACAAAAAATCCGGGGTTTCCTTATAACCGTTATCCCTTTTCCACTTTTCTTTATACTTTTTTACCCTGTCCCAATTGTTGCAGCCCTTAATCATACAGGCCCCCATGGAAGCAGGGACCGGTACCGGCTCATTACGGTGAGAAAACACGCGAACCAGGGTTTCAAAGTCATTCCTGTTCCTCACCATGATTACGGGTATTCTACCGGCAAAGGTCCGGTAAAGGTAGATTTCAAGCTTATCCGGCTCCTGCAGTTCAACTCCCGTGGCTTCAGGCATTATAAATGTGTCCGCCCCACTCCTGGTGGCCAGCCGGTAATTGGAATTTTGGCTCATTCCTTCTTTAACCGGGAATTTTAGCTGCATCAATCTTTTTTGTAGTGCAGCCAGCGGCCCCTCCCGGGGAATATCTTCTATATATTCCTCCCAGTCAACCACAAAAGGCTCATCCGGCAGAGGAGTTTCCCGGTAGTTTCTTACACCCGTATGATCAAAATAATTCTCACTGAGAAATGACAGTTTTTCCAATGTCCCACCACCTTACCTCTTTACTAGGCTAATTGCCTCTGTACCAGCTGGGTAAATAAACCGTTTTGCTCAAAGAGTTCCTCATAGCTTCCACTTTCCACAACGCGGCCGCTGTCCAAAACAATTATTTTGTTACAATCGGCAATGGTACTCAGCCTGTGGGCTATGAGTACACGGGTCGCATTTAGGCTGGAAAGGCTTTCGCTTACAATTTTCTGAGTTTTATTGTCAAGGGCGCTGGTAGCTTCATCGAAATATATAATTTTAGGTTTGCTAATAACGGCCCGGGCAATCAAAAGCCTCTGTTTTTGTCCGCCGGATAAAGTGCCGCCATCCTCACTGACCACGGTGTGCATTCCCATGGGCATACTTTTGATGTCTTCCTCCATACCCGCCATGCGTGCCGCTTCCCAGGCATGTTTAATGGTTAAGCTGGGATTTGCGCCGACGATGTTATCAAATATGCTGCCGGACATTAACTGCCCGCCCTGGAGAACCACTCCCAACTGCCGGCGTACGGCACGGATATCCACATTTTCCAGGTCTTGTTGGTCGTAATAGATTTGTCCGGATTCCGGCTTTTCAAAGCCCAATAATATCCTGAACAAAGTGGATTTCCCGCTGCCCGAAGTACCCACAATCCCCACATAATCCCCTTGTTTAATTTCCAATGTGACATCCTTTAAAATTAAGGGACCGTCCTTTTGGTAGCGGAAATTTACGTGGCTGACCTCTATATTACCTTCAATTTCACCGGGATCTTCCTTTTCCCGGTCAAATTCGGGCAATGTTTCCAGGATGGGCTTGGTTCTCTCGTATAACGGCTTTATAATATTAAGCTGTAACACAACTCCGGATACTTCCAACATGGAACTTAAGAATTTGGCAAAAGCCGCATTAAAAGCGATAAAGGTCCCCGCAACCAAATCAATATTGTCCAGGTTCATTACAAAGTAAAAAATGATCCCTGTTGCTATGACATTGATTGTAGAATTAAAAACTGCCAGCTTATTACCCAAGTTTTCTTTCCTATAGGTGATATCCCTGACCTTGCTGAATTGTTTTGCCCAATTGTGAAATGCTCGCTTTTCAGCACCGGCAGTTTTTATCTTGCTCACACCGCTGAGCAAGTTATAAACCTTTCCTGCCTGCTTGTTCCTGATATCCACTAGTTGACGCTCATAGTGCATTTGCACAAAGCCGAATAAAAGGGATATGGCCATAACAAAGAAAACAACGGCAACACAGATAAGGGCCAATTCCCAACTGTAATAAAACAACAGGAAAAAATAAAATACTGAAAAAATACTCGAAATGACAGTATTAATAACCGTACCTGAGAGAATGCTTCTTATTTGGCTTATACCCATGGCCCGCTTGGCCAGTTCACCGGCAGTGTAATCCTTAAAAAAAGGTACCGGCAAACTTAACAGCCTGTCCCAGACAGCAGACTGCAAGTCGGATTCTGTTCGCCCTTCTATCCGGTGCATGGCAAAAGCCCGGGTAAGGTTGAAAGCAAAAGTAGTTACTGCAATGGCTATAAGCAAAAAACCAATTTGGACTAACAGTACCCTTTCGCCGTCCGGAATAACACTGTCAAAGATTATTCCTGTCACCACAGGGGTCAACATGGCCAACAAGCCACCCAGGATACCCATTGCGAGAACTATGGCCAGATCTCTTTTCCATATTCCATCCGCCAAAAACCGCAACAATTCTTTGTAACCGATCACTACTGGGGGAAGGGGGCGGTAAAAGGTAACGGCATGGGGCTTGAGCGTACCTGCAACTCTCTCGTCAACGATAACCCTGCTCTCGTCAGACGGGTCATATACAACATATTTTTTCGGCGAAAGGGGAAGTAAGGCCACCGGATGCTCATCATCACCTTCTTTATAAGCCAGTAAGGCCCCGTTGTCTTCTTTCCACCATTCATCCTTCAAAATAATCTGCCTTGTCCTGATTTGTGACGCCCTGGCGATATCACCTAGAAGGTCTTTGGATTCCCCATTATTCTTAGTAATCCCCTTCTTTTTAATTTCCTTAGAAGGAGCTATCTTGATATGCTTAGCCTTACCCACCGCCACGCACGCTTTGAAGAGTAAATTATCAATTAATGTTTCTTCCGTTCCCGGATCAAACTTTTTCTTTGGATCCATGGAATCTTTAAGACTGTTCAGCCCGTCACTCATGAAAGATTTGTCTTTTTCTTCTTTTGCTTTGTTCCTCAGCATTTCTTCACGCTTTTCAGATACATATATTTCCACGGACCTGGTTAAAACATTTCTGTTAAACCCGGTTATAGATTCCAGTACGGAATTAAAATCAGCCTCCCCTTCAAACTGCAGCTTTTCCTTTATATGAGCACCGGTCCATTTCTCCTGCCATCCTTTTAGCAAATTCGTTAACTGTCTAATATATTCACTGGAAGTGAATTCTAATGAGTTAAGATCAAATTCCAGTAACCGGGTGCCTGTATGCCCCACCGCCAATAACCCGTACTGTTCTTCATCCCCGGCCAAAAGCTCCGTTCCTAAAAGGATGTCCCCGGGATACACGGAAAACAAGTGTTTTCTGTGGCCAGCCGCTTCGCCATTAGAAATCCTGGCCACAAAAATGTCAACTTGTGCTTCTTTGACCAACCAAATCTTGCCGGCATCAAGAATTAAAGGGTTGTTTCCCTCAGCCTTTATCTGCCTGTGTTCCAAATCCATTAAATAGTCCACGGCCCACCCCCCTTTCTCTTAACTGGCACTTATTAATTCCGCGTAAAGCCCACTGGCGTTTTTCAATTCCTCGTGGGTGCCGCGCTGGACAATTTTCCCTTTATCCATGACGATTATTTCATCACAGTCACGGATTGTACTCAAACGGTGGGCAACAATAACGCAGGTACAACCGCGCCGGCGAATATTTTCGTCAACCGTTTTTTCCGTTTGCACGTCCAGGGCGCTGGTTGCTTCATCAAGAATTAGTATAGAGGGGTTACCGGTTAAAGCCCTGGCAATTTCAAATCTCTGTCTCTGCCCGCCGCTAAAGTTTGTACCGCCTTCGTTTACCCTGTGCTCATATCCTTTATCCCGCATGGCAATATCATTGTGGATGCAGGCATCCTTGGCGGCACGTATAATATTGAATTCCGGTATGGTTTCATCCCACATGGTAAGGTTTTCCCTTATTGTGCCGTCAAACATATTAATATCCTGGTCGACTACGGCCATAGAATTGGTGATCACATTGCGGGGAAGTTCCTCTTTATTTACCCCGTCAAATGATATCTCCCCTGACCACTGCCGGTAAATGCCGCTGATTAACCGGGCCACCGTGCTTTTTCCGCTGCCGGAACCACCCACCAGCGCCACCCGGGCCCCTGGCTTTAAGGCCAGGTTGAAACTCTCAATAAGCGGGGGGTCCCAGGGGTTATAACCAAAGTTCAAATCCTTTATTTCTATGTATCCTTCCAGCTTTTTATAGTTGTCTTCCTCGTTATCAACAGTTACTTCCCGGGTAACATTCTCATCAACTGCGTATTTAAAAACATCTTCCAGCCTGTTCATATCTCCCTCGACTTGTTTTATCTTCATACCCATTTGTGTAAGGCTGTTCACGGGGTCCATAAAACTTCTCAACAAGGCTTGAAAGGCAATCAAAGAACCTATAGTTAAATGACCGTTAATAATGATAATTCCACCTATAAAAAGGATAATTACATTGGCGAATTCCGCTAAAAAGTTTGGAAGGTAGAACAATGTTTGCGTGGTCCTGCCCAAATTTTGTTGGGCATTTATCTCCTTGGCGTGATAGCCTGACCACTTGGCGAAAAAGTCAGACTCGGAGCCCGATGCTTTCAATGTTTCAATAATGTATAACCCCGAGATGGAACATCCCATGACCTTACCTGTATCCTGCAATAACTTTTTATTGATAGTCTCAATCTTATTGGATGAATAAAACAGGTAGGCAATACTAATCGCGCTTACCAGCAAGGAGATGACGGCCAGGATAACGCTGTATTGCAACATAACAATAAGGTAAAAAATAAGGGTTAAAAGGCCGATTGCCGTTTCAGCCAGCTCCCTCGATAAAAAAGCTGCTACCTGGTCATTGCTTTGCATCCTGCTGGAAATATCGCCCGCGGAACGTTGTTGAAAAAAAAGCACCGGCAGCCTGAAAATATGCCAAAAAAATTTCCCTGCGTTGGTGAGCGCGGTTTTTGTTTCCATCTTCAGTAAGTAATGCTGCTGCAGCCAGGTAAGGGTGCCCTGTAAAACAACCGTTATCCCCATGGCCCAGAGTAAAGGTTTCAGCCAGTCTGCTTTTCCACCCAGTAAAATGTCATCAATAAAAATCTTGGAAAAGGCGGGGATAAGCAAGCCCGGGATAACCATTAATAACCCTACGATAACCAGGTAAATCAGAGCTGTTTTTGAACCTCTTAACCAACTTCTTAACGAGGCAAAGAAACTATCCTTTTGGCCACTGGGTTTAAATTCAGTCCCCGGTTGAAAGGTTAATACTACCCCGGTAAAGGAAAGGTCAAACTCTTCTTCCGAAATTACCTTGGGCCCGCTGGCCGGATCATTAATAAAAACCTTATCCTTACAAAATCCTTCCAGGACCACAAAATGGTTGAAATTCCAGTGAATAATGGCAGGCATAGACATTTCCCTCAGGTGTTCCGGCTCTTTACGAAAACCCTTAGCCTCAAAACCATACCTCCGGGCTGCCTTAATTATGTTGCTGGCTTTCACGCCGTCCCGGGTAACCCCGCAGTTATACCTCAGTTCTTCAAGGGAGATATACTTTTTAAAACAAGCCAAAACCATGGCCAGTGAAGCCGCGCCGCATTCCACTGCTTCCATTTGCAATATAGACGGAACTTTAACCATATTGCCTTTTTTCCCCAAAACTATCACCTCAATATGGCAGTGTTAAATTAGATAGGCAAAATCTTTTTAATAAACGGAACAATCATACTGATGGGCCTTTGTTGACTTACCTTCACTTCTCCCAGGCACAAGGTGCCGCTGTCGATAACCATATCCGGTCCGCTGGGGGTGGACCATTGATACCCGCTGACCGTACTGCTGTCCCTTATTAATTTCACCCTGACTTCTATGGGGGAACCCTTACCCGACAGGCGCTGTACCAATTCCTTGTTGCCCAAGGTGAGCATCATACCCTGGGCACTGGCAGGATATTCAGAAACCGATAACACATTTCCCTTCATAAACCCGTCTTCTTCTTTTTTAACGGTGGTGGGAGAAATATTTACCTCCATACCAGGCAGCACTTTCTTTCCTTGCTCCACCGGTATATATACCACTGCTTCCATTGATTCGGTTTCTTTTTCTCCCCTGGCAATACTACAAACGCTTTCACCCGGGGTAACCAAGTTGCCTTTTTTGACCCTTAATTCCAATACACGGCCGGAAACGCCGGCTACAATTTCGCTGTTATTAAACAAATGCTCCTGTTTATTGGCGATTTCTGCCTGTAGATCCCTTTCCTTTAACAAACACGTATCCTTAAATTGTTGTTTTAAAATCTCCAAAGTATTTTTTGCGTCTAAAACTTGCGACTTGGGCACAATATTAGCCTGCATCTCTAAATTATGTAAATTTTCTTCTTTTACGCGCACAGTGGATTCACTGAGAATAAACTGGCGCTCCGCTTCTTTAAAATCTGATTTAGACACGGCACCGTTATTAAATAAGTATTTTAAAGACTCATAATTCTCCTGATCCTCTTCCAATTGAATTTTTGCCTGCTGCAGCTCCCATTTGGCTTGCTCAAGCTCCGTTTCCGTATCCCCTTCAGCCGTAATCAAATTTGCTTTCATTACCTCCAGGTTTGTCCTGGCGTTTTCAATATCCCTGGCTAATTCGGCTATTTGCCCGTAAACATTGAAATTCAGTTTGTTCTCTTGAATACTGGGGTTTTCAAGATTAAGATTTCTTATAACCTCTAGGTCCTCTTTAAGTTTGTTTATCTCTTCAATCAGCCTTGTTTGCTCTATCCTGGCGACCACATCACCCTTTTCCACGTAATCACCTTCCTGAACACTGATGTCGGTCACCTGGCCGTTGGCATGATTAATCACACTGGTAATGCCGCCGCTGGACATTATAATTCCCTCACCCACGGCCTTGTCGGATATTTTACCTAAAACCCCCCAGGTTATGCCCGCCAAAACAAGTACGGCAGCAGCAATCAAAGCCAGCCAGCCTGTCGGCGATGTCACAGTTAAGCGCTGGTCCAATTCCTCAGGCGAAGATAGGCGGTCCAGGGATACTTTTCGGAAAACACCACTATCTGACATTGTCATAACCTCCTTTGCGAATTATTGTCAATCTATATACACAAACCCGCCATTTACTACTTTTTTCTTATAAACTTCCCTTCCCTGAATTTCTCCCAGATCGTTAAAGGCAATATTCCCTGAGACCAGCTTCATGGCTTTCACATCTCGCAAGTAAGAAGCCAACACAGCCGGGGAACAGCTGTCCGTTTGTTCAATGGCACGGGCAATTAGCATCAAAGAATCATAACCTTGAATGGCCCACACATCCGGTTCTCCGCTATACTTTTGTTTGTAACGTTTTTTAAATTCCTTCAATTGGGCTCGTTTATTATTAGGGTTATATATGGTGGCAATAACAACATCCTCTGCATCTTCCCCCATGACTTCGATGAAATTGCTTACATTCAGGCCGTCACCGGATAAAATGGCGGTGTCAGCATCCAGCTTTCTGAATTGCTTTATGAAATGAGCTCCTTCCGGCATGTTCAAGGCCAGAAAGACAGAGTCAAAATTCAAAGCATTCCATTTTTCGTAGGTCCTTTTAAAATCAATTTCACCCACCAAACCTGATCTTCTGTCGACAATTTCTAAACCCTTACCTTGAGCCTCTTCTTCAAAAGCATCTGCTAAATTCCGGCCGTAAGAGCTGTCCTCATAATAAATAACCATATTTTTATAACCCTTGTCCTCGGCATACCTGCACATTTTCTCGGCCACTTTCTTATCACTGGGTATGTTTTGGAATATGTACCGGTAATCCTTGTCCACCAGTTCCGGGTTGGATACGGTGGGAACTACTACCAGCATACCTGCTTTTTCATATATGGAAGACACCGGAATAGCAATATCCGAAAACCAGTGCCCGATTACTGCCGTCATACGGGGGTTTTCGGAAAAATCCTGGGCTATATCCACCGCATCTTTGAAAACTCCTTTATCATCAACGATCTCTAACTTAATCTTTTTGTTATTCACACCCTGGGCATTGATGTCCTCAACCGCTAATTGTATCCCCTTTAAAAAACCGGTGTTATTCTCTGCGAATTCACGGGGAACAGGAATACCAATGATAATACTGTCCCCTTTACCTGACTGTTTTTCCCTTTGTTCAGCCAGGTCGGTACTCAGGCAACCGGTCAGCAAGAACAGTGATAATATAAAAATAAATAATAATTTTAAAACTTTTATCATAGTAATGACCCCATTTCCCTTTTAGTAGTTTTGTTGATGGTATTCGTTAACCCCGTTTTCCACCCCCGGCTTGTTGCCGGAAACAAGCATAAACACCACCAGCAAAGACAACATAACACCGGTTATTAACCCCACTCCCAATCTAATGCCAAGGGTGAGGGTTATACCAAAAATAATGGGCCCCGCCATCCTGCCGGCATTGACTATCACACTGAAATAAGCAATGGCTTTGTTTATCTCCAAGTCACGTACGGACCTTAAATTTAAAAAATAACTTGTTTGCATGGCCACACCAAAACTTTCGGCAACACCCAGTAAAATCACCGTAACAAAAGCCGCGGGAATGGTACCGAAAAACATAAAAACAGCCAGCGCGCAAATAACTATGAACAAAGAAAGCACCATGCCTTTTCGGTCTCCCAAGTTACGTGTAACAAATTTGGTCAAAACAGGGCCGAGATAAATTATGCATAAACCGTTTAACAAAAAAGCCCGGCTGATATCGCTCTGGGTAAGACTATGCTCTTTAGCGAACAGCGGGAAATAGTAATCCAAAAATGCCCCTGCTATAAAAAAGGGAATAAATATGAAGAACAAGAATACCAGTGTATTTTTTGCGGATATAAAATTCACAAATTTGCTCCATGCCGAAATTTCGCCGGTCACTTTGTACTCTATTTCTAAATCTGCCATCAACTTATATACATAAATAAAGACAAAAACCACTGTTGCGGCAGATAAAAAAAATACCGCCTGGTAACCGATTCTGTCCGCCAGCATTCCACCTATAACCGCACCGCAATTTAACCCGGCGATGGAGCCTGCTGAAAACTCCGCAATAGCACTGCTTCTTTCGGGCAAAGAGACCGCTAGACTGCGTAAAGTCATTAATATAAATCCAATTCCTAGACCCGCTGTGGCCCTTGAAATTACAAAGGGGCCGGCACTGTCACTTAAACCGGATAACAAATTACCCACCACCAAAAACAGCGCCCCGGTATAAAAAATTCCCCTCCAGCCTTTTTTATCAATCAACCACCCGGCCAGGATAATAGCCAATATTCCACCGGACATCTCAGCGGAAATGGGTAAGCCCAACACAACGTCCCGGGGCAAACCCGGGATAGGCCTGTATACCTTCTGCATCATAATAGGGACAAAGGTGATGGACATAAATACGCAAATGTTAACAATAAACGTTAATCCCCTAATTAACTGGGGTGCTTTAGAGATGGGCTCGATCCACTTCCGGTTTCTATCCGGGGCATTATTTCCGCCCGTTATATTAGTTGCCAACAGAGTCAATTCGACCATAAAAAAGAATGAAATAATTAAAACAGTTAACATATCCAGTAGAGCCCGGAACATCAGCCCGTTAAGATAATCAGAGGAAATCCGGGCACTGACCCGGGCAACTTCACGGAAATTACTCGAGTCTGTAACAGCAACCCCGTCACCGGTACCCGGCTCGGCAATACTTATACTGTTTATCAAAGACAGGCCGGCCTCAATATTATCCACGTACTGTTCCAGGCCATCAACGTCATCCAAGCTCAATCCCCTGTCATAAACGATTTCTATATTATTGGCCACCGTATTTTCGACAAAGCTTTTACTTTGTAAAGCCAATTCTTCGTACGCATTTTTAAAAAGATAATAATTAATGCCGCAGTATAACAGCTGAACCGAACCTAAAACCACAATTAAAGTGACTAGAACTCTCTTTCTATGGGCTTTAATGTCTCCCGTCAGGAACTTCGTCCGCAAAAAGATTATGTATAACAAACAAAGGGTTATTAACGCTACCCCGGCCAGGTATAAAGCCAATTCTTTTGTGTAGTCACTGTTGAAACCCATAAATAAATCCCCTGTCAAAACCATTTCCAGGGTTGCAACGTGATCGGAACCGGGTCCGAAAATTTTCGAATAAATATGACACTTCCCTTCGTAGAATTGATAACTACAATTATCACTGATTGCTCCTTGTTTAAAAGCAGCTGTTCTTAATAACTTTTCGGGAATATGTTCATTTTGTACAAACCCATCTAAGTTATATAAAACCTCCCCGGCGGGTAATATTACTTTTACCTGCTCAACCTCGTCAACTACTTCTTTTAACTCGTTCAGGGTATCACTCATGCCGTAAAAATTATTAATAGACTTGCCGTAATTGAGTGCATACTCTATCTTTCTGACCAGCTCGTTACCGGCCACGAAATAAGTATTTACCAGCGATTTATTATAATTATCTACGAATGTCATATAGTTCAGGCTCCCGGTAAATGCCATAATGACTACCAACAGGAGCACCGACAGCAATAACATTTTTTTGCTTGTCTTTTTTGTTGATAGGGTGTAATTACCGGCTTCATGGTTTGGGCAGGAGGTTGTATTTGTCTTGGAGGGAATCATCTTTGGCACCATCCTTATTGAGAAGCCCAATCCCTCCGGCCGGAGTCCTTCCTATTCGGAGCAGTCGACATTTTTGGGGGGCATTCGTCTTATTATATTATTATTGGATATAATATCCTTATTTTCCTTTAATTTTTTAAAACATTTTGCAAAAAATTGGACAGATTATAACAAACCCAGGGTATTTTTTTCCAACCCTGGGCTTTCACATTATAGAACTTTTTTAAATAGACCAATTACAAAACCGTGGATCATTTTTCCACGAAGCTGCGCATATTATCACTTTAAAATAACCATAAAATAGATTACATGCTACCATTTAGGCAATTTAGGTACACCCGGCAGCCCTCCACCCGTTGTGCCTGTCGGCAGTCCCGGATCTCCCGGTAACACACTCGGTGTTATATTAACTGTATCAATATTGATTTCAATCAGAGCTCCACCTGCCACACCGTCAAGGGCTTCTTCGGAAAGCTCACCGTCTTTTCCCTGCAGAGAATTTAATATAGCCTTTTTCAGTTGAGAAATCTCTTCCATATTAAAATCTATACCTTCACTCTTTAGCAGCGCTTGCACTTCCTCCGGGGTCTCCTTGTTCAGAAGTTCTTCAACAAACTTTGCATCCGCATCTAATTTGGCCTGTAACCTCTTAACTTTATCTTCCATAGTTTTCATCCTCCCTTTTTTATTTTGCTCATGCTTAATCATAAAAACCAACAGGAACTTGCGAAAATCCCTCCTTCCGCCCAATCTGCTTAATTACTTATACAACTAGCATGGGAAAGTAGCACATATTAATAACAATTGTTAAGTTCGGTACGATCAATGACTTTGTGCCCGTACTTTAAACAGATTGCATCAAACTTTTCCCTGTCAAAATCCTTTAATAGATCTATCTTGTCAGGTGCAATGTTAATGTGGTGGTTTTCTGTTATTGAATCCGTCGGGACACCCACAAAGTCGGCAAGTTTAGCCTGGCTGCAAGAAATTTCAGAGGTCCTGATGATGATTGATCTTTCAGGCGGCAGTATATTCAGTACCCGTGAGTTGTACTCAGCCCAACTCTTAATAAACATCTCCACCAGCGGGTCCAAATGTTCCTGGAGGTCTTCATAGGAGTTGAACCACTGCCAATCATACTCTCCAAAGAGAATTCTGCCGTAGTTGAGCATCCAGTCCGGCATGTCCTGCCCGATGTCCAGGAAGTGTTTTTTCCACCTGGAGATCATTTTCAAGAATGAATTAACCCACGTATAACAATCCCGGACGGTAAATATGAATTTGGCCTGAGGGAACTCTTTGATAAGTATATGGAGATAAAAATGGTTAAAGCTGGCTGTATCCATTTCCAATTGGCCTATTTCATGCCGGTAACGTATATAACTGCGCAGCGTTTCCTCGTTAATCCAGCCGTCTTTCCAGGCGGTAATCAGTTCCACCGATTCCCGTTCCTTATATTCGGCAATAGATTTGTAATTGCCGAAAAGCGCCATAACCGAAGAACAACCGGAACGCGGCAGTCCCACATTATAGGCATGAAACCTGCGTTCAATACGGCCGGGACTCTTTGTTTTATTCACCGGACCGTCCGCTACATTTTCCAACAAGCAGCGCAGCTCATTGGGCAGTACAAAGGCCGGAAAAGAGTGTTCCTTGATCACAAAAATACGTTTGTAGTAGATCTCGGTGGGCAATGAATAACCGCCGGGTGGGATATCCCACATTTGACTTGTATTTTTAGAGACATCTTCCAGGAAATCTACTGTTTGGCGTGGCCTGAGGGTTTTGCAGCAACGGCATAGATCAAGTACAGTGGTATCCCAGAGAAGAGTTTCTTTTCGTCCGGATTCTAAAAAAGGGATACAGTACGTCAGAAAGGATTGAAAGTCTTGTTTTAGATAGGCTTTTTTCAGTCTTCCCCAGGCATATATTTCCTGTAAATAACCGTGACCGTCAAAGTATTCCCAGGCAGAGAATTGATCAAAAAGCTCGCCGGCTTGCCGGTGGGCTTGTCTGCTCAGCATGCAGCCCACTTCACTTGCAAACTGTGCGATCAAGGCATATCTGGATGGTTCGGGTATAGCTTGTACAAGGCTGCTGCTCCATCCTTTGCCGATAGATAATTGCTCCCCATAACCGCAAAGATATGTGATAGCCTGCTGGGCCAAATAAACAGCCTGCTCTTCCGCACCGGTTTCCATACAGGTCCTGAGCCAAAGAAGAACTTGCTGCAGCCTGTTTATATGTAGGAAAGACAGAGTATGTTCCTGTTCTAAAAGCCGGTAGTTTTGCAGGGATTTTAAAATACTGTCCTGAGCAAGCCGGTAATTTTTAAGCTGAAAATCAAGTTCGGATTCTGCCTGTGCAATGCGCGCCGTGCCCAGTACCTGCAGCAAATCAGATTTTGCATTTTTGTGCAAATACTCGGAGGCCGTCCTGAAGGCTTCCCGGGAATCTATAAATAATGTCTGACGGCGCAGATTAGTGCCCAGTCCGATAAGATGTATAATTGTTTTGTATACTTCCTGATCGGCTGGCGACAGAGAATTATTAATAACTGATTCTGTTAATTTCCGACAGGATACATTGCCGTCTTGTTCAGCCAGTGGTACCGGCAAGTACCTTCCTTTTCTACACGCCATTATAGACTGAACCAAAAGACTGTTAATATTAGGCATAATAAACACTTCTCTTTTCTGATGATTAAAGCTTTGATGGAGATTCTGTTCACGCTAATCAGCTTCCAGATACTCCATAATCGCTTTATAAATATCCGGTGAATGATAAAAATCTACAAGTTTGTCATGGCAGTGATGCTGTATTTTTTGCATATCTTGTACAGTAGCCCGGCTTGAGCGCAGCATATTAGTGATTGGTTCTTGAACCAACTTTTGGTGCAGCTTATGCACATGCCTGTCTGTAAATGGATATTCCCTGATCTCCAAGGCAAAGCGTTCTTGCTTGGTGAAACCCTGTTGCTCCATTTCCTGCCAAATAGCGGTACCGGCCAAACCGTATAAATGGGTAGAAAAAACGTCCTTGGAAGCTCCAAAAACAGCCAGAAAGCGAATATTATCGATCAGCTCATGTATTGTCATCTCAAAGTGCGAAAACAAAATGATGTTGGCATTAATCTTTACACTGGATGAATAGTTTTTTTTGAGCTTACAAAGTGTTTGGGTGGCCTTTTCATTGATCTGGGGTGTTGTTGTCCTGCCCAGAAGATCTAACAGACGTTGAGCGTTAGCTTCAATGCCGATTTCTATAAAGATAAGATCTATATACCTACTTGCAAAATATCTTTCCAGCACCTGCTGATTACGTAATACATCGTTAGGACGGCCAACTAAAGCAATCTGAATATAAAGTTGGCGGTATTCAATTTCATCCAGAACACCGGCCAATAATTTCCCATTGGTCAACGAGTTGGCATTACCGATATTGAAACGGTCATAACCTTTATCTATCCAGTGTTCAATTTCTTCTACGATGCGTTTTGCGCTCTTAAAGCGCATACGGGAATTTTCCTGGCAGTATTTGCACTTGCCGTAACAACCACGGGAAAGCTCAATAAACACAAGATCATTCATAACAGCAAGTTCCCCGGGATATGGAAGATCATCCATATTTAAATAGTCAGCCGGAGGCCGTATTTGAATCTTATTATCGAAATCCCGGTAGGCAATTCCGTCCAACTGAGCAAATAATTCCGGTTCGTCGCATGATTTCAGCAGCTTATATAACCTTCTTTCCCCTTCATCCATGATTACATAATCTATACCGGGATTTTTTTGCAGCAGCCATTCCGGCAGGGCCGATGCAGTCCAACCGCCCCAAACAATCATTTTGTCCTGCAGTTTATCTGTCCAATACGCGGCAAATTCATAGGAAAAATCAGAAACAGAAAAAGCAAACACAGAAGATGAATCCTTATATTCGTCAACCTGATAGTGATTAATCACTCTACAGTTTACGCCGTGGCTTTGTAGATAGGCTTCAATAGAAGCCAATCCCAGGTTGCAGTTTTGTCGATGATTAAATATCAGGGTATTCAAATTCACTAAGGTAATATCTTTCATAAATAATAATTCACCTTCCGCACTCTAAGGAGCAAAAATATTCAAATCCCATGGTCTCTTGAACCTGTTTCCATGCGCGGCATTGTAGAGCTGAGCATGGGCAAAGATTTGTTCTGCAGTATCCAGGGCCGGCCACAGGGCCCAATTGAGTTCTTCCAATGATTTTCCCTTAAGCAGCATAGAATGGCGATCGTATTCCGGTGTACCTGGAATTAAGGCCACCGGAGCTATCTCGGCAATTGCACCCAAATCATTTATTTCTTTAATGATGGATGCAATATCAATTAAGCAGTCATCTTTAAAGCCAACCGGAAAAGAACAATGAAAATCGGAAAGATTAAACCCGATTTTTTGAAATATTTCTACCGCTCTGTAAAAATGTTCGGCGCCGTAACTTTTTTGTATTTGAGCATTTGTTTCTTTTTCTAATTCCCTTGGCAAAGTCATACCGCGCACATTTGCTTCTTTCATCAATTCAGCCAGCCCGCCGGTCACTTTATCCGGTTGAATCCCACCGTAAAAATAGAGGTTTGCCTCCAATTTTTTTTCAATGCATGCCCTTAAAAAATCTTCCAGATCATAATTGGCTACATTGGGGTCGATATTAATAAAATCTATTACTCCATATAACTCTTTTTTTTGTTGGAGATCGTCAACAAGAGCCTGCACATCAAATCTGACAACTTCTTTGAACAGTTTACTGTTTACGCAGTGGGAGCAATTATTTTCACAACCCAAATCCAATTGAAACACCATATACTCCAAGGGGGTTTTAAATAATGAATAGTCAGGGAAAAGACTCTTAGCCTCCGGAATAAGACCGCTGTGAATGATTGCTTTGCTTTTTTGTTGAGCATGTTCCGGGAAAAGCGTGGCATAGTTTCCTCCCAAAAGGATTAAAGACTCCGGGAAAACCGCATTCACGGTGTGAATAACCCGGTGTGCCAATTCATTATTAAACGTCATGTGACAGGAAATCCAGACTTCATCGGGAGGATCCTGTTTTTTTAATTCCTGTTCAAGCCAGGACATGTCCCTGCCTAGAATAAACGTATCAATATAAAAATTTAGGTGATCGGCACCAAGGGGCAGTTTTTTATAAAAATGTAATGAAGGATTTTTATTAACTTCATAGTCCATACAATCAATAAAGGATACTTCATGGCCCAATTGTCGATGCCAGGCAATAAGTTTTAGAATGCTTGTGGGGTGTGCAAACGAATACCAGCCTTGCTGGCATTCATTGACACAGACCACCGGCGGGTTAATGAAAAGGACCTTTTTCATCTCATCCTCCAGTTCATTGAATAAACCACTTACTGTTAAAATGCATACCCGGTCTATAAACAGCCAGATATGCCTTGGCATCGGTGGGACCACCGCCGCCCCAGCCCAGTTTGATATGATGAATCATTTTGAATAACGACAAACACAGGGCATTGTCGGTTGTTTTCCTGCGTTTTGCAGGCAGGGGGATTGTACCCGGATACTGCAGCAATCCTTTACGCTTGCCGGGATGACACTGTACGAACTCCTGCATTAAATCCAGCAATACTGCCCACTGCTCGGGACTTTCATTATCCCAGTCCATATAGCACTCAATGCCAATTTTTGAGGCCGGGCCATCTTCCGTAAGGTTTAGGTCAATAGCCACAGCACGCAACAATGGGGTCAACCTGTGCAAAAATTCCGATAAAGCAAGCTTGTCTCCCCTCCAGCCAATTTCGGTCAACCAGCCGGGGATGACCTCGGGATGCAGTTGATTCACACAAACCCGGATATCCCTACTCGGTCTGCCCAGCATGGAACCTAACTGAAACAATTGACCCGCAGGCGGTATATTATCCATAAAAGATTGCAGGTCTGCTAGAAGAAAATCCGGAATGTGCAGTAGATCAGATGCGTAATGTAATATTTCCGCACGTTCCGGCCTGGATAATTCCTTACTGCGCAGGCCCAGAAAAACAGAAGGATTACGAATCAGATGTGCCGCAAAATCGTGCGATGTTAGTTGCTCTGTATCAAATTCCAGCCACAAATTGCAGATGTGCTTATTTAATATGTTTGCCTCATGAGCCCACTGGCCGGCAAAAGTACGCATTTCACGCCAGACTTGGTATTCTGCGCACAAAGCATCCAAACTGGAAGGGTTATGGCCGGCAAGAAGCTTCTGGCCTAAAGATCTGTTTTTGATCTCAAACAGTACATCAGCCAGGGGATCGGCTGTATGCAGCCTGCACTCCAACCCCCAGAAGTTGGAGAGTTCAGCCGGAAGCAGTGCCGTCACCGCGGCCAACCTCAGGTAGCCTTCCCGGTCTAAAAGCTCCTCAGGCATATCTTTATATATTGTATTTAAATCTACTTGTAAACTCTCTTTTGTGCTCACATTATTCATAATTTTAATCCCATGTTTGGATCTCAAGTATTGAGTCCGGTTTCATCTAAAAAGCCATTATTAAACAAATATTTTAGTACAGCTTGCACCGCGAAAGGATCCTGCCTGTACTTATCCACTAAAATATCACCGGCTTCCTGATAGCTAACAGGTGTGTTCATTAATAGCTCACCCAGAGCCTTAAAAACACTCTTGTTTTGAAAATGATGGATTTGATTTGGGGATACCAGATCAAAACCGTCTTCCAGCGGCTTGCAAATAAGATCATCCCGTAGCCGAAGCGGCATATGCACCGGAGGTGTATCAGGCATACTACGTTCAATCATTTCCAGCACAGTATGACGAAAATCCTCCACTGTATCAAAAGAGGCTTCATCAAAGACACGATAACCATAAGGCCACTTCTCTGAAGTATAGCAAGGACTGACTAGTTTGATATCTTTTTTGATCAAGTTAATATAAAAACCGGAAACACATGCAATTGTGCCCTGGGGTACAACATCCTGTAAATAGTTTGTGCTGTCACGCTGCCGCATGTCGTCTTTTCGAGACAAAATCCTTCCTCCTGATACCTTTTCCCGTCGACTGTTTTTCATTTGCATATGCAGAGAAACATCCCTTAATTCATCCGGAGAATGATTATCGTGAATTTTATGCAGCATTTTGGTAGACAGAACACTTAGCCTGGGCCACGGTAAAGTCCTGGCCCGGTAATAGGCAAGCAGATCATCAATCCATTTTTTGTCGGTACCGACTGCAGTGCTTGTACAAACAGGCGAACCGGTAATTTCATCATAATCTTTCATGTAGTCTATATAATTGGGATTATCATAAGGTTCCGTGGCATAATATAGGAGGGCCATGCCTGCGGCTTTCCCTCCGAAAAAATCGGTACAGACCCGGGCAATACCCCGGAAGAAATCTTTGTTTTGATTATAATCCAGTGTGCTTTGCAGTTTTTTCGAGTTAAATGCACAAAACCAGCATTGGACACTGCAGCCGTCACATAATTCAAAGGCCAGGGTAGGATGATCGATAAACTGGTTATATGCTCCAAGTTCACTTTGGGCGGAAGCAATACGCCTGTTGCGCCAATTTTCAAATCTGGTGTTTAACACAGGGAACCGTTGTGAACATAATTCTTTGAATTGCCTTTCCTTACGCAGGATAAATTTAAACCAAAGTTTCATGAGTGGATATTTCTTTAATATTTCCACATGTTCTTTCGGCATTTCTTCATACGTCATGCAGGTACAACCGGTGATAATTTCAGGCTTTTCCCATAGCAAAGCCATTTCCCGTGGCTCAAAATGAATCCCAATTTGTTTCATTCTTTTTTGCTGTTCGGAACTTATCTTGCCTGCATTAACAGCTGTTCTAAAATCTGCATCCCCTTCATACCACTCAAAAAAGCGTTTAACTTGGGATATGTAATGTAACTCCTCCCGGGTAAATGCGTCGAGAACTTTTTTATAATTATTCGTATGCTTATTACTCATTCTTTTAGCCTCTTCCAATAAATTTAGAATAAAAAATATGGTGAAGCCGATAGCATTAAATAATAATCAATAAAAAATTGAGTTTAGGCATCTCCAACTACCTTAAAAAGGCTTACCAACCACCTGATTGAGTAGTTGATGCTACTCCTGCACCTGCACCTACTACAGCAGCTGCTGCTGCTAAAGTAATAAATCCGCCGGCAACCTGCTCCAAATCATCTTCACTCAGCTCATCAGAAGATTTTAAATCTTTAGCAGCAGCTTCAAAATCCGCTTTACTTACATCAAACCCGTTGTCCTTGGCCAAAGCAATAATTCCTTCAATATTATCCATGCCTACTTGTTTAGCTTTCTTTTTTAGTTCCTCGTTCTCTACAACTTTTTTACCAAAAGCTTTTAAATCTTCAACACTCATAAAAAGTCTCCTTTCTTGCACTATGTATCGACCTCACCATAATTGTAGTAACATTGAGCTGTTCAAGTAACCTTATTATGTCAAACTAAAGAAACAGCATTATTATCTAAGCAATCATTCTTTTATACAACTAAAATTGTAATGTATCACGCCTCTTAGTTAAAAATTTTTGCTATTTTTCCACTATGTTGATTTTTTTATTATATCTTGACACGTAATAAAAGGTATCACCCCAAAGTACTAAATGAAGTACCAAATCTCAAAACTCCAACAAGAAAACACGCTTTTCAGCGTGTTTTCTTGTTGGAGTTTTGGTTTATTTCTTATCGCAACTTTAAATTATGCCTAATTCCCGCCCTCTCTTTATCGCCTGGGCACGATTCCTTACCATCAGCTTACTGTATATGTTAGAGGTATGACTTTTAACTGTATTCAGCGATACAACCAACTTTCGAGCAATTTCACTGTTATTTAAACCCTCAGACAGTAGGCTCAACACCTCGGTTTCTCTTTCGGTGAGTACCTTTATCGGCCTCAGAGATTCTTGCTCCCCGGAATTAGAAATCGTAGCGAGAAAAGAATCCTTAGTGAGTTTGAGCAGCAGACTCGCGTAGGAGGATAAAACATTCCCCTTGCTGCTTTGATTAGCTGAACCCTGCCGTTTGGCAAAAATCTCAAGCAGATTGACCATGGGCCTTCCCTCATCAATAAAAATGCGCAGACAACCGTCCTTTTCCCCCAGTGCCAGAGACCTTTCCAGTGACTTTATAGCTTTATCCACCTTTCCCTGCTCCCGGTAAGCAATTGCCTGCAGGTTTATAATTTCTATCGTGCTGAGTATACGCTCCTCATTTTCTGCAAAATCCAGAAGACGAGACAGTAACAACATTGCCCTGTCCAACTTACCTTCAAAAAGCAGGACCCGCACCAACGTAATTAATTGATATTCCATCCCTTCACTCAACCGGTCGTAAATAACTAAGTTATTCTCTTTCTCCCACCGGCTAATATAGCCTGTATCACCCGTTTCCAAAGCAAGTCGTACTCTAAAAGAGTCTATCACAGGCAACCAGTGAAGAACACTAAATTCCCGCGCCTTCTTTTCCGCCTCCTCGGGCAATTCAAAAGCTTCATCCGGCATACCCCGGGCAAGACTTGTTCGCGCCAGGTTTAACATACCCGGGATTACGATTCCAACCTCCCCTGTCTTTTCGGCTTCCCTCATACTACTCAACAAGAGGCGGTTTGCTACTTCCAGGTCATTAAACTCATAAGCTAATTCCCCGTTTACTTCTAAACTCCACCCGGCTAAACTGCCCTGACCGATTCTGTCTATTATCTTTTGCATTTCCTGTACACAAGCTGCCGCCTGCTGCAATTCACCGGTGCGCCGCTGTAAATACCTGGCCCTCAACAACTGGGGAAGTCCTAAGTTTATTTGCACGTCAGGCCTCACCAGAGAACTTCCCTCAGAAAGGTGACGGTCTGCTTCTCTTATATGAGCAAGCATTTCATGTATATTGGGCGAGCTTATCTTGGCGCGAGCCATGGCAATTTCACCCAAAAATCTGCTACGGGCTTCCTGCGAAAACTTGCAATTCTTTCCCCTGCATAGCTCCTCGGCCTTATCTAGTCTTTTTCCCGCTTGCTCCATGCGATAGAAAAAAGGCTTACTATTAGATAAAGCCAATGTCCATGCATGAAGCAGACACAGGCCGGGATTCTCCTCAATAATAGCACAGGGCAGAGCTTCAATCATGTCTGACATTGTTTTCATATCTTTACATTGTAGCAGATATGCCCATTTACTCTGAATTAGTTTAGCAGCTTTAACATAATCGTTGCTTTTAAAAAAGTGATCTATTGCTTCCGGTATGTACCCGTTATTCTCGTACCACTCTCCGGCTAACCGGTGCAGCGTCGATAAATTATATTTTTTTTCGGCTGACAAATACCCGTATAAAAACTCTCGGAAAAGATGGTGGTAACGATAACAATTTCCTTCGGAATCCAACGTTATTATAAATGCATTGCTTTCAACCAGCTCTTGTAATATATACCTGCTATCTTTCCGCACGGTAACAGCATCACACAATTCCCACGTCAGTTGCTCCAATACTGATGTCTGCAACAAAAAGTCCCTTATACTTTCGGGCCACATATGGAAAGCTTCTTCTGCAAAATAAGAAACAATATGCCGGTTATTTATATTTAATTTAGACATATACCCTTTTTTGCTCTTATTATGGCGTAAAGAGTAAGCAATAACCTGCAACCCGGCCGGCCATCCCTCGGTTGTAAATTCCAACTTTTTTATTTCTTCCTCGTTGAGATCAACGTCTTTTTGTTTGAAAAAACAAGCTATTTCACCTGAAGTAAATTTTAATTCTTTAACGGTTAATTCTTTTAGATCTCCGGCAATCAAAAATCTGGAAAGGGAAATGGGAGGTTTGACACGACTCATAATTAAAATATGTATACACGAAGGCAAGTATTTTATTAAAAGCGAAAGGCTGTCGTGAACAAAATCATCGGTGACAGCATGGTAATCATCCAGTATAAGACAAAAATCTTGCGAAACGTTAAATAGTTCATTAACTAAAACAGTAATAAATACTTCCGGTGATTGATTAACCAAACGCAAAGTACTCTGAACTCGGTCAGAAATACCCGGATTAACGATCTCAAGGGAAGCAACCAAGTAACTCCAAAAACGAAGGGAATCATTGTCGCCTGAGTCCAATGAAAACCAGGCCACTGGAAAATCAGCATTGTTGGCCCATTCTCCCGCCAGGGTACTCTTACCATAACCTGCCGGTGCAGTAATCACTGTCAACTTATTCTTAAACCCTTCGTCCAGTTCTCGCATTAAATACGGGCGGGAAATGACCGGCAAGCGGGTTTTGGGTATATGCATCTTCGTCTTCAGCAGTATGGGTGCCAAGTTATTGTTGGTAGCAAGCTTTAATACCTTATTATCCATTTTCCATCCCCTGGCTCAAGACTTTATTCTATTAATTTCCCTTAATTCATCATTTTTTCCTGCTCTTATATAATATATAGACAAAAACATTCCGGGGTCTTTTTTTATAACAAAAATCCCCCTTGGAAGAAAGGGGCAATGAACATCCAAAATCAGGTTTGCTTGAACCATCAATATTATGTAGAGCTATTGAACTCTTTGAATAGAAATATTAGACTACTCTTAGTATTGCGTATCCTGCAGTCATGAGCACCTTTTACATGCAGGGACCCTGCCAAAAAACAGAAAGGAAACACCACTATGACAGACCAGAAAGGCGTAACCGTCTGGTTTACCGGTCTTAGCGGAGCAGGAAAAACCACCGTGGCCAAAAAGATAGAAGAGCTCTTGGAAAAAGAAAACTTCCGTGTAGAAAGGCTGGACGGGGATATAGTCAGGACGTACCTCACCCGTGATCTAGGGTTTAGCAGAGAAGACCGGGACGAAAATATCTACCGCAATAGTTTTGTGGCTTTCCTGCTTACCAGAAACGGGGTTATCACCTTATGCAGTTTTATATCGCCCTACCGTAAAGCCCGAAAAAAAGCCCGGAAACTTATCGGTAATTTTATTGAGGTATATGTCAATGCCCCCTTGGAAGTATGCCGGGACAGAGACATAAAAGGTCTTTATGCTAGGGCTGTTGCCGGAGAAATACCCCAATTCACCGGCATAACTGACCCTTATGAACACCCGGTAAACCCGGAAATAGAACTGCGAACTGACCGGGAAACCGTTGAAGAAAGTGCAGCAAAGGTTATCAGTTATCTAAAGGACCATTCTTTTATACAACTTAAATTGTAATGTAAAACGCCCCAACTTTAAGAAATATATAGACTACTGCCGCAACCGCCAGCCCGGCTAAAGACGCTACGTATTGTGGCGGTAAGAATATTTCAACTAAAATTGCAATACCAACGGCAATGAATGCAGAAATATTGATAGCAACTGCAGCTTTTTTATTGCCTACCACAAACAATTCGGCCAGAACTACACCCAGTAGTGGAGCAAAAATATAGGACAGCAAGGTCAGCCATGATTCCAGATAATCAACAATTCCTGTCAACGCCAGCACTGTCCCCAAAACACCGCAAATGATCGTACTTTTCCACCGTTCCAACCGGGGGAATATATTCAGTAAGGCCATCCCGGAGGAATACAGTAGATTATGGTTGGTTGTCCAGTTGGCAAACAAAATAAATAACAGCGCCGGGATGCCCATACCCAGGTTTTGAACCACCAAAACGGGATTCCATTCGCCTGTGGCGATCACAGAATACATACCCAACAGCCCCAATAAAAATGACATAAGAAAGGTACCGGGAAAAGTGCCTAACCAGTTATGCAGATTATTACGTGCATATCTGGAAAAGTCCGAAGCGGCAAATGCTCCGGCTAAGAAACTTCCGATAATCAGATCAATACCTGCACCATATGAAAGCTTCCCGGAAGGTTGGTATGAACCACTTGTTACAGGCGGCATATGGTTAAATACCTTTAAAGCTAAAAATACACAAAAAACCCCTAAAAGGGGCACCATCAGGCGGTTAAACCAGCGCATTCTATGAAAGCCAGCCACCGCCGTGGAAGCATTTAAAAGACCCACAAGAGCGATAAAAAGTGGTAACATAAATAAACCAAGGTTATGTCCAAGCATTTCTGCCAAAGCCATACCTGTTAAAACAGTCATAACGGCATACCAACCAAGTGTTGAAATTAACAGTGCCGCGGTGGGCAACCACTGCCCTAAAGGATTGCCAAAGACATGCCGGCCCATGATTACTGACGGAAAGCCTGTTCTCGTTCCGTAATAGCCCCCTAGAACAATCAGTATTCCCACTATAAAATTACCTAAAAAATTTATTTGGATTGCTTCGCCCCAACTGAACGCCGGAACCAGCAGCGCACCGACAATAAAAGAAGGCAGGCAGATGCTCACACCGGACCAAATAGTAAATAAGTCAAACCAGGTGGCTGTTCTTTCATCATGTGGAACTGAGTTTAAACCGTGCCTTTCCAGATTCAAAATAGACAAATCTTTTGAGAAGCTCCTTTCATTTAAAAGGGAAAAACTATAAATATGTCCAATACTACAGATATTATACTATACAGGAAAAATAAAGTTAACTAATTAGTCCCTTGTTTGAAAGAAGGAGAAGACTAATGCTAAATACCCGCCAGTTTAAAATTTATGATAACCTGATCCGGCAGATCTATAGTTACTCCGGCATGGACAAAATAAATGCTACTGTACTGGACCACCTGTCGCTTCTGGTACCGCACGACAGTGCGGCTGTGTTCATGGTTAAGCCGGGAACGTACACTTTTGGCACCCCTTTTTTTTCCGGCCTTGATCCCGACTACTTTATACAATACCAGGAGTATTACGAAGAAAAAGACAAATACAAGCAAAGGGTTTTTGCCGGGGGTATAATCCCACCTGTAGATAAAAGCTCGGACTATTTCGATTACAAGGAATGGTCTAAAAACGAACACCGCGTTGATTTCCTGCTGCCCCAGCGCATTTACCATATTGCCTGTGTACAGGTTTTCTATCTCCATCAACTGGTGGGAATGATATCACTGCACCGGGGTCCCAAAAGCCCTGACTTCAATAATGAGGAAATGGAACTCCTGAAAATGTTACATTATCACCTGAACAACGTTTTTGAAAAAGCTACCCTTATCGAAACAACTCCGGTTAACAACAAAGATAAACTGTCGAACATGTTCGGCCTCACCGGACGGGAATATGAAATTACATCATTAATTGCCCGTGGCAAAACAAATAAAGATATAGCAAGAGACCTTTTTATCAGTGAAAATACTGTTAAAACCTATCTTAAACGAATATTTGTTAAAACCAAAGTAGCTTCCAGGGCGGAACTGACGTTTTTGTTGCGGTTGTGAAGGAGATGCTGAATTGTAAAGGAATACCTTCCCGCAAAAATACCAAAACCCGGCACATTGACAGGGGTAGGGAAAAAAGTAGATGCATTTGATTCAACCACTGGCAGGGAATTTCCATTTAATAATTTTCCCTGGCCCTTTACCAGCTGCATAGACCGGTGAATCCTCCAAAATCATGTTTCCCCCGGACCAGGCCAGGTAATCCCTCTCTAAAACCTTCCCAGACTCACACTTCCCATTATATTCCTGAAACCCCGAAAGATGTTAACCGGGAATACAAACTCCTGTCATTTTGGCCCGTCACCTAGTCTCCAATAATCCCTTCTTCTAATGTTTGCAACCACTACATCCACATCCTTTTGCGTTACCGGCAGCACTAAATAACCGCTGGCCCGTTCCTCAAAGGCCATAATTGCATAACTTTTTACACCCGAAATAAAAACAACCCGCGTTGCCGGAGATATCTTCAGGGTTGCCTTGGCCAAGGACAACCCCTCAAGCCCCGGACTGTCCACCCGGATAAAGGCTATATGCATCTTTCCTTTTTTCAGTTCACACAGGTAATCTTCACTCCGGTAAAAGCTGGTCACAGAATTTATATAACGATTTTCTTTTAGCAAGCGGGACAAGCATTTCAGGCAATTCCTATCGGTTACCATAACCATCGCATTATACATTAGGGTCATCCTTTGCATACTCTTGCATTTATTGTAAATTGGTCTACTAAACCACCACTAAACAAGATATAAGAAAAGCGCGCTCATTTGGTTCCCTCTGCGCACGCTTTTCAGTACTTTATTCCTTTGTTTCAGCCATAAATCCGGCACAACGGCCCGCAAGAACATACCCTAAGTATAAAAGAACAGCCGTGTCAAGGCTGCTCTTTTATCTCTATACTTTATATCAGAGTAATGCAATCTATCTGGTTATGGTAATCAATTTAGTGGAAGCATCATATTCTACTTGTGCGCCCAAGGTTTCACTGACAAAGCGCAGCGGTACGAAGGTGCGTCCGGGCGGAAGTACGGCAGGAACGCTGTCGATAATCTGTTCCACCCCGTCAACCATAACACTTTTGGAGTCCAGCTTCAGAGTCATTGTTTTGCCGCCGTCTTCAACGGTTACGGTATGGTCAGCAGGCTCCCATTCCACTGCGGCCCCCAGGGCTTCACTGACGAAACGCAACGGAACTAATGTCCGGCCGGCCTGTTCATCTACGTATGGCAGGGCATCCAGGCTATAAGGCCGGCCCTCCACTGTGGCTGATGTTTGACCGATGGTCAGGGTTATTATGCTGGCTTCGGTAATTGCATCTTTCTCGGTACCAAATACGGCAAACCTGGTCAGGTGATTCACACTGGTAACAGCGTAGTTCGTTTGTGTTTCCTCGCTGTATTCGGTAGTCGTCTCTAAGGCCACCCATTCTTCGGCTTCTTCATCGTAGTAATGAATAACCGGTTGCTCGTTTTCCGCCAGGTTGGCCGGGTCATAGGCTATTTTGACGAATATGGGGTTTTCACCGAAGTCACTGCTGCCGGTGGTGGTGATGTCATATATCTTACCGCATAATTTGACCCGCGTACCGGACGGTACAATTCTGTTTTCGACGGTCAACCCAACTCTTGGATAGTGAAGTGCGCATCAGTGGTAATACTACCGGCCGGCACATGCACCACTATGTCCTTTAAGCCTATATCCCCGCCGCTGGCGGCTCTAATCTGTTTACTGACTTCATTCGCAGCAACCCGACTGCTGCCGCTGCCGCCCGAAGGAGCGGACCGAGTGGTGAAGCTGAATTCGTATGTGCTGCCCAGATCAGCATCGGTGCCACTGCTCTTTACCGCGGCCGCCGGAATCGTTACCGTGTAGGTAGTCTTGTAAGCAAGATTGCTATCCGGCGTAATGGTCAGCACATCACTGTTGATGCTTGTAATGATGTTGATGATGCCGCCTGGGCTTTGTAACGTAACACCATGGTAGTTGGTGCCCGCCTCAATGTTGTCACTGAAGTTGACGGTGATGGTTGGATTGCGGGATACACCGGTATTTCCGTTCACCGGGTTGGTGCCCGTGACGGTAACATAATCGATAACAGGTGTTTCCTTAGGTTTGACTGTAACGGTGCATTCCGCGGCAAACCCGCCATCCACTGTGGTAACCGTAATGATCGCCGTACCTTCCGCCACCGGGGTTACTATTCCATTAGCATCCACCGTTGCCACCCCGGGGTTGCTGCTGCTCCAGTTCACGTCCCGGTTGGTTGCATATGCCGGGCTAACCACTGCCGTCAAGGCCGCCGTCACTTCACCCACCGTCAGGTTCAGAACGTTGTGATCCAACACCACGCCGGTGACATCAATAGTAATACCTGCCGCTTCATCCTGCCACCGCAACAAGGGGTAAGTAACGCTTTTTTGCATTACCCACACCTCACTGAAGTCCCACCCCGTAAAGGTACTAAAATTTTTCATTTCTGACGTGGTTTTCGGTTCACCTCTACCCGTGTCATTTTGGAGGGAGGTCTCGCGGTCGTAGAAAGAAGCGGTTACCGTACCACTGCTGTTTTGCCCCACCAATCCGCCCGTATTATTATTGCCATTCACAATGCCCGTAGCATAGGAGCTGGTAACAGTACCGTGAAAATTGTAGCCACACAAGCCACCAACCTTATCGTTTCCTTCCACAGGGCCCGCAGCGTAGGAATCTAAAATTTCACCCATGTAATTGTAACCCGTTAGGCCACCTATATAATCATGGCCATTCACGCTGCCGGTGGCAAAGGAGTCGCTGATACCTCCGTAGTTTATTCCCGCCAGGCCACCAACATAGTCATTGCCGGTCACGGAGCAGGTGGCACCGCAATCTATGATTTTAGTGCTACTTCCTACATACCCTAAAAGACCGCCTACTCGATTATGGCCTAAAATGGTGCCCGCGGCCTTACATTTACTAATGGTGGAACCAACGCCCCTCCCAACCAAACCGCCTACCTCATCGAGACTATGTGTGCCTTTTACCTCACCTGTGGCACTGGAGTTAATGATATCACTATTGTCGGCCCGCCCCACCAGGCCGCCTACATACATGTTCCCGGTTACACTTTCCAGCTGCAGGTCAATGTTTGCTAATACGGCACCGTCGGTGCAACCGAACAGGCCTATGCAAGCCGTATCACCCCGGTTTATGAACAAATTGCTAATGGTATGACCGTTACCGTCAAAATTCCCGGCAAATGGAATCTCGGATGTGCCTATGGATTCCCAGCCTTCATCGGTATTCCAAGGAGCTATGTTCATGTCAATATTGCCCGTGAGTTTGAAGTGTTTATCCGCGTGTTTACTGCCAAGGTAAATCCGGATGTTATCCAAATGCTCCGGTGTGTTAATTAAAAAAGCAGCTTCTGCTGTACCGTCGCCACCCGCAAATAATTCGGGAGGAGCCGGTTTGGGGTCTTGCTGGTTATCTTTTAAATAGGGGTAGGATACTCCTTCCTCAATTAACCAGGCATCTTCAAAATCCCAGCCTGCGCCTGTAAAAGTATCTGCCTGCGTCATTTCCACAGTGGCCTTGGGTTCGCCCTTGCCTGTGTCTGATTGACCGGTGGTATTTGTGTCATAAAAAGATCCCGTAATCTCCCCGGAATAATGATACCCTACCAAACCACCAGCTGGGGTTTCCCGGCTTTCAACCGTACCAACTGCATATGAATTAATAATTTTGGAACCATTGAAACTTCCAATTAAACCACCTACATGACCATTATCGTCGCTATGCACATTTCCAGTGGCGTAAGAATTAACTATTTGCGTATCATTACTATCTACAATGCCTATTAAACCACCAATATACATGCTATCCGCCATAACATCACCTGCAGCATAGGAACCGGCAATATTACAACTGCCGCCCACTGCCTGACCTAACAAGCCACCAATATTATTATAACCTACCACACTCACTTTGGCAGAGGAATTGCGAATGTCCGTACCACTCGCTACTCCTGCCAAGCCTCCTGCAAACTTAAATGCTTCTACTGCCCCTTCCGAATGCGAGTCTGATATATCAGAGTTCTGGGCATATCCGGTTAGGCTACCTACGTATCTTTTACCTGTTACATCTATATCTCTTAATACCAAATTTTGAATGGCAGCGCCATTTAAAGAACCAAACAAACCTACATAATTTTCATCTTCCCGGTCAATATAGAGACCGCTGATCGTATAGACCGCGCCGTGCACACTGCCGGTGAATGGACTCCCCAGCGTGCCAATGGGTTGCCAGCCGGCTCCACTGCGGTAACCGGACAGGTCAATGTCATTCACCAGAACAAAGTCTTTATCAAGATACGCCGCTTCTCGGACGCTGTATAACTGTTCCGCGGTTGCAATCTGGTAAGGATTGCCCGGCGAACCATCACCGCCCTCAAAGGGACTGGCTTGGGCACTTGGCACACCCCCTACCAAAATGGATAACAGGCACACTATCAGACATAAAGCCGTTAACCAACTAAACCTTCTCATTTCTTTACATCCCCCGTCCAAAAATTATTTTTTTTTAATACCTTGAATCAATATTCGTAAAACCGTATCAGCCATCGGTTTTTTAGAAAGATATTACTTAAATAAATCACCTCTTTTAGCATGCGGGACAAATATTTCAGGCAACCCCTGTCCGTTTCCATAACTGCTGCATTATACATAAAGGTCATCCTTTTCATCCTCTTGTCTTAATTGTAAAGTGCTCCACTAAACCACGGCTAAACAAAGCCATCCGAGATAAGGGAAGGTACCTTGTCCCACCGTTTTTTTGCCAACGAAAAAAGTAATCAGCATTGGAAACAACAAAAAACCGCTCGGTTTTTCACCGAACGGTTTTTTGTTTAAGCAGTTAAATCATTCTGAATACATGGCTACCTGGTAATGGTGATCCGGCCAGTATCAGCTTTATAATCCACCTGCGCCCCCAGGGTTTCACTGATAAAACGCAGCGGCACAAAGGTCCGGCCCGGTGGCAGTACCGCAGGCGCACAATCTGTGACCTGCTCTGCCCCTTCTACACGTACCCTTTGCGACCCTATAGTAAGAACAATCGTCTTACCACTATCTGTTATGGTCACCCTGCGGTCGCCGGCATTCCATTCTACTCCGGCTCCCAGGGCTTCACTGACAAAACGCACCGGTACCAGCGTCCTGCCGGCCCTTTCATCCACGTAGGGCAGGGCATCCAGGGTATAGGGCTTGCCTTCCACCGTAGCCGATTTGTTCCCTATGGTCAATGTAATTATTCTGCTGATTACACTTTCTTCTTTTTTGGTACTAAACACCGCAAATTTTGTCAAGTGGTTAACTGTGCTAACTGCGTAACGAGTTTGTGTTTCCTTGTCCAATTCAGTACCCGTATCTAAGGCAATCCATTCCCCGGTTTCCTCATCATAATAATGAACTACCGGTTGCTCACTTTCCGCCAGCTTAGCCGCGTCATAGGCCAGCTTGACGGTTATGGGATTGTTCTCGAATTTTCCGCTGCCGGTGGTGGTGATTTCATATACGCTGCCACAAAGCTTAAACCGCATCCCAGCCGGCATTATATCGGCTTGCTCTCCTGTATTCAATGCTTCAATTCTGAAACGGGCATCTGCGGTGAGACTGCCACCCGGAACATGCACCATTATACCCGCCAGGCTGATCTCCCCACCGACGGCGGCTTTAATTAGCCTAGTAACTTCCTTTGTAACATCCCTACCACTGCTTTCGCTTCCACTATCGCCACCACCGCCCGGAGAGGTGGAACGGGCCTCCAGGCCGGCAAAGCTGGTGAAGTGCCAGGTGATTATCTTGGTATCAGTGCCGTTGGTTATATAAGCCTCTCCCGGAAATAGAGGGGCCTCGGGATTATCATAGGTTCCCCCGGCCCTTTGGGTGATCCGCACCCAGGTATCCTCACCGGCGGGCTTGTAGCCTACCGGCCCGGTGACACCCCTCAGGGTCAGTATAACCGGCCGGTCAAAAAGGAGTACTGCATCGGGAGAACCCACCTCGATAACGGTATCCCCCACCGAGAAACCGGAAGGCGCGGTACCGGTACCCGTCACCGGTTTAGGTGGTATGAGGGTCCCGTCCCAGCGGGACGGGGCCATGATGGTTGTTCCATCGGGAATGGTGGCGCTCACACCGGCCAGACCGGTATTAGTAATGGTTACCGGTTGCCCGTTAACGCCGGACTCCAGGCGTACAGCCTTTTCCACCCGCACCGGCTTGCCGCCCACACTTTGCAGGGTCGTTAGGTCGACACCTCCCAGATCGCCGCCGGTATAAGAAGTCAGGCTCCGGCTCTGTCCCCCTACCGTTATCACACCGCCGGATGCTGCTTGGACCCCGGCACTAAGATCAACAGCGGAATCTTCGTTCATTTCTATACCCGTATTACCTGAGGGCAACCGTGCCTCTCCGGGCTCTCCGCCGCCGATAACAACATCACTGTTCCCGGCGCGAGTTACCGTTATGGTATATGTCATTTTGTCTATTCCGTTGGCCGCCGTTACTTCCACCGTTATTGTGTTAAGGCCATAGTCAAGATCAATAGGTTGAGAAGCATTCCCTCCGGCAACAGCATTATCGTTAACTTTAACAGCAGCACCCGCATCCCTGGCTACAGGGATCACCGTAATGCTGTTAACACCTTTCCCAACCGCGGCGGTGTATTCGGCGGTACCGGGTTCAAATGCCGGCACCAGGTTACCCCTGTTCAAGGCCAGGCTGCTCAGGGTCGCATCGCCGGAAAGGTTTTCACCGCTGATATTTATCGTTATTGGAGGTACCGAAATACCGTTATAATAAGGGTCGTTACTGTATACAAAACCGGTTACCGTTGCACTGTCAAAATCCTCCGGGATACCGTCACCCGCCCAGGCAACCGTTACGCCCTGCGGAATATCCCAATCCTGTTCATTAAATACAATGTTGTCTGGCTCCAGCGTAAGATAATCTTCCCCGTACACATAAACGGTTACCGTATCCGCAGGCTCCCAACCCAACACCATGGAAAAGCCGGCATCTCCCCCTGCTGTAAGATTGAGGCTGGTGGGATAGACCATCACCCTTTCATTATCCTGCCCGCCCGGTGATTGCCTTGTCACCGTCACAGTATATGATTTGGTGGTGGTGCCGTTTTCCGCCGTAACCACAATTTCAATATTATTGATTCCTTCCTGCAGTGCCACCGGGTTACCAGTAATTACACCATTGGCCCGGATTACATAACTTGCTCCTGGATCGTACACCGCCGCTGTTACGGTGGTGGCGGTAACGCTGCCGGGCACGCTTGCCGTGTAGGCCGTATTTCCAGGGGCAAATTCTTCATTGAATAAGACTCCACTGAGTTCCAGCCCGCTTAATTCTGCAACACCGGAAGCACTTGTGGCTGTAAAGGTTGCCATATCGGAAAAGTAATACATCCCGCCCAAATCGGCATAGGCAATCACATAGTATTCCTTTTCCTCTTCCAAGTTTTTTACATCAGCAAAAAATTTTCCGGTGGTTTCATTTACCTGTGTGCTAACCAGTTTATTTATTTCGTCTGTACCTACGTAATATAAGAAGTTCATGGCTATTTGTGTATTATCCGTCCAGAAAAAGCCCGCCTCGTTCAGTTGTTCCATACTGCCACTGTATATTTTGGCGGCAAAAGTAGCCGAATCCTTTTGTATGTGAGTTACTTCCAATAAACCAACGGGTTTTTCCGCGCTCAACCCATCACCGGAACCATTTATAGGGGCGGTATAATCCACACCGGTTTCATCCAGCACATCAATTATATTTGTGTACACTTCCCCGATTCCGGCCTCCGCCTCCCGAAAAGCACCTGTTTTTTGTTCCGTATAAATCTCCTCAGCCCTCTGATAAGCTGCTTTTATCTGGCTTTCATAATTTTCCTCGGAGACTTCTCTCCATTCATCGCTTTCTTCCTGGATTTCTTCTTTAAGGTCTGCCAATTGCCAGTAACTGTCGGTTTGCCCCAACAGCATATCATATACGTCTGCTACATTACTTCCCACCACAGGCATGGCCAGCCTGCTTTTTTGCTCCTGGCTCAACAGGGCGTCTTTTATATCGCCGGGCCCTACAATGCTGCCATACATGGAGGTCAGGTTTTCATATTTAACAGAACCCTTGCTTGCTCCCAAAGTGTTTACGATAAACTGCAGTTTCGCCTCATAATATTCGGCATTATTCTTGGCTATGGTATACCTTCTGATGAAAGACCCTTCTTGCAACCTGAGGTCATTCAGTTCGTTAAGTATTTGATTATATGTTTGCTCATAATCATCGTAAATTAACTGTGCTCTAATATACTCAATATCAATGGCACCGAGGGCATTTTCGGCGTATTTTACCGACCCGTCATAATAATAACTGGTGTCACCCTCCTTGGATTGTATAAAGTACGGGTTCTTATACAGTTCGTTGAGCTGAGTGATGGTTCCAGCCATTTGACTGACGGCATTTTCATAGTTAACCTTGTATTCCTGGTATTCCGCATAAACCACATCCAGGGCATCCAGGTATTGTTCATACAAACTATTCCACAATGTTTTATTTTTGGGAATAACATTTTCCACTATACCAGTGTAATGCACAATTCTATCCACTACTTCATTTTTAGTTTGGTGATATTTCTCAAAGTCCGGCCTTGCAAATTCCGGATACTCGTTTTTAAATACACCACGTTCTACTTCCTGTCTTTTTTCTTCCCTCTCTGCTATATCAGGAATTGAATCAATTTCGATAATCTGGTTTAAATAATAATGATACATGGAATTATCTTTATCTATAATATCCTGCCTCTTTTTAACAATACCGGCCAGAGCCTCATGGAATGATTCGCCGTATGTTATTATATCTTGCAGTTCTTTTTCGAAGCTGTCCAGCTTGTCAATCATGCCCGAATATGCCAAAGCAGTTTGATCATAAAAATGAACTATATTGTCCACATATTCTTTGGAATGCCGGCTAAACTCACCTTCCACATTGGTGATTTCCACCAGGGGGTCAAAATAAACCTCCCGGCCCTTTAAGTTAACCACCTCGACACTCCGGTCATAGATTTCCGACATAAAGGTATCCGAATGGTATTCTCCATTTTCATCAGTGTAACCACCGGTGGGCCAATTGCTGCGTTCCACGTATGCCAGGGCCGCTTCTTCCTTTGCCTCCAATTCTGCCAGCAAGGAGGTGTACTCATCCCGGAGTTTATCGTATTCAGACTGCAGGTCCACAAGTTTACTTTGGATTTCCGCTTTCTTGGCCTCTTTTTCTTCTTCGGATAAACCATCATCATCCGGTTCGCTGGGAACCGGCAAAGCGGGAAGAGTAACCCCACAGTCTTCCTTACCGTCATACAATTCACCTAGGACTTCACTGCGGCTGTTTGCAGCGGATTGCTGCTGTTCCAGCTCGGCCTGGTATGCCGCATATGACTGAGAGCTTGCCTCTTTCATCTGAGCAATTAAATCCTCTAACTCAACTACTCCCTCTTCCACCTCTGTTTTTTTGTCTTCCGCCACCCCGGCAAACTGGTCCAATATCTTTTCAATGGCCTGTATAACTTCACCCGGTGAGGGGTCACTGTTGGATAAATTATCGTAGGTATTGCTTGCAAAATCAAAAACCTGGGCCAGGGCATCACTCATCACCGCCGCGCCGCGGGTGGCATGAGGCATGAAAAAACCATCACTCAGCAGCTTGATAATGGCTTGAGAACCCACGTTTACCGAATAGGCAATTTGACTGCTCTTCATGCTCTTAACCCGCCCGTAGGCAAGATTGCCGTCCTGCCAGGCCTGGCTAATTTCGGTTTTTTTCTGTTCATAGGCTTCATTAAGGGCTTTATCATTACACCTGATGGGAGTTCCGTGCTCATCCGTACCATCAAACAAACCGGGGAAATGCTCATCAAAACTCTTTCCGTAAAAATCCTCCAGTTCCGGGTAATACTTGTTCATGATTCTTTGCTGCCAAAGTACTTTGGCCTGGGAATACTGGTCGGTGCTTTTGTGCCAGTCCAGCATCTGGTCGGCACCTTCCTTACCGAACTGGGCAACCTTGTCACCGTAGTCATATAGTGTCTTGATCACTTTTCCCCGGTCTTCATCATTTAGCTTTTTCCAAATATGCCTGTTCATAGCCGGGCCTATTTGGTTACTGCGGTATGTTTGCCCGTTATAGTTATAAACGGCATAATAAGAAAGACCGTCCCCGTAGGTGCTCTCCACTGTAACATCAGGCTCACCGGCATAAGCATAACCGGGTAAGTAAAGGAGATTTGCTGCTAGTAATGTACATGAGACAATTATGGCGAGCATTTTTCTAAAACGTCTTAGCTTCATTTCTTCACATCCCTCCAGCCCGTGCTGCACCCCGAATGATTACAACACAGAAAATTTTGCTTTTATTGTAAAGTGGTCCACTAAACCACCACTAAACAACCTAAAAAAATAGTAAAAATGCAAAAAACCGCCCGGTTAACCGAACGGTTAGTGTCCCAAAAAAATTTAAGAGCTGGTTTTCACGCCATCAATTTCTTCAGCTTTACATCAGGCTCAAGACCCAGTTCTTTTTTTAGTTCCCGTTTGTATGCATCGTAGTATTTGACCGCGGCAATACGCTTTTTTAACATCATCAAAGTTTCCACCAAAGTATAGTTTAAATCCGTGTGCAGCGGTTCATGCCCCAGGCCGGTTTTTAATAGCTCCACTGCCTGGCTATGCTTTCCGGCGGATTTATAGTACTCCGCCATATCTAAAAGCAGCTGCACATATTTATCTCTGAGCAGCATCCTGCTCCTCTCCGGCCACTGGTATTGATTGCCTCCCAGGTAATCTCCTTGATAAAGGGCTGCTATTTCCTCATAATCAGAAATGGTTATATCATTGATAAGCCTCGGCGCAGATACCAGCGATAAAAACTTGTGGTAATCACAGTCAACGGAAGTGGCATCCAGCCTGTAACAACCCCTGGAGTGCTCGATAGGCACCCGGATGCCTTTTTGTAATAGTGCTTTCCGCACATAGTACAGTGTGGTATTAAAGTTGGCGACGGCCCTGTCGCCGTCATAATCCGGCCATAAACGATCAATTATTTCATCACGGTTGATCTGGGCACCCCTGCCCTCAATCAAGTAGGCCAAAAGCTCCTCTGCCTTGCTGGTGCGAAACTTAACCTCGCCGGACCCGGTAATTACTTTAAATTTACTGAAACAGCGCACCTGCAGGCGAGACGGGTTAAGACCGATCTTTTTTTCTTTTCTTATCCTGTCCAGGGTTTCCCTTAAACGTTTTTTGTTCACCGGTTTCAATAGGTAATCCAGGGCATTGATACGAAATGCTTCCACAGCATATTCATTATAGGCCGTCACAAACACAATTGCAGTCCACCCCTGCAGCTCAAGGATATGATTAGCCAGCTGAAATCCATCCAACTCCGGCATTTCAATATCGAGAAAGGCTGTGTCTATCTTCATTTTTTTGACATACTCCAGGGCCTCCAGGGGATTCAAAAACCTGCCCTTAATATCCACCACCCCGCTGTCCCCCAGCAGCTTCGCCATTTTATCCACCGAGGGACGCTCATCATCCACTACTATGGCCCGAATCAAGTAAAACACCTCCCCGGGGTATTTTAAAAGAAACAACTGTCCCTTTACCTACCTCGCTCCTGATGGATAAACCCTTTCCATAAAGCCTGGTCAAACGGGAATGAATATTGCGCAGCCCCACACTGCCTGTATTATCCGACGCCAAAAGCTTCTCCAGCTTGACGTTGGGGATACCCCGCCCGTTATCGGTTACAATTACCTTTACATCTCCCGGGTTTTGCTGTATTGACACTGTCACTAGGCCCCGGCCGGCTTTTTTCCTCAGGCCGTGTCGAATGGAGTTCTCCACCAGGGGCTGTATGGAAAGTGGAGGTATATCTACCCGTAGGCTATTGTCTGTATCAAACTCCACCGCCAATTCCTCCCCGAACCTTGCCTTTTCTATTTCCAGGTACGACTTTACAAGACTGAGTTCTTTATTAACCGGGACAAACATATCCAAGTTCATAAAGTCAAAACTATGCCTTAAATAGTTGGCCAGGTCGTCAATAAGTGCTCCGGCCCGTTCAGGGTCGGTATCGCAGAAGGCCGATATAGTGTTAAGCACATTAAACAAAAAATGCGGTTTGATCTGAGCCTGCAGAAAAGCTACTTCCGCCGCCCTGGCCTTATCCAGTGAAGTCTTTAAATTAACCAGAGTCTTAACCCTGGCCAGCAGTTCTTCCACCTCAACCGGTTTGGGCAAATAATCATTGGCACCGGATTCAAAACCCATTACAATATCCCTGGTTCTTGTCTTGGCGGTAAGCATCAGCACCGGCAAATCATAATGGGACTTATAACTTCTTATTTTCCGGCATACTTCATAGCCTGACATTTCCGGCATCATTACATCCAATATAACCAGAGAAAAGTTATTATTATAAATTTCCTTTAGGGCGGCGGTTCCATTGTCCACTGCAGTAATGGAGTACCCTCCGGTTTTTAAGATGGCAGCCGCGGACTGCAAATTTAAAAGCTCGTCATCAACGATCAAAACATGTGCACCCGTGCCGCATACCCTGAGGTTATCGTTTTTTCCGTGCAGGCCGGCGGCAATTTCATACACGGGCAGGGTAGTATCATTTTCAATAACATGCGACCTCGTTACCGGTAGGGTAAAATAAAACCGTGACCCTTTTCCCGGGGTAGATTTTACCCAAATACTGCCTCCATGGGATTCCACCAGGTGTTTGGTAATGGAAAGCCCCAGCCCCGTGCCGCCGTGCTTGCGGGTAGTTGAAGCATCCGCTTGTTCAAAGGACTTGAAAATGTCAGCTATCTTTTCCCTTGGAATGCCCTGACCGGTATCCTCCACACAGACCTCCAGCATTTCTCCGCATTCCTTAGCCGTAACCCTGATATACCCCTGCGTGGTAAATTTCACCGCATTGCCGATCAGATTGTGCATAATTTGGACTAACCTGTTTTCATCAGCCCGGACAGTGGGTAAATTGTCTGGTAAAGTGTGGGATATGGTAATCTTTCCCGGGTCATATAGCTGTTGCAACTCATGAATTGTGGTTTCCACAATTCCCTTTATCCTTAGGGGTTTAAGATTTAGCTTTATATCACTGTGCTTTAAGCATGAGTAATCCAGAATGTCATTGACCAGGTTGGCCAGCCTCCTGCTGCTCAGCGCAATAATGGAAAGGCTCTGCCTCTGTCCTTCATTAAGATTACCCTCACTGCCGCGCAGCATGGCCTCGGTTATCCCCTGTATGCCGTTCAAAGGTGTGCGCAACTCGTGGGACGTATTAGCCAAAAACTCGTCTTTGATTTTATCCATCTTCACTAATCGCCGGGATAGGTCCTCTACACTTGTAAACGCCTGGGAAAACCTCCTGGCCAACACAAAAGACTGCAAAAAAAGAAATACCACAAACCCAAAACTGGATAGTTCTCCCACATTAAGGGATATCACCCGGTAATAACACAATACATCGTAGATGGCACCCGATATCATTACCAAAGCTCCCATAAATACAATAAATGAATTCGGCCGCCTTCTAACAAAAGCAATGCAAGTAATCACCAATGCATACAAAGCTATCAGTATGGCTACCGACAGGATTAAGTAAGTATACTTAGTATAGAAATGAAGCGGTGCAAGCACTGTAACCAGCGTCATCACGGCAGAGTAAACAACCGTAACCCTGACCGCCTGCTTGGGCACCTCTTTCGGGAACATCTCACTTAACAGCAGTACAAAGGTTATGGGAAACCAATACAAAGTAACATAGTTGATAAATACGATACCGCTAAAGCTGATCACGGGAATCAGCGTGTATACCGCGTAATCCCCGTGTATAACGGTCCTACCCATGACCACAAGACACATGAAGACAAAATACAGGCTGCTTCTGTCTTCCCGTCTTAAAAGAAAAATACTTAAATAATACAACCCCAAAATAAAACAGCTGCTGAACAAGAAGATATCCCGGTATACGATGTGCTTGTTATAATCTTGAATTTGCTCCGGTGTACCCATGTAAATGGGATACCACATACCTCCGCGGGCATAAATGAAGTTGGATACCTGAACAATAATGTCGAATTGTGAAGAGGAAGGCCACACTTGAACGGTCACGGGCCTGTATTCCGGCCTGAAATATTCTTTGTTTGCTGTTGCCACGCCGTTTGATGCGATTAGCGTATTATTTACATACATGCTGTAAGCGGTGGACATGGTGGGTATACGGAAGGCCATGGGGGTGTCTGTTCTTGCATTTACTATCCTCAGATGGTAAGTGGCATAACCAAAACCTGGGGGATTTTGATTATTTATTTGGTAATTGTTCCAAACAGAGGGCACCCGGGCTTTTACGTCTGCTCTCAGGTCTGCATTCCTCAGTTCACCGTAATCTAAAAGGCTATGCCAATAAAAATCCCATTCTCCGTTCAGGATTAAAAGGCCGTCTCTTTCCGGATTCCACCCGGAAAGAGACAAAGTCCCATTCCGGGGGGAAAGGGATGAAAACTTTGCACTTGTATTCGTAAAGTTCATTACCGCCGAGCATATAGCGATAAATATTAAAACAGCGGTTAGGGCAATAATAACTTTTTTTACGCCTGTTATCATATTCATATTAATTTAGCCCCGATTCGCCTTGGTACGTATGATTTCCATTCTTAGCTTCTAGATAAAGATATCATAGTCAAGAAAAAACGTAAGTCACCCAATCGGGTGACTTTGGAGTAGCTATCGCCTAATTAACGATAGCTCCTTGGTTTTTATCCTTTCTGGCGGATTACTCGTACCGATGATATCTTAACTGAAAAAAACATTTATAAATTTTCTGATTACATCTGCTCCCCCGATCATAGTGCCAATTAAGCTGCCCAAATTAGTCAAAACAACCACCAACAAAACATGAGTCACTTTGTTACGCCAAAAGCCCTTGAACGACAATACATCCTCAGAAATGTTCTCGAAATCCTGCACACTTGGCTTTCTCACCAGCGCTTCCACAAGACCGGCGAACCAACCGGCTGCCAGGAGGGGACTTAAGGAACTAATGGGTGAAGCTATAAATGCCGTCAGTATGGAGAGGGGATGACCAAGGGCAATTAAAGCGCCTAAGGCGGACAACGAACCATTCCAAAAAATCCAGCTTACAAGTTGGTCAATGCCCGCGGACCTGTCCACAGAAAGGGTAGTAGCAATTAAGCCCAGTATAAGCACAGGTATGACCCAGGCCATTATTTTTATCATTTTGGAAGCAGGTGCCATCACAGACAGCTGATCCAAATCGTGGTCGTGGGCCAGCTCTTGCTTGATCCCGGGAACATGGCCGGCTCCCAAAACAGCCACCACTTTATTGCCCGGGGACGTTTTAATTTTTTGGGCCAGGTATTTATCTCTTTCATCTATTAAAACAGACTTGAACTGGGGAGAATGCTCAGATAACTCATTTAAGGCCGAGGTTAACATATCCTCGCTCTTCATTTTCTCCATCTCTTCCTCGCTTATGTCTTCACTGACAAACATACTTATCATGATTTGATAAAATAGTTTAAGTTTGCCCAAAAGGTTCATGCTCCGCCATAACCGCAGCATAGTAGTTTGAATATCCCGGTCCGCCAGACAGAGGGTGGCCCCAACATCATTGGCCGACACAATACCCTGAATCATTTCCTGGCCTGGTTGAATGCCAAACTGCCTGGCCAGTCTTTTCTGGTAAGATGACACCATCAGGTTAACTAACAGTAACAGGGCTTTGCCATCTTTAATTATCTTAAATATGTCAGTATTCCTCCACCTGTCGGCATCAGTAACAGACTGGTATCGGGACCGGCACAACTCTACACAAACAGTATCGGGTTTTTCCGCTTGAATTAATTCTTTAACCTCATCAACACTTTTTTTGGAAACATGGGCTGTCCCTAGAAGAATTATCTCCTTACCGTCCATCTCTATCCGGTGCACATTTTCGCCGGCCAAAAAACCACTCCCGAAGTTATTTTAATTGCAATGAAACAATAATATCATATTAGTATCAATTTTCTATAACCTTCTTATAACATTTTAAACAAAAAGTGAAATTACTTCTTATGTATATTAATACTACTCAGAGACTTCAATAATCTCAGCTAATTCATTAACCCTTTTTTCCTTAATGGCGTTAACAAAATCTTTATTACGGGCCACAACTCTTATGATTCCCTCAACATTTCTAATCGCTTTCACAATACCTGCTAATTTATCCAAAAGCGGGTCATTTAGCTTATCTATTGAGCCGAAATCCAATTCTACTTTTAAAGGTTTCACATACAGCAAACCCTGTATTGCCTGCATGAGCGAAGTTAAATTTTCTTCATTAAGACTGGGGGAAAGGACAATGTGAAATGTGTTCTCAATATTCTTTATTTCAAACGGGGCATCGCCGGTTCCTTCCGCTCCATTTTCTTCCGGAACCTCATTGGATTCTTTAATGCGGGTACCCAATACCTTATTGACCACCTTAAGCACCGTTGCATGATCAATTGGTTTTATTATATAATGTTTTGCCCCTTCTCTAAGCGCTTCCAAAACCATCTTCCGTTGATCCAGGGCACTGACCATTATTATTTTGGCATCAGGATATTCCTTCTTAATTAGTTTAACAGCTTCGATCCCGTTAACATTGGGCATGGTAATGTCCATAGTTACCAGGTCAGGGACATGGGTTCGATACATTAATTGAGCCTGTCCCCCGTTTGTTGCTTCACCAACCACCGTGTGACCCGCTTGAACAAATATTGTTTTTAAGTTTCGGCGCATAATTGCAGAGTCATCGACAATCAGAACTCGTGCCATATTGAAAGCCTCCTCCTAGCTTATACTTTCATCCACCAGGCGCCCGCCGGCAGCACCCTCCGGCATCACCAGTCCTAAATTAAACCGCCCGGCAGTTGTTTGTAATTGATATCTCCAAATTTTTGCTTCTTTGTATCTCATCAAAGCTTCTTCTGATGTTAAAGCTACCGGACTGTCGATAACCAGCAATTCCTCCAGTCCCGGGAAGTATTTGACGGAATTGCCCAGTATTGTATTGGCACTCTCTGCTAAAATATCCTGCATATACTCCTCTTCCTCACCCGGCTGAAGATCATCCATCAAATAATTTCGTACCATTAGGCGTAAAACCTCGTCATCAACACTTAAAACGAAATAGCATTCAATGGCTCCCCTAATGGCTAATAGAACTGTTTTGTTATATAGTTCCAAAGAGTCGGGCCGGATAATAGAAGTTTGATCGGTAGGTTCCGATTCCAAACCCATTTGCTCGGCAAGGAAATGCCTGGCAGTCTCCAGTAATGGCTCCAACAAATCGCTGACAGGAACAGCCCAAGCTCGTTCATTTTCCAGCGGCAGATACAGATAAAACGTAGTTCCCTGGCCCAAAACCGTTTCCACCCTGGGGTACCCACCCAATTTTGTCAACTCATGATGAAGTGCCGCCAGGCCCACACCCCTTCCGGATACATCCGTTACACTGTCTTTGGTAGAAAAACCGTCGGCAAAAATAAGCTGCATTACCTCATCGTCGCCGGCACCCTGTAGTTGTTCCTCCGGGAGCAATCCTTGGGCCAGAGCCTTTCTACGGACGGCAGCAGCATCAATTCCCCGGCCGTCATCGCTAATACCTACGACAATATACCGGTCGGTAGTGGAAATATCTATAGAGATTTGTCCATATTCTTCTTTAGCACATTCAATGCGCTCGTCCACACCCTCCAACCCATGGTCAACGGCATTACGAAAAACATGCACCAGTGATTTGATAAGCCCCTTGTACACATCAGGATTTACTTGAAGCGGTTTTGCAGTAATCTTAACTGGATAAACAAGTTTCTCAAAGCGTTCCGCCAACCTGCTTACATAATCCGTGAAAGAGTTAAACAAATCGGCAAAAGGTTTATGGCGAAGCCGGCGGAGTTCCGGAATCAATAATTTACAGTCGGATGGCGACAAAAGAGTCTCCATTCTCTTTTCAATTTCCATTAATTTACTCTTACTAATGACTAATTCATCGTCCTTAGTTAACAGCTTTTGACCCAAAACTTCCTCAAGGTAAGCCAACTCTTTTTCTAACCAAAAATCAGGCTCTAGCTGGCTGAATAACTGCTCAAGTTCTTCTTGATCCAAATCTAATCCTCCCTCATTTTTGAAATCAGTCATCTTAGTTTCCAGTTGGTGCAAGCAATCTACTACAAAATTCATATTTAATTGGCTAAAATTGCCTTTAAAGGTGTGGAGCCGGCGAAAAATATCAGCAAATTTTGAGGCCACTGAAAATGTGGTTCTCCTAGAGTTCAGTGGAGCAGTTGGATAAAAAAAAGGAACGAGATCTGTCTGCAAAGACAGCACTCGTTCCTTTTTAATCTATTTTTAGACCCGCTTTGCCCCACCTTTCTGGGTTATTGCCCTAACAGGGTGAAAACCCGCTTAAGATTGACCGCGAAAATGGCGACCGCAGCTTGCAAATGCATGCCAACTAGGCCTGAGGATGACGCTACATCATACCCATGCCGATACTTGAGCTCGCTATTCTTAGCCTCAATCTTATAGCGTTCTTTGGCAAGCTGACGGAATGTCTCAGTCTCTTGGAATTCCATTTGCTCGCTGTGGATGTTGGTTTTGATGGATACCGAGTAACTCTTAGTCCTGGCCCCTGGCTTGTAACAACCCTCTTGCTGTGGACAGACTTTGCACTTCTCAACATCAAAGAAGTACGACTCGACCGTTCCCTGGCCATCTTCCGCATGCTTTTTGGGCCTAGAACTCGTCTTTCTGATAGACATATGCCCTGCCTTGCACACATACATCCCGGCATCCTTGTTGTATTCGAACTTGTCTTCATTGCGCCTGTTACCGTGGGTAACCGTCGGGCTCAATTTGGAAACCAGCTGAATGTTATTTTCCTTTGCATACTCCAGATTGTCCTTTTCTGAGTAGGCTATGTCGCCAATGACGTTCTCCACGTTAATACCCACTGCGCGACTCTTTGCTACCAGGGGTTCTAGTTGTTTACCATCGTGCTTCTCGCCGGAAGTAACTTCAGCGGCAGTGATAATCCGTTCAGGAGTTATGGCCAAATGTGTCTTATACCCAAAGAAAGATGTATCGGCGGTTTTATGTCCTATCCTGGCGTCTGCGTCTTTGGACAACGCTAGTTGTTCTAGATCATCTTCAACCGTCTCTTGTAAGATATTCAGCCTTTCTTTTACCTTGGGATAACTGGCCAAGACCTCGTCCTGCTTGACGGTGGTGATAAGCTCCTGACAGTAATTGATCTCATCCTCTAAAATGCCGTTGTTCACCTTCGCGGGAAACTTAGTCTTTATCTGAGGGTTGATTTTATATATGGCCTTCCGCAGATTCTTGGAAAGTTCCAATAGTTGTTCCCGGGCTGACTTAGCATTGTAGCGGGCTGCTGTATGGGTAGAATCTACTATGATGCTATTGCTTTTTATGATCCCTTTCTCAATTGCCAGTTCTACTGACCTCTGGATCAGAAGGTCCAACAAGCTGACATCCTTTAGACGGATTTTCCGGAACTTCGTTAGTGAACTAGGATTAATGACGTTTTCCTCGGGCGTCATATCCAAGAAATATTTGAACGACATGTCGTACCGTGACCTCTCTACAACATCCACATCAGAAAGGTTGAACATGCATTTAAGGAAAAGGTATTTAAACATGCGCAGGGGGTCTATAGCCCACCGGCCGTTATCTGGGCAGTACTTTGAGGAAAGCTCATCGTAGACAAAAGAAAAGTCGACATTCTCTTTAATCTTCCGTAACAGGTTGTCCCTAGGTACGATGAGCTCGTAGATGTCAGAATACTGACTTATTGGAAGTGTAAGTTGAGGCTTTAGCACCATGATCACCCATTTATGTATTATTTTATCTATATTATATCATAAAAAGAGACGCAATCCACAGACATATGTGGAATTACGCCTATATTATTTGGGGTTTTTCAGTGGCCTCCAAATTTTTCTTTTTTCGTTGCCGGCCCGGCCAAAATACTTGGCAGCCCGTAATGGCAAAACCGGTTAAAATCATTGACATTTTGAATAAAGTCAGTCCTGTTAACGATAACTTTAACCACCATTTTCAGAAGGTTGCGCTCTTGTTCCACACGGCTTTCCAACAGCCGGTTCTCGGTAACATCACTTAATATGGCCATACAGACTTCCGTACCTTTACGGACGGTGTCCTCAATCATTTTATACTCCACATTTATGTATTTGGAATTAATTAATACCTCGGTGGGAAGTAAAGGAAGATAGACCTCTCGCGCGTCGTCATCCCGGTGACTAAAGATATCAAAAAAAAGAGATTCAATAAAATCTTGTTGCTCCAAGTCTTTGGAGAAGATAAGACCGGCGAATTTTGCCCCCGCAATTTCGCCGCCAAAGATTCTTACACATTCACTACTGTACTCATCACGAACTAACAAATCCGGCCCAAAGGACAAAAACCCCTGACCGGCATTATTGAGAAGGTTGCGTAAAGCTGTGGTGCGGGATGCTACAGTTTCCTCAAGCACTTCATTCCAGGCGGCAATTTCATCACGCTGCTCTTCAATCTCAAGAGCCTGCGCCTCTACCTGTTCCAGGTTATGTTCGTTTTCCTTAAAAAGATAATATTTACAACTTTCCACTGGGTTAAGTTTATTATAAATAGCCAGCATCATATCCCGGCAATTGCCGTAACCACACGATGCACAGTTGACTCCTCGCTCTTCCGGGGTGAGCTTATGCATAAGCTGCCAAATTTTTTCTTCCTCTTCCGCAGACGGAGAGCAAAGATACTGGTTGGCAGATTTATCATTATAACGGCGAGAATAAGCCGACGTAGTCTTATCAAGGCCCCGGTAAAATTCTCGAAAAACCTCCCGGGGGTCACCGTCCTCTGCAGACTGGTGCTTTTCTACCTGTGCTCCCTTACGCGCATCAATTATAGAATCAATCTGATACTTTGAAAAATTATGATTAATCGCGGGACCACCGTTACAACCGTGGGCACAATTAAGAATATCCACTAAAACAGGAACTTGTCCCAACCGTATATCATCATTCAAATCCGGCAAATAGTTACCATATATTTCTCGCGGGCCCTCTATCCTGGGAATATTAGCATTCCGAACCTTTATTCCAAAGCGCCGGAACGTATCCGTCAAGCCACCGGGCTGTGAATATCCCACAGCACGTTCAGCTTCGGGTGTATCAAAACCAGACGTTTCCAACTCCTCTAACTGAATTCCCTGCCGTTCCAAATAATTAGTTAAAGACTTAAAGGTTACATTATAGGCTACTGCCCCATGGGTATTGGGATCATGGAATTCTCGCCGTTTAGCCAAACAGGGGCCGAGAAAAGCTAGTTTTAGGTCACGGTACTCCGGTTGAGTCTTAAGCCAGATAGCCGCATCGATGGTGGGCGAATGGGTGGGCGCCAGGTAGGGCAGCAAATCACTTTGGTAAGTTTCTATGTAGCTGACCACCGCAGGGCAAGGCTGGGCAATAATGGGGGGGTTGACGCCTGCTTCCAAGGCCTTAACATATAGATAGGTAGTAATTTCCGCCCCAAAACTAACATCAAATACATAGTGCACACCTAAACGGCGCAAAGCCGTTAGTAATTGTGGAAACCAGGGATGATAATTAACAGCGGCTGCCGGTGCAACCAAGACACCCAGGGGAACCCCGGCATCCAAATCTTGAAGAAACTCAGAGAAATCATCCACCCCATAGCGTGCATGATGGCCTTTTTCAGCGCAGGCCCTGATGCATTCACCACAGCCGATGCATAACTCGGACTTTACGGAAATTCCATCCGGTTCTACCACATTACAAAGTTTTACCGGACAAACCCGGATACAAGCCAGACAATGCTGGCATTTGGTTTTGTCGACTCTTATTACTTCAGGTAGGCCCAATTCCCACTTCCTCCTTCAAGTGCAGATCAAATCTTGCTTAATTTATTCTGATATAACCTTGTTCTTTCCGGAATGTTTCCCCGTATACAGCCGCTGATCGGCCAGGTGGTAAAGACGCTCGTAATTATCCGCTTCGGTAGGATATTCAGCGACCCCAATACTTACACCCAGTTCAAATTCTTTAAGCCCCATCCGTTCTTTTACCCTATTAATCATACGGTTGGCTTCGGGCCCTTTTTGCATATCAACCAGTACCAAAATAAATTCATCTCCTCCACTACGGGCCAGGATATCATATTCGCGTATACAGGCTTGTATATTCCCTGCAATTGCACATAAAGCCCGGTCCCCGGTAGGGTGGCCGTGAATATCATTGAGTCTTTTGAATTCATCCAGATCAAATAACAAAAATAAACAGGTTGAACCACGACGTAAAGCGGATGCCATTTCAGCCCGAAAGCGCTGGATAAACCCTTGCCGGTTTAGGATCCCGGTTAAGGGATCGGTTGTAGCCATCTGCTCCAGTTTATACCGCTGCCGGATAGTCTCTAAGGCTACTCCTAAACTGCGGGCAAAGGCAGCAAATATTTCCTTCCGGGACCCCTGTATAGTATCGATAAAATCCAGCAACCACAATTCTCCAATTATACCGCTATTAGTTTCCACCGGCTGGATTATAAGTTTTTGCCAGGGAAAACTTACTTCTGAACCGACACAAGAGGGTGTGAGTAGGTGGATATAAGTTTCTTTATGGCCCGCATAATTACCCGGGTCCAACTGCATTTGATCAAAAATCCACCGTTCCCAACCGCTGTCATTTTGCTTGAGGCGGCCGAAGGGTGACCTTACTTCCCAGCCATCAGCCTGCCGCATAAAGAAAAATCCGGCCTCAAGGCTTAATACCATAGCCATCTCCCCGGCTTCTTCCAACAGCTGAGTTTCGCTTTCAACTTGAACAAGGATTTCGGTTCCCCATAATAATAAATTCAAATCTTTTTCCCGTTCCAACGCGACTTCGCGCATTTCGTATTCATGTACCAGGGATGCTGCCAGAGGACCCAATTGATTAAGCCATAACGTTGTACTACCGTCAAAAGCCCTAGAATCAGTGGTAAACAGCCCTAGAATTCCAAGTTCCTCTCCAAAATGACGCAGCGGGAAACTGAGAAAGTGTTTAAAACCTGGGCTGTCAAATTGGTTATATAACACAGATAACAACCCTTCGGCGGGTTGATCTGATAACTCATTGGATTGTGAATACATAACATCATTAACATCCATTTCATGCAAAAATCTTTCATCTTGAAGGTTTTCCCCGCTTTTGGCCAGTAAGTAATATTTCTCTGATCGTACTACCCAAATGGCAGCCATCTGACAACCGAACAACTTTAAACAGCCCTGGACAAAAATCTGCAATGCTGCCTCAACATTCGTTTGACCGTTTATTTTTTGAATTAACGTTGTAATTTCCCCGGTTTGCTCTGCCAAGGGGGCATTATCCACCCCATACAATAATACATAGCTATCATCCGTATCTTCAACTTCCAGTGATACAGCTACCACTTTAGTACTAACTAATTGATCATGGTGCCAAGTTTGATATTCTTCCGTAAAGTTTCTTTTACTATTCAAAGCCTTGCGCATAAGCGGGTGTTCCATCACTTGTTGCCCGAATTGAATACCCAATTTACGTTCCGCATCAGGCGAGGCATAAATCACTGAAGTTTTATTAGCAACTAACCAATACACCTTATTATTTGGCCATTGAGAAAAAATTTCCTCAAGCTCAGTTAGCCTTAATCCCATTGGATTCAATGCCTCCCCCCACCCAACTAAACACATAAACATAATCAATGTGGATTTGCCTTTAGCAATATAATAATTTTATCATAACTATAGTTTAGCTACTAGCATGTAAATCCAAATATCGACAAATGTGTAAAGGGTATTGCAGTCAAGAAGCCACTTCCTCCGGCTAAAGTGCTGGCTGTAGCGAATGTTAAGCTTAAAAAAGACTAAGGAGTTATCACTTAAAATGATTTGGCAAGGGGTAAGGTATTTTTTTAAGATACCTTGTGTCATATTATGGCATAAATACATATTTATGTTGTAAAAATAGAGGGAAGTGATCTATTTATGTCAGATGAAAGCTTGAATTTTTATGAATTTCCCAACAATGTTACAGGTGGCGCCGCGGTTCCCATTCTCGGGATCCCCACCCCTCTGGCTGCCTTAACTGTCAGAGCGGAAGCCAACGTTGCTGTCTCGCTCAGGGCAACTGTAGGATGGACTGCGAAAAGCCGAAGTGTCAATTACACACCAATTATTTTTAAAATCTGGCGCGGCGCGCCAGTAACCGGTGTGCTGGTAGTAAGTGTGCAGGACAGCGGCGAAAGCATTTTTGATCGTAATAAAGTCACAACTTTTTACGGCGTGGATTCTGGCTTTACCCGCCCACAGGATGTCACATACGTACTTACCGCCGAATTGCCCGGTGCAGGCACCGCAGCACAGGTCATCGGAGGGCTTACTTTTACAGCCGTGCCGCTTGAACTGGATATTCCCAACAGGGGATTCTTCTTTACCACGTTGCCCAACAACACGGTAGGAGGTGCCTCAATCCCCGTTACCACAACGCCGACACCTCTATCTTCCCTCTTAACCAGAGTTGACGCTAATGATACTGTTTTTTTAAGGGCCACAATAGGATGGACGGCCCAATCGCGTTTATCAAAAGTTTTATTTAAGATATGGCGTGGCGCACCATTTACAGGTGAGTTGGTCGTGAGCGTTCTAGATAGTGGAGAGTCTGTTGTTGTGGACGGAGAGTTTGTTGCTGACAGGAACAAAGTAACATCCTTTAGCGGCGTAGACACCGGTTTTACTTCTGAGCAGGATGTCGTTTATGTCTTGACTGCCGAAACAACCGATACTGAAACCTCGGCCGAGGTTGTCGGCGCGCTGACGGTGACTGCCGTAAGATACCCACAGATTAGTCCGATATTCAGTTACTACACATTACCTGACAATACGGCTGGAAGCGTTTTAATACCCATCACCACAACGCCTCAACCAATTGCATTGATTAATATTGGAGTTAATACTAATGATGAAGTAGTCTTAAGAGGCACAGTCGGGTGGCTGATTACGAAACCCGGTATCGCTTTTCTAATTACTGATGTTGTTTTTAAACTATGGCGCGGCGCTCCTGTTACAGGTGAACTGATTTTCAGCGTGGAAGACAGCAGTGATTTTGATAAGAACAAAGTAACTTCATTTGCACATGTCGATACGGGCTTTTCTGGTTCACAGGAGGTAACATACGTACTGACCGCTGAGGTGGCTGATGAAAGGCAATCGGCGGCCGTGATTGGGGCTCTTACGCTTACAGCTGTCGCAAGACTTTAAGCATGTAACTTATCCTATCAATAAACTATTAAACAGGTTAAGGGGGCAAAAGTCATCGGTCCCTTATTAGGCGACTAAATGGCGACTATCGTCGGCTAAACCGTCGGCTGCGGCTAATTTTAAGCACAAAAAAAGACCAAGGAGCTATCGCTAAAGACGATAGCTCCTTGGTTTATATAAATATCTGGCGGAGAGAGTGGGATTCGAACCCACGTGGCAGTGTTAGTGCCAACTCGATTTCGAGTCGAGCGCCTTCAGCCGGACTCGGCCATCTCTCCTTGTTATACTATTAATCTTTTGAATTACGAAGCTCCCTAAAGAACTGCTGAATAATTGCCCTGCATTCCTCTTCCAGAATACCTGCAATGACTTCCACCCTGTGATTAAACCTGGGATTGCGCACAACATCAATAACGGAATCCACTGCCCCGGCTTTCAGGTCCGGTGCACCGTAGACAAGCCTGTCCACCCTGAACTGTACAATGGCACCACCGCACATGGTACAGGGCTCAATGGTAGAATAAAGGGTCGTACCGGTAAGTCTCCAGTCACCCAACTTCTTAGCCGCTTCTCTCATGGCCATTATTTCTGCGTGGGCTGTACTGTCATGCAGTATCTCGCGCAAATTATATCCCCGGGCAATAATTTCACTGTCCTTGACAATGACTGCACCAATGGGAACTTCACCGAGGGCATATGCTTTACGCGCCTCTGTCAAAGCTTCACGCATGAATTTTATATGCTCATTCACAGCAAACCTCGCATAAAAAACTTAAAAGACTAAAAGTACAAAAGGCTAAAAGTACAAAGAAAAGTATAACATAAAACATATCGCCTTGGCAATCTTACTGAAACCCTTCCTCCGTGGGCCCTAACTTCCAGTCGCCATAAAAAAGCGCGCTAAATCAGTTCCCTGAATGCGCGCTTTTTGATACTTTACACCTTTGTTCTTTCCAGGTATAAACTAGGACAACCTTAGCTTATTCCTTCATTTCCTCGGATGTATTCATATCACTTTGGTCAACAGTATTTGTTATTTCATCCGTTACTTCAACTTTGAATTTAATAACCTCATTTTGCAAGTCATCTGCAATATTTGCCAGCTCTTGAGCTGCCCCGGATACCTGCTGCACAGTGGAAGTGATCTGTTCATTGGAGGCGGAAAGCTGCTGCATACCTTCATTGGCCTGCTGTATTCCTGATGTTAAATCCTGTATCACCGCGGTGTTTTTATAGATAGCCTTGCTGATCTGCTCTAATGAAGCACCGGCATTGTTGGCTACCTGAACTCCGTCTTCTACTTCCGACACTCCGTTATCTATGGCCGTGACAGCTTCACCGACTCCCACCTGTATTTTTTCAATTAACCCTGTAATTTGGTTGGCAGCTTCTGAAGATTGTTCGGCAAGCTTGCGCACTTCCTCTGCCACCACGGCAAACCCACGTCCGTGTTCTCCGGCCCGGGCTGCTTCAATAGCTGCATTTAAAGCCAATAGGTTGGTTTGATCGGCTATATTGGTAATGGTATTAATAATTTCTCCGATTTGATGGGACTGGTCACCCAGGTTTCTGATGGCTGTGGCAATATTTTGTGACGCATGAGAGATAGTACTCATTTTTTCTACAGTTTCTTGAACAGCACGATTACCCTCTTCGGCCACTTGTTGCACTTGCTCTGATTCTTTAGCCGCAGCCTCCGCGTTTTCAACTCCCTGGCCGGAGGTGGCTGCAACTTCATTTGTAGTGCTGGCCACTTCTTCAACGGTGGCACTGACTTCTTCACTGGAAGATGCCAACTCTTCACTATGGGAGACCAGCTTCTCAGAATTTCCTTTGACACTGGCCAGCATGGATTTTAAGTTTTCAATCATTTTTTCAAATGAATCAGCAAGGGTGCCAATCTCGTCTTTACTTTTATGCCCAATATTCACTTTCTGAGTCAAGTCACCCTGGGCAACAGCTTCTGCTGCCTGGCTCAATTTTATTAACGGCTTAGCTACAAAACTAGCTATAAGCAGTGAAATAACCAACATAACCAACATTGCTATCATGGCTACGGTAACGTTTGTGTTGCGGATTACACTTAATGGTGACATCACATCAGCCATATCTGCCGATTGGGCAACAGACCAATCGGTGCTCTGAACCTGTCCGAAAGCAAGCATTTTATCACTGCCCTGATAGGAATAAACACCATATCCTTTTTCCTCTTCGGACATGCGGCTAAGCAATACAGAGAGCCTGTCATCACCCGCATTAATTATTTTGCTGTTACCTATCCACTCATCATCCTTATGAGCAATTGTAAGCATGTCCGAATCTTGTATGAAGCCGTATCCGTAACCGTTAATATTCATTTCCGCAACCAATTTTTTCAGATAGTCCAGCGTAACAGTAACTCCTACCAGACCTGTAGGTGAGGTAGCATCCTCCTTATATGTAGGTGCTGCAATTACAATAATTTGTTTTCCGGTTGCCTTGCTGATAACCGGGTCGGAAACAACGGTATGCCCCGTTTTTATAATTTCCCGGTAGTAATCCCGGCTCGTTATGTTGAAAGTTGTATCGTTACTGCCTATACAATTCCCTTCGGCATCCGAAACATAGGCCAGTTCATAATCATTGTGCATTTCAGCAACACTTTTTAAATCCGGTAGGCTTTCAATACCGGCAGCACTTATTTTTTCGTCCAACGCCAGTGTATTAACTTCATTTTTGATACCCTGCAGCCATTGGTCCACAATTCGGGCGTTGTACCCTGCACTGTTGGCAGCAGCGTTAAACACCTGCTCCTCAAGAATGACGGAGGCTTTATTATAACTTAAATAAGAGACGGTCCCTAAAGCCATTACTGTAGCAACAACAATTATAAATACCAGTTTGATTTTAATAGTGTTTAATCTTAGTCCTAGTTTAATACCCCGCATATAGTAGCCCTCCCATACCCTAATCAAACATCAGGCAGTCATTCTATCTAAATCCAAAAGCAGAATCATACTATTATCCTGATGAATAACACCTTTAATAAATTGATCTTTACCGCTCACAGAGTCAGATTCTTCCACCTGTTCTGGTGAAAACTGGCTCACTGCATAAACACTGTCCACGGTTAAACCCAATTTTTCCCCGTTTTGCTCCACCACAATAATTCTTGAATCCTTACTTAGCTCATGTTCCTCTAATCCTAGACGTAAATTTGAACTGATAACAGGGACAATAGAACCTCTGAGATTAATTATCCCTTTATAAAAAAAATTCATATTTGGGACTTCAGTTATCTCCATTACCCTTATGATTTCTGATACATTACTTATCGGTAAAGCATAATGCTGTGCATTTAAGCCAAAAATTACTATTTGGTCATTTTGAGCCAATTAATTTCACCCCTGTTAAGAATATTCATTATTTACTTCTTTAGGATATATTCTATCACCCATCAATAATTTAGCTGAGTAGCACCTCACTTCCCATATCAAAAAAAGGTAATTATAATGAACGTTAATAAAATTTACCTTTACCTAAACTACAATATTCTTCATAAATTTTCCTCCTTAAAGTTAATAATCTCAATTTTCAGATAACAGACAATAAGCGACAAATCTTTTGTAAACAAAAAGCACCGCCAAAAATGGCGGCACTTAATTGGTGCGCCCGGAGGGAATCGAACCCCCGGCACGTGGTTTAGGAAACCACTGCTCTATCCCCTGAGCTACGGGCACAAGTTAAAATGATTAATAGAAAGATGTTAGATGCGCGTCACAGCTGCGCATCTAACATCTTTTTGGCGTGCCCGAAGGGACTCGAACCCCAAGCCTTCTGATCCGTAGTCAGACGCTCTATCCAATTGAGCTACGGGCACATATTTATGGCGGAGAGAGAGGGATTCGAACCCTCGAGACAGCTCTAAACCGTCTACTCGCTTAGCAGGCGAGCGCCTTCAGCCGACTCGGCCATCTCTCCGTATAACTATTTACTTGTGGCGGAGGGAGTGGGATTCGAACCCACGGAACCCGCGAAGGTTCAACGGTTTTCAAGACCGCCTCCTTAAACCGCTCGGACATCCCTCCAGCTAACTTTCTAACCAGAGGTAATAAAAAGTTTAGCACGAGTAATGTTCACTGTCAATACCCTTTGCCTAGCCCGTGGCCGTTGGCTTGCGACCACGATCTTGATTATAACAAACTAACCTATCTGAGTCAAGCCACCAAAGTATGGCTGCAACTTGGACGGTATGGTCACTGTGCCGTCTGCCTGTTGATAATTCTCCAATATGGCAGCTGCAGTACGCCCAATAGCAAGCCCGGAACCATTTAGTGTATGGACAAACTTGGGCTTACCTTTACCTTCCTTATATCTTATATTAGCTCGGCGGGCCTGAAAATCAACAAAATTACTACAGGAAGAGATCTCTTTGTACGCTTGGTAACTGGGCAACCATACTTCAATGTCATACGTTTTGGCTGCACTAAAGCCTATATCACCGGCGCAAAGATTAATAACCCTGTACGGTAATCCCAATAGTTGAAGAATCCTTTCTGCATTCGCAGTTAGCTTTTCCAGCTCATCCCAGGAGTCTTCCTGTCTGGAGAACTTTACTAATTCCACCTTGTTAAACTGGTGCTGGCGGATTAACCCCCGGGTATCCCTTCCTGCCGCTCCTGCCTCTGCGCGGAAACATGCACTGTAGGCACAGTGGTAAATGGGCAGTTTGTTCCCGTCTAAAATTTCCTGCCGGTATAGGTTAGTCACCGGTACTTCCGCCGTGGGAATTAAATAGTAGTCCAAATTCTCTAACTTAAACATATCCTCAGCAAACTTAGGCAACTGACCGGTTCCGGTCATTGAATCTGCATTTACGATAAAAGGAGGGAAAATTTCCACATAACCGTGTTCGCGTGTATGCATATCCAGCATAAAGCTCATCAAGGCACGCTCCAGCGCAGCACCAAGTCCCTTATAGAAACTAAAGCGGGCACCGGTAACCTTTCCTCCCCGTTCAAAGTCCAAAATATCCAGTGATTCACCCAATTCCCAGTGAGGCTTAGGCTCAAACCCAAAATTAGGTACCTCTCCCCAACGTCTTAGTTCAATATTATCGCTTTCATCTTTGCCTGCCGGGACAGAATCATCCGTAATATTAGGGATGCCCAACAGGAAACTATCAATTTCTTCCTCCAGAGCTCGCAATTCTTCGTCCATTTCCTTCACCTGATCGGATACCTGGCGCATCTGCTGTACCATTTCCTGTGCATCTTGGCCTGCTTTTTTTAGACGTCCTATTTGTTCAGATACTACATTCCTTTTATTTTTCAATTGCTCTGTTTCCGTTATTAACTTTCTGCGGCGTTCGTCCAATCTGAGAAAAGGCTCTAAGCTAATGTTACTACCTCTTTTTTTGAGCGCTTCTTGTACAGCTTCAGGATTATTGCGCACAAACTTTATATCCAGCACGACCACACCTCCTGCCGGTATTTATAGTATAATTATTTCCAATAATAGTAAAATTTAAAATTTGAAAGGGATTTTCAAGACTCAGAATATACAAATGCCGGGCATTCACCCGGCGAAATTAATGACAACCTGGCTTTTGTGCATAGCGAATAAATTGAATCGAGCAGCTGCCAGGCTTAGCGAAGTCGATAAGCGGAAGCGGGGCCGAGCACAGGACGTGCGAGGCCGCCCCCTGAGCCATGGATGGCGGACGGCAATGGCATCACGAGTATTTTCGGAATACCAATTCCTATCTATGCCATTGCGAAAACAGCTGGTCTTATAGATGGAGCTTAGTAATTAGGGTACCCCGCTGGAGCGTGAGACTGAGCTTTAGCCTGGCCTGAAACAAAGCGCGCTCTATCAGTTCCCTTAGCGCGCGCTTTGTTATACTTTACACCTTAGCCCTTGCCATATATATGGCAAGGCATGGTTTCTTAAAGTGCGAGATGAATTTAATGAGCGGGCGCAAAAGGCAGGTTAACTACACAGCTTTGTTAATAACCTGGCCGGGCATTCACCCGGCAAAAGTATACCACATTGGAATATCCTTGTAAAACATTACAGCTTTATAAACTTAACTCTTTCTACTCCATCCAAACCGGCAATTGCATTTAGTGTTTCTTCCGGAACTTCAGCATCCACAGCAAGAAGCATTACCGCCCTGCCGCCAATTATTTTTCTACCCACCTGCATACTGGCAATATTAACATTATGATCCCCTATTAATGTACCCACCGGGCCAATAATCCTGGGCTTATCAGTATGTGGTACGTAAAGCATGAATCCTTCGGGCACGGCATCAATCCTGTAGCCATCAATCATCACAATATGGGGGGCATTTTCCCGGAAAAGTGTCCCGGATACGGAACTTTCCATTTTATCTGTGGTAACATTCACCGTTATCAAACTGGCATAGCCGTTCGCTTGGCCGTTGACAGTTTGCACCACTTGAATGCCACGTTGTTTGGCCAACATAACTGCGTTTACATAATTTACCCTTTCCTGGAGAATAGGGTCTAACATACCTTTTACCATGGCGGTGGTTATGGTAGTCACTTCATGTTTGGTCAATTCCCCATTGTAAATTATTTCCAATTTCTTAACTCTTCCGTCTACCAATTGGGCCTGGAACTTTCCTAGCTTTTCGGCAAGATTTAAATAAGGTTTGATTCCTGCCATTACTTCCGGTTTAACAGATGGAATATTTACAGTATTTTTAACTACGTCACCCCGGAGAGCATCTATTATTTCTTCTGCTACATCCACTGCAACATTAAGCTGTGCCTCACAGGTAGATGCCCCTAAGTGGGGTGTGGCAATAAAATTATCCAGTTTATGCAGCGGGCCTTCGGTATTGGGCTCATTTTCAAAAACATCAAGAGCGGCGCCTGCAACCTTACCCGATTTCAAAGCATGATATAAGGCTTCTTCGTCAATAATGCCACCCCGGGCACAATTAATAATACGCACACCGTCTTTCATCAAGCTAAACGCTTTTTCATCAATTAAATGATAAGTTTCTTTGGTTTTGGGCATATGACAAGTAATAAAATCAGCTTGTTTTAATACTCCTTCCAGGGGCATCACGGAAACACCCATGTCAGCTGCTTTTTCTTCGGTAAGATATGGATCATAAGCAACTATTTTCATTTCCATGGCCCGGGCCCTACGGGCAACATTGGTTCCAATACGCCCGAGTCCTATTACACCCAATACTTTATTCCGGAGTTCAACACCTAAAAATGCTTTTTTGTCCCATATTCCGTCTTTAATTTTACGGACAGCCTGTGGAATATTACGGGCCAGGGACAGCATCATGGCCATTGTATGTTCGGTTGCGGCTATGGTATTTCCGTCCGGTGCGTTAACCACCAGGATACCGTTTTCAGTGCAGGCATTCAAATCAATATTATCTACGCCCACTCCGGCACGGCCGACAACCTTAAGTTTAGAAGCATGCTCTAACAGATTAGGGGTGACCTTGGTGGCACTACGAACTATCATGGCATCATAATCACCGATTATTTTTATTAATTCTTCTTCTGTCATCTTTCCACCATAGACCACTTCTATATCTTTGTCATTACGAAGCGGAGCTAATCCTTCTTCTGAAACATTGTCCATTGCTAGAACTTTAAAATCAGCCATTACTTCTGCCTCCCTAAAAACACTTCTTGTGCTGCCTTTACTCCCTTACCTAACTCTACCTTATGTCCAACTTTAGCCAGCGCCATTTCCAATCCGCTTATGGCTAACAATACATCCATTTTATCAGCAAATCCCATATGAGCAATACGGAATATTTTGTTCTTTAACTTAGCCTGCCCGCCGGCAAAAGTGATATCGAAATCTTGTTTTAAAACCTTGCGAATATCATCTGAACCTATGCCTTCAGGTGCATATACGGATGTGATTACCGGTGAAGCATAAGAGTCTTGTGTCATTAACTCTAAACCAAGGGCTCCTATGGCAGCACGGGTGGCATCCCTCAATAATTTATGCCGGGCATAAACATTATCTAAACCTTCCTCCAGCATCATATCCAGGGATGCATCTAAACCGACGAATAAAGACACCGCAGGAGTGTAGGCAGTATTCCATTTTTCCATGGACTTTCTTGCTTTTACAAGATTGAAATAATACCTCGGTGATGTATTGTTTTCAATCTTATCCCATGCTTTGGAACTTACACTTATCACACCAAGCCCGGGCGGCAGCATTAAAGCCTTTTGAGACCCGGTAACCAATATATCAACATTCCATGCATCGGTTTTAATCTCTATACCGCCTACTCCACTGACACCATCCACCACAAACAGAGCAGGTGTTTTGGCTATCAGTTTACCTAAACCTTCAATATCATTAAGGACACCGGTGGATGTTTCATTGAAAGTGGCAAAAACAACCTTAATATCAGTATTTGCATTAAGGAGCTCTTCAACCTTCTTTAAGTCCACCGGAGTACCCCATGCAAAATCTTCTTGTAAAACTTCGGCCTTGTAAGCCGTGGCTAATTCAGACCAGCGCTCCCCGAATTTACCGCCTACCAGGGTCAAGACTTTATCCCCGGGGCTTACAATGTTGGCCACTGCTGTTTCCATGCTGCCCGTACCGGAATTAGTTAGTACAAAAAGGTCATTTGTTGTTTGAAAAACCTTCTGCAGTTTACCGATAATGTCTTTATGCATGGCGGCGAACTCTTCACTCCGGTGACCGAACATGGGCCTGGACATTGCATTCATGACCGACGGCGGTACCGGAGTAGGGCCGGGAATCATCAAATATTCTTTACCTTGCATTATAAAAGCCTCTCCCTTCGACTGTCTTTTTGTTTAATGATTTTTAACGGTTTTTAAAAATAGAAAAACCCCTCGCTCCCTGATTATATAAAAACAGGGACGAGAGGTTACTCCCGCGGTGCCACCCCGGTTGATTCGACAAAAGCCAAATCCCCTTAATTAATCAAAATAACGGCTTTACCGTGCCTACCTACTACTGTTTTCAGTAGACCCTCTCCGGGGAGCCTTTTCACCTGTCGCATCCACCGGTTCACAGCAACCACCGGCTCTCTGAAGAATTACAACGGGTTATTTTACCCCTTCACTGAGTTTCTTGAAATGTCAAGTTGTTAAAGATATTACTATATGTTGAACCAATTTGCAATAGGTTATATGCACTTTGGTTCAATATTTACTATTTCTAAAAATTTCCTGTGCAGTCTAATATCTTCCGTTAACTCCGGATGAAAGGCAGCGGCCAATAAATTATCTTGCTTTACACATACTATTTTACTGTTGTATTCTGCCCAGATATCAACACCCGGACCCACATCCACTACATAAGGCGCTCTAATAAATATTCCCTGAAATGGTTTTGCACCTAATGGGGGTATATCCAGTTCACTTTCAAAGCTAAAAACTTGCCGCCCAAAGGCGTTGCGCTCAACCTTTATATCCATAAGCCCTAACCTGGGCTGGTCGGAACCAATTATATCTTTTGCTAACATTATCAAGCCCGCACATGTACCAAATATAGGCATTCCTTTGCGGCCAAGATCAGCTATGGCATCCAGTAACTTAAATTGTAATAATAATTTACCCATAGTAGTACTTTCGCCGCCGGGGATAACTAACGCATTTAATTCATCCAGTTGTTCCGGTTTACGCACTTGCACAGTATTAACTCCGCAAGCTTTCAGTGCTTTTTGATGTTCCCTAAAGGCGCCCTGCAGTGCCAGTACACCTACTAACATAATCTTTTACCACCCTCTGTCTTGCATACGTTGCTCTGGTACGATAGAGGATATTTCTATGCCGGGCATTGCCTCACCTAAATCTCTGGATATTTCCGCCAACACCTGTGGATCATTGTAGTGCGTAGTTGCTGATACAATGGCCTTGGCCCTGGCAGAGGGATTATTAGACTTGAAGATACCGGAACCAACAAAAATACCGTCACAGCCCAACTGCATCATCATGGCACCATCAGCCGGAGTAGCTATTCCACCGGCAGCAAAGTTAACTACGGGCAAACGTCCCTCTTTGGCTACTTCCAAAACTAGGTTATACGGCGCACCCATTTCTTTAGCCGCGTGCATAAGCTCTTCCTTAGGCATATTCTGCAGCCTACGAACTTCACCCATTACTTTTCTCATATGCCGTACAGCTTCAACCACATTACCGGTTCCAGGTTCTCCCTTGGTGCGAATCATAGCCGCCCCTTCACCGATACGTCTTAACGCCTCACCTAAATTGCGGCAACCACATACAAAAGGCACTTTAAACTCATGTTTATCAATATGGTGTTCATCATCCACCGGTGTAAGAACTTCACTTTCGTCTATGTAATCCACACCTAGTGTTTCTAATATTTGAGCCTCTACAAAATGACCAATACGTGCCTTGGCCATTACCGGAATAGTTACTGCATCCATAATACGTAATATCACGGACGGGTCAGCCATTCTGGCTACACCACCTGCGGCCCTTATATCAGCCGGTACCCTTTCTAAAGCCATCACCGCACATGCCCCGGCTTCTTCAGCAATTTTAGCCTGCTCCGGGGTAGTCACATCCATTATGACGCCGCCTTTTAACATTTCAGCCAGACCTTTTTTCACGGTCCAGGTTCCTTGTTCAGCCATCATTACGCCTCCATTCAGCTTATCAATACTTATTATCGTTTCTAACAAAACAATAGATTATTAGTCTTATATCAGCATAAGATCTATCAGATAATTTTACTGTATTATACCACGAAAGACAAGATCTATAGAATTTAAAAAAAAGCATCTAAAAAATTACCCCCGGAAAAATCCAGGGGTAATTTTAAATTCCTTGGGGAACCGATTTTACGCTGCAGCCCTTAACCCGCAGCAATCCGCTATCGATTATTTAAGAGTTGCGGTAATTTAAACAAGTTTAACTTAGTGAAAAGGTTACCGTCCACCTTTCTGTTTATGATAACAGCCTCTTACATTTAAACGCTACCCCTTTAGTCTCGATAATCCAGCTTTATCTGAAGGAGTTCACTTTTCTGTATCTGCTTTTATGCCATTACCAAGTAAGTCTCAAAATCAAGATATTCTTTTATATGTCACCAATTGGTTGTTTGTTTGGTACCAATATTTAGGTCTTAAATTGCTCATAAATAAGCTTCACTCAAGAAGATTACAATATTTCTGTCACCTTTATAATGTCCGAATTAGGGTATCTTTTTTAAAGCAAATATAAACAGTATATCTCAGAGATTTCAATACTCTTGAGTAATCCTGATTAGGATTTATTGCGGCCATAAGCCGGTCTTAGCATTTCAATATTTAATTGTAAAACTACCTGTGCCAACAAACCCTCCCCCTTGCAGAGGATGTTCGAAAAGTACGTCTATGGTGCTCCTTTTCGAACACTTATTTAAACTAAATTGTCGGGCCCTCTGGGAATCCGAAGGTTCTCTTTTAACAGGAATGTACTTCCTTTGGGTTTGTTATCATTATCTAAACCAGAGAACACAACGGTAACCGTTGACTCACCATGACCAGCAGTTGCAACTTTTTTTCTTGTACTGGCCAAAAAAGGGATTGCATGGGCATAAAATTCAATTATGCCATTAACCTCATTCACCATTTTAAATTTCCCCCCTTTTACAGTAGCGGGTACCCACTGGTATCTTTTACCTATTATAATACCATAATATACCAAATGGTAAATACTACCATAGTGGTTTAAATTTTTATATTATCTCTTTGATTTATATTCGTTCTCCATTTTAGACAGATTTGCGCAAAAAAAGCCGTGAAAAATTCACGGCTGAGGTTGTTGACAAAGCTGTATAGCTAACCTGGCTTTTGCGCCCGCTCATTAAATTCATCTCGTCGTCCTGGCTCAGGGGGCGGCCTCGCACGTCCTGTGCTCGTCCCCGCTTTATTACAGGCTTTGGCTTAATGTTAAACTTTGTTTTGCAATGGCTAAAGCAAGAATTCGGACTTATGATATGAGTCTGGTAGCCATTGCAGTCCGACTTCGCTAAGCCTGGCAGCTGCTCGATTCAATTCATTCGCTACGCGCAAAAGCCGGGTTTGTCATTAGTCTGGCTGTAAAAAAAATCCACGGTTATTTAGTGTTGACCACCCGAGCCACTGCCACAACCCGGTCATCTTGGCCTAATTTCATAAGTATCACACCTTGGGTTGATCTTCCCATGACAGGGATATCGCCCACGCGCAGTCTGATCATGACTCCCTCGGCACTTATCATCATTATTTCTTCATCTTTCTTTATTATCCTCACCGATACAACATATCCATTGCGGGGAGTACATTTTATGTTTCGAATACCCATTCCGGCCCGGGACTGCACTCTGTAGTCCTTAACCCTACTGCGTTTACCGTAACCGGCACTGGTAAGCACCAGTAAATCACCGTCGCTTCGTATCTTATCCATAGATACAACTTCATCGTCATCCCGTAGTGTTATCCCCCTCATACCCCGGGTGACTCTTCCTATGGGACGTGTTTCGGTTTCATGAAACCGAATGGCCTGTCCCGCCTTGGTGGCTAAAATAATTTCCTGGTCTCCATCCGTAAGAGTCACATTCATCAATTCATCGTCTTGATCCAAATTAAGAGCTATAATGCCGTCCGTACGGGAAGAATCATATTCATCCAGCGAAGTCTTTTTAATAATACCTTTTTTAGTGGCCATAAATAGATAATTATGGGGAACAAATTCCTTAACGGGTATCACAGCAGTAATATGCTCATCATTATTAATAAGAATTAAATTGATGATGGCTGTTCCCCGGGCTGTTCTTCCTGCCTCCGGGATTTCATGTACCTTTAAGCGGTATACCTTTCCCTGGTTGCTGAAGAACAGGAAATAATGGTGTGTAGAAGTAATGAAAAGGTGCTGCAGGAAATCCTGCTGCTTAATTCCGGCAGCATGAATCCCCCTGCCGCCGCGGTGCTGACTTCTATAAGTATCCAGCGGCATACGTTTTATATATCCCTTATTGGTGATGGTTATAACCACATCTTCTTGCGCTATCAAGTCTTCATCTTCCAACTGGTAGTTCTCATCACTAATTTCCGTCTTGCGTTTATCCGCATATTTATCTTTTAATTGCAGTATTTCATCTTTAATAATGGCGAGAACTTTTTGTTCATCAGCTAAAATAGCTTTTAAATACTCTATCTTTTCGCTTAATTCTTTATACTCTGCTTCCAGTTTCTCTCGCTCCAGCCCTGTAAGGCGCTGAAGCCGCATGTTTAGAATTGCTTCAGACTGTTTTTCCGATAAATCAAATTTCTCCATTAGGGCGTTCTTAGCTATTTCAGTGGTCCGGGAAGAACGAATAGTACTGATCACTGCATCTAACTTATCAAGAGCTATACGCAGCCCTTCAACTATGTGTGCCCGGGCCTCGGCTTTATCCAATTCAAATTGACTGCGGCGAACAATTACTACTTTTTGATGTTCCAGATAATGAGATAATACTTCCTTAAGGTTTAATTCTTTAGGCTGCCCATCTACCAGAGCCAGCATAATAATACCAAAACTGTCTTCCAATTGCGTGTGCCTGTAAAGTTGATTTAATATTACCTTTGGCCGAGCCTCTCGTTTTAATTCTATAACAATCCGCATTCCTTTGCGGTCTGATTCATCTCGTAAGTCTGATATGCCTTCTATCTTTTTGGCCTTTACCAGGTCGGCTATTTTTTCTATCAGTCTAGCCTTATTGACCTGGTAAGGAATCTCATTAACAATTATTCTACTTTTGCCACCCGTGGTTTGAATATCGGATTTAGCCCTTACCCGGATCGAGCCACGCCCGGTATAATAAGCCTTTCTTATACCGTCTTTACCCATAATTGTAGAACCTGTGGGAAAGTCAGGACCTTTTATAATCGATATTAAATCTTCGATTTCAACGTCGGGATCATCAATTAACTTGACTACCCCATCAATAACTTCGCCAATATTATGAGGCGGAATATTAGTGGCCATACCTACTGCTATACCGGCCGAACCGTTTATTAATAAGTTGGGGATCCTGGCCGGAAGTACTACCGGTTCTTTTTCAGCACCATCGTAGTTAGGAATAAAATCTACAGTATTCTTATCAATGTCTTTTAGTAACTCTGTAGATATTTTTGCCATACGCGCTTCTGTATACCGCATGGCTGCAGCGGAGTCCCCGTCAACCGACCCAAAGTTTCCGTGTCCGTCCACTAAACAATACCGGCAGGAAAAATCCTGTGCTAACCTTACCATGGTATCGTAAATGGCTGAATCACCATGGGGATGAAATTTAGCCATTACTTCACCGACAATATAAGCCGATTTACGGTGTGGTTTATCCGGGGTGACTCCAAGCCCATGCATGGCATACAGAATACGCCGGTGAACAGGCTTTAAACCGTCCCGGACATCAGGAAGAGCACGTCCGACTATGACACTCATGGCATAATCCAGGTAAGAATGCCTCATCTCTTGATTTATATCAATGGGTACTACTTTTCCTAGCATTTCCGGCAAATCATTTCACTCCTATAAAATAGCGCGATAAATCAGTTCCCTTAGCGCGTTTGTTTTTCTGGATTTCCTAAACGTCCAAATTCCTAACATCGTTATAATTATCCCTAATAAAGTTCCTTCTCGGTTCCACTTTATCTCCCATAAGGGTAGTAAATATCTCATCAGCCTTAATAGCATCATCTAATTTAACTTGTAGAACTGTCCTACTATCCGGATTCATAGTGGTGTCCCATAACTGCTCTGCATCCATTTCCCCTAAACCTTTATACCTTTGCAGAGAAGCATTGGTACCGATTTTATCTAAAGCCTTTTCCAGTTCCCGGTCATTGTAAGCATAACGCTCCTGCTTACCTTTTTTGATTTTGTACAAAGGGGGTTGGGCAATAAAAACGTAACCGGCCTCAATCAGTTTTTTCATGTAACGATAAAAGAACGTTAACAAAAGAGTACGAATGTGGGCACCATCAACATCAGCGTCAGTCATGATTATAATTTTGTGATAACGGGCTTTTTCCAGGTCAAAATCATCACCTATTCCCGTACCTAAAGCTGTGATCATAGCCCTTATCTCTTCGTTATTTAAAATACGATCCATACGTGCTTTTTCTACATTTAAAATTTTACCACGTAGAGGAAGGATAGCCTGAAACCCTCTATCCCTACCTTGTTTTGCTGAACCACCGGCGGAATCTCCCTCAACAATGTACAATTCACTAACTGAAGGATCCCGGTTGGAACAATCTGCAAGTTTACCCGGTAGAGTTGAACTTTCCAGTACAGTTTTACGGCGGGTTAATTCCCTTGCTTTTCGTGCCGCCTCTCTGGCTCGGGAGGCCATAATCGATTTTTCCACCACTTTTTTGGCTACAGAGGGGTTCTCTTCCAGAAAAGTAGTTAATCCATTTACCACAACAGAATCAACAATACTGCGAACTTCGCTGTTGCCAAGTTTTGTTTTGGTCTGTCCTTCAAACTGTGGTTCCGGCACTTTTATACTTATCACGGCCGTAAGACCTTCTCGAATATCCTCACCCGTAAGACCATTCATGCCATTTTTGATTAAATTATTTTTACGTATATAGTCATTGACTACACGAGTTAGACCGGCCTTAAATCCTGCTTCATGGGTACCCCCGTCTATGGTGTGAATATTATTAACAAACGAAAAAAGGGTATCTATGTAACCTCCGGTATATTGAAGCGCAAGCTCAACAATTATGTCATCTTTATCTTGTTCCAAATAAATAGGTTTATGGAGCGGATCTTTGTTATTATTTAAGTGCTGTACAAAATCTCTGATACCGCCTTCGTGATGATAAGTGACCTCAGTATTATTTCTTTCATCATAAAACTTAATTTTTATTCCTTTGCTTAGAAACGCTAACTCTTGAAAACGTGTGGATAAAGTTTCACTGTTAAAATCAAGTTCCTCAAATATTTCAGAATCAGGTGTGAAGGTTATTTTTGTACCGGTTAATTCTGTTTTGCCTGTTATTTCAAGTCCGGTTACCGGGGCACCCCGTTGGTATGACTGAGAGTAAATGTTTCCATTGAGCCAAACTTCAACTTTAAGGTGTTCAGATAAAGCATTTACAACGGAAAGACCAACGCCGTGTAATCCTCCGCTCACTTTATAACCACCACCGCCAAATTTACCGCCGGCATGCAGTACCGTCATAACCACCTGTACGGCCGGAAGACCGGTTTTGGTATGAACATCTACAGGTATTCCTCTTCCGTTATCAATAACAGTTACAGAATTGTCTTCATGTAAATATATTTTTATTTCATCACAAAACCCTGCCATGGCTTCGTCAATACTATTGTCAACTATTTCATATACTAAATGGTGAAGTCCTTTAGTATCAGTACTGCCTATATACATTCCTGGCCTGCGGCGTACGGCTTCAAGACCTTCTAAAACTTGTATTTCTTCAGCACCGTAATTTGAGTTATTGTTTTCTTCCAACAAACCGGGAGACCTCCGTTTCCGTTATCCTGATTACACTAAAGTGTTAACTTAAAGAGAACCGTATATATCACGGTTCTGTACTAAAAACTTTTTCTGATATACCCGAAAAAGAATTGGACCGTTTTTTTAACGTTGTACAAGATATTGGTGACAAAAAAATCTGGTCGTTGGTGATGATAAAAGACTTAGCTTTTTCTTTTGGTACAATAGTTTTAATAAATCCTTCATCCGTGGCAATCTCTAAAAACTCTTGGGTTATAGGTAATTTTTTAGTTTCAACGTCTAGGATGGCAATTATTTCCCGCTTAGATACTACAGTACTCCCGCCCAAATGTAAAAACATTGTTTATTCCTCCTGACCCAATTTTCCCCCGGCTACTTTGATAACATTATTAAGATTATCACTAAATTGCTTTATTTCTCTTTCCGAACTGGTGGTTATAAATGTTTGCACTTGGCCTTGAATCTTTTTAAATAAAAAACTTTGTCTGCCAGCATCCAATTCTTGTAGTACATCATCCAACAAAAGGATGGGGTAATCATCTGTTTCCTTTTTCCACAGCTCAATTAAAGCCAGTTTGAGGGCTAAAACAATTGTTCTCTGTTGTCCCCTGGACCCATACTGCCTTGCTTCGGTACTGTCAATATAAAAAATTAATTCATCCCGGTGTGGACCTTTCAAGCTTAGACCCCGGGCACATTCTTCTGCCTTAATTGCGGCAATCTCATGAAAGAATAAATTTGAAATTTGATCATATTCCATATTTAAACTTATTTTAAGGGATGAATAATACTTAATCTCAAGCCCTTCTCCCCCACCCGTTAATTGTAAAAATAAGTCCTTTACTAATGGCACCAGTTTTTTTAATAACTGTAGTCTTTTGTATATTAACCGGCTACCGGTATCTATAAGTTGATGATTCCAAATTTCCAAAAGATCGTTATCAATATTTCTGCTCTTTGCTCTTTTTAGCAGGTTATTACGCTCGTAAAGTGCTTTCTGATATTGTTGGTAATAATAACGGTATGAGAAGTCAAGTAAACCAAGTTCAAAGTCTATATATTTTCTGCGCCGGGCCGGGCTGCCCTTTACAATATCTAAATCATCGGGAGTGAACACAATGGCCGCAGGAAATGGCAGTGATTTACCAGGGTTTACCTTTTGTCCGTCAACCATTATCAATTTTTTTCCATTGGAATTTAGCTCAAAAAAAACCGAAAATGTACCTCCGGCGGTGTTAAAAAGATAACTAATTTTGGTATTTTCGCTTTGCCGATTAATTGTTTCTGTAAATCGATTGGTTCGAAAAGTATTACCTGCCGTACCCACATAGATGGCTTCCAGCAAATTTGTTTTTCCTTGTGCATTCCTGCCTGTAATTAAATTAACATGCTGATCAGGCAAAAATAGTTCATGGGCGTAATTCCTAAAATTATAGATCTCAGTTTTTATAAGATACACCGGCTTAACAACTCCTGTTTAGCCGTATCACACTGGTAATTATCACATGCTTTATACGGTTCCTGGTTTTACGCTGTCATTTGATTCACTCTTTAATTATTACTTTATAACTAGATTCATCAAACACTTGCACTACATCGCCATTATTTAGTTTTTTCCCTCTTCTGGTTTCCGGGTATCCGTTAACTTTTACTTCCCCGTCTTGAATCAAGGCCTTTGCCATCCCGCCTGTACCTACTACACCAGCCCATTTTAGAAATTGGTCCAATCGTATAATACCGTTTACTATTGTTTCTACACACACTTTATAAACACCTACTTTTATTTATTCACTGCTGTGGTATAGCAGGAACAAGCACCGATATATATTCATCTTGCCCTGCAGGTTTTAAAAGTGCAGGAGTAGTGGGCCCGGTAAATTTGAAGTGCAGTTGTTCACTGTTTATCGTTTTTAAGGCATCCATCAAGTAACGGCCATTAAATCCAATGTCCATTTGATCACCGGTAATATTAACCTGTAAATCTTCCCTGATGCGCCCCGTTTGCGCATTTAAAAAGACTGTTAAAGTGTTTTCTTGGAGTTGAAAAAATACTGTTTGCCTGCCGGGACTGGAAAGTAAAAAAGCTCTGTCCACAGCTTCTAGTAATTCTTTGGTATCCAAAGTTACATCACAAGAAGTATGCTGCGGTATCACCAGGTTGTAATTGGGATAATTTCCAGCCAGAAGCCTAGTAACGATCTGTACTTCATTTAATAAAAAGAAAATTTGGTTCTCAGTAACATAGATAGAGACTTCAGAGTCTTCTTTTACCAGTAATTTAGACAGTTCATTTAGAGTTTTTCCTGGAACAATAACGTTTATAAGTTTACTGGGTTGTGTATCCAATAAAGTTGAACGTAATGCAAGCCTGTGGGTGTCTGTTGCGACTACATTGAGTTTTTCATTGGTAAATTCAAATAAAACTCCTGTAAAAACCGGCCGGTGTTCTTCTGTCGAAACTGCATATAAAACCTGTTTAAGCATTTTTCTAAGCTGCTGTTGAGGAAGGTTAATTAGATTTTCCTTAGGTAGTTCCGGCATTGTTGGATATTCGTCGGGAGAGAAACCGTGTAATGTAAGTTCAGATTGTGCATAATTTATTACTGTTGTATTAGTTTGCCCGTCCGTTTGTATTTTAACAATAGAGGTATCATGTAAACGGCGGGCCAGTTCAGTTATTTCTCGGGCCGGCAGTACTGCAGCCCCAGGTTCTTCGATGGTAGCTGAAACATAGGTGCAAATACTATGCTCTAAGTCTGTTGCTGTTATATACAGTTCATTTTCTTTAGTTTCAAAGAGAATACCTGTCAGTATGGGAAGAGGAGTTCGAGGGGGTACTGCCCTGTATACAGTGAGTAATGCATTAAGTAGATTTTCTGCCGGTAGAGAAATTTGCATAAGTCTACCCCCTTTGTGTATTTATGGGAAATATACAATTCCGCTTTTCACTCGTCAATGTATAAAAGTTATCCACTTTTACTCTCTGGATATAAGTAGTTTTTGCAGCTTAAGCTATAGTTATTATAAAGATAAATTTTATAGTAATAGTAGTAATAAGGGCTGTGAGTTTGTGTAAAACCATTTCCAGACGATAAGACACGGGCTTTGTGTCATTTAATAATATGTGCAATTTGTTGTGTGTAATTGTTTACTGGTGCTTTATTTTTTCAGTTAACTCTTTAACAATATTTTGTAGTGAGGGATCGGTTTGCAGTTCCCTGGATATTTTGTCGTGAGCATGGATGACTGTAGTATGGTCCCTTCCTCCAAATTGCTCACCTATTTTGGGTAAAGAAAGGTCTGTAAGTTCCCTGGTTAGATACATTGCTATTTGTCGAGGGTAAGCCACCGCTCGAGTTCTTTTTTTGGTCTTAAATTCCTCGGGACGAATATTAAAGTATTGTGCTACTGTTTGCTGAATTAATGGTACCGTGATAGGTTTAGGTTTTGTTGCCGGAATAATATCTCTAAGTGCCTCGTCAGCTAGTTCTGCCGTTACTTCTTGGTTATTTAAAGAAGCCATGGCAATTACCCGTATCAGTGCCCCTTCTAATTCTCTTATATTGGACTGAATACGGTTAGCAATGAAGGTTAAAGTTTCGTCCGGGACAATAAGAGATTCTAATTGGGCCTTTTTTCTTAAAATAGCTATCCGTGTTTCTAAATCGGGCGCTTGAATATCAGTAATCAACCCCCATTCAAAACGAGAGCGCAGCCTATCTTCCAAAGTTGGGATTTCTTTTGGAGGGCGATCACTGGATATAATCAACTGTTTATTTGCTTCATAAAGGGTGTTAAAAGTATGAAAAAACTCCTCCTGAGTCCTTTCTTTACCTGCCAAAAATTGGATGTCGTCAATTAATAGTATGTCCATACTGCGGTATTTTGTTCTAAATTCCACAGTTCGATCGTCTCGAATGGCATTTATGAGGTCGTTGGTAAATTTTTCCGAAGTGACATAGGCAACAGTTGAATTGGGGTTGTTGTCGCGTATGTAGTGACCAATAGCGTGCATTAAATGTGTTTTCCCTAATCCAACCCCACCATATGTAAACAATGGATTATAGGCTTTGGCCGGAGATTCGGCAACGGCAAAGCAGGCAGCATGGGCAAAACGATTACTGTTGCCGACCACAAAAGTATCGAAAGTGTATTTAGGGTTGAGGTAAGAATACCTTAGGTCGTTGAGGTTAGTAGGATCGTATGCCTTTTTATGAATGGGTTGGGATGTATTGGGAGGTTGTTCCCCTTGGAGTAAAAATTTTATATCAACTTTTCTATTTAATGTTTCGCGTAATGAGCTTTTGATCAGGGGAGTATACCTATCATTTAACCAGTCACGGGAAAAATGGTTAGGAACTTGTATGTATAGTATGTCTTCCAAAAAAGCCAGTGGTTGCATGGATATGATCCAAGTGTTAAAGGAATGGTAACTGATTTTCTCTTTTAGTACTTCTACAGTCTCCTGCCATGCTTGATCTATATTATTTTTCAACAAATCTTTACCTCCCAGACAATAAGTTTGATTAGAATTTTTAGTTTGTCCGAGCAGGTGTTTTACATGCAATCATGCAATAATGAAATCCACCCACAAATATAAACAGCACGTTAACAAGGTTAATAACAAACTTATCCAAATCTTGTGGATTACGGTCTAACCAGTGAGTAAATAATACCAGATTTTGTAGGGGTTATCAACAGATCTTTTTATATGTGTATACAGGTTATTTGGTATAGGTTATTTCTTGACGGGGGATAGTCAATACTATATAATAGTTATGGTTCGTCTAGTATTTTCCAATCTATAATAATTTAATGGTTTGTAGACACTAAGGGGGTGTGATTTTGAAACGGACGTTTCAGCCTAAGAGGCGCAAAAGACAAAAGTTGCATGGTTTTCTAAAGCGGATGTCAACAAAGTCCGGTAGAAGAATTGTTGGAAGCAGAAGAAAAAAAGGAAGAAAAAGGTTGACAGCTTAAGGCCGCTTAGTCTGAGTGGCCTTTTAATAATTTTAATAATTGTATAAGGTGGTTTTCTGTTGGGTAATATGCTACAAACCAATATTAGGTAAGATGATCATGTCTAAATTAAAGGTTATCAAAAAGAGTAATGAATTTAATAAAATTTTCGCCCGCGGTCGCTCTGTAGCTGACGATAGGTTTGTATTGATAGCCCGAAAAACCGGAACTGATAGTATCAGGTTTGGTTTTTCAGTGAGTAAAAAGGTAGGAAAAGCAGTAACCCGTAACAAAGTAAAGCGGTTGTTAAAAGAAGTGTGCCGGTTGGATATGCAGATTTTTGTTCCTGGTTACGATTATATGATTATTGCGCGTAAAGGTAGCGCGGATTGTGAATTTAATAATATCAAGGCAAGAATGGCACGCCTGGTTTACCGGCTGCGTAAAAAAATCCTTTAATTTTTAATCCCTTGTTTTTAAAGGTTGGTGTTTAAAATAAGCCGGTTTTTGGTATTAATGATATTACTTTATCGAAAGTTAATATCGCCTTTTCTTTTACCGCGGTGTCGGTTTTATCCTACGTGTTCGGAATATGCACTACAGGCATTATATAAATATGGTGCTTTAAAAGGATCGTGGCTTACAATAAAAAGGGTTTGCAGGTGTCATCCTTTTTCCCCTGGAGGGTATGATCCTCTTGTCTAGGTAGTTAAGGAGGCGATGGTTTGGGTTTGGGTAGTTTATTCGGCTCTCTTGTTGACGCTATGACATCTCTCATTAATTGGCTTTATGGCGTCACCGCAACTATGGGTGTCCCTAGTTATGCCCTGGCGATAATTATTTTGACTGTATTGATAAAAGTAGTGCTGTTTCCCCTTACGCAGAAACAGATGACATCAATGAAAAAGATGCAGGCAATACAGCCTAAGATTAAAGAGATGCAGGAAAAGTATAAAAAGAAAGACCCGCAAAAATTGCAGCAAAAAACGATGGAACTATACAAAGAGCATAATGTTAATCCCATGGCCGGGTGTTTGCCTATTTTAGTACAAATGCCTATATTGATTGCTTTGTTTCGAGCTTTAAGCAATGAAAAATTTCCATTTATTGATCCTAGCCATGCAGGGTTTTTTTGGATTGAAAAATTAACATATGTGGACCCCTTTTACATCTTGCCTGTTTTGGCTGCAGTAACAACTTACATGCAGACTAGTTTGACAACTTCGCCCACCGATCAAACACAAAAAATTATGTTGTATACTATGCCTTTATTTATTGGGTGGATTAGCACCACTGTGCCTGCCGGCTTGGTATTATACTGGGTAATGTTTAATACTTTGGGTTATGCCCAACAACTGCTGGTTAATAAGCAGACAGAGCAAGCAAAGGAAGGTGTGGCGGAAAAGTGACAGACGTCGAAAAAACTGGTAAGACTATTGACGAGGCTGTGGAAAAGGCATTAACTGAGCTCAGGGTTTCGAGAGATGAAGTAGAGGTTGAAATATTAGAGCAGCCAAGCAAGGGTTTATTTGGTTTCCTTGGTTCTAAACCCGGGAAAGTTAAAGTAAGTGTAATTGAAAACCCGTCACTAAAAGCTAATGATCTGTTAGAAAAAGTATTGGATGTTATGGATTTGGAAGTTGAGATAGATGTTAAGCAAGATGAGCATGGTATATTTATTAGTATGCAGGGACCTGATTTGGGTATCTTAATAGGTAGGAGAGGCGAAACGCTTGATGCACTACAATATTTAGTAAACCTTTCCTCTAATAAGGATCAGGAGCACAAACAAAGGATTATTCTTGATGTTGAGGGTTATCGTAAAAGAAGAGAGGAAACGCTGCGAGGGTTGGCCATAAAACTTGCCGAGAAGGCAAAGCAAAAAGGTCGCAATGTTGTTTTGGAGCCGATGAATTCGCAGGAAAGGCGTATCATTCATACAACATTGCAGTCCCGAAATGATATTTATACATTTAGTGAGGGTGAGGATCCTTACCGCAAAATTGTTATTTCGCCGAGAAAATAAATAGTGTTCGCAGTTATGGAAAAAAATTTGACACATACCCAGCCCAGTTAACTGTGGCTGGGTTTTTTTAAAAAAGTATGGGGTGAAAGCATGATTGAAGATACAATAGCAGCCATCTCTACTCCGTTGGGGGAAGGTGGAATAGGTATAATACGTGTTAGTGGAAACGATGCTTTCCAAATAGCCCGTAAAATTTTTAAACCGGCAAAAGCAGACAACCTGTACTCAAATAATGGCCACAGGTTAATTTACGGATATGTCTATGACCATAATCAAAAAGTGGTTGATGAGATTTTGTTAGGCATTATGCATGCTCCTCACACTTTCACCAGAGAAGATGTAGTTGAATTTAACTGCCATGGTGGCCTGGTGCCCCTACGCAAAACATTGGAATTACTGTTAGAGCACGGAGCCCGTTTGGCTGAACCCGGTGAATTTACGAAACGGGCGTTTTTAAATGGAAGGTTGGATTTAGCGCAGGCGGAGTCAATAATTGATGTGATTAGGGCTAAAACAGATGCGGGTTTAGATGTTGCTCTAAATCAGTTAAAGGGAAGGCTGTCTTCACGGGTGGGGTTACTACAGGAAAAGCTTTTAGCAATTATGGCCAATATTGAAGTAAGCATCGATTTTTCTGAGGAAGAGTTAGGAGAGGCATCCACTGCGGATTTAAAAAGGCAAGTTATCAATTCTCTAGAAGAAATTGAGAGTCTATTGGAAAGTGCTAAAGTAGGTAAGATTTATCGTGAAGGAATACATACTGTAATTGTTGGTAAGCCGAATGTTGGAAAATCATCCTTATTAAATGCGCTTTTGCGGGATAAAAGAGCCATTGTAACAGAAATTCCGGGAACAACCAGGGACGTTATTGAGGAAGTATTAAATATTCGGGGAATACCGTTGCGTTTAGTTGATACCGCGGGACTAAGAACTACTGAGGATGTTGTGGAACGTATCGGGGTAGAGCGTTCAACAGAATTAGTAAAACAAGGAGAGCTTATTCTTTTGGTGTTGGATGCTTCCGGGAAATTGGATGCTGAAGATAAAGAAATTATGGATTTGGTTAAAGATAAAAAAGGAATTATAATTTTTAATAAAATTGATATTCAAGGATTTAATATTATTAATTCCAAATTGCCGCCATTATTAAGTGATTGGCCGGTGGTGGCAATGTCGGTATTGCAGGGCAAAGGACTTAATAAATTAGAGGATAAAATTGAGCAACAAATAGTAGGGTCAAATATTTCTGCCTCAGATTCTATTTTAATCAGTAATGCAAGACATAAGAATGCCCTTTCCAGGGGACGAAAGCATTTAAAAGATGTATTAAATGGGATGGAAGAGGGTGTCCCGATAGATTTACTGTCTATTGACGTCCGGGGGGCCTGGGAAGTTTTAGGGGAAATCACGGGGGAAACTGTTACCGAGGATTTGGTGGACAAGATTTTCAGTGACTTTTGCGTTGGAAAATAAAGGTAATTTAATGCCAGCGGAATATGAGAGGTGAATTTAGTGCGATATACTGCAGGTGAATATGATGTTGTTATTATTGGTGCCGGGCATGCCGGGTGTGAGGCCGGGCTCGCAGCGGCAAGGTTAGGGTGTAAGACCCTGGTAACGACATTGAATTTAGATAATGTTGCTCTTATGCCGTGTAATCCGGCCATGGGGGGACCCGCCAAGGGACAATTAGTAAGGGAAATTGATGCCCTTGGGGGTGAAATAGGATTAAATACAGACCGTGCAGCTATTCAAATGCGTATGCTTAATACCGCAAAGGGACCGGCTGTACATGCTTTAAGAGCTCAGGCTGATAAGAAAAGATACCAGGCAAATATGAAAGAAGTGCTGGAAAATGAACCAGGGTTAGATTTAAAACAGGTGTTGGTAGAAAGTATTGAGGTGTCCGCCGAGAGGGTTTGTGCGGTGGTTGGTAGTACCGGTGCGGTGTTTCCATGCCGTGCAGTGGTAGTCACCACCGGTACGTATTTACGGGGTCGTGTTATTATAGGTGATCTTTTTACATCAGGTGGCCCTAGCGGTAATTTTCCTTCCATTGGGTTAGCTGCTTCTCTTAAAGAATTGGGTTTAAAAATGGGCAGGTTTAAAACCGGTACGCCTGCGCGTGTTGACCGTAAAAGTATTGATTTTAATAAAATGGAAATTCAGCCGGGAGATGAAAAGTTGCATAACTTTTCTTTTATTTCTCCTCAGCAAACAAGACAGCAAGTGCCGTGTTGGCTTACATACAGTAATGAAAAAACCCATGGCATTATTAAAGAAAACTTACATCGTTCACCTTTGTACAGCGGTAAAATTGAGGGGCGTGGACCAAGATATTGCCCGTCAATTGAGGATAAAGTGGTGCGTTTTGCGGACAAGCCGGCTCACCAGATCTTTGTTGAGCCGGAAGGGTTGAATACAACCGAGATGTATGTTCAGGGAATGTCAACAAGCCTACCCGAAGATGTCCAATTGGCCATGCTGCGTACTATCCCCGGACTGGAGAAAGTTGAAATTATGCGACCCGGTTATGCCATTGAATATGATTATATTGATCCTACAGAGTTAAAGTTATCTTTGGAAAGCAAGGCCATTGGCGGGTTTTTTTCCGCTGGTCAAATAAACGGCACTTCGGGTTATGAAGAGGCGGCGGCACAAGGTATTATAGCAGGAATTAATGCTAAAAAGTATATAAGAGATGAAGAGCCCTTTATTGTTTCCCGCTCTGAAGGTTATATGGGAGTACTTATTGATGATTTAGTTACTAAGGGAACCAGCGAACCATATAGGCTGTTAACATCGCGTGCTGAATATAGGTTATTGCTGCGTCATGATAATGCTGACCTGCGTTTTACCGAAAAAGGACGGCAATTAGGGCTGATTTCTGATGACCGGTATCGTTCTTTTACTGATAAAAAAAATGATGTAGAAAACGAAATGATAAGGTTGGAGCGAGTAGTAGTACCGGTAAATGAAGAAACAAAAAACATTTTACAAGAGGTAGGATCGGTTGATATTAAAAAACCTACCAGTTTAGCCGGGTTATTGCGCAGGCCTGAATTAAATTATGAAGATATTGCAAAACTACCGGGAGAGTACCCTTCTCTTTCCGATGAAGTTAAGGAAGAAGTTGAAATTCAAATAAAATATGAGGGTTATATTAAAAAGCAGTTGTCGCAAGTAGAGAAGTTTGACCGATTAGAGAGAAAGCGCATTCCGGAAAATATAGACTATGATTTAATCAGGGGTCTGGCCGTGGAGGCCCAGCAAAAACTAAAGGAAATCAGACCACAGTCCATCGGGCAGGCTGCCAGGATAGCAGGTGTTAACCCATCAGATATTTCAGTTTTATTAATTTATATGGTGCAGCAAAAGCGTGGTGTCAAGAATGAATGATAATGCCGAAATGATTCATTATTTAAATCAAGGAACTGAGGAACTGGGTTTCGAACTATCAACCGTACAAACAAATCTGTTTGTACGGTATTATAATGCGCTGGTGGAAAGTAATAAGAATGTAAATTTAACTCAGATAACCGGAGCTAAAGATGTTGCCTTAAAACATTTTATAGATTCTTTAGCTTGTGCTTCTATTATTGAGTTTGATAAAATAAATAATTTTATTGATATAGGCACCGGCGCCGGCTTTCCAGGCATTCCGATAAAAATCATGTATCCCCGTTTAAGAACTGTATTAATGGACTCTCAACAGAAGAGAGTGAATTTCTTGCGTAAAATAGTAAGTGACCTTTCTTTGGAAAGTATTGAAATATATCACGGGAGAGCTGAATTATTTGGCAGGGAGAGTAGTCGTCGGGAGCAATATGATTTATGTGTAAGCAGGGCTGTTGCAGCTTTGAAGGTTTTATGTGAGCTTTGTTTGCCCTTGGTAAAAGTGGGTGGTTTTTTTGTTGCCTTAAAGGGACCTGATATTGATCAAGAGGTTTTAGAAGCACAAAATGCAATTGAAATTCTTGGTGGTAAAACCATCCAAATCACCAAACTAAATTTACCAATTATTGGGGATGGAAGAAGTATTGTTGTTATAGAAAAAATGGAGCTAACACCCCAAAAATATCCCAGGCGGCCTGGGATTCCTACAAAACGCCCTTTATAAAGGGGCAGTAGTGAAAATAATATAGTCAATTAGTTATCGTAACTGAAGGAGTTTAGAAAAAACTGTGGAATAAATTTGTAATATATATGTTATTCTTTATAGGTTAATCTAGGGTGAGGTGCTTTCTAGTGGCTAAAACAATTGCAGTTGCCAATCAGAAAGGGGGAGTGGGCAAAACCACCACGGCAGTTAATTTGGCAGGGTGGCTTGCTTTGATGAATTATAGAGTACTGCTGGTTGATATTGACCCGCAGGGTAATGCAAGCAGCGGTGTTGGTATTAATAAAGATGGACTGGAAAATTGTATCTATGACGTTATTATTAATGAAATAGAAGTGAATAAAATTATACTTCATCAAATCATGGATAATTTAGATGTTGTACCGTCAAGTATTGAGCTGGCCGGGGCCGAAGTGGAACTTGTAGCCCGCGAGGGGCGTGAAGCCGTGTTGAAGGCAGCTCTGCAATCCGTGCAAGAAAAATATAGTTATATTATTATTGATTGTCCGCCGTCCTTAGGTCTTCTCACTATTAATGCCTTGGTTGCCGCAGATTCTGTTTTGGTGCCTATTCAATGCGAATATTATGCTCTGGAAGGTGTCGGACAACTAATGAATACTGTGCGCCTTGTACAGCAAGGTTTAAACAAGGAGTTAAAATTGCAGGGTATTGTACTTACCATGTTTGACGGAAGGACAAATCTTTCTATTCAGGTTGTGGATGAAGTAAAGAAGCATTTTAGGGGAAAGGTTTACCGAAGTATAATTCCTCGGAACGTCCGGCTTAGTGAGGCTCCCAGTCACGGAAAGCCGGTGATGGTTTATGATAGACGGTCTCGGGGGGCTTCCGTTTATGAGGAGTTGGCTAAGGAAGTGATTGGAGTTGGCTAGTAAAAAACGTGGATTGGGTAGGGGATTGGGGGCATTAATTCCTGCTGACCCGGAAAATAGTAATTATGACGGAGAGCTTAAGGATATTAAAGTTACTCAAATCATCCCCAATCCCAGTCAACCACGGATGCTTATTGATACGGATAAACTGCAAGAATTAATGGAGTCCATTAAAGAACATGGTGTTGTGCAGCCTGTGGTGGTAAGGCCGGTGAAGGGAGAGAAATATGAGCTCATTGCCGGGGAAAGGCGCTGGAGGGCTTGCAGGGGACTTAAAAAAGAATATATTCCGGCTTTAGTTAAAAGTTATAATGATTTTGAAGCCTCTGCTATCGCGCTTATTGAGAATATCCAGCGGGAAAACCTTAATGCTTTAGAGGAAGCTCAAGCTTATAATAAGCTTATGGATGAGTACGGCCTTACCCAAGAGGATATTTCAAAAAAGCTGGGTAAAAGCAGGCCTTTCATAGCTAATATGGTTAGGCTTTTAAACTTACCGGAAGAAATTAAGGATATGGTCATAGACGGATCTTTAACTGCCGGTCATGCCAGATGTTTAATCGTCATTAAAGACAGAGACAAACAAATGGCTGCGGCTTTAAAAATTGTGCGGGGCAACTTGAATGTTCGCCAAACTGAGCAAATGGTGAAAAAGATGATCGAAGAGAAAGATGAAGATAAGGCTTTAAAAGAGAGAGACCCATCCATCGAATTTTCGGAAGAGGAAATGGGTAAAATTCTTGGTACTCAGGTGGCGATAAATAAAGGGAAAAGTGGTAAAGGAAGGATTGTAATTAAGTTTAAAGACGATGAAGAGTTACAAAAGGTTGTGTCTATATTGAGTTATAATGTTTCACGTGAAACATCTACATAAAAAATGTTTCACGTGAAACATTTTTTGTTTTGGTACTAAGACTGACGGTAAACCTGGCTTTTGCGCATAGCGAATGAATTAATAAGCAGTTGCAAAAGCCAGGTTAACTACACAACTTAGGTCAATAACAAAAGACAGCCCGTAAATGATTACGGGCTGTCTTTTTGTTCCCGGCCGTGCTCTATTTCTCTTGTCGCCAATTTATATATTTCTTTAAGAGGAATATTATATGCAAGTGATGCCTTTTTGCAATCCTCAAATTCTGGCGCATATTGAGGTTCAGAAGAATGGTCAAGTTTACTCACTTTAACCCCAATTTTACCGTACGGGGTAGGAACTTGAATAATATTGCGCTGCGCTAAAAATCTATTTTCGGTCCTGTAGCGAATTCCAAGGGTAGTACTCTCCCGGAAAATTAAGTTTATTAACTTTTCCCGCAGTGCAGGCACGCAGACAACTTTTATTTCAATTCCCGAGCGCCCTTTTTTCATACCTATATTTTGTATATATACATCCAGCGCCCCCTCTTTTAGTAATCTTTCCTGTAGATAAGGAGTAATTTCTGGATTCATATCATCGATGTTACACTCCAAAATATTAATTTCTTGCTTTGTAAGTGAAGAGTCTTCTTGAACTGTACCTAATAATACCCTGAGCGCATTGGGAATCTCTAATTCTCTGCTCCCAAATCCATATCCTATCTGGTCAACGTGCATAGGCGGGAACTTGAACTCATCAACAAAGGTTTTAACTATTGCCGCACCGGTGGGGGTAACCAATTCATTATTGACGGGCCCCATTTTTACCGGCATACCTTTTACTAACTCCACAGTTGCCGGTGCTGGAACCGGTATAGTACCGTGCTGACACTTTACATATCCACCACCCAGCGGAAGTGTGCCGCAATAAACTTTTTGAGGTTTCAACAGGTGAAGAGCAGTGGCGGCACCAACTATGTCCAATATCGAATCTACTGCCCCAACTTCGTGAAAATGTATTCTATCCACCGTTAATCCGTGTACCTTAGCTTCCGCCTCGGCTAAATATCTAAAACACACCATAGATTTCTCTTTAATAAAATGAGGTAGTGTACTCTGCCGGATCACTTTTTCTATGTCTTTTAAATGACGGTGGGGCTGAATATCGCTAACATTGATTTTAACCCGGGTTCCCGTGATAGAATGACTATTGATAGAACTAACCGTAAACTCATAGTTATCAATATTAATAAGCTTAAGGTGTTTTAATAACTCCCTGCGGTCAAGCCCTGCATCCAATAATGAGGATAAAAACATATCACCACTAATGCCTGCAAAACAGTCTAAAAATAGAACCCTCATTATGTTACCCCCAATCTAAATATGGAACGTGCTAGTGCAGCTGCCCCAAAGCCGTTATCAATATTTACCACGCCCACACCCATGGCACAACTGTTGAGCATGGCCAGTAATGCGGCTAACCCGCCGAAGCTAGCACCGTACCCCACACTGGTAGGAACAGCTATCACAGGTTTATCTGTCAAACCTCCTACCACACTGGCCAGAGCCCCTTCCATTCCGGCTACCACAATTATTACTTCAGCATTTTGCAGTGATTCCCGGTTGTTTAAAAGCCGGTGAATTCCGGCCACTCCTACGTCAAATAATCTTTTAACCGGACACTTCATAACTTCCGCACAAAAAGCCGCCTCTTCAGCAACAGGTGAATCAGCGGTTCCCGCACTCACTACTAAAATATACTTATTTTTAATTTCAGCAGAGGAATGTCCAATGGTAATACAACGTGCCTCACTGTTGTATTGTGCTTCGGGGCATCTTCTTTGTACGGCAAGAAAGGCCTGGTTATCGGCGCGGGTTGCTAAAATGGGGGAATGATGCAAAGAGAGGTGGTAAAAAATCTCCGCTGTTTGTTCCGGTGTTTTCCCCTGACAAAAAATGACCTCCGGAAAACCGGAGCGAATATGACGATGATGATCAATCTTTGCAAACTCTAAATCCTGATAGGGTAAAAATTCTAGCTGCTTTAAGGCTTCCTCAGTACTAATGCTTCCCTCAGCTACTTTTTTTAGTAAGTCCGTCCAAAAATTTTTATCCATGATTGTCCCCTCTGTCCATTTATCATTAAAATTTTATTATCATTGCAATAATAAAGTCAATCCTGTTAAAAAGAGCCAAGATTGTCATTCTGAGCGCAGCGAAGAATCTGAGATTCAGAATGACACGAATCTGAACTTTTTCAGCAGTCCCGGACGAGTCCTATTGCTTCCTTGCTTAAAAGTATTGTTTGGGTCTTGGCTTATGGGTCTTTTCCTTTGACAGGATTACAGGATTTGCAGGATGCTTTAATGTAGTGCATTGGGGTCTTAAAAAACATTTTTAAATTATTTGTTTAATATATTGGACTGGTCCATGTGCTCTGTTTAGGTGATAAAGATTTTCGAATATATTTTTGTATTTTTTTAACAATCCTGTTGATCCTGTTAATCCTGTCTAAAAAAATTGTTTACCCCAAAGGCCTCACATGCAAAGCCTTTTACCCCGCTTATCAAAAAAAGAATCCAAAGAAATGCGAGACCAGTGAAAAAGTCAAAAAATATAGCAAAGAGCTAAGATTGTCATTCTGAGTGCAGCGAAGAATCTGAGATTCAGAATGACACGAATCTGGACTTTTTCAGCAGTCCCTAGAAAAGGAGAAATCTTTTTATGTTTAAAGACCGAAATGATGCTGGAAATAAACTAGCCATAGAATTGCTCAATAAAAATATAAGCAGCGGCCTGATTATGGCTATTCCCCGTGGTGGAGTGGTACTTGCTGCAGCAATATCAAAGCAATTAAAACTGCCGATGGATGTAATTATACCTAAAAAGATAGGGGCACCTTTTAACCCTGAACTGGCCGTAGGAGCAGTTACACAGGATGGTGTGGTAATATATGACAATTATATTCTAGATATGTTAGGACTACAAGAAGACCAAATGCAAAATGTTGTGGAGGAAAAAATAAATGAAATAAAACGCCGCATGCTCCTCTATCGGGATAGTATAAATTATCCCAATTATACAGGAAAAGAGATAATATTGGTAGATGACGGAGTGGCCACCGGTTACACAGTACTGGCAGCAATTAAATCCCTTTACCATTTATTTGAACCCAAGCGCCTATTATTGGCAGTGCCCGTAGGACCGCCCGATGTGATACAAAAATTAACCAAGCAAGTGGACGAGATGTTATGTTTGTTGGAGCCGAAGCAATTTCATTCCGTGGGACAATATTTTGATAACTTTGACCAGGTTGAAGATGAAAATGTAATCAAATTACTACAGAACCAATAATTTTTGATCTGAAATAATCTGTATATTAAGATTGATTTTGCCACAAAATAAGGGCGAGCGGAAACTGAGGAGGTAAGGCATCCATGAAAAAGAAAATAGCCGTTGATGAATCTCTTTTTAATGTAAAAAAGAAATTGAGCGAGGAAGGTTACGATGTGGTTAATGCCATGAATTATGAGATGGCAGATGCTCTGGTTGTAACAGGAATGGATAACAATATGATGAACATGCAGGAAACAGACACTAAAGCACCGGTTATAGATGCCAGTGGGAAAACTACCAACGAAATTTATTCCGAAATAAAAAGTAAAGTAGAAATTTAAAGGTCCGGGGGGGGTACCCCCGGACCTTTAAATTTCTTGTGCTTCCTTTTGAAATTCACTGCCGTTGTATAAGGCTATAGTATCATGAAATCCTTTAACTATAGTATCAGCAATACGCATTACAATGTTTAAACGAGTATTCTGCAGCACAATATATTCCATAAAACCCCCTACATTAACAATTCCGGTGATGTGGATATGACCCACAGGCGGAAGACGTTTATTGACACCCGCCCCGGGTTGAAGAGACCCGTCACCAATGGTAATGCACCCAACATTATCCAGATTGCCCAGGCACGCGTCAAGGGCAATAATGAAGGGGTCTTGATAGTTATCTTGTATCTCCTTTAGCTTCCCCCCCAAGTTACTGGCATGCACAGGTTGATCCAGTGTACCGAATACTTTAAAAAATTCTTGGCCCGAAGTCGACATTTTTGACCCTACCAAAGGACCGAGACAGTCTCCGGTGGAACGGTCGGTGCCTATACATAATAATATTACCGGCCTTGTCTTATTCACCGCGTGATCCATAAGACGCCTGGATAATTCATGACAAAACCACCCTGAGGCCATGGGCTCGTCTATATGAATTCTTACTTTATCGGATAGTCCATTATCCGTTAAGTTTAATTCAATAGGATTGACAGCAGTCATATTAAAACCTCCTCGCAAAAACAAAACTAATATATATATTTCCAAATAGACGGCCAATTATTCTAAAAATCTTTATTTAATTAGTAAAAAGATTAAATAGTGAATAAAAATAGTAGAGACACTTGAGGAATTATAATAAGGGAGGTGTTTAATTTAAAGTAATAAATGTCATAACGGTACACTTTAAAGTAATAGCCATGTATATCGGTTCGGTAATCGGAGCCGGTTTCGCTTCCGGACAGGAGATTCTGCAGTTTTTTATTATGTTTGGCGACAAGGCTGTTTATGGTGTACTGTTGAGCATGATATTATTTTGCTATTTGGGGGCTGTTGTCTTATACATCTCAGGCAATCTGAAAACTGAAAGTTATATGTTACTCTTTAGATATGCACTGGGATCAAGGATTGGTAAATTTATGGATGCAATAAGCCTCTTTATGTTGGTAGGTGGCTTGGTAATTATGTTTGCCGGCAGTGGGGCAGTTTTCTCGGAGCACCTGGGATTACCTAAGCAATTAGGGGTTATAATGGCGGCAGGGATTACTTGCCTTGTGATTTGCGGCGGGCTGCAAAGGGTTTTAATGGCTAACGCTTTTTTGGTGCCGGTAAAATTACTGGTTATTATAGTCGTTTGCCTTTGGGCTTTAACTTCAGGCGGGCCTGCCACGGAGAATATTTATGAAGCATCTACGGCAAGTAAAGTAACAGGGCATTGGGCCTGGTCTGCAGTGTTGTATGTTTCTTATAATATGATTGTTTCCGTGGCAGTTTTATCATCTTTGGGTACAACTATAACCGGCAAACAAGGTATTGTTTGTGGTATCGCGGGCGGCGTTGGACTAGGGTTAACAGCGGGAATCATAACACTGGCCGGGTTGTCTTATTATCCTTTAATTACTGAGTATCAGGTGCCTCTGTTATATTTGGCTTCTCAAATAGGTGTATTCTGTAAAAAAATATTGGCATGTTTGATCTGGCTGGCCATTTTAACTACGGCTATAGCAAATGCGCATGGTTTTGCAAGCAGACTGGCACCACCTAACAGTAAAAATTACAAAATAATAGGCGTTACAATTACTTTAATTACTATACCTGCTGCGGGATTGGAATTTACCCATTTGGTTAGAAGTCTATATCCCATTTTTGGCTATGCCGGTTTTATAATGGTAATGGCATTAATAGTTTCACCCGTGTACAGGCGTTTTTTTTCACCTTAAACCTGCCGGAAAGCAGGTTTTTCTTTTTATAGAGAGGAAATATGTGTTTTAAAAATATAAATATAAGGGTGAGTACATTGAACTGGCTGGATTGGCTATTCATTATAGTTATCGCTATATCGGTAATCAAAGGTTTGCGAAATGGGTTCATGGCCGGGGCTGCGGGTATAGTGGGCTTATTAGGAGGTATATGGGCAGCAGTTAATTTCCACGCCCAACTGGCTTCATATTTGGCATCCCAATGGGGCTGGGACAAGAAAATTTCGGATTATCTAACGTCTCTGGCCCAAACAAATAATGTCGACAGCACATTCATATCTCCTGCCGATGTAGTGAGTTCTATTATGCCTGCCATTAGTCTATCTACCGGTACTGTCTTGAACATGGTAGCCTTTGCTTTAATTGTGATCATTATATATGCCATTTTAGGCACAACATTAAAATTATTAGCCAAGGCTACTTCCCGAACAATATTTTCACCTTTTGACAAACTGGCCGGGGGTATTCTTGGATTAGCAAAGGGAATCCTTTTTGCTTCAATAATATTGGTCATAATTTTTTCGCTAAAAATACCCTTAACCTTATTATCAGCAGGTGATGGACCCGGGGCAATTGCTCTAGCAGTACAAAAGAGCCAGTTAACCCCTTTTCTGTTAAACTTAATCAGCATACTAAATTTACCGATACCTGTGTTAAACGTGAACACGGCCGCTGTGTAAGTGAGTGCTTAATATTAAGAATTAGTACTAATTGTATTAGGGCAATACTATAGGGAAATGGATGTAAAAAAATATTGCGAGGTGGATTGATGAATAGCTTAAATCTAAAATACGGGAGAACAAATGTGTGGTCAAAGGTTAACGAACAGGAAAAAGAAGGCATTATGCGGTTTGGGGAAGATTACAAGAGGTATTTAAATAAAGCAAAAACCGAGCGAGAAGCAGTAGATGTTTCTGCCTCTCTGCTTATCGGTGCCGGTTTTAGTGAGATAAGTAAGATGCAGGGGCAATTAAAGCCGGGTGACAAGATATTTACTACAATTAATAATAAGGCTCTGCTGGCTGTTGTGGTGGGTTCCCGGCCCTTGCATGAGGGTTTCAATCTGGTCGGTGCACATGTTGACAGCCCCCGGCTGGACCTAAAGCCACAGCCAATAGCAGAAGAGGAAGAATTAGCGGTTTTAAGGACCCATTATTACGGCGGCATAAAAAAATACCACTGGCTGTCAATGCCCCTTTCATTACACGGAATTGTGGTCAGGGGTGACGGCAAGACCATACCTATTACAATCGGAGAAAACCCTTCCGACCCCGTCTTCACCATTGCAGATTTACTGCCACACCTGGCCAAGGACCAGGCGGATAAGAAAATGTCCGAAGTTTACACCGGTGAAGACCTGCGACCACTTTTGGGTAGTATGCCTCTGAAAGTAGACAAAGAAAGTAATGGTGAAAGCAAAGAGGATAATGTAGTCAAGATGACAGTTCTGGACATCCTGCACAGTACTTATGGGATTATTGAGGAAGATTTGATTAGCGCGGAATTGCAGCTGGTGCCTGCCTGGCCGGCGCGGGACGTGGGTTTCGACCGAAGTATGATTGGCGCCTACGGGCAGGATGACAGGGTCTGTGCATACACAGGATTGCGGGCTATTGTCGAGCAAAGCTTACCACAGAGAACCGCTGTTTTGTTATTAGCAGACAAAGAGGAGATTGGCAGTGTTGGAAACACAGGTATGGAAAGTAATCTACTGGCGAATGTAATGGCAGAAATAATGTATATGGTGACGGGAAATGAATCAGGTTTAACGCTGCGCCGGATGCTCACCAATTCCCGGGCTTTATCTGCTGATGTGAATGCCGGTCTTAACCCCAATTTTGCGGACGTAATGGAAAAAGACAATGCCGCGAGGATTGGGTGTGGTGTAACAATAACTAAATACACGGGCTCAGGTGGAAAAAAAGGAGCTAATGATGCTCATGCTGAATTTATGGGCCTGGTTCGCAGCATATTCAACAGTAACAAAATAGTATGGCAAACAGGTGAGTTAGGTAAAGTGGATCAAGGTGGCGGTGGAACCATCGCTTACATGCTTTCAGAATATGGTATGAACGTGGTAGACTGTGGAGTAGCCCTTTTGGGAATGCACTCACCAATGGAAATCGCCAGTAAGGCAGACGTTTTTATGGCTTACCGCAGTTACAAGGCTTTTTTTGATTCCATGTAACTGTATGATAATAGGAGGTTCTTTAAATGGCTGTCAGGTATAGTGTGGGTGATGTGGTTAAAATGCGCAAACCCCACCCGTGTGGAGGAGAGGATTGGGAAATAATGCGCACTGGAGTAGATTTTAGAATTAAATGTCAAACTTGCGGCAGGGTACTTATGCTGCCACGACCCAAGTTTGAAAAGGCAGTTAAAAGAAAGATAGAGACAACCAATACTTAACTTGTCATTTTCCAACTTCCGTGCTATAATCATCCGGGTATTAATGATATATTGTTATCCCCCTGCTCTACCTTTAGGGGTAGGGCCGTACGTCCATAGGAGGAGGTGAATTGCAATGCGACAGTATGAGTTAATGTATATTCTTAAATCTGACCTGGAGGAAGAAGCTGTAACATCCATCATGGAGAAATTTAAGGGTATAGTCGAACAGTACAACGGTGAAATTGTTGACTTAGACAAATGGGGCAAAAGAAGGCTCGCTTATGAGATCGAGGACTATAAAGACGGTCTATACATCTTAATGCATTATAAAGGTACTTCTGAAATCTCCAATGAGCTCGATCGGTTACTTAAAATCAATGAATCTGTACTGCGGCATATAATTATTCGAGAAGACGAAAAATAAGACAAGCTGCCAACCGAAATCAGAGAGAGAATTTTTTTGGGGATAGAATTCTAAAGGCGGTGAAATATTTGTTTAACCGGGTAATATTAATCGGTCGCCTTACCCAAGATCCGGAATTAAGACATACCAGCAGTGGAGTGCCGGTGGCTAGTTTTGCGCTGGCAGTTGAGCGTGGCTTTACCAACAACCAGGGCGAACAGGAAGTTGATTTTATTAATATTGTGGCCTGGCGTAAACTGGGAGAAACCTGTGCCAATTATATTTCCAAAGGCAGCCTTGTTGCCGTAGAGGGTAGACTCCAAATACGGTCCTATGATGATAGTCAGGGTGTTCGCCGTAAAGCATCTGAAGTTGTTGTCAGCAGAGTTAAATTTCTTGATAGTAAAAAAGACTCAGCCCAGTCAAAAGGGTCTGTAAATTCGGGTGGTCCATCCGGTCCGGAAAAAGATAATTCCAATGACTTTGGCGATTTCGGCAGTGAGATAAGTTTTAATCAGGATGACGTTCCGTTTTAAGGAGGGTTAATAGTGAGACGTGACAGAGGACGCCGTGGTAAGAAGCGTGTATGCAACTTCTGTGTGGATAAAGTAGAAGCTGTTGATTATAAAGACGTTTCTCGCCTTAAAAAGTTTGTTACAGAGCGCGGAAAAATTCTTCCGCGTAGAATATCCGGTAATTGCGCACGCCACCAGCGTATGCTTACCAGATCAATAAAAAGGGCTAGAAATATGGCTTTGTTACCGTTTAGTATTGAATAGTATTAAGCGGGGTTAATGACAAACCTTGCTTTTGCGCATAGCGAATGAATTACAACACGGGGAACGCTTTAGGGCGTTCCCTTTTTTAAAGCTAACCATGCAGGAAATGCCGGTGCTCTTGCCGAAACAATATGGAGTTTATATACAATTTTACCATGAAGAAGGAGGCCTTTTTATGTTTCCGGCTGATCAAAAACCCGGAATAGCTAAGAATATTAAGGTTATTGAATGGCTCAAGGCTGATCTTATGGCCTCTACATCTTCCTTGTTCAAAGCGATGCTTAGCGGCAGTGAAGAAAAACTCCTTGATGCGCTGGCCAGTATGGTGTTAACTTGTTATGTGTTAGGTAAAAGGCTGGGTATAAATTTTTCTCGCCTGGACTTAAGGGTGGAAGCAAAATTGAGGCAAGGTATTGACGATGATCATGAAGTGGAAAAATGGTATAAAGACCTTTCCAGTTTGCTGAAATATTTTATTGACAAAAAGAGGTGATTTTTTGCAGTTGGGTACAGGTAACCCTGCCTGGAGGGAATTTTTTTGGTTGACGCTGGCAGAGGTAATGTTAGCCCTTTTAGCCTTATACGTACCTGTATTGCAGTTGGTGGCAACACTACTTTTCCCGCTGCCGGTTGCGTTGATGGTACGCAGGCATCACCTTGCCATAGCCTTATGGACCCTGTTCGTGGTAATAATTGTAGCACTTTTGGTTTTTGGCAATACATTTGCAGTGCTTTCTTTTGTTTTACAGGCCGGGGTAATTGGAATCGTTATGGGTCTTTTATTCAAAAACTCTGTTTCTTCCGGCAGGAGCTTAAAAATATTAGTTATTCTTTCGATAGTTATTGTTTTATTGATGTTAGTCTTTGCCTACATGGTAAATGGCACTAATCCCTTTGATATAGATAAAAAAATCTTTGGTGATTTGGACCAAATCAACCAGTGGTATCAAGACACCGGTGTATTAAGCGCTGAAGAGGAACAATTGGTTAGGCAGCAGATCCAAAGTGCAATAGACCTTATGATTTCGCTTATACCGGGAAGTTTGTTGATCTGGGCTGTTATACAGACCTTTGTCAGTTATCTGTTAGCCCGTAAAATTTTTTATCGTTTAGGTTATAAAGTTCAGGCCATGCGTACTTTTACCGAGTGGCAATACCCTTGGTATGTAATTTGGGGCTTGATTACTGGTCTGGTATTGCTTCTCGCAGGTGATGAGTGGAATTTGATATCACTGAGTGATGTTGGAAAAAACTTTTTATATGTTATGTCTTTTTTCATCATGGTACTGGGGATTTCCGTTTTTACCCACTTTATAAAAAAATGGAAAATATCCGGTTTTATAAAAGGCATTATTATTTTCATTGTGTTCCTTTACTGGCCGCTGGGAATTGGTTTAATATTAATCTTAGGGTTGTTGGATCCTGTGTTGAATTTGCGACAATTAAATAAATAAACAAGGGGGTGTATTACCGTGAAGGTAATACTGCTGCAGGATGTGAAAAAATTAGGTCAGAAAGATGATATTGTAAATGTTGCTGACGGACATGCTCATAACTATTTGATACCGAAAGGCCTTGCTGTCGAGGCCAATAAAGGAAAATTGACGGAAATAAAAAAGCAAAAAGACAGGAAATTGGAAATGCAGGAACAAGAGGAAAAGAAGGCTAAAGATTTAGCGGAAAAGCTCAAGCAGGTTAAAGTAACTATCCCGGTTAAGGTAGGGGACGCGGGAAAGTTGTTTGGAGCAGTCAGTAATAAAGATATAGCACAGTTATTAAATCAACAGCACAAAATTAACCTGGATAAAAAGAAAGTCGTTCTTAAAGACCCCATTAAGACCCTTGGCACTTACCAGGTTACGGTAAAACTGCATCCTAAAGTACATACAAAGCTGGATGTGGAGGTTGTGGGAGAATAGGTGAATGACATGTTAGAAAAAATTCCGCCCCATAGTATTGACGCAGAGCAATCGGTACTGGGTGCAATATTAATAGATAAACAGTCAATAAATGAAGTGACTAAATTCCTTCAGCCGGAGGATTTTTATCTCCAATCTCACAAAACTATATTTGAAGCCATGTTAGATTTGGACGAAGCCGCGGAGCCGCTGGACTTGCTTACAGTAACAGAACATCTAAGGAAAAAAGGTGATCTGGATAAAATCGGTGGGGCGGCATATGTTGCTTCTCTTACTAATGTGGTACCCACGGCTGCCCATATAGAGTATTATGGCCGCATGGTGGAAGAAAGCGCTCTGCTGCGAAATTTAATTCAGCTGGCTACACGTATTTCTACCAAGGGTTATCAAGGTGAGGAAGATGCTGAGCGCCTAATGCTGGAAGCTGAGCGCATGCTGGCGGAATTGGGAAATAAAAGAGCCTCCGCCGTGTTTGCATCGCTGCGGGAAATCATTGTCAGCAGTCTGCAAAATTTACAGTATATATATGAGCATAAAGGTGAAATAACGGGTGTACCCACAGGATTTAAGGATTTGGACAAAATGTGTTCCGGCCTTCAGTCCGGGGATTTAATCATTGTGGCGGCGAGGCCTTCCATGGGTAAAACCAGCCTGGGTATGCAGGTTGCCTTTCAGGCGGCCCAAGGGCTGCAAAAAGGAGTAGCGGTTTTCAGCCTGGAAATGTCTAAAGAACAGCTGGTCCAACGTATGCTATGTTCCGAGGCAGGGGTGGATCTGCACAAACTGCGTTCAGGTGGCCTCAATGAGGATGACTGGGGCATACTGATGAATAAAAGCCGGGAAATGGCCAAGATACCTCTTTACATAGATGACTCAGCAGTTTTGAGTGTAAGGCAGATTAAAGCGAAAGCGCGGAGATTGCAGGCTGAAAAAGGTATTTGTCTGATTGTTATTGATTACCTGCAATTGATGCACAGCGGCGGCAGGGTGGAAAACAGGCAGCAGGAAATAGCGGAGATATCCCGCTCCTTGAAGGGCCTGGCCAAGGAGATGAACGTACCGGTAATGGCACTGGCCCAGTTGAGCCGATCAGTGGAGCAGCGTCAGGATAAGAAGCCAATTATGTCAGACTTGAGGGAAAGCGGGAGCTTAGAGCAGGATGCCGATGTGGTAATGTTTATTTATCGTGACGACTACTACAACCTTGAATCTGAAAAAAAAGGGATTGCTGAAATAATTGTGGGTAAGCAGCGTAACGGGCCGGTAGGAATAGCAGAGCTGGCTTTTGTCAAAGAATATACCAAGTTCTTAAACCTTTCTAAGCGGGAGGAATAAGTTAGTAATTGGCAGTTTTCTATATACAAAATATTACAGTCCCTGATCTTGACAATTTACCAGGGGTTTGATATTATGCACTTGTTGTCACAATAGGTTAATTCTGTTTCAGGTGGAAAGGAGTATTTTAAAATTATAGTAAATATAACTGGTTGACTAACTCAAATAGTACTCGAGGGTTCTGTTTGAGTTATTTTTATGGGGATTGCATAATAACAACAAAGCTTAATAACACTGTATGCAAATGTTGTTAATATGAAGCATTAACCCGGGTTTTTTTACGAGGCTAAGTTTATATATTATGCTAAGGCTTTTAACGATAGGGTGTGCACTTTTAGTTGAATCCTAAAGTAAAGTAGTCATGAAAAATGCGGAAGTTAAGTAGCAATCTAGAAACATAAATAAAAACCTATTTGCAGCCGGAGACGGTGTAGGGGTGACCAGGGGACTGGCTCAAGCATCTGTCCCGGTATTAGCCGCCCGGGAAATTCTTGCGAGATTCTAAGGGGGTTATTTAATGTCTACTGTTGTTTTGATTGGAGCTCAGTGGGGTGATGAGGGGAAAGGTAAGGTTACCGATTTTTTAGCCGAAAAGGCCCAGATGGTAGTTCGCTATCAGGGTGGAAATAACGCCGGTCATACAGTGGTTGTAGATGACCGCGAATTTAAATTGCACCTTATTCCATCAGGCATCTTATATGAAAATAAAGTCTGTATCATCGGTAACGGCACTGTTATTGACCCCAAAGTTCTTTTGGAAGAATTAAAATCGCTTCGGGACAGGGGTGTGAATACTGATAATTTGCGTATTAGCTCTAAGGCCCATGTGATTATGCCTTATCACCAACGCATAGATGCCGCCGATGAAGAAAGCAAAGGTAATCAAAAGATAGGTACCACCGGAAGGGGCATTGGGCCGGCTTATATGGACAAGTCCGCCCGTGTTGGTGTTAGAATGGCTGATTTGGTGGACGACGAGGAATTCCCCAAAGTGCTGGAAAGTGCACTGGCCCAAAAGAACAGGCTGCTGACGGAATACTATGGAGTCGAGGGTTTTGATTATAAGGAGTTGCTGCAAGAGTATCAGGGCTATGCGCAGGAACTTCGCGGGTACGTGGAAGATGTTTCAGTCTTGGTGAGTGGGACCATTGAAGAAGGAAGAAATGTATTGTTCGAAGGTGCTCAGGGCACCATGTTGGACCTAGACCACGGTACTTATCCATTTGTAACTTCAAGTCATCCTGTGGCGGCCTCGGCGTGCCTAGGCACCGGTATAGGCCCCACTAAAATAGACAAGGTCATTGGTGTAGCCAAAGCTTATATTACCAGGGTTGGGGAAGGACCATTTCCCACCGAATTGTTTGACGAAACAGGAAAATTCATTCGCAAGCAAGGACATGAGTTTGGGACTACAACAGGACGGCCCAGGCGCTGCGGGTGGTTTGACGCCGTAGTGGCACGTTATTCGGCACGCATAAATGGCCTGGATTATCTGTCCATAACTAAACTAGATGTACTCTCGGGGATGGATACCATCAAAATATGCACAGGGTACAAATATAAAGGTGAAGTAATGAATGAGTTCCCTGAGAGCAGAAAGGCTTTAGCTGCCTGCGAGCCAATCTATGAAGAATATCCCGGGTGGAAGGAAGATATTTCCGCAGTGAGGAAATACGAAGATCTGCCCGATACTACTAAACGGTATTTGGAGCGCTTGGGTGAAGTATCGGGGGTTCCGGTGGGTATTATAGGAATTGGACCTAAGCGGTCTCAAACCATTATTATGGAAAAGTTGTATTAAGTTCAGATTTCCTTAGCCTGGCCTGCGAGATGAAATGAATGAGTGGGCGCAAAAGACAGGGGGATTATGCAACAACCCAGGGGCATTTGCTATAAGCAAATGCCCCTTTTTATATACAATATTTGCACGTAGTTTTACACGAGCTTGTGAGAAAGAAAAATAATTTTTACTTGTAGAACTTTGTTGTTGACTGTTGAAGTGATTTATTGTAAGATATAAAATCGTAAGGCGTAAATAAACGCTTACAGACTAAGTGATGCGGGCCATTAGCTCAGTTGGCTAGAGCACCTGACTTTTAATCAGGGTGTCCCAGGTTCGAGTCCTGGATGGCTCACCATACGGCCCCATGGTCAAGCGGTTTAAGACACCGCCCTTTCACGGCGGTAACCCGGGTTCGAATCCCGGTGGGGTCACCAGTAAAAAGACTCTGCCTTTTCAGGCAGGGTCTTTTTATGTCTTATAGATTGTCTGACAATTAATATATAACATTTTGCCCCCTTGTTTTTGCCCGTTCACCGTTTTTTTGCTGCATCATAAGGCGGAAAATAGTAGTATAGAATAAAGGGGGCTGAGAATATGGTTGACACCTGTTATATACTTAAAGCTATGGTAGAGGTAGTGCAAAGGGTGTCTTCTAGCTTTCGCGGCCATAACCTGAAGATTGTTTACCAAGTAAAAAATGAAAGTAAAAATATGGAGCAGGATATACGAATCATTGCCGTTAACCAGCAGGCTAATCACCTTGAAGAGGCCAGACAGAGTATGGAGCAATTGCTGGACGCTTTGGAATATAAGATTGTTAACGGTATTTTGTTCAGTGACAAGGCATTGCAAGAGATGACCTTTTTATTTGAGGGGTTATCCGGTCACTTGGTTAATACCAAAGACTGGTTAATTACCGGAAACAAGTTGTTGCAGGAACAGGTGAAAAAAGACTCCCATACATATGCTATTCACTGCCAAGATTTTGCTACAATGCATGAGGAAAGGTTAATTGCAGGAGTTTGTATGGCACAATCTTCGGGTATCTATTTAAATATGCTGGACGGTGTGCGGGGATTATTTTATAATACCGGTCTGTTGGTGGGCTAGTAGCAGTGAGGTGCACAGAAATCCCTTGCATAATCTATGCAGTAATCTTATAATTTTTGTAGGATAGATCATAAAGGATTTTTAATTTAATAGGCATTTAATTAAAAATTTAGGAGGGAACTACTTGCCTAAGCACATTCGTACTTTAAACCCTGTTTCGTTCCAGCACCGGACGGAAAAGACCGGGTGCGGGGAATGTCAAACTTCCTGCCAATCCGCATGTAAAACTTCTTGTACTGTGGGCAACCAAGTTTGCGTAAATAAGAGCAAAAAGTAAATAAGTGCAAAAAAAGCCTGATCCTTAGCGGGATGAGGTCTTTTTTTGAGATGAGGTCTTTTTCTGTGGGGGAGGAAATTTATGATTCACAGCTTTACCTTTGACGATTTAAATATTGTGTTGGATGTACACAGTGGTGCGGTTCATATCGTTGACGATGTCACCTGTAAAATATTGGAATACTATCCGGAAGAAAGTATGAGTATAATTATGGAAATGCTGTCCCCTTTATTTGGGCACCAACAAGTAAAGGGCGCTTTGACCGAAATAGAACATCTGGTGTCTAAGGGATTACTTTTTAGTGTTGATAATGTGGGCACTGAGTATAAGTCCGTTGGCAGCCCTGTAATTAAAGCCATGTGTCTCAATTTAGCCCATGATTGTAATTTGCGCTGTCGCTATTGTTTTGCAGGCCAGGGACCATTTGGGGGAGACCGTAGTTTAATGTCTTTTGAGGTAGGGGCAGCGGCACTTGATTTTTTAATAAAGCATTCCGGTCCCCGCGAGCACGTGGAAGTAGACTTTTTTGGCGGAGAGCCTCTTTTAAATCTTGAAGTGTTGAAAAAACTGGTTAGTGATGGTAAGGATAAGGCGGCAGGGGTTGGAAAAAAAATAAAATTCACGGTAACGACCAATGCCCTTTTACTGAATGAACAAACTGCCCGCTATCTGGTTGATGAAGGTCTTAATGTTGTGCTCAGCCTGGACGGGCGCCCGGAAGTTCATGATGCTATGCGTCCTTTCCCCTCAGGCAGTGGTAGTTACGGCATTGCCGCTGTCAATATAAAAAAGTTCATTGAAAGTTATAACTTTGATAATTATTATGTAAGAGGAACCTTTACCAGGCATAACAGAGACTTTGCTGAAGATGTATTACATATGGCCCGATTGGGCCTGAAGCATCTTTCCATTGAACCAGTAGTTGGTGGGCCAGGCGAGGATTATTCTCTGCAGGAATCAGATATGCCGCAGATTTACTCTGAGTACGAAAAGCTAACCAGGCATTTACTGGCTTTAAAGGAAAAAGGACGTGAAATTGATTTCTTTCACTTTAACATTGACTTGGAGGGCGGTCCATGTCTTAAAAAAAGGATCTCTAACTGCGGGGCAGGCAATGAATATGTTGCCGTTACTCCCAGTGGGGAGATTTATCCATGTCATCAATTTGTTGGGCAGGAAGGTTTCCGGCTGGGGGACGTCTTCCAGGGTATTTCCAATGAAAAAGTTGTAAGGGATTTCCAGAACTCTTACATTTATAATAAGGAACAATGTCCTGAATGTTGGGCTAAGTTTTTTTGCAGCGGCGGGTGCCATGCCAATGCTTACTTTTTTAAGGGCACCATTAACAGTCCTTATGAGACAGGTTGTAAGTTAATGAAAAAGAGATTAGAGTGTGCCCTTTATTTAAAAGCGAAGGAAATGCTGGGTTGCGCTGAACAAGGATAAGTTGTCCACAGGTGAATAAAGGAGTGGGATTGTGTCTCCATCAATGGATACGGCGCAGGGTGTGTATAAAAGAGCCGGCAGTATTGTAACCGGAATTATGGGCATGGGACGCGTTTATCTCGGCGCCTCATCGGTTCTGGTTATATCTGTGTTTGCCCTTATCATTAGTCAATTTATATTTTTCACTGTTTCCATAGACGGAACTCCAACGATGCTTGTGGAAAATCGTGGTACGGCCAAGAAAGCCATTGTACTGTTACTTGAAAAAGAGGAAAAACGCCGTGGCTATCCTGTTTATTGGCAACAAGTTATTGAAATTAACCCGGTTTGGGGTAACGATGGCAGGCGCTGCTATAAATCCGTTGAGAATGTTGCCGGGGTTCTCCGGCGAAAGCTTCAATTTGTCACTGACGGTGTTGCTGTTATGGTAAATAAGGAAGAAAAGTTATATATGCGTAATATTGAGGTTGCCAGGCAAAGCTTAGGCCTGATCAAAGATAAATTCCGCCCTCGCGGGGCGCTGAAGGTAAGCTTTGAAGAGGATGTGCAAATTGTTAATAAAACTGTTTCCGTTGAACAATTGGTGGACAGAGATAATGCCATAGGCATATTGATGACCGGTGTACAGAAAATTGAGAATTATGAGGTGGAAAAAGGAGATACCCTCTGGGGCATTGCCCGGAGGGAAGGACAAGATATAAAAGAGCTGATGGACATTAACAAGGGCGTGAAGCCTCATTTATTGCAGATTGGACAAAAAATAATGTTAAATAAGCAACAGCCTTTGCTTAATGTAATCAGCAGCTATGAAACTGTGGAACTGAAAGATGTGCCCTATACCATCGTAGAGGCCGGAAGGGACCCCAGTCTTAATTACGGGGAAGTAAAGGTTATTCAGCAGGGTGTTCCGGGCCGGATGGAGATTACTTATCGTGTGGTGGAAAGAAACGGGCAAAGAATAAAAAAATACCCGGTGCACAAGACAATTAAAAGTGATCCGCGCCCACAGGTAATAGTTACCGGTAGCGAGATGCTCATGGCGTCTCGCTCGGGAAGGACAATATATAGGCCTGTGGTAGGCACAGTTTCTTCTAATTATGGGGTGCGTGGCGGTGGTATGCACAGTGGTATTGATTTTGCCGCCGATTACGGTAATCCGGTGGTAGCCCTGGCGGCTGGGACGGTAAAATTTGCCGGTTACCGAGGTGGTTATGGGTTAGCCGTGGATATTGATCACGGGCAGGGAATGATAACCAGGTATGCCCATCTTTCCAAGGCTGTTGTTTCCACGGGACAAAAGGTTAAAGGCGGGCAGTTGATTGGTCGTGTGGGTGCCACGGGTAACACCACCGGGCCGCATCTACATTTAGAAGTAAGGATAAACGGGGAGACCCGGGACCCCGCAAGTTTACTCTAAAACAAAGTATCGAGGATAAACCTGTCTTTTGCGCATAGAGAATGAATTGAATCGAGCAGCTGCCAAAGATAGGATTGGATGCCTTCCTTGCTGAATATACAGTGATATATTATACTATATGGTATGTGAATTATAGTAAGGAAGTGATGTTATGAGTTTCTTTATTAATGCAACGAAAAATCGCAAGAAGCAGAAGTTAATATTTTTGGTAACGGCTATTTTTCTGGCGGCAGGTTTGGTAGGGTCAACTTTGATTGGTGTCTTTGGGAGCCGTCAACAAGAAAACGCCACAGCTGCCCAGACACCGCAGAGTATCAGTGAAAAGGTGGCTGAACTGGAAAATCAGGTGGAGGAAAATCCCAAAAATGCTGCTGTCTTGGCTCGCCTGGCCCAGGCCTATTACCAAAATGACCAGGTAGATAAATCCCTTGAGACTTATCAAAAGGCGCTCAATATTGATCCCGGCAACAGTGATTTTCGCACCTCCCTGGCAACAACCTATTTTTTAGAGAACCAATTTGATAAAGCCGTGGCTGAAATGAAAAATGAGATAAAAAATAACCCGGATAATGATGAGGCTCATTATTACCTGGGGGTGTTTCTAGCCTACGGGCAGGGTAAATACAGTCAGGGTGTTGAAGAGCTCAAGGTATTTGTAAATGAAGCGGATGCAGAGGCAAACGCCGTGGAATTAGAGAAGGCAAAGCAAATGATAGAACAAATTCAGAATATGGATAAGTAGTATTTTATTTAACTTTACCCAAAAAGAGTCAGGTTCCTTGTGATCTGGCTCTTTTTAATTAAAAATTTTAAAAGCTTAATCATTGTATTAGTTACTAAATTAGTTGCTTAGATTAATTGCTTAGATTGATTACTTAAGGAAGGTGTACTTATGCCAGAGCCAACGACTTCTTATGGTTACCGGCAGCCTGGGGAAACTCCAACCGGCCAAAGAAAATTACTACATCTTTTGGCAGTGGTGATGCTGGTTACATCTTTTATGGTGATCCGTTTTCCCGGAGGGGCGAAGGGTTTTCTGTACGTTGTATTCCGTGAAGTGGTCAAGCTGAACATGATGGTTAAAACCAGTGGTTGGAACAGCGTGGAGAGCGAATATTTTTTGGTTCGTTATAAGCCGGGGCCCGGGAATGAGAAGAATGCAAAACTGGTCTTAAATACCGCGGAATCTTTTTTGGAGCCCATAGCGCAAAGGTATGATTATAAAATTAAGGGCAAAATACCGGTTATTCTTTATTCTTCAAGGGAAGAGCTGAATGCCAGTTTCGGCTGGCCTGCCAGCGAAAGGGCAATGGGGGTGTACTGGGGAGGAGCCATACGCGTTCTTTCCCCCGATGAATGGATTGACTATGATAAGTTTGAAGAGAAAAAAACTATTTTCGAATCATGCGGTCCCATGGCTCACGAAATTACACACTTAGTAATTGATTACAGAACAAAGGGTAATTATCCCAGGTGGCTTACGGAAGGGCTCGCGCAGTACGAAGAATACATGCTTACGGGATTTAGGTTTACTGACCCTGCAGGTAGCCTTGACCAAGACTTGTACCCGTTAAGTAAGATGGACAAAGAATTTGACTCGTTACCCAACCAGTCATTAGCATACCGCCAGTCCCTGTCAGCCGTGGATTACATTATGAAAGTCTACGGAAAAGAAAAAATGCATATGATTATTAATGATTTGTCTCAAGGGCGATCCGTAAATCGTTCCTTTTCAAATTCCTTGGGTGTTGATATGATTAAATTCGAACAGGAGTGGCAGCATTGGCTTTCTTTATAGACTTCCATTTTTACATGCAGGATCTTATATAAAAACGTTGAATTATTAGTTTGCAGCTAGATTAATCGCGATATTTGTAGGGAGGAAAAAATAACAATTATGAATAGATTGTTTGTTGCCGGAGGCAGGCCGTTAAAGGGAAAAGTTCGCGTTTCCGGTGCCAAGAATGCTTCGTTGGCACTTCTCTGCGCAGCCGCCATGTCACGGGATTCGGTAATACTGGAAAATATTCCTGATATAAGCGATATAAATGTAATGAGTGAAATAATGAAAGAAATGGGATTTAAAACAAAACGGGAGGCAAGTGGGGCCTTAGAGATATGTGCGCCGTTAAAGCTCAATGCGCAGCCTCCCTATCACATGGTCAAGCAGCTTCGTGCTTCCAATCTTCTATTGGGACCTCTGCTGGCGCGTTTTGGTGAGGCCGAAGTGGCCCTGCCCGGGGGATGTAATATAGGTGTGCGGCCCATGGACCTTCATTTCAAAGGCCTTTCAGGGTTAGGTGCCCAGGTGTCTATGAAACATGGTACCGTAAGTGCCAAAGCAGATAAATTGGTGGGTAACAGGATTTATCTGGACTTTCCCAGTGTAGGTGCCACAGAAAATATAATGATGGCCGCCTGTTTGGCAGAGGGACAAACAATTTTGGAAAACGTTGCTAAGGAACCGGAAATTGTTGATTTAGCCAATTTTTTAAATTGCTTGGGCGCAAAAGTGCGGGGAGCCGGCACTGACATTATTAAAATCGAAGGTGTTCAGGAACTGGGAGGCTGTTTGCGTTACCCGGTTATTCCGGATCGTATTGAAGCCGGCACGTTCATGGTCGCCGCCGCTGCCACCGGCGGCGATGTGGAATTGGAAAACGTTATACCTCACCATATGGAGCCTATTTGCGCCAAACTGCGCGAGGCAGGAGTGGAAATAATAGAAGGTGAAGAAGCTCTAAGAGTTGTAGCCGGTGGAAAATTGAAACCCATTGATTTAAAGACCCTCCCTTATCCAGGTTTTCCCACTGATATGCAGTCGCAGTTTATGGCCATGTTGTGTACTATTGCCGGTACCAGCGTGATTATTGAAAATATTTTTGAAAACAGGTTTCAAATAGCGGATGAATTGAAGAGGATGGGTGCAAACATAAAAGTGGAAGGGCGTATTGCCGTAATTGAAGGTGTAAATGAACTTCACGGCACCCACGTCAAAGCGACCGATCTGCGGGCCGGTGCGGCGCTGGTCATTGCCGGATTTATGGCAGAGGGGACCACTGAGATATCCAATGTTAAATATATAGACCGGGGGTACCATTTGTTGGAAGAGAAAATGAAAACTCTTGGGGCGCAAGTATGGAGAAAAGACAGCCGGTGACGGTAAAGGGGTGCTGGTGTGCGGGTTTCCGTTGTGGCGGTGGGTAAATTAAAGGAAAAATATCTTCTTGAAGCTCAAAGGGAGTACTTAAAGCGCCTGCGTCCTTACGCGCGCATGGAAATAACCGAGGTCGCGGACGAGAGTTGCAGTGAAAAGGACCCGGAAAGTATACTTGAAAAAGTGAAAATTAAGGAAGGCCAAAGAATAATTAAGACCCTTAAGCCGGACAGTTTTATAATTGCCCTGGACAGGCAGGGGCAGCAAATTGATTCTGAGAGCTTGGCCCGCAAAGTAAGTGACCTCAGCCTACAAGGGAAAAGTTACATTACCTGTGTGATCGGAGGCTCTTTAGGTTTAAGCGAGCAGGTTTTGCAGCAGGCGGACTGGAAGCTTTCTTTTTCCTGCCTTACATTCCCTCACCAATTAATGCGGGTAATTCTATTGGAACAGATATACCGCTGTTTTAAAATAATCCGACATGAGCCTTACCATAAGTGAATAAAGATACTGGAAGATTGTTACCATGGAACACCTATGGACTAGTTCTGAATAATTAGTTAAAATAGATGCGAGGTCATTTTTAGGACAAGTGTGTATTTTTATAATAAGATGTAAAAAAAATCACATTAATGACGGGGGCGGCTTGGCGGATTGAAAATGTTGCCTATTTTTTGCGGACAAAAGTAAAAAAAAACGGTGCGCCGGGAGGATTTAAGCCTCAAAGTCCCGAATAGTCACATGTTTATGTTTTTTGATGCATTATTAATTATGTTTTTTCAAACTAACGAAATTCCAAAAAGTAATATTCGTTAGGAAGGAATAATGAAAAATATAACGAACTAATTCAAAGGGGGTGGCGTAGGGCTGAGTAAGGAGCAAATCTTTGGCATTGAATTTATACCCAACAAAAGGAGGTATTGTTAGTGGCTTTTGAACCCAAAAATGAGCAAAAAGAACTCAAGTATGAAGAGCTGCGAATTTACACTGATGAAGAACTAAATAATTACACAGAAGAAGAGCTTAAAAACTTTAAGTTCAAGCATGATGTACCCGACTTGGATGACCTGGAAAAAGGCCCGTGGCCTAGCTTTGTTTCCGATGCCAAACAAGAAGCCCTGCATAGACACAAACTCGCCGATGATAGGTTAATGACTGCTAAGGACTCTGTCGATGATTTGATGGGTGCCCTGCAGCTGTCTTTTGATGACGGTGAAACACACTGGAAGCATGGTGGTATTGTTGGTGTTTTCGGTTACGGTGGTGGCGTTATCGGTCGTTATTCCGACGTTCCTGAGAAATTCCCCGGCGTAACCCATTTCCACACTATGCGTGTTAACCAAACTTCCAGTAAGTTTTATGACACTGATTTCCTGCGCTCCCTGGCAGACCTTTGGGAGTATCGTGGAAGTGGTATTTTGAACATGCACGGTTCTACCGGTGACATTGTTTTCTTAGGTACTACCACTGATCAGTTAGAGCCCATTTTTTATGATTTAACTCATGAGTTGGGTGTTGACCTTGGTGGTTCAGGTTCCAACCTGCGCACACCTTCCTGCTGTGTTGGTAAGGCCCGTTGTGAGTATGCCTGTATTGACACTCAGGACCTGTGTTACGAAATGACCCAGTTCTATCAGGATGAATTGCACCGTCCCATGTTCCCTTATAAGTTCAAATTTAAGTTTGACGGCTGCCCCAATGGCTGCGTTGCATCCATTGCCCGTTCCGATATGTCCTTTATTGGAACTTGGAGAGACGATATTCGTATTGATCAAGAGGCAGTAAAGGCTTATATTGCCGGTGAATCTGCACCGAACGCAGGCGCACATGGCGGTAGAGACTGGGGTAAATTTGATATTCAAAAAGAAGTTATTGATCTTTGTCCTACCAATTGTATGTGTTATGAAGATGGCGAGTTAAAGATTGATAACTCTGAATGTACTCGTTGCATGCACTGTATCAATGTAATGCCCAAGGCCCTGCGCCCTGGTAAAGATACCGGTGTTACCATTCTTTGCGGCGCCAAGGCACCTATCTTGGAAGGTGCTCAAATGGCCACTATGATCGTTCCCTTTATGAAAGCAGAAGCGCCTTATGACAATATTAAGGAATTAATTGAGAAGGTTTGGGATTGGTGGATGGAAGAAGGTAAGAACCGTGAGCGCCTTGGTGAACTTATCCAGCGTTTCTCCTTACCTAGATTCCTTGATATTATGGAACTTCCGCCCGCACCGCAAATGGTTAAAGAACCTCGTTCCAACCCGTATATCTTCTGGAAAGAAGAAGATGTTAAAGGCGGCTGGAATAGGGATATCAATGATTACAGGTCCAGACACAAGAGATAAGGAGGTTAGAAAGTAATGGCATTATCCACAGGTAAACTTGGTAGTTATAATCCAGATAAACCACAAGAGGGTAGGGAAACTGACCTTGGTCCACGTCATTTTTGGCAGTATTTCCCGCCTGTGATTCAGAACAACTATGGTAAATGGGCTTATCATGACATTCTTGAGCCAGGGATCATAGTTCACGTTTCTGAGACCGGGGATAAAGTGTTCACCGTAAGATGCGGCGGAGCACGGTTTATGAGTTCAGAACTGATTCGGGAAGTCTGTGAAGTTGCAGACAAGCATTGTGACGGCTATGTTCGTTTCACCACCCGTAATAATATTGAATTTATGACAGATAGCAGTGACAAATTGGAAAACCTCAAGCAGGATCTTCAGAGCCGTAAGTTTGTTAGCGGCAGTTACAAGTTCCCCATTGGCGGAACCGGTGCCGGTGTAACCAACATCGTTCATACTCAGGGTTACATTCACTGCCATACTCCGGCTACTGATGCTTCTTCCATGGTTAAGGCTGTAATGGACGAGGTCTTTGGCCACTTTACCGGTATGGAACTGCCGGCTAAGGTCAGAATCTCCATGGCATGCTGCCTGAACATGTGCGGAGCTGTTCACTGTTCGGATATCGCCTTGTTGGGTTATCACAGAAAGCCGCCTATCGTTGACCACGAAGTGATCGATGCTATCTGTGAAATCCCGCTTGCTGTATCCTCCTGTCCTGTAGGTGCAATTTCGCCTGCTAAGACCGAGGACGGCAAGAAGACCGTTAAAATTAAAGACGAGCGCTGCATGTTCTGTGGTAACTGTTATACCATGTGCCCGGCACTGCCTCTTTCCGATAAAGAAGGTGACGGTGTAACTATCCTGGCCGGAGGTAAGCTTTCCAACAGGATCAGCATGCCCAAGTTCTCTAAAGTGGTTGTACCCTGGGTTCCCAACAACTTCCCCAGATTCCCCGAAGTTGTGGAGAACGTGAAGAAGATCTTGAACGCTTATGCTAACGATGCTAACAAATATGAGCGTCTTGGTGACTGGGCTGAGCGTATTGGCTGGGAGAAATACTTCGAGAAGTGCGATATTCCGTTTACGGAGCACCTCATTGATGACTATCGCCTGGCTTACGATACTTTCCGCACCAGCACTCAGTTCAAGTTTACCCAAGCTGCATGGGATGTATCAAAAGCAGCAGGTGGGATAGAATAATACTCACCTTGAGTAAGGGAGAGGTTATAAATGGAAGATTTTAAGAAAGCCATTTTGGAGCACGCAGAAGGCAGTAAGAAAACCAAGTTTTATTTTAAAGACTTGGAGAAGGCAGTTAAAAAGACTTACCCGGATGCCAAGTCTAGAATGATCAAAAAAGCTGCAACCGAGTTGGTTAATGAAGGCACCTTGATTTATTATTCCACCGGCAGCAGCACCATGTATGGTCTGAAAGGCAGAGGTATAACTGAAGACCATTAAGGTAAATTATAAATAGTTATCCTTAAGAGAGGTTACTGTCCTGATAAGGAGGTAGCCTCTCTTTCTCTTACACCATTAATAGAAAGGCTGATACTATGCCGCAAAAACCACAAAGTTCCGAGAAGTTTATCCAGGAACAAATAAATATGCTTAAGGAAAATCCGGAGTGCGCCAATTCGCAGTATAATTTGGGCGTAGCCTGTATGGAGCAGGGTAAGTTGGACGAGGCTATAGAAATGTTCCAGGAAGCAGTATCTAATAGCGGCCGTATGTTTGAGGCCTATGTAAATTTGGGATATATCTACTTCCAAAAGGGTGATTTGGAAGAGGTAGTATCCATGAATAAGAAGGCAGTTGAAATTGAGCCCAGGTACGCCCGTGGGTACGCTAACCAGGGTTTTGCTTACTTACAAATGGGACAGGCAGATGAAGCTGTGGAAGCACTGGAAAAGGCCATTGAACTGAACCCTGATATTGCGCAGGCCTGGAGTAACCTCATTAATGCTTATATTCAAAAAGGGGATATACAAAAAGCAGTTGAGGTGGGCATAAAACTAACCGAGTTTGCACCTGACTTCCCTCTTGCCCATAACAATCTGGCTGTTGCTTATTATTCCGCTGAAAATTATGAGCAGGCCATTAAGCACTTGGATCGTGCGGTTGAATTGGGTTTTCAGGCGCACCCTGAATTTGAGAAACAGTTAGAGCCATACAGGAACAAATAAAATTGACGGGTGACTATAATGATTGATACTGATTTGTTTAAAGAATACCAGGAATTTGCCCAAAAAGCTGATTATGCCTTTAACCAGGTAGAAAAGGAATATTCTACCTGCGTAAATTGTGAAATTGGATGTACGGATTGCTGTTACTCGGTGTTTGGTTTATTCCCCATAGAAGCGGTATATGTAAAGTATCATTTTGACCAATTGGAACGGGGAGAACGGCGGGAAGCTGTTTTAAGGGCAAAAAAAGCTGATAAAAAGCTGCAGAAAATAGAACAAAAGCTGCAGCAATATGAAGATGATCCTCGCGCAAGAGCGCTGGTAGCGGGAAAGGAACGTATAAAGTGCCCGTTACTAAAGGACAGTGGAAAATGTATGCTGTATTTCCATAGACCAATTACATGCAGGGCTTATGGTATACCGACGGTAGCCGGAGGCAGTGCGCATGTTTGTTATAAGGCGGGATTTGAGGGCGGGGAATCTTATCCCACCTTCAACCTGGATACTGTTTTTAAGGAGCTTTACGCGATGTCGTGCAGACTTTTAAAACAGTCCGGCCAGCAGGGTAAAGAGCATGCAGCGTCTCTTTTATCTTTGTCCAAGATTATCAAGACACCTGTCCAAAACCTAATTGAGGGCGAATAAGGGATGTTGGCGGAAAAAAAGGCACTCCTTTTCATTGGGAGTGCCTACCGATATGATACGATTATATTCTTTCCAATGCTTCGTCAGCAAGCTGACCGATACTTTTTTCAAATGTTCTTCCGGCATCATACAGCTTGATTTTGGTATGATCGTCTTTTACCGCCTCCAGATCATTTTTGACCCCGGCAGCTCCCAGAAGACCAAGCAGCCATACTGTGTAACCCCTCACATAAGGATCCGAATCCTTAAGGTAGGGAACAAAATATTGTGCTGTCTTTTGGACATATTCCGGCCGTGTACCGGCTATATTTACAATAGCACGTAAAGCACTGGCCCGTAATGTCTTCTCACCAAGAAATTGGTATAATGTAGGGATGTACCCAGCGAAGATATCCGGTATATTGGCAATAATTGCTCCAATAGCGTCAACCGCTCCCCAGCTTGAGGAAGCAGTAAATTCAAAGGAAGAAAACAATCCCTGTAAAAGCTTGGTCACCGGGGCCGGATCCTTGCGAACAATGACAGCTGAGACCTTCCCCAAGATATCCACGCTTTTCAGCCGGAGCAGCTCGTCATCTGAATACAGAAGGCGCTGCAGGTCCCTGATAATTCTTTTATCCTCTTCGGCGATCTCTTGTGCTTTTTCAACCTGGAATTGATCTACTATCTCATTTAGTTCTACGCGGGTATATTTTCTTTTGCCGGTGTGCCATTTAACCGGTGACCGGCTGGCCGTGTCCACCGGAGAGGCTCTTTTAATCCTCTTCTGTACACCCTCGGCAGTGACTTCTTGAATATCAAAATGGGGCCTAATAAAATAAAGTGCCCCGGCTACTCTCCTGCCGTCCAAATTACCTTCCGGCACTATTAAATGGCTTTCCAGGTCGTAGTTTTCGACTAGCTTTTCCAAGTAATCTTCTTCGGGTAATAAGCCCCATGCCAGGTCCCAGTCCATGTCACAGGCAAAAACAAGTGCCTCGCTAAAAGCAGGCCCCAAATTATGTCCGGTAACATCATAAGCGTAAACCGCACCGCAGGCACATGACCCTACCGGCATCTCGCCCAGTCTTTTGGTCTCTAATTCCTGCGGCCTTTCGATATCAAGTCCGCAAAAAGGGCACATCGGTTTTTTCCCGGGGGATTTTCTGTATCTAATCATGAGCGGCTCTGACCGTCCTTTCAGTCACCCGCGCCCGGCAATTCCAGGGTTGTACAACTATTCCCCGGGCTGCAAGATTTTACGGTGGACTTAGACTTTTTCTCGCCGGCTTTCTTTGAGCCCGGGTCCATGTTAAAATTAGTTGCGCTCATTACACGCTCAAATTCTTGGGACTTGCATTCCGGACACTTTATTTCCACCTGCTCATCGGTCTTAATAATGAGCTTTTCAAATAATTCGCTGCACTTGGTACACCTGAATTCATAAATAGGCATTTTGCATCTCTCCTCATATATTGATCATTCATACATGATCCACATACATTGATCCGCATAAAATATAGAGCAACTATATATAATGGTTACCTTCCTTAATATATCAACCGAATTGGATACATGTCAAATATTTTGGTAGAGTGCACGTGAGCGAGATATTGGAAAAGGTAATCATGTACCTTCTGTGGACAACACCGGTAAAGTTGAAGTATAATATGTTACGAAGAAGTAACAATACCAAATCAGGAAATGCCTAATTCTGTAAGGCGCTGTACTTAAAGAGTAGCCGTATTTAAAGAACAAATGTAAAGTTTTATGCAAATAGCGCCAAGTAAGAAGGAATAATATAAACGATAACGAATTAGGTATTGTTTATGAATAATTCGTCTCCCGTGAGCGTTATTTTTAGTCAAGTACTTAATTGCACAAAAAATCAATCAAATAAGCTATGAGCATCCCTGTTTAGGAGAGGAGACATCCGTAAATAGGGTTGCTGCATTAAATTAAATAAAAGAACAAAAAATTTAAGGAGGTGAACATTTATGTTCAAGGTAGAAATTGATGCTGAGAAGTGTGAAGGTTGTGGTGAATGCGTTGACAACTGCCCGGCTGAGGTATTGGAAATGAAGGACGACAAGGCTGTTGTAGTTGATCCTGATGAGTGCCTGGGCTGTGAGAGCTGTGTCAGCGTTTGCCCTAACGGTGCTGTAACATTGAATGAGGTATAAGCACTCATATGTTGGAAAGGTATAATTGCACCGGAACAGCGGGTTAACCGGATGATGAACGGTTTCCCGCTGCATTTGGTGCATTTTGTCAGGATGTTTCGATAACACCGGAGGGCTGTGTTAGAAATAACCCATCCCGGGCCGGAGGAGGTGCTTGTGTGAAGCTGTTAATTGGTCAAATTCTTCCCTTTATTACGATAACAATTTTTGTATTGGGAGTTTTCTACCGCCTTGGCCGCTGGGTAGGAGCACGTATTGTGCATAATGTTACCCTATCAGACCCTTGGCTGAAGAGTGGGGGGGAAGTGGCGGTAAAAATCGGTACAGAAGCCTTTTTGTTTAGGAGCTTGTTTAAGTTTGATAAAGCCCTGTGGGCAGGGGCATTTATTATGCATTTTGCGCTCTTGAATGTACTGGGAGGACATGTTGTAGGTTTTGGCTTGTTAGGTGAACAATTTGCATACATTCCCGGCATCACTGCCGAAATGAGTAAAGATGCATCCAACTTATTGGGTACAGTTTTTGGAATTGTTCTATTCCTTTCTATTGCTTATCTGCTTATCAGACGTTTTAGCATAAGCGAAGTAAAATCCATTAGCAATTCCAGTGATGTTGTGTGGTTGGTATACCTTTTATTAATCGTTGGCGTGGGCAATATCATGCGTCTTTTTCACCAGTTTCACATTGAATATGAACCGGTACGTGATTATATAGTGGCCTTATTTACTTTACAGCCGGTTGTAGGCATGGAACTGCTGGAAAGTTACTTTTTCTTGACTCACTTTTTGTTGGTGCAGATACTGCTGATTGTATTCCCCTTCAGTAAACTTATGCACCTGTTTGGCATGTTTGCCGAGCGCTGGATTGTTAACCGTGTATACCATGATCCCGCTCCCGGAATGCCCAACATCGATATTCCCGCTGCCCGCAAAGCCGGTTTGGGGTTACCGTCCGGTGGCGGTGGCGAATCTGCTTCGGAGGGGGTGTAAAGTATGGCTGAATATAAAGGTATGGCACAACCAAGCAGGGCCGGCGAAAAGGATATGCGGAAGATCCATATGGAGCCTATTCCCGATGAGCTAAAGCCCGAAAAGGCTTTAGAGTATTTGGATGAGTACCGCAAAAAGTTTCGTTCCTTTGTAATGGCCATGGAGTCATGTACTAAGTGCGGCCAGTGTGCTGAAAACTGTCATACGTACCTCGGCACGAGAGATCCTAACAATATTCCCACCAATCGTGCTGAATTAATTAGAAAAATATACCGGCGCTACTTTACCTTGGAAGGTCGCTGGTTTGGTAATTTAGTAGGGGCGGAAGATATCAGCTTAGATGTAATCGAACAATGGTACTCCTACTTTTGGCAGTGCAGTGAGTGCCGCAGGTGTGCTCACGTTTGCCCCTTTGGCATTGACACCTGTGAAGTTACCATGGCAGGCAGGCAGATACTGCACTGGCTGGGTATAACACCTAAACTACACGCCGATGTTGGCGGCGCCATGGAAAAGGTGGGTAACCATACCGGACTACCCAAGCCGGGTATCATCGATACCTTGGAATTTATGGCCGAGGAATGTATGGATGAGTTCGGTATTGATATTGAATTCCCTGTGGACAAACCGGATGCCGACATCATGTATGTGCCGTCATCGGCGGACTTCCTTTTAAACCCGTATACACTTATGGGGGCCGGGATGTTCTTTAAGTATATAGGCGCCAACTGGACAATTCCCAGTACCGTAACAGAGGCGGGTAACTTCGGGTTGTTGTTTGACCAGCGCTACACCCAGCGGCATAACGTGATGCGCTTATTGAACGCCGCTCAAAATTTGAATGTGAAAAAGATCGTCTGGGGTGAGTGCGGACACGGCTGGCGTGCTGCTAAAATGTACGTGCCCAGTCTAGCAGACCGGCCCATACGCTGGGACATTACACACCTGCACGATGAAGTGGCTTATTTAATTAATACCAATCAGTTAAAACTGGACCCCAGTAAGAACAGCAAACCCACTACATTGCACGATCCATGTAACTATGTACGCGCCTGCGGTCTGAACGACAATATGCGCACCTGCATAAAGGCCAGTGTGGCTAATTACGTGGAAATGTCTCCTAACGGGGCCGATAACTTCTGCTGCGGCGGTGGTTCCGGTATACTATTTGATGATAAAGAAATGTACCAGAAAAGAATTGAACTGAGCTGGAAAAAAGCAGAACAAGTGCGGGCAACCGGCATTGGTAAAGATGGTAATGGTATTCTATGCGCACCATGCTCCATTTGTAAGGCCCAGCTTTACCCCATGGTTGAAGAACATGATTTGGGCGTGGAAGTTAAAGGGCTTATTGACCTGGTTGGTATGGCCTTGGATTTCAAATAAAACAGCTCAGGAAAACTCTGATTTGTTTACAACCTACACGGGCGGTGATAGCTGCCCGTATAAACACTAGATAAACCTGTCTTTTGCGCATAGCGAATGAATGAATGAATGAGGGCGCAAAAGACAGGTTAGAAAAACAGCTAACAACCTGACACGGGTGGTGGTAACCGCCCGTGTTTTGCATATTAGAGGTGAACTGTACCTACCTTTCCAAAGACGTACTATGGACAAAGACACTTGGGGTAAGATAAAATAAATTATATAAGGGAATCAGGCGGTGGGGACCAACTCCCACCGCTTATCTAGTCTTCTTCATGTTTGTGATTGTTTTAGTTAGGAAGAAGGGATTTAAAATGCAGCAACTAGTTAATATACCTCGCCTTGTGGTAGGTGCACCGCAGGGGAGATCAGGCAAAACTACATTTACCATGGCTCTGTTAAGCGGGCTGGTGAAAAAAAACATGGTAGTACAGTCCTTCAAAAAAGGACCGGACTTTATAGATCCCAGTTGGCATGCGCGGATAACAGGGCGTCCCTGCCGTAATCTGGACAGGTTCATAATGGACGAGGAAACCATCAAACAATCCCTGGCCAAAGGAATTAAAGGTGCAGAGATTGGGGTTGTGGAAGGTGCCATGGGGCTCTTTGACGGGGTGGACCTGGAAGGAAGCGGCAGTACAGCAGAAATTGCAAAAATTATCGGAGCACCGGTTGTCCTGGTGGTAAATACAACAAGGATGACCAGAAGTGTCGCTGCCATAGTAAAAGGATGTATAGAGTTTGACTCTGAAGTAAAAGTAAGCGGTGTTATTCTGAACAAAGTGGCACGTTCCAGGCACGAAAATATGCTTCGTAACGCCATCGAACACTATTGCGGGATACCTGTACTCGGTGCCATACCCAAGGGTAAACAATTTACTATTCCGGACCGGCATCTTGGTCTTATCCCGGCCGCTGAAAATGACGAACTTGCCGCTGGAATCGATGCCGCCGGGAACGAAGCCGGGCAGTACCTGGACTTAGACGGCCTGGTGGAAATGGCCCGGGGCGCAAAGACATTGCATGTAAACACCGGAGATCAGGACAGCAATATACTAAACTTAAATATGGACAGCTTGACACCGGGGGACAGTGATAACGCCGGCATAAGAATAGGTGTCTGTATGGACAGGGCGTTTAGTTTCTATTATCCTGAAAATTTGGAAGCACTCAGTGCTGCCGGAGCCACACTGGTGCCTATAGATACCATAAATGATAATCAATTGCCGCCACTGGATGGCTTATATATTGGCGGTGGCTTCCCGGAAATGTTTCCCCGGGAACTGGAAAATAACATTGACTTGAGAAAACAAATTCGCACGGCTGTTAATGACGGTCTGCCCGTTTACGCCGAGTGCGGCGGTTTGATGTACTTGGGCAGGAGCCTTAAATGGCAGGATGAAAACCATGCTGATGTATGCCATTCCATGGTAGGGGCGCTCCCTTTTGATGTGGAAATGCAGCGCAAACCTCAGGGACATGGATATATTGCCCTGAAGGTAGAAAAGGAAAATCCTTATTTCCCGGTAGGTACTTGCTTAAAGGGACATGAATTTCATCATTCCAGGATTATAAATTTAGATACTTCCTGCCTCCAAACTGCATGGCGTGTAACACGTGGCCACGGTATTGACGGCCACGGCGACGGTCTGGTATATAAAAATGTTCTGGCATCGTACACCCACCTGCACGCCCTGGGCACATCCGGCTGGGCCCCTGCGCTGGTTGAAAAGGCAAAGGAATACCGGGATGCGAGAAAAAAACCTTAAAATCATAGACAGGATTACAGGATAAAAGACGATAAAGACCCCGGGCATTCCTTTGGGGTCTTTTTATTTAGACGGGATTAACGGGATCAAACGGGATTTTGTTTATCGCAATTGCATAGCTCAGAGGTTTGTAAACTAATTTATTCTGTGGTCTACACCTATTAGAAGGATTTTTAAATAATAAATCATTTACAAATTATTCCTACCAAAAAATACTTATTTAACCAAAATAAAGACACTAAACCAGGCCCAAGTAATCCCCCGTCCCGCAAATCCCGTCGGAAAAAAGGTCTTATCTTTTAATCTTTAAGCCGTAGACACGAACAACTCCCCTTAATCAGTAAAGACATCAATCCAAAGCCTGTCTAACTTATCTATCCTGCAATCCTGTCTAAATACAAAAATCCTTTAATCTTTAACCAATGTCCATCGCTAGAACTATTGACAACTACTGGAAATCATATCTCACTTGAGTTATAATTGAACTGAAGGGGTGGTGGTTATGAATAAAGAAGCTATTAACGAATTTTGCCGCATAGTTAGGCGAAGTTTGGGCACTAACCTTCAAGAAATCCTTCTTTTTGGCTCAATGGCTCGGGGTACTTCGACTTCTGAATCCGACATTGACATCCTTGTAGTAGTAAAAAACGAAGATGGGCTGATCAGGGACAAGGTTATTGATATAACGGTGGATATTAATATAAAGTATGATGTTGTTATCTCGCCAATTATAATGTCTAAAGAACGTTATCGTAACCCACTGTTTCAGCAAACACATTTCCATAAATCTGTGGAAAAAGAAGGAATACCCATATGAGCATAGATCTAAGCCGGTGGCGGTTAGAGAAGGCAGAAAACACCTTTATTGAGGGAGATCAACTGTTAAAGTTGGAACTTTACCATGGTGCAATCAATCGTTTTTATTATGCTGCCTTTCACGCGGCGAGAGCACTACTTGCAGTCAAAAGATTGGATTCTGCTAAACATAGTGGTATTATTTCATTATTTAACCGCGAATTTGTAAAAACTAAAACAATAAGCAAAAATGCAAGCAAAACCTTGTCAATGCTCTTTGCTTTGCGTTCAGAGGCTGATTATGATGATTTTAGGAGCTTTGATCACGAAGAAGTCATTGAGGCGCGGACTGCTGTTCGTACCCTAATTGATGAAGTTTCTATTATTCTAAGCAAGTAACATAGACACGAATAACATATATTACTCAGCAAAGAGATCCGAAGCCCGCCTAACTTATCCATCCTGTTCAATCCTGTAATCCTGTGCAAAAGCCTTTAATCTTTAAATCTTAAAACCTTTAAACCTTTGACAGGATTACAGGATAAAAGAGGATTAAAGATTAAAGCCTTGGGTATTCCTGTGGGGTCTTTTTTATCTTTTGACGGGATTAACGGGATCAAACGGGATCTTTTTTATCGCATTTGCATAACTCAGAGGTTTGTAAACTAATTTATTCTGTGGTCTACACTTCTTTGGAATGATTTTTAAATAATAGATATTTTACAAATTAGTCCCACAAAAAATCTTATCTAACCAATATAAAGACTCTAAATCAGGCCCAAGTAATCCACCCATCCCATAAATCCCGTTAATCCCGTCGAAAAAAAGGTCTTAATCTTTTAATCTTTAAGCCGTAGCCACAAACAACTCCCTTAATCAGCAAAGACATCAGTCCAAAAGCCAGCTTAACTTATCTATCCTGCAAATCCTGTAATCCTGTCGAAAAAAGCACTTAATCATTTAACCCTTTCAATTTTCCCAAGTTTAGGAATATGGTATAATACCGTAGGTGGTGACAGTTATGAGTTTTAAAGATGTAGATAAGCTCAAAGCTGAACTGGACAATTATAGGCCGCTCTCCCCGGAGCTCATGGAAGCTATAGATGAAAAATTTAAAATTGACTGGACATATAACTCCAACGCCATTGAAGGGAACACCCTTACCCTGCAAGAAACCTCATTTTTTTTGCAACATGGATTAACCTCCAAGGGAAAAACCCTGCAAGAATATCTCGAAGCACAAAACCATGCCGAAGCCATTGATTGGATTAAAGACATTATTAAAGATAAAAGGGCCCTTACCGAAGGATTAATAAAAGAACTCCATGCACTGCTTATGAAAGGCATTCAATATATTTGGGTAGGCCCCAGAGATAATAGAGTGCAAAAAGATATTACGCCTGGAAAATACAAGACTCAGCCCAACCACGTAATCACAATTAACGGTCACATACACAAATACTGCGAGCCTATTAAAGTCCCGGAAAAAATGGGTAAACTGGTTAACTTCATAAATAACTCCGGCCTTCATCCAATTGAGCTGGCTGCTAAAGCACATCATAAGCTGACCGCTATTCATCCCTTTGATGACGGCAATGGCAGAGTGGCAAGGCTTGTTATGAATCTAATACTAATGCAAAAAGGCTATCTTCCCGTGGTCATAAGAAAAGAAAAAAAAGAGGAGTATTACAGAACCTTAATGAAAGCGGACGAAGGAGATATATCTGATTTTATTGACATGGTGGTCAAAGAAGAAATAAATAGCCTACAGCTAATCATAAATGTTATCAAGCAACAGTAAAAACTTAAAACCTTAGACAGGATTACAGGATAAAAGAGGATTAAAGATTAAAGGCCTCGGGTATTTCTGTGGGGTCTTTTCTATCTTTTGACGGGATTAACGGGATCAAACGGGATCTAGTTTTTTGCGCGTTTGGGTATTATCCTATATGAACTTAAATAATAAATCTTTTTTAATTAGACCCACAAAAAACTTTTCTGCCCAAAAACAAAGCCACTCACTACAAGCCTTCATAATTTAACAATCCCATAAATCCCGTTAATCCCGTCAAAAAAAGGTCTTATCTTTTAATCTTTAAAATCGTAGCCACGAACAACTCCCCTTAATCAGCAAAGACATCAACCCAAAGCCCGCCTAACTTATCTATCCTGCCAATCCTGTAATCCTGTCTAAAAAAAGGTCTTAAATCTTTTAAAGCACCATCCTTTAATCCCTAATTCCAAGCCACAAAAAAGCTCACCGCAACGGTGAGCCTTTTACTTATCCTTCTTTTTAATCTTAAAATGAGGCTTTCTTTTAGTCTCAAACCAATACCCATAAGCAAAACCGGCAACAGCTATGCAAATTAAAAAAACAACCCAAAAAAAACTTACACTCAAATTAAAAACCACCCCTTAAAATACTTGCTCGCAATCAATGACTGGGCCCCTCTGTGTTTTCCGCCCCGCTTTTCCCGGCCAACATCTCATCCACCAAGCGTAATGTAGCAACAGTATGAGTGACCAACACCTCATAAAGCAAAAAAGGTAATACTTCCTGCATATTGGGCTTTACTTCCCCGGACGCAACTTTTTGCTGCAAAATGTCCCCGGCCCTGTTCAGAGCCTTGTTGACCAAATCGGTAATCTCATCTTGGTGATCCTGGACAAACCGGTCAACATCAGTGCTCATAAGTTAACCTCCTTTTACGCAAATAATAATCCTTTTCTTTATATTTTTTACATACTAACTCTTATTTAAAGAAAAACTATGTAAACAATATAACATAGGTAAGGGGGTTTATGGTAATTGAAAACGCGCTTTAAGCAATACTTTTTGCACATAACATTAGTATTTTTGTTGAGCTTGGGGGTTTTTGCCTCTTTCCTATTCGGGCAGAATGCACTGGCCCAAAATAAAACACTTTATTGGGGCAGTACCGGCAATGATGTAAATAAAGTGCAGTACAAGCTGAGTCAATGGGGATTTTACAAAGGTTCGGTGGATGGAGTTTTCGGGGCAAAAACCAGCCAGGCTGTCAAAAGCTTTCAAGCACGAAACGGTTTAAGTCCTGACGGTGTTGTCGGTGATAATACCTGGGAACGCCTTGGCTATTCCGTAAGGGACGATGCCTGGGGCTCTCCGCCAAGGCAAGAAGATAAAGCTGAAGTTGCCCAATGGTCTTCCAGAGGCAATGCCCAAACAAGGGACAGAAATGGAACTTACCTGCTGGCCAAAGTTATCGCCGGAGAAGCAAGGGGTGAGCCGTATTTGGGTAAGGTGGCGGTGGGAGCCGTAATGCTGAACAGGGTACAAAGCTCTGCATTCCCCAACACTTTAGCCGGTGTTGTATACCAGCCACTGGCCTTTGAATCCGTATCAAACGGTCAGTATGGCCGCCCGGTAGATCAGGAATCTTTAAAGGCGGCCAGGCAGGTAATGAGCGGGTGGGATCCCACCAACGGTGCACTTTATTTTTGGAACCCAGCCAAAAGGGTCAGTCCCTGGATTTGGAGCAGAAACATTACCATGCGTATAGGCAAGCACGTTTATGGCATTTAAAGGAGGGATAGTAGTGCGAAAGTGGATGGCTGCTCTCTTGGTAGGCGTACTGGCCGTTGCCGGAGTGGGTTACTGGGGATATAGCCAGTATACAGGTAAGCAGAGAATGGAAGTTGCACTGGCCAATAACTACAACCGCGCATTTTATAATACTCTTGATCATGTGCAAAACCTGGAAGTATTGCTGGCCAAAAGTTTGGTTGCCACGGACAGGAAACAGGATGACAAGCTTTTTACTGAAATATGGCAGCAGACAACTGCTGCGCTGGACAATATTACACAGCTACCGGTATCTGACGTGGTTATTGGAAGAACCGCAAAGTTCTTAGCCCAAATGGGTGATTTTACGAGAAATCTGGCTGATAATACAGCAGAAGGTAAAACCCTAACTGATAAGCAGTACGCCAGTTTGCAAAAGTTATATCAACAAGCCGGAGACCTCAACAGCGAATTGCAAAAAGTGGAAACAAAAGTCACTGAAGGTACAATTAATTTCCGAGAAATGGCAGGGAGAACCCGGGCTGAATTAGGCCAAGAAGGAAAACAGCTGGCCAGTGCAAACTTCCAAACCATAGATGAAAAAATGCACAGTTACCCCACATTAATTTATGACGGACCTTTTTCAGACCATTTGCAAAGCAGGGATCCCAAGGCCCTTGGTGATGAAACTGTTGATGAAAATGAAAGTAAAAAAAGGGCGTTGAAATTTATTGACGGCGGGCAAGAAAAGAATTATATAGCCCAAGTTACGGGACAAGTAGAAGGCAACATCCCTGCCCACCGGGTGGAACTTACTCCACGTAAAAATGGTGAAGCGGCAGGTCAGCCGGCTATAATGGATATCTCCAGAAAGGGCGGAAAAGTTATCTGGAGTATTGTTCCCCGGGATGTGGGAGAAGAGAAATATGATGCGGGACAAGCAAAGGAAAAAGCAAAGAGGTTTCTGGAGCAGCGGGGATACAAGGACATGGTGGCAAGCTACTACCAGAAAAATGATGGTGTAGTCACTTACAACTTTGTCACCGAAAAGGATGATGTTATTGTATATATGGACATGGTGAAGGTGTCCGTGGCCCTTGATAATGGCCAGGTAGTAGGAACCGATGCCAGAGGTTATTTAATGGGACACCGCAAACGTGACATTCCTGAGCCCAAGTTGTCGGAACAAGAAGCCAGGGAACTTGTTGGACAAGGGATTGAAGTTAAGAAAAAGGGCCGGCTAGCCTTAATCCCCATGGAAACGTATGAAGAAAAACTAACGTGGGAGTTTGAAGGTAACATGCAGGGTAATACCTTCCTCGTTTATATTAATGCACTTACCGGTGATGAGGAAAGAATTCTGCAGCTTTTTAATACTGATAACGGGCAGTTAACCATGTAAACTTATCTTGTGCACAGACAAATGGAAATGCGGTAAAAAAAGGATTTCGGGTAGCCATTGTCAAAGGCTTACCTGAAATTCTTTTTGAGAAGGTGTTATTTTTTGTTAACATCAAGTCACTACATAAGTATCATTATGACTTTAATAGTGGTAAGCGGTGCCGGTATTTACACGGCAAAATTTGTGCGCACGGCCTCTGATTTTACTTTGGGCGGGAAAAAAATGGGCTCCATATTAATCAGTGGTTCACTGGTGGGGAGTTTTGTTGGCGGGACCAGCACTATAGGGACATCTGAGATGGCCTTTAAATACGGATTTTGCGGTATGTGGTTTACCCTTGGTGCGGGGTTAAGCTGTATATTAATGGCGGTACTTCTGACCAGGCCGCTCAGGGAAAAAAATGTGGAAACAGTTTCCCAGTATCTGGCTACTGTTTATGGGAAAAATGCAGCGCCCTGGGTAGCAGTTTATACTTCGGTGGGGATGTTTATTCAAATAGGGGCCCAGGTGTTAGCCGCCATACCCCTGTTGGTTATAATTTTCGGATTGGATGCCACCGGTGCAGCTGCTCTGGCCTCGGCTTTAATTGTGCTGTACGTTATCGCAGGCGGCTTTTGGGCTGCCAGCCTGGTGGGGCTAATCAAGCTTGTTTTAATTTATGTAAGCATGGTGGTAGCCGGGATTATGGGGCTTTCTTTTTTGGGGGGTTTTACCGGCATGTCAGCGGCTTTACCCGCCGAGCCATATTTGAGCTTCTTCCCCAGGGGGGTAGGAACAGAGGTGGCCAGTATTTTTTCCGTGGTCGTTGGTTTTGCCTCAACCCAAACCTATCTACAGCCGCTTTTTGCTGCTTCTAACATTAAATCGGCCCGCCGTGGAGCAATTATTTCGGGCCTTTTGATACCGGTAATCGGAGTTGCAGCGGTCATGGTAGGGATGTTTATGCGTGCCCAACATCCTGATATGTCTCCTGCGTCCGCATTGCCCCGTTTTATCTTTGATTATATGCCTCCATGGTTGGGAGGCATTACCGTGGCTACCCTTTTTATATCACTGGTATTAACCGGTGCCGCGCTTAGTTTGGGCATCAGTACGGTCTTGAACCGGGATATTTACTCTCGCTTCCGCCCCTTGGCCAAGGAAAAAGAGATGTTGTTGGTTTCCCGGGGGCTGGTTCTTTTGGTTGGCCTGGGAGTTTTTGTTCTTGTAACTGCCAATATGCATTCTCTAATTCTCAAATGGGCTTTCTTATCTATGGCGCTGCGAGGCGTAACGGTTTTTATTCCCCTGGCCGGGGCCATCTTTTTAGCCGGCCGTGTAAATGCCGCATGGGGACGCGCAGCCGTAGCTGTTGCACCTATGCTGACTATTATATGGGCATTTGCTTTTCCCGCTTCTATTGACCCCCTTTATGTGGGCCTCATTATCAGTGCCCTCATATTAGGTATAGGTTTTCTTTATAAACGGGATAAGGAGTGCACGAAGCGAACTTACGGCGACGGTAACGGCATCGGACAATAATCGTTGACACCCCCTGAGCAGCGTGCTATAATAACTCTAACTTTTTTGAAAAGTAAGGCAATGATAGGGAAGAAGAGTGCTGTCAATCATTCTAGCGAGCCGGGGACGGTGAGAGCCCGGTTGAGGAAGGCACTTGGGCCGCCTTTGAGCTGCGGGCTGAAACCACCTTTGATGGGAGTATGCCAGTGCCGGTTAGCCCTCGTTACCGGGCTTTAAGGGGACTGTAAGCAATTTATTGCTGCAGTCAACTTGGGTGGTACCGCGAGTATATCTCTCGTCCCTTGTTTAGGGGCGGGAGTTTTTATTTTTGGTAGGTATAAGTGAAAGGAGTGAAAGTGTGATTAAAAAAGAAGAGATTCTCGAACTGTTGGAATCTAATGCTAAGTTGACCGTGGAAGAGATTGCCATCATGCTTAATGCGGACACCGAGACAGTACGGGAAGAAATAAGGAATATGGAAGGCAATAAAACAATTTTGAAATATATGACCCTTATCAACTGGGAAAAAGCGGGAGAAGAAAAGGTGGACGCCATGATTGAGGTGCGCATAACGCCACAGCGTGATACCGGGTACGATACCGTGGCGGAACGCATTTACCGCTTTCCCGAAGTCAGAAGCGTCCGTTTAATGAGTGGCACTTACGACCTGGCGGTCTTTGTGGAAGGGAAAACTATGAAGCAAGTAGCCAATTTCGTATCTACAAAATTGGCCACCATTGAAGGGGTGGTAAGCACCACCAGTCATTTTGTGTTAAAGACCTATAAGCAAGACGGTGTAATAATTGATGATGAAGAAGAAGACAGAAGGTTGGTGATTTCCCCGTGAATAATTCCTGGAATGATAAATTAAGTCCTGCAGTTAAGGCCATACCGCCATCAGGCATTAGAAAATTCTTTGATCTGGTTACCGAGACCAAGGGAGTAATCTCGCTGGGGGTAGGAGAACCTGATTTTGTTACCCCGTGGCACATCCGTGAGGCCAGCATCTATGCTCTGGAAAAGGGATACACCATGTATACCTCAAATTCCGGGTTGCTGGAATTGAGAGAAGAAATTAGCAAGGATCTCTCCGGAAGTTACGGTGTTAATTATGACCCCCGTTCAGAGATTCTGGTTACAGTGGGAGTTAGTGAGGCGCTGGATTTGGCTATGCGTGCTATTGTATGCCCGGGAGATGAAGTTTTAATACCCGAACCTTCATTTGTGTCCTATGCACCTATTGTCTCGCTGGCCGGGGGTACTCCTGTGCCACTGCCCACAACCATGGAAAATGAATTTCGTCTTACCCCGGAACAAGTGGAAAAGGCTATCACCCCTAATACAAAGGCATTGCTTTTATCTTATCCCAGCAATCCTACGGGAGCTGTAATGGATAGGAAAGGGCTGCTGGCCCTGGCTGAAATTGCTAAAAGCCATGATTTGATAGTTGTATCGGATGAAATATATGATAAATTAACTTATGTGGGTGAACATACCTGCATGTCCTCGCTGCCGGGCATGAGAGACAGAACTATTTTACTCAATGGCTTTAGCAAAGCCTATGCCATGACAGGTTGGCGGGTTGCCTATGCCGCAAGTAATCCTGATTTTATCGGTGCTATGACTAAAATTCACCAGTATTCCATCATGTGTGCTCCAATCACCGCCCAAATGGCTGCCATAGAAGCACTGAAAAGCGGACGTCCGGCCATGAAACGAATGGTCCAAGAATTTAGCCGCCGCCGGCATCTGGTGATGCAGAGTTTTAAAGAGATGGGGCTGCCTTGTTTTGAGCCCAAAGGGGCCTTCTATGCATTTCCGAAAACCTCGGTGACGGGGCTTTCCTCAGAAGAATTTGCCGAGCAGCTGCTCCAGGAAGAAAAGGTGGCCGTGGTACCCGGCAGTGCCTTTGGTAACGCCGGGGAAGGATTTATCCGTGTGTCGTATGCTTATTCGTCGGACGATTTGAGTGAGGCTTTCCGGCGCATGACAAGGTTTGTCCGCCGCCGGGGCGTGTTTCCAAAAAAAGTGATTGGACCTGGTGGCATAGATTTTGTGCAGAAGGAAGGAATTTGTCAAAATCTATAGAATGACAGAAAGGAAGAGAATATAATATAATTATTTGCACATGAACCAGTTAAATAAAATGGGTGTACCCTGCCCGACTGTCATTTAGCAGCGGCAGCTTATTGGTTGAAATACCTTTAGTGAGCCGCTGCTGTTTGATCTATGATGATGTCGGGTTTCCGCCATTGTTTTTTAATCCGTTAAATGTTTGTACAAAGAGAGTTACCCCAGGCTCTGAGAAAGCATGGGGTAATAATTATGTGTTTTAGAACAAGGAAGTGGAGAGCTTATGATTTGGGATATACAACATGAATGCATGGATAGGGAGCAGCTCCAATCATTACAGCTGCTGCGCCTGAAAGAAACAGTGCACCGGGTATATGAGCATGTTCCTTATTATCGCCGGCTTTTTGATGAACATGGTATCAGGCCTGCAGATGTACAGAGTTTAGAAGATGTTTCCATGCTGCCTTTTACCACTAAAACCGCCCTGCGGGATAATTACCCATACGGGCTTTTTGCCATGCCCATGAATAAAATTGTGCGGCTGCATGCCTCGTCAGGCACTACCGGCAAGCCCACCGTGGTAGGTTACAGTCAAAGGGATCTTGATACATGGTCTGATCTGGTGGCCCGAGTGGCTTGCCAGGCCGGGGTAACCGCAGACGATGTGGTACAAATAACCTTTGGTTACGGCCTTTTTACGGGAGCTTTCGGTCTTCATTACGGGCTGGAGAAAGTGGGCGCTACCATTGTCCCGGCCTCCGTGGGTAATACTGAGCGGCAGATCATGCTTATGCAGGACTTTAACACCACCGCCCTGGTGGGAACACCTTCTTATTGCCTGCACCTTGCTGAAGCGGCAGTGGAAATGGGGATAGACCCTGCCTCTCTGAACATTAGAGTAGGTTTGTACGGTTCTGAGGCCTGGACCGAAAGTATGCGTAATGAGCTGGAAAAGGCCTGGGGGGCCAAGGCAACGGATAACTTTGGCCTGAGTGAAATAATGGGGCCCGGTGTAGCCGGAGAATGTACAGTTGAATCCGGCCTGCACATAAATGAAGATCATTTTCTAGTGGAAGTAATCGACCCTGAGACCGGGAAGCCGCTTGACTATGGTGAAGAGGGAGAACTGGTAATTACTACGCTGACCAAGGAAGCACTGCCTATAATAAGGTACCGTACCAGGGATATCACGGTATTAAATCCCGAAAAGTGTGCGTGCGGCCGTACCACGGCAAGGATGCGTAAAGTTATGGGACGTACGGATGATATGCTTATTATTTCCGGGGTCAATGTATTCCCTTCACAAATAGAGACAGTTCTGATGGATATAGACGGTACTACACCGCACTATAAAATAATAGTGGATAAAAAGGGTTATCTGGATTACCTGGAGGTTCAGGTGGAGTTAACCGACGAAATGTTTACCGGGGCCTTCCGCGATCTGGAAGCACTGGAAAGGCGCATCAAGGAGCGTATGCGCAGCGTGCTGCAAATAAACGCTAAAGTACGCCTCCTAGAACCCCGCTCCTTAGAGCGCAGCACGGGAAAAGTAAAGAGAGTGTTTGACTATAGACAAGAAAAATAAAAAGCTTTAAAAGAAAAAACATTAGACAGGATTACAGGATTAGCAGGATACGGAATTAAATTTTGTTTGTGGTCAACTGTCTATTGTACTAATGAAGCTGCGATAGAATTAGGAGAAACAAAAAAGACAAAAAGCATTTTTTTAGACGGGATTAACGAGATCAGCGGGATAAAGATAAAAAAGAAAAGGGCATTTAGACAGGATTACGGGAATGCCAAGATACGGAACCAAACTTTTTAATATGCTTAAGTTATATCTGTACTAATCAAGCTATGATATTAATTATAGGAAATAAATCATTATATACAGCAAGCTAAAGATTGACCGGTAGTACTATGAAACACCGATACAAACAAAATCCTAGTAATCCTGTAATCCTGTCCAAAAAAGGACCCGAAAGTTTGACATGCAATAGTTCAACCTCTAACATCCAACATCCAATTCCGGAGGTGTAAGCAACGTGAAAGAGTTATATTCCGGTAATGCCGCCATTGCCCAGGGAGCCCTGGAAGCAGGAGTTACCCTGGCCGCAGGATATCCCGGAACACCCAGTACAGAGATACTGGAGAATATCGCCAAAAATAAAGAAATATACTGTGAGTGGGCACCAAACGAAAAAGTAGCCCTGGAAGTGGGCATAGGTTCTAGCTTAGCCGGTGCCAGAACCCTGGTTACCATGAAACACGTAGGGGTCAATGTGGCCGCAGACCCGTTAATGACATTCGCTTATACCGGCGTAAACGGCGGTCTGGTACTAATTTCCGCTGACGATCCGGGCATGCATAGTTCACAAAATGAACAGGACAACCGCTACTTTGCCAAGTTCGCCAAGATTCCTATTTTGGAACCTTCCGACAGCCAGGAAGCAAAGGATATGGTTCGCCAGGGCCTGGAATTAAGCGAGCTTATGGACATCCCGGTGATGCTGCGCATCACTACTCGCGTTGCCCATTCTCAAACCTTGGTTGCTGCTGGAGAACCGGTGCAGCGTGAAGTACGCAACTACCAAAAGGATGCTAAAAAGAACTTAATGGTTCCTGCTTTTGCCCGTATGCGCAGGATCGACCTGGATCAGCGCCTGGAAAAATTAAGGGACTACAGTGAAAGCACCCCGGTGAATAAGGTAGAATTGCAGGATAAAAAGGTTGGCGTAATAACCAGCGGTATCAGTTACCAGTACGTTAAAGAGTTACTACCCAACACCTCCATCTTTAAAATAGGAATGAGCAATCCCTTACCCATGGGCAAAATTAAAGAATTTGCCGCGGCTGTGGATAAGCTGTACGTAGTGGAAGAACTGGAACCCTTTATGGAAGAACAACTGCAGATAGAAGGCATTGATTTAGTGGGCAAAGAATTGTTCCCTGCCACTGGAGAATTTACGCCGGAGCTTTTACGCCAAAAGTTTATTCAAGCCGGAGAACTGGCCTCTGACAGCACTGAACAAAGCTTTGATGATCTGCCGCCTGTTCCGGGACGCCCTCCCGTTCTATGTCCGGGCTGCCCGCACAGGGGAGTTTTTTATACCTTGAAAAAACTGAAGCTTATGGTTACCGGCGATATTGGCTGTTACACCCTGGGTGGTTTACCTCCCCTGGAAGGTATTGACAGCTGTGTCTGCATGGGAGCAAGTATAGGTATGGCTCACGGTGCCGAAAAGGCAGTCCCTGAGCTGCGCGGGCGTACGGTGGCTGTTATCGGAGACTCCACCTTTATGCACTCGGGTATAACAGGCCTTTTAAATGTGGTATATAACCAGGGCAATTCCACGGTCATCATCGTTGACAATCGTACCACCGCCATGACCGGGCACCAGGACCACCCTGCCACGGGCCGCAATCTTATGGGTGAAAAAGCACCCGAAGTGGACCTGGAAGTACTGTGCCGGGCTATCGGGGTGAAAAGAGTTAAAGTGGTGGATCCCCTGGACCTGGAACAGCTTAAGGACACGGTTAAAACCGAGGTAGCCGATCCCGGACCTTCGGTAATTATCGCCCGCAGGCCCTGTGCCCTTTTAAGCAAGGAGCCTGAGGGGCCGGCCATTGAAGTCGATGCGGATACCTGTGAAGGGTGCAAGGCATGTCTGCGCCTTAGCTGCCCGGCAATATCCGTCACGGATGATAAAGCGCACGTGGATCCCAACACCTGTAACGGCTGTGGTGTATGTATGCAGGTTTGCAAGTTTGGAGCCATGGTGAAAGGTGGTAATGCCAATGCGTAATCCTGTTGATGTATTACTGGTAGGTGTCGGCGGGCAGGGAACCATTTTAGCCAGTAAAGTGCTTTGCGCCGCTGCCAGGTCAGCCGGCTACGATATAAAGATGTCTGAGATTCACGGCATGGCCCAGCGTGGTGGCAGTGTTGTTACTCAGGTCCGGCTGGGTGAAAAGGTTCATTCCCCTTTAATTGAAGAGGGAAAAGCCGACGTAATACTTGCTTTTGAGCAGTTGGAAGCTTTGCGCTTGCTGCCTTATCTCAAAAAGGGCGGTACCATTGTCGTTAATAAGCAGACCATTGCCCCGGTACCGGTACTGGCCGGGCTGGCGGAATACCCGGATAATGTGCTGGAGTATATCAGCAGCAAGGTGCCGGGCTCACTGGCCATCGATGCTTTGGACAAAGCTGTTGAGTGCGGCAATGCCAAGGCCGCTAACGTGGTACTGTTGGGGGCAATGGCCCGCAATATGCCTATAGATAGGGAAATTTGGGAACAGGCTCTGGAAAACACGGTTCCACCCAAGTTCCTGGAAGTAAACAAAAAAGCCTTCGCCGCGGGATACGAGGCTGAATAAGATATATAAAAGCCGGTGAGTTAACTAACTCACCGGCTTTGTTTTGTGAATCAACAAAAACCATTTTTGACAGGATTACAGGATTTGCAGGATAGATAAGTTAGGCGAGCTTTGGATTGATGCCTTTGCTGATTAAGGAAAGTTGTTCGTGTCTGCGATTTTAAAGATTAAAAGATTTAAACCCTTTTTCGACGGGATTAACGGGATTTATGGGATTATTTAATTACGAAGGCTTGTAGTGAGAGGCTTTATTTCTGGGCAGGAAAGTTTTTTGTGGGTCTATTTATAAAAAGATTATTATTTATAGTCATATAGGATAAGTACTTAACATAGTGTGGATTGGCTTATATGCGCTGGCGACAACGTAAATGCGCAAAACAAAATCCCGTTTAATCCCGTTAATCCCGTCAAAATATAAAAGACCCATAAGAAATACCCAAGGCCTTAATCTTTAATCGTCTTTTATCCTGTAATCCTGTCAAAGGTTTAGAGATTTAAAGATCTAAAGATTAAAGGCTTTTAGACAGGATTACAGGATTTGCAGGATAGATAAGTTAGGTGGGCTTTGGATTGATGTCTTGGCTGATTAAGGGGAGTTGTTCGTGTCTGCGATTAAAAGATTAAAAGACAAGACCTTTTTTTCGACGGGATTAACGGGATTTATGGGATTGTTTAATTACGGGGGCTTGGA
>JADQBQ010000030.1 GCA_016278505.1 Clostridiales bacterium
CCCAGAAAAAGAGAAACTGGTAAGCCTTAAGATATACAGACAGGATTCTAAAGTATATTTTGAAATTATTAATCCGGGGAAGATTCCGGAAGATAGGCAGCCTTTTGAACCGGGAGTATCGGGTAAGGAAGGGCACCAAGGGGTTGGCTTGTATACCGTTAAAAGAATTATTGGCAGTTATTACGGAGAAGTGGAATTGCAAAATACCGGGGATAAAGTGCTTTGTACCATTATATTGCCATACTGAGGTGTTCAGAAAAATGAAACAATTAGCTGACCGGTTGGCTGCAGCGTTGGTTCGGGAAGCCAGTTTCGAACGGCCCGTGGAGGTTGTTGCGTATGGATTGGAGATTATTCTTAATATCACGGTTCAGACAATAATTATTATGCTGACCGCCTACTTACTGAACATTTTTCTCACCGTTCTGGCTGCTTTAATTTCGGCCATAATTTTTCGCTCTCTTTCGGGGGGAACTCATTGTTCAAATTTTTATTCCTGCACTATCCTTTCCACATCTGTTTTTATAGCCATCGGTTATCTTGCTTTGAAAGTATCTATAGATATGTACTTACTTGTAGCTGTTTATGCAATTATGCTATTGGCAACCGCCATCTGGGCACCTGTAAAGATGCAGAAAGCTTTGATAAAGAGAAAGGCAGTTATACTGAAAATATGTTCCCTGGCCTTTCTGATGCTAATGTTTGGGATAAGCACCGCTATACAACTACAGGAAGAATTGATTACTGCTACCACGATGGGTCTGACCTGGCAGGTTTTCAGTATTACTCCTTTAGGGACATACATGATCAGCAAGGCGGATAAATCTTTCCAGTACGTACGAAAGGGGGTGTGTTAAAGATGATGCAAAAAGTTAAGGTTTATGTACTTTCCACGATTTGTACGTTTCTGACGGCCGTTGCCACACTAAATGTAGAACCCTTCAGTATATTTATGTACTATCAGCCGGAGGTTCCTGAGTGCTTAAAAGATTAATAAAAGGGCGTTTATTTCGCCCTTTTATTTCCCGGAGGGATCATTATGCCGGAAAAGATTAACGCTGTTATCGTTGAAGACGACCCGTATTTTGCCGGAGTTTTTAATAAAATGCTAACAAAAATCGAGCAAATTAATGTTACCGGTATCTTTAATAGCGGTGAGCTATTTAAGGACGAGCTTAAATGCGGGGTAAGTTGTGAAGTTGCTTTTTTGGATTTGGCTCTGCCCGGCATCGGCGGTTCAGAAGTGGAAGAATATCTTAGAGAGGAACGACCAGACGTGCAGGTTGTGTTTGTAACGGCAAATATGGAATTTGCCGTTACGGCTTTTGACCTGGAAGTTACCGATTACCTGGTTAAGCCCTTTGATGATAAAAGATTGGGCCGCTGCATAGCCAGGGTATTGAATAGAATTGAAAAACAAAACTCGAAAGATGAAGCTTATACCATAAAAAATAAGAATGGCACCATCATGCTGGATACAGGTGATATTATTTTTATTGCAAAGCATAAGAAAAACTGTATATTTCACACAGCCGGTGGAGTATATGAGAGTTATGAAACCTTGAATGAAGTTGAGAAAAAATTAAACCAGCAAGATTTCTTTAGGAGCCACAGATCTTATTTAGTTAATAAAATATATATCCGAAAAGTCGAGAAGTGGGGCGACAGGAGTTACGAGATAAAATTTACGCGCACAGACCAAAGAGCCCCGTTAAGCCGGGGCAGGGTGGGGATGTTGCAGTACTGAAACAGGGGTACGGTGGTAACGGATAATTGTGAAAGGAGCGTAAACTGGTGCCACTTGCATAATTCCCGGTAGGCATGGTCTATTTTATGTACTTCAATATCAACTCCGGAAATTTGGGCGGCTATTGACGGGGCCAGGGGTGGTTCCAGGCGGTAAGGGCTCACCAATTCCACGGGATCATTCATTCCCGCCACCGTCATGGTAAAAAAGGGCGTCAACGGAAACCAGGCCGTTACCGTTTTTTTCACTTCCTGTCTGCACGGGTTTCATAATGCCCACGTCAAACCCCCTTTGTTTGAGGTTGGCCGCCAGCCCCGCAGTACAGGCCGTCTTCCCCACACCGGTGTCGGTGCCGATGATAAAGAAACCCCGCATTTTTTGTTTCCTCCTTGCTTTGACACCCCAAATCCTGAAACCCGCATGAACACAGGACTTTTTAGGGCATAGGTATTGCGTTCCACAACATTTTTCCCTTAGGGCCTGCTTTCTGCATATATATCCATCAATTGCATATGATTAGGAGGCCTTGTTCCGGTAGCTTTAAAGGCCATATATGCCTCTCCCTGTAATTCACTGCGAGTTAAATATGCCTGCCCTTCGAAACTCACTATTACCGCTTGCATTTGAGCCAGATTTCGCATCACTTTACGGCAGCTAATGCCTGGTTTAATATCGCGAAGCTTTTTCTGCAGGGTGGATTCCAGCACCAAAGCTAGATAGCATACCATGACATGTCCCTTTATACGGCTGTCAGTCCAGTGATAGATAGGTCTTAAGTCGAGGCCTGATTTGAGTTCCCGGAAAGCTCGTTCTACTTTCCAGAGGTCTTTGTAGGCCAGTGCCACTTGTTCTGTGGGCAAATCAGAGTTGGTCAATAGAAGGTACTTACCGTCAAACCGTTCTTCCCGTTTCAGGGCTTCCCGGTTAATAGTTGCGGCTTTACCGTTTACGTTAAGGTAGCGGCGGTAGCCACGGTTGCCGACAAGGCTTTTGGTGCCGCCTTTTAAGAGCTTTTGCTCTAACTTTGCGACCATGCTTTTGCGGGCCAGGCGGTCTCTTTCTTTGGCCTCGGGGTTTAAACAGAGAATGAAGCGGCCCAATTCATCAATTCGTACTTCCTTGACTTTTAAGTTATCCTTTACCTTAAGATAGCGGGCGTTCCAGCTTAGCATGTGGAACCAATTATCCTACTAAAATGAACTCTATTGTTTTCTACATTATTTTCTTTGCGACAATACAGATTGTATATCCCAGAGAAAAGGGAACTAATGGATGCTGCAGCATACAATATAGTTATGCCAACATTCCATGCCTGCGGTTGCTGTAAAAATAACAATATTAAATTGTAGTTATTCCAAGGATTATAAAAAGTGTGGTAAATAATTTTTTAATTCTCGGGCTGGTTATTAGTTTAGTATTAAGTAAATATGCTGCTATACCTAAAAATAGAAATACTGAAGAGCTTTGGATTATAGTTTTAAATTCTGTCATATAAATAACCACCTTTTCTGAAACCAATAAAATGCAGTTGATTGATATGTACATTATGTAAATAAGTGTTTTATATTACTAAGCAATGTGTCTAGAGGGTCAATGAATTCATTGACCCTCTCAATTTTTTTTGCTGGTGGTTAGAACCAACCAAAACAATGTTCACCACATGTCAAGCTATGATCATTTAGCTTTTGAGCTTCTTTTATGCAACTATTTTCATGAGGAGACAATACTTGTTGAGGTTGCGTTAAAACTGGATATGTCCATTTTTATCAGCATAATCCCCCATATAAGTTCTGAATTTTATGAAAAAACCAAAAAGATCCTCCAAAATTTATCATTTTTTATTGCCTCTAAATAGAACATAGACTTTATTTCTGTGCTTTTGATAAGCATGAACATCATGTGCAATTGTTCTTTTGCATCGATATATTTATCAACTGTTTCACTTAACTCCTATAATCTTCTATTTGTTTCTTAAGTTGTCCGTATATCATCTTAATTATTTCTTTCTTATTATTTGAATCTTGTATTCTTTAATGGCTATTAATAATTCTTCCCTACAATAAGTTTCATCTTATCCAATAATGACACTGCTACTCATTATATTGTTTCACTTTAACGTTACTCTTTTTAGAGATCTATGCCCTGACATCATCCATATTTACACAATCATTATATTAAATTACAACTTAAAGATAGTGATGTTATACAGCCATAGTAGGCAAAGGTTCGATGAGAGTAAAAATAACATAACGATACTTTTTTACGTATGTTTTCCACCACCTTCAGGTGGATGTGAATATTTCAGGGGTATTTATCATCTCCCCGAAACCATCTATCCATGGTTTCCCTGTCAAAGCTATCCCATATTAGCTGTTTGTCCTGTGGGCAAAGGAATTAGAGACCCTTATTCATATCTTCTGGTAACACGATATTTTTTTTAACGCCAGTTTTTAAAATCACATGGCTTGTTATTCAGGTGATGTTGAGCACATTGTATTTAACAGCACCTTTGAAACAATATCGGATACCACTTTTAATTTTGCTTTATTTATTCTGAAAATCTCGTCCGGCAAATCTTTTCCATTTTGGTCCATAACAGGATATTGAGTAATAGTTAGGGCGGGAATGCCTGCTTTCCAAAAAGAAAGTTGATCACTAGAAGGACCTTTTTTAATATGCATATTATAATCTGCAAATAACTTAGAAACATCAGTCTCTTTGCCGTTGCGAGTTCCTAAAATGGCTTTATTAGCACCCTCTTCACCGATACAATCTAAATTTATATCGGCGATTATATGTTTGCGTTCATCTTCTGTTAACTTATTTACATAGTATCGAGAGCCATACAAATAATTCTCTTCTCCAGAGAACAACAAGAAACGCACTTCTATATTGCTGGGGAAATTTACTATGTTCCGTGCTACTTCCATTAAAACTGCCACCCCGGATGCGTTATCTATGGCGCCTGTACTATGGTTGGTCGTATCATAGTGTGCACTTACAATTATAATATCATTACTACCTGGGGTAGTGGGGTTTTTTATTGCTATTAGGTTTTGACTTGTTCCATCTGGTTTGCCAATATTAAAGTCAAAAAATTTTGCATCCCCATTTCCAAATGGTGTATTTTTGAGTTTAAGGCTTTGCAATATATATGGAAATTCTTGAATTTTTGTTTTGTACCCAAATGCTTCTAACTGTAATCTTAAATATTCACATACCGTTTTTTCTTCTTGCGATCCAATTGGGCGCGTGGTAAGGGTTATCTTTTCTATCGTATTCATCATTTTGTTTCCATCTGTGGACAAAGTATCAATGTCGCTTGGGCTTGCAAAAGATGTCGTGCTCGAGGTGACTGTATCAGTATTAGATATTAATTCATAATTCTTGTTGGAATTGTTACAACCGGTAACTACGAAATTGAGTGCTGCTAATAATATAATAAACTGCAAAAAATTATGTTTGTTAATGAAGGCGTTTTTATTCAAAAGCTTAACCTCCGCATTGTCCTAACTTTGATGGTTTCGGCAATTTATTCTTGAAGACCTTGTTGCTTTAGATTGCAAATAGTTTAGTTGCTTTGTTCAAATTACTCATTAGAATTAAAAATTGGATCGGCTCTTCATCTCACGTGCTTAGGCGTAGATGCTGTATTCTAGATTAATCCAGCTTTGACTTGCTCGACTTTTAATTCAATCTTAATGTGATGAAGAGCCGAGCAAATTAGTGAACACTATACTAATATTTTGGAAACTATTAATTAATATTCAGTTATATATTGTGAACTTACATATCCTTCAAGACTCCCCTTGTAAATGGGAGTCCATGAGCTAGAGGTATCTGGCAATGCAGAATCATACCATACTGTATCACCTTCATATACTTGGCCGACTATTGGATAGCTCGTCCCTGGCCCTTGTCTAACATTCAAAACTGACGCTGTGACATAATAGTGAATACTTTGGATTCCCACTGTGATATCTTCACTATTTTTAACTACTGAACTAACGATAGTTGCGTTATCGTTTTTGTTACTTCCGGGAGTTTCTGCCATAGCAAATGGCATTGTTCCCAATAATAGTGCTGAACATAATACACATGCAACAATTATATTTTTTATTCCTTTTTTTAACATGATAATCCTCCTCCCTCAATAAATTGAGGTTTTCTTTAGTTTTCTCACTCATTCACACGATTTCATCTTTGGCAAATCAGCACCGATGGAACATGTTGACTAGGGTGTTAATATATGGGTTTTAACCTGTAGGCAGATACAAAGGTACCGTGCACCATTTATAAAAATGGTTATGGTCGCACATCGGATCTCCACATTTACCCTCGTATAATTTCCAAGCGAAACTAAATTTGTAGTTGTCGAGTACATCAAAGCTTCCTACCTCTTCATGTTTTCAGGATATGGATTCCAGCCGCATAAGTCAATTGAAATAGAATTGCAATGATTATGGGCACAACAAAAGGTACGCGATTGTCAGAGCTATACCAATCGACTACCTAATCCATTATTACTTTTTATGGGGGATCTCGGGATAATTGATTATAAACCAATATTTTTGGCATAAATATCACCTCCTATGATATAGAAGAATTATTTCAGAAAGTCTAAAACCTTTATACCAAGCCCTCTGAGGAGGGCTTTTTTAATTTCACCCCCACCTGCTTAGATAATATTTGGGGTGAAATATTGCGTACCACTAAGATTTTAAAACAATGAGATCGATATTTGATAGAAACAAATGTAAATAATTAAATGTGATACTTGAATTTTTTAAATCGGCCCCAAATGGCTATGGATGGTATTTTTTTACCATACTACTGTTTTGGGTGGTGCTTTCTTGCTTTTAACCTGTCGTTCTTATTCAGAGTATCAACAATTTCTCCGTAATTGGGTCCCCATGTTTTGGGCGGAAGACCCGAGAAGAGTTGAGTCATTTGATAAGCCGCTCTCTAAACTTTGGCTGTTAAATTTGGACCCGTCCATATCCTTGATGAGAGCATATTTCCCAAGCTTTGGGCGGCCTGTGGAGTTTGATCCCATTGATTTTTTACGCACTCTCATTTTAATGGCTGACCAGAAAGTTTTTGGTATTACCAAATGGTACACACATTGAAGGCCGGTGGTTAGAGTTGGCCCTGCCCCGGTAATTTATATTCGTTAATTTGCCTTCCATGATGCCATCACAATAGCTATTGATGAAAATAAGTGATCTCGAACATAGCACTTAGCGGAAAGGTTTCTCTCAACAAACAGTACTACGCTGCTTCAAAAAAAAGGGATCACGGGAGCTTGATCAAAGACGTAAACCGTATAACTAAACTAATCAATAACATCCCCCTCGTTTTTCCTGCTCGTTTCCTTCATGTTGTTCCAATTATATTTGCCAAAGACTGCCTTTTCAATACCCTGGGCCTAACATGCCGCTTTAAGGGTTCGAATTGCCAGATAGTAATTAACCTGGAAAAACTCACGTGCCCTACAACCTTTTTAGTTCTTCATAATTACTTGGCATTTCGCGCCCCTAAACCGGCATTTCAGACCCGTCCAGAAGGATTCTTGTTGCCAAAAATGTAATTTTAAAACAGGGTATTGAAAAAAATATGGCGAAATCTCCAGTAAAAACCTGGAGGGAGTTTGGTAGTATGTATGATTTATCCTGGTCTATAATCGTTTTCTGTTCTATTCCGGAATGTTTATTGATTGTACTCCTGGGTTCGTACCTAATAAATTACCGGCTTACATTGTTACCTGTAATATATACGTCTCTGGTT
>JADQBQ010000008.1:0-57580 GCA_016278505.1 Clostridiales bacterium
AAACCTTAGCGCCCCATTCACCATCACCGCAGGTCATAAGTAATGCAACTGCAGCTGCCATCTCACTTTTACCATTCCTTTTAGGCACCTCAATGTAGGCGGTGTTATATTGCCGGTAGCCATTTTCTTTGATTGTCCCGAATATATCCCGGATGATTTTATCCTGCCAGGGAAGAAAGTCGAAAGGCACGCCACGCCATTGGCCTTTGGTGTGCTTTAAGCAGTTAATAAAGTTAACGGCATGCTGCGTTTTTTTTCATCATACACCGGGGATGTTAATTCTAAAACTTGAAGGCGGCCAACTACGTTGGGTGGCTTTTAACGGGTACCATTACGGGGTCAGGCTTACCATTACGGGGTCAGGCTTGAATAATTCACTTATTTCCTTCTTCAAACCTCCGGCTAATTTCCTAAACATACCGTGTTCCCTTACTAACACCCGATTTTATTTTTGATATCATTGATAATGATATATTCAGCTCTTTGGCCAACATTTTTGAAACTCTGTATAAAATACTTTTTCTCCGTTATTGTCCCGGACCGTTACGCGGTATAAGGCACCGGGATAATGAACCCGTAATTTCCTTGCCATTTTTCATCACCAGGTTAATTGCACCATAAATTAGTGAATTATTCAAGCCTGACCCCGTTAACGCTCCTTTCTCCAAGTAGGCTTCGGTGTTTAGGCAAATAACTTCCGAATATTGCCATGCTCCCCATTCCTATACTGAGGCTGAAAAAGGCTTGTCCCATGGCTGCATAAATTATTGTCCAAAGACCATGTTTTGCAATGCTATCAAAATTAGGCAAGAGGTAAAAAGAAAGACCTTCCATGGCATTGGGTAAAGTTAAAGAGCGAATCACCAGGGCAATCATAATAAAAAGAAGACTGGACATCATCATCTTGGTTATTCTTTCAACCCCATTATTTAGTCCTAAAGAGCAAACACCTAAACCTATGATAGTAATAATTATCATAAAAAGTATGCTTGTACTTGCACTTGAAGTAAGCCCTTCAAAAACTCCTTGGACTTCTGCAGGAGTACGACCGACGAAATTACCTCTGAGCATATAAAAAAGATATGCCAGCATCCAACCTGCCACGGTGGTATAAAACATCATTAATAGATAGTTTCCCGCCATACCGAACCATTTAAAAATATGCCATTTCGTTCCTTCTGGTTCCAGTACATCAAAAGACGTCGCAACGCTTTTTTTGCTGGCGCGGCCAACGGAAAATTCCATAGTCATAATTGGCAAGCCAAGGATGATGAGGAACAAAATATAAAAAAGGACAAAAAGACCGCCTCCATAAAGACCCGTAATATACGGAAAGCGCCATACATTACCTAAACCGATAGCACAGCCGGCAGATATTAGAATAAATCCCAACCTTGATGAGAATAATTCTCTTGCCTGGTTCATAAAATCCCCCTGGAAAAAATATCGGAATAATGCTTGATCAAATATAATTGTAATTTATGATAAAACCCTACCTTCATTTTGATTAATATTTCCATACGAACCATAAACATACCCTCGAAATATATAAGCAGCTCACCAGCCAAGGGGACTATCCCCTTGGCTGAACGATATTGATTAATACTCAATATTGTGCAACGCCAAGAATAAATATAAAGTTGTTTACTCGACACGTTTTACCCCTGGTATTTCATATGTGCCATTTAATACTTTAGCAGCGAGCTCGTACAGCCTTAACACTAGTTCAAATCTCCTTCCGCACCGGTTGGTAGTACATCGGTGTCTGACTTCTCAGTGGCGTACACGCCAGGATTATAGCCACAAGCATTCCCTGGCCGACCCGCCTGTCTTTGCAACAGCGGGTACCGCTGAGATCTCCCGGTTCTCGAACATAGAGTGTCCACGCATGCTCAGGGTCTTGGATTCTGCGGGGCCGCTCTACAGCTCGCTGCCCTGCGCTGTAAAGCGTATTGCCTTCCCCTTCGGTTCACAAGGTGGCACTCCGGAAGAGGTGATTTCGGATGGCTGGCCTGCATTTCCCCCTGTCAACGCTTCGCGTGCTGCCTCGCGGCTGCCCACGCATGACTCGGGGCCGTGATGGTGCAGCTAATCCTTTCACGTAGGGCTCTTTCATCCCCTGCTCTATGCCGGTTTATCCCGGCGCTTCGAACCGTCCCCCTGGTTCATTGACATCTGAGGCCAATCCAGCTACAATACAACTATATAGTTAAACTGTATAGTTTGGCTTCATACTAGCACTAGCGGAGCGGAGGACTCTATGAATAGAGATACAAATTTACCATTAACTGAAACCACTTATTATGTACTTTTATCTTTGTTAGAGCCGGCCCATGGCTATATTATTATGCAAAAGGTGGAGGATTTAAGTAATCAACAAGTTAGAATAGCTGCAGGCACTCTTTATGGAGCTATTGATAACTTATTAAAGCAAGAATTGATAAAATCTGTAAAAAGTAAAGATAAGCGGAGAAAAACGTATGTTATTACAGACAAAGGCAAAGAGGTCTTACAATTAGACTTTTTAAGAATGCAACATATGATTGGCATAACTAAAGATTTATTAAGTCTGTAATTATGGAGGGAATAAGAATGAGAAAACTGAAATATTTTCTTGACTTTGATAAAGAAGAAAAATGGCTGAATAAAATGGCACAACAAGGCTATCAGTTAGCTGATAAATCTTTAAGATATAAATTCAATTTGACAAAACCAGACGATTCTAAAATCAAGATTGATTATCGAAAGTTTAAGACACAGGAAGATTTCATTGATTATTGTACTTTATTTGAGGATAGTGGATGGCAACATATTGCAGGAAAAAAGAACTCAGGCACTCAATATTTTAAAAAAACGAATACAAATAGTGATGATGATATTTTTTCAGACAAAATTTCAAAAGCAGGAAAATATAAAAGATTATCTGATATGTTTATTGAACTAGCCATTTGTTATATACCACTTTTTATTGCATTGGTGTCTACTGATATTATTGATATATCTGCAATTTTTGATCCTAAACGGTTGTATTTAACACCTGGAGTTTGGGAAATGACTGGAGCTTCATTTTGGAAAAATTTTTTATTTGAAACTCCTTTTGTACTTATTAGAAGTTTCATCTGGCTATTCATTCCTGTAACGATTATTTTATGTCTTTTATTTTCATATAAAGCAAAAAAACTATATGAAAAAAATATAAATTAAATATTTTCTGTTTCATAATATTTGTTTAGAAAGTGATACTCCTGTTAGCTAATTGTGCTTCAATGTCTGCATAGTTCAACAATAGGCCCGGCCACCAACTGCGGGAACATCGTTATAATCATTCCGAAGTATTAAAAAAGCGAGGCAACCTAAAGTGGGACAAGGTACCTGTCCCCTTGTCCCATTCTCACCGGCGCAATTTTTAGCGTTACCACGGTGAAGAACTCCGGATAACTCCGGAGTTCTTCATTTACGCCTTCAAATTCCACAATAATTGGGGGCTTTATAAACGTGCTCTGGTTTCATCTTTGCGTCACCTTAAGTTGCCTCATAGGAAAAAATACCCGATCTTGCTACGTGTGTGATGAGTTACCCTGACCTAAAGTGTTTTGACCATCTACAATTATTCAGAATAATATGAGCTAGAGGAGATTTATTAAGGTAATTATGGCTTGACCGGGACACACGGAGTTCAGCCAGGCTATGACTGCGATTTACTTTATTATTATGATTAACCGAAAGAAGGTGTTGTATATGACCGCACGCTACCCGCAGGACTGCCCGGAGGGTTTTATAAGCCACTACTTTGTTATACCAGGTGACACAATGACTATTATTGCCCGGTATTTTGGCACGACCAAGGAAGAGCTTATAGCAGCAAATCCCCATATTGCTGATCCAGAGGTGCTTTATCCGGGTGATGTATTATGTGTACCGAGATTTCGTAAACCAACCGGTTGCCCGGAAGATTTTCAGGATCGTTACGAAGTAAAAATTAACGATACAATGTATACCATTGCAAAGATGTTCAATATTAGCAATGAGGAACTTATTGCCGCAAACCCGCATATTCCCAATCCAGAATATATTTTTCCTTTTGATGTATTATGTGTTCCTATAGCACAGGTTAATGTAAACGAAAGTAACAACGGAGGTGTAGTTTCCCTTGAGATATAGGAAAATTTGGAACTTACTCTTAAAGAAAATGCTTCCACCGGTTACTCGTGGGAATACAAATCAACGCCGGATGCCAACGTTCTGAAGGAAATGGGAACTTGGTCCGAAAGTCCGGACTTCTCCATACCCGGAGCACCGGGTAAGCGCCACCGGATTTATCAGGGAATAAGCCCCGGGCAAGCCACAATTGATCTTTGGCACATTCAAGCCTGGTTAGCTGAACCTATACCGGCAGGGACATTTAAATTAACAGTAAAAGTGATATAACCATTAAGGCAAGTTGTTTCTACACCGATAACCTGGTCTTTGGAAAGGGTACTAACGCTTAGGCCAGGCTATACAATCCTTCAAATTCCGGAGGAATTTGAAACTCCACGTTTGACACCCCAAATCCTGAAACCCGCATAAACACTGGACTTTTTAGGGCATAGCTATTGCGTTCCACAACATTTTTCCCTTATGGCCTGTTTTCTGCATATATATCCATCAATTGCATATGATTAGGAGGCCTTGTTCCGGTAGCTTTAAAGGCCGTATATGCTTCTCCCTGTAATTCACTGTGGGTTAAATATGCCTGGTCTTCGAAACTCACCTTTACCGCTTGCATCTGGGCCAGATTTCGCATCACTTTACGGCAGCTAAGGCCTGGTTTAATATCCCGAAGCTTTTTCTGCAGGGTGGATTCCAGTACTAAGGCCAGATAGCATACCATGACATGCCCTCTTATGCGGCTGTCAGTCCAGTGATAGATAGGTCTTAAGTCGAGGCCTGATTTGAGTTCCCGGAATGCTCGTTCTACTTTCCAAAGGTCTTTGTATGCCAGTGCTACTTGTTCTGTGGGCAAATCAGAGTTAGTTAATAGAAGGTATTTACCGTCAAACCGTTCTTCCCGTTTCAGGGCTTCCCGGTTAATAGTTGCAGCCTTGCCGTTTACGTTAAGGTAGCGGCGATAGCCACGGTTGCCGACCAGGCTTTTGGTGCCGCCTTTTAAGAGCTTTTGCTCTAACTTTGCGACCATGCTTTTGCGGGCCAGGCGGTCTCTTTCTTTGGCCTCGGGGTTTAAACAGAGAATGAAGCGGCCCAATTCATCAATTCGGACTTCCTTGACTTTTAAGTTATCCTTTACTTTAAGATAACGGGCGTTCCGGCTTAGCATGTGGTCAATACCGGCGAGGCGGCGCATGCGCATGCCAACGATGTATTCCATGCCGCAATCTCTTAGCTCTTTTAAGATTTTTTGGCTGACCATGCCCCGGTCCCCCACCATGATGACTCTGGTGATGCTGAATCTTTTTCGAAGGTCATCCACTATGGACTTAAAGGTCTTGGTGTCGTTGGTGTTGCCGGGAAAGATTTGATGGGCTACCGGAATTCCTTCTTTGGTCATTAACACTCCAATGACTATTTGCAGCCGGTCGGGACGTTTATCTTTGGAGAAGACGTATTTAGCTAAGTCTTCCGAGCCACTGCCTTCAAAGTAGGTGGATGTGGTGTCCCAGAATACCAGGTCTAATTCCATGTTGAAAAGGCTTCTTATGCGCTCAAACAGCTTTACTTCCAGCTTGTTTTTATGCTCTGCCAGGAAATCCAGGGCTTTATAAAAATGTTGTAGTTTTAATTGGTCGAATTCTGGCCGGTGTATGGTGTTTGTCCATTCACTAACGCCCAGTTTTGATTGAGGGTCACTCAAACGATTCAAAACCATGGCGAAGGCTGCCTCTTCAAGAGGAGATGTTTTTTCGGTGGACTTCAATAAAGTACGCAGCTGCGGACCTATAGAAAGTTCTTCCCATAGGCGGCGAAAGACCAGTGCCGGGCCCCATTGTTTGGTCCACTCTATCTTGAGGTTTTCTGGGCGGCTTTTAATCCAGTTTTCCTTGGAAAACTTGCTGAGATGCTCTAAAAGGTTGTCGATCTCACCTTCTTGGAGTTGTTCCAGTCGTCCCAGGTTGGCAATTACTTTCTGCCGCACCTTACCGTTTTCGCGGTACCCTTGAACTATTTGAACATATGTCCGGACTGTGCCGTCTTTGTTTTTGTTGGTGGTTTTACGAATATACATAACACAACTATTTTACCATATTATTAAGCATAACAGCAGTAAATAACTGACAGACGTGACACAACACTTTTGGATATTTTTGCTCACTTGAACCCGGAAGGCCTTGATTTTATTGCATTCTTGTTTTTGGAATAGGCAAAAATGGCGCCTGGCTGTCAAACTTGAGCCAAGGCTTCAACTGCTGATAATATATAAATTGCAAGTTTAACTTCCGGCCCTGTACCCAAAAGCCACGATTCCGTCCAGAAACTCCCCACAGGGGCATTCTCCACTTTATCGCTCGGTACTAGAGCCATAATCGGGAGTACCAAACCGTGTAAAATCAGGAAGATCCCAATCAGATTTTTAAAGACAACATTCATTTAACTTCCTTCTTTCGTAAGTTCATAATAATCCCATTTCAAGTCTGGATTCATTGTGCATATCCCATACATACATCCGTTAAAAACTTTGCGACTATGGAGATTAAAGTAATTTAATCTCCTTTTTAAACCTTGGAGCAGACCTAAGATAATTCACCGAGGGGTATCCAAGTAAAAGTACCGCGTGGATGTTGTCTTCCTTTGCTAAACTTAATATTTTTTTACATTTACTGCTAAAGTTAATAGCTTTTTGAGCAAGTGTTACAAAGCATGTACCTAATCCAAGAGCCTGTGCCATTAATGCCATATTGTATCCGGCAAGGATACTATCTTCTTTTGGGGTAGGTATTTCTTTCTTAGAATGGATAATTATAATAACCGGTATAACCATAGAACAAAGGATCTTCCCCTATACTAGTTCTGTTAAAAAGGTCTTTCATCCGGTCACGATAGCCAGGATCTTTTAAAAAGCGCCGAGTAGAAGCGTTGGTAAACAAGGCCACTATATTCCTTAGCAAAGCATTATTTATAATCGTATTTTTCCTTTTATAGAAAGCAGCCAGTTCTTCTTTTAGTGCATGCTTCACTCGCTCACTCTTAATTACGGTAAATTCATAAGAGTGACTATTACCACCGGACGGAATGTAACTAGCTGCACAAAAAATTTTCTCCAAGGTTCTTTCATCAACCATCTTGTCTTTATATTTTCTATGGCTTCTTCTAAAAGAGAGTAATAAAATGAAAAAAGGTTACGGCTAATTTTACGAGTCTATTCAAAAAGTCCCCCTTGAATTGTTCCAAAAATAGGAAATGCACCGCCGCTTGTCAAATTTTGAGTTATTATTCCCCAATAATACCCCAAACCAAGCTAGGCGCATATTTGTGACAGACCTTCATTTGGATCTTTTCCCCATGGGCTATTATTCGTAGATTCATTCCTCAGAGGCTTTAGTCTATGCTTTAAAAACATAGTTTTTTATCGATTCTACATTTGATTTTTGAAAGGAACTTTTATTTGTTTATAGATTTGCGCTAGTTTTTGACACTCCTTTTCAGAAATGTTTATATTTTTATCGTCAGGGGCAAAGTCTTTAATCCCTTCATAGACTCTTTTCAGTGCTTCTGTATCTTGCCTCATGCACATTTTTCCTCTTGTCCCCCCTACGGGGTCAGGCTTGAATTATTCACTTATTCCTTTTTAAATTTAGGATAATTTCCCGAACATAGTCTGTTCCTTTGCGAATCCCGATTTTTATTTTCGATATCATTGATAACGGTCAGCTCTCGCATTAACAATGTATTTGTTACATTGCGATGCCTTTCTCAGCAGCACTGACCGCTCTACAAAAATTATACTGTTCAATGCAATAGCGCACCTGCTGTTTCTCCTTCGGTATACTCTCAATAGGCTTCTTTAAGTTTGTGGGCCACCAAATAATACAGCTCCAATACATAGATCCCCTCAAGGTACATTAAGCCACTCCTGGTGCAAAAGAGTCCGGATGCCTTTCGCTTAGCACAGCAGCACTATCACCGCACATATGCCAGATTGTTTTCTAATTCTTGTTTTTTCACTGTCAGCTCTGATTTTACACCTAATGTAAATCTTTCGAGCAAGACCTCCATGTTTACGCGCTAAATAAAAGGATGAATTAGTGAATTATTCAAGCCTGACCCCAATGCTCTTTATTAATTCACTTGCGATATTGAAGCTCTCAAGTCTCATAATGCTTTCCTCTGCACTTCCATAGCTTAATAAATTTATACTTCCGTACCACACCAATTTTTGATCAATCACTGCAAATTTCTGGTGTATATTTGACTTGAATATCACGGCAATTCCTGCATTTTTCAATGAATCCAATGTGCCTTGCAAAGCCTTTGCACCCCGGTCCTTGAAATCTGTGACCGGCCTGGTTACAACAATAACTTTTATGTTATTCCCTATAGCGACCTCTAAATTTTGCAGCATTTGCAAACTTCGTTTTTTAGTAACAAACGGGCTTACAATCAAGATTTCTCTTGCAGCACTCACTATGTCATTAGAATACACCGGCAAGAAAGTGGTTTTGTTAAAAATAATATCAATTGGTTCCGATGGGACACTTTCACTTTTAGCTTTATACCCAATAGAGGCGTATCCGGAAAGCCGTTTATGATACATCCTATCTAACATTCTTACATGAATATCAACATAATCGTAGATTTGTACTTCATCTTTATGGTGGCATAACCTATGTAACCTACCTGCATATTGCTGCAAAGTTCCTTTCCATGATATAGGCATGGCTAGGAATAAAGTATCAAGACGAGGTTCGTCAAAACCTTCTCCTATATATTTACCTGTCGCCACTATAGTTAATTGTTTATCGCTGGGAGCATCAGTAATAAGCTTCAAAGTTTCTCTCGTTGTTTTTGCTCCCATTCCTCCCATGAGAGGTATTACATCAGAAATTTTCTTACCCAGCAGTTTCACAAGAAGTTTCACATGCGCGGTTCTTTGAGTTAAAACAATGCAGTTCCTTCCATCCTCATGGCACCTGATTACATCATCTATTATTAGCTGGTTGCGCATTTCGTTGACAATTATTTCGGAATAGAGGTCTTGTATAAACATGTCTTTTTCATCTTTGTCCATGGGAACTCTAAATGAGGTAAATCTTGGAATTATATAATGCTCGAAAGGTCTTTTTTCTGCTTGTTTTTTTGCATCATCCCTATACCGAATAGGACCGCACTGCATGCTAATAATAGGATGGTGCCCGTCTTTTCTTGTTGGCGTCGCCGTCAATCCATAAACATATTTAGCATTTACATTTTTAAGCACTTGTTCAAATGTAAAAGATGAAACATGGTGGCATTCATCGACAATGACCATACCATAATCCTTAACACATTCCTTTACTTCACCCCTTCTATTCAGCGACTGCATTACCGCAATGTCAATAATGCCACTTAGATCTTTTTTCCCTGCTCCCAGTTGTCCGATAATGCTTTTGGACTTTTTTCTTCCCCTCTTTTTGCCCTTATCTTTATCCGGCAAGGCCTCATTGATAGTAAGAAATTCTCCTATCTTTTTTCTCCACTGTGAAGCTAAATTGACTTTATCAACTATAATAAGTGTGTTTACCTTTCTTTGGGCGATTAGGTTTATTGCTACGACCGTTTTCCCAAATGCCGTTGTTCCACAAAGTATCCCGTTCTCGTATTTTAATAGTTGATCGATAGCAGCAGGTTGTTCATCTCTGAGGTCACCGTTGAATTCGACATCAATAGTCTTGCCTCCATTGGTTTCATCAACGAAATGAAAACCCACATCCTGATCTTTGAATACTTTTTTGAGGTCAGCCTCGCATCCTCGGGGCAGGCACAAATATTCTTCAATCTCATCGGAGCAGGATATAACTCTTGGTAATTGTTTGACCGGTAACCGCAAGGCCTGAGCTTTATAGAACTCGGGGTTCTTGAAAGCCGCTAAACGTTTTAAATAATTTAGCACCTGGGGAGAGATCCCAGCTTTCGGAACGAATAGCATATTCGCCCTAACAACTGCGATATTTTGCGGGAAAGCATTCTGGGGTAATCTTATCTTCTTAACTTCCCACGGTTTTGGGCTTTCCTCATCCGTTCTCAACTCTCCCAGTTCATTTCCCCGGCATAGCTTTGCCGCTAATATTTCAACATCTTTTTCAGACAGTTTTCGGATAACAGAAAGATATGCCCATTGATCGCTATACGGCTGTTTATTTGCATCGATAAATTCAGTATTATTATTCCTTCTTGCAGCCTTTTGTAACGGTAAGGCAATCAAGTTTCCCAAGCCACCCTTTGGCATAGTATCCTGATTAGGGAAAAGCCTATCATAGGAGTTAAATTTAATCTCATGCCTTTTCGCCATACAGCAAGTAAGCAGTGCACTACCAAATTTTCTCGCCAAAGTAGCTGGTAGAGAATTTTCAAAGAAAAACCACGCATGCGCCCCATTACCAGAACGAGAGCGTTCAACTGATAAAGGTATTTTAAATTCCGAACACACTACCCGGAGTACAGATATGTCTCTTTCCCATCCCTCACCGTCAAAGTCTATAGCTAGAAAATAACAGGTTTCATCAAGGCATAGGGGATATATTCCCGCAACAAAATTCTTACGCCCGCGCAAATGATCATCAATAACCTTTTCATCCAAAGCGTCATATGCTTTATTTTTACAATTGAAACAGGAGAACTTTGGCTTGTTGCATAATCCTGGCTTCCATTCATTCAAACAGCATGGTGAATACCCAGCCGTCCCTTTTTTGTGGTTTTCCCATCTTTTTGCGTAAACATCGTCGCGTCCTTTAAAAAGTGACATAAATAGTTGGATTTTTTCCTCGGGAGCTGACATATTGTTAATGGTTGCATAAAAAACTGGACGGATTGCCTCTGGCGCATTTATTTCAGGTTTAAATCCGTCAATGGAAATCTCTTGAGGATTAATCGTAGGTACTTTACTGCAAAGTTGATCTTGCAACCTTTCTACTTCCTTTTTCAAATTTTGGTTTTCCACCAACAGTGCCTGATACTTTTCAAACAACTCATCGTAATTCATTGCAACACCCTCTGGGGTCAGGCTTGAATAATTCACTTATCCCCTTCTTCAAAACATCCGGATAATTTCCTGAACGTACCCTGTTCCCTTACTAACACCCGATTTCATTTTTGATATCATTGATAATGATATATTCAGCTCTTTGGCTGGCCAACATTTTTGAAACTCTGTGTTAAATACTTTTTCTCCGTTATTGTCCCGGACCGTTACGCGATATAAGGCACCGGGATAATGAACCCGTAATTTCCTTGCCATTTTTCATCCTGGTTAATTGAACCATAAATTGGTGAATTATTCAAGCCTGACCCCGTGCTGAAAAACTTTTGGCGGTTTTTGATCGCTCAAACCCACAAAGCCTTGATTTTATTGTATTCTTGTTTTTGGAATAGGTCCTAAAATGGCGCTGGCTGTCAAACTTGAGTTAGAGCGATAAAAAAGGGCATAAAAAAAGCACTCAGTATAAGAGTGCTCTTGAATGCTAATTTAAATTAACTTATTTTCTGGATATTCCCGGTATCAGTGTAAACTTTCAATTCTACTTTTACACAATCATGACATTCATTTTCTTTATTTACTTCCAATACAGTACACTTATACCGAGCTCCTTCTTTGAGGATATTTGTCATACTTTCACTGTAGTATCTTGGTAAGTATCCCACATGGTTTCCCTTTGAATCAATCATTCTAATTGCATTCTTATCGTATGGGTTTTTAGGGTCCAGCTCAAGTTCCAGTTTATCTCTAACCTCTAAGTGAAGGGCTTCATTGCAATCTTCACCTTCACAGCCAAGATAATATCTAACACCTGCAATATAAAAAATTCTTTTGATTTTACCGTTATGCCATTTTAATATCGGATCGATAAATTCCAGGCCATCAATTGGTAATCTTGCACCACTTCTTTTTAGCAGTGTATACTCATCATAATTTTGAAGGCCGTATTTTGAAAGGATCTTTTCAATACCTCTTCTTTTCTTATCAGGCAACCTACTGGAAAAGGTGGGGAATAAGGTGTCACTTTTATAAACTTTATTGATATCATCAAAAGGTATCAGTAATTCAAACCCTTTTTTAGTAGCTTCTTCTACCTCGTGCCCGTAAGAAAATTCATATTGGCTGTTTTTTGATAACTGCCCAACAATATAATTTTGTCTAGTGTTAGGCTCTTTCCAAACCAAATAGATGTAATCTTTTCCATCCATTTTTGACACGTCTTTTTCCTCCTTTCACATATTAAATTGCCTCGCCATTAATCTAACCTTCTCAAGCAAAAACCTTTTAATCAAAATCATTCTTTTTTCGCTCATAATGGTACCATATTCACCTAGTATACTATCTATATTATGCACGTTAATATTATCTTTTATTGTTTTAGCAATTCCAATCACATCATTATAATGGTTGACTCGCAAAAATTGAAGCACTTCTATATGTTTAGGTTCCTTTTTTAATTTTTTATTTACTCTTATCCTGGATCTTGACTTTGTATCAACCAGTGATTGAAACCGAAGTCTATCTTTTCCTAGGTAGCTATCTAGTTGTGATTCTAGTATATAACAACAAAGTGACGACCCATTGTCATATAATGGGCAAAGCTTAAGATTTTTATCCTTTTGCAAAACTGCCCAGTTGCTTTGATGCCTATCAGTATTACCTATAAGAAAATCGAATATGGGAATGGCAAAAAAATCCTTTTGGAGTCGATATTCTTCAAGAGACCGTAATATCATTTCCAATGAATAGTATTCATCTCTTTCACTATCGTACAGGATTTGCTCATTGTAATGAGAATAATACTTGTTAATTAGTTGGATTCCCTCTATTAAATTTTCGTCTTGCCTATTTATTCTATAGCTTAGGGAACCCAATCTTGAATTATATTCCCCTAGTTCCACTCTCATGCATTTAACATCGATTAATTTAGCGATATCCGCTGCAATTTTTTCTGATAAGTGCTCTGTTGTGTACTCCGTTTTGGGGAATTTAAATAACCCAATATCTCCATTAACAGGATTGACCAGCCAAATTTTTTCGCTGCGGCCACTCCCTTCGGAAGCTCCTTCATACTCTTTCCAGGAACTAAAATCTTTAATCATAATTTCAACCCATTCCCACCAATACTAGTATGCCCAATAAATAGCTAATAGATTATTATATTAGCCCTGGGGTTTTTTGTAAACTAGTATACCATAGATATTTTGAAAATTACAGCATTATAAGCCCCGCTCATCATACACAGACTTCCCACTGTTCCCACCCTCATTCCTGATAGCCCGGTCCAAGGCCATAATCGGGCCACAGCACCATCAATGCGCTCGGTACTTTTTTCTTTATTTGGCTTAATGTTCCTGCCAGGTCTGTCTTAACATAAATGTTATCCATCATCCATCTTAGAACCGGGTTCCCTCCATGAACTATCTTTTTCTCAAGTGTAAGCTCTATTTAGCCCAAAGGGAACCAAAGAAAAGCCTCTGGACCATCTACACAGCACCCCACCTGGGAGGCAAGTGGGGTCAGGCTTGAATTATTTAATTATTCCCTTCTTCAAAACATCCGGATAATTTCCTGAGCATAGCATGTTCCCTTACTAACATCCGATTTTATTTTTGATATCATTGATAATGATAAATTCAGCACTTTGGCCAACATTTTTGAAACTTTGTATTAAATACTTTTTCTCCGTTATCGTCCCGGACCGTTACGCGGTATAAGGCACCGGGATAATGAACCCGTAATTTCCTTGCCATTTTCATCCTGGTTAATTGAACCATAAATTAGTGAATTATTCAAGCCTGCCCCGTTACCCCCGCACACTCATAATGTCCTCTTACTCATCTCGCCTTTCTTATACGGGGTTAATAAGAGCATGGATTAGTGGATTATTCAAGCCTGACCCCAATACCTTTAAATACTCTTTACATAGAAAAAACAATTTATTCTATTCTTTTGTGTACATTCTTTCGGGTAGCTCACTCCAAAATTGAATTATTGCTTCGCAATATTTTTCAAATTCATTGTCGTCTACGTTCAAAACCATCTCATTTAAGGTTGTCTTATATAAATCCAATAGGTCATAATCTCCAAAGTCAGATTTAAAGAAATCAGCTCTTAGATGTTTCAATTGGGTCGCTGACCATCCATCCCCATGCTTGATAACATTCGCCAACAATCTAAGCTCACTTATTTTTCCCCAACACAAAAGTTTTTCTAAGTCTTGATCAAACGTTAAGAATTCATCCTTAATATCCTCAATTCCTCTTGTGCAAAATTTTTTAAAAGGAACTTTATTCCCTTTTTTGTCAATAAATTCATGAGTCCTAGTCACTTCTTCATAAATAAACTTTCTAACTTGTTGCTCCCAAAATTGATATAGGGTTGATATCCACATTAACTTAGTATTGTATTTGATTAATACCATACCTTCATAGTGTTCCAACCCGGCTTCCCACGCAGTCTCAGCAAAATCAGCTGGGTCATTATAATCTGGATGAAAGTTTTTTCCCATTTCATGATAACGCTCTTCAGCAATTGCCTCAGCTTCTTTATCAATATTATTAAACATCGGATTTATTTTATTAGAATATGTATCTTTAAACAATTCTATTGGTCTCTGAAATCTCTCACGGAGTGAATCATATAAATATAGCTGAGCTCTCATACGATCTCCTTTCTTATATTTTGCCATTTAATTTCACATTACTCCTGCTTTGTCGCAGCTAATTCTTTTAATGCCTCTGTTTCCTAAGTTCGTCCTTCATAAACGTTAGACCCTTCCCCATTATAGAATAATCCGGCGACCATTCCCTGACATCATATTTAGATTCTCTTGGTTCCAGCTAATAAGATTTAATTCCTTTGCCCAGCCCTACTTAGATTCTGAGAGAATCCCAATATTTTCTTTTATCTCGAATTTTACCCCCGCCATAACCATTCCTCCATTCTTTATCTACTCTCATTCTCGCACATTAATTTAGTTTGCTCCATTACAATATCCACTGCTTGAGGGGTCTTATCCGGTGGATAACCATATTTCTTGAGCAGCCTTTTAATAGTCATCTTCATTCTTGCTTGAACACTTTCTCGGATTGCCCAGTCTACGCTGATATTGTTCTTAATAGCTGTAGTTAGGTCCCTTGCAATCTGCATAAGAATTTCATCGCCCATGACTTCTCTAGCCGATTCATTTTCTGCCAGCGCATCGTAGAACGCCAATTCATCTGAAGTGAGACCTGTATGCTCTCCGCGTTTTTCCGCCTCGCTGATCTCCTTAGCAAGCTCAATTAACTCCATGATCACCTGGGTGGTTTCAATGGCTCTGTTCTGATACTTCTTAATAGAGGCCTCCAACAGTTCTGAAAATTTCTTAGACTGTACAAGATTGCGCCGGGAGAAGGTCTTGATGTTGCCTTTGAGCAATCTATTTAATAATTCCACTGCAAGGTTCCTCTGCTTCATCCCCCTCACTTCTTCAAGGAACTCATCAGAAAGAATAGCAATATTGGGTTTAGAAAGACCCACTGATCCCAAAATATCTACCACTTCGTTAGAGGAGATAGCCTTAGAAATCAGCTGGTTAAGTTCATTGTCAAGCTGGGTTGGGGTTTTATTTTTCTTATCATCGCTAAGCATTTTCACAAGGCTTGCTTTGACGGCTTTATGGAAACCAACTTCTACATTAAGACTTTCAGCAATATCTGTTGTGGCGCATAGGGAATAAGCCCTTGCCATTTCGGTTACCAGCTTAATATAATCATTTTTTCTATCTTCACGAAGCCCGATGATATAATCCATTGTTTCCACAATAGCCTGCATTTTCTCGCTGGGCTTACCGGTGAAAAATTTACTATAGTCGTGGCCATGCAGCAATTCTTTTATTAGGTCATGCTTTTCTAAAAGAATCTGAGACGCAATTTCTGTATCTACGCCAGCCGTCTTCTTATCACTTTCAGTATATTTGGAAAGCGCTTCTTTTAAATTTTCCGCAATACCGATATAATCAACAACCAGACCGCCCTGTTTATCTTTAAACACCCTATTTACCCTGGCGATAGCCTGCATCAGGTTATGGCCGCTCATTGGCTTATCGATATACATGGTATGCATACTGGGCACATCAAAACCAGTAAGCCACATATCACGAACAATAACTAGCTTTAGTTCATCGTTTTTATCTTTCATCCGTTTAGCCAGAGTTTCTCTGTTAGCCTTGGTGCCGATAAACGGCTGCCAGTCTGCCGGGTCGGAGGAACTGCCTGTCATTACCACCTTAATCTTGCCTGACATTAAGTCATCGCTGTGCCATTCCGGGCGCAGGCTAACAATTTCCTTATAAAGATCAATGGCAATTCTTCGACTCATGGCAACGATCATTGCCTTACCGCCTTCGTTTTCCTGTGCCTGTTCCCGCTTCTCAAAATGGTCTACAATATCTCTAGCAATTTGTTTTATTCTTTGCTCCGCACCAACTATAGCCTCAATTCTGGCCCATTTGCTTTTAAGCTTTTCTTTTTGACTGTGTTCCTGGTATTCAGTAATCTCTTCATACTCGGTATCAACCTTAGGTTTCATTTCCTCCGGCAGCTCCAGCTTGGCTATTCTGCTCTCATAGAAAATCTTAACGGTTGTGCCGTCTTCCACCGCCCTGGTCATATCATAAACGTCTATATAGTCACCAAAAACTGCTCTCGTATTTTTATCGGTTAGTTCAACCGGAGTTCCGGTAAAGCCAATGTATGAGGCATTGGGCAGGCTGTCACGCATGTACTTAGCATAACCATATTTAATATCCGCCTCAGTTTTGCCTTTGACCACTTCCGCTCCAAAACCATACTGGCTGCGATGTGCTTCATCTGCAATGACAATCACATTTTTCCTATCTGTAAGCACCTTATTGGCCTCATAGTCAGCGCTGTTCTCAGCTACCTTATCCAAGGCTTCATAAGATTTAGCACCCTCTTTATTCTCATTAGAAATAGGAGCAAACTTATGGATAGTTGTAAAAATGATACCTCCGCTGGTGCGGTTATTTAGCAGTTCTCTTAAGTGGGCTCTGTCCTCTGCTTGTACGGGGGTAGTCCTTAATAATTCCTTGCTTTTAAGAAAAGTATTAAACAGTTGGTCGTCCAAATCATTTCTATCCGTAATAACCACAATGGTTGGGTTTTCAAGCTCTTCACTGATAACGAGCTTTCCGGCATAGAATACCATAGACAGGCTTTTACCACTGCCCTGGGTATGCCAAATAACACCTATTCGCCTATCTCCCTGTTCCATTGTGGATCGTTCGCTGCTTTCCACTGCCTTATTAACTGCATGGTACTGGTGATACCCGGCCAGAATTTTTATTGTTTCTTTTCCATCACTTTGGAACAATATAAAGTACTTGATAATATCAAGGAAACGGTCATGTTGAAACATGCCCTTAATCAAAACTTCAAGTTGGGGAATAGAAAGTGGTGCTACATCATCACCCTCAATGGTACGCCAGGACAGAAACCAATCTTCATCGGCAGTAAGCGTACCTGCCCTGGCGTTGATTCCATCACTGGTGACCATAAAAGAATTATAAGTAAAGAGGGAAGGGATGGTCATTTTATATGTTTGCAGTTGATTATAGGCGTCAGTGATGTCAACGTTTTCATCGCTGGCGCTCTTCAGTTCAATAACCACCAGGGGAATACCATTAACAAACACAACGACATCAGGACGCTTTTCTACACCGTGTTCTACAATAGTAAACTGGTTTGCTACCATAAACTCATTGTTTTGTGGCTTGGCAAAATCAATGGCATAAGCCTTCTCTGTCCTGTAACCGCCATCGGGCTGTTTCACTTGCACATCTATGCCGTCAGTAATCATCTTTTGAAAAGCCTTATTATTCATGATAAGGCTCGGACTTTGTGGGATTATAATCTGCCTGAAGGTATCTTTTATGGCGTCAACTGGCAGTTTCAGGTTTATCCTGGTTAAAGCTTCTTTTAACCGCTCTGTTAGAATAACATCACTGTAATCCTCACGTTCCGGGTACTCCCCATCGGGTGCAATATCAGGTGCAAAGACCACCTCGTAGCCTAATTCTTCAAACCACTCCAGTGTGGCTGCTTCTAATTGGGATTCATGAAAATTATTACTGGCCATTTATTGCACCTCCTCGATAGGCACTCGGATTTTTCCTGACATGAGTTTTGGGATAAGGGAATCGCGAATGGCAATTAGAGTTCTATTTTGGATAAAATTATTCTCGATAATATCATCTAATTTTCCAACAATATTTTGAAACTGAAACATTATTTTCTCAGATGGAATAATTATTTGCATATTATTCAATGTTCCCTTGTTTACTGAGCCAAACACTGTACCCTCTCCGTTGTATACATTAAATCTACTCTTAAAATCTAATAATTGATAAAGCAAATAAGAATTACAATTATTCTTGCTTCTTAATGATGCTAAACCACGACCAATGCAACAATCGTCACTAGCTACATTAATATCTCCAACAGGAGCCCTTACACTCATTAAAATATCACCTTTTTTTGCCACCCTCTTGGGTTCTGTTGTGTACAATCTTATTGTTGGATAACGCTTACCAAAATCCGTTCTGCCTTGATAAAATATTGTTCCAGTATTGTTTTCATTATAGCTACTACCCTTTGGGGATTGTCCCATTGTAATATTTGCAATATCCCCCAAAGTTCCAATTCTCCACTCTTTAGGGATCATACCTAACTCACTATCCTCAAACTCCCCATCCTGGAAAGGCTCAAAGTCCACAAACCAGCTTTTGAATATCGCCTGGGCCATTTCCTCAATGGTTTTATTTTTCATGTTGTTGAGTTCCACTTTGTTATCAAGGCAAGAAAGTGTATCCGCTATGGCTTTTTGTTCAGAGATGGGTGGTAAATCGATTGATGTATCCCGAACCATATCAAGGGTTAGATTTTTCATTGTGCTGTCATAAGCACCATGAAGAAGTTTCTTTCTAATATGAAGCAACCTATAAAACAGATAATAAATATCAATACCTTGTAAATCATCAAAAACTTGCCATCCGTCATGTATGCACGCTTTTATACCCATAAACTTTGGGAGACCGGCTGTTCCACTGTTTGACAATATCAGCGAACCTGGATTTACAACTACACTTTTATCTACGCCATTCATTTTAATATACTGATTTGTTTTTTCAATAAACCTAGAATTACTTTCTGTGGCATCCGCAATTTTCACCCACGGCATTCCACTATTTGACAGATAATCTTTAATTGGTCTTGGGGATGAACCTCGTCTAATTTTACAAATGTCACCCAACTTAACCTCTTTCCAATCACTAATATTCATACCCAATTGCCCCCAATTGCTGCTTAATTTCTTCCTCTAGCTCATGGGATTTAGCAAACATTTCTGCCAGCTCTGCCGTCAGCCGAGCCATCTTTTCCTCGAAGGGTTCCCCGTCATCTTCTAACTCTTCAAACCCAACATATCTTCCCGGGGTTAGAATATACTCATACCCTCTCACTTCTTCAAGCGATACGGATTTACAAAAACCTTGCACATCCTCGTATTCTTCCTTACCGTCACGCCAGGTGTGGAAGGTATCATAGATTTTCGAGATTTCCTCATCGGAAAGCTCCCTATGCTTACGAGTGACCATTGTTCCCATCTTACGGGCATCTATAAAAAGGATTTTATCTTTTCTGTTTTCCCGCTTCTTGGCAAGGAACCACAGACAAACTGGAATGGTTACATTGTAAAAAAGATTAGGCGGCATGGTAACAATGCAGTCCACTAGTCCTGCTTCGATAATGTTTTTTCTAATTTCGGCTTCCGCCCTGGTAGATGTACTCATAGAACCGTTGGCCAAAACAAAGCCTGCAACACCCTTAGGCGATAACTTACTAATTATATGCTCAATCCAAGCATAATTAGCGTTGTTAGCCGGGGGAATGCCATACTTCCAACGGGCGTCATCCTGAATCAAAGTATAATCACTCACGTTAAATGGGGGATTAGCTAAGATATAATCTGCCCTTAGGTTTTTATGCAGGTCATTACCGAAGGTGTCTGCATCTCTTCCACCCAAATTTGCATCAAGCCCACGGATGGCCAGGTTCATTTTACAAAGTTTCCAGGTAGATGCGGTATATTCCTGGCCATAGATATAAATATCATCTTTGCGGCCTTGGTGCTCTTCTACAAATCTAGCTGACTGCACAAACATTCCACCGGATCCGCAACACGGGTCATAAACTCTTCCTTTATATGGCTCAATCATGCCGACCAGTAATTTTACGATAGTAGGTGGCGTATAAAATTCACCCTGGCTGGAACCAAATTTGCCCAAGAAATATTCATAAACCCGGCCTAAAACATCCTGGGCTTTAGCCTCCTTATCCCCCAGGTTAAAAGAAAACAAATCGATTAGTTCCCCAAGCTTGGATTTATCCAATTCCGGCCTGGCATAGTTTTTAGGAAGCACACCTTTTAAACTTTTATTTTCCCGTTCAATAGCCATCATAGCATCATCAATAATTTGACCGATGGTGTTTTGCTTGGCACTCTTTTTGATAAAATCCCATCTGGCGCTTGGTGGTACGAAGAAAACATTATCCTCTATGTATGCATCTCTGTCTTCCTCAAAGCCTTCTCCCTCAGCCACCAGCTCATTGTATTTTTCTTCGAAGCTGTCGGAGATGTATTTCAAGAATATAAGTCCAAGGACCACATCCTTATATTCTGAGGGTTGAATATTACCTCTTAACTTATCCGCCATTTCCCATAACTTGTTTTCAAACTCTAAATTTACCGCCATAGTATTGCCCCCTATATTAAATGGTTGTAGATACTGTCCTTTACCTGTAACCACCGGTTTTCTGCCTTTTTGATGGTATCCTTATAAATACTTAGTTCCTCATTATATTTATCGATCATTTCCTGCTGCTTGCTTATAGGTAGTAATGGTATCTCCATTTCCATAATATCTGAACTATTGATATTCATAATGGTAGTACCCCTCTGGAAGCTCTTAATGATAGCTATCCCTACAGGACTTTCAAAAAAGATTTTGATATACTCGCCTTTTACCTTCTCCTTTGGTCTAATCACTATCAAGTTGGCAGAAGCAATAATTGTTTTATCTTGAGCTTTAAATACGGCAGATTTTATGGCAGTTCCCCTGCAGGAAAGGACTACATCGCCGGTATACAACTCATACCGTTTTATTTTCCGTTCCTCTTCGTCGATAGTATCCATTTTCTCATAATTGATTTCGCCATACTCGATATTGGAAATATTGAGTACAGAAATGCTGCCAACGGAAATGTCCTTTTTTAGAATGGATTTTCCTCTGAATACCTCCGCCACATCCTTAAGCTTCACTTTTTCATGCTTCGAGCTTTTAAACCGCTGAATATTCTCATTATCATCTGCCAAGAGAAGTTCAATGCGCCAATCCTCATGAGATAAAAACCCTTTGGTTGGTATTTCCTTTTTATCTTCTATCTCAAACTCTCTTTTGCTAAATTCAAATGTTCCGATTTTTATGTTTTCCCTTGGTTTTGTTGTGATTGAGAATAAATAGGTTTTAATGGCCGTTAGCGGTCTAAAAGTTCCTTCGGGTAGAATATAAATGCTTTCCACATAAAAGTGTTCTGTAATATATCTCCTTAGTTTCATATACCCCGCACCGGCAAAAGTAATCTTCGCTGGAACGATAATATCTAAAATGCCCTTATCATCCAGGTGTTCAATCATATTTTGTATAGCTATACCATCACTATCTCTTGTTAAAAACTTTTCACCTAACTCTTCCGGTCTATATCCAAACGCAGGTAGGGAGTATATATAATCATATTTTTCATCCTGTAAACATCCAGTGTAAATAGACTCAAATCGTATTTTCACATTTTTATATCCACCAAAAGCTAACTGCAGCAATATGTGCATTGGTTTAAGTTGAGTTGTTAATGTAAATTTGGGATCTTGAAATCGGTTAATAATTTCTTTGAGCCCAGATAAATGTTTTTCTGCTTCCGTGATAAGAATCGTATTTGGTTGCAAATACCTTATTCTATCACTGATATATGCGCTTAGGTATCTTGGTGAAATGATTGTACCGAGACGATCGTTTTTATATATTTCAAGGGTGAAATCAATAAGGTCAATATCCTTTAACTCCTCAAAAATAGCCCAAAAGTCATCTCGGTCAGCCGGGAAGAAGCCCAATTCATCTTCAGTGACTTTTTTCATAAATTGAAAAAGCTTCTCTTTATTCTTGGTGGTGATTGAAGCCTCTTCAAGTTTCTTTAACGTCATTTTTACACGGAGCATTTCATTCAATAGCTGTTCCCTGGACGTTAGCTGCCTTTGGTACAAGACATTCAAGGCTAAATCTATATTTCTGTTCACATTAGGCCTCCTTCCTGTATTTATTTGCCTAATTTATTATATTTATCATTATTTAGTATGTCAATACTAAAAACGCAAATATTTAAACAAGCACCTGTAACAAAGGTGCTACGAAGCTGGTAACGATGTCTTATAATCAATAGATGAGGGGGTCGTTTCCCCAAACTTAATGAACAATTACGAAAAAACCCTATCTTTTCGCGCAAATGTTTATTTCTGCGTAAAAGTGCGACCCCCTAAATAAAAAATCCCCCAAACCAATAGTCTGAGGGAACATATTTTACACCCATATAAACGCCCGAAAACGCTGAAACCTACTGATGCCAACCTATCCCCGCTCTATCAGCGCCACGCACTCCACGTGCCCTGTCCAGGGAAACATGTCCACCGGCTGCACCTCTCTTATCCCATAGCCCCGCATTTGCAGGCGCCCCAGATCCCGGGCCAGCGTTGCCGGGTTGCAGGAAACGTATACTACTCTGGGTATCTGCATACCTACAATTGCTTCCAAGACCTTCTCTTCACATCCTGCCCGGGGTGGATCCAACACTACTACATCAGGGCTCAACCCTTCTTGGAGTAAATTGGGCAGAAGATTTTCCACCGCGCCGGCTCTAAATTCTGCATTATTAATACCGTTTGACTTTGCGTTCTCTCTGGCATCGGCAACTGCCTCGGGTACCGATTCCAGCCCTATTACCCTTCCAGCACTGCCGGCCAGGTATAGAGCTATGGTTCCGGTTCCGGAATAAGCGTCTACTACAGTTTCACCGCCGGTCAAACCTACATAATCCCCGGCAACATCATAAAGCCGCTGAGCCTGGGTCAAATTGACCTGGTAAAAGGAATTTGCTGAGAGGCGGAAAGTAAGACCTCCCAGTTTATCTGTAATGTATTCCCGGCCCATCAGCACCCGGTTCTTATTCCCCAGCACCACCTTACGCGGCCCGGTGTTTATATTTCTGACCACTGAGACTATACGGGGATGAAGGCTTATGAGGTCCTTGGCTAAATCCTCCGCCTCCGGCCATTTGCCCGGAACTGTTGCAAATACTACCATTATTTCACCTGCAGCTTCACCGATGCGGAGCATTACATTGCGGAGAAGCCCCCGCCTTTTTCCCCAATGATAAGGCGCTACCCGGTGCTTATTTATCAGCTCCTGCAAAATACCAGCTACTTCATTTAGCGACTTGTTAACAAGACGGCAGCTGCCGGCGGCGGATACCAGCCGGTGACTACCCGGGGCGAAAAACCCCAATAAAATGTTTCCCCTTTCCCCCGCCAACTGAAAATGTACCTTGTTGCGATAATTCCAGGGGTTTTCCATGCCGATTACCCTATGAATAGGTATGTCAGTGACTTTTCCAATACGTGACAGCGTCTCCTTTACATTCTGTCTCTTATGCTTAAGCTGGCTCTCATAATCTAGATGCTGTAGTTGACATCCACCGCATGTTTCAAAATCCCTACATTCCGGGTCAATCCTGGCTTGTGCCGGGTATAGTACTTCTTCCAGCTCGCCTATGGCAAAAGACTTCTTAACCTTTATAATCCGGGCTTTTACCGTTTCCCCGGGAAGAGTTCCAGGCACAAATACAGCCATGCCTTCCCACCGGCCAACCCCGTCTCCATTACCGGCCAGATTGTTAATTCCCAATTCAATCACCTTAATTTGGCTCACCCTTCCATTTGTGGTTCCCTATACATATGTTGGACTGCAAATCACTTTAACAGGTTATAGAAACAAAGTTACCACCCATTGCATATTATGTATGAAATTAAAAACGGAACGGGGTAACTATGATAAAAAAAATATACATTTTATTGCAGGTAACTCTGGATTTAATATCTGTAAACGTGGCTTTAGCCATGATAACATATATGTCCGTCCATATTATCTGGCTAAGTGAAGAATTATATATAACTCATATTGCTGCTTCCATCATCGCAGTTGGCATATTTTATACAAACCACATCTACCGCAGATTGTGGCAATTTGCCAGTGCCCACGATTACCTGGTACTGATACGAAGTATTTTACTATATGTTCTAACTTATTACCTCTACCGCTTATTCTTTTCTCTTACATCAATTTCCCCTATAGAGGCAGCAATTCTGGCATGTGTTACGGGCTCTTTAGCTGGTGGCTGGCGCCTCCTATGGCGTATATATGGGAATCCTCAAATACTAACCCCCAAAAAACAAAAAAGCAAGCCCACATTGATAGTTGGAGCCGGTGGGGCAGGTACTTTAGTGGCCAAAAGCCTATTGGAAAACCGCTCCGGCCTGCAACCAATAGGATTCATTGATGATGATCGAAAAATACAAGGAATGCGTTTAATGGGCTTACCTATACTGGGCACCCGGAATGATATTCCTAAGATCGTAGATATGAAAAAAGTAGAGGAAATCATCATTGCCATCCCCTCTGTCAGTGGCAATGAGATTGGTGAGATTGTTGAATTAAGTCGCAATACTAATGCCAGGCTGAAAATATTACCCAGCGTTCACCGGATCATAGATGGAAGAATCCCCGAGGAACAAATTCGGGACATACGAGTAGAGGACCTTTTAAATAGAAAACCAGTCAAACTTAACACAGAAATCATTGGGGGCTACATAAAAGGAAAAGTAATCCTGGTAACAGGTGCCGGTGGCTCAGTGGGATCAGAACTGTGCAAGCAAATAACGGCATACGAACCGGGCACGCTGGTACTTTTAGGGCGGGGTGAAAACAGCATCTACCAGGCAGAGGTATTGCTGTCTACTGAATTCCCTGATTTACATACCTTTTCTGAGATAGCAGACGTACGAGACCGGCTCAGGATAACACAAGTGTTGGCCAAATATAAACCCTCTGTTGTTTTTCACGCGGCAGCCCACAAGCATGTTCCACTTATGGAGAAATGTCCGGATGAAGCCTTTAAAAATAATGTTCTCGGCACCTACAATGTGGCCCGGGCGGCATTGGAAAATAAAGTGAATACCTTTGTTTTAATTTCCACTGATAAAGCAGTCAATTCAACCAGTATCATGGGGGCCACCAAACAGATGGCCGAAAAAGTGGTCTATGAATTTAACGGCCGGGGTGAAACTCGCTTTGTGTCTGTACGCTTCGGCAATGTATTGGGCAGCAGGGGAAGTGTCATTCCGGTCTTTAAAAGGCAAATAGCTGCAGGAGGTCCGGTAACGGTAACCCACCCGGAAATGGTTCGATATTTTATGACCGTTTCCGAAGCAGCACAACTGGTGATCGAGGCCGGCGCTATTGCTAAGGGTGGAGAAATATTCGTACTTGATATGGGAGAACCGGTAAAAATAGTTGATTTAGCACTAAACATGATTAAGTTATCAGGTTACAGACCGGAAAAAGATATCGCCATTAAATACACCGGCATCAGGCCGGGAGAAAAGCTTTATGAAGAGCTGTTTGGAGAAGGAGAATCTTTGATTAAGACGGAACAAGAGAAAATTTTCCGAGCAAAGTCCGCAGCAATTAATAATAATCTAATTGACTTTTTATCAAAATTGACCGGTGAGCAGATAGACGCTCCCAATGCCCTCCAGATTATTAAAAAATATACCAACACTTTCAAATGACAGGAGGGAGTCAACTGAAAACCTTAAATTTTGCCATTGTGGGATGCGGTTTTATAGCTTCTAAACACATTAAGGCTATAAAGAACATGCCGGACTGCCACCTGGCGGCGGTATATGATGTAAATTTGAAAGCTGCCAGGGAATTAGCTCACCTTACAGGGGCGTTAGTTTACCGCAATTACGACGAATTAATTCAAAACGACAGCATACACGTGGTTATTATTTGTACCCCCGCTAACCTGCATGTACCTTTGGGAATCAAAGCTGCTGCTCACGGCAAGCACTTACTGATTGAAAAGCCACTGGCAGTGAGCCTGGAAGATGCCGACATATTAATCGAAGCCTGTCAGAGGGCAGGGGTAATACTGGCCACCGTACACCAGCACCGCTACAAAGCCCCTGTAAAGGCCTTGAAAAGGGCAATTACCCAGGGAGAACTAGGCACCATTTCCCACGGATCAGCGGTGCTGCGGTGGAACAGAAACATGGATTATTATACACAAAAACCATGGAGAGGCGATCCACTAATGGGTGGTGGGGTACTTTTAAACCAGGCCATACACAATATTGACCTGCTGCAGTGGATGCTAGGCCCGGTAAATAGAGTTTACGGCCAAACAGCTTCTTCCATCCTTCCCATAAAAGGTGAAGAAACGGTCATCGCCGTTCTACAATTCGCATCCGGAGCACTGGGATTAGTTGAAGCATGTTCGTCGGTTTACCCGGAGAATCTAGAAGAAACTTTGTCCATCTTCGGGAGCAAAGGCACAGTAATTTTAAGCGGGAAAAGTATCTCGCAAGTAAAGAGGTGGGATTTGGCATCGGAAGTAGCTAAACCTGAGGACTATGCAGTAGATCCGGCAGATCCCGGAGGTTACATCCCCGTTTTTGCAGATCTCGTGCAATGCATCAGAACCGGGCACAACCCCATGGTTAGCGCGCAAGAAGGGCGAAAAACTCTGGAAATAATTATGGCCATTAAGGATGCTCATTTAAACGGCAAACCAATAGAATTACCGTTAAAATCTTAAGCAAAAATACCCCGCAGGTCAAGGCATAGACCTCGGGGTATTAATATTTTTTACGTAAACATTTAATCTCTGCTATCACTATTCTTTATTACTTCATCAACAATATAAAGAGGTCTTTTTTTAACCTCGATGTAAATACGTCCTATATATTCCCCGAGTATGCCCATAAACACCAACACAATGCCTCCTAAGAAAAAAACACCCACTGCCAGGGTGGTAAAGCCGGGGACATCCTGCGCACTGGTACCAAAGACGGAAAAATTAAATATACGGGCTGTTAAATACAGCATTCCCAGCAAGAAAGAAGAAAGGGCAATAAAAACACCTGCATATGTAGCCATCTTTAAAGGTAACAAAGTAAAACCGAAAATACCGTCCAGAGCCAGTTTAACAAGTTTTCTAAATGTATATTTAACTTCTCCGGCCGCCCTTTGGTGTCTTTCGTACTTAAGCCCGGTTTGTTTAAATCCGGCATACGAGCGCAGTCCCCTAACAAATCTGACCCTTTCGGGCAATTCCTCATTTAACACCTGCACAACCCTACGGTCCATAACACAAAAGTCCCCTGCATCCAGTGGGATTTGTATGTCACTCACCAGGCCCAAAAACCTGTAAAAACCGCCGTATGCCAACCGTTTTAAAGATCCTTCTTTACGCTCCGTTCGCACCGCATATACAACGTCATAACCTTCGCGCCATTTTTGCAGAAAACGCGGCAATTCCTCGGGAGGGTCCTGGAGGTCACCGTCCATAATAGCCACCGCATCTCCGGCAGCATGTTTAAGACCGGCGGATATTGCTGCCTGGTGGCCAAAATTTCGTGAAAGTTTAACTACCCTTATATCACTACTTTTTGCTATAAACCGCTTCATTATTTCCATCGATGCATCGGAGGACCCATCATCCACAAAAATAATCTCGCACCTGTCACCGCAAAACGGAATGACGCTTATTAACCGGTCATATAGCATAGGAAGGGTTTCAGCTTCATTATATATAGGTATTATAATCGAAATCATATTGCCTCCAATTATCCAAACAGAAACTTAAGTTTTACGCCCTACAACATAGTATTGAGCGCCCAGGGGCAGCCATTTCAATATTTGGTCCAGGCCGGAGAATATGGTCCCCCGAAAAGGAAGGAAAAGAATATAACTACCCTCAATCACTTGGATGCCACTATCTTGCATTAACCTTTTAACGGCCGATTGTTTTAGTAATACTGCATCTGCGTCAAACTCACAATTACTAACCACGCGCCGGGTAAGAGGATTAAAAGGGTTGTGTTCAAAAACTATAACCAAGCCATCTTTTCTGGTCACACGCCGAAACTCGTGCACCATTTCCAGCCAGTCTGCCGGCGCTATATGATGCATAACGCAGATGGTAAATATGACATCCATGGAACGGTCAGCAAAGGGCAATCGTTTACCATCATATACCTGATAGTAAACCGAAGGATTCGTAAGAACTGCTTTCTCTATTACTCCCTCATTAATATCTACTCCATGCAATTCTCCGAATATCCCGGCCAAAAAACAGTCCGTAAGCCCTACCCCACACCCCACATCCAGGGCATGTAAGCAGCTTGGAGGACCCAGGTATCTTTTGCAAATCCTGCCCAAGCAACGTGCCTTTACCTCGGTAAAGAAATCTACATTTTGGCCAACGAAAGAAACAGCCCGCTGGACTTCCTCCTTATACCGGTCTTTGTAATTACCAAAGTCAGTTCCGATAAGTTTGCTCACCCCCTTTATAAGGACTTCTTGTCAAAACTCACATGAACCATATACACAAACTAGTATGAAAACTACATTTTCGTGCAAGAGAGACTCCATAGTGCCCACACTAAAAAAGAAAGGGCAATTTTTGACGGGATTGACGAGATTCTCGGGATAGAGATTAAAAACAAAGAGAAAGGAAAAGGCAAACACATTAGACAGGATTACAGGATTAGCAGGACAAGGGATTAAAAGATAGCGTTTAAAATATCCAATTGGTTATAAGTTTAAGCTTAAAGAGTTAACTAAGAGTTAATGGGAATTTTTATAAATATAATAAAACCGCTAAGACAAATTAATGCTAATAAATATTTTATGCAAAAAATCCTGTTGATCCTGTTAATCCTGTCTAAGAAAATACCCCAAAGAAATACCCTAAAATGTTTTCCTATTAAAACTTACATAAAATCATACACAAACTAGTACGAAAAGCTACATTTTCGTAAAAAAAGGCCGTTTATTCCAGGTAATATGCTTTAAAGAAGTACCCCTTGTGCTCAATGATGTTGGCTTTAAGAACCCGGTAATACTTTTGTAAATGTGCCAGTTCCGCTGCTTCATCCCCAAACCACGACAGCGAAAGATAAATTGGCTTTTGGGGCTTATTCTCACTGCTTATATCAGCAACTGAAAACGTTTGTGGCTGAAATGTATTTGCAGTTTTAAATGTCCTTTTTAAATTCTCTTTATTAATACTAATGGTGGTATGCCTGCCGGCACCATTAAAGTGCGCATTCCACCCATTATCACTCAATATTATTTGAGAGTTGGTGTTAATTTTGGTTTCCTGAATGAATTTATCTAATAACTTATCAATGACCGTATATTCAGCGTTGTACACCATGCCGTCGGCAGGGTTGATGGCTAATACTTCATGCTCACCAAAAAACGTAGTCCCGAAGGCCAATTTGGACAAAGGATCCACTGTACGAAATGTTTGCGCTGTAAATAAAACCAGCATCAAAGAAAGTATGACGATTCTTAAAGCTTTGCTTTTAGCCAGGCCGGTTAAGGCGTGGTAAGCAAACAACAACAAGAAAACCACGGCTAAAAGGACGTACCGGGGGTGATTAAAAGTTATATAAAGCAAATTGAAGGTTAGAAAAACCGTAAATATAAACAAATGGATCATTAAAAGGTCTTTTTGGTTCTCATTTAAAGAAGGGGGCTTTTTACGAGTAAATAAAATTGTTTTACCCAAATACAGTAATATTATGAAGCACATGATCCAACTAAAATCTAAAACGAATATTTGCAAGCAAGTAGTCTTAAAACTGGCCCAGTTAAGGCCAAAAACATGAAACCCGTTGCTGTCCCAGCCAAGTGACCCGCCTCCCCACAATTGCCCCTGCCTGTATAGAAAAAAAATTATAAACGTTAAAAGCGGCAAAACCAAGCATGCCACGGAAGTTACGTTTATTTTACGCGGGATACACAAAGGCCGTTGCGCATTAAAGAAAACCTTCCTGGCAACAAAGATTAACAACAAAGAAAATAGAAAGGTAAAATAGATGAGGGCGCCGGTCTCTTTGGAAAAAACCAAAAGCATGCAGCAAAAGGAAGCCAGTATAAATCGCTCATACAAAAGTGCATACATAAATGCCAACCAAAATACAACCAGCGGGAAGTCCGAGTTAAAAGACAGGGAAACACCGAAAAACAACGGATTAAAGGCAAACAGTGCGGTCAATAGCAATATTTCTGTTTTGTTATTACCGTACAGATAAGCCAATATTTTATAGAATGAAAATACGGCCAGCACTGCCAGTATTAAATATTGTATGTTCAAAATATAATGATTCCCGGGGTCAATAAACTGCCCCAGGGACATTAAAAAACCAAAGCCCATGGAGGGGTGACCAAACCAGTTGAAATTATTAATAAAATTACCCAGTGTAAAATCAAAACCCTTTACTGATTCCAGCAACCGGCAAAAGTACCACGCCCCGTCCCACCTTTGCATGGTGTCCAAATAGAACAATTTTACTATTATATATATAACCAATAAAACAAATACAGGTTGTTTAACTGCCGCCTTCATTTTATATAAAGTGTCATGCCCTATACTGGCCCGGTTATTATAAATAATGTAAGCAGATATAGTAAGAAACAAAGTATTTAATGCTATTCCCAATAAAATATATGCCGTGGAGAGATTATGCTTCGATGTAAAAGGGGATAGTGCGGCCAGATCCACAAACATTACCACCAGCAGCGTCACCAGCCAGATTTGTACCGGTAGTGCATGGTTACCGCCTTTTTGGGGTTTAAGTATGTTCATTAGATGCCCCCTCTTGACATCTTTTTTGCCCGCCGGCAAAAGTCCAGTATTTTTGGCCCATAAAACTAAATATGGTGGCCGTAACCAGCGAAACAGCCTGCAGCACCAATATATTCAAGCTTGTTATTTTAATACCGATACTTAAAATGGCAAAGTTTAATACATATGCCAGAGCATATACCATAGTAAATCTAACAAATTGTTTAAAATGCAATCTTTTTTTGCCAAAAGTCCATCTACTATTGCAAACATAACTGTTTAATATGCCGGTAAAATGAGAAAGGGTGAGCGCGACTAAATAGTGATAACTAATGACCTGCAGACACACGCAAAAGGTCAGGAAACTAACTGTGGTGTTCAGCACACCCGTAATGGCAAACTTTATAGTTTGGGTATACATATATTTACAGCCCTTTTTCTTAATGTTAATTAGCCATATAATTCTTCCGGTTCCCGTCCGTCCGGCATGATAACGGTTACTGATTTTAGGCCTGATATTTCTAAGCTAAGGGCCAAGACATAAAGAGGATTAAGGAGCATGTAACGCCTCCACAGGCGTTTTGGTTCTTGCACCAGGCGATAGAACCATTCCAGCCCGCATCTTTGCATCCAGAAGGGAGCTTGCCTGGCCGTTTGGGCGTGGAAATCAAATGCAGCACCCACGGCAACAAGGGGCATGCGCAAACTTTTGCGATACTCGTATATCCAAGCTTCCTGCCGAGGACAACCTAAACCCACCAGTACCATACGCGCCCCGCTGCTTGTTATTCTGTTTACCAGTTCCTCTTTTTCCCATGGAGACAGCCTGCGAAATTTGGATGGTTCTTGGCCTGCAATAATTAAATTAGGAAAGAGGGTTTGCATATTAGCTGCAAGCAAGCTCAATGTTTTTTCGGTACTGCCGTACAAATAAACCGGAATGCGGTTTTGAACAGCCCCTTGCATTAACCGTAACATTAATTCCGGCCCATACACCCGATCTGGTAAGACAACTTTATACATTAGGCGCAGCGCCCAGCGGACAGGCTGGCCGTCCGGCACAACCAGATCGATACCGTTTAAACGTCGGCGGTGAACGGTATTAAGATAACCGGTCATAATACCGTGAACGGCCAACGCAGAAACAGTAAATGGCCTATTGTCTAAGGCCGCTTGCAAAACCTTGTGCACAGTAACTTGGTAATCCACCGCAGAAACCCGTGTACCCAATACAGGATATTTACCTTTATCGATCATGTCGTTCTCTCCACTACATTTTGGTCTGTCCGTAAATTTCTTCCATGATAGTACGAACGTTGTACCTTAAATTCCACTGCGGAAAATGTGCTTTAAATTTACTTAAGTCACTTATATACCATATATGATCACCGGCCCGGTTTTGTTCTGCATATTCATACTTTAACTGCTTGCCCGTAATCTCTTGGGCCAGCTCAATAGCCTCAAGCACCGAAATATTTGACTGGCGTGCCCCGCCAATGTTATATACTTCTCCTCCGCACCGGGGGTTTTCAAAGAAAGCGTGAAAAGCTGCAATAACGTCCGCTGAGTGAATTACATCCCGAACCTGCTTTCCCTGATAACCCAAGATGGTATATTTAGTATTCTGCATAACACATTTCATTAAATAATTGATGAACCCGTGCAATTGCACTCCCGCCTGGTGCGAACCGCTAAGTACTCCTCCACGAAAACAAACGGTCTTGAAATTAAAATACTTTCCATACTCCTGCACCAGCACGTCTGCAGCAAGTTTGGAAGCCCCAAAAAGAGAATGCATGCATTGGTCAACGCTCATGTCTTCACTTATTCCATTACGATAAGGGTGAGCAGGAGAAACTTCCCACCGGCTTTCCTCCTCTACCAAAGGTAGCTTGTTGGGCCTATCTCCGTAAACCTTGTTTGTTGAAGTAAATATAAATACAGCATCAGGACAATACAAGCGCATAGACTCAAGTAAATTCAGTGTCCCCAGGGCATTTACGGTGAAGTCAGTAATTGGTTGCCCGGCGGCCCAGTCGTGTGATGGTTGAGCTGCTGTATGAATAATCAATGAAATATCTTTTGCATATGGGGAGAACACTGCTTTGACTTTATCAATATCACGAATATCTATATCAACGTGTTTATAGTACGAACCCAATTTTCGTTCCAGTCGCCGTCGATTGTATAATGTTGATCCTTCCGTCCCAAAAAAAACCTGGCGCATATTATTATCAATTCCCACCACTTGATAGCCTAGGCCAACATAAAACTCAGCTGCATCAGAACCGATTAGGCCTGAAGAACCTGTTATTATTACGACAGACATGGTATCCTCCTCAATATCTATAAACATTTATGCCGCTCAGTGAATAACTGAATGCAAAATGCTAATTAATTCTTGATAATTATTCTCAGCTGTATACTTATCCTCAAATTCCGCCCGGGCTTCCTTCCTCATTTCTGCTATATTATTTTCATTATTAAAAGCCCATTTTACAACGGCTGCAAGTTCTTCCGGATTTCCGGGGCTATAGTGAAGGCCGGTTCGTCCATGTTCAATAATACTCTCCATTGCTCCTAAGCATGATGCTATAACCGGGGTACCCTTAGCAAAAGATTCGATAATAGTGCGTGGTAAGCCCTCATACCATTCAGATGGAAAGATCAAAACCTTGGCATCTCCCAATAAAGCAAATATTTCATGGAGAGAACGGAAACCGAGAAAATCAATTTCCGGCGATTCTTGAGCAGCTTTAGTGACGCAACTCTCCAAAGGCCCTTCCCCCACTATCTTTAAAGGTATGCCTCTGTCCATAATTTTCCACGCGGAAAGCATAGTGTTTATACCTTTTTCTGGCGACAGCCTGCCAACAAATAAAGCAAATCCACCCCGCCCATGCCCGGGGTCTGTCTCTACCCGTATAAAGTTTGGTTTTATTATAATTTTCCCCGGCGGCAAACCGCCGTCAATTAGCTTTTTACGGGCGAATGCAGTAGGGACAATAAAAACATCCACCACCTTCTCCCAAGTTCCCAGCATACGGTGGGTAGTTAACATAGCCGTTACCACGGCAGTTGATATGCGACTCTGCCTGTAACAACCGCGCAACAGTCCGGGCCAAGGTATAACCTTGCCCAGACAGTCCTCACAAACATGCCCGCCCCGGAAAAAGAAGGCTCCCGGACATAACAGCCGGTAATTTTGCACCACCTGCACCACCGGGACCTTCATTTCCCGGGCAGCATAATAAACAGACGGTGAAAGGAGAGGAAATGTATTATAAAAATAAACTACATCCGGACGCCATTTCTTAATCAATCTCTTTATATACTTATAGGATGCCCTGTTCCATATAGTGCTGCTAACTAAAGGAAGCCGTGCCATTGTATTAATCTCATTATTATGCCTGGTAAAGTTTTTCACACTGTGCCCCTTGCTTTCTAAAAGAGCTGTCTCCTCAACGAATAAAACATCTTCCCCGCCCTGCAACTGGTAATAGTTATGAACCGCTAAGATTCTCATAACCCCTTAAGGCTCCTTTTACATTATTAGCAATTAATTGCGAAACATCTTTAATTGTCTTTAGTTTTTTATAATCAGGCGCAGCAATTTTACCGTTTAACGCTCGCCGTAGAACAGCTTTAAAATCTTCCTGATCCAGCGGGTCAAAGATATTTTGCGGTGGTAAAAGTTCCTGGGCACAGCCAGCATATTTAGAAGCAAGCACTGGTAATCCGGACCAGAGGGCCTCATTAACAACAAGTCCCCACACATCATGCAGGGTTGGGAAAATAAATACATCAGCACTTTTATAGACTTGTGCCATGATAGATGGCTTTACAGGAGGTTGAAAAACGACGTTTTTAATATTTAAGTCCAGGGCATATTTCTCTAGGTGTTCACGTTCAAATCCTCCGCCAACCAGCAGCAAAGAGAATTTGTAACCCTCAGCTTGAACCCGGGCCACAGCATCCATAAGGTACTTGATACCTTTCCTGTTGATTAATTGGCCGGCGTATAAAAATACCGGTTCAGGTCTGATATTGAAGGCCGGTGTGATAGCTTCAGCGGTAAACACCTTTTCTTCCACACAATTTTGCACTTGTAATATGCGTTTCGGACTAATATTCAAGTGTAAAAGATATTCCGTAGAAGTTTTCCCGAAACTTATCCATCGTTTAGCCCATCTGGCAATTAAACTTCGTATTAACCTTTTAAAAACACCTATATTTTTCTCTGTATGCATAGTACCTTCCCAGCACACCCAGACCGGCCTGCGAAATATAGAGCCGTAGGTCAAAGACATTAATGTGCGAAAACCCATCTCATTAGAAATCACCGCATCAGGCCGATTCGTGCATAAATCCCACAAATAGCCGGGATTTATGTGGAGGTACCAGTAATCAAACAATAACCCCCGTCTTCTTTGTGGAATTTTAAAAATGAATCCCCACGCTTTTTTAAACCGAACGCCTTTAACTTGTAATTGTTCTTGTTGCCAAAAATCACGGTTGTCTTCCCAGCCGGAAAAGAAAACGGAAACATCAAAATCTTGAGCAAGAATTTTATATATGGGTAGCCTGTAAGGGGCTACAATATTGGTGAGGATAGCTATTTTATTCCTAGTTTTCATTTTTAGCACTCCAAAAAAAGCTTTTATGCTCTACACAGAATTGCAGGGAAGTCACTACATAGAGAATCCAAAAAAAGTTATTCCTGACCATAAACGTACTTTCTGAAAGATTATGAATGATCATAAAGGTAAGGATTAAGAGGGGAAACATTTGGAGAATATCCTTTTGACGGCATGCCAAAAGAACAGCCCTAAAATAATTGATCACAAACGAAATTATAAAAATCACTATCCCCACCACACCCAATTGAAGCCAAACATCTAAATAACCATTGTGTGCGTGAGGAGGGTTCCAGCTTATTATTTCCCATACAGCTCCTGAAGGACCTTCCATCCCCAGCCAGAAAGCATCATAGCCAAACCCTAACCAGGGCTGCTGGTGCTGGATCATATCCCAAACTATCAACCAGAGCTCAGTTCTGCCGGTTAAAGTGATGTTTTTACCCGCTAGTTCTAAAAGGTTATTCAAATTGGTTGTGATTAAAAAAAAGAAGGTACAAAGTGCCAGAGTTATTAGGATGATAGGAACGGCCATTTTCACACGCTTGTGGCGAAGTAAATAATAAATAATTACCATTGGCAAGAGAATGCTAAATATTATCCAAGCCGTTATACATTGGGACAAAAGCAGAAAAATAAAAGACAATAAACAAAAACAAATGGCCATAAAACGCATCTTTGTGCTGTGTACAGAATAAAGCAACCATGTTATTACTGCCAATGCCATCAAAGGTCCGAAGTGATTTTTATTTGACAATACACCTCTCATAGAGCCGGGAAAATGATGAAAGGCAACATCAGGGAGAAATATCGACAATCCAAGGCTCAGAACAACGATCAATCCAAGTGCCCAGAGAAGCAATTTGAGGAATTTCTGCCTTGAATAACAAGTCACCAAATATATACCTATAAGAGTATTACCCAACAGGGCAACACTCCCGCGCAAGGTTTCCAAAGGTGCATACGACCAGAGAGTAGATACAAAAGCCAATCCTACCAGAAGCCATAAAATCACGTCGCGAAAGGCAATTTGAATTGCCTTTCTCCAGTAAAAAATTATCAAATAAAAGGTTATCAGATAAATCCCTGACCACAAAACCTGCGCCAACAGATTTCCTTGCCCCGACTGTATTACTACTCCAACCTTATCTTGAACCAAGGGATAAATTGCGGATGTAGAAAAAACAAGCGTAATTACAACAAAAATCTTTTCCCACAACTTCGGCTCTGGTTTTTGTCGGTTGACTCCCACTTCACTCATCAGCCTTAAACTCCTTCAGTCAAAAATATTACCTAAAATGCTCAAAACCGCCTCAGAAATAAATTTAACAATCGATAGAGCCGGCTTGCGTACCCTATTGCTGGACAAGACAGTATTGCAGGGACCAATCTCCAAACCGAGGGTCTGTTTTCCAAAGCATGGGTAGTTATCAAATAAGGCAGGTGGCGATCAATTGTTATAGAAGTTTTTATTCCCAAGTTACTGAGCGCTTTCTTTAGCTGTTGATGCTCAAAAAAGTGCTGTTTTGCTTTTTTTTCCATGCCGCTGCCTTTAGCGTTTACAATGGTACCCCAATAGTTTTGACCGTGCTGCCGGTAATGCGTCAGCACCTTCGGTAAACCTACTATGGTGCCGCAAAAAGGGGCCAGATCACCTACATATGCATCGGCGCAAAGCCGAAAACTCTGTTCAGGCATTGGGAAAACCCTTTCTAAAAAAGGGCGAGAAAAACACAGGGCACTGGTAGTCGGCCTTGGCCACCAGCCACCGGATCGCTCTACTCTATCCCTAATCAAGCCTACCCATAAAAATATTGGCCATGGCCGCCCCTTAATTACACCCTGGGCATCAATTATCTGCATGCGGTGATAGTATAAGACCGCATCCGGATAGCGCTGCCAAGCTCTGACTATTTCCTCCACCTTATGGGGGAGGAATCTGTCATCTGCATCCAAAAAACAAATTATCTCTCCCGTACTTACTTCAAAACCCGCATTAAAAGCAGATCCCTGCCCGCCATTATCTTTAAATACCGGGATAATATTATTTAAATAAGAAGAAATAATTTCTCGCGAATTATCACTTGATCCATCGTCAACAACAATAATCTCAGTGCGGGGGTAAGTCTGTTCAAAAACACTGTTAATAGCTTCAGCCAGAAAATGCCCATAATTATAATTATTAATAATGACGCTGACCAAGGGTTTACCCACAGGCTACCCCCCCATTCTGGTAAATTTAATATATTCCAAAACTTTTTGCCTGGGCCCTTTCATTAGTACAACAACACATAAAGGTATCAGAAGTAAAATTGTGTACGGTAAATTAACATAAGTCGCCCCAAGCGGCACTGAAAACGCAAGAAACCAGAGAACAGCATCTGTATAATGAGGGCGAAATAAACCTACTAAATTAAGGTGAATAACAAGATAACTTAATAAGGCAAAAACTTCGGCCAGTCCGTAGCCTATCAGCCCTAAGCGTGGTAGCAAAAAAAGGGCACTCCCTACAAAAATTAAAATGTGTACCATATGAAAGGATGTTACCCCCCAGGTACGACCAAGGACAAATAGTACAGATGAATGCATACTGAACATGGCATTAAAAAGATAACCTAAAGCAATAAAGGGGTAAATGTATAGTACATCAGTCCACCGGTCACCAAATATAAAAGGAATTATCCACCGAGCAGTATAAGCAAAAAAGACAAATAAAGGCCCTACAGCCAAGACTTGAAATAGCATAGCATTCTCAAGCGCACGTTTTAAGCGCAGGTAATCTCTCTGTAATTTAGCAAAGCCGGAAATGGAAAGCCTCCATGTAGCGGTTTTTACGAAATTAAGGGCCTCTACCAGGCGGATAGCCAGTGCTATGTTACCCACAGCTGCCGGCCCGGCAAAACGTCCCACAATGAGAGGATTTACCAGACTTCGTAGTTGCCATACCCACATGGATACGGAATAACCGGCTCCGTATCCTACAATCTCCTTTACTAATGACCAGGACCAGGTCGGCCGGGGTAATAAGCGGGTCACAATACATGTGGCCAATAGATTGAAAACCTGCCATGCTAAATATCCCGTCACCGGCGCCCATACTCCCTTACCATGGTAGGCCAATACAATGGCAATTACATAATTAATTATTTGTCCCGTAAGTTCAATAATCGAAATGGGGCGGTAATTCAGATCTCGCTCTAACCGGGCCATAGCCGGCCCGGCCAGAGTAATCAAGGGTATAGCAAGCAGCATGGTTATAAGTGGAGGTATAAATGCCCGGTTTTGCAGCCACCATTCAAATATGGGGATAGTTGCTAAACCAAGCACTAACCCTATGCATCCTGTTAAAAGCATAAGAGTAAAAACCTGGTGATAGACATTTATATCAGGCTCAGACTCCCGCCTGATCAAGTAAACATGCGCACCTAAACTTGCTAAATTGCTTAAATAAACCACAATGCCATAGGCTGTGGTATAAATACCGTAATCGCCCGGTCCTATAGCCCGCGTGATTAATAAGACTCCTATAAAGCCAACAATTAATCCAAATCCCTGCCTGACAATAAGATAGGCTCCACCCTTAAGCATCTTTTCTCTCAGATTCATTCCGTCTCCCGATATTTAAATTGGTAGCGAATACTTCCCGGCAAAATATGCAACGGTTCTACCTATACCTTGTTTTAAGGGAACCGACGGATACCATTTTAATAGCTCTTTTGCTCTACTTATATCCGGGCAGCGCTTTGAAGGATCGTCAGGCGGGAGGTCACCATATTTAATTTGGAGTTTCACACTACAGATTGCGGCAACAACAGAAGCCAGTTCTTTAACGGTGTATTCCTCCGGATTACCCAGATTTATAACTTGGCCATTGGTGTTCTCATAAGTCATGGCCCGGAAGATCCCTTCTATTTCGTCGTCCACAAAAGCAAAACTGCGAGTTTGAGAGCCACTTCCATAGACGGTCAGGGCCTCATTTTTTAAAGCCTGGCAAATAAAATTGGGTACAACCCGGCCATCTTTGATTCGCATGCGCGGGCCATAGGTATTAAATATTCTCACTATTCTGATATTCATACTGTAACGCCGGTGATATTCAAAAACTAATGCCTCGGCAAAGCGTTTACTTTCATCATAGCAGGCCCGCTCTCCTACCGAGTTCACATTACCCCAATAAATTTCCGGCTGCGGGTGCACCAAAGGATCACCATATACTTCCGATGTACTGGCTAACAAAAATTTGGCTCTATTTTTCAATGCCACTTTCAACATATTTCCGGTACCGTTGCTGTTTACCAGCATAGTTTCAATACTGAGCCGACGATAATCCACCGGGCTGGCGGGACTAGCCAGGTGCCATATGTAATCATATGCTAAGTTCGGCAGCTGAAAATCTTCTGTAATGTCAGCCTGTACCAATATGAAGTGGTTATTAGGTGATAAAGCATGATCCAAGTTATCCAGACTCCCGGTGTTAAAACTATCGATACCAACCACGAAATGACCGGCCTCAAGTAACCTGTCAACCAGGTGACTGCCCAAAAAACCTCCGGCACCGGAAACCAGCGAAACAGGTTTCCCGTTTAAATAAGGGGCGCTCATCACTGACAAGAGAGTCTCCCCCCTAACCCTAAGCCCTGATACAAGAACCCTGTTTCCTCCAGATCATGAGCATGAAGCATTCCCCTACCATCAACAATGATGGGGCTTCTCATTAACTCTTTAATTTTGAGGAAATCAAGTTTACCAAATTCAGGCCAATCGGTCATAAACACCAGGGCATCTGCCCCCCTGGCAGCCTCATACGGTGACTCAGCAAAGGATATAAGTTCATATAAGCCGTTTAACTGCGCCCGTACATTACTCATGGCCTTGGGGTCGTAACAGCATATCTGGCATCCCTTATCTGCCAGTTTGCTAATCAGTTTGAGCGCGGGGGACTCTCTAACATCATCGGTATTACACTTAAAAGCCATGCCCAGGACACTAATCTTTTTATCCTTACACACCCAAAGGGTATCTTCTAATCTTTTAACTATTAAGCAGATCCTTTTTTCATTGATGCGGTCTACTTCCCTTAATAGACTTACATTTATACCCAGGTCGGCAGCTAGGGAGGTAAAAGCTTTTACGTCTTTGGGAAAACAACTGCCGCCATACCCAGCCCCGGCACTAAGAAACTCTCTGTTGATACGCCTGTCATAACCCATTCCATCCGCTACATGGTGAACATTGGCCCCAACTTTATCACACATGTCAGCGACCAGATTTATATACGAAATTTTCATGGCTAAAAAGGCATTACTGGCATACTTAATTATTTCCGAGGTGGCAATATCCGTAGTTAACACAGGACAATCAAAATCCCGGTATAAATCCTTAAGAATTATTTCAGCCCTTTTGCTGTCTACGCCCAAAACTACACGGTCGGGAAATAAAAAATCATTAACGGCCGAACCTTCCTTTAAGAATTCGGGATTACTGGATACATCAAAATCAGGGCAATTATCACCATTGATAAGTTTTATTGTCTGTTTAATTTTTTTCGCAGTTCCAACAGGTACGGTACTCTTTCCCACTATAAGTTTATAATCGTTTAGATTAGCAGCAATCCCCCGGGCAACTTCTTCGACTTGAGTTAAGTCGACACTGCCGTCTTCCAGGGAAGGTGTACCGACACAGATAAAGATAACCTCCGATGCCTTAATTGCTTCATCAAAGTCTTCCGTAAAGAAAAGTAAATCTTTATCTATACCCCCTCTTAATAATTCGCTTAGACCGGGTTCAAAGAAAGGTGGCTTACCTTGAGATAATAACATAAGTTTGTCATGATCCTTATCCACACCGGTCACTGAGTAGCCCAAACCGGCAAAACAAGATGCCGTTACCACGCCCACGTGCCCCATCCCTACCACACAAAGCCTTACCACAACAGTTGTCCTCCTTTTGTCAGCAGCCTCATCAACATGCACCTTTTTGTCTAATCACAATATAAACGGTTTTTATCAGGATCTTAATGTCTAACCCTAAAGACCATTCCTTTGCATATAAGGCATCCAACTCAATTCTCTGTTGAAATTCAATTTTGCTCCTACCGGAAATTTGCCAGAGACCGGTTATACCGGGCTTAACAGAAAGACCCATATTAAAAACGGAAGTGTTTGTATCTCCCACATTTTTTAATTCGTAAAGAGGCCTGGGTCTAGGACCCACCAGGCTCATTTCACCCCGTATAACATTAAAAAGTTGGGGTAACTCATCAAGGCTGGTTTTTCTCAAAAATGTTCCCAGACGGGTTATACGAGGATCTTTCTTCAATTTAAAATTGGCATTCCATTCTCGCCTTAAATCAAAGCTTTCAGCCAATAAGCATTTCAGTTCCTTTTCAGCATCCCCACTCATGGTCCGAAATTTAAAGCATTTAAAAACCTTTAAGTCTTTACCTAACCTTTTTTGTTTAAAAATGGCTGACCCTCGCGAACCTATCTTGATGAAGATAGAAATCAATATCATCAATGGTAAACTAATAACCAACACAGCTAAACCAATGACCAGATCAAAGAGGCGCTTAATAATTAATCCTTGTTTACTCACCACATCATTCACTGCACCGGCAACACCCTTTTTCGAAAACCCGGTCCAACTCGTTTGTCATAACTAAAAACCACCCGAATTATGCCACACCTTAAATTTGGAAATCACTTAGTTAAAATTTACCCAAAGCGTAAATGTTTGATGTTTTCCAGTAAAATCTACCTCCTCTTCCCCTGCTCCTTCAAAATATGAAAAAAAAAGCAGGAGCGTTCCTGTCTCGCACCTGCCAAAAATAACTATATCGACCATCCAAATTTAAATTCTACTAATTGTTTCCGGATAGAATTATATCCCGGGCCTCAATACCTGTGTTAAATAGGATATCTACCACTGAAAGCCCGGGAACAAAATGACCATATAACTGGTCATAAGTTAGTTCTTCATAATTGGTCTGCTCTACGTTTATTCCAGCTTGATTAAACTTCTGCTCATCCATATAGCGCATGGTACCCGCACCTTGGCCTGTAATATACACTGTACCCCCAACCGCTTTAACCAGATTGATAATATACTCACCAGTATCGCTGCATTCCAGGTCCACATCTGATGACCGTATAAATTTAGTATCAGCCTGTATGGCAGCTGCAATAAATTTGATCAATGCAATATTGAAATCGGAAATGTACCGCCAGGTATCTCTATATATGTTTTCTATACCAGGGGAAAAGGTACCCCAATACGGCGCCTGGCTGTAATAAGCCTTGAAAGTTCCCAGGTGTTTTTTAACCCAATCATATCCAGCCACCTGTACATCTTTGATAGGCAGAAAATTTCCCTTTCCCTTAACGGGTACAGTAAGCCACCTTGCGCCTTGCGGAGACTTTATCTTTACCCTGCTACAATAGCTTTTCCCCCTGGGAAACTGTACCGTATCAAAAAAAATAAATATATCGGCCCGAAGCAGCTTATAAAAATAACCAGCCCAAGGTAAAAAATTTGGCTGGTGTATTGCTACTTTCATATTATTTCGACCTTCCTTTCAACCATTCAAAGGTTAAGGATAACCCTTCCTCAAAATCAACACGCGGGTAAAAACCAATTTCTTTTTCCGCCAGGGTACCGTCTATGCTGTAATGCCTCTTATCAGTTTCACTGTCAGAGATATATTCAATGGGCACAGAAACACCGGTTGCACGGCGTACAATTTGTGCCAGCTCAATTATAGATATAGCTTTTTTGCCGGCTATATTAAAAACCCCGCCTTGTTTAAAACACTTAAGAGCAGCAACAACGGCCTCACCGGCATCGCTTATATATAAATAGCTTCTGATCTGCTTTCCACCACCTCTAATGAGTAGAGGTTTTTTCGCCAAGACTTTACTTAGAAAAGCTGCCGGAGCCCCGTTTCTGCCTAACCCCGGTCCATATAAATCAGAATACCTCAAAATAACAACATTACAACCATAGCGCTGCTGCATTATCTTACAATAGTTTTCTCCTGCCAATTTAGTAGCACCATATAATAAAATGGGCTCCGTGGGATGCTTTTCGTTTATTGGCGTATAGTTTTGCACCCCGTAAACGGATATGGAAGAACTAAACACCAAATTGGCCCCGGTATGCAATACAGCCTTTAATAGATTGTAAACACCCAAAGTGCCCACTTCTATGTACTGCCGGCCCGGCCCGGGATCACACTTGGCAAGGGGGAACGATGCATCCACCACGGCATTTTGTCCCTGTACGGAATTAAAGACACACTTTTCGTCAGTCACGCTTCCGGTGATAATATTGACATCAGACTCTATATCTTGCAAATTGTAGATTTTTTCCCTGGGCAAGATGTCCAAAACAGTCACTTGGGCACCGGCTTGCAAAAGAGCCCTGCAAATATAAGATCCCAGAAATCCTGCTCCTCCGGCAACCAAAACCTTTTTACCGTCTAATGTATTCATAAACACCCCTCCATGTATAGAACCGCAAACAGCCGATACTTCTTCTGTTTATTCATTACATTTCGACATTTAATGAATTTTAAGTATCGCTGCAAATGTACTTATGATTACGCCAATGTCATTTAATAAAGTGGCATCTCGTGCGTAAGCTAAGTTAATTTGAATTTTCCTGGGCATTATTTCTTGGATATAGGTCTTTTCCGGGTCCGCAGATTGAGCCAGTAAGCTACTTTCATCCCGGTACTTAATGGAAGCTAAATCAGTAATTCCCGGCATAAGGTTAAGAACTTCGCGCTGTTCTTGATTATAGAATGCAACATACCTCGGCACTTCCGGCCTGGGGCCAACTAATGACATCTCACCCACCAGCACATTAATCAATTGCGGTAATTCATCCAACTTGGTTTTACGCAATAAATAGCCTGTGCGTGTTACGCGGGAATCATTTCCCACAGTAAGCTGTCCCCCTGCGTGGCCGGCACTTGGTACCATGGTCCTAAACTTACAGATGCGGAATAACCTTCCACGATAACCAACTCGCTCCTGGTAAAAAAAAACAGGGCCTCCGTCCCCCAACTTAATCAATAAAGCTATAACAAGCAAAAAAGGGGTGAGCATGATCAGGCCCAGTAGAGAACAAATCAAGTCAAACACGCGTTTTTCCCATTTCATTGCCGAAATCTCTTCACCACCTCTAAAACCGCTTCAATTACGTCAGTGACATCACGATCACTTAAACGCGGGTTCAGGGGTAGGCTGAGCATACGCCGGTAGTTGTTATATGCTTGCGGGAAATCTTTAGGTCTAAAACCATACTTCTTCCGATAATACGGATGTAGGTGAAGTGGTATGAAATGTACTGAAGTCCCAATATTAAGGTCTGATAATTCTTTTATAAAACGATCACGGCCAACTTTGCAGGCTCCATCTTTCAAACGAAGTACATATAAATGCCAGGCATGCTCCACTTCCGGGCGCAAAGCCGGCAATTCCAATGCCTCCTCATTTAAAAATGCATTATGATAGGCTTCAACTACTTTATTTCTGCGAGCTTGTAAACTACTAAGTTTCTTCAATTGCCAAAGGCCAAGGGAAGCCTGAATATCGGTCATGTTATATTTAAAACCCGGCAGCGTTACTTCATAGTACCAGTTCCCGCCCTTACCATACCTTTTCCAGGCATCCCGGCTCATGCCGTGAAGACTTATGACCCGGGCCTGCTCTAAAAACTCAGCATCCCCGGTGAGCATACCCCCTTCAGCCGTTGTCAAGTTTTTGGTAGCATAAAAACTAAATGCAGCGGGATTAATGCCTGAGCCTATATAATGTCCTTTATATTTAGCAGGAAGAGCATGAGCAGCATCTTCAACAACTAAGAGCCCTTTGGCAGCAGCCAACTCATGTACGCTATCCAGATCCACCGGATGCCCTGCAAAGTGCACCACAATAATAGCCCGGGTACGGTCAGTGACTGCCTCCTCTATCTTACGGGGATCAATATTTAAAGTATCCGGTTCCACGTCCACCAGCACCGGGCGAGCACCTACATGTTCAATTACATTGACCGAGGCTGCAAAGGTTAGAGTTGTGGTGATCACTTCATCGCCAGGACCGATCCCGCCGGTTACCAGTGCAGTGTGCAGTGCGGCAGTGCAGGAATTTAGCGCTAGTGCCCCGGGGGCCTGAAGATATACGGCAAAGTCATTTTCAAAACGTTTGGTCTTGGGTCCGGTGGTAATCCAGTCCGAACGCAAAGTATCAACGACTTCATTTATTTCCTGCTCGCCGATTAACGGGGGAGAAAAAGGAAGATAACTTTCGCGCATACAATCCATCCTCACTCAATATTTTCCTGGATAGTTAACTTACCGGTTGGTTCAGGATTTAACCGTTCTCTGGTTGCTCTTTCAGTAACTGTGAAAGCCAATCCCGCACCAGCACCGGCCAACTAAAATATGTCTCTACATAATTTCTACCGTTTCGCCCCAGTTTAGCCGCAAGGTCAGGGTTATTTGCCAATACTTGTATGGCTTCTGCTAAAAGAAGAGGGTCCTCCGGCTTAATAACCAGTCCTGCCTCTGCTTCCTCTACCAGCAGAGGCCCTTCTCCATCTCCCCTGTACACTACCGGCTTGCCTGAAGCCATAACCGGGAACATTTTGGAAGAACGTGCTCCTCTGAACAATGGTAAATTTTTAGCACTGGCCAAACCCGCAAAAGCAATAGAATATAGTCTGGCAATAAACTCCGGGGGCCGTGGGTCTAAAAATTTGATATTATTTAGTCCTTTGCTAACAGCCATTTGGGCCAGCTTTTCCTTTTCCGAACCTCCACCGATAAAAACAAGAAGTATATCCGGATTGTCAGTTTGTAATAACTCCATTGCTTGAATAGCCACCTCTAAACCATGGGCAAAACCCATTGTTCCGGCATACAAAATAATTTTCTTGCCCTCAAGTCCCAAATGGCGGCTAAGCTCGTTATCAGGTGGTCTAGGCTTAAATAATTCTTGATCCACTCCGTTAGGTAAAAAAAGTACCTTTTCAGGCGGTACCCCTTTATCCTCAATTAAAACCCGGTGTATACCCTCAGTTACCGCAGTAATGTAATCAGACTTTTTATATGTCCAGCGCTCTAAAGCCTTAAGCATACGTAATATGATTCCGTCATCCATAAGACCCATTTCACTCACAGAATCAGGCCATAAATCCGAAATGTTAAAAATCAAGGGTATACCCCAAAGCCGGGAAGCTATAACTCCTGGTAAGCTCAGAAAGAGCGGAGGGGACTCAACAAACATGTAGTCTGGTTTCAGGGCACGAGTTAAAGCAAAAAGAGAAGTGGTGGTAAATGAGGTATAATTAAGCATCCTTTTTACACCTGCACCTACAGATGGCAAAACCCATGTTCTGTACACCGGCATCTTTTCCCATAACTCATAATAGTAAAACTTTTTTGTATAACCGGGAAAGATCCGTCCGGTGGGGTGGTTAGGCATTGCTGTAACTATCTCCACTTGGTGGCCCATCATACCTAATTCCCGTGCCATGGATGCAAGCCGTACTTGTGCAGCGCCGATTTCAGGTGGGAAGTATTGAGTTAGGATCAAAAAACGCACGTTTAGTTTCACCCCTCAGCAGAACCAATTTACAGTTCCGGTAACATATAAACCCTAATTTTTGCTCCAGTTTGAACAGGATACCTTTATAATATTCCTGGCATCAAAAAACTGTGTCACCAACAAAAAAAGCAAAAAAAACAACATTTACCTAGGTAAATGTCTTAAAAATCTAAACCAGTATGGTTATAAAGTAAGCATAAAAGAGATACTCTTCTCGTTTATTTCTATTTGCTGCCAGCCCATCTTTTCGTAAAACGCTATTGCCCGTTTATTATCAGGTGATGTGGATAAGCCTATATATTTTGCTCCGTTACGTCCAGACCGATCACAGAACTCCTTTACTAGTTTTTCTGCAATTTTTTTGCCGCGATATGCAGAGATAACACCAATGGACAATAGACGAACGGTATTAAACGAACCCTTAGAATTGTAATTAGATTCCTTTTTTACAACACAACCCCTTAAAGAATAGAAGGCAGTACGCACTCTGCTTAGGATATTTCGTAAAACACTGAAATCAGTTAAACACTTATACATAACAATCGATGCTATGGAAATTAGGTTTCTTCGATAAAAACGGTTTAATAATTTAGACTTATCATTTGTCCCTACTACAAAACCAATTATCTTTTGATTATGCTCAGCAACTAGCGAATGACAGCCTGTTTGGTCAATAAATTCCCTGTAAAATAATTTAAGAAAACGATGACCCATACTAGTAAGAAAATATCCCGGGAAAGCCTCGCCATGTACAAAGGCCACCTCTTCAAGGTCATTAACAAACATTTTTCTCACTTCAACCTGCACCAAGTTGCTCATCCCCCCGGTTTATGCGGTACCATCCATAGTTTTAAAAATGTAACATCTCCCAACTAACTGTAATCCAACAAAGGAGAACAGCAAACGATTGTCATTGATATCCCCTGAGATCATTGCATTGAGAAAAGTAAAAAATAGTAACAAAATTGAAATCAATAGGATAGGATGGTCTTTTAAAACTTTTAATGGAGGAATCATTCTCAAGCATAGATAGAAAATTAAACCTAACAAAATTAGGCCCACCACTCCCAATTCTGCCAGAACCTCCAGTGCTAGATTATGAGGATAATTACGTTGGTCCCCATACCCGTGTTCCACGGGAAAACCTCCGATTCCCACACCCATTATGGGATGGTCGACCCATGTTCTCAGCGCCTGGTCATATAGCACTACACGTTTTCCGGCGGAAAAGCCCATATCAGGTTCAGAAAGCATTACATTAAACCGGCCTACCATTGTATCAAAGAGATTGAAATTATATGCAACAAATGCAGTAACGACTACCAAAAAAATTGCAATTAAAAAATTACGCCTAAAGACCCTGTTTTTAGCAAAAATGGTGGCTATAAGAGTGAATAGGATTAGCGTTAATGCCACAGCCACAGCCGGTCCTCTGGCTCCGGAAACACCTACGACAGCAAGTGCAGTAATGGACCCCATTCCCAAAAGAATTTTATGACTGATTTTTTTGGCAAATATCAGCCCTACAAGCATTATTATAGCCGTCATTCCGGCCACGCGACCCAGGGCTATGTAATTTCCGCTGAATAAGGCTACAAACCCTAAACCCCCGCCTCGCAGTATATATTTTGCAAAGGCCGCTATGGTCATGATGATGCCAAAACTACATAGCAGAGTCAAAAATCTTTTTGCCCTTTCCTTTTCTGCTGAAATAATTAAGACAGTTCCCATAAAAGCTACACCTGTCAGAGCACCTAGTCGTAAAACTTTACTAATGGAATAGATATCACTTGGAGTATAAAGCAAAGTTAGCAACGCCCATAAAAAAAACACTAAAAATACGGTAGCAGCATAAATGTTCTCTTGATGAAGATTTTTGATTTCAAACTTACGTATCCAATTTAATTTCTTTTTAGGGTTATCATTCTCTAAGACTTCCTGATCATTATTAGACTTTATTCTTAACCTTCGGTATAAAATAATAGCCGCAGCTATTACACTGGTTGCCATAAAAAATACCGTCAAATCAACCGGTAAATTACTTAACACCGGCGCCGCCTTAAAATTACCGGCCATCAAAAAAGCAACAAATAAAAATTCAAATGATATTAAGTAGCTGCAGGCTAATCTTAAATGTTTCACGCTAAACACCTCGAGTAAGATTAATTCTGTCAATTGAGTCAATCTAATCAGACGCTAACTAATCCCTCCTTTAAGACAACTTCTTACCCATTTAAAAAGAACAGCTTAGGTCTGTACTGGGAATATAATACTCTTTATATTATTCCTGGCACCCAAAATCTGTGTCGCATCATTAACATGAAAAAAGCACGCGCTAAATCAGTTTCCATAGCGAGTGCTTTTTACAGGTGGGGTTCTAATGTGTTTGTGTATAAGGTTCATGTGGGTTTTGACATAGCAGTCATGGTTTTATAAAATATGGATAAAACCTTCCTATTGTTAACAGCCCCGCAAAGGCAAATAATAATCGATTATCATTAATATCCCCTGAAACCAGAGCATTGAAAAATAGATAAACGAAAAGCAGTAACGAAGTCAACGGAATGGGATGTCTTACCAAAACTTTCAAGGGAGGGAGTGCTTTAAAACAAATATAGAAAAAAAGGCCTAACAGCACCAACCCCACTAAACCCAGTTCAGCCAGGACTTCAAACACAATGTTGTGAGGATAAATACGTGCGTCCCCATAGCCTTGCTCAACGGGGAAACCTCCAATACCAACCCCCGCTACCGGACTATTTAACCACATGGTCAAAGCCTGGCTGTACACATCCAGGCGAAAGCCGGATGTTCCCTCGGTAGGTTGAGAGAATAATAAGCTAAAACGAGTTATGGCCAAGTCCAATAAACCAATATGATAAGCAAATATGGAAAAAACAAATATTAGGCCTAGCACGGAAAAACTACGCCGCCGGTAAAACTTATCTTTCCCCCCCCATAATACCAATACCATAGAGAGCATTAATGTAAGAATAACGGCTAAAGTAGGCCCCCTGCTGCCGGAAATAATAACAGCAGCAATCAATATAACAAATGTGGCTGCATAAAAAAATTTTAAACATCGTCTTTTTGCATATAAACAACCAATAAACGCCAATATGGCGGCCATACCTGTAATACGCCCTAACGCAATATGGGTATTTTCCAAAACAATAACAAAATCCAACCCACCGCCATCCCCAAAAAATTGCTTTATGGCCAATAGGGCCATTAACAATCCATAACCAAACAAAAAAAGAAAAAGTCTTTTTGCTCGTTGTACTTCAACTGAAATAATTAAAGACATCCCTAAAAAAGCCCATCCTGTTAAGATGCCAAACCTTAATACTTTATCTGTTGAGTACATGGTACTGGGAGAATAAAGTAGACTTAGCACTGCCCACAAAAATAAGGCGTAAAACAAAATAATGGCACAAATAGAGTTTTTGTAAAAGGGATATATTTTTGAGGCATGCGGAAGGCTTAATGAACCTTCTTTTACTTTTCGATATAGAATTACAAACGCAGCCAGCCCACTGGTAAGCAGAAAAAACACAGTCAAATCAAAAGGTATACTCTTAAAAACCGGTGCCGCTTTGAAAGTACCGGCCATTAAAAAGGCAGCAAACAGGAATTCAAAAGACATTATGTGGAGCAAGACAACTTTTAACTGCTTCACTCAAGAACACCTCGAATTTAAATCTAAGCTGTCTATCATCACCAAAGCGGTCAATTCTTTATGCCATTCACTATGTCGTGGTACAATTGGCATTCACGCCGGTCAATAAAATGGCTGTTATGCCAGAGCAATGTAAAATCACCTCTAAAAATCTTACAGTTATTGATTAACTTGGCGATTTCTACCCGGGCCTGTTGATGTGATAAATTCATATAATTTTTTGCCAGGACAGTACTGTCCATAACAATCAATGGCCTTTCAATTAAATCCAGAGGGCGCCTGGCATGCAGATTAAATACATTAAACTCATAGCAAACCCCGCATCGAAAACCTGTATGATCGGCAAAAACTAGTGTGCTGTCATAATCAAGGCCCACATCTTCCCAATTCTGCCAGGTAGTAGGCACATTCCACCGCAGGTAATGCTGGCGCCCGCCCCAAACCTCCTGTTGGATTCCTTCAGATTCACATACTCTCAATAAATTTTGAAATTCGCGGCTTAATTGAGACCGGTCGTGTATAGTGTTATAACTTGGATGAAGACCTATCTCATGATTTCGATCATGGATTCGGCGCATCAATTTCCTGATCCACGGATGATCTATAGAATATATGCCATTAATCTGGTTATCCCCGTGTTCAGTTATAAAATAGAAGGCACTATACAAACCGTTTCTTTCACTTAAGTCCATGAGCGTATCAAAAGTGTTACAAATATCCGCATCAAAATTTCCCAACCTTACCCGGTGGTAAGAGAGGAAGCGCCTTAATGCTAAGTCAGGGCTTCTTGTCTTGATCACATCACCCGCAATGTTTCTGAAAACCTGCAACAAAGTCTTTTCGTATGTACACAGGGGCCAATCTACATCGTGACTGAGACGCACGGTAAATGTCCTTTCTTTTCTTTTTAAACCAGGCCACAGGTGCTTTAATGCCCGCCAAAGAATTTCAACGTACTCATTAACTATCGGCCGTGTTAAAAAACCTTCCTGAAACGCCAAAGAAGCTGCCGCAGGAAATCGCTCCCTGCTGTCACGGTCAGGTTTTACCGCTTCTTCATAACGAGTGAGCATAAAAAAAGAACTGCCAAAAATATCAACTCCTAAATCCATTCCATTTTCCCGCCTTACCAGGAAAGACCCGCTGGACAGCCTGCTTCCGTAAATAACCGGCATTTCCGGTGTCACTGTGGTATCACCAAAGATACTATCTGCTAAATGCCACCAATCCAACGGCTGTGAGGGTAACGAGAATTCATTGAGCCATCTTTCTTCCGGGGTTTGAAAAAGAATATCAGCAATGCGCAGCTCCCTTTCCCAATGGTCTTCTGTTAACTTAATACAAACGTCAGACCGTTCTTCAATTTGGTATTGATATTTTAGCCCAAGAAACTGGGATAAAACTACATCAAAGATATATTGGCGCTCAACAAGATAGGTAGGAGGATAAATAACAATTAACAACCTTAGTGCCTCCTTTTTAGGCTAGTAATTGAGCCAATCCCGTACCCAAATAGCCATCTGTTTTATACCGTAGGCCCCCAAAGTGTAGTAAGGAGTTAATTTAAATCCCCATTGCAGTTTCGACGCGGCGACACTGGGAATGTTAGCGCCGGTTAAATCTATGCTTGTAGCACCCGCTACATTAAGATCGTCTATGGCGTATTTGATTATAAATTGCGTTACCCCTGAATGCTGATAGGATTGCCGCGTGCCGCCTACCCACCCTATCGCCCGTGCTCCACGGCAATGCAACCATATATAAGCGCAGGCCGGCTCACCGTTTGGTGCATAACAAATATAAGTACGAAAATGATCATCTCCTAAAAGTTCACTGCACAGTTCAAGATCCTTTATAGTTAACTGATGATCAAATCCCTGTCGCTCCTCAGTTTCCAACAGACATGGCAAAACGTGATTCATATCTTTGGTTCTACTGCATACATACCCCGCTTTTATGGCTTTACTAATATTTTTTCTTACGCTTCTATATGCTCTATTTATGTCATACGGAAATGTCTCACAAAACGTATATTTAACCCCTGCCTTAAAACCGTTCCACTGCCATGGTCTAACATCCGTAATATGGGGAGGCAGCCCAATAGTAGAGGCCAAACCCCTGTCCCGCATCTCCTCAACCAGATAATCAGCTACTTCCAGCCACTGGTTAGATAAACGAGCCTGCTTATCTGTGGGTGTAGGGTTAAAGTTTATGCCCAAATAAGGGTTCCGCGGTGGAACACATATCTTGCCCTTTGCATTTAAAAAAAACACTACCTCAATGGAAGGGATCTCTGCATCGTTGGGCGCCTTAAATTTCACACGCACTGGTTTAACTCCCCACTTTACCCGGTTAAATTCCAGCCAGCCATCAAGAAGAAGTGGGTTTATGTCTTTCTTATTGATAGTCAATAGATCACCCCCGTCTCCAAAGGCGGATGCTCCTGATCCTTATTCCACTTGCCATACACAAAGGACTTTAACTTTGGAAATTTTAGTTTATAACAGGTAATGACTCCCGTGGGTTCGAAGTTAGAGGCAATTATTGCCCTGCGGGAAGGAATATTTTGGGCGGCAGTATCAATGTAAATAGTTGCTTTATCCTGACTATCTTGAAGGGCGCGATTAATCTGACACTGCAATGCAGCTTTGTAAAAGCCCCGGCCCCTATATTTTTCATGCGTGTGACTATAAAAGATCCAATACGCATTTAAATCTTTGACCCATGCGGGCAAGTGATGAGGTCCCCGGCTGTAAGGTGTAGTCATCCAACAGTAAGTTAACCAATTATCGCCGGAAGACAATACAAGGCCAATAAAACCTTTGTTTAAAAACTTACTAAAAGTGGTGTTTAGGTTTGGTTGGGAAGCAAAGAAAAGTCTAATCACATCCTTATCTACCCAATCCCACCGCACACCCTGTTCGGCCAATACATCACGGTGGGGCACTCTTTCTTTATATTCGTACACTAAACACTTAACTGGTTTTAACATTTGTACCACCCTGTTCTTTAGAGGCTAGAAAACTTCGAATAGCTAACCAAGACATAAAAGCATAAATTATGTAACCTATTGAGGCTGCTATACTTAAGAAGGTAACAGCCATAACCGGTGGTTGATTGGAAACGCCGGCCATGATAAGTGCCACCGCAGTCAAACTAACTCTTATTACTTCTCTGATCATCGCAAGGTCTTGCCGCTCCAAAACATCAAGAGTTCCCCCGATAGGACTGCATGTTAATTGAAACAAAAACATGGGACCGAGAATACGTAAATAAATTTCTGATTCGCTCCATTGATTACCAAAAACGGTTGAAAAAAGCCATGGTAAGATGAGCATAAAAAAACTAATAACGATAATTCCCATTACAAACATTTTTTTCATTGTATCCCAAAATAGACTGCGTATTTTTTGGGGCGAGGAAGTTGCCATTTTGGCTGTTTCAGCCAGATAGACCTGGGCTACCGAGTTAGAAAGCAATCCCAGTGGAAGACCCAGGATACGCTGTCCCAGTGCAAACAGACCTGCAACTCCGGCCCCGTAGTATCCCGCCAGTAAAAGTGGCGGTAGCTGCACCCCCAACCCGTTAAGCATAGCTGCACCGCTGGAAATTATGGGGAAGCGCCAATAACGTTTAAGGACCTTACGTATACCAAAAAGTGAAACTCCCTTTATAACCTTTCCGTCTTGTCTGAAAGCCAAGCAAGCCAGTGTTCCGCTTCCACTGGCCCGCCCTACAACATCACCCAGAAGCAGCCCCAATGGGCCTGCGTATAAAAATCCCGCCCCCAACTGTGTTAACACCTGGCCGAAGCTCTGGGTTAATTTTGTACGGGCAATGCGGGAAAAAGTTTTTCTTCGTAACGCCCAGCAATTTAATATCTTGTAAGTCCCGGCCCAGAACAAACTCAATGGCAAAAGCAGCAAGTAAGGTTTTAGAGATGCACAATTTAGCCAGTGTGTCACTTGCTCCCTGAAAAGCCAAATTCCCGCGACACATAACAAGCTTTCTGTTGTAAGGATAAAAAAACACAGCGCCAGTAAGTTCGCAGCACTTTCATCCTTTTCGGGCAGGGGAATGGCCACTTCATAACGCAGAGAGGCTGTAATCAAAATAATAGAAAGAATGGAAGCGTAAACCGCCAGCACCCCAAAATCTTCGGGCGAATACAACCTTGTTAAAAAAGGAGTGGCCAGCACCACCAAAAACTGCCCCAAACCGGCGCCTCCTGCCAGCACCATCACATTGGCCATAAAGCTGCCCCCGCCAAGCCGGGCTTTTATACCTTTAAGCATCCTTTTCATGCTTTAAGCTCCTGTTGTATCAATTAATAAAGCAATACCTGCTTCGTACTTTAATACATATTCAAATAGCCAAACTTTTGTGTACCGGCCGAAAAGCTATTTCTGTGACAGTCTTTTATCTTTAATAACCTTTTAAATAAATAGCTCATATATTAACAGGGTATAAAAAATTTAGCAGGAGGGCGCTAAAAGTGAACATAAAGAGATTTTTAAAAGCAGTAATTATATTACTACTTCTATTTGGTCTGGGTTACATGGCTTTACTCTATGTTGGATATGGAAAGTACAGAAGCAAATTAATTAATAGCAATTTTTCGTTTAACCGAATTGGTTGGGTTGGAACACTGGGGGAAATAAAAAGAGAGGAAAACGGTAATAGGTATGCAGTCAATGATTACAACTGGGGCTTTTCCCAGATGGTTTCCGTAGAGCCAGGTAATTCATATGCGCTATCGGCTAAAACTAAAAAGGGAACTTCTACCCAGGCGGCACGCATTGCAGCCATTTTTTATAATTCCCGCGATGAGCAAGAACCCGTTTCTTATTTGCTAAACTACTGGCACCGGGGCAGCGGGTGGGAAAGTATTCCCCCGCAAGTAATAAATGCACCGCAGGATGCCACCAGTGTAAGAATATACCTGCTTGCCCTGGGTGAACATGGAAATCACCTCTTTGATAATATTCGTCTGAACGAACTCGACCATCATCAGACCGGCGCACCATTTGAAGTAAACATTAACCAACCGGAGGATCAACCGGAAGTAAATGAGCAGCGAACCGGTACTTCTATACTCAAGGAACCTTCATGGCAATACTTTCCAACTGTGAGTCCTGCAGATGAATCACCGGCACAAGAAACTTCTTCCGAAGATCAGGAACAGACAGCAAATCCCAATGCATCAGAAGCAAGCCGGTAACACAAAAAGGGAGCGGTATATATACCGCTCCCTTTAGAAAAAAGACTGACTGATTTTATAAATGATTAATTTTGAGGGACCAAGCTAATATTGTCGAAGTCGTGGGTGCCGCTGCCGCCGTTAACCAGCAGGTATATCCGCAGCTTGTTCACTGTTGACGGAACCCTTATCTGAAGATCAGACAGTTGCTCCCAATTATAACTGCTGTGCTTATGCCTGATCTCTTTGCTTTCTACGGGATTACCCTGCCCGTCAAGTAGATAGGCTACGACCCGGGCTTCAGTCCTAGCAGTACCAAACCGGGTCTCTCCGCTTAAGACATAATTTTTTCCGGGAGTTACATCAACATCCTGGTAAAACTGCCAGGAATAACCGGCCGAGGCATATTTATTACCATTGTCCCCTTGAGCCAGTTCTCCACCTGAAGTAGTCCAGCCACTTCCACCATTACTGAAATCACCATTTATGAGACCACCATTAGGGGCGGGCTCAGTTCTGTTCAATACACTAACTTTCACTTCTTCTGATGCTGTTTCGTTACCGGCACCATCTCTGGCCACTGCTCTAATTAAATTTAATCCAGTATTGCCCGCGGTGTCCCAGTCAAAAATCCATTGGCCGTTGTTCAGAGTACCGCTGCCCAGCGTTTTCCATGTACCGTATACACCAGCCACCTGGAAAGACAGTGATGTTACATCTACATTATCTTCGGCTTGGGCTTTCAGTGTTACACTGCCGCTTACCTTATCATTGTTTGCGGGGATAACCACTCTCACTTCCGGTGCTGTAATATCCGAAACTTTAAAGCTGTAGACCCAGGTTTCCAACCCATTACCCGCTTTATCGGTTATCCCGTTATCCAGATTAACCCGGTAAGTTTCACCTTCTGCCAATGGGGCATTAGGGGTAAGCTCGGCCATATGAGTTGTACTGTCGTAGGTTACCGTTCCCGGTACGTTTTCAATGAAAAAGGTGCTTTCATTTACACCGCTTACAGCTTCGCTAAATACTGCCCGGAAAGTTTGTCCGGAGTCAATTGAGGCGCCGTCAGCCGGAGTAAACTCTAATACTTGCGGATTTTCAGTATCCTGTGGTGTTTCCGGCGCAGTGCTGCCTGCCTCACTCAAGCTAATATTGTCGAAGTCGTGGGTGCCGCTGCCGCCGTTAACCAGCAGGTATA
>JADQBQ010000008.1:57590-59831 GCA_016278505.1 Clostridiales bacterium
AAGCTAATATTGTCGAAGTCGTGGGTGCCGCTGCCGCCGTTAACCAGCAGGTATACCCGCAGCTTATTAACTGTTGACGGAACGTTTATTTTAAGTTCAGACAGCTGCTCCCAGTTATAACTACTGTGCTTATGCCTGATCTCTCTACTGTCCACGGGATTACCCTGCCCGTCGATTAAATATGCTACTACCCGGGCCTCATTACCGGCGGTACCCAACCGGGTCTCCCCGCTGAGGACATAACTTTTTCCCGGGGTTACAGCAACATCCTGGTAGAATTGCCACGAATAATTTACCGAAGCATAACCGTTGCTGTTTTCCTCTAATACGCTGCCTTCTGTTCCTGACCAACCTGTCCGGCCGGAGTTAAAATCCCCGTTAATAAGCTTAGAAGCAGGACTACCATCGCTATTTCCAGGGTTTTCGTTACCATCACCCGGGGTTTCTCCATCATTTCCGTTATCCTTTTCTACCGCAGCATCGCATAACCTTGCTGTTACAAGTAGATTAACTAACGAGTTTGCATTTTTGTCCATATTATTTACACTGTTATCAACAAAATCAAATAGTGATGGTGCATATTGGCTATACTGCAGCCACATACCAATATAAGCCGGTGGAGAAAGAATTCCCCCGCCGCCGTTTACCCTTTTATTAACTTGCCCATCAGGACGAATTAAATTTTGTTCTATGGTGTTGCCAAAGCGCTGCATATCCTGCTCGTTAAAAACAATTCCATTTTCAAAAGCCAGGTATGCAAAACTAACATCGATGGTACCATGCCCTAAATCCTCAAAGGCTTTATATCCACTATAACTGGGTGTATTGGCACTAAGTCCGTCCGCTGCGGTCCAGCCATTCAAGAATGGACCCCAAGTATAATACCAGTAGTAGGCATTATCTGAAGTTACCATAAGACGATTTTTGAAATGCCGAGCCATTTTGGTTACGTGATCTAAATACACTTGTTCCCCGCTGGCCCGGTAAATTGCCAGCTCAGCTCTGGCCATGGCCAGGTACTGGTTAAACGGGATTCCCATGCCGTCGGCTTCATAGGGCGCACCTTTGGGGTTAATGTACCAACCCTCATTACCGCTTTCTCTCCAATGGTCGGCATGTATTGCCACCGCATCTTTGGCCGCCTTTAGATACTCTGCGGCCTTATCCATATATTCCGTTAAATTGTTACTGTACACAACGTCCGCAAAATCAGCCAAAGGGTAACTAAGCATACCGGTATGAACAGCAAAGTTATAATACGACCCGTCGGTAGTATACCTTGCTCCGGCGCGCCACGCCGGCAAGCTTTCTCCTTTATAATTAGTGACACCGCGCACACTATCCCGCGCTGCCAGGGTTTGGTCCGCATGGATTACAAATCTGTCCAGGTAGCGGGTGTCACCCGTTTGTTTATACATTATCATAAAAGATTCCATTACATAGCTTCGGTTCCAGGCAAGACCGCCTGAATCGTTTGTATAACCGTTCTGCCAGACTTGGAATATGTCCGCTGCGTCAAATTGATCCTGATAAGGTACTGTTTCCGCCGGGGCTTGTCCAATAAACAATGTTAATGCTAGAATTATTCCCACTACTGCGTTTAATACAAATTTTCCTTTCAAATTATGCCACCTCCGTGTTGTCATTCGTCGACATATTTCAACACGGATTGACAAAGTCCCTTGTTATTTGCAAAGGTAAATGATGGTGCTTTGTTGTGTTACGTTAAATAGGACTGGCCCTTTTGGGTAAACTTTTCCGAAACATAAAAAAGAGCTCTTGGGAAGAGCCCTTTTTTGCTATTAATAACCCGCCTCAGGCAGCATTACTTGTAGATGATCGCCCACCTGAGCCTCTTCTAGGCCTGATGCAGCAATAGTTACTTCGTAAATGGAGGTCTCATCCCCGGCATCACCCCTGCGACTAATAGCAATTACCTCTCCATCTAAAGGATTTTTACTAAAATCGGTAACGGAAAAATATATATTAGTTCCTACTTTGATATCATCTATCATATCCCGCTTCAGCTCTACCAATAACTTTGGTTCTTTCACAGACGCAATGGTGGCAATAGTAGTCCCCGGTGTAACAATGTCTCCAGAGTTACGAGACCGGATTATGACTCCCGAGTGCTTTGCCGTAATTCTTTGTTCTTCTAGTATATTGGCTAATTTGTTATAAGCATATTGGTCGAGTAGAAACAGGCCTTTCCCAGCTTATCCACCAGTTTAGGTGCTGCCT
>JADQBQ010000038.1 GCA_016278505.1 Clostridiales bacterium
GACAAAGACCTCCGCCAACGCCAGGGTAAAATGATCCGTTTAGAAGAACCATACCCTCTACATAACCTTTTCTTTTAGTTGGTTTTCCAACCAATCTCCAAAATGAAAATGTTTCTCCTGGTTTGACAATTAAACCGTCAATTTTAGCTGTGGCCAATTTTAAGTTCTTCACTTTGTTGTGTTGAAGCCACATATCAACGTTATGTAAGCGGCGCAATAGCGGGGTCTGGTGGTTAAAAACCGAAAACGGTAAAGATGTTGATTCTTTCACATTGGCATAATTTGTTCGGTAAAGGTACCAAGAAATAAAACGTAGAGTGGAGAAATAAAGTTGTCCCAATAACAATCGAGATTTGGAACGTTTCTTTGGTGCTGAATTCAAGATACTCACTAACATCCTTCTTTCTGCTTACGGCAAAAATTTCTTGTGATTATAACATGGACTACTTGGAGGTGAGGGGTATTTCCAGGGCAAGAAAAATAATTACAGTGGTATATGTGGTTACATTATTGTGGCTCATAATCTCAGCTTACTTTTTCTGTCAACATTTTTACACGGTAAAACGTATAGACCTCAACAAGAAAGTAGCTGTAGACAACGGAACTATATGGTTAGAAGAAATCGTGCTTACCAACGTCAAAAAGGATTATAAGGTTTTTGAAGACGCTCCCTGGTATTATGATTTTGCGTTTGAACACCCGTCAAAACTCATGTGGCCCTTCATGAGAATATGTTATTTCTACAGCACTCCCTATGAAGTGAATGAGGACTTCGGAAAGATAGAGGTCAAGGGTTTTCTCGCCTTGGAGTCTCCTAAGCCTGAAAAAGAGGAAATCTTCGATTTATTAGATGTTGATGTTGTAGATAAGCATAACGTTGCCCGTACCTCAGGTAAAGAATATACGGAAAGCAAAAACAGCTATGTTTATTATTTTTCTAGCGATGGGAAGGACTTCCCGTTAGAAACTGATATTTTTAGAGTCAATGTTGAAAATGAAGACGATGTAAAGCTCTGGGAATTAACCTTTAATCAAACCCAATGGAAATCACATACCTATAATGACTTCTTTACCTCAAAACCCCCTCGGGAAGAGTTTGAAACGAAACAAAAATTAGCACAAATCTATTCCGCATTGCGAGAAGGTAATAAAGAGGAAATCGAAGATTTTGTTCTACCTGAAGCAAAAGACCAATTCTCTTGGGATAAACTTAACCACCAATATTGGGATTCCCCTTGTGGAAGTTATCTTAACTATGAGGGAAGGTATCAGGAAGACCGTGACGTATTCACTTATAACATAACCTTTCACGTTCCTGATGACGGCTCAGCAGACGCCCTGCAGAAGGTTTACCTTATTTATATAGATGGGGTCTGGAAGATAATTGACGTTGGTTCCGTGGAGGAAGTAGATAATCAAGGTAATGATCGTTGATCGGTAACAGTTAGGGGGAAAGAACATTTCGCGCGGCAGAAGGATTATTACAACTATTTACGTTGTTGTCCTGACCTAGCAAAAATCACTGGTACCGGTGGGAGATGTTCTGTTCCCCTTAAACGCTACGTGATCGTTTTTTGTCCATGCAAAATGGCCCTTTGGTATTTCGCTATGTCTTTATCAAGCTCCTGGCTGATCCTGAGCTGTTCATCATAACCCGTTTCTTTAATTGATTGGTTAATTAATTTAATGCGAAGCTCTTCTATTTTGGCAAGCAAGTCTTCATGCGACATAAATATTTCCTTTCTTAAATTGTTTATAAATCCATTGGTTACAAGTTAATATTTTACTGTTTCTGTCTACATATGTCAAATTGAGTTTATAATCATAGTAATCACGTGCTCATTAGATGTGGCGGTTTTTTGCCCAAAAGAAAGCCGCCCTTAATGGGCGGCTATTGCATCGATTCGTATTTGTTTCAGCGTTACAACTTACCAACTTTTTTCTTGGCAACCCAACCAAGTAATTACTATCGCCACACGTTAATGAAAACAAGAAATAAGTACTATATCTTAGCTAATCTTCAATTTCAGTAACTTTACCACTAAACCAATGAATATATCCGCAACGCTTACAAATTAAAGTAATTGCAGATTCATTTAACCAATCTAAATCAAAAAAAGTTAATCCTCTTGAGTTATGCAATGCTTTTCCAAATTGAAATTTTGTATGTTTACAATGAATACAATTAACTTGTTTATCGTTAGATTTATACTCCCGACCAATTTTATCGAATTCCATTTTCTTTGTCATTTCTTTTGCCTTTTCTTCACCATCTTTTTTCAACCGTTCTAACTCTTCTTTACTATAATACAACCGGATACCCCCCAACATAAAAGATACTTCCATAATATCAGCAGCTTTGGTATAACAAGTTACTAGAAATTAAGTAGTTTTACCAGAACACAATAATTTATCGTAAATTAAATAACTAGGATATACTTGTGCTAAAATTTCAATTTAATGGAACCTGGCCGCCAATCTTTAAGTTTAGTCATGAGTAAGGTTAAGTTTTATCAAATAACTTCTTTTCATACTCAAATTCATTTGCGATGTATTCCTTAAAACGCTTATACCTATCCTCTGCATCAGAATAATTGCAATAATTTGCAAAATTATCTTCCGTTAAGAATACAGAAAAACCCTCAAACACTTCTTTTAAACCTTCTTTTTCAGTTTGCAGTCCATTATCGAGCTGTTTCACTTTCATCTTATTTATAGCCTGCAAGTAAGACTTGTCTATTTGCCAAAGAGTACTACCAAAGTCTTCAGGGCTTGACATTTCTTCATCAAAAAGGTTGTGAAACTTGACGTAATCAATTCTCAGTTCGTTTCTTCTGGCGTTCTGCCAAAGTATTTGGTCACCAACGTCGCCAAAATAATTATGAGATAAAACTGCTCCAATAATATAAGCAGAATGACCTAACAATTCTTTTAATTTGTCGTGTTTTTCAGGCTCAATTCCATCAAAATTAATTTCAAACGATAATTCATCTTTAGTAATAACCGTTTGCTCTTGTTGTTTATTATTGTTAACTTGTTTTTCTACGTTCTCACAACCACCGGCTATTAGCAATGCCAGCAAAAAAACGGTTACAATGACACTTTTCATCTTGAACTCCCCTTTTGCGATTCTATCATTACTCGCCCAGAGGACTCCCGCCTCTATAAGCGGGAGGTGAATGGGCGGCCAGGCTGTTAAGCCTGGCAATTGTTTGTAATTTACCAAAGTTATTATATAATATAATCAGTAACTAACTAATGAAAGTGTTGATACAACTATGAAACTAGATAGCAATTACCATTCAGTGTTTAAGTTAACTTATCACCTTGTCTTGGTAGTCTAGTATCGTCGAAAGGTGATTAATGACCAGGTTGCTGTACGTATCAGAGAGATAGGCGAATATATTGCGCCAAACTACAATATTACATTCCAAGAATTTAACCACGACACTGACCACGTGCATATACTTTTCAGTGCTCACCTTAACAGTGCCCTGTCCAAGTATATCAATGCCTTCAAGAGTGCTTCATCCCGACTGGTCAAAAAGGAATTCCCGGAAATTAGAAATATCTTTGGAAAGATTTTTTCTGGTCACGAAGCTTTTGCCTTTTAACTACTGGTGGAGCACCGATTGAAGTGATTAAAAAATATATTGAGTCCCAAGGTGAAAAGAAATGATTACCGTTCACCGGTTTCATATTGAGCCAACTAAAGAGCAGGAACGGAAACTTTTCCAAACACTTACCTTGTGCCGTCAGCTGTATAATACTGCCTTGAAGCAGCGAGAGATTTGTTACCGGCAAAAAGGTAAGTCACCGTGCTGCACTACTCAAAAGAACGAGCTGCCAGCGTTAAAAAGGGAACTACCTGAATACAAACAAGTTAATGCCCAAGCGTTACAGGATTGCCTACAAAGGCTGGACAATGCTTTTGACCGGTTTTTCAAGGGCCTTGCCGGGTACCCCCGTTATAAAGATCGAGACCATTACAGGTAGTTCACCTATCCCCAGGCATATAAGCAAGACCACTTTAAAAAACCGGGCTATATTTACTTGCCCAAGATAGGCGATGTTAAGATGAAAGCACATTTTAAATATGACCCGGCCAAGGTGAGCCGGATCAACGTCAAGTACCATAACCGCAAATGGTACGTTAACCTAACTTCTGAAATTGAAGAAACCCAAACTGTGGAAGTGATTAACAAGATAGGCATAGACGTTGGGCTTTTAACTTTCGCCGCATTATCAGACGCCGTTAAAATAGATAACCCCAAATTTTCGTAAATCCGAAAGGAAACTGGCCCGGTTACAAAGACGGCTTTCCCGCAAGAAGAAAGGTTCAAATAACCGAGGGAAGGCCAAAGCTAAAGTAACCAGGTTACATGATAAGATAGCCAACCAGCGCAAGGATTTTTTGCATAAAATATCATATCGTATAGTCCAGAAGTATGACTTAATTGCCGTGGAAGATTTAGCTGTTAAAAACATGGTCAAGAACCACCGTTTAAGTAAAAGCATTTCAGATGCCGGATGGGGTAAGTTTTTGGATTACCTTGAATACAAAAGCCAGAAATACGTCAAAACGTTCGTAAAAGTCCCACCCGGCGGCACATCCCAGACATGTGTATGCGGTGCCCATGTACCGAAAGATTTGAGCGTCCGGGTACATAAGTGCCCGGAATGTGGGCTAACCGCCGATCGAGACGTGGTTTCTGCAATGGTAATACTGCAAAGGTCAGGTTAAGTTTCGTTGTTTCAAGTAGGGCTGGTAGCACCCGAACTTACGCCTGTGGAGATCGTGTAAGACCCACGCGGCTACGGTCGATGAATCAGGAAGCTCCCGCCTCTTAGCGAAGCGTAGGCGGGAGAGACTTCACATTGTGCTTATACTAAAAAGAGAGTATACTACCAGTAAAAGGAAGTTGGAATATTCAACGGTTACTTTAGGAGTTGATACTAATGCGGACATTGACTTTAAATATACCTATATCGGAGGAATTACTGTTTGTACTTAAGAAGGATGAACAGTCTTTACAGGAAGAAGCAAGAAAAATACTTGCTATGCAATTCTTTAAGGAACGTAAGCTATCCCTTGGTAAGGCGGCTGAGTTGGCTGGTATTGACAAGAATGAGTTTGTGATTCTGCTTGGAAAGAATCAAATTGATATTTACCAATATACAGAAAAAGAATTAGAGAGAGAGAGTTTGAAGCCATAGACAGGTTTGTGGAGGATTTTAAGAATGAAGGCGGTAATTAATTCGTCTCCCCTTATAAGCCTAGCACTAGTTAAACAACTGGAGTTGCTACCAAAGCTATATGATGAGCTTATAATACCGGAATCAGTATACAATGAAGTCGTGGTTAAAGGTAAAGGCAAGACAGGTAGTGAAGCCGAGGTAATTGCAATAGCCAAAGAAGAAGGAATTCAGAATGTTATTATTGACGAGTTTGCGGGAAGACAATATGCTTACCTACTCGGATTGAATGTAACAGGTGTGTTAGGTATACTTCTTATCAGTAAAAAACTAGGGTTTGTTGAAGAAAAGGGCCTTTGATGGATATAATGATCAAACACAACCGTTACATAAGCCGAAAGTTATACCTCACAGTACTCAGAAAGGCTGAAGAAATTAGATAAACTTTAATAACCAATAGTATTCGTGGAACTTTAGCTTATTGAAGATGCCTTAAAGAAGACCAATAAGAATATGCAAAAACTGATCAAAAGTCAACTACAACAATGGTTCGCAACTTACCCAGCTACATCAAGGCTTACTTGCCTGTTTCAGTCTGCGAAAGTTGAGTTATTATAAATCCCTGTCTTGCAAAAAGTAAGGTGGGGTTTATTTTACGCTTACCTTTCTTTATGCGGACCCTCTTCATATTTTCTTTTACCAAATTCTTAATACGGTCTAAGTATTAAGAATTTCAACTTATGCTCCCTATATTGAAATATATTCTTGTTTTATGTCTTTTTGCTTTTGTAGAGGCGAGGCTTGCCTCATTTATAAGGCATTGCGTCGCCTCATAATAATCACCTTCAGCTTCATGTATCTTTTCCCGATATTCACTTATCCCTGCCGAAACAGTAATAGAGAGGTTATTCCCCAGGTTTATTTTTGAGATTTTATCTAATACTTCTTTTGCTATTACCATGGCTTCTTCTGAATTTCTAAGTGTAACAATTACAAATTCATCCCCACCGTACCTACAAAGGAAATCGTTTTTGCTATTAATTACACTCTTTAAAACTGAGGCAATTCTTTTTAGACACTTATCACCAATAACATGACCCCATTTTTTGTTCATCTCACCAAAATCATCCACATCCAGTAAAATTACAGATATTTTATGTCCGAGTTTTAAAAGATTAAATGCAACCTGATAGATATATTCGGAATTAAACGTTTCGGTTAAGGGGTCATATAGGCGACTAGTGTGCTTTACCATTTGAACCTCGGTTATTATCCCGATAACTTTATCGTGCTCTACTACAGGCAATCGTTCAATTTTGTACTCATTCATTAAAGCTACAGCATCCCATGTTGTACTGTCCGGGGAGCAACATATTACCGGTTTAGTCATGGCATCAGCCACAATTCGATTCGGATGATTAATTCGTACATCTCTGGACGTAATAATTCCAACCAACTTGCTATCTTTAACTACCGGTAACCCACCAAGGTTATATTCTTTCATAAATTCTGCGGCTTGAGAAACACTTGATCCCAGACTAATTGTATTTACCGGACTGGTCATAATATCTCTAACTTTATACATTATAAAGCTCAACTTCCTTAAATATGGACATAGTGACATCTAACTGTGCCTTAATTAATGAGTTTTCATTACTTATGGTGTCACCTTCTTCAACTAATGTGTTTACTAACTCGTCACGGGAAATCCAGTTAAAAAGGGTAGTTTTGACAGCCACTGCTTCAATGTGTGTATGATCAATCAGTATTACCTCATACTGCCCCGGTGCCAAAGCCTCCACCATTCTACGCACTGCCTCAGGCCCAATAGGCGCACGTCTCCCGACTAATAATACGTCCTGCATTGGGGGGAGGTCAAATTCTGAAAAATGTATATGCAGGCCCACTTTGCGTTTAGTAGGACTTTTTCCCCGGCCATTTTTCATACTATTACCTCTTTATTCAAAATCTATCTCTTTTTATTATAGCTATAAACATAAATTTTTACTTGATATATTTTTCTTTGACTTTTAATGACGCTAATATGTATTCCTCAAATATGTCAACTAATTTCGGTGCAAACTGAGTACCTTTGCTATTACTTAGTTCTTCAAGAGCTTCAGTTAAACTTTTGGGCCTCTGATACGGGCGAATACTCGTCATTGCATCGAATGCATCGGCAATGTTTACAATTTGAGCAAATGCCGGTATTTCTTCTTGAAAGAGGCCATAATAACCCATTCCGTCCCACCGTTCATGGTGGTATAAAACGATAGGTTCATATTTGTGGCTGTCATCGCATTTTCTAATCATATCCGCGCCCAATAAGGTATGCTGCTTTACAAGCTCAAATTCTTTTTCTGTAAGTTTATGTGGTTTATTAATTATTTTAGGGTCAATACAGCATTTACCGGCATCGTGAATCAATGATCCAATTAATAAAATATGTATTTGATCTTCTTTATAACCTAAATACCTTGCTATTCCGGTAGCTATATTGCAAACATTATACGAATGAACTTGCAAATCTCTGGGAAATCTGTTCACAAAAGATTTTGCTGTTTCCAATTTCAATTATTATAACCCCCACTATACCTCGACTTAGCATAAACATCGAAAGAAGGGGAAACATAGCAAAAAAACAAGAACAACTGTTTCTCCCGCAACCTGGCAATCATGGCACTGTTTTAAAGCGCTTTAGACCCATGGCTTTGCGCCCTACTCTTTCGATATAGTTCGCCTTTATTGAAACAGAAATTTAACAATCTAACACATTATACAACTATGAGTATACATATTTCAACATTAAATACAACTGTGAGTTTAAATATATCGGTTTTTAAATATTTTTGTAGAAGAGATGAGCTAAATGCTAAAAGAAATAATTGGAAGAAACATTCGTTATTACAGAGAGAAACAAGAATTAACTCAAAAAATGGTGGCACATCGTGCAGGTTTTACCGCTGCATATTTGGGATACCTTGAACGGGGAGAAAAAAACCCATCCATAGAGGTAATTGAAAGAGTTGCCGATTCACTTGGTATTGAACCATATTACTTACTATTGGATAACTTAGAAGAGAATCTTCCTTCTGAGTTAATGCACCTTTTACACGTAGTGAATAACCTGGGAGAAAACCATACCGAGTTTTTCTTAACAGTCATTAGGGCATACTTGAAAACTCATCATAATTCAAGGTAATGTATTTTACCCACATTACGGCTATTTATTTAGAATGGCGAAAATTCCATTAACAATAGTCCGACCAAAGTCTATGCCCCTATAACTCTTCTTAACAAATAATCAGCCTCTGAACTTAATGTGACTCCTTCCATGTAACGAACAATAAGCTGTTCGTTACACTATCTTTAAGTAGACAGCTTCTAAAAATCATAATAAAAATTTAGATCATTAAAGAAAAATGTGCCTTCATGAGGAAATTTTTTAGGACAAGGATTACCATGGCTTTTCCGCTTTCTCTTAACAAGTCTCGGCGGTCTAACACACACACCACCGGATCTGTCAGAAGGTAATAAACAGTACGAGGATTTCCTTGTGGGAGAGTTAAATATTATTTTTAGGAAATATTAAAGATACTAAAAAAAATAATGGGGGTTTTAGAAATTGCCGAAATCAAAAGACCATAAAAAAAGAAAAGTTGATTCTTTGATACCCAAAGAAGATACCCATCCAGGACCAGGCTTGCAAGAGCTTAACGGCAGAGTAGAGGAAATTGATGCACGGAGTATGTTAGGGGAAGATGATTAGCCGTGATGTTTCCTGACGCAAATTGCACCCACCTTTCGGCAGCGGGGCTATTATTGCTTAAAATCACACCACTATTAGCCTTTGTTTTCTTCGTTGCCGGGTTCAGGCCCGCTGGTATGCTGCCGTTCCATTTCCTCCAGCCTATCCGTAAATAATTTACCATCCTGGTTAACATCGATCCCCAAAGCCTTCTTGATTTCCTTTAGCTCTTCTAAAATTTGAGCTGTTCTAACTGCAGCCAAAATTGAACATATTAAAATTGTAAGAGTAATTAATAGACCTATTAACTCCATGGTTATTGCATAATACCTCCTGCGCAGGAAACAGGGGGCGGTCCCCTATCTCCTTTTTATAAATGTCCTTGTTTATTTTGACTGACTGCTTAATCTCTGATTATGTTCCAGGCGACCATACAGGAATACCGAGAAATAAAAAGAACTTGTAACTATAACCATGTTTTAGTACTAATAGAGTGGATTGGGCTTGAAATAGTTAATGCCAGCCCTTTCGGATTAACAATACATTATTAGGAGGCACAAATGAACAAAGACAAACTGTTAGTTCCCGCCGCAATCGTATTTCTTGGTTTAAGCTTTCTCATTGGATCTCACGTTTTAGCAAATGCACTAACAGACTTTGGACGAAGGCTTGATATTGAAACTGAGGACATTGGATCTCCCCTCCGATATATGGCTTCAGAACTGCATGAGTTTAGGCAAGATAGCACAAGGGATTCTGAAACCACCCAGGAAAAACAAACCATGTATCTGAGCGAGGCAGCGGAATACCTGGGGTTTAGTTTCAAAGAATTAAAATTTCTCATTGAGGAAGAAAACATAAATATCCCCTATATCAAGATAAACCGTAAGTATGTTTTCTATAAAGAATCACTGGACCAGTGGCAAAGAAAGATTGAACAACAGGAATACGTCCTTGAATAAATACAATCAATCTGGACCAGTTAACTTGGAAAAATCCTAATAATGGCTAGAAAAATAAAAATCAAACCTAGTAATCTATAGGAACCGGCTTTGTTTCCCTTCTTTGCTACAAGCGCTACATATTGCGGAGCGATCAATAGTATTACTCCCCACAGGCCAATTAAAAAATAGGCACAATTAGAGAAAAACCTTCTTTCAAGACTGTGTAAATCATACTGCATGCTGACATATGCCAAAATCACAAATGCTATGCAAATAATAAGATGTGTTAATTTTATTACATTTCCAACTATGTGTTTTCTATCCATTTAAGCTACCCCCATATTACGTATGGTTGGATAAAAGCCTGAAAGATTGCCAGAAGTTTATTTCCGGTATATTAAAAACCTGAGGCATAGTAATATTCCAAAGCCACTGGAGAACCCGGGGTAGGAAGAATAACAGAAAAACAATTAAGCCGGCAATATATGACAGTGAAACTAGTGTGGGTGAAAGCATAATATCTCCCCTTCCGGTTGTGTGATTTATGCCATCTTTAGGCTTGTAAGATTTTTATTTACTTGCAAGTCGCCAAGGCCTCTCCCCCGTTTTTAGAATTTTGATAACTTTATGGGTGGCTGGATTTATTACGGTAACAGTTCCTCTGGAGTGATTGGAGGCGTACAGTCTACTATCTTTGTGAATTAAATAACTAGGCGTAGAGATATGTTTGATCTCTGATTTTAATTCATAACTGTTTAGATCTACGATAGATATGGTATCAGGACTGTGGGAATCAGACCCAAAGTGGGGTATATATGCTTTATTATTATTAACTGTAACATTACCGGGGTATTTGCTGTTAAGATTAATTTCTTTTTTTATTTCGCCAGATGTAACATCTATAATCAACAACTGGGCCCGATGTTGATTTACAACTGCTAATATCTCATTTCCATTATTCGGGGATATGACAAAATTAGTAATTTTATATTTATCACTTAATAATTTTCGGAAATCACCGTTTTCCCAGACACCTAACGATCGGACTGCTTTTTTAGGGTCAAGGTAATTTACTATTATTGAACCAGATTTCCTAATACAAAAATGGTTTGCTATAAATGGTATTTCTATATCCTCTATAAAATTTAGCTCTTTATCAAATACAGAGATAAAGGAACCATTAGGCCCCATAACTGAGTAACTTATGTAAATCCTATTGTTAAATATTTCTATTTGGTATGGTCCGGCATGTGGCAATTCTTTCATTTGTATTGGCAAATTGTCTTTTATTAATCCTATTTGACATTCTGTTTTTGAGCTCCTAACAAATATTAAACACCCGTCAATTAATTCTAAATCGCCAATAAGCCTGGGAGTTTGAATATTGCCAACCACCTTATTATTAGTTCTGCTAATAACCGAAATTTTCCCATCGCAAAGTGCAAATATATGATTAGCCGTATTGTAGAGCTTAACATTAACAGAATCAACTTCCTTTTCTTCTGACAATGTTGGACTTGGATGGTCAATACAACCACTGAAGATTAACGTGGCAAGGATGGCAATAACTATTAACTTAGATCTCACGTTAGTTACCTCCAAATTATAACTCTGTGGCAACATAGGAATCGTGGGCTGCAGGTGAAGGCACTCACTTAAACCACAGACTTATGGCTAGAAGTTTCGAAGTGAGTATGAAACTCAAGGTGTCTTCTCCAAACAAATTAAAGCCCTGCTAATTAACGATATATTGCTCTACTTCTATAAGGCAATAAGCAAACGTAACACACCTACTAAGGTATAAAAAACGGTAGACAAGCTAAGCCTCTCCAATTTTTCAAAGTCTTCCTTTCCTTAACCAGCACTTCGTATAACTCTTTTTCCCTGCTTTTCCCTTTGGATAAGATTTGTCTTGCCTTTTCCAGGCTGCGCTGTATCTTCCGGTAAGTGCCTAATTTTTCCGAAACGTCGGCAAGGCGCTCGCTAATTTTGTTATACATGCCTTCCCCTCCGAATTTAATACCAACTTATTAAACACCGTTATTAATTGGAATACCTGACAGAGCTTCATAAGAGGCTTCCAGACGAGTTAACAAAACTCAATGAAACTGGTAAAAAGTCTTAATTGCCTGAAACGGGTATTTTAAACTTTACCCGCTCCAGTTTTTCACCCACACTGCGCAGCTTCAGAGCTGTTTTTTCTGTGTCAGGCATTGAGTGAAATGTAACTTTTACCTGGGACCCTTCCAGGTGCTTCAATACCGGGCCCTTTTTCCAAAACTTGCCCGCCCTTAACCTAAAGTCCGGACGGTAGTAATCTGAAGGCTTATCACCGGCACCGCTGTATTTAAGATAGAATGCTAATTTGTCATCCTCCAGGGCAACCTTTTCCAGTGTATAGGAAAGGGGTCCCCATTTGAAAATCTTGTTAACCGTCTTTTCCCCTTCCCGGGGGATTTCCATTTCCAGGACTTGTTCCTGTTCCGGGAAGCGGTACAGGTAAAGAATTGGCGATGTGAGTTCCAGTTCACGGGCCGACGGGTCCACTGCATTAAAGTGAAAGGCTCCGTCTATACCGCCGGTTATGGTGTCGGTTGAGGTGCGGGTCTCCCTGAGCTTTACCTTTTTTCCGTTGGTTATATCCACCATCCGGGCCCACGGCCCCGGCAGCCCGGTGTTGGCTCCCTTGATCCCCGGGGCGGGAAGCGGGCGGCTTATACGGGTTTCTGCGCTGTTAGGCCCGTTAGGCCCCATTTCCGTATACATGGGAGGCGCTGTTTCGACACCAACTCCTGCAATCTCAGGCTCCAGTGTCCAGCGGGCGCGGAAAAAGAAAATACTCTCCGAAAGGCCCAGCACAGCTCTGTCTATGCTCAGCTCCACCGGTCCGGTCTGCGCTGTAAGATTCGGGTACAGCTCCCTGGTATTCTGTGCCACCAGTGTGGGATCCACCGGTATCGTGAAACTTACTTCCACCGGCATACTGTCAGTATTAAAGGTAAGAATAATTTCTTCAGCATCCAGATTAACCGGCTCCAGGTCGTACACAAAATTTTTGCTGTGCAAACCCCGGCCACTCCGGGGCTGGTAGTTTACACCTTTGTCATCGGTCATGCTGACTTCTAAAAAATCCTCCCCTGCCATTCCCGGATCCACCTGGTAAAATACCGTGGTGCGGGCGGTATCCAGTAGAACACGGTTAACGGTAACCACGTACGGGCCTAGTTTTTTACTCTTGTTAACCTCGGTGAAAAGGTCCATTTGTTCAGCCTGCTGAAAGGAAGGGTCTCTTAAGGCCAGGTTTTTACCGGCATTATAAGACGTCCAGGCGATGGCCGTGGCAGCAAAAAGGAGAATTGCAACTGACAGTGCTGCCACCCGGCGGAACCTGCCGGTAAAGCCAGGCTTTATGCTCGGGGTTTTTTCGGTATCGACTGAAGCAGGGATAATTGGCTCTTGGTATATTTCTAGCAATTCCCGGCAGTCGGCGCACTTCTCCAGGTGCTTCTCCACAAACTCTCCGGTAGCCCCTCCTGCTTCTCCGTCAGAATATATAGGCAAAAGGTCGCGAATTATTTGGCATTCTCTTTCAGTCACTGCTATCACCCTCAGTTAGTTGATTGAACAGAACCCGAAACTTTTCCTTAGCGCGAAAAAGAATTACACGTGCCGTAGAGGGAGACACGTCCAGCACGGCGCCCAGTTCTTCGAAAGTAAGTCCCTCTATTTCCCGCAACACTATTGCCGCCCGGTATCTAACCGGAAGCTGTTGCAGAATTTCTCTAGTCTGGCGCATACTCTCCGCATCTTCAGCGACACGGGCCGGATCCCCGGCCATATTTGTATCAGGAATATCCCAGTCAAGGGACCGGACTTCACGATTACGGCGCAGGTGTCCTGTATAAACGTAAAAAGCGATGCGGAATAACCAGGTGGAAAGGGCAGATTCCCCCCGGAAACCGTCCAGGGAGAGCGCAGCCTGATAAAAGGTTTCCTGAGTGAGCTCTTCCGCCAGGTGGTAATTGCCACCCATCCGGTAAAAATACCTGAATATTGATGCCCTGTGCCGACGGTATAGTTTATCTACAGTGTTCTTGGTCATCTTAACACGTCCTACTTATTCCAGTGTCTAAAAGATAAGGAATGTTACAGTTTTTTAAAATTTTTTCAGCAAAAATAAAAAAGCTGCCGTGGTTATTTAGGCATAGCCCTCCCTATCATGCCATTTTTTGCCCTCAGTGGCCTTAGTGAAGATGGTTTAATTAATCACCCAAGCATTCCCATATTCTTGACATATTTCCACTCTCCTTTATTTTTTTGAAGAAAAATGGAATTTTATATTGCTTAAAAAAAACATAACTATGTTTTTTAACTATGTGTAACATTTTTCCCGTTCAGGACACTCATATATATAGATGTTTTGAAAAAAGCATATCACCGGTGTTGATTTCCGGTGTTTCTTTTATTTATAGAAAGCAGAGGAGGGAGTGCCGTGTCCAAACCGGGCGGGGTATTAGATAAAGTAGAATCAACTGAACAAATAGTTAACCGGATTTATGCTACTGCGTTTAGGTTAACCGGAAAACGCCATAGTGCTAAAGAACTTACTATCAAAGCGATAAACGCAGCGATTAACAAGAAAGAAAATCTAACTCTACAATCGGCCCTAAAAGGTTTATGTGCTTCATTCTTACATAATCCCAGCCCGGTAATGCTTAAAGGATTTGAGGCAAAAAAAAGTATCTCTTCCCACCGGGAAGTTAATGCTGAGCAGATACAGCAGGCACTTCTTTACCTGCAGCCAATGGAGAGGTTGGTTATTGTCTTGCGGGAGATGTGGCACCTTTCGTATTGGGAAATTTCACGGTTAGTGGGGCTGGACAAAAAAGAGGTAGCAAAAGAGCTAGCACAGGGGAGGTTACGTTTTAAGAATTATTTTTTCTCGCAGATGACCAGTAAAGGTTCGGATTGTAACATGGGGGTAGGGTATGAAAAGGGAAGATAAAGCGATTGCGGTAATATTAATTGTGATGATGTTGTTTCTTATCCTCGGAATGTTGGTAATGACGTTTTATGGCGAAGTCATTTCCCCTAAATAGTCAATAAGTCAAATATATTCTCATTAAGAAAGGATAATATCCTGTAACCTTCTCCCCCCACTAAAGTGGGAGGCTTCCCAATTCCGGAAAGCCGGGGTCCATGATTAGGTGCCCCGGAGATTTCTGCACGAATGCAGCACACCATACTGCACTCCGGACACCGTTAGACGCGCACAGACGGGTCTAGCTTAATGCGGTGGCCGTAGTGGTTACATTTCTGGGTGCTGTATCTTTTATTTACAGGCAGAAAAGCTTCCCAAGCGGTATCTCAGCTTATAGTTAAGAAACTGGCTGTACTTTTTAAGGGGCCAGTTGTTCTGGACAGCCCGGTTGATGTTCTGATTACCCTTACCTTTGTCGGGGCTAACTAATGCCCTTCCTTGGCATTGCCTTACTGGCCAGAAGTTATGTGTAGTTGTTGCAAAATAACCGGTGATTTCCTGAACATTACAGACACAAAGCGACATTTTTTTAAACTTTCACAAAAAGGAATTGCTATATGGATACTTAAATATTGCAAGTGTGGTCTTATTTAAAAGTAGATAATTATTAAGGGGGGGGAGCTTTATTAAAAAAATATTTACTGTTTTTCTTCCCGTTTTATTCATAATATGTATGTTTATATTTGTAAACCAATTAGATTATTCACAACTAAATTCCGATACAGAAATTCGGCATGGAACTCAAAAGGATGCAGTAGAATTATATAAAAAAATACAAGTCCTAGTAAAGGAAAATAGAGAGATCCCTTTTACCGGTGCATTTATTGACGACAATGATGTTCTAAATATTGGTTTGAAAGGTAATCAACAAAAATACCGCAACTTGTTTAAACATATAGCTGGTAATACCCCCGTAAAATTTTATGAAACTGATTTTACATTTAAAGAGTTGCGTGAATTACAAATAATCATAAGGCAAAATTGGGGGGAACTCGAGGAAAACGGAATTGATATAAACTTTCTTTGCCTTAATGAAAAACTTGGAGTGCTTGAAATTGGATTAGAAAAAGTTACCGATGAAGCAAAACATACAATAGTTAATTATTTAAATTGTAAACCTTCAGCTTTAAAATTTATTAAAGCACAACCCGCCCAACCACTATAGATATAAGATTCTTTTGACCCACTGATTGGTACAGGTAGCTTTTCTATATTTACTGCTCCGCACACAGACAAAATGTGCATTAAGCTCCCTTTTTCCCTGTTGAGTAATCTTTTTGCCAATGTGCAGCAACATTTTATTTTGTAAATGCTTAATCCCTTCTTTATAGCTTTTCTAGAATAAAGAGGTTTATGCAGAAATATGTAGAATATGCCATTTAAGGAGGGGAATTAAATTGAAGAAAATTATATTGGTTGCGTTTCTTTTGTCATTTTTGTTTGCAACACCGTCATACGCAAAAGGGTCGATATACATTAATGGTCAAGAACAAAGCTTTAAACCTATAGTAGTAGACGGTACCACGTACGCACCTTTACGTTCCGTTGCTGAAAATCTTGGAGCTCAAGTGAATAGCTATGATGGTAATGTTCATATCTCAAAAGATTCTAATAATAACCAGTTGCATAGGCCTGAAATAATTGGAAACGAAAATTTTCGAGTTGTTATGAATGAGGCCCTAAACTTACTCGAAGAGCTGGATTTCCCTCATTATACGATGATCTGTCAAAATGCAAAGTCTATAATAGCTATATCGGACGATGAAGCCTCTTCAGTTCAAGACAAGCCATTAGAATATTATAAAAATAGACAATTAAAAATAAATCAAAACATCTTTGAAGCTGAGGATCTATTTACACCCCAAATTATGGCAAGTGCTTTAGTTCATGACTGCACTCACTTTGTGCAATTTCGTTATGGTTATTATGAAACACAGAATAAAGAATTGGCTGATATACAGGCTTATATGAACGAAATAGTTACTTCAAGTCTCTTAGGTGCGCCAGAATGGTATATTGATTATGTCTTTAAGAAGTTACTTGAAGAAAATCCTGATGTTGATTTAGAGGATAAAAGGCAAGCGGTTTATATTTAAGACCGAACAATCTTGTTTCATACTCCTCACCTTCACAACGCAGCTTTTGGAGTCGCTGTATCAAACGCGATTGGTTCAATTATTTTTGGCCTTGGACATGCTTTAGCATTGTGTTATTTGAGATGCGACATTCAGTTTCATTTCACAAGCAACCCGTTAGTTCAGTAAGCTGAGGAGCATTTCCGTCGCCTCAATCAAATCTAGTGACGAAAACCATTTAATAATTTATCTTCTCTTGAAAGATAACACGGAAAGTAGAGGCTGAAATAATCATCTTACAGTTCGATTCGCTCCTCTACTTTTATCTTAAGTAAAAGTACATTTTTGTCCTCATTTATCATTTTGGTAATAGAATCTAAATCTTGATAATCGTAACCTGTTCTTAAGGCTTCTTACCCTTGTCGATATACTGCCAAAACCTTTTCTTCTCCAGGTTCTAATCCAACTGGCTCACTTCCGATAGCATAATCCCTACTATTAATACCTGATTTAATCAAAAAATTATTTTCAATCCCACGGGGGGGGGGTTATGCTGGCGCCTGAAGAGTATAAGAACAATTGCGGTTCGTCACTATTAGGATTTATAATTCCAAACCCCAATTGCCCTTCTTCTACTTGTCTAGGACTTAAACCATAAGAAAGTTGCCTTAGTGGAAAAGGCTCTACGGCTTTTCCATTGCTATAACCTTCCACCCAGATGTTAACCCAACTTCTGTCAGCGTTAGGTACTTTCAAATTAAAATCAAATAATACCCCGAGATTAAGTTCTTTAAATGTGCCTTCATACTTCGAATCAACATTTGTTGAAACATAAGCGATTTTACCCTTATTATTACTTTTAGTTTCCCCACTACATCCAGCGATAAATATCATCGTTATAGATATTATTAGCACCAGAAATATTGGAAATCGCCTTATCATAATACCCTCCCCCTCATAACGAGAAATAACAATGTTAAATATTACTTAGCATTTTCTTGAAAATAGCCCAATATCCCTGCTTAAATCTTTCTATGCGTACTTTTTAAACGTCTTTTAAATATTGCAAGATAACTGTCCGTTAGCTTAAGATGTTTCACATTTTACCTAAAGTACGTCAAAACCTTTTTAATCCTATAATAAAGCCATCTCGCCGGTCTTTCGGGACTGGCGAGTGTTTTTTATTCCCCTAAAAGATGTTAATTATTTAATTGGTTCATAAAATATTTCTACCTTTGGTTTGCCGATGTGGAATTTGCCAATAATAGTTTTACCATCAACGGCATACAGCGGGATTGTTCTACCATTGGGGTATTTACGCTCCTGAGCCAAACCTTCTTCCGGTGTTTTGGGCAATTCGGGATTTAGATCTTCATTTAGAACATAACCTTCAGTACCGTCCACACCCCGTGCCAAAATTAGATCCGGTCTTGTTTCTGGAGAAGTAGCAAGTGCTTCAGGGCCATACGTCTGACCATATTCATTCGTTGGATAGACTAGTGTTTGGCTTTGGTTTGGCATGGTGTTGGCAAATGTAGGGCAGAAACCTAGCATCCCCGCTGTTAAGCCAGTTGCAAGGGCAATGCCTTCGTTCATTGAATATACGGTAGCAGCAGGTGCTTTACTTTGGTTAGTGCTAGTATTTGCGACTGCAGGGTAAAAACCAAGCAATCCCGCTGTTAAACCAGTTACAACGGTAACCCCGATGATTATTAGTCGTCCCACAAAAGACTCAAGCCACATTTCGTTCCCCCCTTAAATAAATGACGTTTGGGCTTAGGTATATGATGAACCTTTGATATCAACTGCCGTTATAAGTAGCGGTCAAACCTTTAAAAATCACTCATTTCTTCCATATTATTGTAATATACAATTCGGACATCTGCCAATAATTATTTGTTTTGCAATTCAGACAAAAATCGACAAACTTAAATACCCTGCCATAAGCTAAATAGGATATAATGGCACAAAGAATTTCAATTGGTCACGGCTTATATAGCCTAATTAGTGACTACGTTGTGGAGGGATAGTAATGAATGCGGATCTGATTGGTATCTTATATATAGTTTTTATGTTGCTTTTCTGTGGCTCGATTTTTGGTTTAATATTTTTAATAGTTAAATTCTTAAAACGCAGAAGTGAACATAAAAAACAAGTTCTACATAAACTTGATGAAATTATTCTTTTACTCAAGGAAAAAGATTAACCAAATAAACTTTTAAAATACCATATACTGGTGTGGGGGGGGTATAATGAAATTATTAATTGCTTTTATTGGTGCAATAGTGATTACAATACCAACAGTTTTTCATATAGCAAAAGTCTCGTCAAAACAAAATCTAATGCTAGGTTTTGGGTATTTACCTGAAAGATTAAAGAAACCGCCGTTATCATATTTGATTGCTCTTCCTATTTTTGTTTTTTTCTTTCTTGTTATATATGGGATGGCTATAATTATTTTGTGAATAATTTTTAAAGAGACTCTATTGCTGCTACCTATAAACGTGCAGGACACAGGATTATACCCTATTGCAAGAAGGTACTTTAAAATGTTTTACCCCCGGCACTCAAAACCGGGGGTAAACTTTTTTTAATGTGTTTTATTTTTCCTGATCAATCGGATCACGTTACCGGTGATTTTCCTCTTATTACCGTCTACGGTTGAAACCCGTACGGCTACCATGTCACCTTTCTCTACGTTGTACTTGTCTGTTTTTAAATGCTGGCACAGGGCGTTTACACCGGGTTCTAACGCTACGAACACTCCGTAGCGGGTTGTGCCGGTCGCAATGCCCTGGTAGATACCGTTCTTTTTATATTTCTTCGTTGCCTGCGGCCACGGGTCGGGTAGTAGGGCTTTTAATGATACGGTGACTTTTTCGTTTTCGGGGTCTAAGTTTACTACCTTTACGTTGAACTGGTCGCCGGGTTGGATAACGTCGGTGATTTCTTCTACCCAGCCGTGGTTTAATTCGTAGATAGGTAGGAACGCTTCGATGCCGTTGAATTCTACTACGGCTCCGTTGTCGTTAATACGCCGGGCGACTGCTTCTACTATCTGGTCTTCTTTTAGATTCGTCCAGGCTTGGGCTGCTAAACGGCCTAGGGCGGCTTTGCGTGAGGCGATGAATACGTCTTGTTCCTGGTCGATTGCTATCACGACAAAGGCTACGTCTTGGCCCAGGTATTTTACCAGACGGTTACGGTTAATCTTGTTGTTGTCGCTCTCTTTTATGCCGGATTCCGGAAGTGGGATGATACCTTTTACTCTTTCTTTTTCTACTGTCATACACGGGATTTTCTTTTCTCCTTCTGCGGTGCGAAGTTTCTGTTCTTCTACGCCGGTTACTGTCCATTTTAAGATTGATCTGTTCTGTCGTGAGGAGAACACTTCTGGCCATACGTCATGTACAAATTCTTTTTGCGCTTGCATAAAATCGCTCCTTTTTTTAATTTTGGTCTTTATAAAAGTCCCCGTTGGCTATGGGGGTTTTTACCATGCCCAGTCGTCTTTACTTTTTATTTCCTGTATTACTTCGGTGTCGTCGAAGTCTTCAATGCCGTTGATATCTATATGGGGGCTTATTTCTTCCGGGTCGGCTGCGTCTTCTGGGGATTCCTCCGGAACATCCTCTGGGAGGTCTACGGTTATGTCTTCGCCAAATTCGGGGATGGGTAATGTGTCTTCTGGGTCATCTTCCGAATCGGGTGGGGGGGTGTCTGGTATATCGGTTGTTGGTGTGCCCCATTTAATTTCTATCTCGCTTGTTGTTTCGGTTTGGTAGGCTGGGATATAGTTCGAGATTTCTTGTTTTTCAAGTTGGGTTGCTAGTGGGTGTTTGGTGTAGGCCAGTTTTTCTACAATTAGGGGGTCGCGGCCTCTTATGATTAGTACGGCGTTGTTTTCTTCCATGCGTAATATTTCGTCCATTGTCATTAGGTTTCTTTTGGTTGGCCCTTTTTGGAGCATTGCTACTGATGGGTTGTTTAAGCTCCGCCGGATTGCTCTGGTTTCTACGGTGCTTTCTCCTAGTGATTCGGATAGGTATTTTGCTGTTTCGTTGTCGCTTATGCCTAAGAATAGTCGTGTGTCACAGCATGAGATTATTTCCATCCAGGCTTTCTCGGGGTAGCGGTTTTCTAGTTGTGGTAGTGATTGGTTGATTATTGTGCATGAAATACCACGGGATCGCATGGTGGCAATTCGTTTTTTGAAGTCGGGGATTGCACCGATGTTACAAAATTCGTCCAGTAGGAAGTTGATCGGGACGGGGCATCTGCCGCCATTTCTGTCGCCGAGTTTGGTGAGTTTAATGAACAGGAAGCTGAAGTATAGTGAGGATAGGAAGTCGAATGTGCTGTCGGTGTCTGATACTACGTTGTAATATGCACAGAGTTCTTTGCCTGGGGCTTCTAGGTTTATGTCGCTGGTTGCGGTTAAGTTTCTGACGTATTCGTTTTGGAATACCTGGAGGCGTGTTCCCAAGCCTTGGATGACGCCGCCTTTTACGGTGTCGGCTGCTTGGGAGTATATATTGAAGGGTGGTTTGGCGGGATGGTCTTCGTCTAGGCTGCCAAAGACGATGTCCAGTTCGTCTTTGTGGCCGGATGCGAGTAAGTTGTAAATGGAGTACATGTTTTGTTCTTCATATGGGTATTCGGTTTTTATATACATCGTAAGAGCTTTTAGTAGTAGGCTAAGTGCCCGACGCCTTACTGAATCACTTCAGCAGGTTTTCAAACACTCGCCTCCGAACCGGACGTACACATTCCTGCGTATCCGGCTCTCCACTTATGAAATTCAGTCTAGTTTTCCCCAGTGTAGTTTTGAGTGGCATGACACGCATAGCGCTAGTGTTTTCCTGTGTCGGGCAATCATAAATGAATCCCAGAAGTCTTTGTTGTTAAGGTCTTTAACTTTTTTAACATGATGGATCTGGATGTCTGTGGTTTCTTTGCCGCAGACTTCGCATTTGTTTGCCCGCAACCGGTCGATCAGACTGGTGGAGGTATTAAATAACGCTATTGGGATCATGATGTCATGGTTTTCGTATGAACAGTCTGTTTTGCGCTTAAAACCTTCGTTGTAAAATAACCTGGTGATTTTTTCACCTTTTGCATTTGTGTAGGTTACGCCAAAGTCTTTTCCAACTCGGTATTTCTTTATAATTTCTGACTTTGTGTTATTGTATTTACCTGCAAAGGTCTTGAGCATACTATATTTCATGATGTAATAAAAACTATTGAGAATTGAACTGTTGTTGGCAATGCGGTAATAATTGTAAAATCCGCGAATTTGGGCATTATAGGATTCGAGGATTTCAAGGTCGTCTTGGTTTTTTAATTTGTTGCGATGCCATGGTTTCCAGATTTCCTTTCCCTGATGATGGATTATTTTAACCACTCCATAGTCAAGTAGTTTTTTACGAATGGTGCTGTTTGGTATCGCCAGGACTATTTTTTTATCGAAGTCCCTGGATAGCCTGCCAAGGGCGTTCCGTTTAGCTGCATTGGTATGACGGACATAGACATCAAAGCCTAAAAAATGAGCCCTGTCTTTGGCGTTGGTGATTAGTGTTTTTTCTTCTGACAGCTCCAGACGCAGGTTGTTGTAAAGAAATTGCTTGATATTTTCTTTAATAATCCGGCAATCCTCTTTGCTACCAGTTATTCCACACAGCCAGTCATCCGCATAGCGAATATAAAATAGCCGTTTGTAACCGGTGGCAATCGGTAAGGTTGGGGAAAGGGTCATGCGCTCTTGCTCCAGTTGCTTGATTTGTTCAATAATTTTTTTTCTTTGGGCTTTATCGGTCGTTATAGTAAGCTCTTTACGGGTTTTTAGCATTTGGGTTTCGTTCTGGCGATACACCGGGTTTCTGTCCCGTCGTTTTCCTTTATGGAATGCTTTACAGTATTCTTTCATGTATTTGTCAAACTTGTCCAAATAAATATTTGCCAAGATTGGACTAATAATGCCGCCTTGAGGTGCACCGGAGTAGGTTTTATGGAATGTCCATTCTTCCATGTACCCAGCATTTAAGAATTTTCTGATCAGGCGCAGGAAACGATCATCTGCAATTCGTTCCCGTAGTATAGTGATTAGGATGTCATGGTCGATGCAGTTGAAGAAATCGCGTATATCTCCCTCAATGAACCATTTTATTCCTGTGAAGGTTTTCTGCACCTTAAGTAAGGCTGTGTGGCAGCTCCTACGTGGGCGAAAGCCATGGGAAGTTGGTTCAAAACTGCCCTCGTATATAGATTCCAGTATCATACGGATGACTTCCTGCAATAGTTTATCGTTGAACGAAGGAATCCCAAGTGGGCGTGTTTTCCCGTTTTTCTTGGGGATATATGTTCTCCGTGACGGTTTGGGTTGGTAGCTTTCATCCTTTAGGGATTCGATAATTGTGTTGATACGTTTTATGCTCATGCCGTCGATAGTGGATTCATCCGTTCCTTTGGTTAGGTTTCCCGGTTTGGCATATATTTTCTGGTAAGCGATTAAATACATTTCCTGATTGTAAAGCATACGGTACAAACGTTCATACTTGTATTCTTTTTGTGCACTGTGTTTTGCTAGACTGCTCAACATTTTTTCGGGATTTCTCATGGTGTCTCTCACACCTTCCTAAAGCAATGTTAAGTTCATAAGCTGCCGCCCTTCGCCATGTAAACGGCTTTCCCGTTCTCGGACTACTGCGGCGGCTCCGTTGCCATATTGGATATTCATAAGCCTATGCTTAATAGCTTTGTAAGCGTTCCAACTTAGGCAATCTCCGTTTAGCTAATATAGAAACTGGCCCAATAGATTGTCGGATACGACTTTCGCCCTTTATTTCTTATTGAAATTGTGCTGTAAATTTCCCATGCTGTCTTTCCAAAACCTGGGGAAAGGCAGATTTACAGTATGACGATTTTAGTTACCTTACGTCATAGACCCGAGTCAGACCACTTGGACTATCGTTTAGCCAATCCAGGCTTTATCCTTGTATCTATTGGTCGGCTTGCGCCGGATTTCATCTACCCATTCAGTCGTGGCATGGTAACTTGCCAACTTATGGTGTTGCCGGTATGCTATTTTCCCTTTTGAGGTTTCCCTCTCCGGTTAACCGGTTGATGATAGGCATATGATGGGGCACGCCCACTGCTTGCCAAAGCAGATTTTCTATATTGCCATTACGGACGCACAATTCTGCTCAGCCCGGTCCCAGAACGGGTCGCCGCCCATTTTCGTTATACCGGGGACTGATGTGTTTGCTATCACCACTTCGGTAAAGAGTTGGGCTTCGGTGTCGTTTGTTACTTCGTCTAGTGGGTTCCATCTGTCGGAGTGTTCCATGTCTACCAGGTTAAAGACTTTTACGTTGTAGTTGTTTTCTTGAAAGAATCTTAAGGTTTCTCGGGCGATTTCGCTTTTAGGGTCAACGATTACGGTGGATTCCTGGTTAGTTACTGCTTGTAAGCAGTTGGGTAGGATTTCACTCCATGTTTTTCCTGATCCGGGGCCGCCGAAGACTATCACGTTTCGGTTTAGACGGCCTTTGTTATGCAGTCGTATTGGGGTTCCTTCGTAGGTTCCGATAAGGAAACCTTTGCCGTGTTCTGTGTTTAGGGTTTCTGTGATCTTTTCTGGGGGCATCCATTTGGCACTACCGCTGGTTTCGTCTTCGGAATAACGTATTTTTTTGCGTGTTATTTTATCTGCCAGCTCCGGGACACGGATCATTAGGATCAATAAGGCACTGCCTAATAGGAATGTGGTTATTACGTTTATGATTACCCATCGTGAAACGGCGTTGGATTGTGGGATTTCGATAGCCGCTGATAGTGGGTTGCCGTAATAGTACATTCCCTGGTCTATACTGCCTAACATTACTGCGAATGAACCTAACAGCCATGCGTCTAGGAAGTATATTACAAGCAGAATTAGGAATGTCTTCGCTAGTCGCACGAGTGTTTGGTTATTGATTGCTTGCATAGGTTTTCTCCTTTCCTGGATGAATTATTGTTTGTTCTACTTCCGGGAAGTCCAGACTGTATTCTTTTGATTGGCTTTCCAAACATAAGATTCTTGTTTTCTTTTTCTCTTTTTTTACTGCCCCTTGCATGTAGTTGAAAAGCTGCGTCTTTTTTATTAGGTCGTTAAATACCAGGCTTGTGATATATTCGTTTTCTTTTTCAAAGTCGGCAAAGGAACGGTTACTGAGCTGATATTCCTGGAATTGGTTCCTGATCTTCGCGTTGATCTTTTTCATGTGATTCACGTATTTAAGCATTACCATGGTGTCCGTTTTCTTTATCTGGTCAGGGAACGGGAGCAACAGCAACTCGGTTAAACTGGTATCTCTGTAAAACCGGCCAAATTTGTTAGCTGAATTATAGTTGTTGTCGTATGAACAGAAGACTATGGCGCGCTGGATACCATAGAAACTTAAGTCGTCCAGTTCGTTTTTAATCCTGGTGATTGTACTCGCCTCGGGGTTCCTGGCTAATATATAAATTGCGTAACCCCTGCCGCTGTTCTCAATATACATGTTTATCAAGGCTGAATCGTTTAAGCTGGTTCTCCTTTTTATCTCTAAACTTGAATACACTTCCCAGTTGGTTAGGCTCATGCTGATCTCTGCAAGTTTTACACGGTGGTCATACTGCGATGACTTTGGATAGTATACTCTCTCTTTACCGGTAGCCTCTTTCATGCCGCTGCCGGTTATCCTGACGTGTTTCCCGTCCAGGATTATTAAACCACGATCTTGTAACTGTCTGCTCCGGCGATAGTGATAATGTTTTTTGTCACCGTATATCCTTTTGAGTTGCTGATAATTAATTACAGTCGTGATTGATAAAATCTTTAAAAGGTATTGATCCCTGTCCGATAAATGTCTCTCTGGTGGCATCTTTTTTACCCCCCTTTCGCTGGTAATTGATTTATCCTTTTTAGGGTTTGTTTTTAATGGCCTGGTTTAAGTTTTTATGCCCCCAAAATCATAAAACTCACTAGAGGTCATCAAATAATTAACTCACTAGATGTCATAAACTACAGCCGAGTCCATTGACATGATAATCACTAGCAGTTATGAAAAAACAGAAAGGCCAATCATAATGTGGCTTTAACTAATTTTCGTTCGTGTAAAAGGTGGACATAAAAGTTCGTGTTTTTATTAATCATGTCAAGAAAGCGAAATATTGACACGAAAAAAAGATTTTTCCTACTATTTAACTGCCAACCTTCAATTTTGACACGATTAATTGTGGATCTAAGGGTTGTTCTAATAAATAAATTTCTGTTCTGGGATACTCAAAATCAATCTGGCCAACTACCATAAATGTTAAATACTTACTGTTATCATCTTCTATAATATGGGATAATCTTACTGCGTTGATTATATAGCTATAGGCCCGGTTATCGGTATCCCAATTCTTTTTTACTGGAGAATATATCGCAATAATACAAAGTGCTTGGGAAAATTTAATGTTTATTTCCGATAAGGCACTTACAATTTTACTCACCCAAAACCGGCGCTGGTTTCGGTAACCTGTACGAGTTCGCGGTAATACTTCGTCTACAGTAACTCTAAGCACACCGTCCTCTACCCATGCCCGGGCTCCTTCAACCTTATCCAAGATATCCCCCTCTGTATCCTGCATCTCTTTTTTCTCGTTTTCAATTATTTCGTCCAGCTTATATTTAGCTTCATCCAACTGACGATATACTGTCTTCAACTTTTCGCAATTGCTCGTTCCCTGCACTTATAACTACCTCCCCATCAAAGAATTCTACCTGGCTGTGGTTCATGCCGCCTTTCTTAATAACCCCTGCTAATCCCTGAAAAGAGCCGGAAACGATAGTAACGTTGTCACCTTTTCTGAAACTTGGTTTAGGTTTTACAGGGTCGGCGTTATTTTCTCTGTACTTTTCTACTTCATCTTCCGATACTGTGCCTAATACCCTTACCTTGGAACTGGTTACATATAGTTGAGGCCAGTAATGTGAGTGAATGAAAAGGTAACCCGGCATTATATATTTCTTTTCTTTTGTCGGGATAACGATATCGTTAACAGTATTAAAACCATTATTGCTTTGTTTTTTCAGGTATTTTTTAATTTTTTTCTCATGACCCGTTGTTACTTGAATGGCAAACCACGGCATATTCACCCCTCCTTTCTTTTACCTTTAATGTTTAAATGAATGCTTATAATGAGTGGGATAAGTGTACTAATGATGATCGGTGCAGAAAAATTCATTAAAGTAAATAATAGTACCAATATGAAGCTGAAAAGAGTACCTACAAACACAAGGTCCATAAAGCCAAACCTTTCGTTTAAATATCCATGAAAGCATCTATATCTATTTCTGGCCTTTCTGAAGTTGTTTCAGTTTTTTGTTCTTCCTTTTTAGCAGTAATAGTTGCACCGTCTTCTAATAGATGCTCTATCTTTGATAGCCTTTGATCAATTCTTTGGTTCAACCTTTGCTCTAAATTGTCAATGGATTCCATTATTTTACCTGTATTATCCAGTAAATTTCTAATCACCTCACTTCTTTTTCCACGAGGCAAATCATAAATCCAATGATCTTTCGGGACATAAACAGTTAATCTTCTAAAATCCTTTATATGGATCACCCCCCCCTACAAAGCTTAAATGTAGACACTCCTTAGTTCTTGAAACACTCATTTTACGCGGTTTCCCAAGTTGCGGCTTGTAGAAAATGTACACATGAGTTCAAGCAAATTTTTAAAGGTTTACTAAGTGTCACATTTTAAGACAATAAAAATCTCTCTAACCCCATGAATAAAGGGTTAGAGAGATTACTGATTGTACACATTACTTTTTCAACGATGTATACATTTTCATAAATTACAATCTTGTCAACCCAAGGAAACACCGGGTTTTTTAGAATTCCAACGTGTCACACAATGCTTAAAAACCCATCAGCGTTTGCCCATTGGGGATTCGGAAGTATCTCGGCACCAGCAAAATTCATTGAAAGTGAAGGTAACATCTCGACTCCTCCACCGGTGAGGTATATCTTTTTAATGAATGCCAATCTATCCCCTAAAGAAGCCTGTACCTGGTCGGCAATTATGCGGGCCGTCTCAGTTTGTGCCTTTTCAATGACTTGCCTGAAGTTCATCTCTTTTCCATAAAAAGTACACATACCGTTATCCTCAATAATCCCGGGTACTCTTACAATAGCCAACGGCATACCCGTCCGGGATTGAAATTCCTGCGAAATATCATCATAAATATTGTGAACTCCGACTTCAATAGACCCACACAGGCTGGATATAGGTTTCAATTTCCCATTTGCCAACTCTGCGGTAACATAGTCAGTAGTCTTTTGGCCAACGTCAATAAGTAATACCATACCATTCCTGGGCAGTTCCGGAGCAGTCAATAAGGACCCTGCCCCTTGTGGGTATATGATAACATTTCCAAAGCTGATACGGCTTAACTTCTGGCCGTTAATGGAAACTTCAGCATGTAAACCTTGAAGGTGTTCCTGAAGTTCCTTCTTTTGAGTACGGTAATAAGCAACAGGGAGGCCGGCCACAAGTGTATCCCCCGGAGTGCTGTTTAACCCTCTGGCAGCCGTAAAAACTAAAATGTCATGGTTCGGGTGATGGTGTTTCTCTCTGTCCAGGGAAAAACTTGCGACGTGACCCTCTTTCAGAGCCATATCACCTACAAAGTATTTACTCGTATCCCCGTTGACGTAACAGATTTCAACTACATAACCTGTACCGTTTTTTGAAAGGTCAGCCAGTGGTAAGTCTTTATAAGGGGATACCACTGACGGTATTATTAACCTGTTAGTTGGGGTTACTGCCTTAACATGGCTATATCCAACATCAATTGCAATCATTAAAACAATCACTCCTTTCAATTAACCAACTTCAACTGAAATACTTGTTATCTGATTTTCTTTTAAAATCTTCTCAACACGCCTTTGTACGATTTTTACTCCTTTTACTTTACAGTTTTTTAAGATAACGATTACATGGTTTTCATCCCATACCACATAGTCATTCTGCCGCAGGTTATTTTTAACCTGCGTTTTAACTTGATCAGACACCGGATAACTAAAGTGAATGATAATGGCAACTTCATTCTTCTTATTTGCACCTAATATTTTAACAATGTTCTTATAGAAATCTTGCATTTCCCAGGGTTTAACCACATAATCGACATAATATTTAGTGTCATTTTTAGTTAAGAACGCATTACAAAAAGGCCAAAAATCAATTAACGTATCGGCAGTATCTTGATTTTTGGTTTTAGCACGGATATTATAATGCGACACTTTACCTTTAGACTTAATTATATTAATTGATTCAATTCCTTTTACCTTAGTGAATTGGGCAATCACTTTGGTGCTCAAGATGAATACCTCCTTTTTTTATTTTCATACATCCTGACATCAGCTAACCCAATTAATTTTTCTGAATTATCTGCATCTAATGGATAAACAGATAATCCAACCGATAATGTAATAGTAATGCCGTGCCTTGCCTTAATGATCAACTCCTGCACTCGTCTTGATACTTTATTACCTTTTTGCATAGACGAACCCGGTAATACAGCAACGAATTCATCACCACCATACCTTGCTAAAAAGTCGGTTGATCTAACAACTTTTTTTAACTCTTTAACCGTTTCCCTTAAAGCATCATCACCTATTAAATGTCCATACTTGTCATTTATAATCTTGAAATTATTCAGGTCCATAAAAAGTATACAAAACATTATTGACTTATCTATCTGGTTATCAATCTCCTCGTTTAATGCGGCACGATTTGGAAGACCGGTAAGGGCATCCAATGCTGATTTCTGCTGAATTAAGTTATAAGCTATAGAGTTTTCAATAGCTTGAAAACAATAATGTGCTATAAACTGTTGGTCATCAAGGTTACTGGGATTGTTTAACCCTAACCATCCACTGTTTTTCAGTGGAATATAAATCATGTTATTGCCCGAGATATGCGATTCTAATGGCTCAAAAAAATCACCCGCAGAATTATATCCTGTAAGGTGACTGTTCTCATTCGGTTTTATTATCAAGTATTTGGACCCGGTGCTTTTTAAAACATGGGGCAGGATAAACTTAATAGTTTCCTGTAGCCCGTTTAACGGAGGTAGAGGGAGCACACGATACACCTCCGTTCTTCATATAGTCTCGAAGTTGTTCCGGTTTAACCAACCCGGTTATAACGATACTGGTTTCTTTTTTAAGGTCTAATTCTTCATGATCATCTAGCAGGATACCCCTCATTTTAATGAGGGGAGGAATGCGTCGGGAATACCCGAGCATATTTTTCACTGTTACTTACCACCTTTCTTTTTAAATTGCATAAGAATACCCATCAGCACGCAGGGTTAAGCTCAGATACCTGTGGTGTACCCCTTGTGCTATAACGGTACCTTTGACGTTTTTGATGTCAAAGTAACCACTTGACCGTACAGCTATGAAACCAATATAGTTACCTTGATATTTTCCTTTAGTTACAATGGCCTTAACTAAGTCGCCGGTCTGGAAACCGAAATGTAACTTTTTACGCTGACGGTGCCCTTTAGGGAAACCAAAACGGTCAACTCTAGCCATTAGACGATTACCACGGCCCACTGCTCTTATTATTATTGGTTTAATGTAGGTATTCTTTAGCTGTGAGGTACTGGCCCCCACACAGGCTGCGTCAAAATAGTGGGTCTTGGGTAGGTTTTGAATCGTGCGGTTGTATTTTGTTCTACCACCTGTGCCCATTTCTAGGTTGTCGGTTATCTCCTTTGCCTGATTCCAAATGTACCACCGGGTGCTATTTAGTATTGCAACGTTTTTGAGCGGTTTTTTAGCATTGGACTGTACTTCCGGGTGGCCATATTCCTCGGCTGTATGGTTACCCTTGTCTTGATTACAGGTGTGGCAAGCTACGGTCAGGTTACTTACCCGGTCACTGCCGCCACGGGATTTTGGTATAATATGTTCTTTTTCTAGTCTGGTGTCTTTGCTCTTACCGTGGCAATATTGACATATGTGGCCGTATTTTTTGAGTAAATATTCCCAAACTTCGTAGCCGAAAAGAGTACCGCGCTGGTACTCTATGCCTTTGATTTCCGGGTTCTGTAGCTTTTGGGTGTCGAATCGTACGGTTTCTATGGAGATTGCTGTTATGGGACATAGACGCATAAGCTTCTTGATCCAGTTAATTACACAGTCGGCTTTGGCTTTAACTGTAGGCGGTAGCCAGCCTTTGGGTCTTTTGCGGTTGTCGAATCGTTTTGGACGGTATCTAGTTTTACGACTCCTACGGTTACGCCTTAACATGGAACGCTTGTACATAACCGTAACCATCTTGCCGTCTTTGTTTTTAACCATGAATTGCTTATGGTGTAGCTCTGCCGCCCATAAGATATAACCGTCAGATTCACGAATGATTGCTAGTCCAGTTATTTTACTGCCGGGGTCGATTTTAAGTCGTAACGGTTCTGTTACACCTACAGCAATTTTCAACCGTATGGTGAATGGGTGTAATTTATGCACCATTGCCTTGCCTTTGCTGAGTAATTCCCTGGCCCTTGCCGGGTGGCAGGGCATCAGGGAATGATGATTCTTGTCTAACACAAATACCCAGTTTTGCATTTCGAGTTACCTCGCTCTCTCATGTATGGTGACGCCACTAACCGTGCCCGGTTAGGGTCTCTCCTCGGGAATGCACTGGAACGGCTTGACCCGTACCCGTTTCGTGGTTACCCCTACCGTATCTGCAGTACAGGTTTTAGGGTCCGGGACTGGAGAAGCATCCCGGAGTAAGTCTTTACGCCTTCCAGGTGCGGTGCGTGGTCAACGGGTGCCCCCTCCCACGAAACATATTAGCTTTGCCGTGCAAGCGACTAGAGTCTCCGGCACTACCCTGGTCAATCGCAACTAAAGTAAAGGTTTGTAGGTGTTCTACATGCCTCCGACTTTAGTCGGGGGTGATTAACAATAATAGTTTCCCGTTTGGACCATATAAGTTACCCGAAAGTAACATGCCAGCTCTAAGATATGCAGCAGGCAATTTCAAATTATCACCCCCATTAATGTAAAAAAGGCTGTCATATCAGACAGCCTTTTCCAAAACTACTATATAGTCACCCTTTTGTTTTACTATCTTTGCTGCCGTCCAACGGGTATAAGTTGTTTTTTTTCCTGCCACCTGTTTTAATTCTGCTTGCACAACCGCAATTACACCTGGTGACGATAATCTTACCTTAACTGATTCATCCAGAGTAAACTCTTCAGGGAATCCATTACAATGAAATTCGTTTCTAGTTGTGTTCTGGCCATCGTAATCGAATTGAATTCCTGAATTACCGTTATATATTATTAACTTGTATCGTGGTTTTTCAGAAAAAGCAGAGTGTTTAGTTGGTTGAAGATTGTCTAATTCTAAGTTGTGACTCAGGATATTTTTAAAAGATTCATGAGCCCTTTGAGGGTCAATAACCGGATATTTGTCTTTAGGCTTTTTAGCGTTAGGATTCTTTTTATCCTTCTTTCCTTTATTTTTGCCTTTATCATCATATTGTTTAGCTGCAGATTTTACTGCCATGGAGGTACCTTCTTTAAGGATAACATCCCCGGATACTACACCCTGGGATAATCTTATTACCCAAAATAATACTAAAAGGCATAAGAAGATTAACGATAGGCTTACTACAATATTACCGTTCTCATTATTGTATAGCATCATTGAACCACCTAATTTCCTTGCTAATTCTTGGTTTTTGAACTTACTACACTACCTTCTACTCCGATCTTCAGCGGTTCCCCGGGAGTACCTCCTATAATTGTCCTGGCAGTGAAGTTATCGAAATCCTTTGGTGTAAATTCTATCCGCAAACTAACTTCATCCGGCCAATATACTGGTTTTTTATTATTTTCAAGGATGTCGCCTGTTATCTGAATCGTATCGGGGTCTGCACCCCGGTCTATCAGTTTTTGCTCCAACACCATCTTATCTTGTTGGGTTAAGCCCCCATTGACTTCCATCTTGGACAACGTATTATATTTTAAACTTTCAGTATGGTTGTAAATAGTAAAGACTCCCCAAATCTGAATTGTAAGGATCAAAATACAGATTAAAACGGGTAAGGTTAACAGAGTGGTTATTATTGTCCACCCATCTTCTTCTTTTAATAGCCGGACCAAATCATATCCCTGATTGTATTTTCCCCTTCTGATCCTACTCCGTTTATTGCCTCTGCTATGCCCAGGACTATTGGTATCGTGCCTACTCCTATGATTACCGCCCCGACTAACCACTCGACAATTCCCCCTTCTTCTGATAACAGAAAAAATTTGAAACTACTCATATCAAAAACCCTCCGGTAAGGGCAGATACTGTGCTTATTACTAACCCTAAAAATATTGCCGGTGCTCCTATGTGTTGGATACCATCACCGTGGGTAATGTAACCAGCGTCGGGAATTCTGTATATCCCTTCCATCTTCATCTCCTCTTTTATTGCTGAAAGAGCTTTCCTGATTTTAAAACCATGAATCTTAAACCTCATAAGGAGCCCAGCAATCAAAAACGACAGTAAAACAAACAGGAAGAAGACTACATTATACATGGGCTGCAGGCAAGCTACGATCCCTGCTATTAGTTTAACGTCACCGGCACCAATGCCTCCTGTTTTTGTTATTAAGAATCCCAGTCCTATGGTAACGGCTATGTTAATCAAAAACAGATTAATATCACCGAAGATAAGTGTCCAGGCCCATCCGAAAATAATAAGAGGAAATGTTACTACATTTTTAATCTTACCCCATTTGATATCGGTAACCACCGATACGGTTGCTCCTATCAAGGCAACGAGAACGGGTACATAGTAAAAATCAGAAACTAAAGGAATTAATTGCATTGATCACATTACCCCCTTGTAAACGTAATGCTGCGAGAATCCCGAACAAGATGGCGGTACTTCCCAGGCTGACAATCGTGACTCTTATTAAATATTCAGCTATTGTGCCTTCTTCATTTAATAAAAAATTTTTCAAAACAAATCCTCCCTTTCTGGAAAATTTAATTACTCTGAAAAATAAAAAACAGGGCAGTTTTTATTTAAACTACCCTGTTTTTAAATATCCACTTTCAAGAATACCGCCGGGTATTCTTCCCATTTGAACTGGGGAGTAGTTGACTGCTATAGCTCTTTACTCACTGACAGTACCACTGGTAACTTCAATTTCGGTAGCTGCCCCGGTCATGCCCGGATTACCGGCGTCAACAACTTCTCCACCCGTGGGAAGCTGGTTTACTGTTTGCAGGCTACCCATATCATGAGCAACTTTACCACCCTGTTCATAGTTGGCACCGTAAATTCCGAAACAAACAGTGGCCGCTCCGACACCCAGAATTGCAGTCCATGTCAAAGATTCTGCGGTATAACCTTCTTCGTTCTGTACGAATTTCCTTACCTTGCCAAACATACAATAAACCTCCTGTAAAATGTTTTAATATTAAAATCCGAAGATACTTACTGGTTTATCCCGTCCGTCCAACTCAAATTTACTTTATGATTCTACACAAGAATTAATTGCTGCCTGTAACTTCAATAGTGGTAGCTGCCCCGGTCATGCCCGGATTACCGGGCTGAATAACTTCTCCACCATGAGGGAGACTTTCTACAGTCTGCAGGCTGCCCATATCGTGAGCAACTTTACCACCCTGTTCATAGTTGGCACCGTAAATTCCGAAACAAACAGTGGCCGCTCCGACACCCAGAATTGCAGTCCATGTCAAAGATTCTGCGGTATAACCTTCTTCGTTCTGTACGAATTTCCTTACCTTGCCAAACATATAATAAACCTCCTGTAAAAATTTCCCCTTAAATTAGGGTATAAAAATAGACGGGAAAACCAGCAAGTTATCTTACTTACGGTTTTCCCGTCTATATACATATTACAACACTTCTACAGTTTCGTCAACATCTAAATAAAATTTCTACTATTGGGTTAATCGATAGTTACTGGCACGATACAGGTTGCATCTTTATATTTTGCTTCCAAGTTCCATGTTCCCGTACTTATACCAGTAATTATTCCTTCATTGGAAACGTGTATTGGAGAGAACCAACGAGTATTATAGATAACCTTTTCGGTTACATCTTCACTCGTACCGTCATCGTAATGAATAACGGCTTTTAACTGCTTGGATTCCCCTACTTCCAGGTTGATAGGGCTAGGTGTTATGACCAGTCCATCAACTGATGAAGTGGTTTCCGATACCTTCACTGTAATGGTATCAGTAAACCCTTTGTAGCTTACCTCAAGGCCCATCTGTCCGGCGTGTTGGGTTGTCATTAACCCATTGCCATCTACCAGTACCGGTGTGGCCCAGTAGGTATCGTAGTCTGCTTTATTGGTTACATCTTCGGTTGTATCGTCACTGTAGTTAGCTGTTACTGTAAGTTGTTGAACCTCACCCATTTCAAGTTCTACTAGGCCCGGCTCAACAGTTATACCGGTGATTTCGGGTTCAGGCAGAACCTTAATCGGTACGGTAACATTTACTCCGTCGTAGCTTATCTCGAAGTCTACTTCGCCGCTATTAAGCGTTGTTACCAGACCCGTGTTGGATACATGGACCGGGTGGTTCCAGTAGTTGTCGTAACTTGCTTCTTCCGTTACTTCTACGGTGGAACCATCACTGTAGTTAGCTATCACCGTAAGCTGTTCGGTATCGCCCGGGTTAAGCTCTACGGAATTAGGTTCAACGGTTAAGTGGGTTACTTCCGGTTCTGAATTCACCTTTACATGAACCGTGTCAGTAAATCCCTGGTACTTAACCTTAACGTCTGCTTCACCGGCCTGTTTCGTACTAACCAACCCGGTGACGTCAATGTTTACCGGATAGGACCAGTGGTTTTCGTAATTCGTTTCATCAGTTACGTTTACATTCGAACCATCATCATAGTTGGCTGTTACCGTTAGCTGTTGGGTATCACCAGGGTCAAGTTCTACGGAATTAGGCTCAACATCTATGCTTTCAATTTGAGGCTCTGCATTAACTTTTACATGAACTGTATCGTTGAATCCTTCGTACTTAACCTTAACATCTGCTTCCCCAGCCTGCTTGGTTGTTATTAACCCTGCATCATCAATAATTACCGGGAACGACCAGTGATTCTCGTATTCTGCTTCATTTGTTATATCCACGGTAGCACCGTCATCGTAGTTGGCTGTTACTGTAAGCTGCTGCGTTTCGTCTAATTCAAGCTCAACTGAATCAGGGGCTACTGTAATGCTGGTAATCTGAGGTTCCTGGTTTACCTTAACGTGGACTATATCGTTGAATCCTTCATATTCAACCCTAATGTCTTTTTCACCGGCCTGCTTGGTAGTGATTAGCCCCGTATCATTAATGTTCACTGGAAAGGACCAGTGGTTTTCGTATTCTGCTTCCTCTGTTACATCTTCAGTTGTACCATCACCATAGCTGACTATAGCCGTTAATTGTTGTTCTTCACCCATGTCCAAGGTTACATTTTTGGGTGTTACGGTTAAGCCTGCAACATTCGGGTCGGTTACGGTTACTTCTGCTTCGGTATTCTTACCATCATACTCTATCGAGATAGTGGTATTGCCCTGGTTTTCACCGGTTATTAATCCATTTTCACTGACCGAAGCTGTATTAGAATCGTTGGAATTGTAATTCGCTTCGTCAGTTATAGAAACCGTGCTTCCGTCAGAGTAGTGAGCTGTTACTTCTAGCTGTACAGTCTCAGCTTTGGAAACACTTACATCCTCTGCGGAAATGGATTCTAATACAGGGGCAATGATATTTACTGGAACATCGACTGATTGACCATTAAATTCAACGGTAATATTCGTATTACCTTCGTTTATTCTGTTGACTAACCCATTGTTCACGTTTGCAATTCCTGAATCATCTGAAGTGTAGCTCGATTGCTCCGTTACATCTTCGGTTGTTCCGTCGGAGTAATTAGCAACTACCGTAAGCTGTTCAGATTCACCGGCTGTTACGTTTACTTCCGTGGGGGTTACTGTGATACTTTCAACTACCGGTGCGGATACGTTAACCTGTACGTTAACACTCTGGCCTTCGTAGGTTACCTCTACGCTGGTTGTTCCTTCACCTACGCCGGTTACTGTGTTCTCGTCTGTAGTAGCTATTGAATCATTGTCAGGATTGTAATTTGATTCGTTGGTTACTTCTTGACTGCTACCGTCGGAGTAATTAGCAACCACCGTGAGCTGTTCGGATTTTCCGGCTGTTACGTTTACTTCCGTGGGCGTTACTGTGATATCCGTCAGTACAGGTTCAGGATCGTTTACTGTTACCGAAACTTCCACTGATTCTTCTTCGTAAGAGAGCGTAAGCATGGTTGAACCTGGTGATACTCCCGTAACTAGACCATCGTTACTTACGGTTGCTGTATCTTCTTCGCCGGAAGTGCATTCTACAAGTCCGGTTACATTAGCGGAAGTACCGTCGCTGTAGTTCGCTGTTACGGTCATTTGTGCCGTTTCATCCTGGTCTATATTAACCGGATCAGGCTCTACCGTAAAGCTGTCTATCGCTATGGTAGAAGGATTTTCTCCTTCTATCCCATCTAGGTCGTCTAACGGGTTACCGTTTTCATTCTCAATCGGGTAGTCTTCGTCAGGGTTGTAATCTATCACAGGGTCACCAAAGAGTGGGGCTCCAAGGGTTAGAATTATCTTGTTACCCTCTACATCAACGGAAACTATGGGTATTTCGGTACCCTGATCGAAAACTCTAAAGCCTGCGTTACCTTCGTAATGTGTTTCATTCATGTCGCTTGGGGTTATTATTGTAACCGTCCGGCCATCTTCAAATACTACAGGTGTTTCTCCTACTACAACTGGTGCAGTGCTGTTATTCTCATCTACTACGATTGTACTGCTTCCCCCACCGGAACCTATCTCTGTTAGCGGTGTTCCGCCCCCAGTGATGATTTCGTAGTCAGGGTTGGGTGTGTACCCAATGTTTATTGTTTCACCGGAAGGTACAGGGTAGTCTAAATGCAGATCAAGGCCAGTTCCATTACCATCTGTTACTACTCTATTAACTGGAATGGTTGTACCTCCACTGATAATTTCAAACCCGGCACTTCCGTCATAGTCAATGTGTTCAATTACGGTCGGCAGGTCAATGTGAACAACGTCGCCACTATCACCTACTACCACGGTTGAACGCTCTACTGTCAATGGGGTTTCACTGTTGTTCTCTTCAACTCCGGTTGTAATGTCCAGTTCATCACCTTCTACTGGTGTGATCGGACAGTCATCGTTAGGATTGAAGTCAACTACTACGTCACTTCCCATGGTTATTTGGTGATCCAGGTGAAGCCATACTTCGCTGAACGGCCACTCTGTACCGTCTTTAACTTCAACTTTGGTTACAGGGACATCTATACCGTTTTCTGTTACAGTGAATCCGGCTGCGCAATTATAAGTTACGGTCTCTAATAATTGCGGAACACGCAGTACGATAATGTCACCCTCGGGTAATACCTCGTTTGCCAGTTCAAATACGGTTACCGTAGCAGTTACGGTGAGATCGTCATATTCTGCGGTTATTGTGGATTCCCCAGCTCCTACCGCTGTTACAAGCCCGTTCTCGTCTACCATTGCTACTGATTGGTTATCGCTGGTGTAGCTGGATTCGCTTGTTATATCGTTATCGTTATTGTCGGTTACAGTGAGTTGTGCAGTCTCGTCTACTAGAAGGTCAACTTCAGTAGGTTCTACTGAAATGCTTGTTATATCAACCGGGTCAGTTGCTCCGGTTGGGCTGAATGCGGCGGCTAAAACAATATCAGAATGCCCGGTGAAGTTTGTTATCACTTGCCCTGTCTCTACATCCCATACCTTGGCGGTGTCATCATAACTACCCGTTATGGCTTTGGTACCGTCCGGGCTGAAGGCGGCGGCATTAACCATACTAGAATGCCCGGTGAAGTTCGTTATTACTTGGCCAGTCTCTACGTCCCATACCTTGGCGGTTTTATCACTACTACCCGTTATGGCTTTGGTTCCGTCCGGACTAAAGGCGACAGCATTAACCCAATCATAATGCCCAGTGAAGTCTGTTATCACTTCCCCGGTCTCTACGCCCCATATCTTGGCGGTTTTATCACCACTACCCGTTATAGCTTTGGTTCCTTCCGGACTGAAGGCGACTGCCGAAATAGCCTTAGAATGCCCGGTGAAGTTCGTTATTACTTCCCCGGTCTCTACGTCCCATACCTTGGCGATGCTGTCAAGACTGCCCGTTATAGCTTTGGTGCCGTCCGGACTGAATGCGGCGGCAAAAATAGTATCAGAATGCTCGGTGAAGTTTGTTATTACTTGCCCTGTCTCCACGTCCCATACCTTGGCGGTGCCATCAGTACTACCCGTTATGGCTTTGGTACCGTCCGGGCTGAAGGCGGAGGTACTAACCAAACCAGAATGCCCGGTGAAGTTCGTTATTACTTGGCCAGTTTCTACGTCCCATACCTTGGCGGTTTTATCATTACTACCCGTTATGGCTTTGGTTCCGTCCGGACTAAAGGCGACTTCCTGAATAGTATCAGAATGCTTGGTGAAGTTTGTTATTACTTGGCCAGTCTCCACGTCCCATACCTTGACGGTATCATCAACACTACCCGTTATTGCCAGTAAGGGCTGACCGTTTTCTGCTTCAACCGTTACTGATACGGTCTCTGTAATGTCCTCGTAGGATACGGTTATCTCTGTTTCCCCGACTCCTACCGCTGTTACAAGCCCGTTCTCGTCTACCGTTGCTACTGATTCGTTATCGCTGGTGTAGCTGGATTCGCTGGTTATATCGTTACCGTTATTGTCGGTTACGGTGAGTTGTTTGGTTTCGCCTGTCATTATATCAATCGTGTCAGGTTCTATCACTATAACTTCAATTGGTTGTTCCACATTACCAAAGGTTTGCAAGTAAGGATAGCTTGTACTTTCATTGATCCCCCAGATGTTAGTGAAGTTCCAATTATTGAAGGTGGATTGTTGCATCATTTCTGTTGTGGTTTTAGGGGCTCTATCGCCACGTCCATCCGTTTGACCCGTGGTCATAGCGTCAAAGTAATTGTTAGAGATAGAGGTGTTGGTATAGTCCCCGAATAAGCCTCCAACATCACTTCCGTTACTATCTACATACCCAGCTGCGTAACTTCTGTTTATACTCACCCTATCATAGGTATCTCCACTGGCTTGTCCTACTAGCCCTCCTACAACATCAGAACCGGATACATCAGCAGTTGAGAAACAATCATTTAGGCTGGTTTCCATCCTGGCAAAACCGATTAGTCCACCAACCCTTGTTTCGTCACCTTCTACTATGCCTGTGGAGTAGCTTTGGTTTACTCTTGCATCATAAGCATAACCAATTAACCCACCGACTGTGCTTGCACCACTTACATTACAGGTAGAATAACTGTCTTCGATTGAATTTCTTGAGGCATTACCAATTAGCCCACCAATATTAGAAGAATTACCGTTAACACTGCCTGTAGAATAACATTTAGTTATCGTTTTGAAAGAGTAAATATTACCAGCTAAAGCTCCTACACCGGCCCTGCCTGTTATATCTACATCTTCTAATCCCAGGTTTTCTACAGTACCTCGTAAACTTCCAAAGAATCCTACATATGAATCATCGGGTTGATTGATATAAAGGTTTTTTATTACATGATTGTTTCCATTAAATGAACCTTCAAAGTTATCAATCGGTTTCCATCCTTCTCCATCCTGCCATTTGGTCAGAGTAATGTCATTGGCAAGTTTGAAGTGACTGCTTAAATCGTACCTCACGTTGTTTAATTGATCTTCGGTTTCAATGATAAACGGGTCATTCTCCGTACCACTGCCGCTTGCGTAAACACCGGTACTATCAACATATACGCTCTCGGGTGCTTGTGAGAATGCTTTTAGGTATGGGTAGCTGTTTCCTTCATCAATTGCCCAGATGTTTGTAAAGTTCCAATTAGTATATCCCGTTTGAAACTGCATTCCGTAGGTTGACTTCTGGGCTCTATCGCCACGTCCGTCCGTTTGACCCGTGGTCATAGCGTCAAAGTAATTGTTAGAGATAGAGGTGTTGGTATAGTCCCCGAATAAGCCTCCAACATCACTTCCGTTACTATCTACATACCCAGCTGCGTAACTTCTGTTTATACTCACCCTATCATAGGTATCTCCACTGGCTTGTCCTACTAGCCCTCCTACAACATCAGAACCGGATACATCAGCAGTTGAGAAACAATCATTTAGGCTGGTTTCCATCCTGGCAAAACCGATTAGTCCACCAACCCTTGTTTCGTCACCTTCTACTATGCCTGTGGAGTAGCTTTGGTTTACTCTTGCATCATAAGCATAACCAATTAACCCACCGACTGTGCTTGCACCACTTACATTACAGGTAGAATAACTGTCTTCGATTGAATTTCTTGAGGCATTACCAATTAGCCCACCAATATTAGAAGAATTACCGTTAACACTGCCTGTAGAATAACATTTAGTTATCGTTTTGAAAGAGTAAATATTACCAGCTAAAGCTCCTACACCGGCCCTGCCTGTTATATCTACATCTTCTAATCCCAGGTTTTCTACAGTACCTCGTAAACTTCCAAAGAATCCTACATATGAATCATCGGGTTGATTGATATAAAGGTTTTTTATTACATGATTGTTTCCATTAAATGAACCTTTAAAGTTATCAATCGGTTCCCAACCCTCTCCGTCCTGCCATTTGGTCAGCGTTATATCGTTGGCAAGTTTGAAGTGGGCCGATAAATGATTCCGAACATTGTTTAGCTGGTCTTCGGTCTCGATAATATACGGGTCACTTTCCGTACCGCTACCACCCGCGAATTCACTTCCCCAGGCAAAACTCGCCGTGCCGACCATCATCGCAAGGGTTAGAATAAACACCATTAAAAACTTTAAATTTCGTGTATACACTTCTTTTTCGCTCCCTTCTTGAATTTTAAAAGAGGGAGCTGCGCATTTCATTCAACCCCCTCCTCTCTTGACTGGTCACCACAACTTACTCGGGAGGGGGTCTTATTAAGTTCTCCATTTCCTTGAAAAGTATCACCTCCAATACCTAAATTACATGAACACAAAAAAAGGACGGGGCAACCGTTGTATCACGGTTTCCCCGTCCTCTTATATAGTAACATAATTCTACTTATTGGTTAATATATATTGTTTCGTTCTACTCTTAGGTGGAATCTAACTAAGATTCACAGACATTATTGTCTGGGAAATATGGTAGCCAATCGGTAACAGTGTAACTCCCACCAGGGCCAGGCCCGGAAATAACAGATACAACGTCTGGATCAAAGGACGTGCCCCGATACCTTTCTCGATTCTGTACTGCCGAATTTTTTCCAATGTGGCACTTTCCTGACTTAAGAAGTCGGCTAACCTGTTGGGACCGACTGTTATTGCCCTCTGAAGTATTTTGGATAGTGTCTCGGCTTCTATACTGCCGATATCCTCTGCCATCTTTTTAAGTGCTCTTTCGGGACCCTGCCCCCATTGCCGTAAGCATTTTTGAAGTGGTTTCTTGGTTAAGTTAGCAAAGTAAAGGCTGGCTGAAATAGCTTCGTAGAGTGAATATCCGGCTAATGAGTAAACGCTTATCACTTCAAATAACATTAAAATTTCACCGGATTTTTTTTCTTCCGTTAGTTTATGAAAGAACCAGTTATAAAGTTTCCGGCTGCCCAATCCTAACCCTGCACCTAATATTCCACACGGGATTGCACATATTAAATTTTGGCTCATTACAGAAAACCCCATCAGCCCGCCGATTAGTTCAGGAAGGTGTTTCTTTTTATTGTCAAGGTTTACCTTTGGTCCCCGCTTACGAGGTTTGGGAATAAACTTTACTAGTTGCAGTAGGATCACTATAATGCTTATGAAACTCAAGAAAAGGAATAGTTCACCTTGGTGTTCTTTTATAAGCAATACATATTCACTTATAAGTCAACCCTCCTAAGCAACTGGTCAAGCATAATCCCAACGATCACGGACAGGAAGATGAACATGATTACGAGTTTTCCTATTGGGCTATAAAAAAACTGGGTAGCTTTTGAAAAGAATACCTGGGTCAGTATAAAACCTGGTATTATGAGCACGTTCAGGATTATCCCGATCCGTTTTTCTCCACTTATATCTTTAATGTTCTTCTGCTGCAGTAGTCTTTGCTCGCTTAACCGGGAAATAAGCCGTGGCATTAACTTTACCACGGTCATGTCCTCCGTGGATGCAAGTAACATTTGTGCCCACATACGTCCGTATTCACAGTTAAGGCTCTTGGCTAGTTTATCAAAGGTTTCCTTGGCAGGCCGGCTGGCTCCAAGGTTTTTAGCGCATAGTTTAATATACTTATCTGTTGGCTTACCAACTCCTTCTGCGGCACGTTCTAAAGCTTCTTTAATGTTTTGGGTCATTTCAAACTCTATAGAGAACAGCTGGATTGCAGTGGGAAGTTGATCCATGATCTTTTGTTCATGTTTTTGAGTTGCCCAGTTAAGTACCATAAACGGTATCAGTACGATGATTATAGCAGAAGTTATAGTTAATATTATATCCCTAGAAAATGTGAATACGATGGTCATGCCTAGAAGTGCAACTGCAAGCGATAGTGTTATAAAAGTTGAGGGTTTTATTTTCCAGCCTATACGTTCAATCTGTCCCCCGGTAAAGTTGTGTAGATAGTTATATCGTCCAGTTCGCTTCCTTTGTGGGGTTTCAAATGATTTTCTTACTACACCGGGGAGCCGGGCCAGCTGTGCTTTACGGTTTTTACGGGCATTTGTCCTTTCTTGAACTTTAAGACCCGTTTTCCATACGCTTTCCAATAGGAATGACGCAACCACCATTACTGGGAGTGCAATACCTAGCAGGAACATAAGGTCAGGCTGCATGTTTTCGCATCCTTTCCAGGGTTAAAAGCTCTTTCTTGGTAACCCCGTATTTAAAAAGTTTGGCGGCTAACGTCGGTGAGATAGGGTTAGGGTACTCCCACACACCTTTCTCGTAGCTTTCTTCTGATGGTTTCCAAATGCACAGGTCGTTAAATTCCGGTCCGTCTTTACCTTTAAAGACTTCAGTGATGTGTTCTATTTTTCGAGTACCGGTAACATCACTGCCGTACATCTGAAGGATAACATCGAACGATGCGGCCACCTGATTTTCCAGAATAGATATAGGCAGTTTCCTGCCTTCTTCAAGGGCCATTTGAGCTAGGATACTTACCGCTTCATAAACCGAAAACACATGGATTGTGCCCATTGACCCGTGGTGACCGCTGCGGCAGGCGTTTATCATTTGCCCTGCTTCTCCGACCCCGCGTGCTTCGCCCACGATGATAACATTAGGTGAAAGTCTTAAGGTTACCGTGAAACACCTTCGTATATCCCAGTTTATCTCCGGGTGGGCTTCAATAGCTGTTATATCTCTGTCGGGGTACCATTCATCTAAAAGGAGTTCTCTGTCGGTTTCAATGGTCACTACACGAAGGTTAGTTCTCATGAATTTTGCCAACCACCGCAGTAAAGTGGTCTTGCCGGTATTAGAATCCCCTGCTATTAAAATATTGGCCCGGCCTTTAACCAGTGTGGCGAGCAGTTGCATGGTGTATTTATCCATAGTACTGCTTTTAATATAGTTATCGTCAGAGATATTAAAAGTACCGTGCCTTCGTAAGACCATAGAAGGGTTTTTTACTACCGGCGGGCCAAGGGCTGTTATCCTTGTCCCGTCAAGGCGTCTTGATTCACAGCCGGGGTTACTTTCATCCAGGCTGGCCCTATCGTGTTCTAGCATCCGGGTTATGATTTTGTTAACGTGTTCGTTATCTTTAAACGATACATCGGCTTTCATGTTCCTGCCTTTATCCTGGTAATATACTTTATCCGGGCTGTTCACCCTGATCTCGTCAATATTAGGGGATTTATAAATATCTTCAATTACATCAAGGCCCCAGAGGTATTTATAGATTTCCTTGGCGGCGTCACGGTTATCCATATCGGTGATTGTAAGGCCATAGGTTTCCATTAACTTTACGATAATATCCTGCACTTTCTGGTCGCATCCCGGTTGCCCGGCCTTTGCACGGTGTAATATAGTTTCGAGGTCGTTAAAGTCTAACCCGGTATCGCTTACAGGATCGGTTATCAATTCTTGAATATATGAAGTGGCCTCGTGTAAGTGTTTCTCTCCGAGTTCTAATCTTGATTCAAATTTCATAGAAAAACCCCTCCCTACTGTCGTTTGGCAAGATAGATTGTTCCGTTCCCGATTGCGGTTATGATGCTTTGGACTTCACTGTTGTTTACTTTAAGCACGGCAACTGTTGGAGCTTTGCCCTCTTCTGCATTTGTTGTGATATTGTACATACTTTGGTTCTGGGTATTTAAAACGTCGAGTATAGTAGCGTTAACTGCTATTAGTTCAGCTTGTCTCATATCTTCTTCAGTGGTGAGTGTTGCTTTATCACCTTCAAGCCAGTAAACGTCCACGTTATTGCCGGGGTTTATGGTCATACCGGCGGCTTTTACAATATCAATCGGGATACCAACTGCACGGTCTTCTTGTTTTAAAGCTAACGAGCTTTCAGTCAGTTTTTGAGGTAAGATTTGTTCCCCTTTATATATGGTTTCAGTTGTTTTCTTACCGACGATTTCTTTTGGGTCCTGGACAGATTTCTCGTGTTTACTTCCTTCCGGTAGTTGCTTATAGACAAGGGATTCTGAAGTTATAACTGCATAAGGAAGTATATCTGCTTTTGCAACTAAAACTTTCTTTAAAGGTCGATTGGTTGCTACATAATCTTTGTATTGGTACATACTAAACCCGGCAATAGTTGTGGCAAGAACAATAAGAAGGACCCGTATAATTATGGTTTTGTTCGGTCTCATTAAATCAACTCCCCCCAAAGATACTTTTGAGGATACCTTTTTGTTTACGTTCAAATAAAAGGTCTCCTACTTGTTTAATCCCTCGCATGAATATTGTCTTTTCGCCGGGAAGGTCACACCGGTCCAGTATTTTGGAAAGAGAGTTATCGTGTTCTATCTTGACGGTTTCGTAGTTAGTAAAGTATTCCTTAGCATCACCTGATAAGTTGCAGGCATTTGCTGTTACGATAATATTCTTTTGCTGATACTGGGAAAGGATTGTGGCCAGCCGTACTATTTCTAAAGCTGTGTCGCTGGTAACGGCGACTAAAGTATTGGAACATTCAAGGGCTGTCATTACAAGGTCATCATCACGGTTCGGCAGGTCAATGACTATTGCATCATAGTCCTGCCGGGCATGGTTAATAATCTGACTTACTTTTTGCTTTTCATTGTCAGTCATGTTGGGTGCCTGCAGCACATCAAAGTTGAGTTCGACAGGGATAACACAGTTTAATAAATTGTCTTTATATACCCCCAAATGAGGATAATCCGGTAAGTTAAGATAGAAAGATAGGTCACCGCCGCCATTTGTAAGGTTTAAGTCAATTAATAACACTTTGATTTCTTTACTTAAATGGTATGAAAGTCCTAAAGAGATTACGGAGCACCCGACTCCCCCTTTGGCCCTCATTACAGAGATAATCTTTTGACGATAAGCTGTTTTTACTGAATTAACATGAATTACAGGGGCTGAATCGTTTTCCTGGGTTTGAATTTGTTCCACGTTGGCTTTCCCTTCCAGGATATCGACAACTGTTTCTTCAGGGATTTTTAATGCACTCGCAATAGCATCATTGTCCAGATATTGCGATAGTTCGTGTACCTTCTTAATAATATCCAAGGATCATCACCTCCAAAAAAAAGTTAACAACCCCAAGATTGTTAACTTTTCTTAAATGATATTTTTTTAATTCCTGAAATTAGATCTTTAATACTTTTCTTTTCTTTCTTGGAGCTTTGCTTGTAACCGTACCCTGCCAATTGAGCAATTCTTTCTGCTAACCGGTGCCATTGGCTGTTAATGTCCTCTAAACCAACCACTTCCCCTTTATACCCCTTGGAAACGTGTGCATCCCAATCTTCTGGAATTACGGCTGCGATCTTGGGCAAGGTTTTAACATTCTTTTTAAACCCTGCACAGAATTCTTTCTCTACTTTCTTAGGATGGTCAAGTTTGGGACTGTATTTATTTAATACAATACCGATCCTTTCGGGACTGGCACCCATGGTTAATAAATACGGGGCATAGGCTCTTGTGTTTTCCTCGGACGTTTTGGATTGGTCAACCACTGCAAAAACGTAATCCGCTTTTTTGAATAGCTCGGTTATCCATGGTTTTGTCCAGTGTTCGGGCGGGGTATCGCATACCACTACACCGTACATCTCTTTCAGCATGTCAATTATTTGCCATAACTGGCCTTCCTTAAATTTGGGAAGAGTTCTATTCATCACACCCGGGAGAATGTTCAAATTTCCTTTTTCAACGATAATATCTTGAAGGTTACTGTGTCTAATAGTTCGGCCTGCAAGGGCTTCAATCCCTGATACGTCTTTAATCTCAAGGAAATTTGCAACTGCTGGTGAACCAAGGTCGTAGTCAATCAATACAGTGGGGACCCCGGCCCGTGAAAGGGCTTCTGCTACGGTGACGGCTACCGTTGTTTTACCTACACCACCACGGTTTGCCGCGCTAAGTACAAGTATCCCTCCCCCTTTTGCCATTTTGGACATTGGAGTTTTTTCTTGTTCACCAGTGTTCAACATTTTTACAATCTGTTCAAGCTCATTTATTTTGGTTTTTAGATCCTCTACATTATCATTGTCCCGAGGTTGATCATCTTCTACGGGTGCGGGAGTATCATCAATGTCTGGTTCTGTTAATATTTCCTCGGGATGAAGGTTAATTAACTCATCGTTTTCCTCGTCATCTTTTTCCTGAAAATATTCTTCTACGTCAATATACCCTTCTCGGTCCGGGTGTTTGGGTGTTTTTACAGCAGTAAAGATATCGTAAGGCATATCCCCAGGCAACGTCCCGGTCACAATATTGAAAAGGCCGTTATCTTCAGCGGCCTTTATATATGCTCGCTGGTGTTCTCCATCCACACCTACCAATAACACGATATGGGTTGAGAAAAACATGAGCTTTAATTCTTTTAATAGTTTAAAAGAATCTTCCGGTAAAAACCTGCTTAAAACTAATACATTAACCTCGTCACTGTACCGTGAAAGGGCCTGTGCGTCCGTACAGGTATCGAATTTCCAATCGGGGTAACATTTATTGAGTTCAGTTTTTATTACTTGTGCTACATCATTTTCAGCCGCGATTAAACAAAACAATTCTAATCACCTCCCATAAAAAAAAGCCCGGCTGGATTACCAACCGGACTTTGATTTAACTAAATAGACTGCTTTATTTGAAGCGGCATGTACTATTTGTTCTGCATCACCTATCGGTACCTCTAAACCTACTGATGCTGGTTCATTTTTCCCGGCGGCTGCTTTGGCAATAGCGTTTCCGTTACCTTCACTTATTGCCTCGGCCTGGTTATCAAAACAATGCAGGACTCGTATGTTTTTCAAAACTACGGGTGCAGTTCCGGTTTCACGGTCTACTATATGAACATTTACTGAATGTCCGGCTAACGCATACGCAGAACTTGATAAGTCTACGGGTACGAATACCTCTACATGTCCGGAACGTAACGGTTTGGCTGTGTCAAGGCTGTCTTCATGTATTAATTGGCCATCAATAATAGATACTAATGCTGTTTTGTCTTTTATCTGGTCAGGTGTTGCCAGGTTGTTTGCCATTGATTCTATAACCTCTACCTTTTCGGTATTCATGGTTGTTATTGTCTCACCTGCAGGTATATACTGTGTAGCCCTTACAACTTCAACGGTTTCGCTTACCTGTTCAAACTTTTTATTTGCTGTATTGACAATCAAAAAAGTAAACACCAGTGCCAATACAAGGGAAACGATGATACCTAATTTCCTGTTCAAAATTCCTGCCGCATTCATCCTTTAACTTTAATCAGGGGATAAATGCGGCTACACCTCCCTCGTGTTTGATCATTTCTTAACAGAATAGCACCCCGTCTTACATTACGATGATTTAGTTCAGTTTCAATGAACGGGATATGAGGGACCGGCCATTTTCCTTTTTCCAAAAACCCGTTACCTTCCTTTTCCGACTTCTTAACTAATGCACGTATGGAGGAAGGAATAGGTGCTGGAGTTTCCCATAAAAAAAGGGCTTGTGGATATAAGCTCTTGGCCAGGTTTAAATCTACGTCCATTGCCTGCAGGAATTCGGTTAAACTTAGTTTGGGTGACTTAATATGGACTTCAAAGGCGTTTAATCCTTTATCTTTAAATCTCCTGCCGGTTAGTTTAATTAAAAACTCCGCTAAATTATAGTTTAAAGGAAGCAGTACAACGTATTTTAAACCCAGTCCCCGGCTGGTTTTTCGAGCTTTGTAAGAGTAATAGTAATAATAAATTACTCCTATCCCTGAAATTAAGTTGATAAAGAAACTTGCAGGGAGGATAAAACCCTTCCCTGCAATTGCAAGCGGGGCGCTGATTGTAAACATTAGCAGTAATAAGTTTCTGCCCTTTGTACCCATATCTCAGAACCTTTCTACGGGTAGGTATAAGATGCGCTGTAAGCCCCGTCAAGGTAAGTGCTGACGGATCTACCGTAACCGGTAAGTTCATATACACCTACTTCTATTTCTCCAATTTCAAAGTTGAACTGGGATTTTATCTCTGCCCAAACTTCCTGACCCCAGGGTGCAGGATAACCGGAGTTGCTTACGTTTAAGCGTAAGTCGTTACCATAGGTGTGGTTTATTTCGTTAGCAAATTGGATAGTATCGGTCTTGGTTTCAGTAGTTAACCCACCCCATTTTCCCATTGAAGTAGCTACGAATTGTGCTTGATTCTGAATCATGCACCACTGTCCAAACATTATCACTCCGGTTATTCCCACAAAGAAGAACATGAAAATTAAAACCATAGTAAACGGGAGCATTATAACCTTGTCTAACATATAGAAATCCCCTTAAATACCAAATTCGCCTGTTGCGTAATCAATGAAACTGTCCCAAACATCTTCAGCGGTATCCGGTGCCAGGCTCATAAATACCACTATAATAAGCACAACGACCACTGCACTGCCGATAATCCAGGTTAAATTGTCAAGTGACCCATCTTCATCTTGAATAAATTTGTTAACTTGAAAGAATTTCTTAATCCTTTTAATCATGAAAAGCACTCTCCTTTTAGTTGACTCGCTCACTTTTTGTTACTGCAAAGTACCTCATTGGAACTTCAACACTTTGGTTGCCTACCATCCCGACATACCCGTCAAATACAGGGACAGTGATAGTAGCAACGTATCCTGGGCTCTGTGCAACCCCTCCTGGGATTGACTGTCCTACATTTACTGCATGAAAACTTTCTAAGTAATAATCATCCATAAACTCGTCCATAGCCAGGGTGAAATATTCCCTTGCTAAGTATTCATTAAGTGTCACCTCCCCTGTATCACCCGTAATATTAGAAGCTTGCGCGGCAAAATCCATCGCTTCTGTAAACCACTGGTATTTAGCCGTTGATTCTTTCCATACTCCTATACAGGTCCCAAAAATAAAAAAAAACATGGTCAGCAGTACCACAAGGCAAGTGACCAGCATTTGTAATTCAATAAACCCCTTTTCGTTTTTCATATCCACGTCCAGACGGTTGATGTGACCCAAAGACCGGCAAGTATTGTTATCACGAACATCACTAAGTACAACACCAGAAGAATTAGTTTTCTCAATTAAATCCGCACTTCCTTTCAAAACCCGAAGCCTCCAGTCATCTTGTTCATTAAATAGCTCATACCTGGATACCCGTATATGAGTACCATCCCAACAAGACCAAAGACGCAGACAAGGGCCATGTAACCTGTTTTAGCTGTAGTTGCTCTGGTAGCTGCCATCTCCGTCATATCATCTACCTGATCACTTAAATCACCGAAAATATCAGATGTAACTTTAGCATCCCAGGTAGCGGATATTCTAAAACTTATGGCATCTACTAAAGGGTGGTTTGCTCTTTGCGAAAGTACGTTCATAGCATCACGCACCTTTCCGGTACGTCTTATCCTGTCAATGGCGGACCACATTTCACTCCTTAAAGGTTCAGGTAAGAAGGGCAGGGTATAGTTTAATGCTTCGCGGGGTGTTATACTTTCGATTTCAAGAAATGCCGGGGTAAAGTTTACTAATGTGGGGATACCCTCAAACAAGCGTTCCTGCCATTTCTTATATTCACTTTCTACGAGTTTTTCTGCCAGTATAAACCCGGATAAGACGGTTAAAAGGCCGGCAACAACAGCAAAGGGGCCAATAAACTTAAAGGTTAACAGAGTAACAATAAACCCTAATCCAATACCTACGAGCAGTCCGGTTTTGACTATATCTTTTATGCTCCGGTTAAGTATTCCTAATATATTCTTTTTACTATCCGTGGTTAACCGGGCACCGAAACTACTTTTAACCTTTTCTATAGCTGCATTTCCCGGACTGACATCGTATTCATCCCGTGGGACTAACACAAGTAAGAAGGTTATTAATATGCAAATAAATAAGGCTATAGCCATTTTTTCCTCCCTCCTTTCTACTTTGCAAGTATTAAACTTTGGATACGGCAATGCACTATCTTTTCCAACCAACTACGCCAAGTCCTTGAATCTCATCACGTTTGTAATGATAAAAATAAGCCCTACCAGTAACATAGAGCTGAATGCCATGATAAACTTACCCGGCCCTTCAAACAGGTGTTTGAATAGCGTCGCATCTAATAAAAGTCCTACCGCTAAAATAATAACTACCACTATAGCCGCAATCTTAGATTCCATGATTGCTTTCTTACGTTCTTTTATTAACCTGTCACGTTGTCGCAGTGCGTGTCCTAACCGTTTTAAACCTTTAGCTGCTGCCGTTGGCCCTCCGGCCTGATCGGAAGCTGATAGAATTGTGGATACTGCTTTAAACTCTGAAAGATTGTATTTTTCGCTGAGATCGTTAAACATTCGTGGAAATGAGGCATGTGGGCTCACGTTTCTTGTCCGGATCATATCCTGAAATTCAGCGGCAAGTGGTTCTGGGAGCCGGTCAGCCATTGTTCTTACAACTTCAGAAGTCATCTGCCCTGCCGCAAAAAGGCCGGAGGCACTGGTAACAAAATCTCTAGCGAGATCCCTTAACCTATCCTGTTTGTGGTTATATACTGCATCCGTGATCCATCCCGGTATAAACCAGCCAAGAATAGCCCATGGTAACCCAGCCAGTGGGGTTTGAAATAATAAAGTACCGGCAAGGAAAAAAAATACAGCACTTCCTCCAGGTAACACGAACCGTTGGATGACTTTTTTAAGGTTAGTAATATCGGGGAATTGCCCCACGGTCAGGCTATAAAACAGTAGCAAAAGGCTGATTAGTAATAGAATTTTTACCATTACGCATCACCATTGTATAAATAATTTTGGTGTATATCTTTATATTCAGGTTTAATCGTTGCACCATTGAAAGCTAATTGAGACAGCCTTTCCTGCGAAATAGGGTTATTATAAATCCATCGACGTGTTTTACCACCGGTCAGGGCGAATTCTTCCTGGTCAAATTTTATTATCGTGTTATACCCCTCGGGAGTAACCTCCACGATAGACATTAAAGTACGTTTACGTTCTTCCGTTTTGGTTTCTTTATCAAGGAACACTACGAAATGGAACATTGAGGCTATGATTTCATCTAAAAACTCTTTGGGAAGCTGTACACCACCGTCGAGAAACATACCGAAAAGGCGTGTCCGTAGCCCGTTAATATTACCAGCGTGCCCGGTTGTCCAAAACCCTCCTGATGTACTGGAAGCTATCTGAGAAGCGGCAATGATTTCTTTTGAACGCAATTCCCCGACTATAGCCCTGTCAGGGTTATTCCTGTTCATGGTTTTACAGAGTTGGGTCATATCTACGAGTGTTTTATCACCGTAAACTACTTCAACCAGGTTGATACAGTTAGGTAAGTGCGGCATATACATTTCAAAGCTGGTCTCTGCAATAAAGGTTCTTTCTTCCGGGCTTATAAAGAGCCCTAATGAACGTAAGAACGTAGTTTTACCGCTATCAGTCCTGCCGAATACTCCCAAGTTTGCGTTACCGTTCACTATACAATCAGTTAGAAGGTCTGCTGCAAAAGGTGGCAGTGTTTCAAATTCAACCAGCTTGTCTAAAGACATTGGAGATCGTGATGTGGGAGATTTCCTGATAGTGGCTGCAACACCTAACGGGCTGGTTTTAAAACCTATCGTAGCCAACCGGGAGCCGTCCCGGAGCCAGGCATCAACAATCGGAGCATCTTCAGTGAATGGCCGGCCTGCATCTTCGCATATCTTTTGGCAGTATTCCTGTACTTCACGATTGTTTTTAAAGTATTGCTTTTCTGAAGGCCAGGACTTACCCTGTCTACTGTAAAATACTTTGGGGCCGTTAGATGTTGGGTTAATAAAGACTTCTGTTATATCTTCCGCTTCTGGTAAGAAAAACTCTTGTAATGTACCATAGCCAGTAGCCTGTCCTATGATTTTGCTTACAATTTTTTCTATCTCAGTGGGAGCAACGTCATTTCTAGTTTGGACAGCGTTACGGACTATGTTTTCTGCCTCAACTCTTTTTTCTTCGGAAAGACTGCCTTCAAATAATTCAGGATGTTCTTTGGCAACTTCAGACGCTATTTGGTTTAAAAGTTCTTCCTTTTCGTACTCAACTTGTTCAAGCCAGTTACCTTTTTTAAACTCAAGGCCCATTCAATGTACCTCCTTCTATAGGTTTGTAAAATTAAAAAGTCCCGGAAGAGAATTTCTCTCCCAGGACTTTCTTCAAAACTGTAAGATTGTTGCCCCTGAATCTCGGCTAAAGCCGGGGGCTTTACGGCACTTTTTGGTAAAATCTATCGATTATTCTTTATATTTATGGTAGAAATAGATAAGACCGACTGTAGTTGCTACTATTGAGATCAATATTTTTTCTAAACCCGAATACTGAATTGCAGGCTTTAAGTTAATGTTCGGATTGATGAAACTTACCACGTCATCATATTTTACCATTAATGTAAAATTTAACAAGTATAACAGAAAGAAGATTAAAATCATTAAGGTTATTTTTTTTACTGAAAGGTTGTATAATATGGGTAATTTAATTCTTGTTTTGATAGTGCTCTTCGATGTGTTATTATTTTTTTTATCCTTTTTAGGTTTTACACAATATCCGGAATTGTTGCTTGGCATAGACATAACCACCTCCTTAATTTATGGCATTATAACCGGCCTGTTAATATCACTAATTGGCTATGTATTATTAATTAAATGCCGTTTATGGAGTAATAGCATGACATTTCTTCTTGGTGGACAACTCACGAAAGGCAGCTTATTTACACTTTTACGCCTTTCTTTGGCAGCAGGAATATTTGAAGAAATTTATACCAGGGGTATATTGCTTATTCTATATAACATTGTATTTGCTAGGATGCTCACTATTCATTTTGTATTTATATATTTTGCCATTAATATAATCTGGGCTTTAGGACATGTCTTACACCGCAAAAAAGAATTAGACATTGATACACTAGGTACTTTAATAAAAGCATTACCGCATTTAGTAATAGTATTTATATCATCAATTCCATTTGCTTTGCTAGTTTATAAATTCGATTCGTTACTACCAGCAATGGTTGCGCATTTCACCTTAGATTTTGTATTTGGCGTGCTTTACAGAATTAGCAGGAGAACCTTGATACATTAAAATTAAAAAGTCCCGGAAGAGAACTTCTCTCCCGGGACTTTCTTTTATGGTGTGCCAATGCCTGGCATGAAAATAACTACCAGTGCCAGAAACATGATGAAACCGAAAAACTTAAGAAATGCCATATTATCATTCTCCTACTATTAATATTCTAGTAACGAATACATTTCAGTCAAAGTGTACCCAATCCGTTCACCAATAAGCCGTTCCTCTGTAGTTTCGGCAAAGTAGTATTTCTTACCCCGATAGGTTGTATAAATAAGCGGGTAATCCCGGCTTGGTACTTGTTCCGCAAAAGAGATACCTATGGCCATATGACCAGCATCGTTACCCGTGCTTTGGGACGAATAGTACATTAATGCTGAATCGTATCCCATTTCCGTTAACAAAGCACCCATTAAAATTGATTTACCGTCGCAGTCACCGGTTTCAAATACCGTCTGCGTGGGTAGTTGTGGATATTGAACGGCTTCGTATGGTATTGACTGTACGAAACTTAATGCGAATTCGGCTGTTTCAAACTCTGTAAACCCTTCTGTTTGAGCTTGAGAATTTAATGTATTGGCCAAATATTTAATATATTGGACGTTGTTGGATTCCTTCACCCAGGGTCTTCTGTCACCATTTGCGCCCATTGAGCAGGCTAATACGATTGCTCTTAGTTCCGGAGTTAATGATTGAAGTATCTGCTGTTGTGTATATGGATCGCTTTCGTAGTATTGTTTGGTCAGGCCTTGTATCTCTTTACTGTAATCGTATAAGTACTGCGGTGCTTCAACATGCCATTTATAATTTGTACCGTTATAGGTCCACTGGAATTGTTTACTTTTTGCTTCACCGGGAAAGGTTACTGCAGGAAGAGTTTTAACTTCCTGTGCATCCTGTACATTCACCTGTACTGTAGTAGAGATCCCCTCGAAAGTAGCTGTTACCTGTGCTGTTCCTGTTGAATTCCCTATTACGGTACCATTGTCCACTGATACGATTTCGGGGTTGCTGGTTGACCATACCGTACTGTTAGTTACTGTCTTGGTTGTGCCATCGGTATAAGTCAGTACTGCAGTTAGGTTTCTATCTTCGTCTACGTTTAATTTAAGGTTATCAGGTGATACTAACAAACTTTCCGGTTCCAGGTCCTGCATAGGTTCGGATACTTCTACGTTTACGATTTGAGAAAAACCACTCTTTTCCACGGTTATTTCAGTAATACCCTCGGATTTTGCTACAACCTTTCCATTAATCACAGAAGCTATTTGACTGTTATTACTGGTCCAATCAGCACTTTGAGTTACATCTTCTGATGACCCGTCTGAATACTGTAAAATTGCAGTTAACTGTTCATGTTCATTCAGTTCCAGGTTCACCATACTGGGAAACGTGTTTAACTCTACCGGTTCAGGAGTAGGGGTATCCTTTATTACTTCAACTTGAAGTATCTCACTAAACCCGTACCCACGGACGAGTATCTTTGCATTACCCGGCTGTCCGGCTATGATTTTGCCGTCGCTGACGGTTGCTATGCTGCGGTTGGTTGTCCCGAATGTTGCATCATGTGTTATGTCCCTCGTTGACCCGTCTGAAAACTCAACCATTGCCTCGAACGATTTTTCATGGCCTGTTTTTAATGTTACCGTATCAGGTGTAAGTATTAATTTTTCCGGTTCGGGCGGGGTGTCTTCTTTTTCTACCGTTACAACTACAGTTGCGGTTTCATTGTTGCTTTTAACCAGAATTTCTGTTGTGCCGGAGGTATTTGCTATTACTTTACCTTCTGTAACTGTAGCAATATTACTATTGTTCACGGACCATACGGCATCCTTGGTTACATCGTCCCTGCCCCCGTTGGAGTATTCCAATAATGCCATTAATTGTTTCGTTTCACCGGGCTTTAAAGTAAGTTTGTCCGGTGTTACCTTTAAACCCGTTACCTGGGGTTGTTCCTCGTTTACGTTAACTTGAATCGTAGCGGTCTTACCCTGGCTTTCAATCACAATGTCTGTTGATCCGGGGGAATGAGCTGTGATTGTGCCATTATTTACAGTTGCAATTTGGCTATCACCCGTCACCGCATTGTGAGTTACATCTTCGGTTGAACCGTCAGAGAAAACCAATACCGCTTCAAAAGACTGCTTTTCACCGGGGGTTATTGTGACACTGGAAGGAGCAACATCAATTTTTTCCGGTTCAGGTGCTGTTTCAATCACTTCAATGTAAGCTTTAGCTGTTTGTCCTTCACAGGTTACGGTTACTTTAGTTGTCCCTGGTCCTTTTGCGGTTACTTTACCTTTATTTACGGAAGCTATACTGGTGTTTTCAACTGACCAGTTAGCTTGTTGAGTAACATCTTGTGTTGAATTATCTGATAATATCAAGATTGCTTCTAGTTGCCTTGTTTCATCTGGTTCCAAGTTAATGTTCCCAGGATTCACGGTCAACCCTTCCGGTTGGGGTTCGGGGTTATCTACGGTCACTTTAATCAGCTTTTCCAGACCGTAACTGCGGATAAAGATTTCTGTGTCTCCGGGATCACCGGCGGTAATTTGCCCGTTATTTATTGTTGCTATGTTTTTATTGTTCACTACCCAGACAGCATTATTAGTCACGTTTTTCTCTGAC